>NZ_JAVDWR010000060.1:0-1050 GCF_031457405.1 Rheinheimera soli | reverse complement strand
TGTAGTGGTCAAGTATTTCCGGACACTAACTTAGGTTGTTCTGCTATCACTGGCGGTAACCCAGCATTAAAGCTGTGTGGCCGCCTGTGGTTGTAATACCCAAGCAGGTAACGGCTAATATCTGATTTTGCCTCTGCCAGATTTTCATAACCCGTTTTTGGCACCCATTCCGTTTTTAAACTGCGGAACAAACGCTCAGTAGGTGCATTGTCCCAGCAGTTACCTCGACGACTCATACTTTGCTGTATCTGATAGCGCCACAGTGTTTGTCTGAACGAGAGCGCTGTATATTGGCAGCCCTGGTCAGAATGGAACATCAGGTCTTTTGGCTTACCACGCTGTTGCCAAGCCATGGCCAGCGCCGCAATTACCAATGCCGCATCAGCTTTGTCTGACATCGCATAACCCACCACGCGTCGTTTATATAAATCGAGCACAACCGCCAGATAAACCCAGCGACCAGCCCAGATATAAGTGATATCACCAGTCCACACCTGATTAGGCCGTTCAGGTTTAAAATTCCGCGCCAGAGTATTTGGAATATCAACCCGTTCAACGGTTGCCACTTTGTAAGAGTGCGAACCAGGCTGCTTACTTTGCAGGCCAGCGTCTTCCATTAACCGCATCACTTTAAACCGGCTTACTGTTGTATCCTCAGCACGCAGGATACTCACGATAGTCCGACTTCCTGCTGAGGCACGGCTTTCCTTAAAAATACTCACAATACGCTGGCTTAGCGCTTGCTGTTCTTCATCGACAGGCTTTGAACGCCGGTCGTAAAATGTCGACCTTGGAACATCAAATAACGCACAGACCAGTTCGGTTGGGTACTGCTCACTTAATTGGCCTGTCAGCGCATGTTTTTGAATTCGTCCGACATTAAGAGAGCTGTAGCCTTTTTTAGAATTTCTTTCTCTAACTCAAGGCGTTTGATGCGTTTTTCCAGCTCCTGAATTCGCTGTTGCTCCGCCGTTAACGCTTTGGAGCTGGGTGTTATTCCCTGATGTTCAGACTTTAACTGTTCAACCCAGCGGCGCATGGCGGTTTCGC
>NZ_JAVDWR010000059.1:0-1160 GCF_031457405.1 Rheinheimera soli | reverse complement strand
TTTAGCGAAATGGCAGTTGATGATCTTGCGCCAGCGCTTGACAATAAATCGCTGGCCTATGTGATTTACACCTCAGGTTCAACCGGTAAACCTAAGGGCGTATTAGCGAAACATTTGGGCGTAGTGCGTTTCTTATTTGATGCAAACTTTACTGAATTTGGTCCGGGTCGTCGGGTATCTCAGACCGCAACCATTAGTTTCGACGCGTCGATATTAGAGTTGTGGGGGGCGCTACTAAATGGTTCGACCTTAGTGTTATATCCGCATCGTTACTTAGATCCACAAGAAATAAGTCAGTATGTTGAAGAGTATCAGATAAACATGCTGTTTTTGACCAGTGGCTTGTTTGAACAATGGATATCGACAAAACCATCTCACAAACAGCTGGGTTGGTTATTCCATGGTGGTGACGCTTTGGCTCCGAAGGTTTATAAGCAGGCGCTTGCCCTGTTCCCTGGCGTGCATATATCGAATTGTTATGGCCCATCGGAGAGTACTTGTTGTACTACCATTTATAACGTAACAAACGCAACAGACTTAGATGTGCCGACAGTGCCGATCGGGACGGCGGTAAATCATACCTCATGCTATGTGTTTGATGAGACCGGTAAACTATGTCCACTGGGCGTTGCTGGAGAGCTATACATCGGTGGCGCTGGTCTTGTACGTGGTTATTTAAATAGACCTGAACTGACCGAGGAGCGTTTTGTTACGAATCCTTACAGGCAAGGAGAGACGCTGTATCGCAGTGGCGATTTAGTAAATTGGCGTACTGATGGTAACCTTGAGTTTATTGGTCGTGTGGATAATCAGGTGAAGGTGAGAGGTTTCCGTATCGAACTAGGTGAGATAGAGCATCAATTACATGCTCTTTCCGAGGTTAGAGAAGCTGTAGTCATGGCGCCTTATGATGACAATAACCAAAGGCGGTTGGTGGCTTGGATTACTGCGCAGGACGGGCAATCAGATCGCTTACTAGTAGAGAGTTGTCGTCAGCAATTACAACGGCTGTTACCTAATTATATGGTTCCTCAGGTGATTGTTGTGCTTGAGCAATTACCACTAACAGTCAATGGTAAAGTAGACCGTAAAGCGCTGAAGGCTCCGCGTTTGGAGGATATGTCTCATGAGCATGTTGCACCGCGTAATGAGATTGAGCT
>NZ_JAVDWR010000058.1:0-1270 GCF_031457405.1 Rheinheimera soli | reverse complement strand
GAGAGTGTAAAAAAATCTGTGTAAGTGGCATTCTACCTAACTCCTTGGAAGGGATAAAGAATGCCAATTACAGACCAATTACTGGATCAGCTGTTAGCTGACTGCAAATCTCCTGAAGATCTGATGGGCGAGCAAGGCCTGTTGCGCCAGCTGACCAAAAAGCTTGCTGAACGAGCCCTTGAAGCTGAGATGGAACACCATCTTGGTTACGCCAAACATGACCCTGCCGGTAAAAAATCCGGTAATTCCCGCAACGGAAAGACCAGTAAAACGGTGCGCTCTGTGCATGGTGAAATCGAGTTGGAAGTGCCACGCGACCGCAACAGTACCTTCGAACCGAGATTGGTCAAGAAAAGCGAAAAGCAGCTGGGCGGCTTTGATGAACGCATCATTTCGCTGTACGCCCGTGGCATGTCGACCCGTGATATTCAGGCGCATTTTGAAGAAGCCTATGATGTCGAAGTGTCTCCAACCTTCATTTCTCAGGTGACCAATGCCGTGCTGGATGAAGTCAAAATCTGGCAGCAACGGCCCTTAAACGCAGTCTACCCGATAGTGTATCTGGACTGTCTGGTGGTCCGTAGCCGTGACTCTGGATCCATTCAAAACAAAGCCATTTATCTTGCGCTTGGCGTCAATAGTGACGGTGAAAAAGAGCTGTTGGGTCTTTGGTTATCGCAGAATGAAGGCGCCAAATTCTGGCTCAGCGTGATGAATGAATTGAAGAATCGAGGCGTGAACGACATCTTTATTGCCTGTTGCGATGGCCTCAAAGGCTTTCCGGAAGCGATTGAAGCGGTCTATCCGAAAACTCAGGTTCAGCTGTGTATTGTGCATCAGGTGCGTCATAGCCTGCGTTTTGTTGGCTGGAAAGAGCGCAAGGAAGTGGCTGCAGACCTGCGAACTATCTACGGTGCCGCCACGTTGCAACAAGCCGAACAGGCACTGGATGAGTTCGCCGCAACCTGGGATGGAAAACATCCGGGTATCAGCCAATCCTGGCGAAACAACTGGAGTCGGCTCAGTGTCTTCTTCGACCATCCACCTGAAATACGGAAGGTTATTTACACAACCAACGCGATTGAATCTCTGAACGCCAGCTTACGAAAAGTCACCAAAACCCGACGTTCATTCCCGAATGATGAAGCCGTGTTAAAACTGCTGTATCTGGCTTTACATCAAATTGCGAAAAAGTGGACAATGCCATTGCGGGACTGGAAACCGGCGATGAATCAGTTCATCATCATGTACGGTGATCGTGTATCACTAT
>NZ_JAVDWR010000057.1:0-1296 GCF_031457405.1 Rheinheimera soli | reverse complement strand
TGGCAATTTGCCTGGGTTATTTGAAGCGCAGGTTGCGAGAAACCCTGATGCGATAGCGATAGAGTTTGAAGGTCAGCAGCTCAGTTATGGGGTGCTGAATGATAAAGCAAACCGATTGGCCGGTTACTTACTGCAATTGTGTGACATTCAGACCGATGACCTGGTAGGGATTTGTTTAGACCGCTCGGTGGACATGGTGGTGTCGATACTGGCGGTGCTAAAAGCCGGCGGTGCATATGTGCCGTTAGATCCGGATTATCCACCAAGTCGCCTGTCTTATATGTTGGCTGATGCCAGACCTGTGGTGGTGCTGACTACGACAGCGCACGCGGAGCTGGTGTCTGAGGCGAAGGTAATTTGCCTTGATGAGCTTTCGGTAGAGAGGGCGCTGAGTCAGCAGGGCAAGGTCGGTTTGCCTGAGGTTAAAGCGAATGCGCTGGCGTACATTATTTATACATCGGGTTCGACGGGTCAGCCCAAAGGGGTGATGGTCGAGCATGGTCATGTGCATCGTTTGCTCAGTAGTACAGCGCCAGACTTTGGTTTTAATAGCGATGACTGTTTCTGTTTGTTCCATTCGTTCTCTTTTGACTTTTCGGTTTGGGAGCTTTGGGGGGCATTGGCGTACGGTGGGCGTCTGGTGGTGGTTCCGCGTTGGCAGACCCGTTCACCGGAAGAGTTTTATCAACTGGTTGCAAGTCGTGGTGTGACGGTATTAAACCAGACACCGACAGCGTTTCTCCAGTTTATGGCACAAGATGAGCAGCAAGATCAGTCGCTGGCGTTACGTTATGTGGTGTTTGGTGGTGAGGCGCTGAACCTGCCTTCCTTAAGTGGCTGGGTGGCAAGGCGGGGTGATGACTCCCCACAGTTGATTAACATGTATGGGATCACTGAGACCACGGTGCATGTCACGTTTCGCCGGATCTTTAGTGCTGACATTGCATCGGGTCGTGGCAGTGTGATAGGTCGTCCGCTGTCGGATCTGCGGGTGTATCTGTTAAATGACCGCTTACAGCCAGTGCCGCCAGGGTGCACGGGGGAGATGTATGTTGGCGGTGGCGGTGTGAGTCGGGGATATCTGGGTCGTCCGGAGCTGACGCAGTCGCGCTTTATTGATAATCCTTACGTGGCAGGTCAGCGACTGTATCGTACGGGTGATTTGGGACGTTATCTGGACAATGGTGAGCTGTCATATCAGGGGCGCTGTGATGAGCAAGTGAAGATACGGGGCTTCCGAATCGAGCTTGGTGAGATTGCAGCTCAGTTGTCGTCACTGGAGGAGGTCGATTCCGC
>NZ_JAVDWR010000056.1:0-1370 GCF_031457405.1 Rheinheimera soli | reverse complement strand
AATAACTGGTGGATACATTCGTCCGGCAGTGGCTTCGATGTGTTCATCTCGCCAAGTTGCAGTAAATGCTCACGTTCTTGCTTACTCAACATGTCCAACGACGACATCATTATCGTCGGCTCAGCCTCCACTTCTTTCAGTAACTGCATCAAATGCAAACCGAAGCGCTCAATGGTCTGAGGCATAAACAAGTCTTGATTGTATGACCAATTTAATCGCAAGCCGTCGTTTACTTCCATCACCGACAACTCAATATCGAACTTCACTTGCTCAACCGCTGCCGGCATTCCCTGCAATTCAAGCTCAGGCAAGCTTATTGACGTCGATTCATAGTTATCAACACTAAGCATAATTTGGAGCACAGGATTGTATGCCATGCTACGCTCAGGGTTTAACTGCTCTACCAACATCTCAAATGGAATATGCTGATATTGATACGCCGATAACACCGTTTGTTTGACCATCTGCAGGTGCTCGCTAAAACGCTGCCCGCCATTTACCTTAGAACGGATAACAAGGGTATTAACAAAGAAACCTATCAACGGTTCAACATCTTGATGAGCTCGCCCTGCTATCGGTGAGCCCACCACAATATCCTGCTCACCACTGTAACGGCTTAACAGTAACGCAAACACACTGTGCATCAGCATAAACAAGGTTACACCTTCACGCTGACACAACTGCTGTAACTTGCCTGATAAAGTACTATCGACCATCATATTGTGAGATTTGCCATTAAACGTCTGCTGTGCCGGACGCACTTTATCTAGTGGCAAACTGTGTATCTGAGGTATATCACTAAGCTGGGTGCGCCAATAATTTAACTGCTGCTCTAACTCCTTGCCCTGCAGCCATTCCCGCTGCCAACGGGCATAGTCTTTATATTGCACAGCTAAAGGTGCAAGTGGCGATGACTCCCCTGAAACAAAAGAAGAATAAAGTGTCGCAAACTCGCGTAACAAAACGCCCATCGACCAACCATCTGAGGCGATATGATGCATGTTAAACAGCACCACATACTCGTTCGTTTCAAGCGTCACCAGCATCACTCGCAACAAGCAATCCTGAGTTAAATCAAACGGTTTAATTGCCTGCTGATAACTGAGCTCTTCAAGAACCTTTGTCTGCTCTGCCTGAGTCCTTAAATCTGCCTCTTCAAGATTAAATGCCACGTCATCTCTTATTACTAAGACAACATCCCCTTCAAGGCTCAAAAAGCAGGTCCTGAGCACTTCATGGCGCTTAATAATGGTTTCAATCGCATGCGTAAATGCCAGCTTATTCAATACCCCATTCAACCTGAAAGCTCCGGGCATATTATATTCTACGCTGCCGTTCATCTGGTCGATAAACCATAACCGCTGCTGGGC
>NZ_JAVDWR010000055.1:0-1404 GCF_031457405.1 Rheinheimera soli | reverse complement strand
ATCCCATCCACGTGCACGGCTGGCGTATCAGGTGAAAGACAGTGATACGGAGTTGTTGTTGCTGAGTAAAGCGCAATCTGGCAGTGAACTGAGCTCAGGGCTGGATGTGTTACTGATGGATGGAGTGACGGAAGACGCCTGGCTTGTGGAGTTTGATGCGGGTGAGCGGGCAGAGTTAAGTGCCGGGCAGGAAGCGTATGTGCTGTATACCTCGGGTTCGACGGGTCAGCCCAAAGGCGTGAGTGTGAAACAGGAGCATTTAGGGCATTACCTTGCTCATGCCAAGACGTATTTAACGCCAGAGATGGCGGGTGCGGTGGTGAGCAGTCCTTTGTGTTTTGATGCGACGATCACCAGTTTGTTGACGCCGTTGTGTACAGGGCAATCGGTGCAGTTGTTGCCAGATGGTGATGCGGCGCTGATGGTGTTGCCGGGGTATTTGAATGACCGGACGTCCAGTTGGCTGTTCAAGCTGACGCCCTCGCATTTAGATGCGTTGTCTGAGAGCGTGGAAGCGAATGAGGATGCCCGGCATGTGCTGGTGATAGGTGGCGAGCAATGGTTGTGTGGCAGCCTCAGGCGTTGGCAAGGTGAGCTGCTCAGAGGCAGTGTGTTTGTCAATGAATATGGTCCGACGGAGACGGTGGTGGGGACGAGTGTGTTCCGGACCGGGTCGGTGGATGCGATAGCGGGCTTTGCCGATGGTGAGGGGGTGCCGATAGGTGTGCCGATAGCAGGCAGTCAGTTGTATGTGTTAGGTGCAGGGGGGCAGCGTCAGCCGCTGGGCAGTGTGGGAGAGTTGTATATTGGTGGCGCGGGTGTGAGTGGGGGTTATCTGAACCAGGAAGCGCAGACCTTAGCGCGGTTTGTTGATTTTGAGGGGGAGCGGGTTTATCGCACGGGAGATTTAGTGAGACGCAATGGCCGGGGCGATTTGGTGTTTATTGGCCGGGCGGATGAGCAACTGAGTTTAAATGGTTATCGGATAGAGCCGGGTGATATAAAGAGTCACTTGCTGGCGGTAGATGGGGTGAGTCAGGCTGAAGTGTTGGTGGTTCAAACCAGACAAGGGCAGCGTTTGGTGGCGTATGTGGTGGCAGATGAAGGGAGTTGGGCACAGACAGAGAGTGCATGTCAGCGTCACTTAAGTGCGCAACTGGCGGAGTATATGCAGCCGACGGCGTACCTGCGTTTAGACCGTTTGCCGCTGACGGCCAATGGTAAGCTGGACCGTAAAGGATTGCCATCGGTGGATGTGGCGAGCAAAGTCCGTGCGGATGAGGTGGCTTATGTGGCACCGGTTTCGGGGACTGAGCAGGCGATAGCTAAAGTGTGGGGTGAGGTGTTATCGGTAGAGCGTGTGGGGCTTGAGGATAATTTCTTTAGTCTTGGCGGTGATTCGAT
>NZ_JAVDWR010000054.1:0-1508 GCF_031457405.1 Rheinheimera soli | reverse complement strand
TGTTACCAACAATGCAAAACTGATCCACTCCAACAATTGAAATCTGATCCACTTGTTTTCACTATGGTGCCTTTTCGGAGGCACTTTGATCACAAAAGAAGAACTCATGAAAATTCAGATTTTACATCAGCAAGGACTTTCACAACGTGCTATCGCCAAACAATTGGGCATATCGCGTAACACGGTGAAGCGTTATCTTCGCGCCAAAATAGATACCCCAGTTTATTCAACCCGGGGAAAAGGCCGTTCGCTGCTTAACCCTTTTAAGCCCTTTTTACACTCACGTATTGCACAGGCGAAGCCGGTTCATCTGTCGGGTGAAGTACTGTTCCGCGAACTCAAAGAGCTCGGTTATACCGGCAGCTTGTCGTTGTTACGTCAGTACTTGTATCAGTACCGTGGCAAACCTGTGCCAGAGCCTGTCGTTCGGTTTGAAACCGAAGTCGGTAAGCAAATGCAGGTCGATTGGGGACAAATGCAGGGGGGTAAAGAGCCCATTCATGCATTTATCGCGGTGTTAGGATATAGCCGGGCGATGATGG
Organism: Rheinheimera soli; assembly: GCF_031457405.1. Lineage (GTDB taxonomy): Bacteria > Pseudomonadota > Gammaproteobacteria > Enterobacterales > Alteromonadaceae > Pararheinheimera > Pararheinheimera soli_A. Next base: position 966 of record NZ_JAVDWR010000054.1, on the reverse strand, counting down.
TGGTATTTACCGATAACATGCGTTACGCCACCCTGGAGCAGTGTCACCGCCTGACCTTTGATTACTTCCAGGGCATTCCCCGTGAAGTCTGGTACGACAATATGAAAACCGTCGTCATTGAGCGTGATGCGTATGGTGAAGGTGAGCATAAGCTCAACCAGGCGTTTTACCAGTTTGCCAAAAGCATGGGATTTATCCCCAAACTATGCCACACCTACCGGCCTCAAACCAAAGGCAAGGTTGAACGTATGGTGCGTTATGTGCGGGACAACTTCTTCCGCCCCCTTCAAACCAAACTGATGGCACAGGGTCAGACACTGGATATCAACACGGCCAATGAACAGGTTGCCCTATGGCTTGAAACCGTGGCGCATCAACGTATCCATGACACCACCAAACAAAAGCCAGCAGAGCGGCTGGCGGAGGAACGTAAAGCCCTGCAGGCGTTGCCACCCCGATTATTGCCCGTCGCTTCGACGCTGCCCGAACACAGTTCGTTGCCGTCGTTAAGCGTGTTAAATCAGCAACCACTGCATCATGACCTGAGTATCTATGACCAACTGATGGAGGCCATATGAACCTGCAATTATCACGTCTTAGCGAACTTACTTCAGCATTACAGCTGCCAGGCATTGATGCCAATGCCTGTGATTTAGCTCAGCAGGCGGCGAAAGAAGAATGGGACTATCTGACCTTCCTTGAGCAGGTTCTCCAGTGTGAAAAGCGCTCTCGCCACCAGCGAAAGCAGCATATATTTACGCGAATGGCAGGCTTCCCGACGCTAAAAACATTGGAGGAGTTTGATTATGCCTTCGCCACAGGAGTACCCAAAAAGCAAGTCACGGAATTAGCCTCATTGTCATTCATTGAGCGACAAGAAAATGTCGTCATGCTTGGGCCATCGGGAGTGGGTAAAACTCATATTGCAGTAGCCCTTGGCTACAAAGCGGTTCAGGCGGGTATCAA
>NZ_JAVDWR010000053.1:0-1667 GCF_031457405.1 Rheinheimera soli | reverse complement strand
ATCAAAGCAGGGCAATTACGGTCTTAGTTCCGGTCCATGAGCTACCAACTGACTGGTAACTCAATCGATCAGAATTAAATTGAAAAGGTACTAGTAAGGTTAGCCGAAGTGAAATTTTAGAAATCACCGCAAGTTTTTTTGGATTTGAGAGTTGGAACCATTTCACAGGAGCTGAGAGAGCTTATGCCAATAGAGCATTGGAGCCATACCGGGTGTTTAAACTCCACAATGGAAAGGTCACAGAAATGGAATGCTGTCTTGGGGAGGCTGCTGCTTTTGCTTGCTTCTCCAATCGACTTAAATCAATGCCATCCCAAGAGTTTCGTATTAGTCGATTTATAGGTGTGAATGCTTCGACTGATGTTAACGATGATGAGCAAGACTTCAATCACCTTTACTTGAGTAGGTTCAGTGAAATCTTTTTATCTGAATCACTGGTCAAAAAAATGGAGTGGTTAGCAAACGTAGCTGAACTTGAAAATTCCTTATTGAGCTATTTTGGGAGTGCGTTGCCACAAAAAGAAAAGCTCCAAAAAAGAGCTGAAAGGAGAAGCGAAACTCAAAATCATCTTTTGCTTGGTAACTGGCTTGTTTATGCAGAACCGGGGGGATATGGAAATGATGAATTTGTCATGGAGAAATACGACAACAGCTTGAATCGACAAGTTAAAAGACTTTCTGGGAGCCAATACAAGTGTTCGTTTGTATTCGATGACAATACAGACGTTTTTTGGTTATCCACGGATTGGGATGATTCGGCTGATTTCAAACTTGATGGACTGAATATAACCCAGCTTCGACAAATAGAGAGGCAGTTTTTTGCTAAAGGAAACTGGAACCGTCTACTTAATGAGCAAATAGTTGAATAGACGCACCTGTTTTTAGTTGTTTATTCTCTTTTTGTGAGTGGCTGTGTATTGTCGCGATACTCGGCCACTAGATATGATGGATACCTAAGTAAGGTAAACGCAAAACGTGTATGAGTGGCGGAGTGAGTTATCATGGAAGTAACACCGAAGTCAGTTATTGACGAACATATTGCTACCAAGCTTGAAACGATTCGTCGTGATCCTCAGACTGCCATTGGCCACATCCGTCAAGAACGAAGCGTCAGAAATGATTATATGGGGCGTGCACCGTTTGAGTTGCTTCAGAATGCGCTCGATCGGGCACTTAGCAGAGTCAAGCTAGAGCTTTGCCGTGAGACAAAAAGTTTCTCAGTTGCTAATGACGGTATCCCATTTAGCTATCAAGCCGAGAAATCAGATACTTGGTCAGACTTTGCTGCAATTTGCGCTGTAAATAGCAGCAATAAAGAAGTCGGTAAATCAATCGGTAACAAGGGAGTTGGTTTTCGGTCTATTTGGGAATTTTGTCGACAAGTTCAGATTGTTTCACGTTTTGTAGGCACAGAGCAGTACTGGGGTTTTCAGCTAAACTTTCCCTTCAATAAGGATTGCCTAGCTAGTTGGACCGATACAGCACAGGCGGAAGAAATATCTCGAAGTATAGATGTTCTGCCCCAAGAGAAAGGAATTGCTCCTTCGTTTTACTTTCCGAAATACTTGACCACTGATCTGATCCGGCAACACTGGACACGCCACTAAGCTACTTTCTTTAATTCATAGTTTTCTGGGCTGAGATAGCCAATAGCACTATGCCTTCTG
>NZ_JAVDWR010000052.1:0-1835 GCF_031457405.1 Rheinheimera soli | reverse complement strand
GTTGTCGTTTGCCCAGCAGAGGTTGTGGTTTGTGGACCAGTTGCAAGGGGGGTCCACGGAATATAACATGCCAGTGGCTTTCGAAATTCGTGGAGAGTTTTCTGAAGACATCCTACAGGCAGTATTGCAGGAAATTGTGAACCGCCATGAGATTCTGCGTACTGTCTACAGGGACACGGAAATCGGAGCCATCCAGTATATTCGTGATGATGTTTCTCTGACAATTCAGCGGCATGATTTGTGTCACTTTGCAGGTGAGATGCAGCAGCAGGCCCTGCGCACGCTGATGGAAGCCGACATTCAGACTCCGTTTGATCTGAGTCAGGATGTGATGATCAGGGTCGCTTTTGTGCACCTGAGCCGGGATGTTGCCGCCCCACAAGGCGTGTTGATGTTTAACATGCACCATATCGCCTCGGATGGCTGGTCGCTGGAAGTACTGGTGCGGGAATTTTTTATCCTGTATCAGGCGTTTAGCGAAGACAAAGCCAGCCCTCTTGCCGCCCTTAACATCCAGTATGCCGACTATGCTCATTGGCAGCGAAACTGGTTGCAGGGTGAAGTTCTGGAGAAGCTGTTGAGCTACTGGGAGAATCAGTTGGCGGATGCCCCTCCGGTGCATGGTCTGCCACTGGATTATCCCCGACCAGCGATTCGACAGCACCAGGGGGCGGTGGTGTCTGGCCAGTTATCGTCTGATATCGCAATCGGACTGCAGCGTCTGGCTCAGCGGACTCAACTGACCCCCTTTATGCTGCTCCACAGTGCCCTTTCACTGGTGTTATCCCGTCACAGTAACAGTGAAGATATCCTTATCGGCACGCCTGTGGCCAACCGACAGCAGACCGAGCTGGACTCCCTGATAGGCTTTTTTGTCAACACCTTGGTGTTGCGTGTTAATACTGGGCAAGAGCGCCTTGAAGACTATTTGGCGCATGTCCGTCAGGTGCATCTGGATGCCCAGGCAGGTCAGGATGTGCCTTTTGAGCAATTGGTGGAGCGCTTAAATGTGCCCCGTAACAGTGCCCTTACACCGTTGTTTCAGATTATGCTGACTACCCACACAGGGTTTGGTCAGGCAGAGGGTGTGAGCCTGACGCTGCCAGGAGTGACCCTGACACCGGTTAAAGCGCCGGTCTTGGTGAGCAAGTTTGATTTGAATGTGGATATTAGCCTCAATGACGAGGGTGTGTCGTTGAACTGGTTGTATGATACAGCGCTGTTTAGTGAGGCGCATATTGCTCAGCTTAATGATCATGTAAGTCGTGTGCTTACAGCGATGTCTCAATATGATGCGAAGAGCCTGCCGGCTATCGTAGATATCCCGATGCTCTCTGAGCAGGAAGAAGGTTATCTGCTGGAGATTCTCAATGCCACGGCGATGGAGCACCCGACGGATGTGTGTATTCACAGTTTGTTTGAGCAGCAGGTTGAAGCCACACCGGATGCGACAGCGCTGGTGTTTGAAGAGACCTCACTGACTTATTGTGAATTAAATACCAGAGCCAACCAACTGGCCCGCTACCTCAGAGCGGAGTATCAGGTGGGACCGGATAGTTTGGTGGGACTGTGTGTAGAGCGTTCAGTGGACATGGTGGTGGGCCTGTTAGGTATTCTTAAGGCTGGTGGAGCTTATGTGCCGCTGGATCCGGAATACCCGGCTTCCCGTCTTGAGTACATGCGTGAGGATGCAGGGCTTCAAGTCATTCTGAGTCAGCGGGTTGTGGCAGATAAAATAGCGATGGGTGACAGTGCGGTTGTGTTACTGGATGATGGCGTATTCGATGAGTACGGTACGACCAATCTGTCTATAGAAGAAACCGGGGTAACAGCTC
>NZ_JAVDWR010000051.1:0-1857 GCF_031457405.1 Rheinheimera soli | reverse complement strand
AGTGACACCGGCTTTACGCAGCTCTTTGTGCACAGCGCACCAATCAGGTAGTTCCAGGCGGGTGGAGACCTGAGTATCGGCTTGAGGGTAAAACCACCGGGCCAGTTCGCTGTCGTCAAGTGTGCATATCAAGGGCCAGGTGATGCCGTTTTGCTCAGCCGCCGTGGCCACTTTTTGGATAGCGCCGATGCTGACACGCAGGCTATCGCGGATCTGTCGGATGGACAGGCCTGCATAGAGGCGAAGTCTTAGGATTTCACGAAGTTTACGCATTGAAGTTCTCTGTCTGGGCATAACCGTATCCATCTGAAAATAGACAGGTTATCAGTGACAACAATCAACGCAGAAAAAGCATTCTGGAGTAAATGAACACTGATTCTGGAAATAGACCCAAAGTGTTCACTTTGCGCCAGAATGGGTGTTCAGATAAAACCAGAACAGGTGTTCATTTTAAATCAGAATCGGTGTTCACTTTGGGGCAGAATACGCAGTCAGATGGATAAACGAAGTTTGTCTGTGTAGTTGTAACTGTGTTTGATTGCTAGATTTCTTGTTTTAAAGCTTTCGCCGCTGGCGAGCCGCTTTCTTTTGCGTCGCCAAAAGAAAGCGGCGCAAAGAAAAGGCGACCCCAGGCCGCTGCGAAAGCCCGGCCCAAAATCGCGCGTCCAAGGCGACGCGGTAACTCGTTCGTCGCTACCGCTCCTTACTCAAACAGTCCGCGTCTTAAAACCTTGGCCACCCAATTTTGTCCGGCTTGCGTCCTAATGGGGAATTGGTGACAGTAGTTGGTATGGCCTTTTCTGATGGACTGCACAAAGCATCTTATTGGGTGTTGATAGTAACAATGTTCTATTGTGGTTGAATGTTAAGCATGGTTTGGATTTAAGAGTTTGGGAGACGTCGCAGTGCAGCCGCTAAATAGCCAGAGCCTAAAGCAGATCAAAGGGTTTTCGGTCCAATAGACAGTCGATGAACGCACCGAGAAGGGCCGGTCTATGCTGTCTGCTCGGATAGTAGAGGAATAGCCCAGGGCGTGAAATTGACCAGTCTGCGAGTACTTGGACTAAGCGTCCCTGCGCCAAAAGCTCACCCACGCCGTCTCGCTCAAAGTGATAGGCGATTCCGAGCCCGTTTAGCGCAGCAGCAATCCCGATGTCTGCATGATTGGTCACGATTGAGCCTTCCACCGCAACTTCCAGTCGTTGTCCTTGCTTATTAAACTCCCAGCGATAGTACCTACCGTCCATTTGTAGCCGCCAGTTTATGCATTTATGCTGATGTAATTCGTCAGGTGACTTCGGTGTTCCCCAACGCGCGAGGTAGTCCGGGTGTCAACAACAGTCTAAAAGTGATCCACAGCAACAACTTAAAAGTGATCCACTACTCCTTGGGTTTATCCATTAATCCGGCTTGTTTCTTTTCTTTGATCCGATAGCTGTCTCCTTTGATTTGTAAGATATGAGAGTGATGTAAAACCCGATCTAACATGGCTGAAGTCAGTGCCGTATCATTAGCAAACACCTGTCCCCACTGACCGAATGGCAAGTTACTGGTCAGAATAACTGAGCCTTTTTCATACCGTTTGGCTATCACGTCAAACAGTAATTTTGCCTCATGTGCGCTAAAGGGCAGATAGCCGATTTCATCAATAATGAGTAGCCTGGGCGCTACGACTGAACGTTGCATCACTTGCTTATAGTTGTCCTGCCGCTGTGCTGTGGCCAGTTGCAGGATTAAATCTGACGCACTGACAAAGCGGGTCTTGATACCCGCCTGAACCGCTTTGTAGCCAAGGGCTACTGCAATATGAGTTTTACCCACTCCCGATGGCCCAAGCATGACGACATTTTCTTGTCG
>NZ_JAVDWR010000050.1:0-1873 GCF_031457405.1 Rheinheimera soli | reverse complement strand
TCAAAGCAGGGCAATTACGGTCTTAGTTCCGGTCCATGAGCTACCAACTGACTGGTAACTCAATCGATCAGAATTAAATTGAAAAGGTACTAGATGTTCTGTAGGGGCACCCCTTGCGGGCGCCCGTTTAGTGAATGGATAGCAAAGCAAACCTGTCCCCTGAAATCCAGCGAGCATTTGGCTTGTTGCTAGAGCCTAAGGTACTGGCTACAATGCCAGTAACGCAGGAACTGGAGAACGCTATGAGTGCGGTTGTTAAAAAAGTCTCACAAGCAAAACGTAAAGATCCCCTGATTGATTTTGCCAGTCTTGCAACAGTTGGCAGACAGGCATCCAAGGCTGCGCGTGAAAGAGCGCTGGAAAATGGAGTTAGCTTTACCTTTGCTAAGAACGGGATGATCAAGCGCCGCCATCCGGATGGTCGTACTGAAATTATTCGTCCTATGGCTAACACCAATGATTTCCCTACGCTTGAACAGGATTTATGCCGCGACTAAGGCTGATTGCCGGACCTAATGGTTCGGGTAAAACCACATTAACCAACGAGTTGCGACACAAATATGAAGTTCCGCTCGGGCAATACGTCAACCCGGATGAAATTGAGTTAACTTTGCACGAGCATGAGCCTGACCCGCAAAAACGCTCTCAACTCGCGCAAACTATCGCCACCGGCCAACGGGAACAATGGCTACAAATGCTGGTATCTCATAGCTACTAATCAGTGATGAGTCATCCAAGCCATCTTGAATACATCAAAAAAGCTAACCTACTAGGCTTTAAGTGTTACTTGTATTACGTTTGCATTGCAGACCCTGACATTAACGTGGACCGGGTAGATGAAAGGGTACAATTGGGCGGGCATCCGGTGCCCATAGAAAAAATCAGAAGCCGATACATCAATAGCCTGAAACAGCTCTATGAGATGTCCATGCAATGCCACAGAGTCTATTTTTTTGATAATACCGACTTGTTAATGCCATTTGCCGAAGTAAATTCCAATGGATTTCTTGATATCAAAGACAAAGAATACAATCAGGTAAAGCCAGCTTGGTTTCGTGAGCACGTCTTATTAAAATGGAATAAAGACAAAATACGTATTTTGCGTTGATCCGAAGTAACAGTTCGCCCCCTTAACCCACTTCCATATAAATCAATAATTTTCAATAAATTACCTTAACAATCCAATCCTCACACCAAAGTGACCGCAATAAATACCCCTGAGATTGAAACAATTTAAAATAGCGGTTAACTTGGAAGAATAGAAAGCAAACATAGGGATTGAACAACTATGGCCAACGAGATAATACAGGTAAGAATTTTAGAATCAGGGAAAGATTGGGTCGATTATCTTCTGCTGTTCGCTGACATTTTAATTGCGCCGCTGGTTGCTACAATTTTTGGCTACTTGATTCTTCGGGTAACAAAAACGCTTGAGTATTCGCAATGGCGTAATCAAAAACTAATAGAAAAGCGTATTACACTCTGGGATGAAATTGGTCCAGTTCTCAATGACATCTATTGCTATTGCAGTCGGGTGGGTTCTTGGAAAGACTTCAAGCCGCAAGATGTTGTAAACAAGAAACGTGAAGCAGACAAGCTAGCCCATTTAGGGACGCCTTATTTCAGCGATGCTTTTTTTGAATACTATCATCAGTTTATAGCGGCTTGTTTTGAGACTTATCAAGGCCATGGAAAAGACGCAAAGCTTAAATCAGATTCACAAAAGCATAAGGATGTTCATCCCGAGTGGGAGGAGCAATGGAACCATCATTTTGTTACGAGTATGTAAAATTTTCTGTGTAAGTGGCTGTTTATCATAGTGATACACGATCACCGTACATGATGATGAACTGATTCATCGCCGGTTTCCAGT
>NZ_JAVDWR010000049.1:0-2021 GCF_031457405.1 Rheinheimera soli | reverse complement strand
GGGCGCTGTGATGAGCAAGTGAAGATACGGGGCTTCCGAATCGAGCTTGGTGAGATTGCAGCTCAGTTGTCGTCACTGGAGGAGGTCGATTCCGCCGCTGTCGTCGTTCATGAACAGGGTGCAGAAAAACGCTTGGTCGCTTACGTAGTGCCAGTTTCAAAACAACTAAAAGCATTGCTAACGGATGAGCAAACCATTGACGACAATTTCATCCAGCAGGTAAGAGAAAAGCTTCAGGCGCGTCTGCCAGAGCATATGATACCCGCGGTATTTATGCTGCTGCCCGATTTACCTCTGACGACCAATGGTAAACTTGATACAAAAACCTTACCTTCCCCTGAACTAAGTGCACAACAAAATTATGTGGCAGCAACAACAGACATCGAGAAGCAGTTATGTGACATCTGGCAGATGGTGTTAGGTGTTGAGCTGGTTGGCAGAGAAGATAATTTTTTCAATCTTGGTGGTGACTCGATTATTTCCATCAGCATGGTGGCTGCATTGCGCGCTTCCGGCTTTGATGTCTCTGTACGGGATATCTTTGAGCACTCGAGCGTTAAAAAACTGGCGAGCTTTGTTGCTGAGCGCCTGCTTGATAAGCAAGTGCAAGCCATGGAGCCATTTGCGCTCTTGACGCAGGAAGAGCGGTCAGGTTATGAGGCATCAGAGTTGTGCACTCTGATAGAAGATGCCTATCCGTTGTCACAGTTACAGTCGGGCATGGTGTTCCATACGCAGAAGTCAGGGTTTGACGGTGTATACCATGACATTATGTCAGACCATTTGCGTTGTCGCTGGGATGAGCAGGCGTTTTGTCGTTCATTGCTGATGGTGGTGGCGGCCCATCCGTTGCTACGCAGTGGCTTTAAGTTGACTGGAGAGCGTCCGTTGCAGCATGTATTCCGGGAAGTGGAACTGCCGCTGCTCGTGGAAGACATTCAGCATATGAATGAGCAAGACCAGCAGGAATATTTGGATGCATGGAGACAGATGCGTCGCCACCATGAATTTGATTGGGAAAATGGACCGTTATATCAGGTCAATGTGTTTTTGCGTTCAGTGCAGACGTTTGAGCTGGTGGTCAGTTTCCATCATGCGATTTTAGATGGCTGGTCGTTGGCGACGCTGAATACGCAGTTGTTTGGGCATTATTTGGCGCAACTCACGGGTGAGACGCCGGCGGATGTGGCGGTAGAACGCATTTACCGTGAGTTTATTGCTTTAGAGCTTGAGAGTCTGAGCGATACAGATGCTAAGGCGCGTTTTACCCAGATGTTGGCAGACAGTCCGGTCGAGCAGTTGCCGTTGAAGGTTGGTGTATCCCGGACGCAGCAGAGGGAACAAGGAACTCATTTGGTTCCGGAGTTGGCATTGCATTCGGTTCCGTTGGCAGCGTTAGCGCAACGGTTGAATGTGCCGTTGCAGTCGGTGTTGTTGGCGGTGCACTTTAAGGTGCTGTCACAGCTCAGTGGTCAGGATGAAGTGTTGTCTTGTGTGACACATAATGGTCGTCCGGAGGTACAGGGAGCACAATCTGGCTTGGGTCTGTTCTTGAACTCGTTGCCGGTGGGGATGCGTTTACCGCAAGGGAGCTGGGCAAAGCTGATTGAGTCGGTGGCTGAGGTGAGCCGTGGCTTATTGCCTTATCGCCGTTATCCGTTATCGATGATACAAAAAGAGACTGGGCGTGAGTTTGGTGAGGTGACGTTTAACTATACGCATTTCCATGTGTATAACAGTTTAGAGCTGGGTGATGAGTCGGAGGTGGCTCGTCTGGGCGGTAGTGGTTTTGAGCAGACGAATTTTGACTTCCATGTCGATATCTCGCGTAGCGTGGACGGCGGAGACCACTTGCAATTGGCGCTGCACTTTAACCGTCATTTGTACGATGCTGAGCAGATAGCGATGATTGGAAGGTGTTACCTGAAGGCGGTGGCGTTGTGTCTGGCGGATGTGTCGGCCAGTCATGCGGTGTCGTTATTAGACGATGAGGCTCTGACGGACCTGACAGCGCTGGAGAA
>NZ_JAVDWR010000048.1:0-2090 GCF_031457405.1 Rheinheimera soli | reverse complement strand
AGCTTATTCAATACCCCATTCAACCTGAAAGCTCCGGGCATATTATATTCTACGCTGCCGTTCATCTGGTCGATAAACCATAACCGCTGCTGGGCGAAAGACAGCGGGTATGGACCTTGGTCGTTATAAGCCGTAACCCGTGGTAGTGCTGTTTCGCCTTCATACCCTAATAAGTGTTCGCTCAGTGCCGCCACCGTTGGATACTCAAACAGGGCTCTGACGGGCACCTCACGTTCAAGCCCTGCCCTTAAACGGCTCACAAGTCGGGTTGCCAACAATGAATGTCCGCCTAAAGTAAAGAAGTTATCATCAATACCAACCCGCTCAACACCTAGAACTTCAGCCCAAATATCACATAGCAGCAGCTCAATCTCATTACGCGGTGCAACATGCTCATGAGACATATCCTCCAAACGCGGAGCCTTCAGCGCTTTACGGTCTACTTTACCATTGACTGTGAACGGTAGTGCGGCCATCACAACATAAGCAACCGGTACCATATAGTCAGGTAGCTTGGCTTTAAGCCTATCCTTCAGCGTGCCGATAAATTGTTGTACCAATGCTTGGTTGTTCAGTTCTGCAGCATACTTCTGAGATACCACATAGGCCACCAACCGCCGATCTCCACCAGGCCCGTCTTGAGGTTGCACAATAGTATCTTCAACATCTTGACAAGCCTTCAATTGTTTTTCGATTTCGGCCAGTTCGATGCGATACCCCCGTAATTTGATTTGATGATCACGACGGCCAAAAAACCGTAGGTTGTCCCCTTTCGACCAAGCTACCAGATCTCCTGTCCGATACAGCCTTTGGGAACTTAAAGCATCCGATGCATCATAAAATGGATTAATGACAAACTGCTTTTCGGTTGCCAGCGGGTTGTTGACATAACCTCTTGCCAGGCAGGGCCCTCCGATAACCAACTCTCCAATCGCGCCAAACGGCACCAACTTCAGGTTAGTATCAACAACATACAGTCGGCTGTCGGCTGTGTGTTTACCAATGGGTACCGATTGTCCGCTATACTCAAATTCAGTAACTTCAAAGTAACTGGCAGTGACTGTCGCTTCGGTGGGGCCATACGTATTAAACATCCGCACCGAATTGCTTACTTGCCGCTGCCATCGTTGTAAATGGCTGTGGCTTATAGGCTCTCCACCAACAACTAGTCGCTGTAAGCGGCACGATTGAACATAACGCTGCAGATGCTCATCTCCAGCCAGTTGATGCCAATAAGCCGTTGGCAAGCTGGCAAAAGTCACCTCGCTATCTTTAACCGTTTGCCAGAAGTCACAAGCCAAAGGAGCAGGCTCAAACTTTGGTATAACCAAGGTACCACCGGCCAGGACAGACGCGCTCAATTCTTCAATAAAGATATCGAAAGCGATGGAAGAAAACTGAAGAACCTTATCTTCGCTTGCCAATTGATAATCTTTGACAATTGCTGAAGTGAAAGCCAACCACGCCCCATGCTCGACAGCAACACCTTTTGGATTTCCTGTAGAGCCTGAGGTATAGATCACATAGGCCAATCGGTCAGGACCAATTCGGTTGGACGTAACCAATGGTTTATCTGTGTTGCAGTCTTTTCCCAATGGCTCGGCAACATTAATGACCTGATAGTTACGGCTGTTAAACCGGGATAGACATGCCGAGTGAGTCAGAACCACGCCGACTTGTGCATTATCAAGCATGTAGTCAATGCGGTCGGCGGGATATCGGGGGTCTAACGGCAGGTATGCGCAACCGGACTTCAGCACAGCAATGATGGTAATCACCATTTCAATCGAACGTTCAAAACAGATCCCTACCACTGCATCAGCTTGATCGGCCCGAATCTCATGCCGGGACAACAGATAATGCGCCAGTTGATTAGCCTTTTCATTAAGCTTCTGATAACTGAGCTTTTGTGTGCCAAACTCCAGAGCAATCCTGTCCGGATGGCACAATACTCTGTGCTCAAACAAATGTTGAACCGCATTAAACTCAACTGACAATAACTGGTGGATACATTCGTCCGGCAGTGGCTTCGATGTGTTCATCTCGCCAAGTTGCAGTAAATGCTCACGTTCTTGCTTACTCAACATGTC
>NZ_JAVDWR010000047.1:0-2121 GCF_031457405.1 Rheinheimera soli | reverse complement strand
ATAGGCCCTCTGTGTGATGGGGTTTCTCTTGGTCGAAAGATCCGATCATGTGGAGGGCCGTTAGTTCAAATTTTCTTATCCCGAGTTCAGGTTAATTAACACCTGTCGCTGCGTTCCCCTGAATTCTTCAATCAGCCTCAAGCGTGCCCCTGCTAAAGTTCCATTGAGTTCATTCTGAGAATATCGAATTAACTCGTTCTTAGTTTGACCGTACTTCCATACATCTCCAACTGCTAAATTCATCGCACCAGAGCTACATAAATAACATAGGTAGGGACCACTACTATCAGCTACCAACGCATACTGAATTGCTTCAGGCCCACTTGGTCTAGCTCTTATTCCAGCAAGATCTTTCTCAAGCGTCGCATAATCCTTTGATGAAAGTTTGTCTTTCAAATCGGATGCTTCATTTATAATGCTTATTTTCTTTCAAGATGGGAGCAACCAGCATCTCCATTTCATCATCAGTAGCAGTGCTCATTGGCGTCAAAGCAACTCCAGCGATTCCTCCTTTAGACAAAGAACCCGCAACAGACCTTGCAGCATTCCCTAATTGGTTTGCCACACCTTTTGTTGCTTCCTTAACAGATCCTATGGTCATACTTGCTGGTATCCCGCCACTAAAACTTACAGTTGCGGTCTGTGTCGCGCCATTTGAGTACGTTCCTTTTGCCGATACTGAACTTGTAACCTCTCGCTTAATCCGTGATCCAGTCGGTGCAAATTTCTCCGTCTTCTCAGTCACTTCAACTTTTTCTAACTTCAGATTTTCAGCCGAATACCCAGTAGGATCCGTCCCCGCCAACGGATTATTCATAATGTACGAATAAGGGTTCAGTGATTGGCTATTACCAGGACTCTGAATAACAGGGTCAACACTCAAGAACCGACCAAGGTTATAATCATACCCCCGACCGTTCATATGAATTAATCGGATGGCACTTTTGGGCTAACTTATTAAAGAGCAGAAAAAAAGTCCCGAATGGGACTTTTACAGTATCATTTCAAATTGACGTAGTTTGGATACCAGTGTTGGCAGCTTCTGGCGTTGTAACGAGTCCAGGTATTCTTCTGCTGTCATGGGCGGGTTCTTCAGCGAGCTTCTTTGACGTTGTGCTGCCAGAATTGCTCTGCTTGGGTCGAGTTCAAACATATCCGCCAGAAACACATCCGGGTGAATGGCAGTCAGACCAAGAGGAGCAAGGCTCTGTTGCGGAAAATCTTTCAGATTAAAGGTAATAATACCCTCAGCCTGCCCCTTGATTGCCGCAGCAACCACATGCCGGTCGTCATCGTCAGGTAACTCAATACCGTTTACAAACTGCTGGTAACCTTCAACAACACAATCCGGCGCATGCCTGTTCATCAGTTCGCGGGTTTTCTGTAATTTTTCAGCCGGCAGCCCCGGTTGCTTCTTTAATAAGTTTCGTATCCATTCATCGTGGATTTGTTCTGTCCATCTGGCCCGGTAAAGACCAGTTTGCGCAAGATACAATAGGTAACTGCGCAACGGCGCTGGATACATCACACATGCATCCAGGATCACTGTATAGGTTGCCATTTAATATCCCAAATTCAGCTCCTGATCGAGTGCGGTCAGTTCATCCAGAGTCGCCAGGCGTTTCACATCAATTTCCTGCTTGAATTTCATGACATCGACAAACGCAACCTTACGACGATTGCCTGTTCTGGTATGAGCAAGCTCACCGGAATCCAGCAATTTAATAAAGGTGGGACGAGACATATTGAGCATGTCTGCAGCCTCTTGCGTGGTCAGTTCAGCATGAATGGGAGTGATGCTTACACTGTTACCCTGACCGAGCTGAGTCAGCACCTCGATCATTAATTTAACTGCACTGGCAGGAAGTTTTACTGAATGGTTTTCACCATCCTTTCCTACCACATTAAAATTTTGTACATCCCCATTCGCTTCCAGTACAGCGGAAAGCTCTTGGCTGCTTAACTTTGCCAGTGCGATTTCTTCAGCACTTGGCAATGATTGTACACTTAGCATTTTAGTCATCTCTGTTTGCTTGTTTGCTTGTTTGCTTGTTTGCTTGTTTGCTTGTTTGCTTGTTTGCTTGTTTGCTTGTTTGCTTGTTTGCTTGTTTGCTTGTTTGC
>NZ_JAVDWR010000046.1:0-2895 GCF_031457405.1 Rheinheimera soli | reverse complement strand
ACTGGAAACCGGCGATGAATCAGTTCATCATCATGTACGGTGATCGTGTATCACTATGATAAACAGCCACTTACACAGAAAATTTTACATACTCCTAAGCGCTGCTCCCTGATAAGTACTCAACAAACGCCATGCCCCTTTCTCGAGCTTTTTGTTTAACATTGCTTCAATGCAGGTAACCAACTCATTCTCGTCGTCTTTACTTAACCACGATGCGATGTTTTTTTTGTGATCTTCTACCTTCTTTTGTTCAATATCAGTTTCACCAAGCAAAGTCATCGCAAACCCCTGCTGTAACTCGGGCATTCGGAATACTTCTAGCGCCATCCACTTACTAAATGCTTTTAAGTCATGGTGGTTTTGCCAATCAAATTTAGGATGCAATATCAATGTTGCAGCCTTGGACGGGTTTAAGGCCGGCATCCATACCGCTCTGTCATTTTCCAATGATGATGAACTGATTTGATCACCTTCGGGACCCTGAACATCAATTATGACGTCGCAACCTTCTGCAGCGCTTCTAATATCAATTGAACCCCATCGCTCTTTAATTTTATCTTCATCAGGATCACGACTAATCTCATCAGAAATATCGGCATAAGCGAAAAGTTTTGGTAACACATGCTCCGCGACGTACTCTATTTTTCCAGGTTCGCCAGGAATAGACTCCAATGCAGGCTTTATAACGTAAGTAGATTTGAAACGCTCAATGAATGGTAGTTTTCCTATAAATTCGATAGCAGTGTCCCTGGCAACATCCAACATAGGGAGCGCTAAACGCCCTCTAATTTGTCGTCGCTCTTCCGAAGTTAAGAAGTAAACAGCTTCTTGACTGTCAGCAAGGCGGATACTTGAACCTTCTTTCACCAAACGAGGAAAATTACTCAACTCACCATTGATCCCACTACGCAAACTATTGAGTTTGGCGACCATTAGCCGATATTCTCGGCTGATTGAACGAGGCTTAGATGTTTCAAGTTGTGAGGTTATGCAATTAACAGCCCTAATCAATTTGCCAATGTTGTCTTCATGCTCGACATCACGCACGAGCAACCACTTTAATAGCGCAGCATGTGCTGGCGGAATCTTTTCCAGACTAATAAATGGAACATGCGAAAGGACTTGATTACTAGACAGATTAAAGGTTCGAGCAGGCGAAGCAATTACGCGATCTTTCCCCATGGTTACATCTAACCACTCGGTGTTATGGAGATCTTTATGAACACCTTGGAGTAAACTTTTGTTGCTATCAAAAAAGTTGCCTCTTTGCCAAAGCTCAAAGCACTTAGCCAAACAGTCCAATATCTCTGAAGGTGCCAACAATTCCTGCAGTTCATTAACTGAAAGCTCCAGCTGCCAATTCATATCCCCAGTTTTAGCACTTTTCTTTAGCGGCAACACTTGCCATACACCCCAGAAAGCCAATTGAAGTTGGTAGTCGCCCCCCAGATAAGCCATTGCTCGGCTGTCGTCAACAGGAAAATATCCTCTATTTTTTATACATTTATCGAGCAACTCGCTTTGGAAATAACACTCATCGGCTTTTGCCCAACCAGACGGACTATGCGCAGGAACAAGGATTGCGTGGCTGCGATGCCGATCACTGCCTATCATTCTAATCTTCGGTAATTCATTTTTTACCGGGTCAATTGTTGCTGCAGCTTTCAGCAACCCTGCTCTTTGCTCTTCTTCTATATGATCATTTTGTGAACGTATAATCGCACGGAGTACAGCAATTGACTCTTCATACCCTCGCCACACGTTTGTCAATTTGAGCTTTTCAGCGATCTTATCGGGGAATCGCCAGGGAGTTACTGTAACACTAATTGCATTTATCGGAGGTACACGGGTATCTCGCATCAAGCAGAATAAATCTGCCAGCGAATCATCAGTCGAAGGTCTTGGTATCTGAACACACTGGGGTCGGTCATCGCTATCAAGACCATTATCGTGCGCGACAAGAGGAACTAATTTAAGCTCAGAAGACGAAAAGTAAGTGAAGTAACCTACAAGGTCTCTCACATAAGTTGTGTGATGACCTCCGTGAGGTCGTTCTGGTGAATAGTGACTGATTAAGCCCCAAATAGCATCGATATCGTTAAATGAAAGACCGAGATCACGCTGTAGGAATTGTTTGATCAGAAAGGCGAGCTTATTACCACTACCGAAGCGGTATTGAAGAATCTCTTTTAATTTACCATTTGATGGCATCAGGTGGGCGCAAATTACTGGAATCGTATAACTGATATGCGATTCTTCAAAATGCTTGATCAATGCATCAGCAGCCAACGTGATTAGTTTCTTGTTGTATTCAATACCCTGAAAATCAATATGCTTACGTGAGTTGTCCACATAAAAGTCTGCATGTATATGTAACGGGCAATATGTACTAAGTTCTGTCGGCAGATAACAATGGTATAAACCGGCATTGTAATCTGAACTTGCTAAAGAGTTGTGGATAGCTAAATAAAGCTGGGGTTCTCTGGTTAATTTATAGTCAATTGCGTCTAATATGTACTTGTTATTGGGGCTAATTAGTTCAGTTGTATCAACTTGAACAAGATGATACATACTCTTATCAACGCTTAGATCCACCGTATAGAACTGTCCAGCAATATCGAACTCTGCGATGAGACAACCGTGTGAAGCTGGGTTTGACGCAAAGCTGGAAAACATCAGGGGGGAACGAGCTAACTTCGAAAGTAACTCGTCAAGTCGATTTAGTTTTTCCTCGCTTAAATTTTGCAAGGTTATCTTTGTCGTAACATTGTTTTCACGCAGCAAAGCGTCAGGTGTAGTGTGATCTGATCCAGTAGTTCTGTACACCGCGCTAAGTGAGTAAAATCACATAACGAGGTGACTATGACAACTAAAAAGAATCGCAAGACCTATACC
>NZ_JAVDWR010000045.1:0-3171 GCF_031457405.1 Rheinheimera soli | reverse complement strand
GACTTAACTCACCTTCCCGTACCGCAAGATGCTCAGGATGGGCCTGCGCCTGACTGATAAACTGCTCAAGCAGGAACGCCGGCTCCTCGCCGTGCGCAGGGCCTTTTTCAAAAGCAAGGGTGCTTCGCAAATGGGCATCAGGAAGAATCTTAATATCACCAAGCTTACACTCAGGTTGTTTACAGACTACATTTAATAATTTTTCATAACACTCACTGAGCACTGTTACCATATCAGCACTGAACAATTCACAATCGTAAGTCCAGCTAATATCAAGCCCATCTTGTTTTTCTGAAACAACTAATTCAAGATCTGTCTTGGCTTTTATTGAAACCTCAAAGCGGTCCTCTATACTCAAGTGCAAGTTGTTTAATTGAGTCTCAAAACTTTCAGCTTGATTAAAGCCAAATACTATTTGGAATATCGGGTCATAACTTTCTTCTCGCCGTGGGTTTAATGTTTCAACAATTAAGTCAAATGGGACTTGCTGATGTTCGTAGGCATTCAGGATCACTTCTTTGTTTTTAGCCAAACACTCAGAAAAACGTTGCTCGGGAGAAAACTCTGACTTAAGTACCAAACTGTTCACAAAAAAGCCAATCAGTGGCTCGGTGCTTTGGATGTACCGTCCAGCAACTGGGGTGCCTATCACCACTTGATCACGATGACTAAACTGACTGATAAGAAAAGCAAAGCAAGATTCCAATAACATAAACATAGTAACTTGATAACGATTGCATATCTCTTTCAATGTTTTATATTGCTCAATACGAAAAGATTGATTTAAAACCTTCCCCTGATAGTTACGTTTCCTATTCCGAATTCCATTAGTCACAAGACCATGTAATGGTTCGACATGCTTGAGATTATTCGCCCAATAATCTAACGAAGCAGCTAAGCCACCTTTAGTGATCGTACTTGCTTGCCACGCCGCATAATCAGCGTATTGAATATTTAAAGGAGTTCCATTGTTTTTAACTGCTGCATATCTATCATCTGCATGGCATTGATAAAAATAAACTAAATCGTTTTGTAAGATTCTCATCGACCAGCCATCAGCCGCAATATGATGAAGTGTCATTAACAATACATGTTGTTGCGCATTTTCTTTGATCAGTTTCGCACGCAGCATTAAGTCAGATGAAAGTGAAAAAGATCGCTCAACCTCTTGATTAATGAACTCAGTCAACTGCTGATATTTGGCTGCATTTTCAACCTCACTTAAATCAACTATACCTAGTTCAAATGTTTCAACTTCACTAATACTTTGATATGGATCGCTATCAATCTCCATATGATAGGTAGTCCTAAGTATTTCATGCTTTTGCAATATATCTACAAAAGCTCTCTCTAAGGCTTGATAATTTAACTCCCCAGAGAATGAAATTTGAATCGGAATATTATATTGTTTGCTCTGACCGCTAATTTGATCAATCAACCACAGCCGTTTTTGGGAAAAAGACAAAGGCAATGGTTGGCATCTTGGCACCTGCTCAATATAACTATCATTTATCTGTGTACTATTGGATTTCAAAATCGCTAAAAGTTCTGCCTTTTGTTGCTTGATTCCCTCCAGCAAGTCTTTGGTTAACTGCTCTTTAACACCGCGCAATACGAGATTATCACCCTCGCCAATCGAAAGCCGAATTCCTTTATTATTAAGTGTTTTAAGTAAATCAAGTACTGCGTTCATAATATTACCTCTACTTCATTGTGGGCAACTTGCTGTGCACCCGGTTCATCCCTAAAATGCTGCTGTATATTCAATAATGAATAATCTCCATTCTTTGCGACGAGCAACAAAGTAATATTTTCAATGGTTTGAGCGGCAAATAGCTGTTTAGGTGTCAAGACAATCCCTTGCTCTTGTAAGCGAGAGATCGTTTGCATCACCAGCAACGAATGTCCGCCAAGTTCAAAGAAATTGTCATGAATACCAATTCTTTCGATACCCAATAAATCCTGCCAGATTTTACAGACAATTTGTTCTGTTTTTGTTCTTGGCGCCACGTATGGTTGTAATTGACTAGAAACATCTGGTATAGGTAACGCCTTACGGTTCAATTTACCATTCACGGTCAGAGGCAATTGGTTCATTAATACATAGGCAGAAGGCAACATATACTCAGGTAGAGTCTGCCGCAGTTGCAGCCTTAACTCATCATGCAAAACGAACTCATCGTCGACCAAATCATTGGTAACAACATAAGCAACCAAAGCATCTTTCTTTGATGGCAAGGTTTTCATCACTACGGCGCAATCTTTGATGTTAGCGACTGCGGCAATCGCATGTTCAATCTCGCCTGTTTCTATACGGAATCCTCGGATCTTCACCTGTTCATCCAGTCGACCAAGGTACATCAGCTGTCCCTCTGGCAACCACTTAACTAAGTCGCCGGTACGATATAGACGTTTCGCCCATTGTGGCTGACCTTGTTGATAAAATGGATTATCAACAAAGCGCTCTGCTGTCAGTTCTGGACGGTTAAGATAGCCGCGAGCAACACTGACGCCACCAATATAAAGCTCACCTGGGACATTAACGCCTAAGGGTGTTAAATTACTGCCAAGCGCATAAAGCTTCATATTGGCCGTGGCCAATCCGATTGGTACGGCATGATGCAGGGAAAAAGCGTCGTGCTCACCAAACAAATTATAAGTAGAACAGCCCACCACTGTTTCCGTCGGACCATACTCGTTAACGAGATAACTATTCGGCAATAACACCGAGATCCATTTTTTTGCAATGATTGTATTAAGCTGCTCACCTCCTACCACAAGCATATGGACCTGTTGACTAATAGCTTCTGTTGAAAACTGCTGAGCCAGACCTTCCAAATGCGATGGGGTAATTTTAAACAACGTTGGTACATCAAGGATTTTAAGTAGCTCAGTTAACGCCTCGAACTCTTCGGCAGCTCCAGGTGGTAACAAATACAGCTGTTTACCGCTGACTAACGCACCTAACAATGAGGTGACCGTAGCATCAAATGCCAGCGGAGAACTAACAACCGCAGCATCTACATTGTTGTAATATTGGTCTGTAGCATGGTGTAAATAGTTAACGGCTTGCCTGTGTTCAACCATCACCCCCTTTGGTTGTCCTGTAGAACCAGAGGTGTAAATCACATAAGCCAATTGATTTGCTGCAACACTAGGCAAGATGCAATT
>NZ_JAVDWR010000044.1:0-3587 GCF_031457405.1 Rheinheimera soli | reverse complement strand
ACTGAGCAGGCGATAGCTAAAGTGTGGGGTGAGGTGTTATCGGTAGAGCGTGTGGGGCTTGAGGATAATTTCTTTAGTCTTGGCGGTGATTCGATCTTGTCTATCCGCGTGGTGGCCTTGTTAAAGCGTCAAGGCATTTTTGTCACGATTGGTGATATTTTTACTCACCAGACTGTTTCAAAACTGGCTGCATTTTATAAGAGCAAGAATGTTGATGAGATGATTGATGTGGCAGAAGTAGCCGCCTTTGAATTACTTGATGAGACAGAGCGTGCAGAGATAGAAGCGCTAATTGAAGCTGAAGGTAGAGAGATTGAAGATGCGTATCCGTTGTCTACTTTGCAAGCAGGTATGGTGTTCCATACTCAGTTGGCAGAGTTTAGTGGTGTGTATCATGATATCGTCAATGAGCACATTGTGTGTCCTTGGGATGACATGTTATTCGGACAAGCGCTCAGCGACTGTATTGAAGCGCATCCAATATTACGCACTTGTTTCCGATTAAATGGGAAGCGCTCATTACAGCTGGTTTATCGTCATGTCGAGACGCCACTGGTGGTCGAAGATATCCGCCATATGGAGCAATCGGAACAAGATGAGTATTTGAGTCAGTGGATAGAATCCCATAAAGCGCATGTATTTGATTGGGCGAGGGGTCCGCTGTTCCAGGTCAATATTTTTAATCGTACAGATGAGAGTTTTGTATTTGCGCTGAGTTTTCATCATTCGTTACTGGATGGCTGGAGCCGGGCGTCATTGAGTACGAGGTTGTATAACCGTTATCAGCAGTTGCTGCAGGGGCGAACGCCTGAGCCATTAGTGCAAGAGCATATTTATCGGGAGTATATTGCGCTTGAGCAGAAGGCGTTAGTCAATGAGGCGGCGAAAGAATATTTTGCTGAAATGCTCAAAGATGCACCAGGAATGCAATTACCCGTAAAACAACTGGAACATTCGGAGTTACAACAGCGGAAGAGGTTTGGTGAATACCCTGTTAGAGATTTCAAGGTGCGCTCTGAACAATTGAAAAAGCTGGCAAGTGACTTAGGTGTACCTTTACAGGCTATGCTGCAAGCGCTGTTAATTAAAGTGTTACAAAGCTTTAGCGGTGAGCCGACGGTTATGGTCAATGTAGTGATCAATGGTCGTCCAGAAATAGAAGGAGGCGAACAGGGGATTGGTTTGTTCTTGAATTCACTTCCTATGGTTGTTCGTCCTGTACACGGCAGTTGGCGTGAGCTGATTAAAGAAGTATTGCAAGCCAGTAATAACTCAATGAGTTTCCGTCACTACCCGCTGGCACAGATCTCTCAGGATTCCGGGCTTAGCTTTGATGAAGTGATATTTAATTATACTCACTTCCACGTATTTGATCAGATCAAAGTCGATGCAATGGGCGAAGAGCTGGCATTGCTAGACTCTAGCGGGTTTGAGCAGACTAACTATGGTCTGACAGTTGATATTCAGCGTACAGGTGCCGACGATAGTTTGAACCTGCATCTAAGCTATGATAGAGCTCGTTTCGATGATGAGACTATGGTTTCTTTTGGTGAATACTTTATTCGCGCTGCCGATGCCATGCTTGCTGATGTTGATTGTTTTGAACTTAACTTACTTTCAGAAAAAGAGTTGAAATTATTACTGGTTACGCATAATCAAACGGCATGTGAATATCCAGCTGACAAAACTATTCATGCTTTATTTGAAGTGCAGGCATCTACTAATGCAGATGCTATCGCAGTTGAGTTTGGAACTCACCGCCTTACTTATGCCGAGCTTAATCAAAAAGCCAATGCTTTAGCCAGCTATTTGCTTGAACATTGTGAGCTAGGTCAAGACGTACTAGTGGGTATTTGTCAGGAACGATCTATTGATATGGTTGTTTCGATTTTAGCTGTGTTGAAGGCTGGCGGAGCCTATCTGCCGTTAGACCCGCACTATCCGCAAGAGCGCATTAATTATATGCTGCAAGATGCAGCACCTGTGGCAGTGTTAACCAGCAAGGTGTTAGCAGCGAAAGTAGCACACTTAACCACGATTTGTGTTGATAGTGATCAGCTACAGGCACAATTGTCTGAAAGTAAAACAACAGAGTTACCTCAGGTATCAACCTCTGCTTTAGCCTATGTGATTTATACATCGGGTTCGACTGGAAAACCAAAAGGTGTGATGGTAGAACACGCTCATGTGGTCAATTACCTGCATCATGCCACGACGCAGTACTATAGTGAGGTCACCGCAGCAGTAGTCAGTTCTTCGCTTGCATTTGATGCCACGGTTACCAGTTTGTTGACTGCGCTTGTTGCGGGTAAATGCTTGCACCTTTTAAGTGAAGATAAAACGGCTGAAATGGATGCATTAGCTGATAAGTTAAAGTGTTCAGATACCACCTTACTGTTTAAATTGACACCTTCTCACTTAGAGGGACTGGCACAAAGATTGAGTTCAGAGCAAGGTGAGGCGATTAGTGCTCAGCCTCATCGACTGATCGTCGGTGGTGAACAGTTACGCCGTGCTGTGGCGGAGCTCTGGACGCAAAAACTACTACCTAACTGCCTTATGATCAATGAATATGGTCCAACAGAAACCGTCGTAGGCTGTTCGACTTTCCGGGTCGGCAACAGTGTGACAGAAACTGGACGGTTTGTGGTTCCTATCGGTTTGCCAACAGCCAATATGCAGTTGTATGTGCTTGGCAGTAACCTCAGGCCAGTAGGTATTAATGTTCCGGGTGAGCTTTATATTGGTGGTGTGAGTGTGGCTCGCGGTTACCTCAATCGTCCAGATCTTAGTGCAGAGCGATTCATTGATAATCCATTTTATCAACAAGGTCAGCCACAATGGGCTAAGCGTCTTTATCGCACTGGCGATCAGGTGAAATGGCTTAACCAAGGTGGATTAGTCTACTTAGGTCGTCTTGACGAACAGGTCAAAATTCGTGGTTTCCGTATTGAAACTGGCGAAATTGAGCATGCCATTACGGCTTATGATGGTGTAAAAGACTGTAGGTTGATCTTAGCGACCTTACCTTCTGGGACTGACGGCTTGGTGGCCTATATTGTGGCACCAGAGGTTGGCGGTGAACAAGAAAGCCACTTCCGTGATGCGCTTAGACTGCACCTTAGCAGCCAGTTGCCTGAATACATGATACCTGCAGCGTTTATGTTGTTAGATGAGTTACCCCTGACAGTTAACGGTAAGCTAGACAGAAAAGCCTTGCCTTTACCTGATCTGTCAGGTCAGCAGCGGATCTATGTTGCTCCTAACACCTCAACGGAAGAAGCTATATGTGCAGTTTGGCAGAACTTGTTAGGCCTTGAGCGAGTGGGTATTTATGATAATTTCTTCGAATTGGGAGGTCACTCGTTGCTAGTGATGCAGGTTATCGCCCGCTTGCAAGACATTGGCATTGTGATGGATGTTCGCCAGCTATTTACAGCGCCAATTGTCGCTGACTTAGCGGTCTTGATTGACAATCACGGGGTACAAGAGGCCTTTACTGCGCCAGAAAACTTAATAGAAACGTTAAATAGTTATATCCTTGCAGATGTCACTATTGATGATTTCCAAGAAAAATCAGCGGATGA
>NZ_JAVDWR010000043.1:0-4115 GCF_031457405.1 Rheinheimera soli | reverse complement strand
GCTACGATGACCTGCATCGATTGACCAGCAGTACAACAAACGGCGCAGGAGCGTCGGTGAGTATGAGCTATAGCTACGATGCGGTGGGGAATATGCTGAGCAAATCGGACTATGGCAGTGGCTACCAGTACGGCAATAGCACTAAAAATCTTGGCGGAAATGCAGGTCCGAATGCGGTACGGCAGGTGACCAAATCGGGTGGCAGTGTGGTGAACTTCAGTTACGACAATGAAGGGAATCTGATAAGCGGGGACGGTTTAGCCATCACATACACCAGCTTTAAACAACCTGGCAGTATAAGCCGGGGTGGCAACAACTTTAGTTTCAGCTACGGAGCGCGGCTGGAGCGTGTGAAGGAAGTTCGCAATGGGCTGACGACCTTTGAAATAGATAAGACGTATGAAAAGAGTTCAGACGGCAGCTGGAAGTTGTATCTGGATGATATAGCCATCATCAGCCACAACAGCACAGATGGTCATAAAATAGCGTACAGCCACAAAGACAGGTTAGGCAGCAGTGTAACCTTTACCGACCACAATGGTCAGGTGACAGGGCGGCGGCATTATGATGCGTTTGGGAAACCCAGACAGGTAAGCGGGGCATTGATGGAGCCAGCGCACAGGCCGAAGCAGCTGAACTTTACCGACTTTGCGGGAGTGAGTAACGCAGGTATCACCAGAAGAGGCTTTACCGACCATCGTCATCTGGATGAGGTGGAGTTAATTCATATGAACGGCCGGGGGTATGATTATAACCTTGGTCGGTTCCTGTCGGTTGACCCTATTATTCAGAGTCCTGGTAATAGCCAATCACTGAACCCGTATTCGTACATTATGAATAACCCGTTGGCGGGGACGGATCCAACGGGGTATTCAGCGAAAGAGCCTGACGATAAAGAAAAAGTTGCCGTCACTGGTAGTCGTATCAAGCGGGAGGCAACTGGGGGAGGTATTCAGTCTGCTGGCGGCTCAAGAGTTGATGTGAGTATGACCGGAGTTGGTGGAGCTGGTAATGGGGCGACCCCACAAGGCAAAATGACTCAGCAGAAGCAGAACTCGGCTGTAGATACAGGTAGTCAGAAAGATGCAGCTGCGGCGCAGGGTGGAAATAGCCACGCACCACTAACTGATGAGCAAAGGCAATTTGCAGCTGATGGTAAAATGAAAGAATATTGGAATTCTCGACATGAAAGTGAGGACCCGTGGGCTTTGGCTGGACTTGCATTGTGGGATCCTGAGCATTCCGCTGTAACTGATGCGCATAGAGATATGGCCCAAGTTCTTAAGGGGAGGCTGATTTATGAAGGCGTGGCATCAGGAAAGCTATCTCCAGACGCAAACCTTAATGAAGTTACCTCTTTTATGGAGAATGTGGGTATTGCAGTCATGCGAGGGCATGCTACGGCAGTTCAGAGAGATTTTACTGGAAAGTTAGGTGAAAGATGGGGGGTTTTAGATAAGTATCAAGCAGCAGTGTTCCATCACAAAGTGTTTTCAAACCTAGGGTTGAGTCCCTATGTTTATGGGGGAACACCCTTCGGGGTAGGGCGGTTTGTTCCGTTCATCGAGGGGCAAGCGAAATTGACCAATTGGTTTGCAGGGTTGAACCCTAACAATAAGTGGCATTGTCTCCATATGTGCTTTGGACGAGGCTATATAGCTAATGAAGATACACACCACGACCCAGCAGGGAGGTAACATGAAAATATACAAGTCATTAGTACTTGGAGTGGTAGGAGTTAGTCTCTTAATCTCATGCTCCGGCGAACAGGAGGTCGAGATAGTTAAAAATGAGAAGCTCTGCCTAAGTAATGAGCAAATTGTAGCAATTGATAAGTCGGCGACTGACCTAATCAAGGAAGTCACTATCTCGCGGGATCTAGGGGAATGGAGTGGTCAGCTAAGTGGTAATGCTTACGTTCACATATCAGCTGATACAGAGCTTAGTTTGTCGAAATTTGCCTCGGAACTTGAGCTAAGTATATCGGAATCAAACAATATCGAATTAGACTCAAATTTAGGCTTAGTAAAAGTAGCTGACAAAGAATCTCCGGGTGTCTTTCACTTATTCGAAAAGACGAATGAGATTACTTTAAATGGTTATATAGGTAGTTGCTTTACATTATCTGAATCGATGGGAGAGTGCACATTAGAAAGTCGTAACCAAGGTTACCAATTGAAGATAGATATTCAACTCAATAAACTTATTTATTGGGAGCAAATAAGGAAGCATTTAGCACAATTACCCGAAAAATTAAGTTGTGAAAGTAAAAACCAACGGGGGCAGGTCGAGTATGTAAAATTTTCTGTGTAAGTGGCTGTTTATCATAGTGATACACGATCACCGTACATGATGATGAACTGATTCATCGCCGGTTTCCAGTCCCGCAATGGCATTGTCCACTTTTTCGCAATTTGATGTCCCGTCCGGGTGTCCGGCGGGATTATTGAAGGTTTTAGTAATGCCGTTTTGTTTAAAAGTTAAACAATCTGGCATAGGTTTTTCACTAAAAATGCCTGACTGTGAGTAGAGTTTTTAGCGCTCCTTAAAAATTTGTCTTCTTTTTGAGCAAGTAGCGGCTATTCAGATAGCCGTTGCCTCTCTCCTGCGCGGACAGTGTTTTGTTCTTTTGAAGTCTGCCGTTTTTTTCTATTCTCTTGCATAAAATCCCTGCAGTACGCCAGTCCAGAATTCGATATAGATCCAGTTTTTGGTCTGAGGAATTGCTTTGCCATGCCAGATTTCATCTGGTGTGTGGCCCTTCAGGTTTTGGTGTGGACGGATGGTGTTGTACCAAAACTGAAACTCAGCTAAACGTTGATTTAGTGCTATTCCATCTTCAACGATAATTTTTCTGATGTGTCGCTTGAAGGTGCCAAACAGCCGCTCAATTCTCCCGTTCTGCCAGGGGTAACCTAACTCAGTGCATTGATACTTAATTCCTAAGAACTTCAAAGCCCAACGAAAGGTTCTTGAGGTAAAAACAGCTTCATTATCGGTGCGGATAATGCGGGGTTTGCCATAAAGCTCAATAGCAGAGCAGATGGCCCGAACCAAAGTGACGGAGGCTTTATCGCGCAATTTCGATAAGCACAGCGCTTTGCGGGAATGATGTTCGCATAGCCCAAGCACAGTGTGAGTGATGCCTTGCTGGTCAGTCACGCCAGTTAAATCCATGCCCCAGTAGTGAAACGGTGTGACCTGATAAGGGGCTTTATTTTTCAGTTCTTTGCGTTTGAACATCACCGCATGACGATGTTGTTGCAGGGTGTAGGACACCCAGGTTTTACCCACCGAAACCCTCTGTGTAGCAAAACGGCGGTTAAAAAGGTCAGCCAAAGTTCTGCACCCTGTGTCTGGCATCAGGGCTTTTAAACGAATAATTTCAACAATGGCCCAGTCTGGTTTTTTATGAGTACGCATTGTGCGGAAAAACCTTGGCTTGTGTTGGACGACTGGACGGAAGAACCTCTTGCGATTTTGGTGAAAGCAAAATTTCAAGAAGCATATCAGTACCACAATCAACAACATAAATACCGTCTCATTGCTATGGCGTTTAAAAAACTGTATCACAGAGCCATCAGCCCGAACAACCAAAGCAGTGCCAGCGTGGTCTGGGCTTGCCACTGGTGCTTTTGTGTGTAAAGTGACCAATGCGAAGGGGCATAGTACCACTATTAAAACAGTACCGGCTTATGGTGTGCCGTCATCCAGCACGGATGCAAACGGATTGGTTACCACCTACCAGTACGATGCGTTTGGTCGAATGACACAGCAACAGGAGCCGGCCACGGGTACCCGTTACGTCACACTGGATGAAGCACGTTATGATGGCAATGCGCCGTCTTCCGCTGTGATGCAACAAAAAGGTATGCCAGAGCAGCGGGTGTATCTGGATATGCTGGGGCGTGAAGTACGCACCTCAGTTCAGGGATTTAGCGGAGAGTGGATAAACAGGGATAAAGGCTATGATGACCTTGGCCGCCTGAGCAGAGAATCCTTGCCTTACGCAGAAGGTGGCAGCCCGTCCTGGACAGAGTATCAGGCGTATGACGAGCTGAACCGTCCGGGAGAAAAAACCACGCACGACAGCAGGCTGAGTATCCAGTACAGCT
>NZ_JAVDWR010000042.1:0-4855 GCF_031457405.1 Rheinheimera soli | reverse complement strand
ACTGGAAACCGGCGATGAATCAGTTCATCATCATGTACGGTGATCGTGTATCACTATGATAAACAGCCACTTACACAGAAAATTTTACATACTCCGATCGGCACTCAAATCTCTTTCTTCAAAAAAGCCCTAGCAATGATCTTTTTCAAGGATAAAAAATTTCATTTTAGATACGCTGCTCTTTGTTATTTCGACAAGGCTAATAATTTCCATCATTTGTCGATCAAATCTTCTTTTAGTCATGCAGTTGTCTGTTACTTCTTTTTCAAGTTTGAGTAGCTTGTGTTCAAGACTGCTTAGTGCTATCTCGGTGACGCCAATGGCATTATTTATTTTATTTTTAGGCAACATTCACTCCTTCACTGCTAAGAGAGCTAGCAGCTTTTGTAAGCTTAAAGTCGTTTTCCCTCCTAATTTAATTTTTGGAGTTACGACACTATTAAGATTACGAAATCTGTTGCTTTTCTGTAATACAGATTCAGGTTTAGATTCTGGATATGGTTAATCGATCCAAATGTGAGTGCAAAATAGCTTAGAATTTACTACATTGAGTTCAATTGCAATCACACGAAATACAAGTACAAGGGGATGCTAGGGTGTTAATCATTCCTCTTCTAACCAACGGTTACATATACCAGAAGACTTAATATTATGAATATTGATGATGTCAATGAGTTTACGCAGTTGGTTAATGCACAGCTTGACAGGTTGTCGAAATCCCAAGACATAGTGCTGAGTAAAGTATACAAAATACTAAGAAAGTTAGCAGCAAGACAGCTATCAAGAATGAAAGAAGACTCCATGTACTCCCCTACAGTGATTGTCAATGACATGTTTGTAAAGTTAATGACCGAGGATTATCAATGGTCAAATCGGAGGCATTTTGTAGGAGCTTTTACAGTATCTATCAGAAACATGCTGGTTGACATTGCTAGAAAGCGATTATCACTGAAAGGAGGTGGTTTGCTAACCCCTTGTGAGCTGGATGATGTTCATCTGGTATCTGAGCAAGATGTAGAAATGATATGTAGTGTGGACGACTTGATCTGTAAAATCGAAAAATTTGATCCAGAAGTGGCAAGAATCATTGAGCTGAAGTTCTTCATAGGGTTGACCAACGAAGAAGTTGCAGATGTTCTTGGTTGCACAAGACAAACCGTACACAGAAAATGGGAGTCGGCAAGGGCGCAAATCAAGTCTATTATTTGAACCTGCACAGGGGACTGCACTCCGTACTTTTTTACAATCTTAATCTTTTTTCCGTTTAAAAATGGTAAGGAACCAATTTATGAGGTGGAGCAGTGTACAACCTATGTTCGCTATTGTCATTTGAGCAAAATATCAGAGGCAGGGATTTTATCGTTGGTGATATCCATGGCCACGTGGAGCTTTTATTTAGATTGTTGTCAGCCGTAAAGTTTGATTATTCGAATGACCGTGTGTTTGCTGTAGGAGATCTGATAGACAGAGGCCCCAATTCATTCGATGCATTGCAACTGACGAAAGAACCTTGGTTTTTTAGTTGTTTAGGTAACCACGAATTGTTTATGCTGGAGTCAGGGCAACCTGAGTTCCATGATGTGCAACAATGGCGGAGAAATGGTGGAGATTGGTTCTTCTCATTATGCAAATCTCAGCAAAATGAGCTCAGGCGTATGATCACTGAAAATATGCCTGTTTCTATAAGTTTGCAAAATAGAGGGAATATGTTTGGCATTATCCATGCGTCTATTCCGTCAGGTATGAACTGGAAAGATTTATACGGAGGTGTGCTCAGTCGTGATCTGCTTTATGAAAGCGTATGGGATAGAAGATACTGGTTGAAGGATGGAGAGCACAGAGCTCAAGGTATACACACGCTTTTCTGTGGTCATACCCCAGGGGAAAGTGTCAGGCAAATAGGTAATATCATTAATCTGGACACTGGCACTGCTACTATTAAAAAAGAGACAGGAAAAAAAATCGGTCGACTTACTCTATGTGAAATTTCAACAGAGTTTACTTATTCATCTTGTGATTACGTTTCGTTGGATGCTGCTGAGAGGCCGTTAATTCTTTAGTCAGTAAAATTTATTTGAAGTTTTTTTGCGTATAGGCTTAGCCCTTCTTTAGGGCCCAGTTGTTCCTTTTCAGTCAATTCACCTTTGCTTTTTAGTATTGATTTCCCCTTTAATTTAAGTCTGTATCCTATAATGATGTTTCTGTTATGGTTTTTTTGCTTGGTTAGCGGTCCGAGTATGACAGTTAGATTTGATATTTAAAGAGTTTTTTATTCACATTGTCCCCTTTACATTTTCCGTGGCCTTTTCGTTTATAAAAGCGACAACAACAGAGGTCTTAGTATGTATAAAAAAATCATCGTCTCATTTTGTTCATTGTTGGTGCTAACGCCGACATTACAAGCCGATCCAGATTCAGATTACAAAGCCTATCCGCAAGAGCGATTTGCTATAGCGACCGGCGATGGCAACTACAAGCAGGCGTACCACTGGACCTTTAATCCCAATGGATCAGGCCCGGCAGTAGTGGTATTTCTGAATCACGGTTCTGGAGGAGAGTGGTACAAGAACATATCCAGTCTTGGGCCTTGCGGCAAAGACTATGTCTCTAGTAATGGGGACTTTACCGGCACAAACTATGAAGGACTTTGTACCACAGACAATTCTGGCCAACGTCAGTATCTCGCTAACTACCTGACCCATCATGTACCTGTTGGGCCTGCACTGGATAAAATGATGAAACGCAGCATAGTTGGCAGTAGCGCTTTCGCCGCATGGTACTGGCAAGACGCCTTTAAACAGTTTAACTCTCCTGTGCATATCTTTATGGTCGGTCGCTATAATATTGCGAAGAAACCGGAGCACTTGGACAACGCATTGTTTTGGCTAAACATTACCGATCCAAACACTGTGGACAGAGATACTCTGCCCCCTTACAACTTTGATGGAGATGGTTTGTCGGCTATAGATAACGACAAGCGGCCTTTCCACACCGCACCTGATCTCAGCGCCTTTGATACGATGTTTTTGTATAAAGCGGTAAGAGAACGCTGGCCCACGCTGGATCTGTCAAATCTTGTGATTGAAGGCCGATCCAATGGAGGTTCAGCTATGATTGCGCTTGTGGCTGATCCAGCTATCTGGCCCTCTCATATCAAAGATTATTGGTCACGCAACTTAGCAGCTTTGCCTCCAATAGAAATTCCGGAGCACAACGAACCTCGCCAGGCTCTTACCGTACAGAATATAGCGGCAGATCCAATACTTTCAGCAGCCTTTGATCAGATGCTTGAATACACAAGCCGGGAAGATGTGATGGAAGCGCTGAATGCAGGTAAATCACTTCAACTTTTTGCAGACAGTAGTGCTGTAGCCTCAACAGCAGGTCAGGTAGTCTCTGTCCCCACCTCTCCGGGCGGAGGCTCAGGTGCCGCACAACCATTTGATTTGGTGGGCTTTCGTGATCAACTCAACGCACTGATCCATGGAGACATCTATCAGAGCGTAAAACTGACGCACATGTTGTATCCAGGTTGCAGACTGGATGGTTTCATGGAAAAAGACCAACGTTTACCTACCGGAACCATCTCTGATGACGGAGCAAGCAAAGAAGGATACAAAGTATCCATGAAAACTTTGTTTAGCTTTGCTGCAGAAGACAACCTTTACACCACTTGGTGTGATGACAGAGTAGAGCAAGCATTGGCGCAGACCTCCATAGCCGGTAACTTAACCACTTCTGATTTTATTTCAGCAGAGGGTCCTGTACATGGGCAGGTTTTTAGTCCGGCACGTCATGGATTTGAATATAAAGACGTCAATAAAAACTTGAGTAAATTCAGCAGCACTGAGCGAGCCAGAGCTGCTCAAGCCAGGCTGGCTATTGAACGAGTACTGAATACTGCAATGAAAGAAATGGGTCTGACTGGTCAGTATCAATTGCCTGAAAATCTGAACTAGTCAGATTAGCACTAACTTGATGAAATGATTTTTCTGATGATATGCACTTGGCTTCATCAATACCTGTAGACCCAAGCTGGATAAATGTGGAGATTCTTAATCTCCCTTTTATTCAGCTTTCCGTAAATGCATTCTGCATCATAATAGCTTTCAACTTTAATCCCTTCGGGTTTAATTCCTCGCCGCTTGTGGCGTAAAATGAGATATGAGTGAACTTATCCATAAACAACATAATGTAACAGTCTGGGGTATCCGTAAGCGAACAGATTTAAGTCTTGTCGAAATCGCAAAGTGGATCAATCTGATAATTAATGGATGGATAAATTACTATGGCAGGTCTGTCGTTCAGAGTTGTACAGAGTTTTCAGCCAAATAAACAAAGCGTTAATTTGGGGGAAAGGTCATTGGTAGGCCAGATACAAGTACAAAACTGCAACGACGCAAAACGAGGGCTGGTAAGTTCATGGAAAATCTTGCTAGCATTTCTCGCAACTTGTTCGCCCACTGGCGGGCAGGCATGAGAGGAACGATGGTTTAATGGGAGCTGTATGAGTCAATAGGCTCAAGTACCTTTCTGCGAGGGGCTGCAGGGGAAGTTCCCTGGATGGCGCCCGGCAAAAACTGAACCGGACGTACAATGCTTTAACCAGTCAGAACTAAATGGAAAGAGTACTAGTACCTTTTCAATTTAATTCTGATCGATTGAGTTACCAGTCAGTTGGTAGCTCATGGACCGGAACTAAGACCGTAATTGCTCTGCTTTGATGTGCAGTTTTTTCCAGCAAACCTTTACTCTCCAGCGCCACTAACATCTGATGCACTGTGGGCGGTGTGACTTTAAAGTAGCGTTGAATATCAGCCTGTGCCGGAGGTCGGCCATTGACCTTGCTGTAATA
>NZ_JAVDWR010000041.1:0-5284 GCF_031457405.1 Rheinheimera soli | reverse complement strand
GGTGGCAAATTAAACTTAATTGAAGAGTTTGATCATGGCTCAGATTGAACGCTGGCGGCAGGCCTAACACATGCAAGTCGAGCGGGGTTTTCGGACCTAGCGGCGGACGGGTGAGTAATGCGTAGGAAGCTGCCCGATAGAGGGGGATACCAGTTGGAAACGACTGTTAATACCGCATAATGTCTACGGACCAAAGTGTGGGACCTTCGGGCCACATGCTATCGGATGCGCCTACGTGGGATTAGCTAGTTGGTGAGGTAATGGCTCACCAAGGCGACGATCTCTAGCTGGTTTGAGAGGATGATCAGCCACACTGGAACTGAGACACGGTCCAGACTCCTACGGGAGGCAGCAGTGGGGAATATTGGACAATGGGCGCAAGCCTGATCCAGCCATGCCGCGTGTGTGAAGAAGGCCTTCGGGTTGTAAAGCACTTTCAGCGAGGAGGAAGGGGTAGTAGTTAATAGCTGCTACTTTTGACGTTACTCGCAGAAGAAGCACCGGCTAACTCTGTGCCAGCAGCCGCGGTAATACAGAGGGTGCAAGCGTTAATCGGAATTACTGGGCGTAAAGCGCACGTAGGCGGTTGGTTAAGTTGGATGTGAAAGCCCCGGGCTCAACCTGGGAATTGCATTCAAAACTGGCCAACTAGAATACGGGAGAGGGGGGTAGAATTCCAAGTGTAGCGGTGAAATGCGTAGAGATTTGGAGGAATACCAGTGGCGAAGGCGGCCCCCTGGCCCGATATTGACGCTGAGGTGCGAAAGCGTGGGGAGCAAACAGGATTAGATACCCTGGTAGTCCACGCCGTAAACGATGTCTACTAGCTGTTCGTGGTCTTGTACTGTGAGTAGCGCAGCTAACGCACTAAGTAGACCGCCTGGGGAGTACGGTCGCAAGATTAAAACTCAAATGAATTGACGGGGGCCCGCACAAGCGGTGGAGCATGTGGTTTAATTCGACGCAACGCGAAGAACCTTACCTACTCTTGACATCTACGGAAGACTGCAGAGATGCGGTTGTGCCTTCGGGAACCGTAAGACAGGTGCTGCATGGCTGTCGTCAGCTCGTGTTGTGAAATGTTGGGTTAAGTCCCGCAACGAGCGCAACCCCTATCCTTAGTTGCCAGCGAGTCATGTCGGGAACTCTAGGGAGACTGCCGGTGATAAACCGGAGGAAGGTGGGGACGACGTCAAGTCATCATGGCCCTTACGAGTAGGGCTACACACGTGCTACAATGGTATGTACAGAGGGAGGCAAGCTGGCGACAGTGAGCGGATCTCTTAAAGCATATCGTAGTCCGGATCGCAGTCTGCAACTCGACTGCGTGAAGTCGGAATCGCTAGTAATCGCAAATCAGAATGTTGCGGTGAATACGTTCCCGGGCCTTGTACACACCGCCCGTCACACCATGGGAGTGGGTTGCAAAAGAAGTAGGTAGCTTAACCTTCGGGAGGGCGCTTACCACTTTGTGATTCATGACTGGGGTGAAGTCGTAACAAGGTAACCCTAGGGGAACCTGGGGTTGGATCACCTCCTTACCTAAAGCAGATTTAGTTCGTGTAGTGTCCACACAGATGATTGATTGATACGTAGAGCAAACAGTAAAAGCGGTATCCGCGAGGATAACGCCGGATGTTTGGTTTAGCGCAAGGCGCAGACTGAGCGAGTGAAGGAGTGTACGGGTAGTACATGACTGAATGAGCGATGGATGCAACGAAGCGATAAGACAAACAGACAAGTTAGAGCTGGTCTGTAGCTCAGGTGGTTAGAGCGCACCCCTGATAAGGGTGAGGTCGGTAGTTCGAGTCTACTCAGACCAACCAATTCACCGCCAAGCGTTGTTGCAGCGAACCTCACATACTTTAAGTATGCTTCGGTTCACCGCGCCTAGCTTGACCATGAATTTACCAATTTAGATTGGGGTTATAGCTCAGCTGGGAGAGCGCCTGCCTTGCACGCAGGAGGTCAGCGGTTCGATCCCGCTTAACTCCACCATTACTTAAGATAGATTCTGAAAGTAAATTACTGTTTGAAATCTCAAAGACAACCATTCTTTCAAAGAATTGTTCTCTTTGAGCTTTATGCTCGAAGTGCTCTTTAACAAATTGGCAAGCTGATAGAAAGAAAAAACAAGGTAACAATATTTATTTGTGAACCTTATCACACCTACGATTCCAGACATTTTGGGGTTGTATGGTTAAGTGACTAAGCGTACACGGTGGATGCCTTGGCAGTCAGAGGCGATGAAGGACGTGCTAACCTGCGAAAAGCTGTGAGAAGTCGGTAAGAGACGCTAGACTCACAGATGTCCGAATGGGGAAACCCACCTGATTTATCAGGTATCGTATGATGAATACATAGTCATACGAGGCGAACCGGGAGAACTGAAACATCTAAGTACCCCGAGGAAAAGAAATCAACCGAGATCCCCTTAGTAGCGGCGAGCGAACGGGGGCTAGCCCTTAAGTTGATAAAGAGTTAGTGGAACGCTCTGGAAAGTGCGGCGATACAGGGTGATAGCCCCGTACACGAAAAAGCTTTATCAATGAAAACGAGTAGGACGGGACACGTGGTATCCTGTTTGAACATGGGGGGACCATCCTCCAAGGCTAAATACTCCTGACTGACCGATAGTGAACCAGTACCGTGAGGGAAAGGCGAAAAGAACCCCTGTTAGGGGAGTGAAATAGAACCTGAAACCGTGTACGTACAAGCAGTGGGAGCCCCTTTGTGGGGTGACTGCGTACCTTTTGTATAATGGGTCAGCGACTTACATTCTGTAGCGAGGTTAACCGAATAGGGGAGCCGTAGGGAAACCGAGTCTTAACTGGGCGAATAGTTGCAGGGTGTAGACCCGAAACCGGGCGATCTATCCATGAGCAGGTTGAAGGTTGGGTAACACTAACTGGAGGACCGAACCCACAAATGTTGAAAAATTTGGGGATGACTTGTGGATCGGAGTGAAAGGCTAATCAAGCTCGGAGATATCTGGTTCTCCTCGAAAGCTATTTAGGTAGCGCCTCGAGCGAATACCATTGGGGGTAGAGCACTGTTAAGGCTAGGGGGTCATCCCGACTTACCAACCCTTTGCAAACTCCGAATACCAATGAGTACTACTCGGGAGACACACGACGGGTGCTAACGTCCGCCGTGAAAAGGGAAACAACCCAGACCACCAGCTAAGGTCCCAAAGTCATGGTTAAGTGGAAAACGATGTGGAAAGGCATAGACAGCTAGGAGGTTGGCTTAGAAGCAGCCACCCTTTAAAGAAAGCGTAATAGCTCACTAGTCGAGTCGGTCTGCGCGGAAGATGTAACGGGGCTAAACCATGCACCGAAGCTGTGGACTTGCGCTTTGCGCAAGTGGTAGAGGAGCGTTCTGTAAGCCGTTGAAGGTATCTCGTGAGGGGTGCTGGAGGTATCAGAAGTGCGAATGCTGACATAAGTAACGATAAGGGGAGTGAAAAACTTCCCCGCCGGAAGACCAAGGGTTCCTATCCCATGCTAATCAGGGTAGGGTAAGTCGGCCCCTAAGGCGAGGCAGAAATGCGTAGTCGATGGGAAACGGGTTAATATTCCCGTACCGGCAATACTGCGATGGGGGGACGGAGAAAGCTAGGCAGGCATGGCGTTGGTAGTCCATGTGAAAGTGCGTAGGAAGGGGGATTAGGCAAATCCGGTTCCCTATATTCTGAGACACGAGACGAGCCACTACGGTGGTGAAGCTGTTGACGCTACGCTTCCAGGAAAATCCTCTAAGCTTCAGGTATTGTCGACCGTACTCGAAACCGACACAGGTGGTCAGGTAGAGCATACCAAGGCGCTTGAGAGAACTCTGGTGAAGGAACTAGGCAAAATAGTACCGTAACTTCGGGAGAAGGTACGCTCTTGTGGGTGAAGGACTTGCTCCGTAAGCCTATGAGAGTCGCAGTGACCAGCTGGCTGCAACTGTTTATTAAAAACACAGCACTCTGCAAACTCGTAAGAGGACGTATAGGGTGTGACACCTGCCCGGTGCCGGAAGGTTAATTGATGGGGTTAGCGCAAGCGAAGCTCTTGATCGAAGCCCCGGTAAACGGCGGCCGTAACTATAACGGTCCTAAGGTAGCGAAATTCCTTGTCGGGTAAGTTCCGACCTGCACGAATGGTGTAATGATGGCCAGGCTGTCTCCACCAGAGACTCAGTGAAATTGAAATTGCGGTGAAGATGCCGTATACCCGCGGCTAGACGGAAAGACCCCGTGAACCTTTACTATAGCTTGGCACTGAACATTGACCCTGTATGTGTAGGATAGGTGGGAGACTTTGAAGTTGCGACGCCAGTCGTGATGGAGTCGTCCTTGAAATACCACCCTTGCATGTTTGATGTTCTAACGTAGGTCCCTCATCGGGATTGCGGACAGTGTCTGGTGGGTAGTTTGACTGGGGCGGTCTCCTCCTAAAGAGTAACGGAGGAGCACGAAGGTTGGCTAAGTACGGTCGGACATCGTACGGTTAGTGCAAAGGCAGAAGCCAGCTTAACTGCGAGACAGACACGTCGAGCAGGTACGAAAGTAGGTCTTAGTGATCCGGTGGTTCTGTATGGAAGGGCCATCGCTCAACGGATAAAAGGTACTCCGGGGATAACAGGCTGATACCGCCCAAGAGTTCATATCGACGGCGGTGTTTGGCACCTCGATGTCGGCTCATCACATCCTGGGGCTGAAGTCGGTCCCAAGGGTATGGCTGTTCGCCATTTAAAGTGGTACGCGAGCTGGGTTTAGAACGTCGTGAGACAGTTCGGTCCCTATCTGCCGTGGGCGTTGGATGATTGATTGGAGTTGTTCCTAGTACGAGAGGACCGGAATGAACGAACCGCTGGTGTTCGGGTTGTCATGCCAATGGCACTGCCCGGTAGCTACGTTCGGAACGGATAACCGCTGAAAGCATCTAAGCGGGAAGCCGGCCAAGAGATGAGTCATCCCTTGTACCTTGAGTACACATAAGGGTCGTTGGAGACCACAACGTTGATAGGTGAGGTGTGGAAGCGCAGTGATGTGTTAAGCTAACTCATACTAATTGCCCGAGAGGCTTAACCATACAACGCCCAAGGTGTTTGTGTGTGGTGTGAAAAGAATTCGATTTATCAGTTTGCTTGTTAAAGACACAAAAACGTTTTTTGCCTGGTGGCAATAGCGCTGTGGAACCACCTGACTCCATTCCGAACTCAGAAGTGAAACGCAGCCGCGACGATGGTAGTGTGGCAGATGCCATGCGAGAGTAGTTCACCGCCAGGCTCCCAA
>NZ_JAVDWR010000040.1:0-6663 GCF_031457405.1 Rheinheimera soli | reverse complement strand
GTGGTTGTGGTGGCACGTTAAGTGGAACGACTTATACCACCGGGGGGATCACGGGAGCTTGTGCTGTGAGTGCCAGTTTTAGTCTGAACAGTTATACGGTTAGCACATCAGCAGGTCTAAATGGAAGTATCAGTCCGACATCCAAAGTGGTCACTCATGGTGGCACTACCAGCTTTACGTTGACACCTGCCGAGGGTTATGTGAGTCAATCAGCTTCAGGCTGTGGTGGCAGTTTAAGTGGTAACACGTTCACGACAGGCGGGATTACAGGTGCTTGTACAGTGAGCGCGAATTTTGCATTACCAGCACCGACAGTGGGAGCGGGAATCGCAGAGTATTCGATGAATGTGACATGGAATGCTGTCCCCAGAGCGGTAGCATATAATGTGCTTCAGTATAAAGATGGTGTTTTTGCGACTAGTAAATATGTTACGACAACTGGGAGCAGTTTCATCGGTGTAGTTGGAAGCAGTTACCAGTATTCAATCAATGCTTGTGACTCGTTAGGTGAATGCTCGTTTAATTCAGGGTTGAGTACCCCGTTTGTTGTTATGGCCAGGGTGGTACAGCCAGCACTTTCGGTAGCAGCGGGTACTTATACCAACTCAGTCAGTGTGTCGTTGTCAACAAGTACAGCGGGAGCGACCATTCGTTATACAACGAACAATACTCAGGTTTCTGCCAGTTCTCCGGTGTACAGCGGTCCAGTGGTATTAAGCCAGACAGCGACTTTACGCGCGGTAGCATATAAATCTGGCATGCTTGACAGCTTTGAAAACGCAGCAGTTTATACTATTCATTACCAGGTGAGCACATCTGCAGGCAGTGGAGGTAGTTTCAGTCCCTCAAGTCGGACCGTATCTAATGGAGGAACTACTACATTTACGGTGACACCAGCGGTGGGGTATTCGATCCAGTCGGTCACTGGCTGTGGCGGAACGCTCAGTGGCAGCACTTATACGACCGGAGTTATTTCAGCGGCTTGTGCCGTGAGTGCCAGTTTTAGCCTGAACAGTTATGCGGTTAGCACATCGGCAGGGGCGGGAGGAAGTATCAGTCCGACATCCAAAGCGGTGAATCATGGCAGCAGCACCAGTTTTACGGTGACCCCCAATACTGGCTATAGCATTGGGGCAGTCAGTGGTTGTGGTGGAACGCTCAGTGGCAGCACTTATACGACCGGAGTTATTACAGGGGCTTGTACAGTAAGCGGCAGTTTTAGTCTGAACAGTTATGCAGTCAGTGCATCGGCAGGGGCGGGAGGAAGCATCAGCCCGACGTCCAAAGTGGTCACTCATGGCAGTACCACCAGTTTTACAGTGACCCCAAGTACTGGTTATCACATCAGTGCAGTCAGTGGTTGTGGTGGCACGTTAAGTGGAACGACTTATACCACCGGGGGGATCACGGGAGCTTGTGCCGTGAGTGCCAGTTTTAGTCTGAACAGTTATACGATTAGTGCCTTGGCAGGTCAGGGAGGTACGATTTCTCCGACCACTGTACAAGTGAGTCACGCCGAAGATGCCACTTTTACTATCACCCCTGAAGAAGGTTATATGATCGATTCTGTTTCTGGTTGCGAAGGGCAACGAAACGGGAATGAATTTCGAGTGGCGAATGTGGTTTCAAACTGTGACGTGCTGGCAAGTTTTAAAGAACCACCATCGATGGAACATGGTTGGTATAACACCGACAAAATTGAGGTTCAAGAACAAAGTATTTCCGCACCAGCCTATACAAAAATGTCAACAAAAGAGATCGGTGCCGTAGCTGCTGAAACGGGGGTTCGAGGTGGACAGGCCAGTTTTGTTATTCCTGTTCAAATCGCACCGGGTCGCGCAGGCATGCAGCCGGACGTCAGCCTGAACTACAACTCCGGAAGGGGTAATGGTATTGCCGGCATGGGATGGAGCCTGAGCGCAACTTCCAGTATAAGCAGGTGTGGAAGTAGCTTTGCCAATGATGCGGTTACGCGATCCGTTATGCTGAGCGACAGCGATAAGTTGTGCTACAACGGCAGGCGTTTAGTGTTGATTAGTGGCAACTATGGGAAAAACGGCGCGGTATATGCCCCGGAGTTGGATGATTTCAGTCGAATCAGCCAGCGTGGCGGTGATTTGTCCGGCGCAGCAACCTACTTTGCTGTGAAGGATAGTGCTGGCCGTACCTTGCTGTTTGGTGATAGCAGTACAAGCCAAGTGGTGCCGGATAAACAGTCCATGGTGCAGGAATGGTTGCTGAGTAAAGTAACTGATGTCACTGGCAATAACACCATGCGTTATGTGTACCAAAATTTTGGGCAAGCCGAAGTATTGCTCTCCCAGATTATCTATACCGGAACCTCCTCTGAGGATGGTCTGGGCAACGTCAGGTTTGGCTATGAAGACCGCGCTGATCCTTCATTAAGTTATTTGGCAGGTGGAGCTATCCAGCAGACGCAGCGGCTGAGTACAATGACTACTTTCTATAACAATAATAAAATTCGCGAGTACCGCCTCACTTATGGAGAGCTAAGCATAGGTTCAGGCCGAACTTTGCTGCGCTCAGTGACTGAATGTGCATTTATAGGAAATGTCCTCGTCAATTGTTTGGAACCGACTGAGTTTGACTGGTCAGAACAACACGCCGGTTATAGCCTTGAGTGGGTACCTTTTAGCGGATACAGCAATTATCGAACCATCACAGAAGCATTGCCGCGGGGCGACATCAATGGTGATGGAAGCAGGGACTGGAATGGTAGCTTTGTTGACGCAGAAGGTACAGTTCAGGCAACACACAGTTTTGTCCTGCCAGGATGCGGCTTTGATGTGTACCAGCAAGCTTATGTTTGTCATCAGGCTGATTTGGATCTGGATGGGCGTACCGATGCGGTAAAAGACAACGGAGCTTTTTTAGATGTTGGTCTGACCAGTGGCGAGGGAAGTTCTATCACAACCAGCTGGATCACCACTAGTATTTCGATGAACCAAAGCTCTTCGCATCAGTTGGGTCGTGACCGGGTTGAAGGTTTTGCCGACTTTAACGGCGACGGCTGGCCGGATTTGGTGATGTACCGTGTTAACGGAGCGAAGCCTGATTACCGGGTGTATTTACACAGCCGCAATCTATCCGCACCTTATTCGGGCGGTGGTACTGTTATTTATACTGCTGTGCTGGAATATAGTGGTGGCATCCCCTATGCAACCACCAGTATCCAGTTAACTGGTGATATGAACGGAGATGGTTTGGCGGATGTCGTTGTGATGAACAACAAAAACAAGTTTTACAGCTACCCACAACCACAACCGGAAAGAGTGCTGTACAGCCAATGGAGTAGCAGCATACTAACATTCAATAGCATGTCTTTGCCATTTTCGGCGTCGCCGATGCAGTGGGACTATTTTAGTTATTTTATTGATGTGAATAATGACGGCCTGACAGATTGGTTGGGCTGGAGTGCAGGGCATGGGTTGGCATATTCTTTAAATACCGGTGCTGGTTTTACACCGCTAAGAAGCGCAAGTGGCGATACGTCCTGGTTACATAGCCGTAGTTATCACGCGATTAATGCTGTACATAACACTGAAGAACAGACTATTTCATACCCTAAATACAGCGGCGCATTCAGGGTGATGGATGTGAATAATGACGGCAAGGCTGAACTTTTGGTACCCGCAGAGCGTTTGATTGAGTCCTGTATTATGTATGG
This sequence comes from Rheinheimera soli, assembly GCF_031457405.1. GTDB lineage: Bacteria > Pseudomonadota > Gammaproteobacteria > Enterobacterales > Alteromonadaceae > Pararheinheimera > Pararheinheimera soli_A. The sequence goes on along the minus strand of NZ_JAVDWR010000040.1, from coordinate 2,975 downwards.
TGATGTGGTTGCAGGTAAAGCGGTGACTAAAGAGTTCTGTGGTGATGCGATGTATGGTGCTGTTCCTCAGAGTAGCAACTCCACGGCCACTTTCCCCATTCCGGCTGAAAGCAATGATGAAAGTATTTACCGGTATGACTCGGTGCAATTCGCTGTGTCACCGGATGGGACTTTACATTTGACTCGTCAGCCCACACAGCTTATTGGCTCGGCTACTCAGAGCGCTGCAGTTGATGCTTACGGCAACGGACTTGACCATCTGATGTTTACCTATGGTACTCGCTTTACCTCAGGTCAGCGCTTTAATGGTTCGACCAGCCCGCTCGGGACACAATACGGCACTTGGATTAACCGCAATTTGGGGGATAGCACTACCGGACAGACGTCGATGGATAGTCTGGTGACGGTGCGTGATGGCCTGGGTAAAGTTGCACGTTGGAGTTATTTACCGCTGGCGACGGGGCAAAATACTGTAGCCGATAAACCACTATATGCAACATCGCATAGTTATGTGGCAGATAATCAGCATTTCCACTTTGCATCCAGTATGTATGTGGTCTCAGAGTTCAGCCAAAGCAATGGCATTGGCGGTGAGCGAAAAAAACGCTTTGCATACCGTGGTGCTGTTTATAACCACGCGGGTAAAGGCTTCTCTGGTTTCCGCTCTGTTATTGAAGAAGATGTGGATCTGGGCGTAATTGAGCATGCCGATTATTTGCAAAAGGCGCCCTTTACAGGCCAGCTGCAGGCGAAATTCCACTTTAAGACCGCCGAATACCCAGCTGGCAGTTTTGCCGCAGTGCAGGGGTGGACGTCACCCTTTGTTTACAGTAGCTCAGACCAGAATGCCTTTGATGTTACCGGAGCCGATAATGCTTTTGAATTGAGCTTGCAGCGTTGGGTGTTAAATACGGAGCATAAGGCTCAGTCGGGTAGTTGCAGCAGTAATACTGACACCTCGACGGCCAGCGAGTTATGGAGTTGTGCTCCGGGGCAGCACCGCTACCTGATATATCCGGCGCACACCACAGTGATTAAGCAGGACTTGCAGAGTAAAACGCCGCTATCGATGCAGCAGGTGCAAGTTACCTCTGTAGACACCTACGGCAATGTGCTTATTCAGACGAACAGCACTGAAGATGCTTATGGACTTGCTAGCAAAACCCTTACTCAAAGCTTTGATGCAAGCGAGGCTTGGCCGAATAAGTTACTTACACGCAAGGTAACAACAGATGCCATGCAGAACCGACACGGTAGCGACCCGTATTCAGTAGCTGGACAAATTCTGGATAGCAGTAGTTGGGTACAAACCAGCTACAGTAATTTCCACAGTTCCAGACAGCCGGAGCTGATGGAGATGAGCGCTTCGGACAACAGTCCCGTGAAAACCATCGAAACGTCTTACAACAGCTACGGCTTACCGCTGAGTGTGACGGAAAGTACAGCAATGATGGACCTGTCAGGGCTGTGGCAAGAACTCAGTAGCCGCAGTACCACAATGGAATATGGAGACACAGTGGCTCGCCCTGCCGGTGCTTTTGTATTTCGTCTGACCAATGCCAAAGGACATGTCACTACGATACGCACATTACCTGAGTTTGGTCTGAGGAATAAAGTTGTCGATGCCAACCTGTTGTTGACGTCTTATTCGTATGACGCCTTTGGCCGACTGATACGGCACAGCGAGCCGCAAAGCGGGGTTAGACATGTGACGTTGGATGAAGCTGAATATGACACCAATGCACCTTCTTTGGCTGTAACGGTGCAGGTTATACAGCAAAAAGGTATGCCGGAGCAGCGCGTCTACCTGGATATGCTGGGCCGTGAAGTACGCACCTCAGTTCAGGGATTTAGCGGAGAGTGGATAAACAGGGATAAAGGCTATGATGCGCTTGGCCGCCTGAGCAGAGAATCCTTGCCTTACGCAGAAGGTGACAGCCCGTCCTGGACAGAGTATCAGGCGTATGACGAGCTGAACCGTCCGGGAGAAAAAACCACGCACGACAGCAGGCTGAGTATCCAGTACAGCTACGATGGATTGAAAACAGACATTAATGCGGGCGGCATCCAAATGAGCCGCAGCTACAACAGCTTGGGCCAACTGATGGAAACCGTGGATGGTGAGGGGGGAAGTACCCGCTACAGTTACAATGGTCAGGGGCTGCCGGTGGTGATGCAGGACGCCAATGGGGTGTCGTTGTATGCTGCCTATAATGCGCTGGGGATGAAACTGCGGGTAGACGACCCGAATCAGGGGATAACCGACTATGTGTACAACGGCTTTGGAGAGTTGGAACAGGAGACGGATGCCAGCGGAGTCAATAAATACCACGATTACGACGAACTAGGTCGTGAGACGGCGCTAAAGGCAATCAAAGCTGGCGTGGTGCAGGAGCAGTTCAGCTACGGCTACGACAGCACGCAAAAAGGCTTGCCGGACAGCGAAAGCAGTAGTTCGGTAGTACGCAGCTTTGGGTATGATGCATACGGTAGGCTAACGAGTAATACGTTGCAGGTCGATGGAGAGGTATTCAAACAGAACTACCAGTACCACTCTTCGAGCGGGCAACTCATAGGCAAGAGTTACCCGAACGGATTGACGGTGGAATATGACTACAACGAACAGGGTCACCTGGAGCAGGTAAAAAACGCAGCCAGTGGTTATGTGTACCGTCACATTACGGCGCAGGATGCATTTGGTCATATCACCAACGCAAGTTTGGGTAATGGTGTACTGGAAAGCCGAAGCTATGATGCGGGCACGGGCTGGGTGCAGACGCTTAAGGCTATATCGGGCAGTGTGACGGTGCATCAGCTAAGTTACAGCCAGTACGATAGTTTTGGTAATTTGCAGTACTACAGCAATGCTGCAACCAATGTGAGTGAAAGCTATGGCTACGATGACCTGCATCGATTGACCAGCAGTACAACAAACGGCGCAGGAGCGTCGGTGAGTATGAGCTATAGCTACGATG
>NZ_JAVDWR010000039.1:0-7851 GCF_031457405.1 Rheinheimera soli | reverse complement strand
GCACCCCATAACTGAGCTGCTGACCTTCAAACTCTATCGCTATCGCATCAGGGTTTCTCGCAACCTGCGCTTCAAATAACCCAGGCAAATTGCCAAGCGCTTGTTGACTCTGAGAGCTCTGTTGAAACAGTGCTTGAGTCTCATCTTCTGACAAGATTGAAAGCGCAAATACACTCTGATGTGGTCCTGCAAGTACACCTATTAACAGTCGGTCAAAAATTTCCGCCATTTTCTCTATGGTTTGAGGCTTGAATAAGCCACAGTTATATTGCCACTCGAGCAACAATTCACCATTGTTCTGTTCGGTGATATTCAACGTTAGATCATACTTAGCCACATTGTGCGTTTGCACAATGCTTGTAATATCCAGAAGCGGCATTTCCGCCTGACCTTTTTCATTGTTGTTAAAGACCAGCATAATCTGAAACAGCGGAGTATGATTTAAACTACGTTCAGGTTGCAAACGTTCAACCACTTGCTCAAATGGCACTTGCTGATGAGTATAAGCATCCAACAATAACGACTTGTTTCTTTGTAATAGAGTAACAAAGTCAGGACTGTCAGAAAGATCGGCACGCAGCACTAAGTTATTGACAAAAAAACCTAACAGATTAGCAATTTCTGCTTGCTCACGATTAGCAACTGTAGTGCCAATAACAATGTCGGACTTATTACTATAACGTGAAAGTAACACGGTAAAAATAGAGTAAAGCCCCATAAATACCGTTGCGCCGTTACTCAAACAAACTTGGTTTAAGGCTTCAATATCAGACTTAGCGATTATTGTGCGATGGGTCGCACCAACAAACTTTTGATATTTTTCACGTTCATAGTCCAACGTTAATTCATGTACCACGGGCAAATCCGCTAACTGCGTCACCCAATATTGCATCTGCTGTTCGAATTCGTTGCCCTGTAACCAATGGCGCTGCCATAACGCATAATCAGCATACTGAATAGGTAACACAGGCAAAGGATTTTGCTCATGACGCAAATATGCAGAGTAGAGGATCGTAAACTCTTTAATAAGTAGCCCGAGGGTCCAACCGTCTGATGTAATATGATGTAGAGTGATCAACAAAGTCGCGCGGTCTGGGGCCGTCTTTATCAACTGTGTTCTTAATAGCAGGTCTTTTGTTAAATCAAACTCTCTGGCAGCCTCTCGATCCGTTAACAGTTTGACTTCATCGCTTACCTCATCAGTACTTAAATCCACTAAATCAGTCACAGGTACTTGATAATCAATTTCTTGATTAATCTGCTGATAGAGTAAATTATCTTCACCGACAAAGAAGCTGGTTCGCAAACTTTCATGACGTTGGAAAATTGTAGTGAAAGCTTTGTTTAACGCAACAATATTAATCTGGCCTGACAAATCCAAAGCAAAAGCATCATTATAATGGGCGCTGGCACCATCAATCTTGCCCAATAACCACATCCGTTGCTGGCCAAAAGATGCCAACAAGGATTTATTATCCGGAACTCTTTTGATGATCTCAGGGACAGAAACTTGACTTAACTGAGATATTTCTGCCGCCAGGTCCTTAAGTACAGGCGCTCTAAAGATTATTTCTAACTGACAATTAATCTTAAAAGTTGTATTAATCCGAGTGGCAACCTTAGTTGCAAGCAGCGAGTGCCCACCTAATTGGAAGAAGTCATCCATTAAACCGACATGCTCAATTTCCAGCACTTGCCCCCAGATCTCACTGAGCTGTTTTTCAATCTCTGTCTCTGGCGCCACAAATTGACACAACTGAAGGGAGGACTGTAACTGAGGTAACGCCTTAGTATCTATTTTGCCATTTGGTGTCAGTGGCAGGTGCTCTAAGATGTAAAACATCCCCGGCACCATATAACTTGGTAGCTTACTATGTAACTCATGACGCAGTTCCTTCGCCAATAAGATGTCTTCAGCTGAATTCAATTGAAGACTGTGCTGCATCAGTTGTGTGATGAAAGATAGGCCATTGTATGCCAACTCATCGTCCATCCAATCAATCAAGCAGGCGATTTCATCGACCCCAGCAGCGATAATACGCTCAACGACGGGCGTTGCACTCGCTACAGTACCGATTAAAGACGCTGAATTACTGTAACGGCGGTAGGCAAAGTTCAAAATGGCTTCTTCATCCTGGTCTCCCAATTCATCAGGAGCAATGCCTAAACTGCCAAGCAATGGTTTAAGTAGTGCAACGTGTGCTTTCATATAGTTGAGAAACGGTTGACGCGCTTGCTCTAGGGTTTCGTCAAGATCTGCACCAAGATAAGTGTGCACCATTAGACTAACTTTCCCCTGCTTAGGATCGTGCCCATGCTTTGCTAATGACTCCCGATAAAGATGAATATTGCTCTCAAGCTGCTCTATAGTTTGTCCAAGTAAATGGGTTAATACATGGGTGCATTGGCGACCGGCCTCAATAAAGCTATCAGGGTTCCCTGCTGTAGTACTCCATAGCGGCAACTGGCTTTGCTTAGGTTTGGGGAAGATCTCAATGTTTACAGACTGGCCGTTGCCATCTAAACGACTAATGGTTTTACCCTGCCATAAAGACCTAATCATCGCGATGCCATCAATGACACATTGCTTTCGCGCAAAATAGTTCTCAGGCTTTAGTACGAAGTCTCTGGCATGCCATCCGCTCGCAATAGCAATACCAACGCGACCATGCGAAAGATTGTCAACCACAGACCACTCTTCTGCGACTCGAATCGGGTCGTGTAATGGTAAGACAACACTACCAGAGCGTAGCTGTAGGTTTCTAGTTGTGGTCGCCAGCGCGGCACTTAGAATAGAAGGATTTGGATACAACGCTCCTACAGGGTCAAAATGGCGCTCAGGCGTCCACACTGCTTCAAAACCATTCTCATCAGCATACTTAGCAGAGCGCATATAAAAACTATAACGCCCTTCACAACCACTATGCGGCGTATAATCATTGTATGATGCACCAAAATAAAACAAACTAAAATCTAATGGCTTTCGTCTCCGCTTTAACTCATTATCGACAACAAAAAAGCACACCAAATTGCTCGTACTATCATTAGAATCCTGTGCCACAACGACCGCATCTTTGATATGTGGATGAGCCACTACATGGCTTTCAATTTCGCCAACCTCAACCCTAAAGCCGCGCACTTTTACTTGACGATCTAACCTGCCTAAGTATTCTAAACGACCATCTGAAACCCAGCGGACCAAATCGCCAGTACGATAAAGTCGTTCATGCCCATCCTGCTTGTTTGTCATAAACGGATTAGTGATAAACTTGGCGGCGGTGAGCGCGTCTTTACCAAGATAGCCGCGTGCAAGTCCATTACCACCAATGAGTAATTCACCAGAAACACCAAAAGGACATAGTCTAAGAGATTGCTCAGCTGTTGCACTTTGGTCATTTTGTGTGGCGACATAAAAAGATGTATTTTTTATTGGGGCGCCAAGTAAGATCAACATATCTGTTTTATCGACCCGGCTAACTCCAGACCAAACTGTAGTTTCAGTAGGCCCATACATGTTCCACAGCTCAATGTGCTCGTTCGCCAACAATTTACTAGCGAGAGCTTTACTTAGAGCTTCACCCCCACAAAGTATTTTTAATCGCTGCTGAGCTTGCCAGCCATAGTCCAACAGCATTTTCCAGGTTGCAGGTGTTGCCTGCATCAACGTGATCTGCTGTTTTGTGATAATTTCACTGAGTTTTTGCGGGTCGGAAGCATCTGATCTGGTACCAAGCACCAAGTGAGCGCCACTTACTAGCGGCAAGAATAACTCCAGCACGTGAATATCAAACGTCATCGATGTTACTGCCAACAACTTATCTTCAGCTCTGATCCCCGGCTCAAGCGCCATGCTAAGTATGAAATTCACAACGTTTCTATGTTCAACCATTACCCCTTTAGGCTGTCCGGTGGAACCAGAGGTATATATCACATAAGCCAAGTGCTCAGGCGTCAGCGTGTTATTAACGATATCGATACTATTAAGCTCAGACCATTCCGTCGAATTCATCAGCTCATCAAGTAACAGACTCTGAGTTCCAGTAAAGAAAGCCTTTTTACCCTGCGACAACGCTGATTGGATTTTAGAATCAGTGATGACTGTAGACACCCCAGCATCTTCGAGCATAAAGGCGAGCCTTGACTCAGGGTATTCAGGGTCCATAGGAACATAGGCACCACCGGCTTTCAACACGGCCAAGATCGCGACCAACATTTTTTCAGAGCGGTCAAGACAAATACCAACTAAACTGTCCGCCTTAAGATCGTATTTCGACACTAAATGATGAGCTAGCCTATTTGCAGTTTGATTGAGTTCTGCATAGCTTATGTGTTTATCAGCAAAGCTTACCGCCGTTGCATTTGGAGTTTGACGCACTTGCGTTTCAAACAATTTATGAAGATATTGCCTCGAATCAATATTTTGACTTGCTACCGTTTTAGACTCCGCATTCATAGTTTGCGTCAATAGGCAGAATTCTTGAGCTGGTAATAAATCAATATCAGCGAGAGACTTGTCAGCATTCTGTAGAAGGTCTTGCAACACAGCAAAAATTCGTTGGCTCAGCAATTCAATTTCAGCAAAGGAGAAATAACAGTGGTTAAACTCCATATGTAACTCAACGGAACCTGTATCACCATCCCATACATTTATACTCAATGGAATTTGCTGATGACGATTATCGGCGAAAATAACCTCTGCATTATGTCCACCTAATGCCAAATCGCGATAATCTAACTTCAGGTAGTTAAACATCACTTCAAATAACGGGTTTTCCTGACCAGTCAGACCAAGGTCTTTTACAATCTGCAAAAACGGATAACGCTGATGGCGATAATTTTTGCTCTGCGTCTGAGCAACCTGCTGGACATGCTGGGTAAAAGTCAGTCCCTGAGTTATAGGCACCACCAAAGGGCTGATGGCAGTAAACAAACCAACAAAATCTTTTTCTTGACGATTACGTCTGTTATGAACTGGCAAACCAATACAAACATTTTTCTTGTTATAGGCAGAACCAAAGTACCAGGTTAGAGCACCTATAAACACCGCAGGGACCGTTACCTTCTCTCGTTCTGCAAACTGGCTAATTGCTTGAAATGTTGTATCGGAGATCTCAGCAACATACCTTTCACTCATATTGGCGTAATTGTCAGTCCGCAACCAAGGATAGTTCACCCTTAAATTAAGACTTTCGACCGCCTCACAGTGGGTAGCCCAATAAGCTTTATCTGATTGATAGCGATTGCTTTCCAAATAAGCTTGGTCTTTTTGAACGACCTCATGCCATTTAAAATCAGCACTGGATTTGTTCTGTTGTGCAAAACCATTATAAATGTCGGCAATGACGCCAGCCCAATTGTAAAAGCCCCAACCATCCATCACCAAATGATGACCGATGGCAACATACCAATACTTGTCATCGCCCAATTTTACACACCAAGCTTTGCACAATTGGCGGTTTTGGATATTCATAACAATATCAAAGTTTTCATTGAGCCATTGCTTTGCATGCTCAGCGGGCGAATCAACATTAGAGAAATCCACTACAGGTAAGGATGTATCACGCTCTTCAGAAATCGTTTGCTGGTACTTATCACCGATTTTCTCTATTCGAATACCAAAGGCATCGTGGTGTTTAACAATCTCGGCATGTGCCTGACTCAATATGCCTACATCAACACCACAACATTGAATATAGCCACCAATATTATACAAGGGAGAGGTTGAATAACGCAGTTGATTGATCAGTATGCTTTGCTGAGAAATGGATAACTCGAATAATTCATTTATCATTTATCATTTATCCTTAATAAATAATCCTATTAATACTGTGCTCGCTGTAGGCCATGGCTTTATCCCGACACTGTGCCGGCTATATCCGTAGATATACTAAGCATACTCGAGTAAAGAATTTATCGTTTTACCTGCCGCATCCCCGCAAATGGTATAGATAAAACAAATAGCCAGAATCAAAGTAGAAATTTATGGCACTTCTCTCTCATATAATTTTCAAAAGAATCATTATTCAAAATAAAACTAACCCCTGCCATTGTTGTACAAAAAACATTCTGCGCTGTAATTATTCAATTGCACAATATATTTCTGCCAGTTCTTCCACTTTATTTGTGTCTTTTATTTAGAGTACCAGTACTGCCCTACACCAGAAGGTGTCAATTCAATGCAACAAGCATCGTATCAATGAACTGCGCACGTTCATTCAGCAATTTAATGCTCGCAAACTAGCGTTGATAGCCTGTATCTCTGAGCCTATGTTCTGCCGGCAACTTAAACACATCAATAATAAATGCCTAGCATAACTGTTTTTGGGCGCGAAGTGCGTTGGCATTTTTAGCGATCAATGCCAACGATTAATATTGAAGCATGCCGATTACAAAACGACTACTACACCAGCTACGGTTCTATCTTGTACCACTAGCTGTCCCAAAATAACTATTCGGTTTAACGCTCCACCACAGGAATGCTAAATGATTGCTCGCCCATTTAGTACTGTGTCTATGGTGATGCTATGTCAATAAGTAATCAACCCATTTCATCAGTTCATCCATCGACTCACAGCGGTGGTTGCACGGGTGTTTTTAAGTAACTAGTGTCTCAGCAACTCGATTTTGTTATGCAAAGGGCTGAGAACCGGCAGTCATAACAGTCTGGATTTCAGGTTAATTTCAGCAATCACAGTGTCTATATATTCTTTGTATGATGTAGTCCTAAACAATCAGCGTAATAGTTTCGGCGCTACGATAACTCTACAATGCGGCTCTGAGTAAGTCGACAAATGCCACCGAACTATCTGAGTTAGAGCCTACATAAGACACCAGACTAGCTTTACTTTGAGGTGCACCAGTCAGAAAGAAATGTCATATTCTGGTACGGCGTTGCCACTGTACATTGCTGGCCTCGCAAGCCCCATTCCGCACCTAGGTGTGGATTCAATTGGATATAAAATTTCGTCCTCGTTAAACACTGGATTGTGGCCAGCACAGCCTGCAAGCATTTGTTCTACCTCGGCTAATAATTTTTCTTTATCCAACTCTTTAACACACATTAACACAACGTAGATGGTGACCTTCGCCAGACGATGCCATGTTTTGGGTAACCTGCGCGGGATTGTAACGCTGTGTAAAACGATATTCAGCGATTTCCGCAGCGCCATACAGATTAACTCACTGCTCTAACGCGAACGGTGATAACCAAATTCTTGCGGCCTGAAACCAACCAATAACCGAAGTAGTTTCCCGATGAACTTCAGCTCAAACCGTAAGCCTGACTGAAAACCGTCAATCTCATCGGGCGGATACAAACGAATCCAACTGTTTGCGCTCAACCTTGTAGCGCCTGCAGCAGACCAGCTATTTCTTTTGTCGGTTTGCCTTGCAACAGCAGCAACACATCATTTGCTCTTCGAGCTAACAGTCTGTTTGGCTTTCGCTGAACAATATTTTCTTCACATAGTACATCGCCTGAAACGTCAATCCGTTCATACTCAATGCGTTTGTGCGGCTTATTGGTTTGGCGATTGTCCTAATTGAGCAAACCGCATCAAGTTGCTTTTCTTTAGCGAGCGACTGCTCCTAACAGCCAGGAAAACTGACTATAACAGTAAGTTTAACTTCCCAAAATTTACGCTTACTTTGACTTATTTCTTTTAAATTATCAAGAGATTGAGAATTTCTATTTATAAAATATTGAGCGTGATAAAGTGTGTATGTAGCAGTCTGAATAGACTAGGCTTTCTTAGACTGCGTATTCTGTTTTATCTGAACACCTATTCTGGTGATTGTGAACACCAGTTTTTTTCCCGCGTTGGGCTCAGCTCCTTTTTAGCTCAGGTGTTC
>NZ_JAVDWR010000038.1:0-8117 GCF_031457405.1 Rheinheimera soli | reverse complement strand
ACAGCTGATCCAGTAATTGGTCTGTAATTGGCATTCTTTATCCCTTCCAAGGAGTTAGGTAGAATGCCACTTACACAGATTTTTTTACACTCTCAGGCTGACTGCTTTTAAGGAAACCTTATGTCTGATTTCCCTTTTGGTTTGGCAGCTACAGAGGTCGGCTTGGGTTTGCGACGTGAAATGCTCACTACTGTGCTGGAACTGCCTCAAACCGATATCGACTTTTTTGAAGTAGCGCCGGAGAATTGGTTGCCTTATGGCGGTGCCTATCAGAAAAAATTCCGTCAGTTAACTGAACGTTACCCCTTTATCTGTCATGGTTTGTCTTTGTCTTTAGGCAGTCCTGATCCATTGGATCTGGATTTTGTTAAGCAAATCAAAGCTTTTTTAAAAGAACATCAGATCAAACTTTACAGCGAACATTTAAGTTATTGCTCTGCTGCAGGGCATTTGTATGATTTGCTGCCTATTCCTTTTACTGAAGAAGCCGCTGTTTATGTCGCAGAGCGTATTCGCCTGGTGCAGGACATTCTTGAGCAGCCTTTAGTCATCGAAAACGTGTCTTATTATGCGGCGCCCGGTCAGGAATTGTCGGAGCTTGAATTTACTAATGCAGTACTGGACCTGGCCGACTGTAAACTGCTGTTAGATGTGAATAATATTTACGTGAATTCAGTCAATCACAGCTACGATGCGCTGGCTTTTTTAAAAGGACTGCCTACAAAACGTATTGCTTATGGCCATGTGGCCGGGCATTACCGGCAAAGTGACAGCCTATTAATCGATACCCACGGTGCAGATGTGTCTGATCCGGTCTGGGCCTTATTATCCGAAGCCTATCAGCATCACGGCCTGTTTCCGACCTTGTTGGAACGGGATTTTAATATTCCTGATCTGCAACAACTGCAACTGGAGCTGGCGCATATTCGTGGCTTGCAACAAGCTAAGCAGAACAAGTTGAGGGCCTGAGATGAAATTCCAACAGCTTCAGCAGCAGTTTGTTGCTTATCTGCGCGAACCGGATAAAAACGAAAGGCCTGTGAATGTAGAGCAGGAAAGGCTGGATGTTTATCGGGAATTGTTGTTTAACAATGTTTCAGGTTTTGTTTGTGCTGCTTTTCCTGTGCTGAAATCTTTGTATTCAGAGCAGGCATGGCAGCAGCGTTTACAGCTATTTTTTGCCAAATATCGCTGCGACAATCCATTTTTTTTGTCCATAGCCCAAAGTTTTTTAGATTTTTTACAACACCAGTATCAATTACAACCTGATGATCCGGTGTTTATGCTGGAGCTGGCGCATTATGAATGGCTGGAACTGGATCTTGCGACTCGTAAAGCACAAGCCTGGGTTGCCATTACCGATCTGAAACAGCAGGCATTGCAGTTGTCTGAACTCTCTTCAGTGCAGGCGTATCAGTATCAGGTGCAGCAAATTTGTACTGAGTTTCAGCCGACAGAACCTCAAGCCAGCTTTTTGTTAATCTACCGGGATCCGCACGATGAAGTAAAGTTTATTGCGTTAAATCAACTGACGACTCTATTGCTGCAGTTGCTGGAGCAGCAACCGGGCCTTAGCTTTGCTGCGCTTATTGAATTGGTATCGCCTTATGTGCCTCAACTGGACTATGCTCAGCTGTCGGCAGGCGCTGAGGCTCTGCTGACGGATTTTGTGCAGAAAGGCATAGTGCATGCTTTTCAAGCTGGCTAAAATTCATTACCATGTCCCACCTTTTTAGTGAATGAGCTCAGATCATGGCAGACGAGAATTTTAAAGAATCTTTTGGCATTGGCCAGTTAGCGTTATTTATTGTCGTATTTGTGGTTTTACTCTGTCTGCCTCCGATTATCAGTTGGCTGCGGATCATCGCTTAAACTTTTTTCGAGCGTGAAATAACCGCCTGCTGGCGGTTTTTTCCTTTTTATGACGGAAATCTCTTAAGAAAACCGTCTTTTAAGCTGAATATAATCAGGATCGTGATGATGAATGAACACTCTCTTTCCGCTTTATTAAGTCAGGTGATCAAAGCTGTGCCTGACTACCCAAAGCCAGGTATTTTATTTCGTGATGTGACCAGCCTGATGCTGGACGCTGATGCTTTTGCAAAGGTTATAGATGCCTTTAAACAACAGTATCAGGGCAAAGGCTTTACCAAGATTGTGGGGACTGAATCCCGTGGTTTTATTTTTGGTGCTCCTTTGGCTTATGCTATGGGTTTACCTTTTGTACCAGTGCGTAAGCCAGGTAAATTACCACGAGAACGTATTGCTCAGTCTTATCAGTTGGAATACGGCGAAGACACATTGGAAATCCATAAAGACGCCATAGTTGCCGGAGATAAGGTGCTGTTAGTGGATGACTTATTGGCTACAGGTGGTACTATTGCTGCAACAACCAGTTTAGTTGAGCGTTTAGGTGGCAAAGCCACAGACGCTGCTTTTGTAGTGAATCTGCCGGATTTGGGCGGACAAGCGCGTTTAGAAAAGCTGGGGTTAAACCTTTATAGTCTGGTTGAATTTGCAGGCGATTAATTCCAATAAAACACAGGCGCAGGTGGCATGAGTTATCAGGTACTGGCAAGAAAATGGCGACCTCAACATTTTGGTCAACTGGTCGGTCAGGATCATGTGAAAACAGCGCTGACCAATGCGCTGAATCACAACAGATTACATCATGCCTATTTGTTTACCGGCACCCGTGGTGTCGGTAAAACCACTATAGCCCGTATTTTTGCCAAAAGTTTAAACTGCGAAACAGGGGTGACCTCCACACCTTGTGGCGTATGCAGTGCCTGTGTCGAAATTGATCAGGGTTTTTTTGTTGATCTGTTAGAGATTGACGCAGCTTCACGCACTAAAGTTGAAGACACCCGCGACTTACTGGATAACGTACAATACGCACCTAGCCGTGGCCGTTATAAAGTCTACTTAATAGACGAAGTGCATATGCTGTCGCGTCACAGCTTTAATGCGCTTTTGAAAACGCTGGAAGAACCACCTCCGCATGTGAAGTTTTTGCTGGCGACTACGGATCCACAAAAACTGCCAGTCACAGTTCTGTCTCGTTGTTTGCAGTTCAGCTTAAAGGCGTTAAGCCCGGAGCAAATTAAACAGCACTTATCTTATGTGTTGGCGCAGGAAGGTATTCCTGCTGCTGAAGACGCACTTGCATTGTTAGCGCGGGCTGCTAAAGGCAGTTTACGTGATTCATTGAGCCTGACTGACCAGGCCATAGCACAGAGCAATTCCAACATCACAGTGCCTTTGGTGCGCGATATGCTGGGCTATCTGGAACAGCAGTGGGCTGAGCTGTTATTAGCTGCAGTGATTAACCGTGATTTAGCTGCGTTGAAACAACATCTGGATCAATTGGTGCAGCAGCATAGTCATTTTGCTCATGTGCTGGATGATATGCTGGCCTTGTTGCATTTAGCCGCTTTAAGTCAGTTTAACTGGCAAGCGGCGGATTTAGTCACAGATCACAGTGCTTTTGTGCAGCAATTAGCAGAGCAGCAAAGCCCTGAGCAGTTACAGCTGTTTTATCAACTACTCATTTCCGGTAAAAAAGAATTGGCCTTTGCACCAGAGCCACGTATTGGTCTGGAAATGGCGTTATTAAGGGCTGTGGCTTTTGTGCCTGGCGCTGCTGATGCCACACCTGCCATGCGCGCGTCGCTTCCTGTGTCTCATGCGGCTGAATTGAAAGCAAAATTTAATTTGCCTGAAACTACACCTGCACCCATTCCGACGAAAGAACCTGAACTTGTGCCTCAAATGGCAGAGTCATTGCCATCAGAGTCTGAAATCACAGTCGAAATTAGCTCAGAGCAGCATGTAGCGACAGAAGTTGTGGCTGATGTTGCGCAGCCAGTTGCTGCAGGTATTGCCGCTTCTATTTTGGCGCGCCGTGGTATTAAAGCTGATGCTGTTAGCGCGGATAGGGCTGTGGAGACTCAGAGTGAAAAAAAGTCTGAACCAACGCCTGCTGTAGCCAAGGCTGCAGAGCCTGCTGCTATACCAAAAGCTCCGCCTCTAGCTGTCCTTGCGCCAGAAACTCAGCCCCTGGTTACGCAGCTAGCAGTTGCGCCAGTTCAAACTCAGGTTCAGCCTATTGAACAGGCTGAACCTGTACTGTCTGTTTATCCGGATGAATCTGATGCTTTGGATATAGCCACTGAAGATGCAGATTTTGCGGCCGACTGGGCCTGGCAAGAATTTCAGCAGCAACATCAATCGGAGCCCGAACCAGAATCACAGCCAATGACTGGCGCACCGGAAGCTAAAGCTCAATACCGTTTTGATGGTGTGATCACAGCCGAAAATTTTTCAGTGCGTCTTGCCGCTCAGGTCGATGAGTGGGCGGCTTTAGTCGATAGCCTGAATTTAGGCGGATTATTGCGTTTGTATCTGCTGCATAGTTGCATCAGTTGGGCAGGGGATACAGTGCAGTTGTTGGTTTGTCAAAGTCAGCAGCATTTGGATAAAGAAAAATTCCGCGCCGAAATTATTAAAGAATTGAGTCAGGCTTTTCATAAAGCTGTTCAACTGGATATTCAGTATCAACCTTGGGTCGAGACTTGTCCTGTGGCTATTCAGCAACGGATTGAGCAAGAGCGTCTGGTTTATGTAGAACAGTTGCTGCAGAATGATCCATGGGTGGTGCAGCTACAAAAAGAGTTTGGGGCGGAAATAGTCGCTGACAGTATTATCGTCAACTAATTCGTCTTGTTTTTTCATCTTGTAATTTCGGGCTCAAGTCATTATCTTGTCGCCAGTTTAATAGAGTCATTTTAAAGAGAGTACAGTTATGTTCAAAGGTGGTGGTGGCGGTTTAGGCAATATCATGAAGCAGGCGCAAGCCATGCAGGATAAAATGCAAAAGGCCCAGCAGGAATTGGCTAATCTGGAAGTCACAGGCGAGTCGGGTGCAGGTTTGGTGAAAGTCACCATGACAGGCAACCACAATGTACGCCGTGTCAGCATCGACGATAGTCTGATGCAGGATGACAAAGAAATGGTGGAAGATTTAGTAGCTGCTGCTATTAACGACGCGGTACGCCGTGTTGAAGAAACCAATAAAGCCAAAATGGCTGCTGTAACAGGTGGTATGCAATTACCTCCTGGTTTTAAGATGCCGTTCTAAGCTGTTGTCTGTTTTAGTATGAGCAAATTCAGTCCTTTACTGCAGCAGTTGATCGACGCCTTGCGTATATTGCCGGGTGTAGGTCCGAAGTCGGCACAACGTATAGCCCTGCAGTTGCTGGAACGCAACCGTTCTGGGGCTGTGCAGTTGTCCAAGGCTTTGGCTGTGGCTATGGAGAAAGTAGGGCATTGCCAGCAGTGCCGTACTTTTTGCGAAACTGATTTGTGTGCTATTTGTTCAGATCCACGACGCAGTGACAGTCAAAGCCTTTGTATTGTTGCTTCGTCGTCTGATCAGTTTGCGATAGAGCAAACAGGTCAGTTTAAAGGCCGCTATTTTGTCTTGCAGGGCCAGTTATCTCCGCTTGATGGCATAGGTCCTTCAGAACTTGGGCTGGATTTACTGCAAAAGCAGTTGGGTACAGGTTCAGTGCAGGAAGTGATATTGGCCACCAACCCGACAGTGGAAGGCGATGCTACAGCCTATTACATTGCTGAGCAATGTAAAAAGTATCAGGTGAATGTCTCCCGTATCGCCCATGGTGTGCCTGTGGGTGGTGATTTAGAGTATGTAGACGGCACGACCTTGTCTCACGCCTTTAGTGGCCGCAAACCCATCTGACCTTTGGTCAGGACCCTCGTTCTTGAAACTGTGCTGCGCCTCTCGTGCCACTTGCGTAGAACTGCAAATAGGCACGGATAAACCACGCCCCTTGTATTCCGCCGTGCTCTGGTTCTGCTTATTCTTTCGCCAATTGCCCGTTCCTCCATTTTGTTCTTTGTTTTGCCGCTATTTCCCCCTTGATATTTGTGGCTATTAAACCCATATCCTTGCCAGCACAATTCGAAAGGCGTTATGCATAGGCGCCTTTGCATTAAAGTCATTCCATTAAAGAGAAGGAGCTGTATATGACTGAGACAGTACAAAAACAAAAGCACGGCTTTCAGGCCGAGGTCAAACAACTTCTACAGCTGATGATCCATTCGCTGTATTCCAATAAAGAGATTTTCCTGCGTGAGCTGGTTTCCAACGCGTCCGACGCGGCTGACAAACTGCGCTTTTTAGCTTTGTCTGACAGCAGCCTGTATGACAATGACGGCGATTTAAGAGTTCGTATCAGCCTGGATGAAGCGGCTAAAACCATTACCATCAGCGACAACGGTATTGGTATGACGCAGGATGAAGTGATTAGCCATTTAGGCACTATCGCTAAATCCGGCACTAAAGAATTTTTTGGTCAGCTCTCTGGCGATCAAAGCAAAGACTCTCAGCTGATTGGTCAGTTTGGTGTAGGTTTCTACTCTGCCTTTATTGTCGCCGACAAGGTCACAGTCAAAACCCGTAAAGCAGGTGCGCCTGCTGATTCCGCTGTTGAGTGGGAATCTAATGGTGAAGGCGAATACAGCATTGCGCCTATTGTGAAGAATAGCCGTGGTACTGAAATCACTCTGCATTTACGCGATGAAGAAACTGAATTCTTAAGCCAGTGGAAAGTGGAATCTATTGTCACTAAATACTCTGACCATATCAGCATTCCGGTGGAAATGTATCAGGACGGCACTCCAGAGCAGGACGGTGAAGAGGGCGAAAAAATCCCTGCCACTGAAGGCTTCTGGAAAGCGGTCAACAAAGCCACTGCACTGTGGATGCGCGATAAATCTGAAGTCACTGAAAACGAATATCAGGAATTCTACAAACATATTTCGCACGACTGGACCGAGCCATTAAGCTGGACTCACAACAAAGTGGAAGGTAATACCAACTACACCAGTTTATTATTTGTGCCGAAAAAGGCACCTTTTGATATGTGGAACCGTGAGGCCCGTCATGGCCTGAAATTGTATGTACAGCGTGTATTTATTATGGATGACGCTGAACAGTTTATGCCAAGTTACCTGCGCTTTATCAAAGGTGTGTTGGATTCCAGTGATTTACCGCTGAACGTTTCCCGCGAAATTCTGCAGGACACCAAAGTGACGCAAAGCTTACGTAAAGGCTGTACTTCACGCGTATTAAAAATGCTGGAGAAAATGTCTAAAGCTGAAGACCAAAGCGAGTACCAGACCTTCTGGAACGAGTTTGGTCAGGTCATGAAAGAAGGCCCGGCTGAAGATGCCGGCAACAAAGAAAGCATAGCTAAGCTGCTGCGTTTTGCCTCTACTCATAATGACAATGCGGATCAGAATGTCAGCTTAGAAGCGTATGTCAGCCGGATGAAAGAAGGTCAGGACGAAATTTACTTTATCGTTGCTGACAGCTTTGAAGCCGCTAAACACAGCCCACATTTAGAAGTGTTACGTAAAAAAGGCATTGAAGTTCTGTTGTTATCCGACCGTGTTGACGAATGGTTAATGCAACACCTGACTGACTTTGAAGGTAAAAAGCTGCGTTCTATCGCCAAAGGTGGTCTGGATATCAGCAAGCTGGATGACGAAGAAACGAAAAAAGCTCAGGAAGAAACAGAAAAGCAATTTGCTGCTGTGACTGAACGCTTTAAAACAGCTTTAGGTGATCAGGTCAAAGCCGTAAAAACCAGCCATCGCTTAACCGACAGCCCGGCTTGTATTGTCACTGACGAGTTTGATATGAGCACGCAGATGATGAAGCTGATGGAATCTGTGGGTCAGAAAGTGCCGGACGTAAAACCTATTTTTGAGTTGAACCCGGATCATGCACTGGTGAAACATATTGCCGATGTGCAGGACGAAACGCAGTTTAAGCAATGGGCAGAAGTATTGTTTGATCAGGCCTTATTAGCTGAACGTGGCAGCCTGAAAAATCCTGCAACTTTTGTCAGCCGCTTAAACGCGCTGCTGCTGGATTTATCGAAAAAAGCATAAGTCACACCCTTAGTTTTAAAAAGCCTCTGCACACGCAGGGGCTTTTTTATTCGCAGCCATCCATGGCGCTCACCCTTTGGGCCAATGCTTTGCATTGTTAAAAATTGATCCTGACAATTTTTTATTCGCAGCCATCC
>NZ_JAVDWR010000037.1:0-10134 GCF_031457405.1 Rheinheimera soli | reverse complement strand
AGGCATCTCAGGAGAATGCAATAAAGCCTCAGAGAGTTTGGCTATCAACGCCTGAGTGCACTGCATGACCTGCACAGCATCCACCGCACTATCCAACTGCACACTCACAGCAAAAGATTGACCCAAATCATCCACCAACAAACTCACCGGATAGTTACTGCGTTCCTGCCCTGCAACCAAAAACACATCTGACTCAATCGCTTCCCCCAACGCTGAGTGACGATAGTTCAACATCCCACTAAACAAAGGCGTATCACCCACTATCGACGTCGCACGTTGCGCCGCAGCCAACGACGCTTGCTCATAAGGCAATAACTCGGCTAATGTTCGCTGGACCTGCGCCACCAATTCCGAAACAGTTCCATCTCCATCATGCGTGCGTACCCTTAAAGGTAAGGTGTTCATAAACACACCCACGGTATGCGCTGCACCTGACGTCCCTTGTAAGCGCCCTGAGACCACAGTTCCGAACACCACATCCTCAGTAGCACTGAAGCCACTGAGCAATAAACCCCAAGCTCCATGGAACAACACCGCCGGACTCACTCTCGCTTGCTTAGCAGCTGCACGCAATTGCTCAGACACCGCTTCTGGCAGCGCCTCCCGCCGTTCAATAATGCGACTGCCATCACCTTGAATATCATTCAGGCCAAAAGGCAAACAAGAGCGTGTGATATCCCCTAACGTTGCCTTAAAATAGGCGCCAGCATCATATTGCTCGGCTAAATGCAAGGTATGGGCAATAAACTCACGATAAGGCATTGGAGTGGCAAGCCCTGCGGTGTCCCCCCGCTCAAAGGCCGCCAGTTCTTGTTGAATAATATCTATACCGACATGGTCTGATACCATATGATGGAATTGAATAAGGACAAAATGCTCCTCACTCTCTGCCCCTTTGGTTACCTGCACCTTAACCAGCGGTGCCTGGTCAAGCGCCATATTCTGTAACTCTGGTGCACACAGCCTTTCCATGAAACTTAACGGCGCCTCATCTGTCGGTGTGTCAATCCATTGCACCGACAAACTCACCTCACGCAACACCACCTGCACCGCCTCTGGTAACGATGCCCAGAGGACCAAAGTCCGCAATATGTCATGACGATTCATGACAAACTGCAAGCCTTTGATAAATCGCTCAAATGCCGCCTGAGTGTTTGCCTTAAACAACATCGGCATCACATAAGGATCTCCCCCTTCGTGTTCCATCATATGATGGAACAAAATGGCTTGCTGCAACGGCCCCAACGGATAAATGTCCTGAATATTGGCCACGCCTCCGGGGACATGGGCCACTATATAATCAATATCTTGCTGCGTTAGCTTCACCAACGGCAACATCTGAGGGGTTATCTTCTGCCCTCCAGACTTTGCCGATTTTAACAACCCCACCAACTCCGTTTTATTGGCGTTTATCCGCCCAATCAAATCCGGGGTCAAATTGGCCTTATTCCCTCTGACAACCAGTTTATCATCGTCGTCAATAGTGAGTTTTATATCTAGCGACTTAAAGCTTGTTAACAATTTAGCTAAAGCTGTCATAAAGTAAGTTCTATCTCATCCGCTGATTTTTCTTGGAAATCATCAATAGTGACATCTGCAAGGATATAACTATTTAACGTTTCTATTAAGTTTTCTGGCGCAGTAAAGGCTTTACTAAACAATATAATAACATGCGCATTTTGGGTAGCTTTTTTAGTGACAGGCCCCCATTTTTGGAACCACTCGTAGAATGAATTGAGCTATGCAATTTTCAATGGACGCCACAAACTGCAAAGGAGGCAGGTTATTTAAAGCCTGATGAGGTCGACTCTTGTTATAGTCATTTTTCCAAGCTTCGATTTTCAATTTAGCATCGGTCAGTGATTCAAACCAGTGGCAGTTCAAGCATTCATCACGCAGGCTTCCATTAAACGACTCGATATAAGCGTTGTCTGTTGGCTTCCCTGGACGGGAAAATGCAAGTGTAACCTTGTTGGTATATGCCCATAGATCTGCCATCTGCCCTGCAAACTCACTCCCATTATCGCAATAAATACGTTGTGGAACTCCTCGTTCCTGACAGAGCCTAGTCAGTGTTGCGACCACATTTTCCGAACGTAAACGCGCACCGACATCGGCTGCTAAACATTCTCTTGTGTAGGTATCGACCACGGTCAGAATACCGAACTTGTTACCCGTAGATAGCTGATCTGCCACAAAGTCCATTGCCCATGCCTCATTTGGTCCTGTGCTTGGGATGTAATCACGTTTTCGATGTGCACCACTGACATTACGTCGAGGCCGCTTAGGCCGCAACTGAAGTACCTCCAGGCAGTACAGGCGCTGCACTCGCTTTTTGTTCACATGGAACCCTTCACGCTTCAACATGATGTGGATACGTTTGTAGCCATACCTGACTCGCGCTCTGGCAATCGCTACGATTTTCTGGCGAAGCGCTTCCTGAGGCTCTGAGCGTTGTCTATACCTGCACGCCGTTCGACTTAATCCAGTCAACGAGCATGCTCGCCGCTCACTTATTCGATAAAGACTTATCAGATGGCGTACCGCTTTGCGACGCTGCGGTACGCTTACCACTTTCGGGTATTGAGATCTTGCAACATAACCTTGTCGAGGGTTAAATCCGCAACAATACGTTTAAGCTTTTCATTTTCCTCTCGTAATTGCTTAAGTTCACGAACTTGGTCTGATTCAAGCCCAGAGTACTTTTTCTTCCAGGCGTAGAATGCTCCCTCGGCAATCCCCATTTTGCGGGCAATATCAGCGATAGGTAGCCCCGCTTCGTGTTGTTTTATCGCAGAAACGATCTGTTCGACAGAAAAACGTTTTGATTTCATGGCATGGCCCTCGTAGGTCTTTACTCATGCCCAAATTCATCATTGCTTTGGATCTTCTTATTGGGGGCCGTCATATTGATAATGCCTATCATGAATGTGCAAGACGTTTTTCATGGGAACAAGGCGATATATTATATGGTCGATAATATGCTGATTGCACATGGAAGAGATACATTTGAGGGAGAACGAAAAATAACTGTTGCTATGGCTGATATGGTAAACCGTTGCGATATTATTTGAGATCGCTTTAACGAGCCATTACTGTAATGGCATTAAACTCTGCGTTAGTGATGTTCAGTTTTGGCTTATTTTCTTTCCATGGATAAACGATGAGCCCTGCTATCATATCATCTTGAGCACAAATCCATGGACGCTGAGGTGCTGAGAGTGTTCTATCTGTGAGATATTTTTCAACTGGTCGGCGATGGTTTCGATGATAAAGCGCCTTGAGAGCATCGCACTATCCCACAAGGATAGTGACTTTGCTTTCATGTTTTTGCACACATTCGTTACCAGTGTGATGCCTTTTTCCATTAGCTCACTGGACAGTGCTTTGCTGATTTTGCTGATGTAGCTTTTATCAGCATACAGTTTATCCATCGAACTGTAGACCATATCAGAGAAGGGCTTTGTATCATGTACATTGGCTGGGGTGATTTTGGCCGCCACTATCCCTCCTTGATGATTCACAATCAAATGCAGCTTAAATCCATAGTCGTGCCTTTGCCCCTGCTCGCCAGTCCTGATAAGGTTTTATGCCGCTGAATTCGCAAGTTATGACAAACTTTGATGCTGGAGAAATCAACAAATTCGATGCCAGTTGGCTCACTTTTCTAGCTGGCAAAGTAGCTGCAAAGAGGCACCAAGGCGGTAAGTATCACCTCAAGAAAGCGGGTATTGCTAAGTAAATTTGGGAACGCTGATTTATAAAATAGGAAAAGAGAGCCAGTGTAGAAGTTTTTGAAATCACGATGGTGGGACATTTGGAAGAAGATAATAATGGTCTTGACTTCGCTCATCGTCATTCGGCCAGAGCGCCGACGCTTGCGTGTGCCATCGGTTAACCGAGTTTTTTCCCATTCAGGTCTGAAAATCATCGACATCGCAAAACACTTTCACTAACTTGTGCATAGGCCTTCGGTGTGATGGGGTTGACCTTAGTCGAAAGATCCGATCACGTGAAGGGCCATTAGTTCAAATTTTCTTATCCCGAGTTCAGGTTGATCAATGTCTGTTTTAAGTCTGGTCACGAAAAAAATAAATTCACTTGCTTTCAGAAAACTAATATATATATTAGGTAAATATGGAAGCAAAAATAGCCAAATGAAATGAAAATGTTAACAAATGAATTAAGAGAGATATTTGCAGATGCTTACACGCAAGGCCACAAAGATGGTTGTGATGGCCTGTATTTATGTCCATACTTTGCCCTTGAGCAACTCATTAAAGCAAAAGAGGCAAGTTTAAACTTAACACAAAGCATGCCTGCCGATGATGACCAATCTTTGCATTAGGGCTTCACCCAGCTGCACATAAAGAATTTCTGTGAGCATTTTTTCACAGTTCAATCAGAGCTTAACCAACCCCTTGCTGGTCGCCAGAAGATGTTTATTAGAGCCCTGCTTTTTTTGTCAGCCACTACAGCAGGCACCTGTGCAGATTTTTATCAGGCAATAGCTTTTGCTCAACGTACCACTAAGCATCACTTATTCTGCCTGGCTTTCCAAATAACCAAGCACCTGACTCAATGCCTGATTCACATCAGAAGCTGATTCCCAATCCAGTGATTCCCAATCCACGCCTGTATCCAGCTGTGTGACATTGGCAGTCAGTAACTGTTTAAGAACCTGCGGCGATTTAATAGCACCAATTTTGTAAGGTTTTACCCCGGCGTCTTTCGCAGGCTTGTCACCTTGCAACAACGACTTAATTTCGGCGTTAATTGCTCTTTTGTGGACGTTCGACAGCAGGGCCAGTCCTTTCTTTTTTTTGTAATTCGCTTCAGTGGTAAGAACGATATTTTTCATTTTCAAAAATGGCAATGTGTTGCCATTATTATACGCATCTATCACTGCAGGATAACGAACTAACACATTGTAGTTGTCATAAGCCCCCATAGACACGCCCAACATGTTTGCAGTTTCCCTGACCGTCAGTTGTTTTTTACCTAAACGTATTCTGCTGGTAGACAGCGTCTCTACTTCCTGCATGGCATCCAAAAATGCCTGCAATTTTCCGTATTGAGGTAAATCTTCCCGACTGGCATTTTCCTGAAATTGCTTTGTTTTCGGCAATAGAGGTTTTTCGTTGTACACCTTAAAATAAGCTGCACCATTAATGCCATTGGCATACACCATAGCAAAAAATCTACGATGACCAGTCAGTACTTTGTAAGTTCCATTGTATTCAGGATAGATTGTAGGTACCTGTATGATCTCAGATACAGCTATATTGCGAGCCAGATCCAGTATTGACTCAATGCTACGATTCGCTTTTTTCCATTCTTGAGTGCCCTGAGTAAAACAGTTCACAAGACAAGACTTACCAATCGCCACTTTGTCTTTTGCATCATATAAAGCGACAAGCTGCCCTTTCGACAACTTTCTGCTTACCAACTGGTACGCATGCAAATCAGAGATAATGACACTGGGGAAAAACCGCGGATTACTTTCATCAGGCAGTATTTTGCTAATAAAGATAGATGTATAGTCGTATGGCTGATCAATCAGTAAACCGTCAAATTCATCTGTGTTTAACGCCGCAGATAGCTGTAGATCTAAAGGGATTGACTGCAAGGGATGACACCACCTAAAAACTAAAATGGCCTTATAGCACCGAAAGCCTATTCAGGCAAGGGATCCATAACATTCCTTATCTCTGTTCTTCCTTTGAGAGGAGAGTCGGGATGTTCAAAATTCAAGCCAGAAAAAACTTAAAGGTTGATCTGTGCCACTTTAATAAACTAATTTTACCCCCTGATTTCTGACATCAGTCTGGCCCATAAACCAGTGTCAACACATCAGCAGATCCGACAAGGTAATGGCAGTCAAAATCATGATAAAAACCAGTCTCCTGCTGTAAATCTTGTTGCAGTCGTAATCTGAGCCGTCTTTTTTCTGTGTCAATATCAACCAGTGTTGAGGTAGAAAAATCCAGATAACGGCCAACGCGGGGGAAAATAGCCTTAAACAAGCTCTCCTTTGCAGAAAACAGCAGGCTCACCGCGAGACTAAAATCCATCCCCTTTTCAGTGATTTTTTGATACTCCTCCATAGTGGCAATACTGGCAGAAATTTCTCTTGCCTGCTCTGGCGCCAGTTGCAATTCACTATCAATGCCAAGATAACAAAGTGAAGGAGAAACCACACACAAAGCCAGGGTATTGGTATGAGAAATACTGCCCGCCACCCCCGCAGGCCACAAAGGCTGACGGTGTTGGCCTATACCAAGCCCAAAAGACTGAATATGCAGATACTCTAATGCAAGGCGTGCGACAAAACGTCCGGCCAGAAATTCAGACCGGCGTTTCAGCACAGCATTGTTTAAGCCTGGCTCTGCAGCAACTCTCAGATACTGATGCATCTCTGGCCTGAAACCTTCAGGGCTAAATTGGCAATACACCAAATAAAAGTTCGGCCCCAATACCTCCATGTCGACAGACGACAGAAAATGCTCTGCACCATCAGGGACAACAAGAGATTCTGATCGGGTAAAAAAAGACATAGCTTTTAGTGACTCCCATTATGTTCTGAGAACTATGGCACTGTTACAGCAGCCACGAATAACATTTTTCAATGATTCATAGCCAACTTCGGCAGGCTCGCTACAGAACCAGCCAGCACTTCTGCTGCACTTTTTGTCAGAGCAGACTCTATTTTTTCAGATAAGATCTGAAAAACCAGCTGCTTATTTTTTTCAATAAAAAAATGATCGCCCGGAACATAATGAAGCTCCCCAGCAGAGGATGTGAGTTCTTTCCAGCTCTCTAAATGGGCAGGCTTAATGCCAACATCTTCTGTACCAGCCAGAATAGTAATAGGGCAATTCAAAACGGTCTTGTCTGATACATAGGTATCGGCGATCTGAAAGTCTGCTCTTAATAAAGGTAAAAACAACTGCATCAGCTCCCGATTTTGCAGCACCTCTTCCGGTGTTCCGTTTAAGCTTTGTAATTCACTGATAAATTCCTCATCTGGCAAATTATAAAGCTGTTTTTCTTCCCCGCTTATATGAGGGGCACGACTACCAGAAGCAAAAAACTGCATCGGCGTCGGCAGTTGGCGCGCTTTTAACCTGGTGGCCAATTCATAAGCAACCCGGCTGCCCAAACTATGGCCGAAAAAGATAAATGGCACATTCAACAGAGGCACAATGTTCTCAACCAAGCTATCGACCAGTGGGTGCATATCGCAATAGGCAGTCTCGCTTAGTCTGCTGGAGCGTCCTGGTGGTTGTATGGCAACCAGCTCCACGTCCGAATTAAGCATAGCTGCCCAAGGATAATAGGTTGTTGCACTGCCGCCTGCATAAGGGAAGCAAAATAGTCGTAGTTTTGGTTGTCTCACTGGACGAGGGATACAAAACCATCTGTTGTCCATCATGTTCAAGTCCTTTCAGATTGCATTTTTATTGAACAGCTTTTACAAGCTCTATCTTCTATCTGTCCTGTCTCTGCCTTTGCTTATCATTCTGCCATCCTGCTGGATGGCTTAGTGACTCAATCTGGAGCGTTACGGATAACTTAGTTGGAAACTATAGTTTTCAGAGGCATAAATGCAATCAACTATTCAATCAGGGTCTGTTCTAAAACATGCCCTGGCCGCAATAACCCGCCACAGCATTCAACTGCATTTATAACAATATGTAAACCCACACTACAAATAAATAGTTTAAATATCAAAAATTTAATCTTGGATATTAATTAAACGAGACCTATTGTGCAACAAAAGCCCAACATAGCACTGACACACAAAACCGGAATCAGCTCTGATCAATATCCCGGCAAACCAGCTGGTTACGGCCCTGATTTTTTGCCTCGTACAGCAGAATATCTGCGCCTTTGTACAATTGCTCAAAGGATGCTTTTGCCGATATGGCAAGGCCCAGGCTTAGGGTAATATCCACACCGTGGATTTTTTCGGCGCGTATTGCTGCCAACAATTTTTCAGCGAATTTAACAGGTGAATCGCTGGCCTGATTTATGGTAACAATTGCAAACTCTTCCCCACCAATGCGGGCCAGCACGTCGTTTTCTCTGCTGTTTTTCGCCAGAATTTGGCCCATTTCCCGCAGTACTTCATCGCCTATATCGTGGCCGTGTTGGTCGTTGATTTGCTTAAAGTGGTCGATGTCGAGCATAAAAAACGAATACGACATTTTACTGCGCAGCGCTTGTTTGATCATAGCTGTAGCTCTGGCAACAAAAGCTCTTCTGTTCATTAAGCCTGTCAGCTCATCGGTTTGTGATAAGACTTCCAGCTTTTCGGCTCTTTGTTCTAAATCGTTACGAAGATTCACCAGTTCCTGATACAAAGCATCACGTTGCTGTGCTGTGCTGATCACCCAATAAATGACAGGTTTGTCGCCTTGCACAACACGGGCATTCACCAATACCGGCACCCGATCAGCAGATTTGGTTTCAAGAGTGAGTTGTATTTCTTCGCAATGGCCCTGATGCAACAGCATAGGCATCACAAAACTTTCAATCACAATTTTGGAAGCGGCCGTAAATATCAGGCCAATACGCTCCACACTTTGTGGCTCTTGCTGGCTTACTTTATAAAAGTACTGATTGGCAAACAGGATTTGACGATCTTCCACTGTGGTGACTATCAGGCCAGAAGGGAAGTTGTCCAGAGGAAATTCGACTGTCATAAAATGCTTTCACCAACCTGCGCCGACTGCATAAAACGCTGAATATGCCGGGCCACTTCTTGTGGATGCGTCATATGCAGGCAATGGCCTTTGGCCGGCACCACTTGCAAACAACTCTTTGGCGTATTTTTGTGCATATAGTCGCCAATAAACAACGAAGCCAGCGCATCGGTTTCACTTTGTAACAGCAGCACAGGGTGGCTATTCAGAGGCAACAAGCTGCGATAATCAGAAAAAAATGTCGCCTTGGCAAAGTTTTTAGCAGTAATAGGGTTGGTACTGCAAAAGCTGTCCGTCAGCTCAGAGGTCACCCGATTTTTCTCTGTAGTGCCACTGACTAGAGGTGCCAGATACTGAGCCCAACCAATGTAGTTTTTATCCATCAGATCAATGAGTTCATTTAAATCTTCAGGATTAAAACCTCCCATGTAATCCGGAGGATCATTTAAAAAGCAGGGAGATGGGCACACCATCACCAGGCTGTGGATCCGCTCCGGGATCTGCTGTGCAGCAATTAAACTGATGATGCTACTGACTGAATGCCCAACCAGCACCACATTCTGTAAATCGAGGGCGATACAAATATCAATAATATCCTGGGCATAACCTTCCAGGTCTGAATACTTTTGTCTGGAGTAAGCAGCAAGGTTTGACGCACCTGACCCCACATAATCAAACAGCACTATTTTGTATTGACTGCTTAGCTCTGGAGTAAGAAAACGCCACATCAGCTGATTACAGCCAAAACCATGCGCCATCAGCATAACCTGCTGCCCGGAGCCTATCATTTTGACATTATTTCTGCTGATCACATCATCATTGGCAGGCATAAAAACTCCATGTAGTGCAGGCTCAGTCAGTTGAATTCGCTTGATGACTCATCTTACTATGTTCGAACAGTTTGAGGTAACTTAAAAAATACATAGTTAAGTTACTCTTTTTATTCGATAAAACAAAGACGCAACTCTACAGTTTAACCCTTAGCCCAAGTATTACAGCTGATTTGCCGAAATCAGACTATGCATAGCAACACATGCTTTGGCTTGAGGTAAGCCGCCGCACCAGGCTTCTTTTACCCAGTCTGCGAGAAATTTGGTGAAGGCAGTAGTCTGTTGTTTATTCATCATATAAGCCAGTTTAGCAGAGGTATAAACACCAGCACCCGCCTTCACTGCACTGGCAAAAGAGGCCATTAACTTTTCAGCTTTTGTCACTTGAGTCTGCAATTTATAACCTAATTAATTGTAGACCTGACTACCATTCTACAAATGATCTGATCCAGTAGTTCTGTACACCGCGCTAAGTGAGTAAAATCACATAACGAGGTGACTATGACAACTAAAAAGAATCGCAAGACCTATACCGCAGAATTTAAAGCCGAAGCCCTGAAACTGGCCGAGCGTGTTGGCGTGGCCGAAGCAGCACG
>NZ_JAVDWR010000036.1:0-11838 GCF_031457405.1 Rheinheimera soli | reverse complement strand
ACTGGAAACCGGCGATGAATCAGTTCATCATCATGTACGGTGATCGTGTATCACTATGATAAACAGCCACTTACACAGAAAATTTTACATACTCACTATCTGAAGTAAAATTTTTGGTTGATACAGTTACCGATTTGAAAAGACTAAATATTTTATTTACAGTATTCAAGATTTTATCAAAAGAAAGTTCTTTTTATGATCTTTTTAAAGGCATAGATTTTAAAAATTTAGCTGACAGCTTGTCTGATATTTTTATTAATTCTTCAACAGGTCATAAATTCGTAATCCATTCAGTAGTTAATATAATTTCTCATGCTGATAAACGCAGTTTGGTTTTATTTGATGAGCCTGAAACTCATCTGCACCCGCCTCTATTAGCTGTCTTAATGAGCTCAATCAGGTATATATTAGAGGAGCTAGATGCTTTTGCTATCGTTGCTACACATTCCCCTGTGGTTGTTCAGGAAACTTTAAGCCGGCATGTAAAAATTGTTAGGAGGCAAGATGGCATAACTAAAATCATTTCACCAGAAATACAAACATTCGGCGAGAACCTTGCCTCTATAACATCTCATGTTTTTAGTCTATCAAGTGAGATAACCGATTTTCACTATGAATTGGATAATGTAATAAAATCATATCGTACTGGAATCGTAGTTCCTGAGAATGCTGAAATCATAGAAAAAGTAGAAAATTTATTTGATGGTGAAATGAGCATGCAAGCTAGAGCTTATGTTATGTCATCCTTGTTAAAAAAGGAGGAATAATATGTGGTCATTGCCATTACCTGATAATGAAAATAGTAGAGAGATCATAACCACAGCTTTAACGTATATAAATGGTGATGCTAAATATCAACTAACGGAAGCAGAATACGAAACTCTAAGTTCTATCTATGAACGATATGAAGATCTACATGGAAAAGTACACGATGATCTACTTGCCAATACTTTGTCTAATGAAACCAAGCAAGCGATTCATGATGGTTATAGTGAAATACAAGAAAAAAAACGCTTAACAGATTATCGTTCAACATTACTGCTATCAGCAGAACGATGCCCATGCTGTAGCATTAGCGCTGCTGATGAATTAGATCATCATTTACCTAGGTCAATATACAAATCTTTAGCTCTTTATTCTAGTAATCTTGTTCCTATGTGCCACAAGTGTAACAACAAAAAAAGAACGGCAGCGGGTACAGAACCTTCGAATAGTTTTCTTCATATATATTATGATCAAGTCCCATCTGAAGATAGATTTTTCATAGCGAGTGTAGAATTAGTTGATGGTAAGTTGAAAGTTTCATTTGAAATAGAGAATATAGAATCATTAGATGATGACTTGTATGAAATGATGACGTTTCAATCAAGAAGAGTTAATCTAAACGATAGACTGCTAAAAGAAATTAACATTTTCCTAGCACCTTTTTACGTATCTATGGAGCCTCTTTATGAAATTTCATCCGATCCAGAGATGATAAAAAACCTTTTATTAGCTGCTGAAAGACAGTTCAACTCTAAAATGGGAGTTAATGATTGGCGTTCATCATTACTTTATGCTTTAGCTCATAACCATGAATTCTGTGATGGGGGCTTTAAAAATGCACTGGGTGTTGTAGAAGACGGCTAACCAGGCAATTAAACGGAGCAAAAACAGTTGGCTTTTTTTCGTTCCTCAACAAGTGTAGCCAACAATTTTTGTCCGCTTATTGCGGGCGTTAAGATCCTTTTTTCGCTCAAAGCGCTGATCGGTTCTGTGCCAACAGCGGAAATTGGATTTCATTCTGTGAATGATTGATAGTGATTTATCTAAATTAGTCAACTCCCTGCAGATTCATCGGTTTTTACCACTGGAGAGTCTAGCCATGCTTTTAGTTTTTTTGAGTCTTTTGGCTGAGATAGACCATACATGGAATAGCATATAATTCCTAGAACTAAGCATTTAGACGAAAAATCAACTAAATCGAAACTGAGCCTCTCAACTAGTGATGAACCGTGAACGATGTTAGAGCGTGACTTATAGAGCTCTCTTGCTCGACTTTCGACGCTATCAACGCACTCAATCTCAGAACTATGAAGCTTCACAATGCGACGAATAAATGATTCGGTAGTATCTTTATCACTGAAGTTAACCAATGCTTCGATTGAGGTTACAATTTTTTGTATCCGAATTTGCATATCTGCCTCGTTCACAGCATCCCTAAACCATTTCAAAGAGCGCTCGACACGCTCGATCAATAAATGTTTACTTCCTGAAAGCTCAATCATTAATTGGGGTACATTAAGGATCCAATTCGCCAAACTTTCTGGAGTTTTGTTACTCTCAATTAGATCGCTCCAGAGGGAATCATCTTTTGGTATTTGGGTTGGAAAGACGTAACTTTTGGCAACATCCATATTGTCAATGTCTGATCCGTAACGAAAAAAATGGGATAAATGATTTGCCCGCTCGTCTGCAGAAATCAGAGATACTGTTCTGTAGTTTTGGTAGCTTGTTACAAGATTTATACAACCTATCATCGCACCTTCAACCCGCTTGGATAACTTACGGGAGTATTCATAACTGGATTTTATCGGGATACTAACCCTCAAATAAAAATTTATGTCATAAAGCCTTGATTCATTGAAGCGATCCATAAATTGACAGTCAACGTGATTCAGTCTATCAGGGGTATTTTTAATCAACGAGATATTACTACTTAGCTGTATTTCATTATTAAGCTGAAAAGCAACAACTGGGAATTCAAATATTCTTTTAGAGAACATTCTTTTGAACATCTGAATTCGCCTATTTAGTACAGATGAAAACGTATCCTTGTCAAGTTCAAAGGGTGACTCTTGTGTTGCGTCAGATTGAAGAAGTTGCTCTAGACGTGCATTTACGTACTCATATATGCTTGCTTCGATAATTGGTTTGAGTTCTGAGATTATGCAATTGAGATTATTTGATCGCCTGATAGTTTCAGATATCTGCGTTACGAGTTGACTCGACTTATCTGTACAATGAATCTGAAAGATACAATGTTCTGCTTTCCTTAGTTTTTCTGACATGCTCTCTATCATGTCTGATGGTGCGCTAATGGTTCCAAGAGGCAAACCATAACTAGACCTGCGTTTAGCATATTCTGCTGGATTGTCTTGGAACCCCAAGTAAGCACTGTATAGTTCTTCGAGAAGAGTTGATATGTTGTCATAGCATGGGGCCGAAATTTGCACTAGCTTTTCGTTGTTAAGTCTTGCCATTATCATTGCTCTATTTTGAAAGAGACCACCTGCGTTTAGTTTAAGCGTTTATATATATCCTAGCTATTTGAACAATGTCCGCTTATCGCTCATTACAGACAACAGTGAAGTCACCAAAATACTGCCCCCCCCCTAACCCAACAACCTCAGCTTCAAGGCTCTGGCATAAGTGCGGCTGACCTTCAGCACCTTTTCATTCTGTAAGACAGCGTTGTACTCGGAGTTACAGAGCGGTTGTAGTTTTTCGATATACGTCAGGTTCACCACTGTTGATTTATGAATGCGGACAAAGACATTAGGCAGCCGCTCGTCGATCAGGCTTTTTAAGCGCGCCCGCATCACATAAGTTTCGACAAGGGTGTGCACACACATATAGTCTCCGGCGGCGTCAATCCAGATAATGTCCTGATAGGGGATCAACTGAATGGGGTTGCGTCCGTCCTGGATCACCAGTTTCTGCCGTTCTATACAATATTGCGGCTCGGCTGATTCTGTATTCTCATTTTTACCGGGCTCAGCACTAGCACCCTGCTGATCTTTGGTTATTTCAGCAACAGCGGCCAGCATTTGTGCTTTGTCGGCTCTGTTGCTTGTGACTTCACAAACCCGGGCTATAGCTTCGGCTAAACGCTCCATTTTTACTGGTTTTAATAAGTAATCAAGGGCTCGTACTTCAAAGGCTTTGACTGCGTGTTGATGGAAAGCGGTGACAAAAACTATGGCTGGGCAAAGTTCGGGTTGAAGTTGCCGAATAAGGTCAAAACCGCTTTGTTCCGGCATTTCAATATCCAGAAAAATCAGATCAGGCGTCTGAGTGTTGATCAAAGTGATAGCTTCCGCCACGCTGTTGGCCTCGCCTGTCACCCGGATTTGCGGAAAAGTATCCAGCCGCAATCGCAGGCCTTCTATGGCCGCTGGCTCATCGTCTACGATCAAAGTGTTTAGTATCGTCATCTTGCTCATCATCTGGGCAGGCCTGGTCGTTCCTGGGGGATGCTAATTTGGATCCAGGCCCCCTCTTCAGCTCTGTTGCCAAAACTAAAGGAACTTTGGCCAGGGTAAATCAGCGCTAAGCGCTCCTCACAATTGTGCAGGCCTATACCAGTAGATGAGCCTGTAGATCCCGTATCAGCTTGCTCTGTAAAACCTTTGCCATTGTCCAGCATTCGGATCAGCAACTGGCCGTTTTGCTGACTGAAGCTCACGGTAATAGCATAACTTTGTTGTGACATACGCATGCCATGTTTCAGCGCATTTTCTGCCAGAGGTTGCAGTAACAAAGAGGGCATCAGTAAACCTTTGACATCATCATCGGCCACTACAGACACATTCAGCTTATTTCTGAACCGGCACTGCTCCACATCAAAGTAAGTTTGTAATATCAGTATTTCTTCTGCCACTGTCACTTTGGCTAAAGGATCTGTGTACAAGCTGTAACGCAGCAAATCGCAGAGTTTTTCCAGCATGGACACCGCATGTTGATTCTCCTGCTTTAAAATTAAGGTGCAAATGGCGTTAATGCTGTTAAACATAAAATGCGGGTTAAGCTGATAACGCAGCATTTTTAACTGAGCCTCTTTAGCCAGATGAATAGCTTCTGCTACCTTTTGCCGCTGCTCCATGGTTTCGAAGGTCGCTTTGGAGGCGTAATACAAAGCAGTCCAGGTGAGTAAAATAGTTAAAGAAGCTGAGTTCCAGGTACCGAAGTCGAACCAGGTCATAGACTGCCACATCTGGCCATACAGCCACTGCAAGGTCAGCCACTTCCACTGAGTCCAGACCAGACAACTGACCAGGATCACCAGTAAATGCCAGAGAATTTTTAAGCGGGTTTCCTGCGCACTGACGCGACCATACCAGGCCCGCAGCAGCAGGGTTAACACAAAACCAAAGCTGGTATCCAGCAGCAGATGAGGCAGAGCGACCTGCCAGGGCTCCTGGCTGGGAATTTTAATCATCAGCTCTGTCAGTACAGCATACACAGCCCAGCCACCACTTTGACAAAGCCAGAACAGTTGATTACGACTTAAGGATTGCAACACCATTTCATTCCAATTCAAAAAAACGAACAGCGTTGCCATTGCCAGCACCACTGTTCGTTTTTATCTGTTATCAGGCTGGCTAATTGGCACAGCCTATCAGCACAAAGTCCTTCGCAGTTTCTGTACTTTTTTGTGCAGAAAGCACCATATCCGCGACCGCCAAACTATGCTGTCCGCTTGAGCTAAATACCAAGGCATCTGAGATCCGTTTTACGGCGGAGGCGTCAGCACAATCCAGTGCCACTTCCACAGTATGCCATACACCTGGTTTTAAGTGCGCAAGTGGCTCTGTCAGTGACAACTGACGTTGACAACGGCCTTGCTGATCACAAAGCACGGCAAGATTTAGTTCTGCTGGTGCCTGCTGGTCAAAGCGCAAGCTAAAGCGTAATGCCCTGGCTTTGCTGTGTTTGGATGCCGCAACCGGCTTGATGTAACGCAAGCTGGCTGATGCCTTGGCAGCTGCATTCCAGCGCAATTGCCGTCCATCTTCCTGATAAGACAAATTCACCGACTGCATAGCCAGACTTTTACCGTCTGCGCTGACACCATAAGGCGTAGTGATTAAAGCGGCAGAGTTTTGCGTAGCGCTGCCATCCGACAACACCCAGGCCATATCTGCAGTTAAGTTGCGTAAAAACAGCGGCTGAATGCCTTGTTCCGAACTGCTTGCTGCTGTTGCAGAGACCTGCTCAGACAAAGGTCCAACTTCAGTCTGGTCGGCGTAGGTTAAGCCATAACCATAGGCAAACAAAGGGTCATAGTTCGCATCGCCTTTATTCAGCACAAACTGATGATCGTAACGGGGCCAGGAAAAACTCAGCTTGCCGTGAAAATCATAACGCGCTTTGCCCTGATTGTCGGAGAGCAGCACATCAGCCACACCCTGCCCTTCAGAGCCTGGCAACCAGGCCACGACAAAAGCATCGGATGCGTTCAGCTCTTTATTGGTCCACAGCGGCCGGCCTGTTAAAAACACAGTTACCACAGGAATACCCTGGCTTTTTAGCTTTTTGATCAAGGCTAAATCGCTCTTGTCGCCGTGCTGGTATTCCAGTTGTTGAATGTCGCCAAACCATTCGGCATAGGGGTTTTCACCTATCACCACCAGCGCTACATCAGGTTTTTGCTTGTAGTTGCCATCCACCGCCAGCTCCACTTTTCCGCCCGCAGCTTCAACTTGTTGACTTATGCCCTGATAAACAGAAGTCGCGTTGGGGAAATCAGCATTGGTGTTATCTGTACCCTGCCAGGACACGCTCCAGCCACCTGCTTGTTTGGCAATGTTATCAGCGCCATCGCCAGCGACCAGCACCCTGCTTTTTGGCGACAAAGGCAGTACTTTTTGGTTGTTTTTAAGCAGCACCAGGGATTTTCGCACCGCTTCCCGCGCTAATTCTTTATGCTCCTGACTGTTAAATACCGCCATTTGAGCAGATTCAACCCGGCTGGACGGTTTGCCACGTTCCAGCAGGCCCCAGCGAATTTTCGCCCGTAAAAAGCGTCGCACGGCATCGTCTATCCGCGCCATCGGGATAATACCCTGCTCCACCTGGCGAATGGTGTTGTGGTAAAAAGCTTCAAAGTGCTCAGGTACCATCAGCACGTCGACACCAGCATTAATAGCACCGGCGCACTGTTCCAAATCACAACCTTCGACAAACTTATGGCCGTTCCAGTCAGTGACTACAAAACCATCAAAACCCATTTGGTTTTTCAGCACATCGGTCAGTAAGTATTTGTGGCCATGCAAACGCACGCCATTCCAGCTGTTAAAAGACACCATAACCGACTGCACACCGGCCTGAATGGCTGTCATATAGCCTGCAGCATGAATATCACGCAGGCCTTGCTCATCAACCAGGGTATCACCACGGTCTATGCCTTTTTCAGTGCCGCCATCACCGACAAAGTGTTTGGCTGTGGCAATACGGCCAAAACCCTGCAGAAAATCTTTGCCCAAAGTACCCTGCAAACCTGACACCATCTGGCCAGCATAAGCTTTGACTATGGCCGGATCTTCAGAGTAACTTTCATAAGTGCGGCCCCAGCGGTCGTCACGTACTACTGCGACTGTAGGTGCAAAGCTCCATTCAATACCTGTGACAGCTACTTCTTTGGCGGTCGCCACACCAATACGGTGAATAAGCTCTGGATCATTGGCTGCACCTAAACCTATATTGTGTGGAAATAAGGTAGCGCCATAGACATTGCTGTGGCCATGCATGGCGTCTGTGCCCCAAATGGTCGGGATACGGCTGCCATCTTCTTTGGCATCGACAGAGGCTTCATACATTTCATCGGCATATTTTAACCAGACCTCTGCCGACGCCTGTTTTTGGCCATAAGGTGCTGTATTACCGCCATTGAGGTAAGAACCAAAACCGTACTTACGCATTTGTGCCACGGACAAATAACCAATTTCAGGCTGGATCATTTGCGCTACTTTTTGCGCCAGTGTCATACGCTCTAAAATCTGGTCCAGCACTTTTTCCAGTTCCGGGTCGCGTTTTAAACCTGTATTAACATAAGGCCACTCTACAGCAGTGCTATCGACTGGCTGCGCCGCAGCATAAGGCGATAGCGATAGCGTCAACAGGCTCAGCAGAGAAAAACTGCGCTTCATGCTGATCATTTGTTTTATCCTTTTATCTAAGCAGCATTGTTGCTGCTGGTTAAACAGAAGCATTAATGCTGGATATATTCGATAAAATCGTAATAAGCCCAGCCGCTTTGTTGATCGTACTGACCGGGAAAGTAATGGCCCTGCTCAGAGTTATCGCCGTGCCAGTGATTCAGCATGATCCGGGTTAAATCCACAGGCCAGGCATGGGCCGGAATTTCATTGGCGGCCAGGTGACCGTCGCCATTGTCTTTGTACAGAGTTCTGATTGTTTGCTCTTGTCCCTGAGCATCATAGACAAACCAGCGGATCTGGTTAGCATTCCAATCAAAACCTATAGTCAATAGATTCTGCTGAACATTCAGGCCGTACTGAGTTAAATCAATATCCTGCTCCCAGCTTTGATAAGGGCCATTCACCGCCTGATAAATCACATTGGTGTGCACTACATTGCCCAAAGTCGGCAGAAATTCGATGTCAATTTCCTGCCAGGCCCGCCCGGGCGCATCCCACCAGGAGGTGTAGGTAAAAATGGACGACACAGTGCCTTTGGTATTGCCGGTTCTCAGCGCGCCCTGCACTTTGCCAAAACCATAAAAATTCTTACTTTGTAATTCTGCACACTGGCCTGCATTTAAAGCCAGGGTGATGCCATGTGATGCAGGTGTAATCATGGCAGGGGTAAAAGTACAACCAAAAGGCGAGCCGTTATGGCCAGATCTGGCTTGCCAAAGAGCAGGGTTAAAGCCCCAGCTTAAATCATCTTTAAAGTAACTGGCCTGAACTTCCGACGTCAGAGCCAGCAGCATGGTAGCTACCGGCACTGCAACGGTTTTTAGTAAGTGTTTCATCAAGGTCACCTGTGATGCTGTGAACAACACCCACTTAAAATCCAAACAGTGGGTGTGTTACTTATGTCAGTTAGGATCAGAAATTAAAGCCTGCACGAACACCGTAATAACGTGGCATACCAAAGCTGCCTTTGGGGAAGCCTTTGCCAGTGTTACTCCATTGCTGCACAACTTCATTGGTGGCGTTGCTGATAAAGAGCTCAGCAAACCAGACTTGATCCTTAGGCTCATATTTCAGTGACGCATTAACTGAAGTAAATGCATCCCGACTATCGTCGATATAAGCCAGAGCTTCATCAGGAACCACAAAATCCATATCATCCAAATGTTTATCCAGGTTCCAGATGGTGTTGTAGGATTTATCCTTCCAGTTGACATTAAACCAGCCGTGAATGTAGCCGTAATCGGCTAAATCAAAGCTGTGGGTGTAGCTTAAGTTGGCGCTGTACTTAGGCACCATGGCCAGCTGATTGCCTTTCAGATTGGTGGTCAATAAGGTGTTTTCCGGATCTATCGATTCTTCATAGGACAAGTTAAACAAGTACTCAGGGTCGTAGTCCCACTTGGTGATCCAGTCATCCGTAATGCGGGCATCAGTCCAGGTAACGTAACCAGAAATACGACCACTTGGATAAGGTTTCCAGTCAAATTCCAGCTCAAGACCTTTAATGGTCGAACCCGGAACATTTTGCGTGTAATAGGCAATCACCGGCATATTCTGAAAATCCAGCACAGGCTGACCATTGCCATCCAGCACAGGGCTGCCATCCGGGTTTTCTATGGCCGCCAAACGCTCTACGTTGCCGATAGAGCCAACTGAGGCATATTGCATATCCTGATAATCGGTATAAAAGAATACGGCCTGTAAATTCAGTGAGTTGTCTAACAAGCTGGTTTTTGTGCCCAGCTCATAAGTCAGTACCTGTTCAGGCTCAAACTGGGTTTCAAAACGTTGTACTTCGCCTGTTCTGTCATTCACGACTTCAAACACATCACCTATACCACCAGCTTTAAAGCCTGAAGCCACATAGCCGTACAGCATGGTGTTTTCGCTGAAGTCGTAGTCAAGACC
This sequence comes from Rheinheimera soli, assembly GCF_031457405.1. GTDB lineage: Bacteria > Pseudomonadota > Gammaproteobacteria > Enterobacterales > Alteromonadaceae > Pararheinheimera > Pararheinheimera soli_A. The sequence continues at coordinate 2,008 of NZ_JAVDWR010000036.1, read as the reverse complement.
AAGACGGAAATCGCTGTTTTGCCAGCTGCCTTTATTGTCGTTGGCAAAAGAGGACTGATAAATAGCCGGGTTTTCAAAAGCATTGGTCGGTAATTCAGACAAAATGGTACGGTTAAACCAACCTGGAGCACAACCATCGGCATTGGAACAACGCAGAGTACGTCCGCCTTTGTCTTCTTTGGTTTCATCACTGAAGCGATAACCCAGGGTCAGGTGCAAATCTTCACTCAGGTTATAAGTGGCCTGACCAAAGGCGGCAAAGGCATTGGTAGAACGGTCGGGCTGATCCCAAAAGGCTTTATCGTCCATTGGGTTGTCGTAGTAACCTACAGTAGTGGTTTTTTCATGGAACAGGTTGACACCTGCGATCCAGACTAAATCGCCCAGTTCATCGGATTGCAACTGCAGTTCAGTAGAGTAAGAACGGGCACCAGTGCCATCAAGGAAAAACATAGCGCCGTCCCAGACATCCAGGCCAACTTCGATATCCTGCGCCGACTGCCTTTGCATATCTTCAAAACCTGCTAACCAGACCAGGTTCAGTTCATCCGTCAGTTCATAATTCAGGGTGTTACGCAGGTAGGTAATATCCAGCTCCAGTTTACCCGGCACATTCACCACAGCCTGATAGGTATTGTCGCTTGGTAAAAATGTCGAACAATCGCCACCAAATTCAGCGGGTCTGCCACGCAGTTTTTCGCAATTCACCATCTCGACAGAACCTGCGCTGTCGTTTTTATAGTACTGAAACACCGTATGGTTAGAGAAACGGCCAGCCGAAGGCGCCCACAAGGTACTTACGCGGAATGAATGCTCGTTGGCATTGTTATAAAAATCACCTTTATCGGCTGGTGTTAGAGCACGCACTTTTTGTGCTTCCGGATCTGTGCCTGCCGCATCTATCCACCAGTTTTCGCGCTGAGTCAACGTCTGGCCAATGCCCTGATAGGAGTTTTCGGAAATCACTTCGGCGTTTAACACACCTTCTGGCAGATAACGGGTGTCGTATTGGTTTGGATCCCAATAGCCTTCGACATAGGAATCACGTTTTAGCGTTTTGCCAGAAAACCGCACAGCAAAATCATCTGAAATCGGCAGGTTAAATACGCCACCTGTGCTGACTGCATTAAAGCGGCCTAACTCGGTATTGACGCTGCCATAGGTGCTGTCTAATTCTGGTTTTGCTGTCAGTACATTAATGCTACCAACAGTAGAGTTACGGCCAAACAAAGTGCCTTGTGGGCCACGCAAAGCTTCCACTCGCTCTACGTCGTACATTAAAGCCAAAGCACCCTGCATGCGCGGTGAATAAATGCCATCTAAGTGCACACCTACGGCAGGATCGCCTAATTCGGTAATGTTGGTGGAGCGAATACCACGCATAGTAATAACAGGAGCAGCCTGTTCAGAAGAGACTGAAATGTCGAGGCCAGGCACTAAATTAGCGATATCCACCACATTGTTTACACCGTGCTGCTGCAGCTGGCTTTCACTCAGGGCTGAAATAGCCACTGGTGTTTCCATCAGTTTGGTTTTGCGTTTGGTGGCTGTGACTGAAATTATTTCCAGCGCGGTTTCATTGGCGGTGGTTTGTGCTGTGGTCGTTTCGGTCCCGTTGTTACCATCCGCTTGCTGCGCGACGGCGGAAAAAGCGCATGCCATCGCTATCGCAAGCGAAAGTGCGTTACGTTTATGCATTGTCTAACCCCTGTCTGTTGATATTTTTTTGTTTTATGTTTTTTATGGCGAACCAAACAGCCGGGTTTGCCACAGGTTTTACCTTAATGGCATGCGACACACAGAGATACAGAGATTCGACAAGGCGAGTTGGTCACACTACAACACGATTGAGGCCGGGTTGTGGTGGGCCAGGTAGTGAGAAATGGGCTTTAAAATTGGAGCGTTGGTGCTACTGCTCTTTCCACTTAATTCTGACTGATTAAATTGCCATACGCCCGGTTCAATTTTCGCCGGGCTCCATCCACATCAAACATCCAGTTGATGCTGG
>NZ_JAVDWR010000035.1:0-11954 GCF_031457405.1 Rheinheimera soli | reverse complement strand
GAACACCTGAGCTAAAAAGGAGCTGAGCCCAACGCGGGAAAAAAACTGGTGTTCACAATCACCAGAATAGGTGTTCAGATAAAACAGAATACGCAATCTGACAGCACGAGCAGAGATAAACCCTGCCCCCACAAATTCTACAACTCCACACCCAACCATGCCTTATGCATAGCCTTTTGCTGACGGCTTGGCTTAGCCACAGGCTCGATTTTACCTATACCTTTTGGCTTATCAGCCAACACCAGTTGTTGATGCTGTAATCTGCCCTGACGGAAATAACTGACTTGTACTTTGTCGCCTGCTTTAAAATCCTGCAAACGGTGGCTCAAATCGCCTTTTAATTGCAAAGCATTAATAGCAACAATTAAATCTTCAGAAGTAAAACCCGCTTTCCAGGCCGGACTATCGCGTTCAACCCTTTGCACCAGCGCAAAACCGCTTTTGTCTTCAGCTGTAATACCTGTAAAGGTTTCACGTTCTTTGCCCCTTTGCCATTGCAAACCAAAGCTGGCTAACAACTGCTCAGGCTCAAATTTCATCGGCTGTTCTATTTGTTGTTGCCACCATAAGTTTTGATCTTCACCTGTCAGCTCGGAAGCAATCTGGATCACGTCTTCGGCGGTAAAAGCTGTGGTTTTAGCAAAACGCTGATACAGCTGGTTATGTAATTCGCGGTAGCTGGCTTTGCGCCCTGACTGCCTTAAAATTAATTCATCCAGCAGCCAACTGGCGATATAACCTTCAGAGTAAATACTGACATTAAAGTTAGCGCCGTGATCTCCGCCTGAGCTTATCCAGCTGTCAAAACTACCTTCAGCCACCGACTGCACTAAACGCCCTGGAGTATGCATAAATCTGTGCAGGCGTTTTGTCAGATCCTGATAAAACTCTGCTTTTGTCATTAAACCAGCCCGTAGTAACAACTGATTCTGGAAATAACTGGTAGAACCTTCTGAAATCCATAACAAACTGCTGTAGTTAGGGTTGATATAGTCATAAGGAACCAGTCCGGCTGGCCTGTATGCTTTGACATTCCAGGTATGCACTATTTCGTGTGAGGCCGTACCTAAAAACTCCAGATAATTAGCCCGGGGCGCAAAAGTAAATCTGTCGCGTTGGATCACAGTTGAATTTAAATGCTCAGTGGCGCCACGAACACCGTCTGTGGCGTGCACAATAAACAAATAACGGTTGTAAGGATAACCTTGCCAGATAGAGTCCGTTTGCTGCACCAGCTTTGCTAAATCTTTTTGCATCTGCTCTGCGTTGTAATTACCTTCGCCCCAAATCACCAGATCGTAATCACGGCCATCCACCTGAAAATTGTGGTGCTGGTTGATGCCGGTTTCTATAGGTGAATCGGCCAGCACATCATAATTAGCTGCAATAAATTTGTGTTCGTTATCCTTTTTATCCATACCAGAGAAAGAGCGCCAGCCTTCTGGTACTTCCAACTGCACCGATACAGCCTCAGCTTTGTGTGGCTGGCTGAACATTAAATAAGAACTGGCGTTGATATAAGCATGAGTTTCATCAATATGGCGGGTGCGTTCCACCAGTTGATTGGCATAGACTGTATATTCCACTACAACTTTACCTGGTGCAGCTGGCTCTAAAGTCCAGCTGCTTTTCTCAGTTTTTTGCCAGTTGATGGCCTTTCCTTGCGCATCCACAGCGCTGAAGCCACTGATGCCATTAGCTAAATCCAGAATTTTATATTTACCACTGCGCCAGGAAGGCAACATCAAGGTCAGAGCTTTGGCCTCTGCCACATTCAGCTCCATTCTGACTTTTGCTAAATGATGCTCTGGTTCAGTGATACTGATTTGATAATCCACTTGTGCCCAACTGTAAGCTGAGCTGCTTATTATGATCAATGCAAAAAATACTTTCAGAAATCTCACGCTGTAACCTCCAAAACCAAAAATGAAAAACAACCATAAATTCAAACAAATAGCTAATAAAACGCCACAAAATGCCCAATAAAAGCGATCAGAATTCTGTAACCCACCCTGTACTATTACATTTTAACTTTTACTTTCAGATCAAATTCTGCTTTAATGCACCTCGTCCTGACAGGGACAACCCTATTAACTTCAGACCAAAAGTGAACAAGATGAACTATCTGACCTCTGCTGAAGAACAAAGCTGGTTACCATACTATTTAACCAAAAAGTAACCACAAAAAAATACCCTACATAATTGCTGATTTTAAGCGGACTTTTAGTCCGCTTTTTTCATTTCCTGCCAGATTAAGCTGTCGCTTTTATCATTATTGCAGATATACTTAGCTCAAACCGAGCGGGTTTTGTACCTGGGGAATGATTCTGGTGGCCGAGCAGCAAAGTGATGTAAAACAACAGCTGGTAAATGCAGTAAAAGCACGCAAGCAGCTGGAAGATACCTACGAAAGTCAGTTTAAAATTTTGTCTCAATTTGTCTCCAGGTTGTCTTTGGCCTGTAAAGGCATAGATATTGAGCTGGATAATAAGCTGGCGCGTTTGCGTCAGGAGTTTGCCAAAGGCACTGATCTGGAAAAAATTCTGCCTTTGGTGGAAAGTGCCGTTGAAACTCTGAAAACACTGGAAGCCCGGCAGCAATCCGATCTGAAAAAAGCCCAAAGCACTTTAACAGATGCCGGGAAAATGCTGCAGAAACAGCGTGGTTTACCGGACCAGTTGAGGCGCGACTTACGTGATTTGCTGACGAAAGTAGAGGAACCGTCCCCTACAGTGCAGGCATTTTTACCTCATATCACCCGTTTAACAGAGTTGTATCAATCAGCTTTAGCCACTAAACAACAAAATGAGCAAAGCGGTGCTGAAGATGACAAGAAGTATCAGTCTATTTGCCGGCAAATTTCTGTTGAACTGACTAACCTGCTGAGTGAATTGGCCTTTGAAGGTAAATATGGCCAGGATATAGAGAGAATTCGCTTAACTTTGTTGTCCGATGTCAGCATTGAGTCCCTGCTGGAATCCTGCTTACGCACTATTGAAATTATTATTGCCTCAGTAACAGACGAGCGTCAGTCGGCTCAACATTTTCTGCTGAAACTAAACGAAGCCCTGACCGGGGTGCAGCAAGCTGTTGTTTCTTCGCTAAATAGCTCCAACAGCATCAAAGAAAAAATGCAGCTGCTGAACCAGCAAATAGAGCTGCAAATCACCAATTTAACTGCAGACACTAAATCAGCCACTTCGCTGGAGCAGTTGCAGTCTTTGGTCAGCACCAAACTGGGTGCCATTACTAATTCTCTGCGTGAAAAAGAGCAACTGGAAAAAGACGAGCGTGAGTTGATGTTAACCACCTTACGCCAAATGGAATCCCGCCTGTCTGAATTGGAACAGGAAGCAACCCAATTTAAAAAACGTTTGGCCGAGCAAAAATTCAGAAGCTTGCAGGATGCCTTAACAGAATTGCCTAACAGAGCTGCTTTTGACGAACGTTTTGAGCTGGAAATTCGCCGCGCTCAACGTTATGGTAAACCTTTGGCTATAGCTTTGGCTGACGTGGATCACTTTAAACAAATTAACGATAACTATGGCCATAGTGCTGGTGATAAAACTTTAAAAGTCATAGCCCAGGCGTTAAAACAAAGCTTACGTGAAACTGACTTTATCGCCCGTTATGGTGGTGAAGAGTTTATTATTTTGTTCCCGGAAACACATTTATCTGAACTTAAACAGCCTCTGAATAATCTGAGGGAAAGGATCAAGAAAATCCCCTTTAAATTCAAAGACCAGAACGTGCCCATTTCAATTTCTTTTGGTGCGACTGAACTCAAAGCCTCTGACAATAACAGAGCAGCTTTTGACCGTGCAGACGAAGCTTTATACGAAGCCAAACGTGCAGGCAGGGATTTAGTCGTATTAAAAAGCTAAGTATCGGCATTAGCCGGGTCATAAGGAAGTAATCTATGCATGTACAACTGAATCCGTTGGGCGCCATGGCGCTTTTGTCTCAACTTGAAGTTGACCGCCTGAAGAATAACACCAGCACTGACGCCTTTAGCTTATTCCGCAATTGTTGCCTTGCCGTATTAAACGTCGGCAGCCATACCGACAGTTCCAGCGAAATTTATGATCAATTTAAAAACTTTGATGTGAATTTATTAGCCCGTGAACGCGGTATCAAAATTGAACTCTTTAACCCACCAGAAAGCGCTTTTGTTGACGGCCAAATCATCCGTGGTATTCATGAGCATTTATTTGCCGTCTTGCGTGACATTCTGTTTTTCCACACACAACTGACCCACGCCAACAGGCTGGATTTACAAAACAGCGATCATATAACTCATACGGTGTACGACATTTTGCGTAATGCCCGCGTGCTGGATTCAGCCGCAGAGCCAAATATGATTGTCTGTTGGGGTGGCCATTCGATTAACGAAGCAGAATACAAATACACTAAAGAAGTAGGTTACCAGTTAGGTTTACGTGGCATGGATATTTGCACTGGCTGTGGCCCTGGTGCAATGAAAGGCCCGATGAAAGGTGCAACTATAGGCCATGCCAAACAACGTAATACCAAAGGCCGTTATTTAGGTTTAACAGAGCCAAGCATTATTGCAGCCGAACCGCCAAACCCTATAGTCAACGAGCTGGTGATTTTGCCTGATATCGAAAAACGACTGGAAGCTTTTATCCGGGTTGCACACGGCATTATTATTTTCCCTGGTGGTGCAGGCACAGCTGAAGAGCTGCTGTATTTATTAGGTATTATGCTGCACGAAAAAAACAAAAATCAGAAGCTGCCAGTGATCCTGACAGGGCCACAACAAAGCGCTGCTTATTTTGCTGAACTGGCCAGTTTTATTGAACAAACTTTAGGTAAAGAAGCGCTGGATCTGATCGAAATAGTGATAGACGACCCGGCTGAAGTAGCCCGCAAACTGAAACATGGCTGTACTGAAGTGCGGCAGTATCGTAAGAGTTGTGGTGATGCCTATCACTTTAACTGGACCTTACATATAGCACCTGACTTCCAGCACCCATTTGCTCCTACTCACCAGAATATGGCGTCTTTGGATCTGCATCTGGAGCAGGACAAAGCAAAATTAGCAGCTCATCTGCGCCGCGCTTTCTCTGGCATAGTGGCAGGTAATGTCAAAGATGAAGGTATAAGAGCCATCAAACAAAATGGGCCTTTTCAGCTATCAGGTGAAGCTGTTTTGATGAACCTGATGGATAAACTATTGCAGGCTTTTGTTGCTCAGGGCCGGATGAAATTACCAGGTTCAAAATATGAGCCTTGTTATCAAATTCTGAACTGATATGGCACATTTGTTATTACTCGACGGACTAAACTTAGTCCGTCGTTTATACGCAGCACAGGAAAGACCTTTTCATAACTCCCCTGCCCCTTACAGTGAAGCCACAGGCCAGCAACTGCTGCACAATACAGCAGAGCAACTGCAACAAATTGTCATTAAGCTGACGCGACAGTTTAAACCCAGCCATGCATTGGCAGTGTTTGAAGTCACTCACCTGAACTGGCGCACCCAGCTGTACCCTGCGTACAAAGCAGATCGCCTGCCTATGCCGGAGCATTTACAAACGGCTTTGCCTGCACTTAAACAAAAACTGGCAGATATAGGCATCGAAAGCCTGCAAATGCCCGATCAGGAAGCCGATGATGTGATAGCCAGCCTGGCTATGACAATGCGTAAACATCAGCAGCAAGTCACTATAGTATCAACTGACAAAGGTTATTTACCTTTACTTGCCGAAGGTGTGGCTGTGTACGACCATTTTAATCGCCAGCAGCATAGCGCTGAGACAGTGCAGCAGAAGTTTGGCGTATTACCAGAGCAGTTAGTCCGATATTGGAGCCTGGTGGGTGATAAAACGAATAACATTAGTGGTCTGACAGGTATAGGGCCAAAAACGGCAACAGAACTGTTAAAACTGGGGCCGGATATTAAAACGGCTCTGGCTCATCCGGATTGTCCGGCCAAACTAAAAGACAAGATTGTAACGTCTCGTGCTGAACTGCAACTCTTTATGCAGATCTTAAGCCTGAAAACTGATTTGCAGTTGGGGCTTAACTTGCAGCAAGTACGTTTTACAGCATGCTGAGGCAGAAGATGAAAGTAAAAACCATAGCCTTCTTACTTGCAGGATTAGTGCTGTATGCCGGTTTAACCAGTATTACCCTGATGTTTTACAAAGATGATCCTGATCAGATGAACTGGCAGGACAGAGAAGCCTTTAACACCAAATATATTTATAAACTGGATTTAACCAAAGCCATCAGCCGAAATCAGGTGATTGATTATTTGGGTGGGCCTGACATTACTGAAGCCAAAAAGCACCAGCAACAGGTTTATCAGGTAATGTATTACCGCACTCACAGAACAAAAACTGACGGCATCACCACCAAAGATGAATGCACTGCTATTTTATTTAAGAATCAGCAACTCATTGCTATAGGTGAAACCGCAGTCGCGCAATTTAACCAACTGGATTAAGATGGCAACTTTGGGATCTTTAACAGCACTTCATCAGAACTGCAGTGATTTTTACTCAAAAAATCATGAGCTTAGTTTAGCCATGCAACTGGATTTGCTGCAACAGATCTGTAAGCTTTGCACTCAACTGGCCTATCAGTCTCCTTTCCTGTTGTTATCCCAGTTATCTCTGACCCCAGCCACTGGTTGCATTTCAAGTAAACTTTTTATCAAAGAAGCGGCGCTGCTGACAGCTATTGCTATGGCCGGGCGCTGGCCTGAAGAATTATTTATACAGCTGTTAAAAAGCTGCCTGCTGCAGCATTTGTCTGTCACTGCCTTATTGGAAAAGTCGGCAAAAGCTGAAGAGCTAAACGCTTTAGAACAACAACAACTGAAATTTCCTGCTGTAGTAACTATGAAACAACATAAAGAATTAGCGGAAAAAGCCGGAGTATTAAACCTGCTGCGCCAGTGTTATGGCAAAAACAAAGGTTTATCAAGCTGGCAAAGCCCTTATTTCAGCCAGTTGATCAGTTTTTGCTGGCAGGTGACACGCTTGATGTTACCTGGAGCAGGCAAACTGATAGCGCTGGAAAAAATTTCAACCCAGTTGCTGCCACAAGCAACGGCAACAGAACTGCAGTTCTGGCAGGCTCTGTCTTGTTTAAACAGCAGCAGCTACAGCACAGGGCGTTTTGTGCGGGACTCTGATGCCAACCTTGCCCTGCTGCTTTGTGAAACTCAAACCAAAGAACAAATGCAGTTACTGCTTCAACCTTATGACAAAAGCACAAAACAACTGTTGCCAGCACAGACTGTAACTGCAGCAGACTGGCAGTTACTAAACCCAAGACAATACAGCCAAGATGACTGGCTCAGTGGTTGGCAACAAGATAATAAATTACTACCACAGTGGCCTGAAACCGCAGATTTACCAGCTTTAAGCTGGTTACAGCAACTGAGTCATGCAGCCAAAGTAAGCCAGCAGGCAGAACTGATTGAGCAACATCCCTGGTTGATGCAACAACTGCAGGAAAAGGCATCAGCACAAAGCAGGCAACAACAAAAAATTCAGTCCACTCAACATGCTATTGCCATGCTGGGCCAGGAGCAACTGCTCCCCTTGTTAAAACAGGCCTGGCTGGAGCAACATTGCCAGCAGCAACACCAACCTCACCACCACTGGTTGCTGGAATTCAGACGGGTATTAGCCAAAGCTTTGTATTTATTAACCCAGCCAGTGAAGTTTTATGCTTTAACGTCGCAACAAGCCGAGCTTTTGGCCTGGTGTTTATGCTGGCCTTTGTGGCAACAGTCTGACTTGCGATTTTTGGCTTTGTCGCATCCAACAGAGCCCACCAGTCTTATCAGTCCATGGCTAAAACAGCAGTTATGGCAAAGTGAACACTACCAACAACTGGCAGTAAAAACTCTGAAGCATTTGCAATTTAACCAAAGCTGGCAAGACGCCTGCCTGCATTACAGAGCCTTGCCGACAGCCACTCATTCTTACCCTATGGCTTTTGTATTGGCTTTTGCTTTTGATCTGACAGCTTCGGTATTTTCTGATAGCGACGATACAGACAGGCTGACTCACAGCTATAAATTTGTAGAGCCTCACTTTACGACAAAACCACAGACGGCAAGCGCTGCAGCAGATTGGCAGGCCCTGCTAATTGAACAAACCCGGCCTGTGACCCAACTTATAGCCAGTTGTAGTTTTATTTCTCCATTTCCTAAAGTTATGCCGCAGGAAGTCACAGATTTGTCGCAGATGTCGGCATAAACTGGAAAATAAACACCAAAACTGGTATATTTTCGGCGTTTTTCCACAACCACTGCTACAACAGCTGTCATAAGAAGAATGTATAAACGTCAGCTTTGTGTTTAGTACAACCAATCCATGTCGCATTAAAAGTTATAAAGGAACGTTATGAGTTCACAAACTATTACGGTCATCAAAGGTGATGGCATAGGTCCAAGCATAGTAGAAGCCGCTATTCAGGTTCTGGATAAAGTAGGCTGTAACTTTAACTATGAATATGTTGAAGCTGGCTTAACCGCGTTAGAAACTACTGGCGAGTTGCTGCCTCAAACCACGCTTGATGCTATTGCCCGTAACAAAATCACCCTAAAAGGCCCGCTCACTACGCCTGTAGGTGAAGGTTTCACCTCTATCAACGTAACTTTACGTAAAAAATTCAACCTGTACTCGAACGTACGTCCGGTAATTTCTTTCAAAGGCACTAAAGCCCGTTACGAAAATATCGACATCATTACAGTACGTGAAAACACTGAAGGTATGTACTCTGGTGCTGGCCAAATAGTGAAAAACGAAGGCGAGCTGGCAGAAGCCATGAGCGTAGTGACTCGTGAAGGTTCTGAACGTATTGTTGAGTTCGCCTTTGAACTGGCCCGTCGCGAAAACCGTAAAAAAGTGACTATTGTTCACAAAGCCAACATTCTGAAATCTACCTCTGGTCTGTTCTTAAAAACTGCCCGTGAAGTGGCTTTACGTTACCCAGACATTCAGGCCAGCGAGATGATCGTTGATAACGCCTGTATGCAGTTGGTGATGAACCCACAACAGTTTGATGTAATAGTGACCACCAACCTGTTTGGCGACATTTTATCTGACTTATGTGCTGGTTTAGTCGGTGGTTTAGGTATGGCACCAGGTGCCAATATCGGCAAAGATTGCGCCATTTTTGAAGCAGTACACGGCAGCGCGCCGGACATTGCAGGCAAAAACCTGGCAAACCCTAGCTCAGTGATTTTAGCTTCTATTCAGATGCTGGAATATTTGGGCATGAAAGATAAAGCAGAAAAGATTCTGGCCGCTTTAACTGATGTAATTGCATCAGGCGACCGCACAACCCGCGACTTAGGTGGCAGCCACGGCACTACAGACTTTACTGCAGCTATGCTGGAACGCCTCTGATATCCCCTTCGTACTTGAAGCTGCAGCTTCGTTGACTACACCATCTAGCCCCAGTCACATAGGTAACTATGCTCCTGGGGTCTAGCTGGCTTGTCGCCTCCCTGCAACTCCAATTACTTTGGGTATAAGTCTGCACTTAGCCTCCCGCCTCATACGCCCTTGCCCCAAAGATAGTTTTGCCATCATCTGCGCTTCACAATACTATGCTCTGATAAGTTTTTGATTTTAGGGAGAGTATCGATGTACCAACTGTATTATTCACCAAGCACCGCCAGTATGGCGCCGCATATTCTGCTGGAAGAACTGGCAGTTCCTTATGAGCTGGTTTTAACAGACACAGCGACAGGTTCTCATAAAAAAGCTGACTATCTGGCGTTAAACCCTAATGGCACTATTCCAACTTTAGTGGACCAAGGTCAGGCCATTTTTGAAACTGCGGCCATTTGCCTGCATTTAGTCGACAGCCACCCAGAAAAAACACTATTCCCAGCTCCCGGTACTCTTCAACGCGCCGAAGCTTACAAATGGCTGATTTGGTTATCCGCCACCTTACAAAGCACTTTAGTGGTGTATTTTTACCCGGATCGCTGGGTAAGTAGTGAGCAAAATGCAGCAGATGTAAAACGTCATGCAGAGCAAAAAGCCAAAGGCCTGCTGGAACAAATAGATAAACATTTAGCCAGCCACTGCAGCCCATGGTTTTTAGGCGAAGAGTTTTCACTAATAGATATTTACGCCATGATGTTATGCCGCTGGACCCGTCATTTCGACGAGAAAAAAGCCCGCGATTTCCCTTTTATCGCCCTATGGGTACAAAAGGTTTTAGCCCGCCCAGCAGTACAAAAAGTGATGGATTATGATGGCTTAGTTAAGCCTTATGTTTGATTGGAGATAACCGGATAGGGCAAAAGACCTTGCCCTTGCAAAATGATTCATCACAACAAAATACAGGCAGTGGTAATAGCCTAAAAAAGTAGCCCACTGAGCTTCTATTCAAACGGCGCGGTCAACTACAAAGCAGACACGCCGTAGATACATCCATGTAGGCTCTTGTCCAGCGTCCTTGCTGGACAGGGTCTGCTAACGTAGTTGTTCAGTCGTTTCCTGAACTCTTCTGCATCCTCGCTTTGTGCCGATTGCGAACATTCGTTTTACATCTGGACGGATACACAGTGTTATTCGCTTTCACCATAAAACAGGCATACTTTGAGCTAATAAACTGGCACATTTATCTGTTGCTAAAAAAGAAAAACATTATATTTTAGATACTTAGAGCTGACCAACCTAAAAATAACAGGCCAAACAAAAGTACTAATGTGCCAGCACGCTTTGGGTCGCAATTATCAGTGGTTGGTTGTGATTAATTGTTTTTTATTAATAAGTTAATGCTGGTGTGTCATCAGGTAGAACAAGAGAAAGCGTGCTGGCACAATATACAAATGTTACATGCAAGGAGGAAAGTGTGCGTAAGTTGCTAGATCTACTGCGTAGTTTATTCGGATCATACGGACTGTTTGAAATTATTGTTTCTATGCTATTTTTTGGCTTGTGTCTTTATTTCAATTTTGTTTTTATCGAAGAGGTTTTGAAGGGTAAGTCGCCAGACGAACAGACCAAATTTATGGTTCTGTTCTTTAACATGATGATGACTGTGATAATAGCTTTGCCTCTCATAAGTAAGCTTCTATCCAAAATTTCTGATAATAAGTTCAGTGAATTTATTGATCTTCCAACCAAAGACAATAAATTCACTTTCACATCAATTTCCGGTTTTCTTAGTGATCAAGCATTAGCATCTTTCTTAGCCACTGTTTTAATATTTACCGGCAAAGAGGCACTCGGGGAATATGGTGGCTGGCTTGCGGCGGGTTATATGTTCTTTTTGTTTGCAGCAGCAATTATTTTGGCAACAATTTCATTGGTAAGGTTTATTTTTCATTTCACCAAATATCATTGGGCTTATTATGCGCTCGCTGCGATGTTATCTTCTTCGGTAATGTTCGCATTTTTTAATGTTGGGTTGCGACTCGGTGCTTAACTCGCATGTAACAAGCGACTGCTCCGGACAAATTTCCGCTGTCACCTTTTGTGCAAAAACATGCACAAAAGTCGCCATCAAAAATTTGCTCGGTGAGCCGAGCGTTAGCAACTACAAGGAAACCTCATGAGCAATGAGAAACTTGATGCAGTAGAAAAAGCCCTTGGCAATCCAGTTGCTGGCGATCTTTCTGACAATGCACTTAAAGTCAGAAGAAACCTGTTGGCGTTCGGAATAGTCTCTATCGTAATTACAATTGGCGGCGTCAAAATAGATCCCGCTTCCTCTGTTCTTGGATTTAAATTTGTTGGAATTTCAGAAGATCTAATTACAAATTCTCTCCTGGTAACTAATGTCTACTTTTTATTACATTTTATCTGGTATGCATTTGAAGGTTTTCTTGAGTGGCGGCTACGAGTGACTGGAACTAGTACCTTTTCAATTTAATTCTGATCGATTGAGTTACCAGTCAGTTGGTAGCTCATGGACCGGAACTAAGACCGTAATTGCCCTGCTTTGAT
>NZ_JAVDWR010000034.1:0-12721 GCF_031457405.1 Rheinheimera soli | reverse complement strand
ACTGAGCAGGCGATAGCTAAAGTGTGGGGTGAGGTGTTATCGGTAGAGCGTGTGGGGCTTGAGGATAATTTCTTTAGTCTTGGCGGTGATTCGATATTAGCGATCCGCGTAGTTGCGCTGCTCAGGCGGTCCGGGGTTCAGGTCAGTATCAGCGATGTGTTTGTGCATCAGACGGTGGCGAGGCTGGCGCAGTTTGTGGCGCAGCAAACGTCGGACCCAGTGGTCAGTGCAGTGACGGTGGCCTTTGGATTGTTAACGCAGGAAGAGCGGGCGGTTATAGACGAAGCGGTGGTGGCAGATGCGTATCCGTTGTCTACGTTGCAGTCGGGGATGGTGTTCCATACACAGTTGTCGGGGTTTAGCGGTGTGTACCATGACATCAATGCTGAGCATGTCGTGTGTCCTTGGGATGAAGGGTTATTTACCCAGGCGTTAAGAGACTGCATGGATGCGCATCCGATTTTAAGAACCCGTTACCAGTTGTCAGGCAGTCGGCCATTACAGTTGGTATATCGGCAGGCAGATGTGCCTTTGGTGGTGGAGGACATTCGGCACTTCACGGAGCAGGCACAAGAGCGGTATTTGGCCGATTGGCAGCAAGAGCGCCAGCGACATGAGTTTGATTGGGCGAAGGGTCCGCTGTTCCAGGTCAATATTTTTAATCGTACAGATGAGAGTTTTGTATTTGCGCTGAGTTTTCATCATTCGTTACTGGATGGCTGGAGCCGGGCGTCATTGAGTACGAGGTTGTATAACCGTTATCATCAGTTGCTGCAGGGGCGAACGCCTGAGCCATTAGTGCAAGAGCATATTTATCGGGAGTATATTGCGCTTGAGCAGAAGGCGTTAGCTAATGAAGAGGCGCGAGATTATTTTGCCAGGATGTTGGCGGAGGCTCCGGGGCAGCAGTTGCCGGAGGCGGTTGGAGCAACCGAGAGGGCTGAGGGTGAGCATGGGCAGCTGCGAGTGGCTGGTTTTAATGAGCGCTCGGTGAAGTTGATTGCTTTAGCAGGTGCCTTAGGTGTACCGGTTCAGGCGGTGTTGCAGGCGTTACATCTGAAGGTGTTACACAGCATCAGCGGACAAGCGCAGGTGCTGACCAATGTTGTGCACAATGGACGGCCTGAAGCCGAGGGTGGCGAGCAAGCTATTGGGCTATTTTTAAATTCGTTGCCGATGGCGATAACCCTGCAGCCGGGCAGTTGGCGTCAGCTGATAGCGCAGGTGATGTCGGTACATCATCAAAGCATGGTTCATCGTCATTATCCGCTGGCGCAAATTGCGCAGGACAGTGGGCTTGGTTTTGATGAAGTGCTGTTTAACTACACCCATTTTCATGTGTTTAATCAAATCGATATACATGGCGACGGTCAGGTGGTGTCGGTGCTGGATTCGGCTGGATTTGAGCAGACCAACTATGGTCTGACGGTGAATTTACAGCGGGGTGGAGCGGTTGATGGCGTGGGTTTACAGCTGGTGTATGACCCGGCTCGTTTTGATGCGGCCATGATTGAGCAGATGGGATGTTATTACGAGCGTGCGGCTGATGCCTTACTGGCGGACATTGACAGTGAGTGTTACGCCCTGAGTTTGTTGTCAGCGGCGGAGCAGCGACACTTGCTGTGGGACAGAAATGATACGGCGGTGGTTTATCCGGACACGCAAACGGTACATGGCTTATTTGAGACTCAGGTAGCTAAAACACCGGATGCGATAGCGGTAGAGTTTGAAGGTCAGCAGCTCAGTTACAGCGCACTCAATCACGCAGCGAATCAGTTGGCTGGGGTGCTACTGGGTCGTGGTGTGAAGGTGGGTACTTTGGTGGGGATTTGTTTAGAGCGCTCGGTGGACATGGTGGTGTCGATACTGGCGGTGCTAAAAGCCGGTGGTGCGTATGTGCCGTTAGATCCGGATTATCCTGCCTCACGTTTGGCCTTTATGCTGGAAGATGGTCAGTTAGGTACGGTGTTGACGGTCTCAGGCTTAGCGGCGCGTTTGGCGGCACCGGCGTTGGTCGTTTGTCTGGACGCTGAGGCTGAGATGGTGGCAACACAAGCTTCGGTGACCTTGCCTGTGGTGTCACCGAAGGATTTGGCGTATGTGATTTATACCTCGGGTTCGACGGGGCAACCCAAAGGGGTGATGGTCGAGCATCAGGCGCTGATTAACCGAATTGACTGGATGGAGCGGACCTATGGCTCGACAGCAACCGACAGGATTTTACAGAAAACGCCTTATAGCTTTGATGTTTCGGTGTGGGAGTTTATCTGGCCGTTACATGTAGGGGCGGCGTTAGTGCTGGCAAGGCCTGGGGGGCATAAAGACCCCGGATATTTGGTTGAGTTCATTCGTGAACGTCAAATCAGCAAACTGCATTTTGTGCCTTCGATGTTGAGCAGTTTGATGGCGCAGCAAAGTCTGGCGGGATGTGGCTCACTTAGACAGGTGTTCTGTAGTGGTGAGGCATTGCCTTTGGCCTTGGCGCAGAGTTTTATGCAGCAATATCCTGAGATTGAACTGCATAACTTGTATGGTCCAACGGAAGCGGCAATAGATGTCAGTTATTTTAGTTGTCATCAAGGGGGGGCAGTATATGGCAGCATGCCGATTGGACGGCCAATTCAGAATATTCAATTGTATGTATTAGGCCGGGACAAAGAATTGTTGCCTGATGGAGCCATTGGTGAGTTGTACATTGGTGGCGATGGTTTGGCTCGGGGGTATTTGAATCGACCGGAGCTGACGGCCGCGCGTTTTATTGACAATCCGTTTTATCGTACAGGGCCATCGAACCAATCGGCACGATTGTATCAAACGGGGGATTTGGTGAGATGGCTGCCTGATGGGGAGCTGGCGTACTTGGGGCGTTTGGATCATCAGGTGAAGGTACGGGGCTTCCGTATTGAAACCGGAGAGATAGAACATGTCATCAATAGTTTTGCCCAAGTGCAGGCGGTGGCAGTATTGATGGCGCGGTTACCCTCTGGTGAGGAAGGTTTGGTGGCGTATGTGGTGGCCTCGGTGAATGAGGCGCAACAAAGAGACTGGTGTGATGAGCTCAGAGCGTACGTCAGTGGGCAGTTACCAGAGCATATGATGCCCGCCGTTATTATGACCTTAGATGCGCTGCCATTGACAATCAATGGTAAGTTGGACCGCCGGGCCTTGCCGTCACCGGATGTGGCGATACAGCAGCGGGTTTATGTTGCGCCACAGACCCCGACAGAGCGTGCCATCAGCGAGGTTTGGCAGGAGGTGTTGGGACTGGTGCAAGTGAGTCGGGAGGATAATTTCTTTGAGCTGGGTGGGCATTCGCTGCTGATAATGCAGGTGATTGCGGGCTTACAGGGCCGGGGCGTGAGTTTGGCGGTCAGAGACTTATTTATCGCGCCGAAACTGGTTGCGCTGGCTCAGTTGATTGATGGTCAGGTGGCGCTAGCGCATTATGTTGCGCCGGCGAATTTAATTCCGGCTGATTGCGATAAGCTGACTCCGGAGATGTTGCCATTGGTCAATCTCAGTGCTCAGGAGCTTGTGCATATTGAGTCGGTGGTGCCTGGGGGGGCGCGTAATATCCAGGACATTTATCCTTTAGGGCCGTTACAGGAAGGCATTTTATTCCATCACAGTTTAAGTGCAGAGGCAGATCCTTATGTGATGCCGATGTTGTTTAAGATGGCGGATAAGGGGGTGGTTGATCGCTTTGTGGCGGGGTTGTCGTTTGTGGTGGCTCGTCATGATGCGTTGCGGACGGCCATTGTGTGGTCAGGGATAGAGACGCCGGTACAGGTGGTGTATAAGCAGGCAAGTGTGCCGGTGACGTGGCTGACCCCAGAGGGTGATGAGGATGTTGCCGGTCAAATGCAGGCGTTGTGCGCGCCAGAGTTACAGTCGTTAGACATTACCAAGGCGCCGCTGTTGGGGGTGAAGGTGATGGTGGATGCGGGGACTGGTGCACACTATGTCATGGTGCAGTTCCATCACCTTATCACGGACCATGTAGGCTTGGAGATAGTGCAGCAAGAGGTGATAGCCCATACTCGGGGAGGGGCTGAGGATTTGGTCGCGCCGATGCCTTATCGTGAGTTTATTGCTCATATGTTGCATCAGCAGAGTCATGATGCAGAGACTTATTTCAACCAGTTACTGGGGGATGTGAGTGAGCCGACGTTACCGTTTGGTTTAACCAATATCCAAGGGGATGTCAGTGAGATTGTTGAGTTGCGGGAACGTTTACCTGAGGCGGTGAGTGTTCAGTTGCGGGCGGTGGCGAAACGCTTGCAGATCAGTCCGGCGGTGATATTTCACAGTGCCTGGGCGTTGCTGTTAGGCACTTGTGCCAATCAGGATGATGTGGTGTTTGGGACCGTGTTGTCGGGTCGTTTGCAAGGGACGCGGGGGGTGTTAAACACGGTGGGAGTGTTTATCAACACCTTGCCTTTTCGAGTGAAGCTTGGTGGTGTGAATGCTTTAGGACTGGTCAGGCAGGTGCAACACTCGCTGAGTGATTTATTGCCTTATGAGCAGGCGTCATTGACGGTGGCACAGAGGGCTTCTGGTGTGGCGGCGAACCGTCCACTGTTTACCTCGATGCTGAATTATCGTCATTCAAGTGAGGCAGGAGCCGCAGGGCAGCAAGGGCTGGCAGCTGAGTTTGAGATCATAGGCGGGCAGGAGCGGAACAACTATCCGTTTACCCTGGCGGTTGATGATTTGGCGAGTGACTTTGGTTTGAATATTCAGATTGACAGGTCGATTGATGCTGAGAGAGTGATGGCTTATAGCCAAACGATTATCAGGCGATTGGTTGATGCATTGTGTCAGTCGTCAGAGCAGCCAGTGACGGAGTTGTCGGTATTACCGGCAACAGAGCAAGCGCTGCTAAATAGCTTTAATCAAACCGAGAGTGATTATCCTGAGAACAAGTGTGTCCATGAGTTGTTTGAGGCTCAGGCTGGGAGTTCGCCAGATGCGATAGCGATTGAATTTGAAGGTAAGCAGTTAAGTTATCAGGCGCTTAATGAAAGGGCGAATCAATTAGCCCGTTACTTGTTGGATTCCGGTGTTGAGAGTGAAACCTTGGTTGGGGTTTACTTTGAACGCTCGTTAGAGGTGATTATTGCGATGCTTGCGGTACTCAAAGCCGGAGGGGCTTATGTGCCACTTGATCCTGATTATCCTCAGGCACGATTGTCTTATATGTTAAAAGACACCAATACCACAGTGATACTGACTCAGCAAAAACTGCTTGGTGGACTCAGTGAGCTGGTGAGTGCTCAAATGCAGTTAATTGCAGTTGATAGTTTCAGTTTTGAGACAGCAGAAGAACTGGGAGTTAGTACTGGGGGATTTCGTGCGAAAGGGCAGCATAATCATTTAGCCTATCTGATTTATACCTCGGGTTCTACCGGTCAGCCTAAAGGTGTCATGGTGGAGCACAGAGCCATCAACCGGTTGGTCATTAATACCAATTTTATTGATATCACCCCGAAAGATACATTGCTGCTGTTGTCATCGTTATCTTTTGATGCGGCTACGTTTGAGATTTGGGGGGCGCTGTTAAATGGAGCGAAGCTTGTCATCGCGCCAGCAGGAAATGATGTTATTAGTCAGTTAGACAGATTAATTGACAGCAGCGGAGTCAGTGTTTTATGGCTAACTTCAGGACTGTTTCAGTTGCTGGTCAGGGAGAATGCCAAACAATTTTCTAAGGTACGCGTTTTACTGTCTGGTGGTGATGTGGTACCGCAGTCAGCAGTAAAACAGTTATTGCATGATTGTCCGACCACCACATTTGTCAATGGTTATGGACCTACAGAAAATACAACCTTTACGGCATGTTACCGCGTAGCTAAAGGATTGGATGAAGGGCTTCATTCGCTGCCTATTGGCTCACCTGTTGCTAATACTCAAGTGTACATTCTTAACCAAAATGGACGACCTGCGCCTGTGGGAATGTATGGAGAGTTATATATAGCTGGCGATGGACTGGCGAGAGGATATCTAAATGATCCGATGCTGACCGATAAGAAGTTTATAGCAAATCCGTTTAAACAAAACAGCCGAATGTATCGTAGTGGTGATCTGGCTCGCTGGTTACCTGATGGCAACCTGGAGTTTATCGGGCGGATTGACAATCAGGTCAAGATTAGGGGATTTAGAATTGAGCTGGGAGAAATTGAACATCAACTGAGCCGCCAGGATGCTGTGGTATCGGCTTTGGTACTGGCGCCGACCTTGCCGGATGGAAGCCGCCAACTGGTCGCTTATATTCAGGCCGTTGAGTCAGTAGATGAGAGCGCTCAGGCAGAGCTGACGGTGCAGCTTAAAAGCACTATGGGGCAGAGTCTGCCGGATTACATGGTACCGGCGTTGTTTGTATTTATAGAGCAATGGCCGCTGACGCCCAACGGAAAAATAGATAAAAAAGCGTTGCCGTCTCCGGATGCTACCCTGCTACAAGGGGAATATGTCGCTCCGAAAAATGATATTGAGCGCACGTTGGTTACAATCTGGGCAGAGTTGTTACAGTTGGACGCGAACAGTATCAGCACGACAGCTAACTTTTTTGAGTTAGGCGGGCATTCACTGTTGGCCATTAAGCTGTGCAAACAAATGGAATCAAAATTCAACAATATAATTAAAGTTAGACAATTGTTTGAAAATCCGACTATAGAAATGTTTAGTCGTAGTTTAGTACAAGTATCAGAACAAAGGGGCAATGAGAATAGGTCAAAACAGCTCATAAAGATTAAGCACAACCCAACACCAGGGCAGGTTGTAAACGTACCATTAACTCCTAATCATGTATATGCCCTAGTAAACTCTAATGAATCGCGAAATACCTGGTATATACGGCAAACCGTTCATTACCAAGAACCTGTTAACCAAGATCTATTTAAAGCTGCTTTACAAGTTTTGCATCAACGTCACGACGCCTTAAGGTTACGCTTTTATCAAGATCAGGATCAAAACTGGTTTAGTAAAATTCTGCCCGTAGATGGTGACGTCCATTTTGACCTCTTTGATATTACAGGCTTGCCACAAGCGCAGATTACGACAGCGTTTGATCAGTTAAAACAAAAATATAGCCTTGCAACCATTGAGAAAGGACCTGTGTTTTACAGTGTTTATTTGGCCGATAAGAATAAAGGCTTATATCATGTAATACACTCTTTACAGCACCATATTGCAGATCAGATTTCCTTTGATATTTTATTAAGAGAGCTGGATGATATCTATATAGCATTTCTATCTGCTGCGCCGCTTAAGTTGCCTCCTGTAGAATTATCTTACTATAGCTATTCGCACTATCTAAAAGATTACTGTGAAACAGAAGAGTGTTTGAATAATAGGCATTTTTGGCTGTCTACATTAACGGATGATGTAGCTGATATGGTTAATAATACTTATCCTCAGGATGGTTTTTGGCACAGTACTACTTTGATTGGTACGCTATCTGAGCACGCGACGGCGAAGCTCTTTGAACTTACTCGTTTGAGTGAGGGTTATAGGATGTTTGACATTATGCTAGAGAGCTTTGTCAATGCCTATTGTGTGTGGAAGAATGGAAATAGCCTGCGGGTTAATCTAATTTTAAATGGACGTTCGTTTCAACAGGTTGGTGTTGATACATCAAATTTTGTAGGCTGGATCTCAGAACTGATACCTGTTCGGATTATTAAACCGCACCATAACTCAAGGCTAGAGTCGCTGGATGCGATCGTGACTATGTTAAAGCAAGTACCTGATGATAAAAGCTTCGGATTGCTTAGAGACTGTCATCCAGATAAAGAAATTAGGGCTTTATTCGAAGGACTAAAAGAGCCCCAGATTAACTTTAATTATCTTGGTCATTCCGATGAACAAAGTGACTATGAAAACGTAGGCGATGATATTAAACCTATTATAGTTCGAAATGCACCACCTTTAAGGAAACACTATTTGATAGTGGAAATAAGGATTAGAAACAATCGTCTTCAGGTGTTCTGGGATTACGTTGTTGAACTACTTCCGGAAAGTCAGATACAAAAATTGAACGAATTGTTTATAGAGCAGCTTGTATTATTATGCGAAGAAGTTGTGCCGTAACCATATAGCTAGGTGTGATGATTAAAGGACGCTGATGATATAAGCATTGAGGCTCTAATGTTTCAGTGTAAGTGCCTGTTTATCATGGCGATATAAGGCCGTTCGTACATAGCGAGAGTGTTCAGTATCCCAGAGGAGTCCCCCAATGTTACTACTGGCTTTATTAATTGTGTCAGCACAGGAGATCCCCGAAACAGACAGTTTATTTTGAGGCGATCGTACTTTAGCCTAAATAACTGTTTCTAACAGTAGATCACTAAGAGAAAGGAAATCAATGCGGTTTGGTTGTTGTTCGCTCAGTACGGCAGCAGTTTAGCTAATGCTTCAGGGGTGTTCGCTGTTGGCAGTTGTTCAAACAGATGTGTCAGATAGTGATAAGGCCCTAAGCCGTTGATTTTGGCGGTTTCGACCTGACCGTACAGTGCAGCACTGGCTCCGGTTCTGGTGTTAGCAAACAACCAGGCTTTATGACCGATGACGAAGGGCTTCACTGCTCGCTCTGCTCTGTTGTTGTCGATGTTGAGCTGGCCACCGTCCAGATAACGTATCAACTTCGGCCACTGCTTTTGTGTATAGCTGATGGCTTTGCTAACCAGACTTTCTTTTGGGGATGGTGTCTTTGGATTTTTCCAGCCAGTCCCAGAGTTGTTTCAGGAGCGGTGCGGCAAATTGTTGGCGTTGCTGCTGTTTGACCTCAAACGGCTGTGTCTTCAGTTTGCTTTCCAGTGCATACAACTTTTGGATGTGGTTGATGGTCCAGTCGGCTTTGCTGGTTTTTCCTTTGCCTTGTGTCTGCTGCGTTTCAGTAAACTTACGCCGCGCATGTGCCCAACAACCTGCAGCTCTTTTCCCCAATAGGGAAGTTAGAGTCATCAGTATAGAAATACTAAAAATCTATATTTTGGGCTGGGCTGCCGCTGGTTTTTTCGGCGTACTTTTAGGCTATTGGTTAACATCGATTTCAGGTATTAACTACTCCTATGACACTGGTGTTGAAGCTTCAGCTCCAAAAGTATGGAATATGGTTTTGATGTTTGGTCTTGGAGTTATTATTCTTGCATCAATCGCCGGGATGTTCGGGCCAAATAGGTTAAATTCAATTCTCTATTTAAAGGGAAAATTGTTAGAAAGTTGAAGCCTTCGGAAATGGTTATTATGAATAATTTAACTTGGACACATTCAACTGCTAATTGGACGCCTGGCTCTGGGGTTCGAAAGGTAGTTGCAGCATTTGCATGATGCTGTTGCGCTGCAATTTATTTTTCTTTTGATGATGCTTATGCCCTCAACATTTAAATAGCTTGTTCGAGCGTTTTTTGTAAAGAAAAATGTGGCTATGATTTAAATGTTTATTTCATGCACATATGTAAATGGCAGCCGCAAATATTGTGGAAGCAATGCGTCTGTGATTTTTTTTGTAAAATGGTGGTGAGCAACATTTCTCGGCATCAGAGATCTATGCCGAGAAGCTGCTTAAAATCGAAATCCTTGAAGACTGCGAGATGAGCTTCTCTTAATGAGTTCCAAGGCTGAAATTCGCAGAGCTAGCTCTATTTCTTCAGCAGAATCTCTTCATTATTAGCTTTGGCCCATTCATTCCAGATATCAACTTTACCGTTGAAGTTTTCAGTTGCTTGTATAATTGCCACATCAAGCAGCGGCTGGACTTGTGACGCTAATTTTTTGGCTACTTTAGAATAAGGAAACACATCAACGCCACGCGCGACTAATCCCTTTTTCATCGTATGTGTTTTAAGTAATGATCTGATCCGGCAACACTGGACACGCCACTAAGCTACTTTCTTTAATTCATAGTTTTCTGGGCTGAGATAGCCAATAGCACTATGCCTTCTGGTTTTGTTGTAATCAACTTCAATATATTCAAATACCTGTTGTTTGAGCGTTACACGATCCGTTAACGGTTCATCTTTGAGCAGTTCGACCTTCAGAGTATGGAAGAAGCTCTCTGCCACTGCATTGTCCCAGCAATTACCTTTTCTACTCATACTTTGTATAAGCTGGTGTTTCTCAATCAGATTTCTGTAAGCCATCGAGCAGTACTGGCTACCTCTGTCGCTGTGAACTATAACTCCCTTTGGCGAACCGCGTCGCAGTAAAGCCATTTGCAATGCTTTACACGTCAACTCTGCCGTCATCCGCGAATTCATCGACCAGCCAATCACTGCTCGCGAGTACAAATCAATGATAACCGCCAGATACAGCCAGCCTTCATTGGTTAGCAAATAGGTGATATCACCCACCCATTTCTGGTTGGGTGCATCGGCACTAAAGTTCTGCTCCAGCAAATTTGGGGCCACTGGCAGCTGATGGTTGCTATCTGTGGTCACCTTGAACTTCCGGGCTGCTTTGGCTTTTAATCCTTGTCTTTTCATGCTGTTCAATATCGTTTTCAGGTCTGCATGGTCGCCATTTTCAGTCAACGCGACCTGAATGCGGCGCGCACCATCACGTTGCTTACCTTGAACAAAGGCCTCCCTGATTTTTTGGTCCAGCGCTGTCCGCCGCTGGGCTTTCTCGCCAGGTTCCTCACCCGTACGACGCCACTGATAATACCCACTTCGCGATACACCAAACACAGCAGCCATGCGTTGCAGGCGGAACCTGTGTTGGTGCTCCAGCATAAATTCAAATGCTGCTACTTTTGATTTTTCGCGAAGTAGGTTGCGGCCTTTTTTAAGATGGCTAAATCCTCAGCCTGATCAGCCAGTTGGCGACGTAACTTAGCAACTTCAGCCGCTAGCTCAGCTTCACGCTGGCTGGTAGTGGATTTCTTCTCTGATGCATTACGCCAGTTGTAAATCTGGGTTTCGTATAGCTTCAACTGCCGTGCTGCTTCGGCCACGCCAACACGCTCGGCCAGTTTCAGGGCTTCGGCTTTAAATTCTGCGGTATAGGTCTTGCGGTTCTTTTTAGTTGTCATAGGCACCTCGTTATGTGATTTTACTCACTTAGCGCGGTGTACAGAACTACTGGATCAGATCAGTTCACATAAAACCAGAACAGGTGTTCATTTTAAATCAGAATCGGTGTTCACTTTGGGGCAGAATACGCAACTCGATCCAACCACAGTGTTTTTACCGATATCTGGAAGCTTAAATTCTACAATATCTGCATAGCCGTTTGGTTGAACAACAAAGAAATCAGGCCTTATGTCTTTTCTATCTTCGCTTTGCCATTGACAAGTCAGTTCAGAGTAAATGTTACTTGCGCCAAACTTCATTGTTAAAATGAATTCATTCTCCGGTTCTGATAAATATGAAGTAATATCGGTTTCTGAGTTTTTTTTGTTTCCCCACTTTTCGATAAATTTATTGATCTTCGGTAACTGAACGAATTTAAATTCATCTGGAATCGGATAGGAGTAGTTGGCATCATGCTCAACTAGGTTACCCATCTTTTCAAGATTGAACCCTATGGTGTCCGTTTTTTCATCAGAGCCATCAAAGATAACTGGAAAAAAATCTAACCACTTAATTCTCCTACTTTTTAATCCAGAGTCGTCTGCATCAAAAAAAATCCCATTTACAATCCTAGTGAATTTTCCATGCATTGGCTCAGGACTTGGCATATTAAAACCCATAATGCTGTTTTGAGCCGCAAAGTTCCAACCTAACTCAGTGAGCTTATCCCATCCCCGGTTAGTCGGAAAAAGAAGATCTTCACTAAAAATCGGAAGCGGCATTTTCATATCAAGTGTAGAGTCATATTTAAATCCAATAATTTGCTCAAAAAGATTGCACTCTTTATATGAATAATCGTGAAATTGGAGCTCTATTGTGCGGTCTGGCTTTAACTCATCAATAAATTCCGGCCCTGTATACTCAACTGCTATATGAGTCCTACCTACGTATACAATTAATTTCGTATGGTTGAGCAGGAATCCAGGAACAGTCTTTATTAGCTCAGGTTTATCTTTAATATAGTGATAAAGAGGCCCCAAGTAATGCTTCATTAAATCCTGCATAAAAGCCATAACCAGGGGTTTTATTGTTGTATTAACTTGTGGTTCAGTCATGAAATCTTCATCGATTTATTTTCGGTATAATAAATTAGCCAAAAAATTATTATATTTAAAGTTGGAGTAACACTTTTTAATTTTCAATATACTTGCAAAGTTAGCATAAAAAAGTTCGAATCTTCAATCATTTGAGCTGGATACCCTGCGGTGGCAACTACAAATCATTGGCAAAGCCGCCAAGCAGTTTGCCATCATATTTGACATCTTTACATTCGTCGTACTGGTCACTACAAACTAGCCAGTAACTCAAAATAGGTATGAAAAGCACTCGGATTTTTAAGGTATGGGCAATGCGAGAACATCTCAAAAATTTCGAGAGCCGAGGTTTATTTAGCCTCACCAACGTCCGCTTTCAGTGAAAAGCAGCGATCTGGCCATGTTCAAGATACGAGTAAGCTCCTAGCTATTATAGGTATTTAGTTCAAACAGAGTTCAATAAACACTAGAAGAAAAAAGCTATCAAAATAGTACGTCATTTAAAATTGTTAACTGATGCACTAGTACCTTTTCAATTTAATTCTGATCGATTGAGTTACCAGTCAGTTGGTAGCTCATGGACCGGAACTAAGACCGTAATTGCCCTGCTTTGAT
>NZ_JAVDWR010000033.1:0-15116 GCF_031457405.1 Rheinheimera soli | reverse complement strand
CTTGTTTGCTTGTTTGCTTGTTTGCTTGTTTGCTTGTTTGCTTGTTTGCTTGTTTGCTTGTTTGCTTGTTTGCTTGTTTGCTTGTTTGCTTGTTTGCTTGTTTTTAAAGTGTTTGATTGCTCTGTTCATTTGTAAAGTGGCTATAAAGCCTAAAAGGATTATCCGCAATATTCGAAATAACGTCAAGTTTTTCGCAATATTCGAAATAAGAGGAGTAAAGGTTCATCCCTGAACCTGTTTTGTTATCGATGAGCGGCCGGCGGGTGAGTCCTGTTATACACTTCACGTAGTTTTACCATGCTGACATGCACGTAAATTTGCGTAGTGGATAGATCCGCATGCCCCAGAAACTCCTGTACATGACGAATATCCGCGCCATTATCTACCATGTGTGTCGCTGCTGCATGGCGGTATTGATTGCAAGCTCCGGTCTTTCGAATATCTGATAGCTTGATGTACTTCGCCACCAACTCAGACAACTGCGCTGCCCGAAAAGGCTTGCCATTATTAGCCAGAAACAGAACTTTACCTGAATACTCATTAGCCAATAGGCTTCTGACCTCCTTCAAATAACGGTAGATCCAAAAGCAAGCATTTCTGGCCAGCGGCACATACCTGTCCTTAAAACCCTTGCCCTGATTAACCCTCAACTGGTACTGCTCAAAATCAACATCATCCAGTGTTAAAGTTCCAAGTTCAAAGCGTCGGATCCCAGATGCGTAGTACGTTTCCATAATAGCTCTGTCCCTTACCCCCCGCAGGCCATAGTGCTCTGATTGCAGCAGAACTTTCTTCACCTCCAATTCACTCAGGATCGGCCTGGGAAGCCGCCTGCCAATTTTAGGCAACTCGAAGTGCTCAGTGCTATTCACCAAGAGCACTCCTTTGATAAACAACGTCCTGATCAGTACTTTGACAGCTGTTAAGCGGTAACGGATGGTGGCACGACAGACTGGCTCACTGGTTCGGGCTTTCCGGTAGTGATAAAGATACTGTTGGTAGCTGTCTAACAGGTCAAGATTAACCTGATCCAGCTCCACAACAGCATGCGCCTCACACCACTGCCGAAACTGTGATAACACCGAGGCCTTACTGACGACTGTGTTTTCACTTTGACCTTTTGCCCGGCACAATTCAAGGTAATAACGGATACAACTCTCCATAGCCATAGACGCCGGTTTAATCAGTAGCATACCGACCTCCCCACGCCATGATGCTGAACTGAACAGGAGTTATGTAAACACTCTGTCTGTACCACTGGATAATACGTGGTGCCGGTCTGCTCGGGCAGATCAGCTTCACCCCACAAGCAGCGATCAGCTTGTCGCCTTCAAACACCGGCTCGACGATACATCCTCTGAAAATTTCATGACCTGTGGGTTTAGTCAGACCAACACGGCGGAGCGTGCCACGAAATCCTGCACCATCCGGTCTGTTTGACGTTTGTACATAGTAGTTTAGCTTTCGATCACATATTCCTATCCGATACGCCACAATCATGTCTACAGGGATCCCCCGCCGGTTTAACTTCTGGCAGGCATTCGAGTTGGCCAGCAATCGCTGATGGTAAATATCAAAGAGCTGCTTCAGATACACATCGGCCACATCGACGGAGGTCAGCATCTGTTCAAACTCATCAATATGCAGTTCTGTGTTCATGCTTCGCCCTCCCTGACTGTTTTGTACGTTTTGCGTATAGAGCCGCCATGTAACTCCAATCTATGAGCACGATGGATAATGCGATCCATAATGGCATCTGCAATAGTTGGCTCGTTGATATAGTTGTGCCACTGGCTGATTGGCAACTGAGACGTCATGATGAGCGACCCCGATTCGATGCGATCCTCTACCAACTCCAACATGTCCTGTCGGTTTCGGTCATTCAATGGTGTTATCGCCCAATCATCCAGAATAAGCAGCCTGAACTTCGACAACTGATTACGCAGCTTAGGCAACGAGCCATCCTTACGGGCTATATCCAGCTCTTCCATCAGCAGACTAAACCGCTTGTACAATACCGGAAGGTTTCGTTTGATTGCCTCATTTGCCAAAGCACAGGCAATCCAGCTCTTTCCCACTCCCGTCGGGCCGGTGATCAATAAGAACTGATGTCGAGCGATCCAATCACAACGACTCAATGCCGAAAGATGACTTTTATCAATACCGCGTTTGGCCAGATAATCAACATTCTCCACGCAGGCTTGAGCCTGCTTCAGTTTGGCTGCTCTTTGTAGCCGCTCACGCTTTTTCTGGCATTTGTACTGAATTTCCTCACAGGTTAGAAATGTCAGTACATCGACCACTGGCATCGCAGACATGTCAGGAGTTTCCAGTACTCTCTGTAACGCTGCACTCATACCGGACAGACAAAGTACCTGCAGATTTTCAAAGACTTGGTGCTCACTCATCTTAGCGCCCTCCATTCACAAAATAGTCAGGGCCCCGAACATTATGGTGCAGTGGTAACTGCACCTGCACCGGAATATTGTCATCGACAGATCCATCCAAATGACATTGCAGAATAGAGCGGACACTGCTGACTGTCAGCGATTGAATTTCACAGGCACATCGGCAGGCTTTTTCAAAGCGGACGCTCCCGTACTGTCTGGCCAGTTTCTGCAACTGGGCACAGGCTTTACACCCCTGCAGCGAATGCTCAGGCTTGTTGGCAAATTGGGCCAACACCAGAGCCACTGTACTTTCTCCATATTCAGCGGCCCATTGCATAAAATACGACCTGGATTGCTGAGCATAAGCCTGATGACTTTTCGGGCGATGGCTGTGCTCTGTCGTTGCACCGCCTTTAACGAAGCCACGCATATGCACTGTCACTAATCTATGTTGGAAGTAGATCTCAACCTTGTCCTGACAAACCTTAATATCAACACTCTGATTTGTCAGCTCATAAGGTACGGAATACGCATGAACCAACGCATACACATGATAATCACGGTCCACCCTCTGCTGGTGTATCCATTGCCCTATATCAAAGGGCTTGACCGGCAACGCCATCAGGGCAGTTTTTTCGTTCTCCTCATAGCGCTCACGACGATTGCCTTCATAACGTTTGAAGGGCCGCTGATTTAATTGCTCCAGTAACGCCTTCATAGCCTGATTAATTTCCGCAATGCTAAAGAACTGCTGGCGGCGCAGCACGACGGTGATCCACCGTGTAACCAATAAGACGCCAATTTCTGCCAGAGATTTATCCTGTGGACGTCTGACCCTGGCAGGTTCAATCACAAAGCCATAATGCTCAGACAACTCCTCATAACTGTGATTCAGCACCGGGGATCTGCCCGGCAAGGTGACCGCAGACTTCAGGTTATCCGGCACCACTAACTGGGAAACACCATCAAAATAAACAAACATCTTCTGATGAGCACCTAACCAATCTTCAAGCTTTTGAGATCGCACTGCCATAGCAAACACCAGTTGGGAATAGCCCAGAACTCCCACAAAAATCTCAGCAAAATGCTCCTCCCCAGTGCCTGTATCTGTCCACGGAATACGCTTCCCCGCAAAATCGACAAAGCATACTTCGCCTGGTGCGTAATATTGACGCATGGAAACATCAATGGATTTCACGTAGTCACGGTAATAGTAAGTAAACTGCGAGTAACAGTAGGCATCTTGCGGGCGTAAGCCACGGTATTCTTCCCAAAGCTGGATAAGTGTTTGATGCTTAGCCTGCATTAACTGGTGAATATGCGGCCAATCGGGTTGACGTTTACCACTCTCCGCTTGTTTAGGCGGGTTGAGCTGACGAAGCAACTGATTGTCTGCAAGTTGCTCTATTTCCGAAACAGTCAATCGAGTTTCTTTCAACCTCCTCCGATAAGTTAGCACGGTGTTAGGCGACGTACCTGAGAGTTGCGCAATACGACGGTTTGAAAAATTGGTACTCAGCAACAACCGGATCAGCTGTCGCAATGTTTGTGTGCTCATTTCGAGCCTCCTTAATTTCAATGTAAATGAAATCAAGGCACACACAGGCCTGAGTCTCCGCACAAGGCAGAAACTTGACAGCCAGACCTGGGAAAGCTTTAATGAATTCGTCGACGGTTCAACATTCGACGAGTTCCGAAAAAGTCAGCACCGCCACAGTGCTGGCTTTTTCACTTTCAGTGCCTTGCAACTACACCACTAAAACGCTTGTGTCATTCACCGATAATCCTGTCCTCCGGTTTGTGTTGATGCTCCAATCGTTGTTTTGCCAGCCACAGCGCAATATCTCTGACCAGCGCAAAACGCCCTCTCCTTCCTTGAATGCTAAACAACTCAATGGGAAAGTTTCTTTGCGAGACGTGCTTGCGTAAAGAGTGGATACTTCGATAACCCATCGCCTCTGCCAGCTTTTCACCAGTCAACAGCGGGGAGCCATAAGCATGCATCAGTTCACGCTCCAGTTTGAGCGCCAACATCTCTGCTTCTGTCGCCATATTCGTATCTGTTTGCATTGCAGAAAACCTGCTTGGAATTCATGAGATTAAGTAAGAATATTCAGCTCTGCTAAACTTGCATAAGGCTTTATTTTTAAATTAAAGGCACGAGTTCCCACATGATTAATAGATCAAAAACCAGACTATTCAATGCGTTAACTTGCAGTGGAAAAATTCGGCATCAATAATGCCAAATTTATTTTTTACCGTGTATACCTTTGAACAGTACTTAACTCTTTCCCGAAAAACCAAATCATTGGCCACACGGTATTGGTGTGCTTGCTTAAAAGCTTATCTTGGAGCGTCCAGCGCCTACGACGTGAAAAAGAAGTTACTGACGGCAGAAGAAAAACTCAAAAATAGCGCAGACTGGCTAAACAAATCATCGCGGTTTTTTAATAAAAAAGAACAGGGAGAGCCTGTCATCAGGCTTTATGTAGTTGAGGACATCGACAGACGAGCCAATGCTCCGTTCAGTTTTGCATCTCTGCTGTGTCATCCACTCTGGCAATTGATCGATAACCGCACACCTTCGAAGCACTCAATCAACCTGGCACTGACCAACCTGCCACACCACTATGTTCAAATGCTTTTCAGCCCGGACGAGCACGGGAATTTGGTACGAAAGAAAAAGCTCAGCAACAACGCGATCAAAACACTTTATAGAAGCACTGATATTCACGCGTTCACCTGCTGGATAGCCTTCACACTTGAATTAATTGATCACGATAATCCTCAGATGATGGATGCAACCCAACTATCGGCGATCCAGTATCTTTTGAAGATGACACTTGCCACACCTTTTGCAGCAATAGCTGAAGATTTATACCTGTATCTGCATCATCAATTCCGACTGTATTTTCATAGGCATGCAAATCCATTTCATTACGTCTTGATTTACTACAAACCTGACAGGGAAAGAATTTCACTGCCACTACGATTAATATCCAACTATTGCGTTAGCATCAAACCAACTTTGGAACTGTATGAGGAGTTATATAGAAGAGCAATACAGACAGGTATTGTTACAGAATCACATCAAGAGCGAATTACCTTTTTCAATTTTATTCGTCATACCGAAATACAAGAACTTTCGGATATTTTATATCAATCTAAAAACCATCCTTCAGATCTGAGAGATTTAAAACATCAAATATTTAGGCGTATTTTTGCGTATCACTAACAGCAAGATGGGCAGGCATCGGCAGTAGAACTGATCTGCCTTGAGCAGCAGAAAGGATCAATCTTGCCAGCCCCACTAGATGTAGGCACTGGCCCAGATTGCCTACCCTTCCGGTTTGCCCTGACCGGTTCTACCGGAAAAGGCTGCTCACCCTGCTGGTGGTTTTGCTCAGTTTAGATCGAAAAAAGGACACCGGGTTATGGGTGTCCTTTGTATTTAGAGAGAACAGGGAAAGGAGCAATAATCCATCCCTATTATTTCCGTGAATGTTATAAACGGGCCGTTATCAGACAAAATTAATGTTGAAATCATTAATTAATGTATCAATTATAGGTTTGAAATAATCAGATGAAAGCAGATCATCTCTAATAACCGAAATAGTCAAAAGATGCACTTTCTCATCTTCTCCACATTCGAGAATTATAGTTGCAAGCAGTTCAGCGTTGACAACCAACTCCCATATAGAACTGAACGAAGTGAAGCTCATGTATGCCCACTCCCCTTCATTATTCTCTCGTAGCTTTAATTCTTTCCATAAAAAGCTTCCAAGATCATCATGTAATTCAAAATTTTCCCAACCGCCGATTGGTTTCATGTGCTTAGTAATCAAAATAATACTCCATCATGGCGTCATGTGATTAGTAAAGTAAGTAGCTAATCGTTGCCTGTTTTCTAAGTTAAACCCCTCAGCTCCAGCAGGATGAATTAACCTAGCATGATTAATAAAATTGCTCGTAGGATCTGCCATGACGTCAAAACCAGCTTCTCGAATTCCCCTCAAACTTACTTGACCTGTGATTGTAAATGAGAAATTGGGGAATTTACTTCGAAATTGGGCCGCAGCAGCCTGCGCATCACTGCTTACAAGCATAGAAATACCGGGTGGTGATAGCCCCTTTTCCATCTCTTTTAATTTAAGATTGTTTGCAGCACCACCAGCGATCCTGAATAAGCTAACCCCATCATCGCTTGATTTCCCTTGTAGTGCGTCCTGCAATATCGATGCTGAATTATTAGCTATATTGGCGGCAATAGTAGGCGCAACCAACGTTTCCATTTCATCATCAGTCGCAGTGCTCATTGGTGTTAAAGCAATACCTGCAATTCCTCCTTTGGACAAGGAACCAGCAACAGACCTTGCGGCATTCCCTATTTGGCTTACAACATTTTTTGAGACTTCCTTAACAGACCCAATGGTCATACTTGCTGGTATCCCGCCACTAAAATTTACAGTTGCGGTCTGTGTTGCGCCATTTGAGTACGTTCCTTTTGCCGATACTGAACTTGTCACCTCTCGCTTAATCCGCGAACCAGTCGGTGCAATCTTTTCTTTTTTCTCAGTAACTTCTACTTTTTCTAACTTAGGTTTTTCAATTGTATACCCCGTAGGATCCGTTCCCGCCAGAGGGTTATTCATAATGTACGAATAAGGGTTCAGCGATTGACTATTACCAGGTGACTGAATAACAGGGTCTACCGATAAGAACCTACCAAGGTTGTAATCATACCCCCGACCGTTCATATGAACTTGTCGGAACTATAGCGTCAGACAGGCAATAAAATCAAAGGGTTAATTTACTGATTGGCGATATGGATATACATGGTTCGCAGCTCTGTTTTATCGTCGTCTGTGGTTTCTATCAATGTAAAACCGTGATCACGATACAGCTGGATAAGTGCGGGGTTGTTTTCACATTCGAGGATAATTACTCTGCCACCAACCAACTCTCTGGCGTCGTGAATTATGCTGTAAATTTCGGCAAGAATATCAGCAAGCGTAATGCGGTTATTCTGCACACTGAAGTTTTTACCTAATTGGCCAATCAGAAATGCTCTGATCCGCTCGGCGTTTTTATTAAAACCATCAAGGCGTTTTACCTGTGATTTATTGAGTGCGGCACTTTCCAATACTAATTCTTTAAACGAGACTGAAAAATACGCCAAGATGGAGCCTTGTTCATCAAGTATGAGTCTGGTTCGGGCGTTATGAGTCTTTTCAAAAGCTATAGATTTTTGCTTCAGAAAGTTTTCGACATCTGGATTTCTAGGGCAGGAAAATAATGAAAGGAGACGAGTTGTTGGTTCTTCACCAAGTTCCTCTAACAAGTCTCCAAGTTTGACAATTGTTGTTTTAATAACGCGATACCTTTCACACTGTCAGCTTTGTAATTGCGCTTTTTAATCTTTACCTGGCGCGGTGCTTCCAGGTCTTTATGGATCTGCTCGATAGACTTGCTATCGCTTACCACAAAGTTTCTGTCAAACGATGCAGTTGCCATCAGACACCTCCTGTTCGGTTAAAACCTAGACTGAGTATAACACTATCCCTTCTGTATTTGAAACCACACAAAAAACCGGTAGTACTCCAATCTAAAATAAGGCAGCATCAACCTAAGCCGATGCCGCCTGTATATTCGATTTACCTGGCCCCTTGTGGCTTCGTAAGTTGTGGATTTTTACCTGGCTTACCACGTGCAGCCGGGTGTGTTTTTGCATACACATCTTTAAGCTTGCCAATCGCCACATGGGTATACACCTGCGTTGTTGAAATACTGGCATGCCCCAGCATTTCCTGCACATGGCGAATATCAGCCCCGTACTCCAGCATCAGCGTCGCTGTGGTATGGCGGTATAAATTGCAGGCCCCTCTTTTGCCAATGCCCGCCAAACGCACATACTTTGCGGCCAGCGCCGAAAGACGTCTGGGTTTGATGGCATAACCTGTACTGTCCAGAAACAACATGCGCCCGGAATGCACTGCGGCCAGACGGGGCCGGGTGCTTTGCAGGTAGCTGGTGATCCAATCACAGGCACGGGGTGCTATAGGTACGAACCTGTCTTTATTGCCTTTGCCTTGCTCTACCCGCAGCACATGACCCACATGGTCTACATCATCCAGCGTCAGGCGGCTTAACTCCCCGCGACGAATGCCTGTGGCATAGTAGGTTTCCAGAATAGCCCTGTCCCGCACACCCAGCTCACCGTACACCAGCGTCTGTTTCAGCATGGCCTCAATCTCCGGCTCGCTAAACACCGCTTTGGGCAAGCGATAGCCCGGACTTGGCAATTCAAACCGCTCCAGTGTCGGATGCTCCATACAGCCTTTGATATACATGCTGTGCATAAACACCTTCACCACCGTTAAACGGTTCCGCTGCGTCCCCCGCGATAAAGGCCGCCCATGAACCGGGTGCCGGTAACTGTGCAGATACAGCTGGTAGCGGTCCATCATATCCAGCGTGATATCACTTAGTTGTCTGTCACCAGAAGGTGTCAGCCAGCGCATAAACAGGCTAAGCCCATTCTGTTTCGACGCCACAGTTTCACTGCTTTGTCCTTTGGCCAAACACAGCTGCAGGTAATAACGGATACAGTCGTCTATATCGCCGTTATCGGGTTTAATCAGTGGTTGCATAACCACCTCCGGCTTCCATCGGCCTGAACCAGTCAATCCAGCGGGAACAACGTGCAGGCAGCCGCACCGCAACACGTTTGCCCTTGATGGCCAGCAACATTCCGTTGTCATCAAAGATAGGCACCACAATACAGCCCCGGAACACTTCATGGCCATTGGGTTTGAGCACACCAAGACGCTGCAACGCCCCCCGTATGGCGCCACCTTCGCTGGTGTCTGCAGAAGACAAATGCAGCCCCAAAGTGCGGTCACAGTAGCCCCAGCGTTGTCGCCTCATATCATCCGGCAGAACAGCCACCAGATGCTGTAAGCGTGGGTAATGCACCATCAGTTGCTGATGGTAGTAACTGACAACCTGTTCAAGGTAGGAATCGTCGGTACTCCACAGGGGGAGCTTTTCGGTAGTGCGTTTGGTCTGAGTACGCATCATGCACCTCCTGCTGGTAACGACTGGCGGCGTCGCATCGGACCACCACTGAGCTCAATGCGGTGGGAGCGATGCACGATGCGGTCTAAAATGGCATCGGCGATGGTCAGCTCGCCAATGTAGTCGTGCCATTTATCCAGCGGTAACTGACTGGTCATCAGTACAGAGCTGCGACCACTGCGCTCTTCCATCAACTCCAGCAATTCGTGACGGCCAGCAACAGACAATGGCGTCATGGCCCAGTCATCCATCACCAGCAGTTTTACCTTGGCAAGTTGCGCCCGAAGTTTAGGTAAAGAGCCATCACGCCGTGCAACATCCAGCTCTTCCAGCAACAACGAGAAACGCTTATAAAGAGTCGGATGGCCATGGCGAATGGCCTGACTTGCCAGTGCACAGGCCAGCCAGGTTTTGCCCACTCCGGTAGGGCCGGTTAACACAATAAACTGATTGTGCTGAAGCCATTCTGAGGTAGCCAACGAAGCGATGTAACTGCGGTCCAGCCTGCGGCCGGGTTGATAATCCACATCCTCCAGACAAGCCTGTGGGTATTTAAGTTTGGCCCGCTTAAACAAGCCCAGCTGCTTGCGTTCGTCTCTGGATAACTGTTCCGCATCAATCAGCTGCGCCAACCGCTCTTCAAAGGAGCGACCAAGGAATTCAGGCGCAACCAATTGTTGACGCAGCGCATCCGCCATCCCCGACAAATGCAACCGGCATAACGCCTCCACACTATGATGATTCAGCATCTCAGAGCCCTCCACGGAAATAGTCGGCACCACGCACATTCTGATGCAGTGGTAACTGGCCCTGCACAGGAACCGCAGGCTCCTGACGCTGATCCAGTTTGCACTGCAAAATAGAACGCACACTCTTGACCGTCAGCGACTGAATATCACAGGCGCAGCGACACGCCAGCTCAAAGCGTTCATTGCCATACACCCTTGCCAGACGTTGCAGCTCAGTGCAGGCATTCCCGGCCGGAGCTGAATGTTCAGGTCGGCCCACAAACTGTGCCTTCACCAGTGCCACTGCTGCCGTACCAACCGTTTCCGCCCATACCATAAATCGGGGTAAACACAGCTCGGCATACTTCTGATGATCCGGATGACGGTGGCTATCCTGTGTGCTTTGCCCATCTTCCCAGTTGCTGCGGGCATGGGTCGCCACACGCACACCTTTGTGGATCAGCTCTACCGTATTTGCCGTCACCCGCACTTCTACCTTTTCACCTATCAGCAGATAGGGAACGGAATACGAATGGCCAAACACAAGCACATGGTAATCGGTCGGCACTTTTCTGGCTGGCAGCCACTCGGCCGGGCAATACCGCTCTGCAGGCAGTGGCTGCAGTGCAGAGCGTTCAGTCTGTTCAAACCGGCTGCGCCGACAACCGGGCATGCGCCTGAATGCTTTGCTATTCATCCGCTCCATCACTTCTTCCAAGGCCTGATTAATCTCATCCAGACTAAAGAAGGTACGGCCCCGAAAGACATGGGTGATATACCGCGACACCAGTTTCACAGCGTTTTCAACCAACGATTTATCTTTAGACCGCCGCACCCGGGCGGGTTCAACCACCAGATTGTAGTGACTGGCCATTTCCTGATAATCCCGGTTTAAATGCGGTGACGCACCGGCTCGGATCACCGCCGCTTTCAGGTTATCCGGCACCACTACTTTGGTCACCCCCCAAAGTATTCAAACATTGCCACATGCGCAGCCACAAAACAGGCGGTCTGTTGACTGTTGCAGGCGCGAATAAAGGTCAGCAATGAATACCCCGGCACGCCAACAAAAATCTGTGCATAGCGTTGGCATTGGGCTTTTGTATCGGTCCAGGGAATGGTTTTACCTGCATAATCAACGTAGCAGGTATCCCCCGGATAATGAGTTTGCCGCATCGTCCAGCCTCGCCTGGCTTTGCACAACCGTAAAATCTCACAAAACTGCGAAAATGAGTAAGCGGTTGCCGGATCTGCACGGCGGTAGTCTTCCCAAATCAACATTCGGGTTTGCAGTGGATCTTCAAGCAATGACTCTATAAACAACGTGTCAGGCATTCGCTTATTCAGCGCCAGTGCCCGTACTTTGTTAAATCGTTGATACAGCGTGTCATCGTCCATCTGTTTGAGTACAGGCCAACTGGTTTGCTGCCGGTTCAGCAGCAATCGGTAACGCCGCACTGTATTGGGCGCCAGCTTTAGTGATCGGGCAATACGCCGGTTGGAATAGGCTGTCGTAAGTAACAACCTGAGGACTTCCCTGAGTGTACATGCAGTCATGGGGTTCACCTTGTTTTTGGGCAACACGCCGCTGCATCAGGTCAATAAACCCAATGGCCAGACGCGGTTGCAACAGTAATCAATGGCGCAGCACTACAAAGCGCTGCACCGGCTTGACAACAGCAAGGGGAGAAACAATACTTAGGCTCAAGTCAGGCCTTGTAAACTTTGACTCAAGTAATAGAACCTCGGAATGAACGTCCGGGGTTTTATTGTTTCTGGCCCTGGTGATTTTTTTGGTTACATATCGACCTCCTTCCTGTGTTGCCAGGTTAGTTTGTGTTCGTCAGCCGCTGTTCGGCGAGCCACAGGGCCACATCTCTTGTCAGCGCAAATTTGCCGCGCCGCTCTGCAATAGGAAACACCGCCACCGGCACAGTCTGTCGGCTGACCGCCTGACGAAACGCATCAGCGCTGCCATACCCCAGAGCTTTTACCAACACCATGCCTGACATCAAGGGGCCATAGCGTTCCTGCAGTTCTTCATAAAGCAAATGCGACAACGCGGTCTGCGGACTCTGTGGTGCAGGTGGTGTTTTGTGTTCAGAAACAGCCACACCGGCCCCCAGCAATTCCCTGAGTTCCAAGCTTAAAGCCCTGGCCAATGCCGCAACAAATTCTTTATCTACTGTGCTTTTCACAAACAAGGCCCCTTAATCACAGGATCACATAAACTTTGACTGTAGCTGGTAAACAGGAAAAATCAGCGGGATCGGGAAAAGATGATTTCTGTGTTTTGATCCCGAAATAAACTATGTTTGAACATGACTATGGCGCATATATAGGGGAATTTATGGCCCTAAATCACTTTCGCATCTGTTGATGCGAAATTCTGCCGACAATCTGAGCCGGATTATCTACCTGTTCCGGGCTCAGCTTTTTATCTATTTGGTCTGTGATCGACTGAAGATCCCACGGACAGGACCCGATTTGTCTGAGTACTTTGAAGGGGACCGCAGCTTTGGCTCAAAATGGCGGCGATATCTGGAACGGAAAACGGCCCCATCGGCAGAAAGTTACCGGCTTATTCTGGACAAAGCTGCTACGGTGCCAGGGTTAAAAGCAGAGCTGCACAGCTTTTATACCTCTCCCTTCTGGCAGGCGCTGAGCTTTACACCTGGCCAACAGATAGAAAATGCACAGCGTATGGCGTTTTACAAAACACTGCCTGCCAAACTGCAATCTCACCTGTTCAAAAAGGCCACTGGCAGTGATGGAGCCGATCGCAATGGCATCCCGATCCTCAGCTGCTCACTGGAAGCCATTACAGATGTGGCCGATTTGAATGCACTGGCTGCGCTTATTGTGCTGGCAACACAAGGACAGGACGCTGGTTTATATTTCAGAGGCAAAGTTAAATTAAAGTTATTTAATCTGCTGGTGTATTTTCTTCGCTCATCCCCTTTTCATTATTTTTATTATGAAATCTTCTGCCTCGTCAAAACACTGTCTTTTACAGAAGAACAGCCAGACTTTGCCGATTATGCGAAGGATTCTCTTTGGTTAAGCAGCCAGGATGAAATACGGAATTTTATAAGGATGGACGGCATTATTATTTCCATGGTTAAAGAGGCCGCATTAATAACCACAGAGCAGGAAGAGCGGGATTTTTTAACCCTTCACAATAAATCAGGCAACAGCTTTTTAGAGATCATATTGAACACCAGCCCAAGTAGTGAATCCGACATCCGGCTCAGAAAGATGTACATCACCACTTTGAACCGCAAGCGTCCCAAACACCGGCATATCCCGCTGGGCAGCTAACCAGCGAGGCAGGCAGGGCTTTTCGGTTGAAGTGAGCAACACAAACCGGTTTTATTGAGCATATCAACCGGTGTCAACACCCTGTAGGCGCTGGCGAAGATTGCCCGCCGTTCCGGTTTGCCCTGACCGGTTCTACCGGTTTGGTCTGCTCACCCTGCTGGTGATTTTGCTCACTTTAAATAGAAAAAAGGACACCGGGTTATGGGTGTCCTTTTTGTTAAAACATTAGAGGCAATCAATTACCAAAAATTTTTTACATCCTTAAGTAAAGAAGAACAGTAATATAATAAAAAATATCACCCACATTGAATTACATTTCAATATTTAACTGCTTTTTAATTGCAAAAACAGAACTACTGCTTTCACCTTTAAAATATTCCTTTAATCGTTCGACAACATCCTCCGCAAACCAAATAGTTAACAACTCCAAACCTTGGACATCATTATCTTCTGCAGGCATTGAAACGCCGTCATAATATATAAAATAGTTTTCACTACCTACTGGTTTATGTAAAAATCGAGATGCGGCTTTGAAATGTGCAGGCAAGTCAATTTGCCCCACGTAATGCCACCCCCCTACTTTATGCTCCCCTTTGGCAACGAGAATTCTGAAAATAATTGGCTTTTCAATTAACCCATTAGGCAGAGATGCGTCATTAGACTGATAATCAAAAAAAGCAAACTCATTACCTACACATGCAACACAAAAAGAAAAGCTTTGATTGTCTAATGGGATGGCGAAAACCATTCCGTTGCTAATTTTATTCCCAACACTCTTTGACACTTTCAAAGTATTATCTCCAATCTAATCTATACCGCTCAGGCGAATTATCCGGTATATCACCAAATGCCTTTCTAGCCGCATTCATATAGTACGGCCTATTAGGGTTAAAATCTGCTACCCCGTTTATCAAATTTCTTGCTGTACCACCAACACTTTGTGCGCCACCATAAAAATCAATCAACTGCTGCTCCCTTCCACGAATAGCTGCTCTGTCTGTAGAAATCTGATCAATAGTTGGACTTCTAAATCCTTCAGCAGTCAAATGCATTTGTCCTAATGAACGCCTATACACGATATCATCAGGGGGACCATACCCTCCGGTTCGTCCGGCATACACCTGGCCAGTTTTAGGGTTTATCCGCGTATAGG
Source organism: Rheinheimera soli (assembly GCF_031457405.1). Classification (GTDB taxonomy): domain Bacteria; phylum Pseudomonadota; class Gammaproteobacteria; order Enterobacterales; family Alteromonadaceae; genus Pararheinheimera; species Pararheinheimera soli_A. The sequence continues at coordinate 447 of NZ_JAVDWR010000033.1, read as the reverse complement.
TTACATAGGTGTATTGCCTATCTTTGTCTTGAACCGAGTCCCCAGAAAGCGACAAGAGTGCGGTTAAACCAGCCCCTCCAGCAGCAGATCGCATCCCTGCGACAAACCAATCTCCATATGCACCCAAACCACCGAGAATCGAACCTTCTCCAGCCAAACCAATTGCTGCGAATGACCCACTACTGAAAAGTGAACTTTCCTGAACGTATTCAGAGACAGTCCCCTCAGACAAAGCATCCTCAAAAGCCTGATTTGACTGTTTGTTGAGATCTGAAGCCTGCGAACTCTGCTGAGTTGTTTTGCCTTGTGGGGTCGCCCCATTACCAGCTCCACCAACTCCGGTCATAGTCACTGTAGTGGTCAAGTATTTCCGGACACTAACTTAGGTTGTTCTGCTATCACTGGCGGTAACCCAGCATTAAAGCTGTGTGGCCGCCTGTGGTTGTA
>NZ_JAVDWR010000032.1:0-15537 GCF_031457405.1 Rheinheimera soli | reverse complement strand
GTGTTCACTTTGCGCCAGAATGGGTGTTCACATAAAACCAGAACAGGTGTTCATTTTAAATCAGAATCGGTGTTCACTTTGGGGCAGAATACGCACTTAGACAGTTTGTTGCCTAACAATGTGCTGCTTTTCAAATACAGCAGGAAGCATATTGAATCGCAATCGATAAGCGAAAACTTTTCTGCCGTTCTTGATAACGGCTTTCCTATTCTACCGGTGACAGCTGATTAGTGGCCACATCACTATAAAAGTTGGTTGGATCCGAATTAATCCTGGTTCAGATACTGGTTTGGTTAGAGCGATGTGGTGAGAATTAGTTGATAACTACTATAGGCGGAACAACAACCATACCTTGCAGTATAACTGTTGTTCCGATCAGAATGCCAGCTCGTTCAGTGTGTTGGCTGTCGGCAGCTATTCGAACAGCCCGTGTACAATGGAGCAAAAGGATTCTTGCCATTATTGGTTCATATCGCTATTTATTCACTAAATCAGTCTCTTAATACTTTGCCGGGTCTGACTCTCATAACCCTATCTACGATTGCATAAATAGTAGCAATAGTTATGGTTATGACAATCAAGATGGCTGAGAAGTAAATCAAAACCGATTGCTCAACTCTTTCATTGAAAATAGACAACCAGCGCTCAATCAAATGATAGGCTATCGGTGAAACGATCAGCATGCCAATAATGCTAATAACAACATGCTCCTTTGCTAGCAAAACTAAGATGCTTAGTTTCGATGCCCCCAAGACTTTACGTAGTGCGATCTCTTTCCTTCGCTGGCTGGCGGTAAATGCACAGAGACCAAATAAACCAATAGTGGACAAGGTAACAATTAAAGTCGCAAAGGTGAAAACCAACCGCGAAAGGTTGTTATCCTCTTGATAAATCACCTCATAGTTGTGCTTCATTGATTCAATCGTCAGTGGGAAATTCTGCAACCTCGGCTCTAATAGCGACGTGACTTTTTGACGTACATCTGCATTATCTTCGGCTACATGAAGTACCAAATTGGCAGATTGAGCCCACGACAGGCCACAACCAAAAATCATTGGAAAGCTGTCCTCTTTTATTGAGCTTAGTTTAATGTCTTTAAACACCCCGACTATGGTTCCAGTGACCATTTCAAAAGGTCCTGCTGGAAAATGCGCAGTCTTACCAACAGCATCTTGCGGACTTGCAAAGCCTGCGAGGTTAACCATTGATTCAGGAATCAAGATAGATAATGTTTTATTAATACTATTAAACAAATCAGAATCTTTGTTGAAGTCTCGACCAGCAACCAGATTTAAACCCAAGACTTCAGCGGCGCTATAGCCTACAGCACCATAACCAAAAACTTGAGGGAAGGTTTCTACGCCTTGGATAGTAAAGTTACGCACGCCAGCATTAAGATGGCGAGTCAAATCAAAGTCTGTCGGTGTCGCACCTAACACACCATCAATTTTTTTCAAATCATCAAACAACGCTCTGCTAGACGCCCTATAAGTTCTTTCAAGTTCTTCCAACGGTAACTCATAGTGATCTCCGTAAGCAAAAGATTCATGAAAGAACAGTTTACTCGGATTAGTTTCAGTAACCTGAATCCTTTCAGCTCGCTCATAGTTAGTCGGCAGGCTGTTAAGAAAGCTTAATTGATTGTAAAGTATTAAAGTTCCTACCACAAAGCCGATTGAAATAGCAGCCTGAAACACCAAAACTACCTTACGTAAAATGATGGCAGTGTTACCTCGGCTTAAATCACCACTTAACACGCGTTTAGTGTTGAATGCCGAGATAAATACTGCAGGATAAAGCCCAGACAAGATGCCCAGAAAGATACAAAAGACAACGATATAAATACCGGTTATACCGATGACCTCCAAATCGAGGACACGACCGATCAACAAGTTAAAATCATTGAGAAACAGTTTAGCAATAAGGCAAGCCAAAACACCAGAGAGCAAATAAAGCCCCACTGACTCCATCAAGAACTGAGTGATCAATTGAAATCTGGTGGCTCCGATAGTCTTCCTGATACCGACTTCTGTTGCTCTCTCACCTGCACGGGCTATGTTCATATTAATAGAGCTAAAACTGACAATGAAAATTAGCAGCAAGCTTAAGATCAATGACAAGCTAACAACTAAATGAGACCCGCCCACCTTCATTTCTTCTTTCAAGTTCGGATCAAGATGAATGTTGAGCAAAGGTTGTAAGTAAAATTCAACACCGGTTGAATTCCATAACTCTGTCATAAATTTGGTTATAGATACAGAAACCTGCTTAACATCCGCGCTTTCGGAAAGTAAAATATAGGAGTAGCTCAACTTGCCCATCAATTCTTCATACGGCTTAGAGGTAATAAGCGCCTTAATATTCAAATGGGTATTGGCAGGTAAATCCTCAAATACCCCCACGACAGTCCATGAGTGATCGCCAGCAACCAGCACCTGCCCTAATGCTGAATTACTCCCAAAAAAACGAGTTGCTTCAGACTTTGATAAAGCGATTTTGTCCGGCTCTTTAAGGGCTTTTGTCAAATCCCCTTCAATAGTGGTAATAGCAAAAAAGTCTAAGATGTTGCTTGTACCTGCATAAACATCTTGTAATCTAAGATGATTACCTTTGTGCTCAACCTTAGTTTCGATTAACCAATCGCCTTTGACGAGTGCAGCCTGAGCTTCAACCCCAGGAATTTTCTGATAGTACTGCAAGCCGCGAGGACTAGACATCGAATACTTTCGGTCAGAATCTACCGCTAACTCCATCACACGATAAATTCGCTTAGCATTTGGATGGAACTTATCGTAGGACATTTCATTCATGGTGTATGCAGACACCAAAATGGTTGTCGCAATACCAACAGACAAACCTATAAAATTTAGTAACAAAAACAACTTGTGCCTTGTTAAAGCTCTAATTCCACTTTTTGCATAATTAATAATCAAACTAAGCATAGGCCTTACCTTCTTTGCTTACAGTGATTTTTTCAACACTCTGTACAGATTCATCTGATACCAGCTTGCCGTCGAATAAGCGAATAACCCTGCTACAGTATTGCAGCTGCGTTTCAGAGTGAGTCACCATGATCACAGTGGTACCCTCTTTATTCAACCGCAGCAGCATTTCCATCACATCTTGGCCATTTTTAGAATCAAGATTACCCGTAGGTTCGTCTGCGAGAAGCACTTTAGGTTGAATAACCACGGCTCTGGCGACCGCCACCCTTTGCTGCTGACCACCAGATAATTGTTGAGGCATATGCGAAGCACGGTTCTCCAAATCGAACCTTTTGAGCATCTCATTTACGCGTTCAGCGCGCTCAGTGCTTGGTAACTTAAGATAAAGAAGAGGGAGTTCAATGTTTTCATATACCGACAAAGTGTCAACTAGATTAAAGCTTTGAAATACGAAACCAATATTACTTTTTCTCAAATCAGAGAGTTTACTTTCGCTAAACGCAGAAATCTCCTGATCATTAAATTTATACGAACCGTCATCTGGAGAGTCTAACATCCCCAAAACATTCAATAAGGTTGACTTGCCGCTACCTGATGGACCAACAATACCGACAAACTCACCTTTATTAATGGTAAAGCTAATCTTATTAACAGCGGTAGTTTCTATGGTTGCTGTCCTATAAGTGCAAGAAAGACCAGTTATTTCAATCATATTATTTATTCACCTATACAATTCAGCGAGCTTTCGCTGTTCATAAATCAACCAGCACTGCAAGAAACCAAACATTCATATGCCGGCTCAAAGCAAGCACTCCACAACTATGTAAATCTCTACTGTCATCATAACGAGCCTGGCGCTCAGCTAACTCTTTCATCGAGCCCTAAGTAGTTCGACAAAAACGAAATTGTCAATATCTCACTGTTTAGAATATTTCCATGAAAGTAAAAATCATCTCCATGTGGACCTGCACCCACCGCATCCGAACTTCATGTCACCAGACGAGATGTTAATTGAGTAATCAACGCCGGATAGTTGTGCTGATTAACAAAATACTTCGACAGCACAAAACTGATTAACGCTCTACCCGCCTCGACCGCTGATAACCAAAAGATTGGATGTAAAATGAACTAGAAACCGAATTTGCTCTAGACACATCTCTGTACGGACCTTACTTTCTGACCCGGCCAGTTTGCCTGCAAGCTGGCAATTCCATCTGCAAGCTAACAATTAATCCACTAGCTTAATCTCAATTTCGCTGAATAAAGGAGATCCAATATTTTAATTTCGACTTGCCCCAGGCCAGCTGCAACGTATCATGTCGATTCGAACCAACGACCTCCTTGAATTCCACTAAGCAACTTCTTCAGGTCATTTGGTCCTAAAAACCATCTTGAATATAAACATCAAAAAAACCAATCTCATCGCTCGCGCAACCAGAACTTAACGTTAATCTACACATCAATGAATGTAAAGTTTCAAATTCATAAGTTTATGTTAATTTAAGTATTTGACACTCATACAAAACTGGTAATCGTCAGACCAAATCTTAGCTACTACTCATTTGGGCAGGCCATACCTACAATAACTTGTCTTTCACCTTCAAATGGTTCTCTGCCGTGGGTAAATCTCACGTTGTCCAATAGCATTATGTCGCTCAACTCCCATTGAAACTTGATTTTGGTATCTTCGTACAGCTCTCGAATAATTCGTAAATACTCAACTGGTATTTTTGAGCCATCGCCAAAATATGTGTTTCTGGGCAGGTTTTCTACGCCAACTGTGCTAAGTAAGGTTTCTGCGAGTTCTGTGTCTAGGTTTGAGACGTGGAACAAGTGAGCTTGGTTAAACCACACTTTTTTGTTGGTTCCTTGATGTACGATTGATGCTGGATTTATTTGTTTGGTTCTTAAGCCTGTAGGTAACCATTCATATGTCATGTCGTGGCTGTCGCAATAGGCAACGACTTCACTTTTATCATCAGTTTGAAATACTTCCCTCCAAGATAAGTCTACATCGAGGTAATTGCGTACATACATTACGCCTTTTTCTTCAAACTCTTGCTTGACGTAATCTGGTATCAGTTCGTAAATTTTTTGACTACAACTGATTGGTGTCTCGCCGCCTTTTTCAGGTGGTACCAAGCACAAAAATCCTATTCTATGAGGCCAAGAGCGCGAGTAAGAGTTTTCATTGTGTTGTGCAATGCTTTGGTTTTTTGGATACTCTGTTGCTGTGTATATATTGCCACGAAACTCAGTTCTTGGTGTTGAACGATAGGTGTATTTGAGAAGTGGGCTATTAAAAATTTCTGCCAGAAAATTACTAAACTCTCTACTGCTACGGACATTTAAACCGCGGATCAGTAGTGCGCCATTTTCGTTAATAAGCCTTTGTATCTCTGCTTTGTTATTTTTTATGAAATCAGAAGCGCTAGTATTTACATGCTCCAAATGAAGTAGAAGTGGCTGGCCTTCTACTTTTATCAGATTAGACGCATTAATTTGTGAAAGCTGTTGCTCTGTAAATTTCTCACGCTGCATAGTTGGATCCTTTGCTTCTAAGACTTGATTTGGAAGACCACTTGAATTATTTAATTTAAAATAATTTCGTCGGCATTGTTAAACGTTTGATAGCTGGACGTGATCACTTTATCCCCAAGTTCTAAACCATCGATGACCTGATAGAACTGACGGTTTTGCATACCAATTTGGATGTTCCTTCTTGTGGCTGTATTGCCATCTTTGTCAAGAACAAAAACCCAGTTGCCACCAGTAGAAGCATAAAATGCGCCTTTATCTAAAAGCAAAGTGTCATCCACTGAATTTCCAAGTGTTATCGCCAGTTCAAGACTTTGGCCTCGCTTGATCTGATGCAACTCTTGTTTTGGTATTGACTGGATGTCTACTTCTATTAAAAACTGGCCGAGGTTAACTCGACTGTCTACTTTCGACACTTGTGATTCAAGTGAAGTTTTTTCTATCTGGAACTTAACAGGCATCCCTACTTGAATTGCGTTCAGGTAATACTCATCTAATGAGGCGACAATTTTAAAACTGCCGGGAATATCGATCTGTCCCAGCCTTGAGCCTGATGCTTTGAGTTCGCCAATTTCTATATCCAGCTCGCTAAGATAGCCAGACACTGGGGCTGCAATTAAAAGGTTATCAAGACTTTTCCGAGCAAACTTGAGGTTTTCTTCTAACTTGACGGCGCTTTCTTCTAGTTGTCGCAATTGTATACTTCGGATTTTCTCTTGCTGAGCTTTTCGATTAGAATTAAGTTCTGAGCGCCTTTCAAAATAGTCCAGATTTTGTTCTAACTCTTCAATACTATTTTTCTCAACATAACCATTGTTACTAAGCTGCTTAAATTTCTTCAAGTTCCTTTTTGTGGTTAGGATCTGGTTATTAGTATCAAGAATTTCTCGTTCTAAATCCAATGCGGCTGTATCGGCATTGATCTGTGTGTTGCGTAGGAAGTTTAATTGTTCGGTGATCTGAGCTTCTCGGCTAATTACTTCTAGCTGTAATGCAGTGTTAGAAAGTCTGATCAATGGCTCCCCAACTTTAACATAAGCACCCCGCTCAACAATTTTTTCTTCTACGACTCCGCCTGAGATGGCATCAAGATAGACGGTTTTTTTTGGTGTTAAGATCCCTCGTACATTGAGATTCTCGTTGAAGACGCCTTGTTTTACGACAACAATTTTTACTGAGTTCCTTGCAACATATTGTTGCTGAACCCTGGAGTCGGAGGCAAATAATTGATATCCCAAAATCATTGATACAACAATTGCAACAGTAACAATAATTTTTGCCGGTAGAAATTTCCGTGCTGAAGGTCTTATTACTCTATCCATGAAAACTCTTTTTTATATCGCTTTGGGTAACTGTTACCCGTGAATTATTTGAATGACAATGTTTTACCTAGCCAACAGATTTATAATGCCTTATAAAACCTATTGTTTCAACCTGTCTCTAATACAAGTTGCGGGGCATAGCTCAGCTATAGCTACGATTAAATTGCACTTATTCTCAGAGCAACTAGAAAAATAAACTATTAATTATTAAGCAACAGCTTCTAAATAAGGGTAAGCTGGCGTCGTCAGACGTAGCCTTAATTCATTTAGCTCATGATATCCTAATTCCATTCTCAGACTTTTCAGTATCTCCCCAATGGATTTTTGCCCTGTACAATGCTCAAAGACGCGAGCAGCAACTTTGTCTTTAGGAAACACTGGATCCGGTTGTTTTTTATTACTGTCTTCTAACTTATAAGAGCTGTCTTCTTGCATCACATGCAACTCATAAGTAGTTCGGAGCTTCTTGAATCGAGTATTAAGGAACTCCGCACATATCTGCTGGCTAGTTTTTACCGCAAAGTCAGAGTCTTTACGTTGTACATAAAACCAAACATGAGGAGATTGTTCCAGCTTTAACAAATTACCAACTTGCCATCGGATGATGTCAGGAAGCGACATGTATTGCTCTGCAACGGCTTTGTCACTGAAATTCATTTCCCAAGAAAGTCTATCTTCAGCCTTATCCCATTGATTTAAGCATGGGGTTACTATTTCTAGATCCATAGCCTGAACGAGGGAATTAAAGGTTTCTACGGTATAGCTAAATTCTACCGGTTGTAAAATTGCATCTGCCATTGCACTTTCATGCTCGTCCACCAGTGGTTCAAGAAATGATTTCATAAGGCTACTGTAATTAGCTGCGGTGTCTCTAATCATGTAGGAAGATATTGGCAACTCAACGTCAATATTAGGCTGACGCGATGTAGAACACATCATTCGGATGGCTTTTTGGAATGACGTTGTAGTGATACGGTGATAGTAGTTGTAAACGAACAGCTCAAGGATGCCATTTCTTTTAAGCGCTCGTTCCAGCGATGCCAAAGGCGAAGAAGGGTCGAAATTATGGTGAATGACTCCAGTGCAAATGACCATGTCGAATTCATTATCATACTCTACTTCGTTGATGCTGCGCTCTTCTAGTTTTAAGTTCTCAACATTCATCCGCTCTGCTAAAGACCTCGCTGCAGCTAGAGACTCTTTGGATAAGTCTGTTCCAAGCACTTCTGAGTCAGGGTACTTTAAAGCAGTAATAACGGCTTGATTGGTGCCACAACCAGCAACCCAAATCTTAGGTTTCTCGAACAGCCTCTTATGGTCGAAATAACCTAACTCTTGGTTTAAGGTTTTGATCCAAAACTTTTGGTCATGATACTTTGCCAGCATGGACGGGTTCCAAGGAAAGTTAAATCTTCCGTAGAACTTTTTATTTATTCTGTCAACTTCAGCTAAAGAGCCTGCAGAGTGCAGATTGAAAAGATGATGATCCTGAGTCAATATTTTTTCCATATCTAGTCCAAAATTAAATTATATTTTTTCATATGTGTCATCGATAATGCTTTTGTACCAGTACATTGGAGACTCCACTAAGCACTGTTCTTCAATTCTAGATTCTAGAGCGAAGGTAAACAAGCTCTCTAAATCTTCTGGTTCCATAGTGATACACAAAAATTGTAATCGTTTAACAGCAACTTAGCTTTCTACTATACGGCACAATGACTGAATAATACAAACTGTTATGTTCCACTGACTCCTAACTCTTAGCTAAAGCCAAACGGTGTTCATGCTACCTCAGGTAGCCAACACTCTTACAACTTCAAACTTCGAAGCATTGTCCATGCCTGATCCAATCACTTTACCAGATTCCATAATTATCATTTGATCAGCTAAGTCAAAGTATCTGTCGTCATGCGAGATCACCACTATGGCCTTATTTTTCTTCTTAAGGCTAGGAAGTATCTCTCGATAAAATATATCTTTAAACATAGGGTCCTGATCTGCGGCCCACTCATCAAACAAGATCAGAGGCTTATCTTCAATAATAGTAACTATTAACGCTAGTCTGCGCCGTTGACCATCGGATAGTTTTAAGGTCGTAAATCGTCCATCTTTGAGCTGAACTTTTTTATCCATGCTAAAAGACTTTAAATAATAGTTGATTTTCTCTTTATAACCTTCAGTCAGGCTTTTTTCGTCTAACAATCGGTCAAATAAATAATAATCAGAATAAATACACGACAACTCCTGACGATAGTCATTCAATCGTTCCTTTACGACTTTAACACCATCAAAATAAATATCCCCCTCCGACGCTTCATAATGTAGTGTCAGTAGTTTAGCGAGGGTAGATTTCCCCGAGCCGTTACCTCCAGTAATATAAGTAATTTCTCCGCGGTTTATTTTAATGTTAACTGGGCCTATAACAAAAGACTTACTCTGGTTCGGTTGCAAAGGATAATTATAATAAACGTCTTTCAAAGTAACTGTTTGCCATGATGAAACCGGATTAATATATTCGCTAACCGCCTCTGGTGGCAATTCATAAAAAAGCAGATCTATTTTTCGTAAAGATATTTGGGTCATGGCAAGTTGAGGAACAAAGTTCATTATCATGATAATTGGGCCGCTGACATACAGCAATATCATGATTGAGGCAAAAATTTCTGGCAATGAGATAGCATGGTAGTTGATAAAAATAAACCCGATCCCGCCTATCGCAAAAAAGCACAATAGGTTGCCAAAATTGCCAGTTAAGGTGTAAATAGAACTTCCAGTCTTTTCCAGATCTTTGACAATCATTTCTTCTTTTTGTAAAATCTGCTCATTATAGGCGCGTTTTTTACCCTCGCTTAATTTTAGCTCTTTTGCACCTCCTATCAGTCCTTTAACGGCTTCTTGTAAGTGATCTTGATGCTCTCGAGCTTTTGAAAAGTAACGAGTACCTATAATAATAGGGATCTGATAAGCCACTACACCAAAAACGATAACCTTTATTACAAACCAAAAAATATTGAGATCAAGGTAGGCTAAAAAGCTCAATACGCCTAAGCTCGTAACTACGGCGGTAATGATTTGGGGGAATGTTCCAGCTCCTGCAACAACTGCAGAGACATCTGTGGTTAAAGCTTGGATCAATCGAGAAGGTCCAACATGCTCTAAAGACGAAATACTGGAACGCTGCACACGATCGTATAACTCTGTTCTAAGATTATGACGAATATTCAATGCTAGTCGATTGAGTATAATCTCAGAACCTGATTTAAATATTAATATAACTACGCACAGTACAAAAAATAAAGCCGCAAACTTTGAGTTAGTTACCTCTATCCCCCAAAGTTTCGTCACACTACTGCCCACTGCAAAAGTATTGTCATCTGCTAACGACATCATCACTATTGGGATCAAGGCGGAGTAACAAAGTCCAGCAATGGTGCCAAGTAACACTGCGAAAAAAGTTTTATTGGGGGCGTATTTTGCAAATAGTTTAAGCGCTTCCATATCAACCACCACTTTTCGGATAATACCTTAGCGTAGCTAAGTCGTTTTTTTCAGGTTTTTTGGCATCATTTTGTAATTTTGATGCATCCATAGAACGATAATAATGTGTTTTGCCTGCATTATATATAGCTGTTTGATCATTGTAATGCTTACTTAAAAAGTGGCCAGATTGACCTGTAGGTATTACGTAAGCATTAATCTGATCAATGGTCTTACCATCGTCTTGCTTTTTACCTAAATCAAACACTTGGCGAAAACTTGCTCCAAGTGATTTTTGGTAACCACGATTAGGTGAATTAACCCAAAGTGCCAAATTGATTGTATTCTGTGCTCCGCCCATAGGCACTTCTTTTGTGAATGGTTTTTCCAATACTGTAGAGAAGAGCGTGTGAGCTAATCTGAGATTGTGTGTTTTAGACCAAAGCCAGTCGCTAACATCATCACTGCCGATTTGTTTCTCAATCAAATCTACAGCGGCCTTAAAGCTGTTGATAAGCTCATCTTGACAAGGTATTTTTTGGCTATCACCACTAGAATTACACCAAAAATCATCGTTTGACAGCACTTCAGCCATCTTAGTCTCAGAAACAGTTAAAATAAAGTCAGAGGCCACATTAGAGTTGTTCCATGCAGGGTTAAGTTTAGTGGAGAACATCGCCATTTTAAGTTCATTGACCCAGGCTTCATATATAGTTGCGGCAACACTGTCTACCCGATATTGCGCATCCCAAGTAGACAATTGAGCCAGCGCTTCGCTAACCATATGACGCTCGTCATCGTCCACCTGCTTAATAATCGCTTCAGCTAATTTCTGGTCGGTCAGGATTGGTAATAGCGCTTTGCTATTTAAATCAACCTGATCATTTTGGATCTTAACCATATCTGAGATGTTGATCTTCTTACCTTGGGTAATATACTCCTGCAGTAAATGATGGATTCTGCGAAATCGTGCGTCTGATGCCCACTCATGAGAGATAACCAGCTCGCTTTCAATCTGACTATTCGCAGCAATCACAAAACCAGATTGGGGATTATAAATAGAAGGTAACTGGTCAAAAGGCACATAGCCTTTCCACATATCCTGGCCGCTTTGCAGCCGTTGCGGAATGACGCCTACCCCTTTTCCTCGAACAGGAATATGACCTGCTATCTGACTGCCGATGTTGCCTTGAGAGTCGGCATAAATAAAATGCAAACCAGGGGCTTTGAGCAAACTAACAGCGTTGCGAAACGCTTGCCAATTATCAGCATACTGAACTAAATGAAAAGCTTCAAAGCTTCTGTCATCATCATCTAGCGCAGCCCAACGCAGCACCACAGTCTCATGCGTGAGACGCACTGCATCACTGACGACAGGTCCCATAGGTGTGCGACGAATCTCAAAATTTACAGGTAATATGTCTTTATTCAGCCACTGTGGTGAATCTGATTTGATGTGAAAAGTCTCCTTATCGATATCAATTTCAATCGCCTGTGTACTGCCATTTTGCTTTAATACATAATGAGAGCGGTCGCTGACTGGCACGTTGAGATAAAATATGTCTTGCTGATCGCTCATCAAAGATGTTGTACCCCACGCAATATCACGATTTCTCCCTAGAGCAACACCAGGAATACCAACGAAAGACATACCAATGACATCCAGTTTATCACCTTTGAGCCCAATGGAATACCATGGCGAATTTTGCATAATAGCTAGATGAGGATCATTGGCCAACATGGTATTACCAGACTCGGTAAACTGCCCTGATACTGCCCATGCATTACTGCCGGCATAAGTCAAACCGAGGCCAAGTTCCGATTGTAGGTGAGCAGATAACGACTCGAAGTTTTCAAACGGATAAGCCCCCTTAGTTATAATCTGATCAGATTCTTCGTTAGCTCTATTTTGCAGCACTAATGGTGGGTAGGCTGTTTCAGGCTCGGGATCATGTTCGTAAAACACTTTGAGCCGTTCGGGTGGAATGACCTTTAATGCCGTCAATCTGTCGATTTCACGATACATGTTTAGCCCTAGGTTTAGCGCCAACACCTTTTGCCATGCCAAAGAATCCACCGGTTGCCATGGCTCAGGCGTAAAATCCAACGCTAAAAACTCTGGTGGCAGGGTTTGCGCTTGTGCCAGCCATGCGTTTACCCCATTCGCATAAGCAATGAGCGCATTTTGTGCACTATAACCTAAGTTACTCCACGCTTTTTCGGCCGACGGGCGTAAGCCTAAGGTTCGCATCCAAATGTCGGTTGGAAACGCAGCTCTGCCTAGTACTTCGCTTAAACGTCCCTGTACTGTTCTGCGCTGAACTTCCATTTGCCACATTCTTTCTGATGCATGCAAATAGCCTTGTATGAAGTAAGCATCAGCATCAGTTTGGGCGATCACCGTTGGTGTACCTTGCTCGTCAAAGTTCACTTGAACAGGCCCGGATATCCCTTGTAAATAAATCTCACCAGAATAATTAGGAATACTCTGTATGATTTTCCAATAGACAGCGAATAAAATAACCACAATTGGGAGCAGTATAAACACTAAAAACCTAGTAAGTATCGGGTGTTTATTAAATAGTTTTGCTAGCAAAGTACCTTTCCTTTTCAAAATTTTTCATAATCATCAATATTCCGACTTTATCTAAATGACTCCAGTGTGGGATTAGCCTTTAATATTTAGCTAAAAGCGCTGCAAAAAGTTTAAGCTCTATACTTTATAGGTAGCGTTACTATTTGACAATAAATCCAGCGATGGCGGCGGCGCCTTCTCCTTTAAGCATTGAGAAGTGATCACCTCTAACCCAATAGGCATCAACACCATTATCGAAAATACTGGACAAATACATTAGGTAGCGCTCTGTATCGACTGGCGTTTGCTCTGCTATCAGACATAGCGGCTTAAACCGGTTTTCAGTCTCAGGTTGATACTCATCAAACAAAGTTGCCTGTTGCTCAAAGACCACTTTCACCCGATGTGCAAATGGCATCAGGTGTTGCTGCAAAACTGCATCTGACGTTGAGTCCTCCGCCACTATATTCATTTCATACTTGCCACTACTTTGACCAAAATAAACATCCAATAAGCACAACTTAACTTCCAGTCCTTGATCGCACAATAACTTAGCTATAGCCAACGCTAACGCTCCGCCATAAGAATGACCGACTAATACAATCGGTCCTTCACCATGCTGTTCAAGTAAATGTTTTGACCATACTAAAGCGTTATCTTCAATGCTGCGGAAGTATGGGCTACTGTCTAATACACCTTGGTGATTAAACACCTTAAGGTTGTACCCTTTGGCGTTCAGCTCTTTAGCAACAAACAGAAAATCTTTTGCCATAGAAGCTGCGGCAGGTACTGCATAGACGAATGCACCTTTGACGTATTCACCAACCAGCTCAAGGGTATCAACTGCCATATCCAAGTTACCATCAGTGATAGCCAAGGCCAACGCTTTAATGGTTTTATGTTGAAAAATGTGTTTGATATGTAAAGGCAAAGACAACGACTGTCTGATTTTGGTGATTAATGCCACAGACAGCAAAGAATGTCCACCGAGCTCAAAGAAGTCTGCGGTAACACTGATTTTTGACTCCTCAATATTCATCACGTGTGCCCATATAGCGCACAGAGCTTTTTCCAACTCCGATTGAGGCGCTACATATTGCCCTTGCCACTCAGAAAAATCAGGAGCAGGCAAAGCTTTACGGTCCACTTTACCATTTGGTCCCAGTGGTAATTGATCAAGGACTACATATATTTGAGGGATCATGTACCCTGGCAGGCTGCCGCGCAATTGTGCCTGGCAAAACGCTCCCGGGTTTGTCACCTCTGACCAATCTCCCACAATGTAAGCCACCAGTTGTTTTTCTCGGCGGCCATCATCACTTCGAGCAAGCACCACGGCATCTTGTATCCGTTCAAGGCGATATAACTGATGTTCTATCTCTGTAAGTTCAATCCTAAACCCACGTACTTTCACCTGATTGTCCACTCGATCAATAAACTCAAGGTTGCTATCGGACAATAAGCGAACCAGGTCACCTGTGCGATACAATTTCTCTCCTTGCCTGTAAGGATTCGCAACAAAACGCTCCTCGGTCAGTTCAGGTCTATTTAAATAACCGTATGAGAGCCCCGCCCCACCAACATATAACTCGCCGGGAATACCAACAGGACATAGACGACCTTCGCTATCAAAAACATAGCAAGAAGTCTGACTCACCGCTTTACCTATGGGAACCGGCTTACCCGGTATAACCGAATCGGCAACAATCTCATAGGTCGTGGTATATGACGAGTTTTCTGATGGGCCATAACAATTTAGTATTCGCGCTTGAGCAAACTGTGCTAACGCTTCTTTAAAAACCTCAGGGGCTAAAACATCACCACCAGTTAACAGCCACTTGACATGAGGATGTTTAGGTTTTGTCGCCAACCACTGCTCAAACAAACCACAGGTGAGCCATAACACATCAATCCGATACTCATCAACATACTGATTTAATTGTGATAGATCAATATATCTATGGGGGTAAAGAACCAAAGCGGCACCATTGAGTAATGCTCCCCAGATCTCCAATACCGACGCATCAAAATTAACCGTAGCAGTTTGAGATACCCTACTATTGGCGTTGATGGTCATAAACTCCGGTTCAAACACAAAACGCACCACACCTTGGTGTGGTGTTAAAACCCCTTTAGGTTTACCGGTTGAACCTGAGGTGTAAATCACATAGGCCAGCGATTTATTGTCAAGCGCTGGCGCAAGATCATCAACTGCCATTTCGCTAAACAGCTGCTCATCATCTACCAACACCGCCTCACATTCGTTTGGTACTACCTGGGACAATGAACTGTGAGTAACTAAAAGCCTGATACCACTGTCTGCCACCATAAAGGCCAAGCGCTCTTGCGGATAGCCTGGGTCAAGCGGTACATAAGCGCCACCGGCCTTTAATATACCTAGCAGACCCACTATCATAGAAACCGAGCGCTCAATACATATACCCACTAAGGTATTCGGCTGAACCCCTTTCTTTCTAAGATAATGCGCTAACTGATTGGCTTTTTGATTGAGCTCACCATAACTTAGGCTGTCTCCACCACAAACCACTGCAACCGCATCAGGCATTTTCACCACTTGGCGTTCAAATAACTGGTGGATACATTCGTCCGGCAGTGGCTTCGATGTGTTCATCTCGCCAAGTTGCAGTAAATGCTCACGTTCTTGCTTACTCAACATGTC
>NZ_JAVDWR010000031.1:0-16386 GCF_031457405.1 Rheinheimera soli | reverse complement strand
AGCTCAGTTCACTGCCAGATTGCGCTTTACTCAGCAACAACAACTCCGTATCACTGTCTTTCACCTGATACGCCAGCCGTGCACGTGGATGGGATAGCTCTAACGCCACATACGACGCCCCCGCATAATGCACCCCCAACACCGCCACTACTTGCGCAATCCCACGGGGCAGATAAATACCCACCCGGCTACCAGGTCCAATATCCAGCGACCGTAGGTAATGACCCAAACGCTGCACACGGCTCAGTAACGCCTGATAGCTCAGACTTAACTCACCTTCCCGTACCGCAAGATGCTCAGGATGGGCCTGCGCCTGACTGATAAACTGCTCAAGCAGGAACGCCGGCTCCTCGCCGTGCTCCTCCCCCTTCTCCAGCGCTGTCAGGTCCGTCAGAGCCTCATCGTCTAATAACGACACCGCATGACTGGCCGACACATCCGCCAGACACAACGCCACCGCCTTTGTATAGTAACCAGCCATCTGTGCAAGTTGCACCGCGTCATAACTGCCACGGGCATCACGCAATGACAACACAACCCCTGCCGCCTCCTGACGTACATCCACCTGGAACTGATACCCCTGCGCCACCTCAGTGCCATCAAGACTAAACAACACTTCCTGTAAAAATTGTCCCTGTTGACGTGCTATCGCCGCTATCGGATAACGTCCATATTGTTGTCGTGTTGCCAGCTTCGCCGCCACCTCAGCAATCAAACCAACCCAGCTTTGCTGTGATACTCCCGCGCTCAGGACAAACAGCTCATCTCCTGCTGCCACACAACTCAACGCATTGGATTGACCACTCAACTGTGCAAGCACACAAAAGTGCACCGCCAGCCACACCGCCAACACAGGCACATCCAGCCCCTGCGCCAACGCGGCCATCTCATCTGGTGCCACCTCAGTCAACACCTGTGTACAAACCTTAGCGCTTTTATCAGCCGATGAGCCTGTAGCGCCCGGCAGCTGCTGTTTCGGCGCATTGCCCAACAGCTCAGCGTAATAGCGCTGATCTGCCAAAAAGCGCTGATAAACCGCCGCAGGACCTGCCAATAAATCACTCAAAGGCATCTCAGGAGAATGCAATAAAGCCTCAGAGAGTTTGGCTATCAACGCCTGAGTGCACTGCATGACCTGCACAGCATCCACCGCACTATCCAGCTGCACACTAATTTCGAACCCCTTAGCAAGGTCGTCCACCAATAAGCAAAAGGGGTAGTTACTGCGTTCCTGACCTGCAATGAGTACAACCTTGGAATCACTGTTACCTAAGTCTTCTAAGTCACCAACTGCAGAATGGCGATAGTTGAGCATACTGCTAAACAGCGGGGCATCATCAGCGATGGTCGCAGCGCGTTGAGCGGCAGCCAACGAGGCCTGTTCATAAGGCAATAATTCAGTCAATGAAAATGTCACTTGAGCGAGCAGTTCAGTGACAGACGTATTGTGCAGTTTCACTCTGAATGGCAGGGTATTCATAAACACCCCTACGGTGTTAACGGCACCAGTAGTTCCCTGCAAACGTCCTGATACGACTGTCCCGAATACAACATCTTGTTGCCCACTGAAGCCCCCGATCAAGATCCCCCACGCAGCATGAAAAATAGCGGCAGGAAACAGACCAGATCTTCGTGCTACCTGACGTAATTGTGCACATACTGCAGCAGGAACTGCTTCTTTAAGTTCGTTGATCTGACTGCCATCGCCTTGAACATTAATCAGGCCAAAGGGCAACGATGAGTGCTTCACATCACCAAGGTTCTGTTTGAAGTAGGCAAATGCGTCATGCTCACGGGCTCGATGCAGGGTATGGGCAATAAACTCGCGATATGGCATTGGTACCGCCAGAAACTCAGTTTGGCCCAACTCAAACGCGGTCAACTCTCGTTGAATAATATCTAAGCCCACGTGATCTGAAACCATGTGATGAAACTGTACCAGCAACAGATATTGTCCTGTCTGAACCACAGGCATCACTTTAATGCTAAGTAATGGAGCTTTGTCTAGCGCCATATGTTGAAGCTCGGGAGCACACATTGCTTGCATATAAGCTAGCGGGTCTTTCCCTTGTGGAGTCTGTAACCATTCAATCGGCAATTTTACCTCACGTAAAACCACCTGAACTGCTTCGGTCAAAGATTCAAAAACAATGGCAGTACGAAGAATATCGTGACGATCAACAATAAAAGTCATTGCTTGTAAGAAGTTGTCTAAGACGTCTTTATCACGAACTTTAAACAGCAATGGCATCACATAAGGGTCGCCACCATCATGAATCATCATATGATGGAAAAAAATACCTTGCTGTAGCGAACCTAGCGGATAAATATCCTGAATATTACCGACCCCCCCTGGCACCCGACTACAGATCACATCTATCTCTTGTTGGGACAATTCGACTAAGGGCAACATCTGGGGAGTCAAAGCCTGAGAGTCAACAGAAATGAGATTTTCAGGCGCAACGAACCTATCTTTTACATCTTGACTATCTAACGCTTTAGCCAAATCATACAATCTAGGCGAGGCAAACAACTGCCTGACTTCCATAACAATATTGCGTTCTTGTAAACCAGAGATCACTTGCATCACCAGCAATGAATGACCACCAAGTTCAAAGAAATTGTCGTGAATCCCGACTTTGTCTATACCTAATACGTTCTGCCATATCTCACAAAGTGCTTGCTCTATTGCTGTGTTTGGTGCGGCATATTGTTGCTGTTGCACACTCATATCAAGTGCCGGCAGTGCTTTAGTATCCAATTTACCATTGGCGGTCAGTGGAAGTGCCTTAAGCAACATAAAGACAGAAGGCATCATATAATCTGGTAAAAGCATAGCAAGCTGCTGCTTCAGTTCATCCCGAATACCACCAGCCTCTTGTTCTGACAGCTTATCGATGACAACATAGGCCACCAGCCCTTGATGACCTGAAGGTAAGGTTTGCACCAAGACTACGCAATCGACCACCCTATCGCAGTTGTTTAATGCATGTTCAACCTCGCCGGTCTCAATCCTAAAACCGCGGAGCTTGATTTGAGAATCAAGACGGCCCAAGTAAGACAACTGCCCCTGAGGCAGCCAACGCACCAGATCTCCGGAGCGATATAACCGTTCAGAGCTGTTCTCATCGCCACGTTGGTAAAATGGGTTATTAATAAAGCGCTCAGCAGTCAGTTCAGGACGATTGAGGTAACCTCTAGCAACACTTTTACCGCCAATATAGAGCTCGCCAGGCACACCCAAACCAACAGGTATCAAATTATCACTTAAGACGTAAAGCTGCATATTGCCAACGGCCAAACCAACAGGTACAGCCAGACCATTAAGCTCAATGGCATTACCTGCTGTGACGCTGTATGTTGAACAGCCAACTACAGTTTCGGTTGGACCATATTCGTTAATCAAGATGCTGTTTGGTAACAACTTCTGCACCCATTTTCGTGCAAGACTTGTTCGCAATTGCTCACCGCCTACGACCAATAAATGGCATTGTTCACTGATCGTAGGGTGGGCATAAACTTGCGCGATACCTTCCAGATGAGATGGCGTTACTTTAAACAAAGTTGGAGTGTCAATATTACCCATTAGTTCGCACAATGCCTCTAGCTCAGAAGCAGGATCAGAGTCAAACAAATACAAAGATTTCCCCGACACTAACGCCCCCCAAAGGCTCGTCACTGTTGCATCAAAGGACAATGGTGAGCTCACCACCGCGCCAGTCACTTGTGAGAAATACTGACTGCGTGCATGCTCAAGGTAATTAAGCACCTGTGCGTGCTCGACACTCACCCCTTTAGGTTGACCTGTAGAACCAGAGGTATAAATGACATATGCAAGATCAGTGGGTGTGACCTGTGGCAATGCAATTGCCTTGATCTGAGTCAATTGACTTATAACACTCTCATCATCCAGACAAACAACACCATCTTTTGAAGGCAACTTCTCAGCCACTGACATCCTGCTGATAATGGCTTTAGGGCTGGCATCCTGCACAATGTAAGCAATTCGGCTTTGCGGGTATAGCGGATCCATTGGCACATAAGCCCCCCCCGCCTTTAATACCGCTAACACAGATATTACCATCTCAACGCTGCGATCCAGGAAAATACCGACCAGCGAACCTTGAGCAACGCCCTGATGAGTCGTTAAATAAGCGGCAAGCATATTCGCTTTTTCATTGAGCTGGGTATAACTTAATGATTGTTCTCCCAGAATAATGGCAATACTTTCACCATTTTCTGCAACTTTCTGTTCAAACATAGAATGAACTGAACTAATCGACTGATAAGTAACTGAGGTTCTGTTGTATAAATCAACCAACTGCTCTGACTCACCAGCTAATAACATGTTGGCTTTGAACACGTCAGTTTGCGGTGAACTAACCAGTGAAGTGATTAACATATTGAAATGTTGGCCCATTTTAGCAATAGTTGCCTCACTGAGAAGCGCACAGTTGTACTGCCATCTAAACGATAAACCATGTTTTGACTCTAAAATATTTAACGTCAGATCATACTTAGCGAAATCGTGGTATTGTTCAGTCGTACAGAGTGTCAGGCCAGGTAGTTCAAAATTAGACTCGCCTTCATTGTTAAATACCAAAAGTATCTGAAATAACGGAGTGTGATTGAGACTGCGGACTGGCTGCACCTCTTCCACAACTTTTTCAAATGGCACCTGAGACCTGGCATAGGCATCAAGCAGCAAAGATTTGCTTTGTTTTAATAGCTCATAAAATGATGGTCTTTCAGATAAATCTGCACGTAGTACCAAAATATTAATAAAGAAACCGATTAAGCCTTCTAGCTCTTGTTGACTACGGTTCGCTATGGGCGTACCGACCACAATATCGGTTTCGTTAGAGTAGCGCGCTATAAACGCAGAAAATGCAGCGTGGATACCCATAAACACAGAAGCACCAGTATCCTTACACAGTGCTATCAGTTTCTTAAAAACTTCAGAGTCAAGTGTGGAAACATGAGTTGCACCGTCAAAGGTTTGCTGTGGTCCACGGGGAAAATCCAACTGCAAGTTGTGCAGCGCTGGCGCACCTTCAAGCTGTTTACGCCAATAACCGAGTTGCTTTTGGTATTCTGGACCAGCGACCCATTGACGCTGCCAGTAGGCATAATCAGAGTACTGGATCGGTAAAGGCGCTAACGGGTTCTCATCCCCTTTAACATAAGCGGAATAAAGTGCGCAAAACTCACTTATTAATACTCCAATAGACCATCCATCGGATGCTATGTGATGCAAAGTAACTAATAAAGTGAAACTGTCATGACTGCGCTGAACCAAACAGGTTCTAAGTAATAAATCGCAGCTTAAGTCAAAACACTGAGCAGCTTCTGCTTTGGTTAGCTGCGCCACTTTTTCTGCCTGCGCAGCCCCTTTGATATCACTTACATCAGTGACTGGTACCTGATAATGTTTGGCTTCATGAATAAACTGATAGGGTAAATTATTTTCCCCCAAAAGAAAGCTGGTACGTAAGCTTTCGTGCCGTTCAAAGATAGTACTAAACGCTTTATCCATGGCTTGCTTATCCAGCTCACCTGTCAGAGTTAGTGAAAAAGCATCATTATAGTGGGAGCTAGCTTGCTCAATATGATTCAATAACCATAAACTTTGCTGGGCGTGCGATAATGGAATGAAACCATCAGCCTTGACCGGTTTAATCGCATTTTCCTGAATAACAGAACGTTGCAAATAATCAATCAATTTTGCTTTGTGTTCTTTAAGCCCAATAAGGATTTCTTGAGTCATTGCACCTTTAGGTGCATTGATATTCAGAGAGCCGCCCTCAAGTGTTAGCTTGATACTTTTGCTGGCAAGTGCCTTAAATAGTTCTGACAAGTTCATATTGTAAAATTTTCCGTATCTATTATTTCTTCACTAACATCATTAGAAAAGAAATTAAAATTCTGTATGTTAATAGCAATTGCTGAATCAATATATGCAGCAAAACTTTCTAAGTCTGTTAATTCAAAAAATAAATCCACCGCAAAATCGACATTGAATGTTTCTTTTAACTTGGTCTGAAGTTTCATAGCAAGCAGTGAATGCCCGCCTAATTGGAAGAAATTGTCCGCCAAACCAATCTGCTCGACCTCCAATACCTCTGACCACAGTTGACTGAGACGTTTTTCCGTTTTAGTTTGTGGCTTGACATAGCGCCAGAGCGCAAGGGTTTCAGGTAAAGGTAGGGCTTTGCGGTCAATTTTCCCGTTAGGTGTCAGTGGCAATGCATCCAATTTAAAGAACGCGCTCGGCACCATATAGTTAGGCAGTTTCCCATGAAGTTCGCGGCGCAAGGATTTCTCAACACTATCTGAAGATAACTGCATATCTTTACTGAGTTCCATTAATTCGCTAATCAACGGTAACCCGGCAAATGCCAGATCTTCATCCATCCAGTCAACTAAACAAGCAACCTCATTGACACCGGCATTCATTATCTTTTGTAGCATTGGTAGCACACTTTCAGTTGTGCCGATTAAAGACGATGTACGGGTATATCGGAGATAGGCAAAGCTTAGCAGGTCTTCTTCATCTACATCTACGAGCTCTTGTTCGGTAATTCCCAGTCCTGCTAACAAAGGTTTTACCAACGCTACATGAGCGCGCATGTAATTGATGAACGGCTTGCGAGCTTTTTCCAAGGCATCTTGCAGATCTTCAGCTAAATAGGTATGGACCATCAAGGTGACCCTCCCCTTAGCAGGTTCATGGCCATGTTTGGCTAACGAGGCGCGATACAAATTAACATTTGCTTCCACTTCCTCAATGGCTTGACCTAAAAGATGAGTAAGCAAATTTGCGCCTAAACGTCCAGCTTCGATAAAAGTATCTGGATTACCTGCAGCGGTCACCCAAATAGGCAATTGCTGCTGCACTGGTTTTGGAAAGATCTCAATATCTATGGGCTGTTGATTACCATCTATTCGCGTAATGGTTTCACCTTGCCACAACGACTGTATGGTCTTGACACCTTCGACAACATGGGTTTTGCGTTGTGCAAAACCCTCTGGATTTAACACAAAATCTCGGGAGTGCCAACCGCTTGCAACAGCCAACCCAACGCGGCCTTGAGAAAGGTTATCGACCACAGACCATTCCTCAGCCACACGAATCGGATCATGCAACGGCATCACGACACTACCTGAGCGAAGCTTTATCTGTTTGGTCACAGCAGCCAAAGCAGCACTTAAAATCGATGGGTTGGGATACAAAGCCCCAACCGGATCGAAGTGACGCTCGGGTGTCCAGATCGCTTCAAACCCATGAACATCGGCATATTTCCCCGAGTTGAGATAAAACTCATAAAGATCATTTTTAAGACTGTGTTGAGCACCAAAATAGAACAAACTAAATGATAGCTGTGTACGGTTTTTCTGTTCCGTCTCGCCTACAAAATAACATAGCAATTGCGCGTCGGCATCTTCAGTTTTATGTGCAATGACCACAACATCTTTTACGCCCTGATAACTTCTTAGCTGATTTTCTATTTCACCGCACTCAACCCTGAAACCACGAATCTTAACTTGCTGGTCAGCACGGCCGAGGTACCGGAGCTGACCATCAGGCAACCAACAAACCAAGTCACCTGTACGATACAAGCGCTTTGAGATGCCAGAGTTAGATTCATCATGAAATGGATTATTTATAAACTGTGACTGCGTTAAATCCGCTTTATTCAAATACCCCCTGGCCAAGCCATCACCACCAATCAATAACTCGCCAGGCACTCCAACAGGTGATAACGAACACGTTTCATTAACCACATAAAATTGAGTATTCGCAATAGGACCGCCGATACAAACGTTCTGTTCCTGAGGTGAAATCTTTTTAACTGCCGACCAAATTGTAGTTTCCGTAGGCCCATACATATTCCAAAGTTCAATATGTTTCTGATCCATCAGAGTCTTGGCTAACGTTTCACTAAGAGCTTCACCACCACAAAGCACTTTCAGGCGACTTTGATTTTTCCAACCAGCATCTAACAACATTTTCCAAGTGGCAGGAGTCGCTTGCATCACACTGATTTGTTCGTTGTTTATTAAGCGAATCAATGCTTGAGGGTCAATTGTCGCAGGCTTGCTTGCAACCACCAACACAGCCCCTACAGTCAAAGGCAAGAATAACTCCAGAACATGAATATCAAATGAGGTAGATGTCACAGCTAACAGTGCATCATCGCAACTGATCCCCGGATTTTCTGCCATGCTAAACAAAAAGTTAACCACACTGTGATGCTCTACCATTACGCCTTTAGGTTTACCGGTTGAACCCGATGTATAAATCACATACGCCAAATGATTAGCATTAAGACCCAGATTCGTAGTCAGATTAGTACTAGCTAAATCTTGCCAACGGTCTGCGGCCATTAGCAAATCAAAGCTCAAAGAGTATGTCTTTAATGGAGGCAACTTCATAAGCAAAGCTGAATTGCTGATAACCAGGTCTAGGCCCGAGTCTTCCAATATATAATTTAAGCGAGACTCAGGGTATTCCGGGTCCATCGGCACATAAGCCCCGCCGGCCTTCAGCACCGCTAATATAGCGACCACCATATCGGCAGATCGTTCTAAACAGATCCCAACCAGACTGTCAGGTTTCACGTTATGCTCAGATACTAAGTAGTGAGCCAATTTATTCGCTTTGGCATTCAATCTAGCGTAACTGAGCTTTTCATCATCAAACACCAAAGCAATCGTATCTGGAGTTTGCTTCACTTGAGATTCAAACAACTGATGGAGACAGACCGTTTTAGCTGTGTACTCCGTGTAAGTCGCATTAAACTCTGCTGTCAGCTGGTGCTTTTCATTTGCTGGTAAAACTGAAACTTCACGGATAGGCGCATTGGGGCGTTGTGACAAACAACTCACCAATGAAGCCAACGTGCAACACATATAACTCATAACGCGGTCAACACTCAATGAGGGTGCAGTTTGGAAAGTGAGTTCAAACCCATTCCCTAATTCATCGACTGCCAGACTCAACGGGAAGTTAGTTCTTTCTATGCCTCTGATGAGTTCAAAATCTGAATGTTCAGTAGCAGCAATATCTTCTGGCCGAGAATGACGGTAGTTGAGTATGGAATTAAATAACGGCGTGCTTCCAGGCAATGCCGAGCATCGTTGCGCCAAGGATAAAGAAGTTTGCTCATAAGGTAATAGCTCAGCTAACGCCGTTTTGACGTCATTAACCAGTGCCAAGACACTGCACTCAGCGAGCTTAACACGCAACGGCAGCGTATTCATCAGTACCCCAACGGTCGCATTTGCTCCTGGCATGCCCTGCAATCTGCCGGACAAAACAGTACCAAATACCACATCGACCTTACCGCTACAGGCAGAGACAAAAATAGCCCAAGCCGCATGAAAGAGCACCGCAGGGCTAACATTCAGCTGTCTCGCCACAGCGCGTAACTGTTGATTGATGTCCCAAGGTATAGGTTTGCGCAATTCATTGATATTTCTGCCATCTCCTTGCACGTTTAATAAATTAAACGCCAAAGTAGGCTCTTCGACATCAGCAAATTGCTTAATAAAATAGGCTGTGGCATCAGTTTGAGTTTCTTGCTTTTGTGTGTAAGCAATAAATTCTCTATAAGGCACAGGGGTTGAAAGCGATTGTATATCCCCAGCTTGATGTGCCGCTATTTCACGCAACAGGATTTCTAATCCTACGTGATCGGAGATCAAATGATGGAGTCTGAGCAACAAGAAATACTGCTCAGTTTCAGTATCTTCCATCAGGTTCACTTCAAAGAGTGGCGCTAAGGATAAATCCATATATTGCATTTGTGTTGCTGTCAGCGACATCATCTGAGCAAATGGTGTTTTCGTGTTATCACTTTGTAGCCATTTGACTGGTAGCTCTACCTTACGACACACAACCTGCACGGGCTTCTCTAACCCTTTCCATATTACGGCAATCCTTAACGCTTCGTGACGAGCGACTACAAACGCAAGTGCGGCTAAAAATCCATCGACAGCCTGCTTGTTTTTGACCTTGAACAACAATGGCAAAATATAAGGGTCTGCTTCACGACTTATCATATGATGAAACAATATCCCTTGTTGCAAAGGACCTAGTGGATAAATATCCTGAATATTGCTGGGACCATTTGGTACTTGCTCAATAATAAGGGCAAGCTCTTTTTCATCTAAATTCACTAAAGGCAACATATTGGTTGTAATGTGTTGACAATCTGGTGGAATCAGATTGTCAGGCGCACTGAACTCACTTAAATGTTCTGAAAAAACAGCCCTAGCCAGAGCTTTGATCGTTGGTGTTAAGAATATCTGTCGCGCCGTTAGATTCATCCCCATTTGCCGCATTTTAGGCAGCAATTGCATCACCAATAAAGAATGACCACCAAGTTCAAAGAAATTATCGTTTACTCCAATCTTATGGGCTGCAATATCCAAAACATCAGCCCAGACCGCAACCAAACTTTCCTCTATATCGCTACTTGGTGCAACATAACTTTGGCTTGATTCAAAATGAACTTCCAAGGCAGTTAACTTGCGACGGTCTACTTTGCCATTGGGAGTCAATGGGATTTGTTTAATACCAACAAAGGCTGCGGGTAACATAAAATCAGGCAAACTCTGTTGTAAATGAGCTTTTAGTGCATCACTGGGCAAACTTTCATTTTGCTCTGCAATAGAGTCATCGACAACATAATAAGCAACAAGATGCTTGCTATCTGCCTGCGTAATGGCAATGACCACAGAATCTTTAATCGAAGCATGTTGATTAAGTTGTGCCTCAATCTCTTCAAGCTCAATACGGAAACCGCGAATCTTAATTTGGGTGTCTTTTCTGCCTAAAAACTCAATGGTACCGTCTTCTAACCAACGTGCCATATCCCCTGTTTTATACATTAAGGTACCAGGCTCAAACGGGTTTGGAACAAACTTCTCGGCACTCAACTCTGGACGATTAAAATAACCTCTAGCCAAACCATCACCGCACGCATGCAACTCTCCGGGTACGCCTATTGGCACAAGTTGGTTGTTCTGGTCGAGAATATACACTTGGGTATTGGCGATCGGCTTGCCTATTGGTAAAGACTTCAGTTGTTCATTTATGTGACCACTTATAACATGGCAAGTGGTGAAAGTCGTATTTTCAGTTGGCCCATAACCATTAACAAATGTGGCCCCCTTACAATGGTCTAAGAATTTTTTTGTTGTATCAAGGGGCACAACATCGCCACCAGCAAGCATTACGCGTACGTGGCTCAATTTATCAAGATAGTTACTTACCGATAACTGAAACAAACCAGAAGTTAGCCATAAAACACTGACCTTCTGACTTTGAACTATCTCGCATACTTCAGCGATAACATCACTGCCGGGAGGGGCAATAACCAGTTTTGCACCATTTAATAGCGCCCCCCAGATCTCAAATGTCGCCACATCAAAAGAAATTGAGCAATATTGTAGAATAATATCCTTGTCGCTAATACTTATATAATCCGTATTAAGCACAAGACGATTAATCCCTCTGTGCTCTACCATCACGCCTTTGGGCTGACCGGTAGACCCTGAGGTATACATCATATATGCAAGCTGATTTTCTTTAGAGTTGTTCCCTGAAGTCATGCATTTAGGCAACAATTGACCGCCACTTTGTGATATTTCAGACCAGCGTGAATCTACAGCAATCAATTGAATATTGTCTGATACAAGTGATGACAGCTTATCTATCAGCTTTTGGTGGGTTAAAATAATACTAGTTTCAGCGTCTTCAAGCATAAAGCAAAGTCTGTCCTGAGGATACTCTGGGTCCAAAGGTACATAAGCACATCCAGCCTTCAACACTGCCAGCATAGAAACAATCATTTCAATGGAGCGCTCAAAACAGATAGCAACTAATTGATTGTCTTTTAAGTCTTTATACTGCAAAAATGCGGCTAATTTATCGGAGCGCTCATTCAACTCCTGATAGCTAAGATGCTGATTTCCGGACACTAATGCCAAAGCATGTGGATTACGCATTACACACGCTTCAAATATCTCATGGACGCAGAACGATTGACCAAAATCAGTTTTCGGCCCCAAACTGGCTGAGAGCAAAGTCGCACGCTCATCATCTGGCAACAGATTAAGCGTAGAAATTTTTACTCGGTTATCCCTTATTACCGCCTTTAACAACGTAACGAAATAGTTTGCTGCTCGTTTAAAAGTATTTTCAGAAAATAGACTTTTTGAGTATTGCCATTCCAAAGTTAAACCATCATTGGTTTCTATTACATTGAGCGTAAAGTCGTACTTAGATGTGGTTGTTGGCAGCTCGACTGCACTTACAGTCAAATTAGGCAATTCAATAGCTTGTTGCTTCTTGCCAGTATAAGACAGTAATATTTGAAACAGAGGGCTAAAGCTCAAATCTCGCTTTGGCTGTAGACTCTCTACCACCTGTTCAAACGGCACCATTTGATGAGAAAGCGCCTCTAACATTACCTGCTTATTACGTTTTAACAAAGATAAAAAGTCTGGATCATCAGCTACATCTGTACGCAGAACTACAGTATTAACAAAATAACCAATCAAATTAATTATTTCAGGCTGCTCACGATTAGAGACTGGCGTTCCGATAACAATATCAGTTTCATTACTCCAGCGTGACAACAACACAGTCAATAACGTATGTATCCCTATAAATTGAGAAGCACCAACTTGCTGACAAAGTTTATTGAAGGGTGTGACCAAAGACTTAGCAACCTGATTACGATAAATCGCCCCTTCATAACTTTGTTCTTTAGGACGGACAAAATCTGTTGGCAAACTGTGCACCAAAGGTAAGTTTGCCAACTGAGTAGTCCAATAATTTAAATGCTGCTGATAGAGCTCACCAGAAAAGTATTCCCGTTGCCAAATTGCATAATCGCCATATTGAATCGCTAATGGGGTCAATGCTGCCAAAGTGCACTCGCTAAAGTGTCTATACCAAACAGTAAACTCATTGATTAAAACACCTACAGACCAGCCATCAGAAACAATGTGATGCATATTCAGCAGCAAGATGTGCTCATGCTCGCCACTCTTAATCAACTGGCCTTTAAACAACAGTTCATTGCCAAGGTCAAATATATGCGTCACTTCTTTTACTGCCAGCTCGTTGACGGCCGCATACAAACTTTCCCCTTCAAGATGGCTATAATCATATTCAGTTAAGCTGAACAGCTCGACCATTTTGACTCGTTGTTTCGGCTGCCCTGAGTCATCAACCACAAAGAACGTTCTGAGGCTGTGATGGCGTTCAATTATCGCAAAAAAAGCCTTATTTAAGGAGCTAACGGATAAATCACCTTCAAGCTTGAGCATAAAAGGAATGTTATACTGCGGCGTACCTTGCTCAATATTATCCAACAACCACAAGCTTTGTTGGGCAAAAGATAAAGGCACACTTTCCATGCTATTACATTTGGCAGTGATTATGGGTAATGCAAAGCCACTACCTTGTTGCTTATTTTGTAGATACTCAATAATGGCATCCTTATTTTCGGCAATCTTCGTTTTAAGTTCAGCAGACATCGCACCTTTTTGCGCTGTAAAGGCCAGACGTCCTTGCTCAACATAAAGATATATGCCGCTTTGCGCGGCTTTTAAGATGAGTTCACTAATCATTAGAAAACCCCTTCTTCTAACATGCTTTCATCGAAACTTCTCATGTTTGCTTTGTTCAGTCGCTGCGTATCTATTTGAGTAGCAATTTCAGCAATGGTAGCTCCATTAAAGAAATCTCTAAGTTGGATATCTGCATCCATAGTACCTTTGATTTGAGATATAACATTCACCGCCAATAGCGAATGCCCACCGAGTTCAAAGAAGTTATGGTAAATACCTACTGGCTCAACCCCAAGGACCTCATGCCACACCCGACACAAAACTTCTTCGGTTTGTGTACGAGGGGCAACGTATTGCTTCAGATGCGCTGTCACATCAACAGCAGGCAACGCTCGACGATCTAATTTGCCATTGGCGGTTAATGGTAAAGCGCCCAGTAACATGGTGACCATTGGCAACATGTACTCAGGTAGCAAAGCCAATAGGTGCTGTCTTAACCCTTCACAGAAGCTCTCTTCAGTTTCTTCGGTAATGCTTGGGGCGACAACATATGCAACCAGACCATTTTCTCCAGACGGTAAAGCGCTCATTACAACCACAGAGTCTCTGACATCTTCATAAGTGGCAATAGCGTTTTCGACTTCACCTATTTCTATCCTAAAGCCCCTAACCTTTAC
The DNA here is from genome assembly GCF_031457405.1 of Rheinheimera soli. GTDB lineage: Bacteria > Pseudomonadota > Gammaproteobacteria > Enterobacterales > Alteromonadaceae > Pararheinheimera > Pararheinheimera soli_A. The sequence continues at coordinate 2,122 of NZ_JAVDWR010000031.1, read as the reverse complement.
CTGTTGGTCCAAACGCCCCAAATAAGCTAGATTACCAGTTGGCAACCACTTCACCAAGTCACCGGTCCGATATAAACGTTGGGACTGACCTTGCTCACTTTGATAGTATGGATTGTCAATAAAGCGCTCAGCGGTCAACTCAGGACGCCCCAAGTAGCCACGTGCCAAACCAACACCGCCAATATACAGCTCACCCGCAGCGCCGTGTGGCAGCAATGATTTATTTGCTCCCAAAACATATAATTGAGTGTTATCAATAGGACGCCCAATCGGTGTCGAGGTACTCTCTGTCAAATCAGCCTGACAGTGATAGTAAGTGACGTCGATTGCAGCCTCGGTTGGACCATATAAATTATGCAAAGCAATATGAGGATATTGTTCTATAAAACTTATCGCCAATTTCTGCCCAAGCGCTTCACCACTACAGAAAACCTGCCTTAAAGAATGACAGTCAGACAAATCCTGTTGCGCCAACAAACTACTTAACATCGATGGCACAAAATGAATTCTGGTGATTTTATGGAAACGAATAGTATTAACTAAATACTCTGGTTCTTTATGTCCGCCGGGACGAGTCATCACCAAAGTGGCGCCTTTAACAAGTGGCCACATCAACTCCCAGACAGACACATCAAAACTAAATGGTGTCTTTTGCAACACCTTATCGCCGGGTTGTGTGACATACTCACGTTCCATCCAGCTAATACGATTGACTAAAGCCTGATGTTCAACCATCACCCCCTTTGGTTGTCCTGTAGAACCAGAGGTGTAAATCACATAAGCCAATTGATTTGCTGCAACACTAGGCAAGATGCAATTGTTTTTTTGATGTAAGTCCGAGTTCAGTTGTTCGTCGTCTAAACAAACTGTCTTTACACCTGACAATTTTGAAGCCAACCCGTTGTTTGAAAGCACTACATGAGGACTTGCATCTTCTAACATAAAGTTCAGTCGACTTTGTGGATAGTCGGGATCTAACGGCACATAAGCCCCACCTGCTTTCAAGGTTGCTAACACTGCCACAACCATCTCAATCGAACGCTCAAGGTAGATCCCAACTAAAGACTCCTGGCCGAGCTGATAATGCTCAATCAGGTAACCAGCCAACGCATTCGCTTTGTCATTGAGCTCCGCATAGCTTAAGCGTTTATCCTCAAACTCCAATGCAACAGCATCAGGTGTTTGCTGCACTTGGGTTTCAAATAATCCATGAATATTGCTCTCAGAGCAATAATCATTGGTGGTTGAGTTGTAATCGAACAATAATAGCTGCCGTTCCTGCTCTGATAATAAGCTCAGTTCATAACTGTTTGCGTTAACATCACTGAGTAACAAGTCTGTAGCCTGAATAAAGTAATTACTCATGCGCTTTATAAAATCATAACTAAAACGACTGCTGTCATAACGCAAACTCAAACCAAGACTGTCATCGTCACCTCCCCGCTGTGTATCTACCGTCAAACCGAAGTTAGTTTGTTCAAATTCAGAAGACGCCAAAAGCGACATCTTCTCAACATCTTCATTCACATCTACTTGCTCAAATACATGAAAATGGGTGTAGTTAAACAACACTTCATCAAAACTAAGACCCGTATCTTGCGCTATCTGAGCTAAAGGATAATGACGATGAGGCAAGGTTTGGTTGTTGACCTGTATCACTTGCTCAATCAGGCTCTTCCAATCCCCTACTTTAGGTTCAATCACCATAGGTATAGAGTTCAAAAATAGTCCAATGCCCGCATCCCCCCCTTCGGTTTCAGGACGACCATTGTGCACAACATTGGTTAGCACTTTCTTTTGTCCGCTAATAAAGTGTAGAACCTTTATATGAATAGTTTGCAACACGGCCTGTAACGGCACACCTAAAGAACCTGACAACTCGATTAATTGTTTAGATCGAGAACTAAACGCATCAACAGAATGTTGGCTGTGTTTTGATTGCTCCTCAGCACTCATATTCCCCGGCAGCTGTTGAATCGGGGCCTCAGCCAACATATCAGTAAAGTGCGTTTTAGAGTCAGCATTGACTAACGCCTTCTGCTCAAGCGCAATATACTCCCGATAAATATGCTCTTGCACTAATGGCTCAGGCGTTCGCCCCTGCAGCAACTGATGATAACGG
>NZ_JAVDWR010000030.1:0-16469 GCF_031457405.1 Rheinheimera soli | reverse complement strand
ACAGCTGATCCAGTAATTGGTCTGTAATTGGCATTCTTTATCCCTTCCAAGGAGTTAGGTAGAATGCCACTTACACAGATTTTTTTACACTCTCTATTTAATCAGTCTCTGCCGGAGTTTTGGTTAATGTAGTGCGAAAATCACGCTGCACTATGTCAAGGGCCGCAAGCACAGTGTGGGCTGGCAAATCCTGTTGCTCCAGCAACAGGATCAGTTCTACAGCCAATTGCACCTCAAGTGGTGCTTCTGCTAAAGCAGGATGCTTAGTTTTTGTCACGTTGGGTGTCTAAAAAACCTTTGGCCTTGGCAACAGCTTCACGCACTTTCATGATCATTTCAAAACGTTCAGTCTGAGGCAGATAAAAGGCCATATCTACTTCATAGCGAATATACTTAGGCGGCAAAAGATTCAGTACTATGCAGCATAAGTCAGCCAAATATTCGGTGTCGTGCTCATCATCTAAACGTAACTCCACCAGATGGTCCAACAGAAGTTTTTCGTAATAATTATGGATATCGTCATCTAACTTCATCTGTTACTCCTTGTGTGGCTGAACTTTATGTTCTGGCCGCTTATGACTTCTGCCTAAGCATAATCAGTTCGAACATAAAACGCTACTGACTGCTGTGAACTTCAGGTTGTGCTGATAGAATACAGCGGTCAAAACAACAGGCTATGGCCTAAGATTAAAAAAATGCAAAAGAATACAACCCCTTGTTATTACGGTGACTACCTGCAACTGGACAAAATTTTAACAGCCCAGGCGCCTGAAAGTGCAAAGTATGCCAACGAAGCTCATGATGAAACCCTGTTTATTGTGGTGCATCAGGTGTACGAATTATGGTTTAAACAAGTGCTACATGAACTCAAAGCCGTGCTTGGCGTCTTTGCTGCAGATGAAGTGAAAGATCAGCAACTGACAGGGGTAGTGCATAAACTCAAGCGGGTTATTACCATTCAGCAACTGATGAACCAGCAAATTGGCGTGATGGAAACCATGACGCCTCAGGATTTTATGTCATTCCGAGACTACCTGGTACCTGCCTCTGGTTTTCAAAGCGTGCAGTTTAAAATGCTGGAAATTGGTCTGGGTTTAAAAAGCGAATACCGCATCGACTTTGATAAAAACTCTTTTTACAGCCGCTTAAATGAAAAAGACCGGAGCTTTTTAGAGGGGCTGGAAACTCAGCCCAGTTTATTTGAACAAGTGGAAAAATGGCTGGAACGTATGCCATTTTTGCAATTTGGTGATTTCAGTTTCTGGCAAATGTACCAAAGTGCAACAGAAAAAATGTTAAACGAAGATGAAAGCACAGTCTTGGCTATTGAACAAATTGCTGAACATGAACGCGAACTGCAGCTCAAAGAAATCGTCAACACCAGAGCTAAGTTTGCCGCTTTGCTGGACAAAGATAAGTACGCTGAACTGCAGCAGCAAGGTAGTTTCCGTTTAAGTCAACGTGCTATGCTGGCCGCTTTGTTTATCACTTTGTATCAGGAAGAGCCTGTATTTAACCTGCCATTTCAGGTACTCACTTGTCTGACTGAAATTGATGAAAACATGACTATCTGGCGCTACAAACATGCCATGATGGTGCAGCGTATGCTGGGGACTAAGATTGGTACTGGCGGATCTTCAGGCCATGACTATTTAAAACGCACTACAGAAAAAAACCGCATCTTTACCGATTTATTCCATATGGCCACTTTCCTGCTGCCAAAATCGGATTTGCCGGAATTACCTTTGGCGGTGCGTAAACAATTGGGTTTTTATTTCGCAGGTGCGCAGCAGATTTAAATTACCCGGGCAATGCATGAAACCAGCGGTTTGTATTTGGCAAGGACAAACCGCTGACTTTAAAGGCCGCATAAAACAGCTGCAGATGAATTTGAGTTAAAGCGGATAAATCACGCTGATAACCGCCGCCAATCACAGCAGCTACAGCTATTCCTCTTTTGTGACATTCATTGAACACATACCAGTCGCGCTCTGCTACTCCGGCAGTGCTGATATGTAAAAGCCCTAAATCATCCTGCTGATGAATGTCTATACCCGCGTCAAAAATCACCAAATCGGGCTGATGAATACGGAGTAAATAATCCAGACTTTGCTGCACTGCTGCCAGATATTCGTCATCGGTACAGGCTGTGGGCAAGCCTAAATCCCAGCTGGATTGTTGCTTGCGGGATGGGAAGTTCTTTTCGCCATGTAAAGAGGCGGTAATAATAGCGGGCTCATCAGCAAAAATAGCGGCAGTGCCGTCGCCCTGATGCACATCACAATCAAAAATCAGTACTTTGTCCACGCCCTGAGTTAAAGCATAACGGGCAGCTACTGCTAAATCATTAAATAAGCAAAAGCCACTGCCGTCAGCAGCAAAAGCGTGGTGATAACCGCCACTTAAATGCAAAGCTATGCCTTGCTGCAATGCAAGCTGAACCGTTTGCACTGTGCCTCCGACCGAAGTTAAAGAGCGGGTGACTAATTGTTCTGACCAGGGAAAACCTATACGACGCATGGCCTTGCTATCGAGCTGACCGGAAATGAGTTGCTTTGTATAAAAAGCCTCATGTACAGATAATAACTGCTCATTGCTGGCGATTTGAGATGAAGTGAACTGATCAATAGGCACACCCAACTCTAATAAGGCCTGATACAAAGCCTGATATTTACCTATGGGGTAACGGTGTTTAAAGGGCAGTTCCAGTTGGCTATAAATAGGGTGATAAATCAGCCCCGGCGGTTTTGTTCGGACCACTGAATTTCAACCTCTAATTCGCTTAAGGCTTTACGGCAACGGCCTAAACGGGCATGAATAGCCAGCACTCTGTCGGCGCTGGTGTCTGCTGAGCCACCTGATAACTGCCGCTGTTCCAGTTCGAGCATATCCAATAAACGTCTTTCAAAGCCCTGATATTCAGACAGTTGCTGATACAGCTCCTGAGTAGATCGGCGTAATTGCCCCACCATAGCCTGAGCTTGCTCTGATGCGTTAGGGGATGCCGGGCGTTTTTTGCCTTTACCAGGTAAATACCGTAAATCTTTGGTTTGAAAAGCCCGGCTTAACGCCTGAATTTGTGCGCTGAGTTTAGCCGCCAAAGCCTGAGCTGAGCTGGTGCGCTGCTCTGTGCTTGCTTTCAGACGTTTGAGCATAGCTTCGGCTTCCAGCACATAGTCGGTTAAAAAAGGCGAATGGGACTGAAACAAATCACTGTCAAACCAGGCTTTTTGTTGCCAGCTGCTTTGTTTACCGTCAATCACTTTGGCTTGTTGAGTCAGCTGTTTAAGTTGTTGCTCCAAAGCAGCCAGTAAGTCTTTCATCCATTGCTCCAGGCTTGCCATAACAAGCGGGCGGTAATAGCTAATACCATAGTTAAAAATATGGGTCTGATAAACTTACTGCCAAAACGAATGGCTGAACGGGCACCAAAATAAGAGCCGAGCATTAAACAAGCCCCCATTGCCAAACCCAATGCCCAATAAATATGACCAAGCCAGGCGAAAGTCACAAGCGCAAATACATTACTGACACCATTCATAGTGCGAGCTACACCGCTGGTCAACAGCAAGTTAATTTTATACAGTGCCATGGTCGACACCATCCAAAACGCGCCAGTACCAGGACCTGCCAGGCCATCATAAAAACCTAAGCTAAAACCCTGAGCGCGTTGCTGCCAGAAATGTTTAGGCGTCTGCTCTGGTAAAGTCAATTGATCGTCTGGCTGCATTTTTACCACCAGGCTATATAAAGCTGCGATGACGATAAAAAACGGAATAATACGTTCCAGCCATTCTTTGCTGATTAAATCCACCACTAAAGTGCCACAGATGGCGCCAATAGCTGTAAATATCAGCGCTGTGCGCCAAAATGCAGGATCAAAAAGTCTGCGTCTGTAATAAGTGACTGAAGCGGTAATGGAACCAAAAGTGGCAGCCAGTTTGTTGGTGCCTAATACCAGATGCGGCGGCAAACCGGCGGTTAACAACGCAGGTACAGTTAACAAACCTCCGCCACCTGCTACGGCATCAATAAAACCTGCCACCAAAGCGACAGCACATAAAGCGGCGATGACCCAAAGTTCTAAACCTAATTCCATTGTCAGTCTTCAATTGTTTGTGAAAAGGGAGGCAAAGCTTTTAGCATGGCCTTGCCGTAAGTCTTGGTCACTAAGCGTCTGTCTAAAATCACAATGCGGCCATGATCCATCTCCTGGCGCAGCAGTCTACCACAGGACTGCACCAGTTTTCGTGCTGTGGCTGGCACCGTCATTTGCAAAAATGGATTGCCGCCTCTTTTGGTAATGGCTTCAGATAAAGCTTCTTCTAAAGGAGAAGAAGGCACAGCAAAAGGTAATTTAGTGATCACCAGGTTGGTTAATAAAGCACCTGGTAAATCCAGACCTTCAGAAAAACTTTGAGTGCCGCATAAGATACTGCCTTCGCCTGCTTTTACTTTCATGGCGTGAAGTTCCAGCAAAGACTGACGGGAAGCTTCGCCTTGTGCTAAAAAGGACCAGCCTTTCGCCCGTAAAGCATCTACTACTTTTTGCATTTGCCAATACGAGGCGAACAGCAGCAGGTTACCGGCCTTTTTATCCAGATATTTTGGTAATTTATCGATCAATTCGTCAGTAAAGGCATCACTGCTTGGGTCGGTTTGCATGTTAGGCAACAACAAACAGGCTTTGTTCTGATAATCAAAAGGTGAATCGACTTTTAGTGTTTGTAAACCCGGGTGCTGAGCAAGCCCCAGCTCCTGTTTGATATAGTCAAAACTGTTCAGCGTGGTTAAAGTGGCGGAACAAAGCACAGTGGCAAAGGCCTGACTGAATAATAAGTCGTCCAGCAAAAAACTGACTGACAAAGGGCTGGCATAAGCGCTGCTGAGTTGATTATCTCTGTCCATAGTCACCCAACGTGCCTGGTTCACATGTTTTTGTTGTGGTACTGTATACAGCCGCCAGAGTTCAGACTGTTGTTCAAATCTGTGTTCTATCGCTGTAAGTTCAAATTGCAGAGGTAACACCAGCTTGGTGGCTACTTTGTGTTCTGTAGTAGCTTCAGATAAAAATTGTTGTAATTTTTCTACACAAGATAAAGCTTTACCACTCAATTCGGCCAGTTGATCGGCATGAGAAGCAAAAGTCTCCGGTAATACAGCGTCGGCAAAACGGTAATGGGGCTCTTTGGTAAACCAGTTATGCTGATTCAGTTCAATCTGATGCTGTACGGGTTTAAGCTGTTTTAAAAAGTCGCTTGCCAGCTCATCCAGTTTTAACACTTCGGTCATAGCGCCATGTTGCGGCAAAATGCCTGCTAACTGCTGGGTTGTTTTTTTCAGTTTTTCCAGATACTGCGCCGGGAAACTCAAAGGCGCATAAGCAGAAAAAAAATCACGGCCACTGTCCGGCAAATGATGGGCTTCATCTATCACATAAATACAATCCGCAGGTTCAGGCAATATTTGTGAGCCTGCATCTAAATCAGCCAATAACAACGCATGATTAACCACTAATACAGTGCTGCCTTCTATTTCAGCCCGGGCTAAATGAAAAGGGCAGTTGTGGTGAATTGAGTTCGCTTTGCTGCAATGCGCCGGGTCGGACGCTATCGCATACCAATGCTCATCTGCTATTGGCTCTTTTAAACTGTCTCTGTCACCCAGCCAGTGACGCTGCTGCCAGTGGGTCAGTAACTGCTGCAATAAAGCTGCTGGGGCAGTGCTCTGGAATAAAGGCAATAAATCAGGTTGTTGCAATTGCTGGCGGATTTTTTCGACGCAGGCGTAACGCTGCCGGCCTTTGACTAAACAGAATTCAAATTTAAGACCGCTGTGCTTTAGAAAAAAAGGTAGATCTTTTTGCACCAATTGTTCTTGCAAAGCCACTGTCGCTGTGGCTATCACCAGTGTTTTTTTCTGTTTCAATGCAAAAGGAATCGCAGCCATTAAATAAGCCAGAGATTTACCTGTACCAGTGCCTGCTTCGACTAATAAGGTTCTGTCATAACTGTGGTAACAGCCTGCCAGGGTATTGGCAATTTCAGCCACCATCTTATTTTGACCGGGGCGGGGCTGGTAATTCGTCAGATTGCTCTTCAGCTGCTGGTGAATTTCACGAATTTGGTTTTTTAAAGCATCAGTAAGCATTAAAACATCTGGATAAAAAAACAGGGGTTTATGATAAAACAGCGGTTCCCCCGACGCAATCACCATCTTGAGTCGCATTTGGTCGCATTTATGGCGCGTGCAGATGAAAAAAATTAAATTATCCTTTGTAATCTAAAGTTTACGCTTTGGAGCTGATTTTGTGGTGAAAAAGCATTGCGTGTGCAAAAAATGTACTCATTCGTGCTGGAATTAGGGCCGCTGCCTGCGAGACCTGGGACAAACCTAATTTAACGTAAGGGAATTCACTGTCAAAACAGACGGACTTCGGCAGCGTTGACAATCTTTAACTAAATTTGTTCCGTAAAAGCTGTTGACCATGTTGAAAAATTGCGTTTATTATCGGCTCGTTGTTTTCAGGCGTAGTCTGTTAACTCGTAAGTTCGGAGTCCCAATCGCCGTAAAGGTTGGTCATCGTAAAAATAGAATCACTAGATAGTGGTCCAGGGAGAATACATGTTTAAGAACAATAAGTTGTCTGTATCTGTGCAACTCGCTATTGCGTTAGGTGCATCATCTGCTGCTTTTATGAGCTCAACTGCTGTTGCTCAGGATGCTGGCGCTGATAAAGTTGAACGCATTGAAGTAACAGGTTCACGTATTAAAAGAACTGATTTAGAAAATGCTCAGCCAGTATTAATGATTTCTGCTGAAGATATAGCTCGTTCAGGCTTAACCTCAGTAGGCGACGTGTTGAAAGAAATTTCAACCAACGGTGCTTCTTTAGGTTTACAAACTAACAATGGTAACACCAACGGTGTGGTCCGTGTTGACCTACGTAACTGTGGCGCGAACCGTAGCTTAGTATTAGTAAATGGTCGTCGTTGGGTCACTGACGTGACTGGCGCTGTTGACTTATCCACAATTCCATTAGCGGCAATTAAGCAAATGGAAGTATTAAAAGATGGCGCATCGTCCATCTATGGTACTGACGCAATCTGTGGTGTTGTAAATATCATCACCAGTACCGATTTTGATGGCGCAGAAGTTAGTACTCAACAAAGTACTTATGATGAAGGCGACGGCAAACGTGAAACTTACACTATGACTGTCGGTTCGTCAGGTGAAAAAACTTCCGTAATGTTGAGCGCGACATACACCAAACAAGAAGAAGTTATGGGTGGTGATCGCGAGATCTCTTCCGTGCCAATCTTTGGTTTACCAGCAAACGTTTCGTCAGCTGGTGGCCGTGCTAGCCCAACGACACCATACGGTCAGTTTACTGCAACTAAAGATGGCGTCCGTGGTTCTTACACTCTGGATCAAACAAAAACAGGTTGTTTGCCAAACCAAGTTTGTAACAACTTAGCTGATTTCAAACTGTACAATGGCAACACAGACGGTTATAACTTTGCTCCTGTGAACTACCTATTGCAGCCAAACGAAACACGTTCACTGTACCTGCAGGCGTCACACGCTCTAACAGACAGCACTACTTTTAAAACAGAGATGCTGTATAACAAACGAACTTCAGAAGCTCAGTTAGCTGCACAGCCTATGGGCGGTGCTCCTATGGCTATTTCTGCCAATAACGTATACAACCCGTTTAAAGAAAACATCACTGGTGCTTCATTCCGTCCAACGAATGCTGCACGTTCTTATGCTGCTAGCAACACGACATGGCGTTTTGGTTCAAGCCTTGAAGGTGATTTTGAAGCTCTTGACCGTACGTTTAACTGGGATGTAGGTGCCACTTTCTCTGATAACGAGCTGGTGCAGATTAAAAATGGCTTTTTTAACTCAAGCCGTGTAACTACAGCTTTAGGCCCATCATTTATTGATGCCAATGGCGTAGCTCGTTGTGGTACTTTAGCATCACCAATCACTGCGAATGGTTGTACTCCACTGAACCTGTTTGGTGGACCAAATGGTATAACTCAGGACATGTTGAACTACATCACAGTGTCCCCACGTAACGTTGAACAGTCCACTATGCATGACTACACTGCCAACATCGGTACTGACCTGTTCGAATTACCTGCTGGTATGGTATCTGCGGTTGTTGGTGCTGAAGTGCGTCGTGAAAAAGGTTTCACAAGCCCGGATCCGTTAACTGTTGCTGGTCAGGTACTGAACGATAATGCTGCTGTGCCAACTCGTGGTGGTTACAGTCTAAAAGAGTACTACGGTGAAACAATAATCCCATTGTTATCTGATGCTCCTTTAGCACATAGCTTAGAATTGTCTTTATCTACCCGTTTGTCTGAATATTCAAACTTTGGTAACACGACAAACTCAAGTTATAAACTGTCGTACCGTCCAATCGAAGAGTTACTGATCCGTGCCAGCTACGGTGAAGGTTTCCGTGCTCCTTCTATTTCTGAGTTGTATCAGGGACAGAACGATTCTCGCCCAGCAGCAACAGATCCATGTAGCATCAACTCTACGTCTTATATCAGCAATGCTGACGTAAGAGCTCGTTGTGCTGCTGCTGGTGTATCTCCGACATTTGTACAGAAAGATCCTCAGTTCCGCGCTCGTATTGGTGGTAACGAAAATGTAAAACCTGAAGAGGCTATCACTAAAGTTGTTGGTTTTGTCTATAGCCCACACTTTGTTGAAAACTTAGGTATCAGTGTTGACTGGTTTAACATTGAAATCGAAAACTTTATAGGTACTCGTACTGCTCAAAGTATTGCTAACGGTTGTTATGTAACAGGTCTGCAGTCATACTGTAATCAAATTACCCGTGATTTCACTGGTAACATGAATGGTAATCCAGGTGAAATTTCTGACCTGTTAGCTTTAACTCAAAATTTTGTGGGTGGTTTAGAGCGTGAGGGCGTTGATATCAACGTAGATTACCGTTTTAACACCGAAGTAGGTACTTTCCGTGCTAACTGGGATACAGCAATTATGCTGTACGAAGGCGACTTAGGTCAGCCAGAACGTGGTGAGTTAAATGCTGATGGTGATATTTCAAACGGTAACTTAGTTGGTATTACACTGGCTGGTGCTTCAGGTGGTGGGTCTCGCACTAAAATGAAGTCTAACTTGACTCTTTCCTGGAACTTGGATGAGTGGTCAGCTTCTGTTACTGCTCAGTACCTTGGCAAACAGACGGAAGACTGTCGTGGTATTATCACTGCAGCTAATGGTTTGAATCAGCCTCAGTTACGTAATCTGTGTTCTAACCCTGATGCCACACGTACAGAGTACGCATTCAAGCCGGGTACCACTGAGGTGGTTGCTACACCAAACAGTCCTTATGCTACTAACGAGCTGAAAGCGACAGTTTACATTGACGCTCAGGCAGGCTGGGTAGCTCCTTGGAATACCCAGTTCACTGTAGGTATCCGTAACCTGTTTGATAAAGAGCCGCCACTGGCATTCGCTGCTTTTGCTAACACGTATGAACCTGCATACCGTATCCCTGGTCGTGTAATGTATTTAGGTGCATCACATAAATTCTAAATTGCATTGTTAATTTGGATTTTTGGGTCAATGAATAAAGAAACCAGTCAGTTTTACTGACTGGTTTCTTATTTATGCACTATCCGTTTTGTCGTAAAGTGCTATTTTTCCAACATTTGTCTTTAAGTCGCTGGGTGTCAACTAATATTTACTCTTTCTGACTACGATTATTAATTTTTTCGTGCTTTCCCGATCTTTTGTCGCTGCTCATGTTTTAACGGTACAGTACTTCCCTGATTTGCAAATAAATAAGCCTTTGTTCTTGTTAAACAAAGGCTTAAATGATGTTTTTTTATGTTTTTAAGCTGTGCTTCAAGTGTTTTCAGAGATGGTTTCTCCCTACTCGCAAGGCAAACTAATCACCAAAACTGTAAAAAATGTGTCCAAACGACAACAGTTTTAACAATTTGTTCCGTGAAAGCTGTTGACCATGTTGAAAAATTGCGTTTATTATCGGGTCGTTGTTTTCGGAGTCTGCTCTGATTACTTTAAGTTCGGAGTTCCAATCGCCGTAAAGGTTGGTCATCGTAAAAATATAGAATCACTAAATAGTGGTCCAGGGAGAAAAACATGTTTACAAATAATAAATTGTCAAAAGCGGTTCAGTTAGCCATCGCTTTTGGTGCTGTGTCTGCAACTGCATTTACAGCTTCAGTTACAGCTCAAGAAGATGCTACAGCTGACAAAGTTGAACGTATAGAAATTACTGGTTCTCGTATTAAACGTACCGACTTAGAATCAGCAAGCCCAATCACAGTATTTACTTCTGCTGACATTGAAGCGTCTGGCCATCCAACGCTTGAAAAGTTCGTCCAGTCTTTACCAGCCGTAAACGGCGCAGCCCAGGGTTCTAATGTAAACAACGGCAGTAACGGTAGCGCTACTGTTTCATTACGTGGTTTAGGCGCTGGTCGTACTCTGATTCTCGTAAACGGTCGTCGTACTGCTTTTGGCGATTTGAACTCAATCCCAACATCATTTGTTGAGCGTGTAGAAGTTCTGCGTGACGGTGCTTCCACTATTTACGGTTCTGACGCTATCGCAGGTGTAGTGAACTTCATCACTAAAACTAACTTCGAAGGTACTGAAGTTAGCGCTCAATACGATTTAACAGGTGAAGGCGACGGCGAAACTACAAAATTAGCTGTAACCACAGGTGCATCAAGCGACAAAGGTAACGTCGTATTGTCATTAGAGTACACTAACCGTAACTCAATTTGGCAAGGTGACCGTGACTTCTCAAAATGCCCACTGACAGATAATGGTCAAGGCGGAACAGAATGTTTCGGTTCAGGTACTGGTGCTGATGGTACTTTCTCTTCTTCTGCTGCCGGTTACCCAGGTAGCTGGATTGTAGATCCTGTAACAGGTCAAAACCGTCGACTGACCAACGCTGACGCATTTAACTATGCAGCGGTAAGTTACATGGTTACACCACAGGAAATATTCAGCATCAACGGTGCTGGCCGTTACGAATTGTCTGGCAACACCAGTATCTTCACTGAAGCTGGTTTTACTAACCGTCAGTCTGACCAGTTAATGGGTGCTGAAGGTACATTCTGGGGACAAGTTGTTCCTGCAAATCACCCGGACAACCCGACTCGTTTTGCTCCGGATGGCACCCCTCAAGCGCCAATCAACGTAAACGTTAACCGTCGTTTATTTGAGACCGGTGGCCGTGCTTTCACTCAGGATTTCTCTGACTACCGTATGGTTGTTGGTTTAGAAGGTAGCCTGGAAAACGACTGGTCTTGGGATGTATCATATAACTACGCTCGTTTTGTTGACGCCCGTATCGATTACGGCCGTGCCAACCCTAAACGTTTTAATACATTAACAAGCCCAACTGCTTGTGCTGCTGACGCTGCATGCCCAGGTTTATGGAACCCGTTCAAAGCAGGTACTTTAACGCCGGAAATGATCGCTTACGCTTTCCTGCCTAACTCTCCTGTTGTTCGTGGTACGACCAAACAGCTCCAGGCTAACTTATCTGGTGATTTCGGCGATTTTGGACTACCAGCAGGCCCTATGGCTTGGGCTACTGGTGTTGAAAAACGTTGGGAAGACTATATGAATCAACCTGACGGCGCTGCAATTCTTGGCGAAATCTTTGGTGTAGTGGGCGAAAAAACTGAAGGTGCTTACAACCTGAACGAAGCTTATGTTGAGATTAGTGCTCCTTTATTGGCCGACCTGCCAATGGTTGAACGCCTGAATTTATCCGCAGCTATACGTCGTTCAGACTATGACTTCCTGGAAGCTACGTCGAACACTAAAATTGGTTTAGAGTGGACACCTTTTGACGGTTTATTAATCCGTGCTACTAAAGCAGACGGTTTCCGTGCTCCTGGCATAACTGAATTGTTTGCTCCACAAGCTGAATCTAACCTGTCTTACAACGAACCTTGTACACGTTATGCAACTGGTACTCAGTCAGCTACTGTAAAAGCTAACTGTGCTGCTGAAGGTTTACCAGGCGATTTCGCTCTGACCTCTAACCAGTCAAGTTCTTTAACTGGCGGTAACCCGGATTTGGAACCTGAAGAATCTGAAAGCTTCACAATGGGTTTTGTGTATACACCATTTGATAATTTCAGCTTTGCTTTAGATTATTTCGACATCGAAATTAATAACGGTATCGGAACTGCAGGTACAAATAACATCGTTAACGCTTGTTATGAAAGTCCAAACTTCTCAAGCCCATTATGTGCTTTAGTTGCAGGTCCTTCAGTACTGCCTACACCACGAGCTCCACACGGTTCATCACCACGTCGTGATGTTTTAGGTGCAATCTCTGGTGTTATGGTTACTAATGCTAACTTATCTACATTCAACACCTCTGGTGTGGATTTTGATACGTCATACAGCTTCGATGTGGCTACTGGCCGGGTGAAACTGCGTGTTGACGGTACCTACCTGGATTCATATCAGTACACGCCATTTGCTGGCGAGGATTCTGTTGAATATGCAGGCAAGTTTGCAGAAGACCAATGGGAAGTTCAGTTAGGTGCGTTCGCGAAATGGCGTACTAACTTCACTGCTTCTTATGCTACAGATGCATGGCAGTTAAGCTACACAGCCCGTTACATGTCTGCTACTGAAGATCTGTTTGCTGACCCGGATAACCTGAGCAATACAGCAAACGCAATTATTTACCAGGACCTTCAGGGTAGCTACTTTTTGGACAATTACACCTTCAGCTTAGGTGTTCGTAACATGTTTGACAAAAAGCCGCCATACACTACCAACAATCAGGATATGAACACTATTAACAGTTCATACGATACTGCTGGTCAGTACTGGTATGCTCGTGTTAACGCGAAGTTCTAATTTATACTGAGTGAAAAAAAACCAGCCGAAAGGCTGGTTTTTTATTTTCGGCCCTAAACCACCTACTTCAGTAGGTGGTTATCATCCAAAAGGCTTTGCCTGAACATCTGTTTTTCCGGTTGCTCATGTACTCTATAGAAACAGGATTTGGCACCAAGAACTGATTTGTAGTCTCAATAAAAAAGTAGCGGTCTAAGGCGTTGCTAAGTCACTCGACAAAGGCCCCTTCGAGGGGCTTAACACAAAGCCACCTTCTTCAGAAGGTGGATTCTTTACATTTTCCCTATTTTTCCGTTGCTTTGCTGAATAATTGATCTGCCGTAATACTTCATTTTGTGTTAAAACCTAAACTGATATCACATTCTTTTTATAGTTACTAATTATGTTTCCCACTGATCCAAAATCACTAATGCAAAAAGCCTTGATGTTTTACCAGACTCAGCAATTTGAGCAGGCGCTCTTGTTGTTCCAGCCTTTAAGTCAGAATTTTCCAAAGACTGCACAGGTCTGGCATTTAAAAGCCCTGACAGAACGCAAACTTGATAAAACCACAGCTTCGCTTCACTCTTTTGAAACGGCGTTAGCTTTAGATCCTTCGAATCACGAAGTGATGAATAACTTTGCTAATTTGCTTAAACAGCTTGGTGAGTGGTCAAGAGCGTTGCAATTGTTACAGCGGAGTATTCAGCTGCAACCTGGTTATTTTGATGCACACTACAATGCAGGTTTGTTGCTATTGCAACAACTCAGGCCGCAGGATGCTTTACCTTTTTTGGGGAGGTCGGTCTTATTGAGACCGGACCACGCCGATGCCTTGCTGGCAAAAGTTCGTGCTATGGAGAAACTAGGGCAACATGACCACGCAGTGATTGTGCTAAAAGACTTTTTGCAGGAACAACCCGCTAAACCACAACTCTGGTTGATGTTAGTACTGTTATTAAGGCAACAAGGTAATTACTCAGCAGCTTTGCAAAACGCAACACTGGCGCTGCACCATAATCCACAGCAGCGCTTGTTAGAAACTGAATATGCAACTCTGTTGTTTTTGTCTGGTGACACTATGACAGCTCAAATCAAACTGCAAAAATTGTTGTCCGACTCCCCGACTGATCTGAAACTTTTACATTTGCTGAGCGATATTTGCTGGTTGTCGAATGAAGCAGATCCTTTTTCGTGTTATCGCCTGGCTATGGAACAGGCGCCGGCTGAAACTAAACTATACAATGCTTATATTCAAAAACTTATTAAAGCCGGACAGTTAGACGAAGCTGAAGAGGTCACAGATAGCTACCTGGAATTACACAACCACAGCCATGCCCTGCTGTTTAAAGGATTTTTGCGCCGGCAAGCAAACGATCTGCCGTCAGCATTAAGTGCGCTAACACAAGTCAAAGACAAACAGCCCCCTAGCGCGGAGTTACGCAATGAGTTAGCACTCTGTTATCTGAGCCTGCAGAACTATTCAGAGGCCATTGCTATTTATCAAAGTATGGTGAGGGACTACCCTGCCGATCAGGCATGGTATGCCCATTTAGCTTCTGCTTATAAGTTGGCGGGCCAGGATCGGGCCTATAGGCAATTGTATGATTTTGACCGTTTTATTCAAATTCGCCCTATTAGCCTGCCATTCGGCTTCACATCTGTTGCGCAGTTTAATCAGCAATTACTGCAATTGGTGGTCCAGCTCCATCACAATAGCTGTCATCCGTTAGAGCAGTCGCTAAGGCATGGCACCCAGACGGAAGACCACCTGTTTTTACGTCAGGAACCGCTGATTCAGCTATTAAAGCAACACATTACTGAGCAGGTCAGGTTGTATATAGAGTCCTTGCCTGAAGACAATGGCCACCCATTTTTATGCCGTAAGGCGAAAGATTTTTTATACACTGGAGCCTGGTCTGTTCGGTTGAATAACAGCGGTTTTCACAAGAACCACTACCATAGTGAAGGCTGGATCAGCGGTTGTTATTACATTGATGTGCCCGACAGAGTTGAGCAACAAGGCCAGGGGTGGATTAAGTTTGGGCAGGCTGAGTTTCATCAGGCCCTGATGATGGAGCCCGATTTTTTAATCAAACCAGATGCTGGGGTTGTGGTATTGTTCCCATCAATGATGTGGCACGGCACCCAACCTTTTTCTGGCAGCCAGTACAGGGTAACGGTGGCGTTTGACCTGATACCACAATGATAAAAATAGGAGAACTATAAAATGTTTTGGGGAAAATTCAGCGAAGAACAATCGACAGACAACAAATTAAAATCTCATGCAGAAGCTATTGAAATGCCAAAAGGCGAAATGTACCTTGCTTCCTGCCTGAATATTTTACGTAACCTGTATGGGTATGTTTTTTCTGTGGAGAAAGGTGTTGCGGTTGATATAAGTGGCGGCTATCTGCCGTTGTATACTTATCCGACCATTGAGTACCTGACTCAGTTTGATTACCGGGATAAGAGAATTTTTGAATTTGGGGCTGGAGCTTCAACATTTTTTTGGATGGAAAGGGCCGGGCAGGTTGTCAGTGTTGAAAATAACCAGGACTGGTACTCCAAACTTAAAATGCAGGTTAAATCCAATGTAAACTTAATTTTCGCTCAAAATCAGCATTTCCCGGCGGCGATCAGCAGTCAAGAAGGATTATTTGATGTGATTGTTGTTGATGGTTTTGGGTATCGCTATGATTCTGCAGTTCAGGCTTTAAATAAACTGGCTCCTGGTGGGGTTATTGTATTGGATAATGCCGATTGGCATCCGAATACTGCTGCATTGCTGAAATCAGCCGGGTTGCTGCAAGTTGATATGAGTGGTTTTAAACCTTGTGAATCTCATACTTCAACAACTTCAATTTTTTTCCGGCGAGATTTTGATTTCAAAACTCTGGAGCAACGCCAGCCTGTTTATGCCAAAGGCGCGAAGTGGATCCATTCAGCTGAATGGGATAAAACTATGTTGTAACCAGCTGCTGTTTTTATCCGTCAGTTTTGATCTTGATATTATGTTTTTGCTGAATGTGACGAATGACGAAATTTTTTGTGTGTAGTACAGGTCTACTGAACGCAACTTATTGCAACTTAACGCAACTTAACGCAACTACAAGGAACATTGATATGAAATCGAATAAAACTACTGCTGTTGCCGTCAGCGCTTTAGTACTGGGTTCTTTATCCACTTTGAGTTTAACTGCTAATGCGAATCCGTTTTCAGCTGAACAGTTGAATGCCGGTTACCAGTTAGCCTCAGCAGAAGCCTCTTGTGGTGCTGACAAAGCCAAAGCCAAAGATAAAGAAGCCAAATGTGGTGAAGACAAAGCCAAAGATAAAGAAGCCAAATGTGGTGAAGGCAAATGTGGTGGCGATAAAAAAGACGGTAAAGACAAAGAAAAAACCAAAGAAGCTAAATGTGGTGAAGGCAAGTGCGGTGGCGCTGTATAACACCGATGAATGTCAGCCTGCCAGTGCAGGCTGACGAGTATGTAAAATTTTCTGTGTAAGTGGCTGTTTATCATAGTGATACACGATCACCGTACATGATGATGAACTGATTCATCGCCGGTTTCCAG
>NZ_JAVDWR010000029.1:0-21525 GCF_031457405.1 Rheinheimera soli | reverse complement strand
GTTTCGCCTATCCGCAGTGCAGTATCCGCCACCACTATTGTGGCTGTTGGGCGTACCGTATCTATCGCATAGTTATTAGAGTTCGTTGTGCCAGTCCCTGCATTTCCTGCTGTATCTGTTACACCCGTATTATCCAAAGTAATCACATTGGTTGCATCTGTCACACTGGCTGTGGGTGTTAAAGTGGCAGTCCAGGTGATGCCGCCATCAGCGCTGCTGACTGCAGTTAAATCGCCGTTGGCTATGGTTAAATCTGCGTTATTAAAACCTGTCACCGCTTCACTGAACGTAAAAGTCACCAGCGAAGTTTCGCCTGCACTTAATGCGTTATCCGCCACTACTATAGAGGCCGTTGGACGCACGCCATCTATGGCATAGTTGTTGGAGTTGGTGGTGCCAGTACCTGCATTACCAGCTACATCGGCAACCCCTGTGTTATCCAGCGTAATGACATTGGTTGCGGCAGTAATACTGGCGCTTGGTGTGAAAGTGGCCGTCCAGGTGGTACCACCGTCAGAACTGCTGACCGCTGTTAAACTGCCGTTCGCTATCGTTAAATCCGCATTAGTAAAACCTGTCACAGCTTCGCTAAAGGTAAAAGTTACCAGCGAAGTTTCGCCTATTGCTAAAGCGGTATCCGCTACTACTATGGTAGCTGTAGGACGCGCCGTATCTATGGCGTAGTTGTTGGAATCCGTGGTACCAGTACCCGTATTCCCTGCTGCATCTGCCACACCTGTATTGTTCAGGGTAATGACATTGCTGGCATTGGTCACACTGGCTGTGGGTGTGAAAGTAGCTGTCCAGGTAATACCGCCATCGCTGCTGCTGACTGCACTTAAAGTGCCGTTGGCTATGGTCAAATCTGCATTGGTAAAACCTGTGACTGCTTCATTAAAAGTGATAGTGACTGGCGAAGTTTCGCCTATCCGCAGTGCAGTATCCGCCACCACTATTGTGGCTGTTGGGCGTACCGTATCTATCGCATAGTTATTAGAGTTCGTTGTACCAGTACCTGCATTACCTGCTGTATCTGCTACACCTGTATTATCCAAAGTAATCACATTGGTTGCATCTGTCACACTGGCTGTGGGTGTTAAAGTTGCAGTCCAGGTGATGCCACCATCAGCGCTACTGACATTCGTTAAAGTGCCGTTGGCTATGGTTAAATCTGCATTGGTAAAACCAGTCACCGCCTCGCTGAAAGTAATAGTCACCAGTGAAGTTTCGCCCACCGTCAATGAGTTGTCAGCCACTACTATAGAAGCCGTTGGACGTACCGTGTCTATCGCATAGTTGTTCGAGTTGGTCGTACCAACACCGGCATTGCCAGCTGCATCTGCCACACCTGTGTTATTTAATGTAATGACATTGGTTGTATCAGTAATACTGGCGCTTGGAGTAAAAGTGGCCGTCCAGGTGGTACCACCGTCAGAACTGCTGACCGCTGTTAAACTGCCGTTCGCTATCGTTAAATCCGCATTAGTAAAACCTGTCACAGCTTCGCTAAAGGTAAAAGTTACCAGCGAAGTTTCGCCGATTGCTAAAGCGGTATCCGCTACTACTATGGTCGCAGTTGGGGCTACATCATCAGTGACTACTATAGTGAAGGCTTTTTCAAAGGTCAGGTTACCACTGCCACTGTCTGTGGTGCTGATCCGGACAGAGCGGTTACCTGCGGCAATAGCAGCGGGGTTTGTGGCTCTGAGCTCATTACCGCTGATATTAAAGGAGGCGTTGTCTGTATCGTCTGCTCCTGCAACCAAAGTATAGGTATGGGTATCACCACCGTTGGCATCTACGGAATCTAAGGTTCCTACAACAGTATTAGCCGCGGCGCTTTGATTCAGGGTATTGGCCGTCAGAGAAATATCGGTCGGCGCTGAGTTGGTCTGCCCAACACAAGCGTTATAAGCATTAAGACATACGCTGTAAGTATTTCCTATTGGTACGGGAGAACTATGACTAGAGACATATCCTCGGCAATTCATAGCCTGCGGTGGTTCAAACCAGGCAACTGTTACAAAATCAGCATTCGCTGTACATATCGCGAATGGATGCACACCACCTGGGCCTTTGTTAGGAAAAGCCGCAAATTCTTTTCTGGACGTAAAATTTTGCCCGGACTCAGTCACCTGTAACCCGGCTCCCGGCACCAGCAACCCCTGCTCAGCTAAAAAGGCTAAAGTGTCTGCAGCAGGTTCAATAGGTCGGATGTGTTCATATTCTGCACTGACACCAAAAGAGGCAAAAGGATTACTTTGTGTTGCAGCGTTTTCCAGCTCGTTGTTCGATGTGCTTCCAGAACCAGGCAAAACCATTGCTGCAGTGCGGGATTGAGCGCGCGACACTGAGCTACTTCGTACAGACGCGAAGGCAGGCTGCGCCAGCAACAAAGCAGGCCATAGGGCTTTAAGTGAGGTTTTCAAAAATGAGTTTTTAGGGCGGGCACTCATGATGCAATCCTTGTTTGATCAACAGCCAATAGTCATTCACTCTGCCAGGGCAGGAAAACAGAAATGGTTACGCATTCGGGGATGACCGGGCTCTATCAGCTCAGGAAAGCTGCAGCTCTGCAACACCGCTACGTCATAAATCTGATCGACATTTCCGGTAAACTTAAGAGTGGCTATAGTTTTGCCGCTGTCAAGGTGAAACAACCAAATACCGGAACAAGTGTCGGAATATCTTTTGGCTAAAGGTGCAGGGGAAGTGACATCACTCTGTCGCACCTTGGATAAGCCAACAATTAAAAAAGGTCCATAAAAATCCATGCCGCGGGTAAAACCCGGTACTTCAGCCAGTACTGCATTCAGACCGGTTTTAGGGTCATAACAACAAACCTGGCCTTCCCCTGAATTGCAGTAATACACTTTGTCGCGATAGTAACGGGGAGAATGTGGCATACAGAGGTTATCTAACAAAATTTTGTTTTGCACAACATCCATTAAGGTGCCACCAAACTTATTACCTTTACGCCACATACCTGCTTCATTAAATTTTGAAAAGGTGGTGACATAAGCAGGTTTGCCGTCTTTCAGTGCCATACCATTTAAATGACAGCGATCTTCCGGCGTTAATTCAGTAATAAAGTATGGCTTCCAGCGAGGAACAAAACTGGCGTCCGGGCTTAAGGTACATAAGCAGGAAAAACTTGAGTTGACAGCCCACAAGCCTTCAGTGCCCCATTCAATATCATGGATATTAATCATGCCGCTGTAATGTGCGCTTCGGGTAATAAAACAAGCATCTGTGCGTTCATCCAGCGGAGCCATCAACTGTTGCTGGTAATCCTGCCAACGTTGCTGTTCCTGTCGCAATTCTTCCTGCTCTGCCAGTTGTTCGGGCGTCAGGTCTGAAAGGTCATCAAGCCCTTTTCCAACTGCATTCTCTGCTGACTCAGTTTTAAGTCGGGGGGCGGTAATGTCTTGATCAATAGGTAATAAAGGCTGTTTAATTTTTTCCAGCAGCGCATCTTCGCGTTGAAATTTCAAGACTTGCGTGAAGACGCCCAATGTCAGGCTGTTTTTTGTTACGGCAAGTCCCATAGGACGAGGAAAACTTTTGTAATTAATATCCAGCTGAGTGCCGTCACTGCGCACCAGCATTAAACGGCCGGCCTGATAGGACGTAAAAACCAAAGCAATATTCAGTTGCTTTAACAAAGCCGGTAAATTGTCGCTGTATTCAGCACTGTAATCCATCTGCACTTGTTCCTGCATTACAGCAAACCTCATATCCTTTTGTAGTGTTGTGCTTCAGCTTAGTTTTTGCGATCAACGTGCTTTGCTTAACACAACAATTTCACTTAAAGTTTCAGTTTTTTCATTATGCAGGGGTTTTGGTTACAATGTAAACAGAAAAATGGCATTTTGTGCACCAGCTTGCTATTGGTCAGAGCTCTCTGCATCTTTGCCAGATACAGGCAATACCCACAGCTGAAGTTGATCTGGCCTGGAATGAACCCCGGAAGCCATCTTTATAGCCAGCATGGCACTGACATAAGCAGCAGCTGCTGAAGTGCCGGTAAAAGCGGAGGTTTTGTTGTTTGCATTGGTTGTCAGTTGAAAATAGGCCGGGGCATTAATATCAATACAAGGTCCGTAGTTAGAATAAGGCCAAAGTTCGCCATTGTGTTTTGCAGCAGCCACCAGTAAAGCACCTGGTAACTGACTAAAAGCGTTAGAGCTGCAGGCATCGGCGGCGTTATTGCCGGCAGCAAAGACAAAATAAGGCTGCTGTTGCTGCCACTCGTTCAGCAGCTCTGCCAGAGGGTCAGGCAGAAATGGCAGAATCCAACTGCTGTTGACAATATCAGCCTGCATCATACGGGCAACAGTAAAACCCAGCAGCAGATCAGAAGTCCAACTGGAGACTTGCCTGATCAACACCAATTCAGGCTCTACTCCGTGCTGCCTTGTTGTTTGCAACAGCAGCGCGGCAACCTTGGTGCCATGTTGATCCAGAGCTAACTTCGGGCTGGCATCAGCCAGCCGTAAATCGGCATCATATTGCAAAGCGATATTCAAACCTTGCAGCGCCGGATGCTGTAAATCAAAACCATCATCAATAATGGCCAGTCTTACTGTTTTGGTGGCTTTTAAAGGCGGGAGGAGCTGTGGATCTTTTATCTGGCCAGAGGTTTCCTCTGCTCTGGCGTTTTGGCGTTGCAGCAATAGATCGGGTTGAACTGCCAGCACCTGAGCATGCTGCTGAAGATGCGACAATACAGCTGAAGGTGGATTGTCTTTTACAGTGACCAGCCACCAACTGGCCTGTTGCAATTTCGCCAGTTGCTGCACTTTTTCAATAGCCGGGTGAAATTGACTAAGGCTGGCCGCATTATGCTGAAGCCCTGTTTTAACAAGCAACCTGTTACTCAGTTGCACTTTTAATGTTTTACTCTGAACTTGCATCAGATAGTGCGAAGCAGCAGGCTCTAATTGCAGCTGCTGCTTCGCATTAACAAAAAACAATGGGCTTACAGGTGCCGTGTTTAGCTGACTCGCCACTGCCAGACTTGATGTCAAACTGGATATCAGAGCAATGCAAGCCAGCAATAAAACACGGCACCAGCCCATTGTTTTAATTGGCTCGCATCGGAAAAATACCATCAACACAGATACAAAACCTTAAGGCCAAAAAAGGCTGACGGTTTTCATGGGGCAAAGCTGCGCCACCTTGACCACCACTTGCCCCTATAGTGGCCGGATTTAACGCTACTGCGTTAGCTCCGGAAAAATCTGGTAAATAAGCCACGCCCCCGCCCCCAAAATTGGCCAGATAGGTTGTGTTACTGGCTGTGTCAATCAAAGCAGTGGGTCTTACCTGAGCCGCAGTAACACTATGGCTATGAGCAGGTATTGTTGGTACCGTCAGGGTGACAGCTGTTGTGCCACCCGCTTCCCCTAGCTGATGGTAACTTAAAGGGGGTTTTTGACCACTTTGACCGCCCACATGCAAAGGAGCGCGGGCACGTAAGTCGGGTAAGGCAAAATTGGTTTGTCCGTTGCCGCCATAAATAACACCTATCAGTGCAAATAAGGCGCTATTTTGTTGCAGTGGCATCACTGTGCCTGAACAATCAGCCCAGTCACGTGGCGCAAACATATAAGGTAACATCCGGATTTCTGCGAGAAAAGGTGAAGACATAACAGACTCCTTAGTTGCGGGTTGGGAATACGCCCAACAACGCAATAATAAAATTAACGCCCAGATAAGGCATCATATTGTTATGTGGCTGACTGCCGCCAACAGCTTGCAAAGCCTGAGCAGAAATAGTGCCTGTTGCCGGATTATTTGCACTTTCCGCATAGTGGACTCCCTTGGCAATGCTATGGCCTGATGCTGTAGTAGCCGTAGCCGCAGCGCTGCTGACCACAAAACTATGGCTGTGAGCAGGCAGTTGGTTTTGAATTAAAGTCACAGTTTCTGTTCCCGTGGCCATACCCACCACCCAGTTGCTGGAGCCAGCGGCAGGCGCCTGACCTCTGTGTACAGGAATACGGCCCTGTAAACTGGGCACATTAAAAGTGTTGACCCCATCACCACCATAAGTGGTACCGATCAGCGCATATAAGGCTTCATTTTCGGCAATAGCAACTGACTGACCATTACAAAATGCATAGCTGACAGGGCTGAAAACCCCGGCAAAGATCCGGATATCACCAATATAAGGTTCCATAATTCGTCTCCTAATTGCGGCTTGGATAAAGGCCTGTCAAGGCAATAATATACATCAGGGCCAGACTGGGCTGAATATTAGTGTGGGGTTGCCCTCCAACAGTCTGAACTGTAGCAGGCAACAAGGGGGTATCCGGGGCACTGCTATTGTAATAATTAGGATTAGCTGTAGCCAATGTTGAGTTTGGTGCTGAGCTCCCAATCAGATTACCTGATGTAGCGGTTGCCGACGTGGCCTGAAACAGATGGGTATGGGGCGGTATTTGGGTCAGGTTCAGGGTGACGTTTTCCTGTCCTGCACTAAAACCCTGAATATAATTAACATTCAGAGCTGGGCTAGCCCCAAAGCATACCGGGGTGCGGCCGCGTAAATCCGGCAAGTTAAAGTTGGTTTGGCCATTACCACCAAACTGCACACCTAACAAGCTGTACAATGCCTGATTGGTATTGACAGCTAAAACTTGCCCATCACAGGCACTCCAGTACTTTGGGACAAAATTATAAGCGACAGCTTTAATTTCTCCGACATAGGGTGTTGACATAGTTGTTCCTTATTGCTCAAACAAATGGACTAAACAAACTACTGCTGTGTTGGCCATACAACTTAACTGACCGCTTTTTTCCTCGAAATACAAATGTGATAACTGTCAGCCGCATGAGGCGTCAGCAGCAGCTCTGCTGTGCCAAAAGCCGGATGGCTGAACCTGTAGGTGCCTTGAGGGCAATGCATGTCCGGCGGGCCTTTTAATTCCACAGAAAAGGCGTCAAAGGCATGTTCCAGCCCTTTATTCCTGCTCA
This sequence comes from Rheinheimera soli, assembly GCF_031457405.1. Classification (GTDB taxonomy): domain Bacteria; phylum Pseudomonadota; class Gammaproteobacteria; order Enterobacterales; family Alteromonadaceae; genus Pararheinheimera; species Pararheinheimera soli_A. Next base: position 14,544 of record NZ_JAVDWR010000029.1, on the reverse strand, counting down.
CCTCTGTGACAGTAAGCTGCAACTGAGTCTGCTCTGTTTCCGGGTGTAACACAGCAATCTGCTGCCCCACTAATTCTTGTACTCTGTCGTAAGTAAATAATTCCAATCTGGCCTCCTGGTTGTGGTTTTAAGTGTTCGACTGAGCAGCTACGCCATGTTCTGACTGAAACTGCGTAAGGCTGGCGGGTACCAAATCATGCGCTCATAAGGCGGTTGCACAACTTCAGTGGCAAAACCCAAACTTTGGTACAACTGCTTTGCCACCTGGTTTTGTTGCTCTACCGATAACAGCATAGGCGCAGCCACCTGAGCGGCACACTGCTGCAGGGCTTGTAATACAGCCTTACCAAAGCCCTGGCCACGAGCTTCAGGAATAAAAGCAATATCAATCAGATGCACCAGATCATGAGAAAAATCTATGCTGGCTTTGCCTATAGGCTGCTGTTGCTTTTCGATGATGAAATACATGGCGTTGGGAAATTGCTCTGAGTAGCTCTGAGTTTGTGCTTTCAGTTGCATTTCCACTATGGTTTCAACCAGATCTTTTTCGGCATCTATCCATTGCAAATCCTGCCGGACTGCATGATGCAGTTTTTCCAGAAAAGCCTTATCTGAAGCAACAGAGGTGCGAATATGTAATCCGAGTGGTAATTGAATGCCCTGCACTTTGGGGTCCTTGTAGTTATTATCGCTGCAAACAACTATAAGCACGACTTTCAGAAACAACAAATTAATTTCTAAAAATCAGATAGATCGGCGTAGTCCGGGAAATTACTCTTTATTGGCGGGCGACAAAAAAATGTTTTACAGTAAAAAAGACTCAGCTCTTCAGGAAAAATCGAATGACATCAGCTACTTTTGTCCTCTCTACCGGTCGTTGTGGTACTCAGTGGCTGACAGAAAAACTTAGCTTGTTGTACCCGGACAGGCAGATAGTGCATGAGCCTTTGTCCTTCCATTACCGGCCAGACCTCAATACGGAACTAGTTCCACTGAGTTATAACAAGGAACTAATACAACAGCACTTGTCTGAAATCCAGCAACATTTAAACCAGGGGCGGAGTTATATTGAAACGGGCTTTCCCTGCTGGCGCCATTTAGAGTGGTTCAGGCAGCAACTGGATGGGCAGGCCAGGGTAATACATCTGCACAGAGACCCTGTGGATACAGTACATTCGTTGTTAAAGATAAATGCTTTTGTGCCCCCTTTTGTGCCGCATTTACCGCTAAAAAACCTGTTTTTGCCAAGGCCTGAACAGGGTTATCTGGCAGAGTGGCATGAACTCTGGCCTCAGCTCAACCCGGCAGAAAAAAACTTATGGTACTGGACCGAAGTGCAGGCTAAAGCTTTGCAACTTCGGCAGAGTTGGCCTGCTAACGACTGGCTGGAATTAAAGTTTGATCAATTATTCAGCGCAACAACCGAACAAGCCTTAACAGAGTTTTTAGGACCTGAGGCGGTTCGCGATATAGCCTCTCCGGGCCTCGTTGATCAGTATGGCGCTGGTGCTATTGCCCTTTGTGCTGTTGAATTCCCGCTATTACAAAAAGTGCCTGCTATCAAGCAAATGGCAGAGCGCTTAGGTTATAGCTCCGACTTTTGCAGCAACAGCTGATACAAAGGCTGCAATCTCAGCTGAATTGACTGCTGTTGCTCAGGGCTAAATGCCACATCAAGCCGGGTTGAAGCCTGCTGAAAAGCCTGATCAGGTTGCTTAGCGTCTCTTGTGCTGAAACTTTGCCAGCGCTGTAGCTCATGGCTATCAGGTGTCCGGCCAAGCCAGGCCGCCAGTTGCTGTGGGCTGAATTGGACTAAGTGCTGATAGTCGATGAAAACTGCCTGCTTCTGCCGAACCAGTGCTTCGCTACTTTGCATCAGAATATAAAGCACTTCACAACGGCCGCTAAAAAAACTGTCACAGTGTTGCCAGATATCACCCAGAACCCCAAGCTGACCGGGAAGCCCGGCCATATGCATACCAGAGATCCGCTGATGTGAGGCCAGAATAGCTTCAGGATCCCGCCCAAGGCACAGTACTTTGGCCGCAGGAAACTGTTGCAGCCACAGTGGCCATAGCGGCAAATCCCAGGCGTTTAACTTCAGTACCAACTGAGTTTCTCCATGCCGGAAGCGGCCTTGCAACAACAGAGCCAGTGTTAACAGTTGTGGTTTGACAGAGTCAGGCCAAAAAGGGTCCAGTAACATATCGCTTATCAACATAGATTCAGACAGCAGCTTGACTCCGGATAGCTGTCGATATAAGCCCCCCAACAAGGTAGAGCCGCAGCGGGACCAATGGAAAATAATCAGATCAGGACTGACTGGAGTTAATCTGGACGCTTGTGTCAGCAGGTCAGAAACTAAGGTGACAGGCCTGATAAACTGCGCCAGCAGCTTGCCTCGTTGTTTCAGTATATCGTCCTGAAAAAAAGGCTGCTGCAAGGGCTCAAAAGCCGGAACCCAGTTCAGGGCCTGCTGCTTTTTCCGGTAATCCGCGGGTTGCCAAAAACGACTGAACAGCTCCAGGTCCGGCACCAGCACAGTGTTATTCTGCTGCTCTAAAAAACTCAGCATCAGGTCAAAGCTCAAGTCTCGCCATTGCAGATACACCGCCATTTGTTGCACAAAATCAGGGACAGAGCAGCTGTGTTGTAAGGCCCTGAGTTTTGCCTCATCATGCAACAATTGCCAATACAGAGTTAATTTGTGCTGCATTCAGGCTTCACTTTTTATCGGGTAACAATTGATGTAATGCACCATACGCGGTTGATTTGTTGTATTTGCACTTGGACCATGAGGCAAAGCATGATGCCAGATGATCAAATCTCCGGCTTTGGCAGCTATGGCTTTCACCGGCCAGTCTGACCAGCGCTGTTGCTGTAACTCAAATTCAGTTTTGCCCTGGCTGGTGATCCAGTGTTCTGCCTGCAGATGAAAACCGGGCACACAACAAAAAGCCCCTTGCTGCTCTGTGGTATCCGTTAAATAAATTAAACCCTGAGTTGCAAACTCCACAGGGGCACGAAGCGGCATATCCCAATGCAAATCCGGGCCAGGAAAGGCCCAATCTGCCGTCTGTGGCGGATTAAAACTTACCCTGTCTGTGCTCATCACCAGATCGGTTCTTTGCCAAAGCTGCTCAAAAACCTGTCGGATCAGTGGCACCTCCCGGTTGGCATCTAAAGCCGGATGACGAAACAACGGCAACATGATTTTTTCGCACAACCCCAAATGCCTGTACCAGCTTTGTGGTTGCTCTGGCGAGGCCTGCAGATAGTGCCAGATAGCAGCCCGGCTTTGTTCACATTGTTCCGGCGTCAGTACAGCCGGCACTACCAGATAACCAAATTGGTGCCAGAAAGCCAGTTGTTGTTCCGACAGTACTGAAGGTATTGCCCTACTCTGTTGCCCGGCGGCAAGTTCACACAATTGCTGATTAATCTGCTGTTTTTGTGCTTCAGTGAGTGATAATTGCCGCACTTCCTGCTGTAACTCAGACAGTCTGTCGCAGCGGTATAACAGCTGCAAACCCGGATGTAAGCCTAAACCAGCCAGATCCAATAGTGCTCTGTCGACTAACCATTCGTCTGCCGGCAATGCAGTGGGGAGTTTTAACTTTTTGATCTGAGTCTTTTGCCACAATCTGTAGAAATGAAATAGCCCTCCGACACTCAAATCATCGCTTGCCACCAATGGCAAGGTCAGGCTTTGATACTCTAATTGCCATAACGGAATTTGCCCGGACTGATAACTAAACTCAAGCACAGAGCCAGGCTTGAGCAGCAGTTGCTTGCGGTACTTTGCCAGAGTTAACTGGCTTTGCTTCTCCACCAGCCGAAACTGCTGATAGACCTGAATTTCAGTGCACAATTTAATATCTACAGGGCCTGGTTCAAATTCGGGCAATAGCATCTGGCTTTGTAGTAGTTCGGTTTTTCCTTGTGCCAGGGCTTGAGCACTGTCCAGATCCAAACAAAAGACAGGCCCTAGTGGATGACTTTGCAGCTTTTTTTTGTACTGCCATTCCAGCTCTGCCGACAGCAGCACTTGTTGTGGGATCAGGCAACCGCCGTCTTTCAGGCAACGCTGTAAATTCACAAAAATCTGTACCTGAGGTTCCTGTTCCAAAAACTGATTCATGGTTTCAGACAAGATCAGGTCATAGCTAACTCCTGATTGCGGTTGCCACACAGTCGCATCAGCGCATACCCAGTCTGCTATTCTGTCTTCCAGATGCAGCGTTTTGCATAAATGCCGGAAACTATCGAGGGAAAACTGATGAATATCCAAAGCAGTCACCTGAAGCTGCTGTGCACTGAATACACTGAGTAAAGGCAATATCAGCCAGCCTAAAGGGCCTGTGCCCGCATAGAGCACAAGCACTGGCTGCTCTGCTGTCAAACGGTCCTGCACCGCCCTATAAATAGCCTGTATAAAGACCCTGCTTCGCTCAATATCTTCGGCGCACTGAGCCGCGGTAGTGGGTGATACAGCTTTACCAAAAGGCGTCAGGGTAAATTCTTTATCTTTGTATTGGTCCGGGTGCAAATCCAGATTGAGATGCTGGCATAAGGTGGTCAGCAGCGAAACAATCAAAGGCCGTGCTTCAGCTGCGCCCTGAGACTTCAGGATTTGAGTCGCAAAAAGTGATAACACATCTTCAGTTAACTCTGGATAACTCAGTGTTCCATCCGGCATAAATTTGCTCCTTTAATTCAGTATTAACTACACAATCCAGCACCAGGTTGATGCGCGCCTCTGCACCTTTATTTTCGACCCTATGTACCTGATCAGCGTTGATGTACCACAGCTGGCCTGCCTGCATAGGCACCTGTTGATCATTAACAAAAAACTTCAGTAAATCATTGGTTTGGAGTGGCAGATGCAAACGAGCTTCTCCTTGCTCCAGGCACAAGCCCTGATCACGGTGCGGTTTAATTTCAGCCCCCGGGTGTAAGCGCATCAGCCGTATAGATTTAACTGAGTAAGGTAAAGCCGTTACAAAACGCAGCAAGGCAGGGCTTTGTTCCAATTGGGGTAAATTGCTCCAGTCGTCAGTAGGATAAATCGCAAAACTCTGCAAAATACCGTGGGCATTCAGATGCTCTGAGACACAACGCAAAGGCAATACATCCCAGCCGCCCTGATAATCTCTTTTGTTCACATGGGCATGCCATTGCAACTGCAGCAACAATTCCAGTTCTTCACGCATGTGTTGAAATCCGGCAACAGGGCCAAGCAAAGCAAAACTACAAATAGTCATGGCTAAGTCGTTATTTTTGTTTTATAAAAACCTAGGCTAGCAGATAAAAGGAACAAAGAAAGGCGGTGGAGAACAAATTACTTACTGAGCAGCCAAAACAACAGCATCAATTCATTGAGGCCAAAATGACTGAGTCACTGCAAAGAGTGTTAGCCTTTTTTAATGACATTGGTATTGCGTATCAGCTCCAACCATTGGCTGAACCCAGCTTTTTAGCAGGAGTCTTGATAAAAAATGGCGGCCTTTGTATAGACCCGGAACAGCTTGTTCAACCCGGAGATTTGCTGCACGAAGCAGGTCATATAGCCGTAATGCCCACTGCCCAGCGTCATCTGCTGAATGACAATGTGAATGAATCTGCAAATCAGGGGCCAGCCGAAGAAATGGCGGCTATCGCCTGGTCATGGGCAGCTTTAGTGCATTTAAATTTGCCGCCAGAATTTTTATTTCATGCTGACGGCTACAAAGGTGGTTCAGAAGCCTATATAGCCGCCTTTAGTTGTGGAGGCGGATTTGGCCATCCGCTATTGAGCTGGTATGGCATGTGTGAACCATCAGGTTCCGCTGACGGCTATCCACAAATGAAGCAATGGTTAAGGCCATAAATTTATTGCTGCAATAAAAAATGCAGCTGGTTACGCACTGCTTCCGGGTCTAAGTGGGTAAAAGGCAAAATCAGATCCATTTTACCGTTTTGATCCAGATCTGCAGTGGAGGCCAGCATTCCATTCAGCGGTATAGCTTGCTTTAAGCGTACACTTTTACTGCTGAACAGCTTTTCTTTAGCGCTTTGATAAAGCTTTAAATGGTCTTTATCCCCGATCAACAACAAAGCCGGCGCCTGCTCTGAAACCAGCGCTTTGAGCACAGGTAAATTGACCTGAGCATTGCCAATGCTGACCTGTGCTGTAGCGTCTTGTCGATACACAGGCTTATCCGGAAATTTACCGCTGGGCAATTGCGGAAAAAACTGTAGTTCCATAGTCGCAGTGCCTGCCAGTAAAGCCCGCACCAGAGTGCCTATACCAAACTCAGCTGCCGGGGTGAAAAAGTCTAACTTTTTGTCGTTATTTAAGTCGGCAAATACAGGTTCAGACTGGATCCCTTTAGTGTTAATACGTGCATCAGGTTCAGCTTTAAACTGCAAAGTACCCTGTTCCATCTTGCCATAATGAATGCGGTAGCTATAGCTTTGCTCCACTGCATCGGCAAACAGCTCCTGACGTACAATAAAGTCGGCTACGCCATCGTTATTTAAGTCTTTCACATCGTACAACCTGTTGATCGACAAGCCTTTAAAGCTACGACCATCGCCGCCCCTCAGCTCAGCCTGAACGTCTGGCGTTAAACCCAACCCAAGCTGAATGGTCTGGGCCTGGGTAGAAAAACCTGTTTCAGTTTGCAGATACAATAACAAGCTGTCGTCTATCGCAAAGCCAATATCAGTGCGGCCATCGCCATTCCAGTCCAGAAATCGTGCTTTGCGACCTGTGTAATCCGGGTTTTCATCAAAAATGCGGGATTTCGCGTCCACAGCCAAAGAGAATTGATTAAAACTGCCATCCTGTTGCTGCATATACAGATGATGCGCATTAAAATCTGTCACTACAAAGTCAGATAAGCCATCGTTATTTAAGTCATACACAAAGTCCAGCTTCAGCAACCTTTTGCTATCCACTGTGCGGTACAGAGATTCAGTGTTGAGTAAACGATGCCAGCTGCTGTCTTCAGGTTTAAAATAACTGATGCCTTCACTGCCTAAGACCACCAATACTTCAACCGGCTGACTTTTGATCTGCGCTTTATGAAAAAACTGAGCTTGTGTTGGGATAGGTACCTGCTTTGCGGTGTTGGTTGTTAAATCAACCCAACTCAGCCAGCGATTACTGGACGAATGACCAGACTGCAACACTGCTTTAGCTCCCGGCATAAATAAAGTATCGCCGTTCGCAGGATGCTCCAGTTGCACCTGAACCTGCTTAAACTCTGAGGCCATTAAAGGGCCTGCCGACACAATCATAGTGATAGCTAAACCAGCCAGATACTTCAACTTATTCATTCCCTGTTATTCCTTTGTATATGTATTACGAGATTCTTCTACGTAAAAAGCTGCTAATCGGAGGTTTAAGCCGGAAAAAAGTTCCTGCCTCAGCTGATAACAGCGTAAAATATTGAATTGTTTCCTGTTCAGACCGCGATGCGGCTAACCCAAGAGAGTTTTTATGTCGATAAACTGGTTCCCAGGCCATATGCACAAGGCCCGTAAAGAAATTGCCGAGGTTATGCCACAGGTCGATATCATTATCGAAATGCTGGACGCCCGCATTCCTTTTTCCAGTGAAAACCCTTTGGTGCCCGAACTGCGTGGTGACACTCCGGTGATCAAGGTACTGAACAAAGCTGATTTAGCAGACCCTGCGGTCACCGCTTTATGGGTGGAACGCTTTGAACAGGAAAAAGGCATTAAAGCCATTCCTATTAGTCAGCAAAACCCTGAACAAATCAAGGCTTTATTACAACTTTGCAACCAAATGCTGCCAGACCGGAACTTAGATATCCGTGGTGCCCGCGCTATGATTATGGGCATTCCTAACGTGGGTAAATCCACCATTATCAATACATTGGCTGGCCGTACTATTGCCAAAACCGGCAACGAAGCTGGTGTAACTAAAATTCAGCAACGTATTCGTTTAGACAATAATGTCATCCTGACCGACACCCCTGGCTTTTTATGGCCCAAGCTGAGTCCGGCCAGTTGCGGTTACCGCCTTGCGGTGACTGGCGCTATTAAAGATACAGCCTTTGACTACGCGGATATCGCCATTTTTGCCGCTGATTACTTACTCAAAGCCTACCCTCAACAAGTGATGGCGCGTTATCAGCTAAAAGAACAACCAGAAAACGATTTGGCTTTATTAGACGCTTTGGGCGAACGCCGTGGTTGTATGCGTAAAGGTGGTGTGGTTGATCTACAAAAAGCAGGTTCCATTTTAATTACCGAACTTCGTGCTGGCTTGTTTGGCCCTGTCAGTCTGGAAACACCGGATATGGTGACAGAGGAATTGCAGAATGCTAAGTTAGAGGAAGCCACCAGAGCTGCTGAAAAAGCTGAGCGGGAAAAAGTCCGTCAGCAAAAAGCCAAGAAAAAATACCGTTAGCCCGGCTGGTCCGGCAACGGACCAATCAGGGGATCTTTATGTTTCGTTTTACTCCTTCAGTGCTCAGTCTGTTACTGCTTAGCAGCGGCTCTTTATCAGCCGCTCCTGTAGTGCTGCATAATATTCAGGGTTATGGCTTTGATGAAACAGGCCAAATTGCCGAATTCAGTCATTTTGTATTTGATAATCAAAGCGGAAAAGTACTGGCACGCGGCGATAAAGCAGCTGTTGCTGCCTATGACAAAGCAGAACAAATTGACGGCAAAGGCCAGACTTTGTTACCAGGCCTGATTGATGGCCATGGTCATGTATTGGGGTTGGGCCAAAACCTGAACAGAGTGGATTTACGTACCAGCAGCAGTGAAGCTCAGGCTGTGGCGCAAGTTGCCGCTTTTGCTAAAACTCACCAGCACTCGCAATGGATTTTAGGTGGGGGTTGGAATCAGGTGTTGTGGCCAACCCAACAATTCCCCGGCAAAACTTTGCTCGATGAAAGCATTAAAGACAAAGCTGTCTGGCTAACCCGGGTTGATAGTCATGCAGGTTGGGCTAACAGCAAAGCGTTGCAACTGGCTGGCATCACCAAAGAAACCATAGATCCGCCCGGTGGTGAAATTATCCGGGATAATGAAGGCAATCCAACAGGTGTATTGATAGACAACGCTATGTTATTGCTGGAAAAACATATTCCAGAGCAATCCGAAGCCGAGCGTTTAGCTGCATTAGATACTGCCTTTGAACACTTGTTAGCTTTGGGTATTACCTCTGTCCATGACGCCGGTGTTGACGCAGCGAACCTGCAAAGTTATCAGCAACTTCGTAAAGACAATAAACTGCCACTGCGTATTTACGCCATGTTAGCAGCGACAGATCCAGATTTAGCCGACTGGTTAAAAGCCGGTCCAGTGCTGGATCAAGAAGATTTATTGGTTGCCCGCTCAGTAAAAGTCTATGGCGATGGTGCTTTAGGTAGCCGTGGTGCTGCGTTGATAGAAGCTTATTCTGATCAACCTGGCCAAAAAGGTTTATTTGTCACTCAGCCAGACAAATTAACAGCGGTCATGAAGCTGACGCTGGACGCTGGTTTTCAAACCAACGTGCATGCAATAGGTGATTTAACCAATCGTCTTGTTTTAGACAGATTTGAGCAACTCGCAAGCAAAGAGCAACTGGAACAAGGCCGTCACCGTATTGAACATGCACAGATTGTTTCGCCTAAAGATATCCCACGTTTTGCAGAGCTGCATATTCTGCCGTCCATGCAACCTACCCATGCCACGTCAGATAAAAATATGGCAGCCGATCGTTTAGGTATAGCCCGTTTACGCGGCGCTTATGCCTGGAAAAGCTTTGTGGATCAGGGCAGTCGTATAGTGGCAGGTTCAGATTTTCCAGTTGAATTGGCCAATCCCTTTTATGGTATTCATGCCGCAGTAACACGTCAGGATCAGCAGAATCAACCCGTAGGTGGCTGGTTGCCGGAACAACGCCTAACCTTAACTCAAGCCTTAAAAGCCTTTACCCTCGATGCAGCTTATGGTGCTTTTCAGGATCAAAGCATGGGGTCATTAGCGCCAGGCATGTGGGCTGATTTTATTTTGGTTGATCGCGACATTTTTAAAGCTCCTGCTGAAACTTTATGGCAAACCAAAGTGCAACAAAGCTGGGTAGCTGGACAACAGAAATATAAGGCCTCGATGTAGGCATGTTTTATAGGTTCTTATGATTAGTCAGAAATGGTCGAAGTTAATCCGATCGCTACAGCAAAAAAAATACCGCAAAGCCGAGCAGTTGTTTTTTGTCGAAGGCGAAAAATCTGTACTGGAATTGCTGCACAGTTCGTGGAAAGTGCGGGCTGTGTTTGGCACCGAACAGTTTTTTCAGCAACACCATGGCCTTTGTACTAAAGCTGATTTAGTGCAGCAATGCACTGAACATGAATTGGTACAAGTGGGTACATTTAGCAGCAATAATGCTGCTTTGGCTGTAGCCGAAATACCAGTAGCTCAACCATTTAAAGAGCAACAAGGCGACTGGGTACTGGTTTTGGATCAAATCAACGACCCTGGTAATTTAGGCACTATTATCCGCGTTGCCGACTGGTATGGTATTCGCCAGTTGCTGTGTTCTCCCGACACAGTGGATTTATACAATCCTAAAGTGATAGCTGCGGCTAAAGGCTCATTTTTACGGGTGCAGATGTTTTATCAGGAGCTGTTACCTGTGTTAGCACAAAGCGCCATGCCGGTTTATGGTGCTTATCTTGAAGGTGAGTCAGTGCATCAGCTCAGACTGAGCAAAGCCGGTGGTTATCTGGTGATGGGCAATGAAGCCAATGGTATTAGCCCGGCATTAAAACCTGTGATCAGCCACCCTGTGACTATCCCCAGTTTCAGCGACACTGAATCACTGAATGTGGGCATAGCTACTGCGATTTTATGTGACAACTTTAAACGCTTATCGCAGCTATAAAGCTTCTGAGTTATAGCGGATCCGTCTGTGAGTAAAGAGTCGGATCCGCTACACTAAGCGCAATTTCTTCTGCCCCGCTGAGGTTTTATGTTCCCTACCCTCGAAGATTATGTTGGCCAGACGCCTTTAGTGCGGCTGCAACGTATGGCCAATCACACAAAAAGCACTGTGCTGTTAAAGCTCGAAGGCAATAATCCGGCAGGTTCCGTCAAAGACAGGCCAGCACTTTTTATGCTGCAGCAGGCTGAACTGCGTGGCGACATAAAACCTGGTGACTGTCTGATTGAAGCCACCAGTGGCAATACTGGTATAGCTTTGGCGATGGCAGCAGCCATTAAAGGCTACAAAATGAAGCTGATTATGCCGGACAATATGACAGACGAGCGTAAGGCCTCGATGCGGGCTTATGGCGCTGAGCTGATATTGGTCAGTAAAGAGCAGGGTATGGAATACGCCCGTGATCTTGCCAAACAAATGCAGGCTGAAGCTGTGGGTTTAGTGCTGGATCAGTTTAATAACAGCGACAATCCGGCTGCGCATTTTGCTTCAACCGGGCCAGAAATCTGGCAACAAAGTCTGGGCCAGATCACACATTTCGTCTCCAGCATGGGCACTACGGGCACCATCATGGGTGTGTCTCGTTATCTGAAGCAGCAAAATGCAGCTATTCAAATTATAGGTTTGCAACCGGCTGAAGGCAGCAGCATTCCTGGTATACGCCGCTGGCCTGAAGCGTATTTACCTGGCTTTTATGAAAAACAGCGGGTCGATCAAATCATCGATATCACTGCCGATCAAGCTCTGGACACTATGCGTCAACTGGCCCAACAGGAAGGTATATTTTGTGGGGTTAGCTCTGGTGGTGCAGTTTATGCTGCTTTGCGCCTGGCAGAGCAACTGGAGAATGCCGTGATAGTGGCCATTATCTGCGATCGGGGTGATCGTTATTTATCTTCAGGAATTTATTAGTGCCTTTTGAATATTTAGCTTTACTGGCTGCTGTGTGTTGGGCTGTTGGCAGTTTATTATCTGCTACCGCCTCCAGTCATTTGGGCGCCTTCGCTTTTACCCGCTGGCGCCTGGCCTGCGCCGCCTGCATGTTATGGATCTGGGCTTTTTTCAGTGGTGGCTTTAGCACTCTGGCTTTACCTCAACTACCGCTGCTGGCCATATCGGCGCTTATTGGTATTTTAATTGGTGATACTTCGTTATTTGCCTCAATGAACAGATTAGGGCCACGCCGTGCCGGTGTATTGTTTGCCACACATGCGATGTTTTCGGTGTTGCTGGCTTACTTGTTTTTAGGCGAATCTATTTGGGGCTGGACTCTGGTGGGCTGCAGTCTGTTAAGTTCAGGGGTGATGACAGCCATAGTGCTCGGTCGCAGAGCGGAAGAGCAACATCATTGGGAATCGAATCAGTCTCAGCTGCGTTCCGGTATTGCTTTAGGTTTAACTTCGGCTCTATGCCAGGCAGCTTCGACCTTAATGTTAAAGCCGTTAATGGAGACCGACATAGACGCAGTCAGTGCTTCTGCAGTACGGATGACGGTAGCCTTATTTGCTCATCTGTTGTTGTTCTGGTTAGGTTTTAAAGTGGCTAGGGTTTATTTACCTATGACGAAAAAAATCTTCGCCATGGTACTTGTGAATGCAGCCTTGTCGATGGTGATTGGCATGACGCTGATTTTACAGGCCTTAAAAACCGGTGACGCGGGTTTAATAGGCATGCTGTCTTCAGTGAGTCCAGTGGTCGTAGTACCGTTATTATGGCTGGTTTATAAAAGGCGGCCTGCTGTCGGAGCCTGGGTGGGTGCCAGCCTGACAGTGGCTGGCACAGTATTAATTTTATGGCATTAGATGGATGGTATATCGTCAGATAGCTTCAGGGATCTGGTTTCTGTGATAATCAATCAGGCTTAAAATCTCAGCCAAAGCTCCGGCATGATTTGGCGTTAAAATGTCATTGTGACCAAAAATAATATCGTTCGACACAGCCAGTACCCACACAGCTTGCATATTAGCATCATCACAACTCTGTATAGTACGGCGCGCCTGCACACGGGCACGGATGCGCCAGCCAGAACGATTGAGCTGCATCATACAACCAGGTATGGCGTCATGCTGAGCCAGACTGCTATGCAGTTGCAGAGGAATTTTGCAGTTACCTCTGGGGCACTTATCAATATCGTGGGTAATGGCCCATGAGTTTCCCACCGCCTGCTCACCATCTTTTATAAAGTTAAACGCTTCTTTTACAGCAAAATCACCTTTGGACTGCAATACCACCATACTGGGTTTTTGCCTGTCGACACTTAATAAAGAGTCCAGCGGTTTGTATTCTTTAGCCGTCACTGCAGGGTTCAACAGTAAATACAAATTCGGGTTGTCTTTGCCCAAATCTATAGCCTTTTTCACCCGATCTTTACTGGCATGCAAAGCCACAGAACCACCTAAACTATGACCGATAAAGATATAACGTTTCAGCTGACCTTGCTCAACCACAACATCGAGCTTGTCCAGTAACTGACTTACCCCTTGTTCACCAACCAGACGTGATACTCTTTTACGCTGAAAAATAGTAGGAAAATCCAGTGGTTCTAGCCAGCCTTCAGCTTTATCAGACTCGTCCAGCCATAAAGGATCGTATTTATCGCCCCTCCAGCCCAGATAAAGACCTATCAGGTTACGCTGCGGAGCCACATCTTGTAACTCTTTGATATATAGCTGAAAAGCAACGAAGTTGGAATCTGTTGGCGCAGCACTTTGGTGCCAGCCATGCACAAAAATCACCAATTCTGCAGTGGCGGAATCCGGTTTTTTGATACGGTCAAACAAAGCTTGTTGTTGCTTTAAGTCGTGGGGCTGACCTTCGTCATTAAATTCAACCACATGAAAGTTGCTGTTCGCTGTGTTTTCGTCAGGAAAATGGTATTGCTGATCAGGAATAGGGGTGGCAAATATAGAGATCAATACCAGGCTGATGAACATCAAGGGGATCAATTTCAGCCACGAGCGCCAGCTAAGCCGGATCATTCTGAACCAAAGGTACTGCACCACACGAACTAAAATCAAACCACACCCAAACTGCTGTAAAAACGGGCTGCATTATAGCCAAATGGGGTTACAAAAGGTAGGTAGAGTTGATGTAGATCGCCTGTAGGGGCGTTCTTTGTGGGTGGGCGTTTATGGATTCTCCGGTAAATGTAAGGGGTAATCGACTGTAGGGGCACCCCTTGTGGGCGCCCGTTTGGAATGTTAAGAGCGGATTTGTCCTGAATTCAGGGGCGGTGAACTACTTTAACAGCCTATTTGTTCTGAATTCGGGGGCGGTGAACTACATTATTGCGGGCATCCTGCCCTCCCCCCTTGTGGGCGCCCGTTCTGAATTTTAAAAGCGGATTTGTTCTGAATTCGTGGGGCGGAGAACTACATTAGCAGCGGATTTATTCTGAATTTGGGTGCGGTGAACTACTTTGCTCACCCCATCCCTGGGGTTCGTCCCTTCGGGCCCCGCTGAAGCGGTCCAAATTGGCTCCCGGCCAATTTGTCGCATGTGTAGTGGTCAAGTATTTCCGGACACTAACTTAGGTTGTTCTGCTATCACTGGCGGTAACCCAGCATTAAAGCTGTGTGGCCGCCTGTGGTTGT
>NZ_JAVDWR010000028.1:0-25027 GCF_031457405.1 Rheinheimera soli | reverse complement strand
CATCAAAGCAGGGCAATTACGGTCTTAGTTCCGGTCCATGAGCTACCAACTGACTGGTAACTCAATCGATCAGAATTAAATTGAAAAGGTACTAGATACCTGTACAACCACAGACAGAACCAGCGCTCGAATTAGCGTTGGTCCAGTTGCCGTTCCACTTCAGGTATTTTGCAGTGCTTTGGCACACACCTTTTTCGCCACCACAAATACCAGCAGCCATGCTGTTATCACCAATAGTGGTAGTGGAGGTTACATCAATGTTTTCGCCCTGACCTATTTTAATGTCTTTAAAAATATGACTCAGCGCCTGAGTGGTGATGTTATTGCTGACCTGTTGCCCTGTGCCTGCATAGTTATGGCAACCAAAACAGTTGCTGGCAAAGGTGCTGTTCAGGTTCACATGCTGATAATCCGTTTCAGCGACAGAGTTGGCTAAACGCAACGAACCCCGTTCATTCGGAACCCCTACTCCACCTGAGCTTTGGCTGATATCACTGACCCAGAGTGCGCCTACAGTAAAATAATTGGCCAGCACTTTCATAGATGCCGGAGTGGTAGGTTGCGTTAATAAACTCAGCAACTCAGAGTTTTGAGTTGTTACGTCCGTCAGGTTCTGTGCCGCTTTGGGATCACCGGATGCGGTGCCATAAGGGTGAACCCGACAGATATTGGTTGGAGTCCCTGTAGGGGTTGTCTGATTTTTTGGCGGCTGATTAAATTTACAGGCATTAGCCGCATCTGCAGAGCCCGGCAAAGCGGCAGTACAGCTGGCGCTGGCAAAAGTCCAGGCATTGCCATTTTGCGCATCAGGTGGAGTGCAGTCTGGCGTATTGTTTATATGCTCATAAGTAGTCCAGACAAACTCTGGATGATCTTTAGTCGCAGCGACCATATGCATACCAGCCAGACCCAAAGTCACATTTTTACCGCCAATACTTTGTTTTTGGGTCACGAAGGCATTTGACGCTATTTCAGCGTCTGACAACACTTTCCAGCCAAATTTCAGCTCCATAGTGCCGGCAGGAAAATTGATGATATTTTGTTTTTGCATCTCAACTGCACTGCCGGTTAAAGCACATAACGACTTGCTAAAGCGCACATCGTAATACACCACATTGCCATCCTGCGCATAAATAGTGGCACCGCCCCCTGCTTGTCCTGTTGTCACCGAAGTACCGGCTCCGGCTTTGGCTAAAGCAGTTCTCAAGGTTGGCCCTGTGATGCTGTTATCACAGGAATTGGCCGGACTGCCATCGTCTTTAAATTCCAGTACAGGGTAATTAGCCTGATTCATAAAATTACGCTGACCATTAGGATCCTGCGACATCAGATACAAAAAAGTTTGAGTAGAAAACTGATAAAAATCACAAAAATTCGAGCTACCATCAGCGCCACTTTTTTTCACTTCAGTGGGTAAAGACGGATTTTTTAACCAGTTTGGATCAACAGGACAAGCCGAAGCTGCAGCTGATGCGGAACTGGCATACGCCTGATTTGCCAACGCCATCTGAGGCAAAAACGAGCCTAAAACCAAACTGCTGATCAGTAGTTTTTTTAAGGTATTCATCTGCGGTATTCCTTCCTTTGTTTTATCATCACTTTTTTAGCAACAGGTTTTGCTGGGCTCTAGCCTGCCATTTTTACCTGTTTTGAAAACTCTAGTTGCTAAATCAGAAAAGGAAAGAAATTTCAAAAAAGAAACAACAACACTGCGGCTTTTGTTCAAAGTACTGGCATGAATAAACAGAGCCCGTAGTATTTTATGCTGCCTTCTATATCTATATCTGCACTTTCCGTTGTACTTACCTCTGCATACAGACCCTGTTCCGGCCCGATTGTTTAGGCTGAGTTTCAGGTAATGAGTCTGCGGAAACTCTTGTCATCAAAGGCTGAACAGGTTAAAACAGGGTAAATACAGCAAGGATATGAGTTATGACGTACCGCGTTTTTTTCTCTGTTTTAGTAGTCACCTTTTCATTAGGTTTTTCTCCGTTACAGGCGGCGGAAACCCAAGTAACAGGCCATGGCGCTGTGGCCTCGCCCGATCAGTACGGTGCAACAGTGGCCGAACAAATTCTGCGAAAAGGCGGCAACGCCGTGGATGCTGCTATAGCCACAGCCTTTACGCTGGCAGTGACATACCCTGAAGCCGGTAATATTGGTGGTGGGGGTTTTATGCTGGTGTGGTTTGACGGCAAGCCTTATTTCCTTGATTACCGCGAAACAGCACCAGCAGCGGCCCATAAAGATATGTTTTTAAATGCCGACAAGCAGGTGATTGAAAACTTAAGCTTAATTGGCCATAAAGCCAGCGGCGTACCCGGCACTGTAATGGGATTATGGCTGGCGCATAAAAAGTTTGGCTCTCTGCCATGGCAGGATTTAGTAGCTCCTGCTATTCACTACGCCAGCCAGGGTTTTATCGCAGCCGATCATTTTCAATACAGACCAGATTTGCTCAGGCAACTGGAAGGAAAAACCAACTTCGCTCAGTATTTTGGCGCCATGAAAGCGGGCGAAAATTTTAAGCAACCTGAACTGGCCGAAACCTTGAAACGCATTGCGGCACAAGGCCCTGATGATTTTTACAAAGGAAAAACTGCAGAGCTTTTAGTGGCGGAAATGCAACGCGGCAAGGGCTTAATCACTCTGGCAGATTTAGCAGCTTACCGGGCAGGCTGGCGTGAGGCTTTAGTTACGCCATGGCGCGATAAGCAGTTAATTAGCGCGCCACCGCCAAGTTCAGGCGGCATAGCTTTGGCTCAGCTTTTGGGCTTAAAACAACGCCGCAGCAGCGATTTTGAAAACGTAAAACACAACAGCCCTCAATATGTGCATTTGATCGCTGAGCTGGAAAAACGGGTTTATGCTGACCGGGCTCAGTATTTGGGTGATCCTGCTTTTGTCACTGTGCCACAACAGCAATTGCTCGACAGCAGTTATCTGGATAAACGTGCTAAAGAAATCAACGCGTTAGCTATCTCTGAAACTAAAGCTATTCAACCTGGTCTTGAGGGTTATCACACCACTCACTTCTCCATTCTGGATAAACACGGCAATGCAGTGTCGAACACTTATACCCTGAACTTAGATTTTGGCAGTGGCGTGGTAGTGCAAGGTGCTGGTTTTGTGCTGAATAACGAAATGGATGACTTCTCAGCCAAAGCCGGTGTACCCAACGCTTTTGGTGTAGTGGGCAACGACGCGAATTCGATAGAACCAGGCAAACGTATGTTGTCGTCCATGACGCCCAGCATGCTGGTACAGGACAATAAAATCAGCTTAGTGGTTGGCACTCCTGGTGGTTCTACCATCATCACTTCTATTTTTCAGGTGATCACCAACCTGTTTGACTTTGATATGCCATTACAAAACGCAGTAGCGGCCACCCGCTTTCATCATCAGTTATTGCCGAAAGATCAAATCACTATGGAGCCTTACGCCCCATTGCCCGATGAGGTGCAGCAGCAACTCAGTAAAAAAGGCTACAGACTGCACACTCAGGGTTGGAATTTAGGCGATATACAGGCGATACAAGTGAGCACAGAGAAGGTGCAAGCCGCAGCCGATCCACGAGCTCGTGGCGTAGCTAAGGTAATTGAGTATTAAAAGCTGAATGCTGTTTATCGGGTTAGCAGGCTGGAATTAATCCAGCCTTTGCTTTTTTACTAAACGTCTTTTTCTAAAGCTTTATTTTGCCAGTTGGTTATCCGCCCCCTGCGGGCTGGCCTGGTTTGTTGTCGCACTATTCTGGCTGGCTTTGCTCACCAGATAACCACCGTGACTGATAGCAATAATGGCCAGCAAGCCTTGATTTAAATCAGGCAAACCTTTGGCAATATCCCCTTGTAGCAGTTGTTCATGCAGCATCACGCCATAAATCAACAGAGCCACCAGAGTGAAAAAACACATCTGCACTCTGGGTAAATCCAGATGCAGGCAATTGCTGTTTTGCTCGCCTGTGATTAAGTCTGACCAACGTGCCTCTGCTGGTGACGGGTTTCTGTACAAAGGGCCACTCAGATCCTGCTCCGACTGCTGATAACCTTGTTGGGCCAAAGCTGCAGAAATTTGCTGGCTTTTCTTTTCGTCAGGCTCGGCCGCTGCGCTGTTGCTTAAAAGCACAGGAGATGCAACCAAGGTTGCTGTGCTAAAACCCATTAACAGCCACAAATCACCGGGAATATCCGGAATACAGCTGACATCGGCCTTGATCAGACAACTGGCACTGTCCTGACTGACATTCTGCAATACCATAGCCAATACAGCAGTTAATACCAAAACACTCCAGGCCACCATTTGCACACGGGACAAAGACAGCACATTACGCTCATCAACCAATACACCTTTCCAGGTGCCACAAATTACTTTACCCAGAACCGCCAGCACAGCCACAAAAAGCAGCATCAACCAGTACCAGTTGGTCAGGCTGTGGCCTGTATTGTTGTAGATAAAATAAAAAGCCACAACAAAACCAAGGGCAATAAGCAGGCTATAACTATCCCGCCACTTTGTTTGATCCACACTCATAATGTCTCCGGTTATTTTTGTGGTGCTTCCATCAGGTGCAGACAGCACACGCCGCTCTGTCAAAAACTTAGCAGTAGCTTCAGTTTAAACAAGGAAACAGGAACAAAAAAATCCCGAAAAAGGAAAATACAAACACACCAGAATAGCAGTGCAGTGATCCGTTTAAGCCAGGATCCGAAGCAGCACCACAACAAGCCCATACACCGCTACTCCGGCACAGACTGGCCAACCTAAAGAGCGGGTGCGGCGCCAGACCAGAATGGTACAAAGCCCGCCCAACACAGTAGCTAACCATGAACTAAGGCCCGGATGGGCAGGCACCAAAGACACACCAAACATAGCGGCAATCATGGTGGGTGCCAGCACTGTTAACCAAAGCGGCATAGCTTCGGTGTTATGACTGATGCTACGACGTACCAAATGCCGCCGCATCCAAAGTAAAGGCAAAGCCCGCAGTAAAAAGGTGCCCAAAGCGCAGGCCAGCATTAACAACCAAAGCGATTTATCCATGAGCCTTGCCCTCTGCTTTTAATTTGGTCTGCAGCAGATAAAACAGTGATACCCCACATAAAGCCGCCAGCGGAATAGCTGAATTGGTCATACCCATCAGCTTCAGTACCAGAGCTGCCACTATGGTGATCAACATAGTCAGGGTCCACTGCACTGAGGTAAAACGTGGCGCCAATAACACCAAAAACAGCGCTGGTAAGGCAAAAGGCATGACTTCACCTAATAAAGGCCAGCGGCTGGTAATTTCAGCACCTGCGATAGCGCCCACTGCAGTGCCAACAATCCAGCTTAACCAGGCAATCAAAGCGGCGCTTGTGTACCACCCCATACGGTCTTTTTCAGCAAGCTGCGGCAATCTTGTATGAGCCAAGGCAAAAATCTGATCGGTTAAGCCATGCATCAGCACAGGCCACCAGCGGCTGTTTGATAAATAAGGCGCAATATTAGGCCCGTACACAAGATGCCGCGCATTGATCAGCAAAGTCATCACCAGCACCAGCCATAGCGGCGCACCAGAGGCTACCATGGCGATAAACAAAAACTGCGAGGCACCGGCGTAAATCAGAGCTGAAATAAGCACAGTTTCCAGCGCACTAAAACCTGATTGCACAGCAATCAGACCAAAAGAAATCGCCACCGGAATATAACCGCCGAGTAGCGGCAACGCATCACGGGCGCCTTGCTGCCATGCAGGGCTTTCTGGCGTTTCAACTGAACTCATAAGCCCTCCTTGCTTTGATGATAAACAATGGTCAACAGCGCTGTAGCCCAGCTTTCGCCTGTACGATACAAATGTGGCTGATCGGCAGAAAAGCTATGGCTTTGCCCTGCTGTCAGAGTTTTGGTATTGCCTTCAATACCTACTTCAAGCTGACCGCTGATCAGGGTAATAGCTTCCACAGTGCCAGCAGCATGAGCTTCCGCCTTGCGCTCCGTATGTGGTGCACAGGACATCCAGTAGGCATCTACAGGTGGATTGTCTTTGCCCTGATCAATCAACCGCACCTGCACGCCA
The DNA here is from genome assembly GCF_031457405.1 of Rheinheimera soli. Lineage (GTDB taxonomy): Bacteria > Pseudomonadota > Gammaproteobacteria > Enterobacterales > Alteromonadaceae > Pararheinheimera > Pararheinheimera soli_A. The sequence continues at coordinate 18,972 of NZ_JAVDWR010000028.1, read as the reverse complement.
CTTTCACCCACCAAAGCACTGACTGGCGCAATCAAATTGCCAAAGGGCACCTGCAGTTGCAAAGACAAACGCCAGATGGTATCCAGCGTTGGGTTGCCATTGCCCTGCTCCAGCCGGGACAGATTAGACTTGGCAATACCAGCATCAGCAGCCAGTTGCGACAACGACAAACCGCGGGCAAGGCGCAAACTTTGAATATGGCGCCCCAGCGTATCAAGAGTAGCTTTGTTCATGACAGTCCCAAATCGTTCTTTATATAGAACGTTCTATATAAGGAACGATGCCTTGTCAATGGGTTTTGTTGGTTAGGAATAAGCTGCGGAGTTTGGCAGACAGATAGCAAATTAGTTGCAACACCGAAAGGCCAAATTATTGGCTCTTTTGCAACACTACATAATCACGTTCAATATTGGGATAAAAGCTATTCGGTAACAAAGCCCAGTCGTGCACATCCACCAGAATGGGCAGAGTGCTTTGTTGCAATGCTTCCTGTAACTCGCTCCAATCACTTTGAGCCACATTCAGGTTTGCCACATTACGCAGCACTATATCCAAATCACTACCCTGATGCGCCTTGCCTGTAACCCTGCTGCCATAAGCCCATACTTCGGCTTGCGGTACATACTGTTCGAGTATTTGCAGCAGTAAGGTAAGATGCCTTGGTTCAAGCTGTAGTTTAGAAATATCAGTGCTGGGCATCAAATAAATCCTGAATAGCCAAGGCCAAGTCGCGCACATCTTTTAAAAAATCAGGCAGAATTTTTAGCGTTTCGTTGGCAAAACCTTCACCATAATCGTGTGCAGTAGTGTTACGATTCGCTCTGTAATTAATCCAACGTTCAACGCCAGCCATATCCAGTAAACCATGTTTACCTGCGTGGCGTAACACATCGTTGAATACCAACTTATCCACCTCGCGCGGACTGCCTCCATATAATTTCAGCGCTTTACGCAGCAGTTTTCCGGTAGTTTCCAGCGAAAGTTCAAAGCTTTTAATGGCTGCATTACGATACAAATCGTACAACACATCAGTTGGCTCTACTTCAACTAACCGAAGAATGGCTTGCTCCAGAGTGTCGGCTGTTCGCCTCAAATGTTCAACGTTCAAAGACATGAACTTTGCTCCTAAAAAATGTTACAGACCCTAAGATCTGTTCGCTCTGGTAATGTTAACAGATGAGTAACGTGGCATGCTATTTGATTCTGGGATCCAGCCCTTACAACTGAAAATTCATAGTTCAAAATTCTGTTTTGATCCGCCAAAAGAGAGGACATGTTGACCTGCGGCGCTGCCCTTTTAAGCCTCACACTTTTGGAGCTGCACAAAGCCATGTTTAAGCCACACTAGCCGACAACTTTACACCATGCGCTTTCACTTGCGTCCGGATCTATCCAATCAGCGACATAATCAGGCAAAAAAAGTAGCAAAACACCGGGCTTCGTCTACAGTGTATCGGCTTGGCAAAGCACTACTGTTGTAGTGATATGTAGTGACGCATTTGGCCAGGCAGAACCACTGACCAAGGACATGTTATGAAACTATCTTTTTTTTCTTGTCTGTTATTTTCCGCTGTTGTCTGTAGCGATCTTCAAGCTGCTAAAGCGTCACACCATGCCGTCAGCGATGAAGTGATTGCTCAGCAGAATGCCAGATTGGCTGCTGCCACCAAAGACAAAGGCTATGGCCCACAGTCGCCGCGCGATATAGGTGTTAAAACCGGTAATAACCAGCGTGTGTTTGGCCAGGCACCGTCATACGAGCAGATGAACCTGTGCAATATTCATATGCATGTCAGCGCCGAACACAAAGGCGGAGAGTTCACCACTTACGCAGGTCCTGGCGACGGCAAAGGCATGGGCTCGGGTTATAAATACAATGGCAAACTCAGCAAGGCCGAGTTAACACCAGTAAAAGAGCCCATCTGTGCTGGCGAACATGGCAGCCTGCATTCAGGCGACACCATTGAAGTGCATTATGTGCACACCAGCGCCATGGCTGCGCCCGGAGCTACCTTAAACGCTTGTATGAGCGAAGCTATTAAAAACCCGGAACTGCGGGTGGAAGCTCAGGTTTTTGTGCTGGTAAACGACAGCAAAGCGCTGGATTTCACCAAACTGGCGGCAGTGGGCATGGACGATGGTTACCATCAGGCACCGAATATTCCACAAAACACAGGCGAACCCGTAGAGTATGCAGGTTCAACCACAGGCCCGGATTACAACGAAGTGGCTTCGCCTTTTCAGGTCAGTTGGGGTGTTCGTCCTAAAGTAGCGAAGGTAAATATTGCCACTGTGGGTGCCTGGTGTAAGGCCAACCCATTTAACGAATCCATGGCTCATGGCGTACGTAACCTTGTCACCAACCCGGATTTATTGTCAGAAATTGACGATTAATCACTAAGCCAGGCTGTGGCCAGATTTCACTCTGACCACAGCTTTAGTTCTGCTTTAGTTGCCCATTAATTCTGAACGACTCTCTCAGAACTAACCCGCAATTTTATATCTGGTACTGCGCCCACCGGCTTCAGTGCGCACCAGACAGCCTTGTTCTACCAACTGCACCAGATGTCGGGTAGCTGTGGCTCGGCTTACTTTAGCTACTTTTTCGTATTGGCTGCCGCTGATGCCGTCGGCAAAGTCGCCGTCCAACAAACGGTTCAGCACTTTGATTTGCTCTTTGTTTAAACGGCTGTGGTCAGCATTTTGCCAGAATCTGGTTTTTGCCAAATTTTGCTCTATATCCTGTAATACCTGTTCAATTGCCAATTTAAGCGTATCAAGAAACCACAGCAGCCAGGTTGTGATGTCCAAATTACCACGCTGAGTTTGCTCCAGAATGTCGTAGTAACTGCGGCGGCGCTGCAGTATGGCGACCGACATCGCATAAAAACGGATCGACTGAGCTTCGGCTTGTGCCAGCGCTAAATCGGTAAGCAAACGCGCTATCCGACCATTGCCATCTTCCAGCGGGTGCAAAGTAATAAACCACAGATGCGTGATAGCGGCGCGCAGCAACGGATCTAAAGCGCTGTTCTGGCGCGAAGCATTAAACCAGTTGATAAAGGCATTAAGCTCTTGATCCAGTAAAGTTTTAGGTGGCGCTTCAAAATGCACTTTAGGCTTATCCAGGCGGCCTGATACCACTTGCATAGTTTCATCACCCCGCCAGCATCCACCCACTATGGGGCCTCCAGCTGTATAGTTCAACAAACTGGCGCCGGGTGGAAATAGCCAGGCATGCCATTGCAACAGTCTTGTTTCTGTCAATGGCTGTTCCCGCAACGCATTCTCATCCATGATGGCATCCATCAACATATCCGCCAGCCCATCGGTTTTAGCGCTGGTGGCAGCAGGTTCGGTTTCCTGCAAACCTAACTTACGCGCCAGTGAAGAGCGCACAGAAATATGACTCAGCTGTTCACCTTCAATGGCGCTGGAATTCAGGATATTTGCCAGCAAGGTGTCTAGCGTTGCCTGCTGACATTGGGTTTCGCCCTGCCCGCCAATTCTACCCAGCAATAAGCCCTGCAAAAAATGCACTTCACGCAACAGCGGGTTGAGTTGATCCTGATCGTAACGAAAAGCAGGCCAGTCAGATTGTTGCCAAATCCACACTATAAAATTCCATGAGGCGAATAGATGACTTAATCTAATCAAAAAATGAGGCGAATAGCAAAGTTATTCGCCTCACCTATAAAATTAAACTGCTTTCACAGCATTAAAAAACAACCGCAGCTAAAACTACTGCTGACGGTAAAAGATCATTCCGCCGTGATGCAGGGTGTTTTGATCCACAAAAACACCCTCTGCGGTAAAGCCTGTGTCGTCCCAGTAATCAATCTGGCTGCCTTTGACTTCGTAGCGCCCCTGATAAGCACTTTCTTTGTGGCCACGGGCCTCGTCGTAGCGGCCATTTGCAAGTAGCTGCTGGCGGATCCGGCCATCTGCTGTGACCCAGATGCCGACATAAGAGTGTTGTGCACTCATTGGTTTATCTCCTGGTTTTACAATAGATTCTGCAAGCGAAATGCGATTAATCACATCGTCGTATTGAGTTAAATCGAGAAAAGCGATCACTTCAGTGGCACGCAGATCCTGCATCCGGAGAATCCAGACAAAGCTGTTGTTATAGGGCTTACCGTCAACGGCAACAGCTGATCCGTCCCAATAGACAACCACATCATTGCCATCAGCCCAGATGTCATTCACCCTGGGTTTTACGAAGGAAGAAAGACGGGCCGCAAATGGCGCAACGGCCTGCTCAATAAACACAGCGCGGCCTTTGTAAGTACCTGCTGCCGGGCTGGTGCCTTTGATAGTCCACACCACATCCTCTGCCAGCACATCCTGAAAAAATGTGCTGCCACCAGTTGCCCACTTCGCGAATGCCTGGCTAATAAAGTCTTTGTTTTTCTCTGCAACGGCATTATCCGAACTGGCCTGTGCAAAAAAACTGATCATCATGGCTAAAACCAACAGCATGCTGCTGAACAAGCGGTTTGATACTGTCATAGTGATTTCTCCTGTTGCTAACTAGTGCTGCAGACCAGCTGTTGTCTGGTCTGTTTTTGTTCAGCACTACTCTGGCTCAGGCAGAATCAATGGCGATAGAAAGATCCTCCAGACTTCTTGCATTATTGTCCGGTGGGAGAGTCGCAGTAACTAAGAAGCTGTTTTTCAGCCCTAGGAGGAAATTTGGTGATAGATGGGTATTAGGGCAAAGATTGCGGATAAATTGGGTTGCGATGAGCCTTCATACACTATGGGTTTATTCAGCGATCTTCTCTTGTATGCCAAAGCCGCAACATATAAATAGTCTGCTGCTGAAGTTCGTAACGCATCTCAAAATGCCCAACTACTATCCGCCTCACCTCTCGCGGTAAAAACTCGAATAGCTGCTCGCCTATACGCGGATTATTCAGCAATAATGTTGGAGCTTTGGTCAAACTCAGCACTGTTTTTGCGGCAGCCTGCTTATTTTCCGGAGCCAGAAATTCGTAAAGCCGGGCTAAATCCGACAGTGCTTTACTGGTCCACTTCAGTTCCATCAGCCAGGCACCGCTATAGGATTATCTGCCCCTAAGCTTTCGGCCCATGCCTGTACAGCCTGATGATCGATGACCTGTCCGGCATCCACATCAGCCAAAGCTTCACGAGTTAAGCGTTCACGCTCTTCTTCCTGGTCCAGCCACGCAGATAAAGCTTGTTTCATAATCCAACCGCGAGAACGCTCTAAGCGTTCAGCCATTTTGTCAACTTTTTCAGCCAACGGTAAAGGGATATGTGCGGTTAAAACTTTAGTTCCGGCTTGTGCCACAACAATGCTCCTGATGTAAAGTGATTCAAAATTAATCATACTGATTAAACCCCATTCCAGCAAGTTGTAACCTAAGGCCTTTCATTCTAAGTGCAAAGCATGAACGCAGCCTCTTGAGTGCGCCCCCTAAGCAGGCAATCACATTCCTCTAAAACCCCAACATGAATATTCTTCATACAGCAGATGAAATAAAACCATTTTTCTTCACCCAGCCATCCACGTATAACAGACACATCAAATTCAGACGTCCAGACTTCTTAACGGATATTTGAGCCACATAGTAGCAAATGGGAGAGCAGATCAGATGAACAGCTTCAGATTTAGCATTAAAAGCATTGGTTTTGATGAACATTATCAGCCGGCAGACAATACCCGTATTACCACCAACTTTGCCAATTTAGCTCGCGGTGAGCGCCGTCAGCAGAATCTGCGCAACACCTTAGCCATGATCAACAAGCGTTTTAATAGTCTGGTGGGTTGGGATAACCCAAATTCAGACCGTTATTCGGTGCAACTGGATATTATTTCTGTTGCTATTCATGTAGATAGCACCTCAGATAGCGATGACCATAACTTCCCGGCCATTGAAGTACTAAAAACCACTATTATCGACCGCAAAACCAATCAACGCATTGAAGGTATTGTTGGCAATAACTTTTCCTCTTATGTGCGGGATTACGATTTCAGCCTGGTGCTGCCGGAACATAACAAAAACCAGACAACATTCAGCATCCCGGATCAGTTTGGTGATCTGCATGGCAAACTCTTTCAATACTTTGTAAATTCAGAAGCTTACCAGCACCACTTTACCAAGCCACCCGTGATTTGCCTGAGTGTGTCAGATAACAAAACCTATCAGCGCACCAGCAATCAGCATCCTGTGTTAGGGGTTGAATACCAGCCAAATGAAAGCTCATTAACAGAGCAATACTTCAAAAAAATGGGCTTAGAGGTTCGCTATTTTATGCCAGCTGGCAGCGCCGCGCCTTTGGCTTTTTACTTCTTTGGCGACTTACTGAACGACTACAGCAACCTGGAGCTGGCCAGCACCATCAGCACCATGGAAACCTTTCAACGCATTTACCGGCCTGAAATTTACAACGCTCATGCCGCCGCCGGAGAGCGTTATCAGCCGAATTTGAAGAACCGGGATCACGCAGTCACAGACATAGTCTACGACAGAGCAGAACGCAGCCGATTAGCGGTGGAACAAGGCAAGTTTGCAGAAGAGCACTTTATTAAGCCGCACCATGCCCTGTTAAGCCGCGTGCTTGAACAGCCCTTAGAGCACAGAATTTAATTTAACCAAAGAGCGACCTATTGATGAAAAAACTACTCCCCACTTCAACGGCCGGCAGCTTACCTAAACCCTCCTGGCTGGCCCAACCTGAAACTTTATGGTCGCCGTGGAAATTGCAGGATCAGGAATTAACAGAGGGCAAACAGGACGCTTTACGTTTGTCGCTGCACGAACAACAGCAGGCTGGCATTGATATCGTCAGTGACGGCGAGCAATCACGCCAACACTTTGTCACCACTTTTATCGAGCATCTGGACGGCGTTGATTTTGCAAAACGCGAAACAGTCCGTATCCGCAACCGCTACGATGCCAGCGTACCGACTGTGACAGGTGCAGTAAGCCGACAAAAACCGGTTTTTGTCGAAGACGCCAAATTTTTACGCCAGCAAACCACACGGCCAATCAAATGGGCACTGCCAGGCCCAATGACCATGATTGATACATTGCATGACGCGCATTACAAAAGCCGCGAAAAACTGGCCTTTGAGTTTGCCAAAATTCTGAATCAGGAAGCTAAAGAACTGGTTGAGGCTGGTGTGGATATTATCCAGTTTGATGAGCCAGCCTTTAATGTGTTTTTTGATGAAGTAAACGACTGGGGTATCGCCGCTTTGGAGCAAGCCGCCGACGGCCTGAAACAGCTGCAGTGCGAAACCGCAGTGCATATTTGTTATGGTTATGGCATTAAAGCCAATACCGACTGGAAACAAACTCTGGGTGCAGAGTGGCGCCAGTACGAAGCAGTGTTTCCTAAGCTGCAAAAATCCAACATCGATATCATCTCGCTGGAATGCCACAACTCACGGGTTCCCATGGAGCTATTGGAGCTGATCCGCGGTAAAAAAGTGATGGTCGGTGCTATTGATGTCGCCAGCCACACTATCGAAACGCCGGAGGAAGTAGCAGCCACGTTGCGCCAGGCGCTGCAGTTTGTCGACGCACACCAGCTCTACCCATGCACCAACTGCGGCATGGCGCCGTTACCCCGCCATGTGGCACGAGGCAAACTGAATGCATTAACAGCGGGGGCTGAGATAGTGCGCCGGGAGCTGGCGGCAAGGTAACAAATGATTTAATGCGACAGTGAACAGTGAGGGGTAATCTTATGATTACCCCTCACCTTGCGCCGCTCATGGGGGCCGTCAATAACCAGAAATATCATCGAAGGATTGGTATTAATCCTGGGGAAAGGTCAATGTGTCCGACACTAAGCATCCACAGGTGGCGTATGATAAGCATGTGGAAGAACGAGCATTTATTGTAGATACCCGGTGCTGAGCTACAGCTCTTTGGTTTGTGTCGCTTCAAGGTCGCAATAATGTTCCTGGCGTAACAGCCATACCAGAATGCCAATAGGCACCAATAGAGCCCAAAAACCCAAAGTTACGTAACAAAAGCCAGCCACTATAGCTCCAATAGCAAATGCGGCTATAGTCCATAAAGATTTAGACATTCTTACTTTAGTGGCTGCATCCCCTTTTCCTAAAATCAGCTCCATCGCATCCAGCACTATTTGCGTAACATTACCTGTCATCATGGATGTTGGTGCCAGATGAGGCAGCAGCAAACGAGTGTAAGCACTATGTGCCCCCATCGCAGCTGCCCCAAACATGCCGCAAATGATAGCTCCGGTGGTTTGCTCATTACCTATAGGAGAGGCCAATAAGCCTGTCACCATAAATGCAACAAGCAGAACCAGCTGCAGTAAAACGGTCATTTGGATTTGTAAACTTTGCTGGTGTTTACTATCGAGCCAAATAGTTAAGATGCGGATAGCCGCTATGCCCACAATAAAAGCCGGAAATGCTAAAAACTTAATCAGCACTGCGGAGTTCGACTCACTGACTAAATTAGCACCTATCAGTATAAAGTTACCTGTCACCAGGGCAGTCATCAAACCAAATAAAGCGACAAAACCCAGGGTGTTCACATAGCCAGCCAGAAAACCTAAGCTAATGGCCTGAAACCTATGTTTAGATTCAATACTCATAATGTGGATCCTTTTTATTAGCTGGGGAGACAGCAAAACATTCTGCCCCAGCCAAAGCTATGCAGCCAAAACTAAGGCTGGCAAACCGTCTTTATTGGAGTGAAGCAGCCCCATAAAGCGTCGCTGACTAACAGCCCCCGTATCAGGCTGTTGTAAAAAACTGGGGGTTAGTTTCATTGGTTCAGCTCCTGTCCTTAAAAAGCAAAACAGCTGCAACCTAACACTCCCCAAAACGAATTATGGTCCGATACCGGTAGATCAGAGCGACGCGCGACATCATGCGAATGTGCATGTACTCCACAGGCTCCGGCGCACTGGTGCGGTAAAGAACTGATCAGCGGATGCACACGAGCATGACCCGGCACTAAAGTGACAGGAGACCATTCAGGGATCACCGGAATCGGTGCCGGGCCATGGCCGGAGAACTCGCTGACGGCGTACACCACTTTGCCATCAACCACTGTCATCACAGACTCTATACCTTTGATTTCTTCTTCAGGGACAGTAAAAAAGTCTGAACTCAGTACGGCTAAATCTGCAAGCTGCCCTGCTTTGATCCGACCTTTTTTATCAACTTCGCCCGAAAACCAGGCGCTACCGGCAGTCCAGAGTTCCAATGCGGTATCGCGGGGCAAGCAGTCTTTATCCAGATACAACGGCATACCGCCTACTGTTTTACCCGACACTAGCCAATACAATGCTGTCCACGGATTATGGCTTGCAACCCGGGTTGCATCTGTGCCGCCACCTACAGGCACACCCATTTCTAACATTTTCGCCACAGGTGGAGTGTTTTGCGCGGCTTGCTGGCCATAACGCCGGACAAAATATTCACCCTGAAATGCCATACGGTGCTGAATAGCAATACCGCCTCCTAAAGCCCGCACCCGTTCGATATTTTTTTCAGTGATGGTTTCGGCATGATCAAATAACCAGCGAAGGCCGTTAAATGGCGTGTCTTTATTCACTTTTTCAAACACATTCAGCATGCGGTTAATGGATTCGTTGTAGGTGGCGTGCAAGCGGAATGGCCAGCGGTTTTCCACCAGATGTCGTACTACTTGTTCCAGCTGTTGCTCCATGTTGTCGGCTAAATCCGGTCTGGGTTCGACAAAATCTTCAAAGTCTGCAGCAGAAAACACCAGCATCTCGCCTGCACCATTGTGACGGTAAAAATCATCCCCCTGACCAGGTGTCACCATCTGGGTCCATCTTTGGAAATCTTCCAGCTCAGCGCCTTTGTTTTGGGTAAAAAGGTTATAGGCAATACGCACTGTCAACTGACCATCTTTTGCCAGCTGTTCCACCACCTGATAATCATCCGGGTAATTCTGGAAACCACCGCCGGCATCAATAGCGCTGGTTACACCTAAGCGATTGAGCTCACGCATAAATTGCCGGGTGGAGTTGATTTGATGTGATAAAGGCAAGGTAGGGCCTTTTGCCAGTGTCGCATACAAAATCATCGCATTAGGCCGTGCTATCAGCATGCCGGTTGGATTACCTTTGGCATCACGTTGAATTTCACCACCAGGAGGATTCGGCGTGTCTTTGGTGTAACCCACGGCTTTTAAAGCAGCGCGGTTTAATAAAGCTCTATCGTACAAATGTAATAAAAACACCGGCGTATCAGGAGCTGCTTTGTTAATTTCATCTAAGCTGGGCATACGCTTTTCGGCAAACTGAAATTCAGTCCAACCACCTACTACCCTTACCCACTGCGGATGAGGTGTACGTTCGGCCTGAATTCTTAGCATGGCCAGCGCATCCACCACTGAAGGTACACCTTCCCAGCGTAATTCCAGATTGTAGTTTAAACCGCCTCGGATCAGGTGCAGGTGAGAGTCATTTAAGCCCGGGATCACGGTATGGTTTTTCAGATCAATGACCTGGCTTTGTTCATTCTGGTGACGCAGTACTTCAGCTGTAACACCCACTTCAACAAACTTGCCGTCGCGGATTAATACGGCGCTGGCGATAGGCTGTTCTTTATCCATCGTATGAAAACGACCATTAATCAGGATCAAATCGTTGCTTGAAGACTTATCCATTGGTATGACTCCTCTGTAAATAGCAAGCCCACTACAGTGCTAGCAAGGCTTCAGGGCGGTAAAAACTTTTTCAGTGCATAAAGTTTGGGAAAAATCCAGCATTCCGTCTAGCTATACAAACAGATAATGGTGAAAGACCAAATGCACTTCTAGTATATGTTGAGCTCTGATGATTTCTTCAGACTAGTAGGGTAACGAGTGGGTTGTGATGAAAATTGTATCTACTCCATTTTGCTACCTAACTCTCACTGAGTGAGCATAGCTTTTTGAAGTTTTTCTTTGCTGAAGTTGTGCTCACAGAACCAGGCTTATTAATCAAGTCAACACAGTTTTGTAATGATCTTGTGACTGACCAAAGAAGGAATTAAGTAAATGGCAAACCCTAAACTTGAAGTACTGACCCCACATAACAGCCAACTGATTTTTATCGACCACCAGCCACAAATGGCCTTTGGTGTGCAGTCGATGGACAGACAAACCATGAAAAATAATACGGTGGGTCTGGCTAAAGCGGCCAAAATTTTCAACATTCCGACCACCATTACTACAGTGGAAACTCAGGGGTTTTCAGGCTACACCTATCCTGAGTTATTGGATGTATTCCCAGGTAAGCCGATACTGGAACGCACCTCAATGAACTCATGGGATGACCAGAAAGTTCGTGACGCTTTAGCCAAAAACGGCAAAAAGAAAGTCGTAGTGGCTGGTTTATGGACTGAAGTTTGTAACACCACTTTTGCGCTGTGCGCCATGCTCGAAGGCGACTATGAAATTTATATGGTGGCTGATGCCTCAGGCGGCACGACCAAAGAAGCTCACGATTACGCAATGCAGCGTATGATTCAAGCCGGTGTTGTGCCCATGACCTGGCAGCAAGTACTGCTGGAATGGCAACGCGATTGGGCACACAAAGATACTTACGATGCAGTGACCACTTTGGTGAAAGAGCATTCAGGTGCTTACGGTATGGGTGTGGATTACGCTTACACCATGGTACATAAAGCACCACAACGCACAACAGGAACTCATGACACTCTGGCTCCTGTCGCTGCCAAATAACCTTACTGTGTGACTGACAGTTGATCTTTGCTGCACCAAAGCTTAGCTGTCAGTTTATTGGGCACAGCGCCCTATTCGGGTTATCTGGTGGATAAAGTCTGCTAACCCGAATCGTTCAGGCTGTTCTGCCAGAGTGGAGGTTTGTATGAAATTATATCTGTTGTCGCTTGGTGCCGGTCTGCTGGTCGGGATTATTTATGCGCTGATGCAAGTGCGATCGCCTGCCCCGCCAGCCATTGCTTTGTTAGGTTTGCTTGGCATGCTGATTGGCGAACAAATTGTACCTGTATTTAAACAATGGGCCGCCGGCCAGCCTTTGACTATGCTCTGGTTTAAAACAGAGTGTGTCCCTAAAATTACCGGCATGCCAGTCACTTTAGTATCGAAAAATAAAACAGAAAAAGACACTAATACCAAAGACGATGTCTAACACCTGATGTGTTGATTCAGTGAGTGCTGAATAATTGCAATAATCGACCCAAGGCTGCGGACTCTAAAGGATCTTTACTCGCTGAGCAGTACAGGAGTCATATGCAGAAACTTGATGGTACCAGAGCCCTGATTGCGATTGTCGATGATGATCTGTCTGTGCGTGCAGGGCTAAATAACTTATTAAGTTCGGTTGGTTATAAAACATTATTATTTGAATCAGCTGAAGCCGTATTGCAAAGCGATACGCTGAATAACATCCATTTTATGGTGCTTGATGTGAAGCTCAAAGGTCTTAATGGTATTGAGTTGTTTGAACAGTTGCGAGCTGTTGAAGTGAGTATTCCTACAGTCTTTATCTCAGGAAATGCAGATCTGAATACTCAGCTACGTATAGCCCGTGCCGGAGCTTTGTTATTTCTAACCAAACCTGTTGATGTGGAACTTTTACTGAGAACTATAGACGATACGCTGAAGGTCTGAACTTTAGCTGACCTGTCAATAAGTCATCAAGACGTGGGGGAATGGGTAAACTGGATTTGAGCGTGTTCAGGTAGCCGTCATGGCAATCAGTCCTCCCAGCCAGCTCTGTCCTGCTAAGAAAACAGCGCTAAGTGCTAAAGAGAAATGGTACACGGACAGCCCGACGATAGTCGGACGGGCTCATATGCTGATATTTGAAGAACACCCTTGCAAGTACCTGGCTGGACGAGTAGCCAATTTTAAAGGCTATCTCTGTGATGGGAAGGTCCGTTAGTGCAAGAAGCTCGCAGGCTTTCTCCATCCGTAATTGCGTGAAGTAGACACGGGGTGGTACACCTACGCTTTGCTTAAACATCCGTGCGAAATGATAAGGTGACAGCTGCGCCTCCGCGGCCAGCTCGTCCAGGCTGATGTCTTCTGACAACCGCGCGCGCATCAATTCCTGACAACGCAGTGTTGTGCTCGGAGCAAGGCCGCCATTTGCAGAATCGAATGGTTTCCCACTTAACAGACACAGCTCGGCCAATATCTCACAACCTGCGGCCCGGGCTAAAAGACGTGACGGTGTCCCCTCTTCTTCAGACAATACCCACAGTCTCCGTAGCGTTGATTGGATAACAGGCGAGTTAAATGATCCTCTGTAGAGTCGTAAATTTTCCCACGATACCCCACCGCTGGCCGCTTCGTCGAGCACGCTTTGCCAGTGCGCCACGGAGAAGGATAAGCTGCGTAGCTTATGATGGGAGCTGGCGATAACCGTATTGGCAAAATTCGGGGCTGCCAGGTAAAGAGCCCCCTTCTCGCTCCTGACATCGAAAGCTCCGCCGCCTGCATCGCCCCGGACACAGCCGCCACCTAACTGGTCCTGATACAAAACAAGCTCTGGCACAGCTGGACGAGACATATCTCCGGCTGGCCGTGCAATCTCGATCAGATCCAGAATGCCGCCAGGGGTTTTTCGCGCCCGTACAAAAGATGCTTGTTGTCCCTCGCAGTACCATTGGCTGAAAGAAAGTTTGTCAGATTCGATCATTGCGGTGCTTCCTGCAAACGCCATCACACGCTCAAATAAGGTGTTTCGGCGAGCCATGCGCACATTAAGCGCTAACTGAGAAATTAATATTTTTTAGTATAGCCAATATGCACTCAGGAACGCACTTCCCTTTTATTTAGATTGGCGACTATTCCGCAAGATCTGCAACCTGACCGCAATTACTGCGACGCACCATTTGTTAGCTCCCGCTATAGTATCAGAGTAAGCGATAGCTGATGCTCTCGCTTTACGCAGAGCCTATGCACAACGTGAATTAGGTTAAGAGTGTAGTTGATGATGTTCATCGTGCACTGATCCCACTTCTCATACGAATTTGAGGCTAATTTATCCCGGACTTCTCTGTACGAGCCTTTGAAACCCGGGCAATAACCAAGACGGAGGGAAGGAAACTTGAATAATCCCAATAGCAAACCCACAATCCTGACTAGCAGCTCCCGCAGCATTGGCGCAGCAGCCTACACCTTGGTGCCCGATGAAGCCTAAAAAACTACAAATGTCTGACGATGCCAGTAGCCAGCATTTATCTGTTCTGCTCAGCGCATCCAACGCTATCTCCGAAGCAGGGGATTATGCAACTTTGTTACAAGCCTTATTCACCATTATTATTGAACATACCGGCGCACAGCGGGTATTTCTGCTTAAATCACAAGGAGATAGCCTGATACTGGAAGCGACAGCACAAACGGACACTGACGGTGTTATGGTTGAGCATGTGCATTATGAAGCCAATTGGGATGACTTACCCACATCATTGATTAATAACGCTATCCAGACACAAAAACTCTTGTATGCCAACATTGGCCAGCAGAACACTCCTTATGATCTCGACCCTTATTTTCAGCGTTTTTCCGTCTCAACAGCCATTTGCCTGCCAGTCATAAAACAAAATCAGTTAATTGCAATTTTCTACATTGAACTATGGGAAAATGACGAGCTATTCAGTGATGAGTACCTCAATGTACTGACGCTTCTTACAGCCCATGCGGCGGCAACGATAGAAGCTGCCCGTTTACAAAATGCTATTGATGAAGTGAACCAGCAGCGGCTGAAGTTAGAGCACGCATTGCGACTGGCCGATACATCCTTAGCTTTGGGTGAGCAAATCAGCAGAACCGGCAGTTGGCGCTGGGAGCTCCATAAAAACACCATAGTTTGCTCTGAAGAGTTTTGTCACATCTTTGATTTAGACCCCAGGCATCGCACTATTTCATTTGCTGATTTTGCCGCTTGTATTCACCCGGACGACAAAAAATCTGTATTAGATCGGGTTCATTACGCAGTGCAAATGGAAACAGCCATCAATGTGGAATACCGTGTTCTGAAAGCCGATGGTAGTGTTTTATACCTGACAGGACAGGGGTGCCCTGTATTTGACTCCGGCAAACTCCTTGATTACGTTGGCACAGTCAATGATGTGACTGCAAGGCGCGCTTCGGAGAATGCCTTACGTGTCGCACAGGACGATTTAGCCCGGATGTGCAGGATCACGACCATAGGGCAATTGACCTCGTCTATTGCTCATGAAATTAATCAGCCTTTAATGTCTATTGTTGCCAATGCCGGTGCGGGCTTGCGCTGGCTGCACCGCGCCACTCCGGACTTGCAACAAGTCAGCGCCAGTTTGCAGTCTATAGCAACCGAAGGGCAAAGAGCAGGGCAAATTGTACAAAGCCTGCGAACCTTAACTAAAAATACCAAAGCACTGCTAAGCGTGCTGGATATACATGATGTGCTGAAGTGTATTTTGGCCATTGCCCGCCGCGAAATTGAAAGGCGCAACGTCTCATTAGAACTGCATCTGGATGCAAAGTTGTCACATATTCGTGGTGATATGGTGCAATTACAACAGGTGATGTTGAACCTGGTCACCAATGCCATAGAAGCGATGAGCGAAATCAGTAACAGGCCAAGGGTATTAACTATCTCTACTTTTACAAAAGAAGAGCAGGTTATTTTTATCAAGGTTGAAGACACCGGGCCAGGCATTAGCGATGAAGTAAAAGATCATTTGTTTGATGCTTTCTATACTACGAAGAAAGATGGTATGGGCATGGGGCTGGCTATTTGCCATTCTATTGTCGAGATGCATGGTGGCGAACTATCAGTAGTGCGACGTCAACCTGTAGGGAGCATATTTTCATTCTCTGTACCTTTAGTCCAAGACTAAAACAATGAGCTTACATGGAGAAAGTAAATGAGCGGCTTAGTGATCATTGTCGAAGATGAGGAGCCGATACGCGCTGCCTTGGTCAGACTGCTGCAGTCAGCTTGTTATACTGTACGTGCTTTTGCATCAGGTAAAGATTTTTTCAATAGCCCGATGCCCGACACGCCGGCGTGCTTGTTACTGGATATGCAAATGCCGGATACAACAGGTATGGATATTATTAAAAAGCTGGGCAGTATTGGAGTAAGAATGCCGGTGATTTTTATCACAGGTTTTGGCTCTATCCCGATGAGTGTACAGGCGATGAAATCAGGCGCCAGGGAGTTTCTCACTAAACCCGTTTGTCCTGAAACCTTATTGTCTGCAGTGGCTGAAGCATTAGAATCTGATCAGGCTAACCTGCAACATCGTATCACGCAATGCGAGCTAACCGCCCGATACAACTTGCTGACCCCACGTGAGCAACAGGTACTGGAGTTCATTATTGGCGGTTTGTTAATCAAACAAATTGCGGCAGAACTGGAAGTGAGTGAAATTACCGTAAAAGTGCATAAAAGGCAGATAATGAACAAAATGCGCACCAAATCCATTACCGATCTGGTACGTATTACCGAGCGTTTGCATATCACCCAAGCAAAAAGCCGCTAGGATATCGCTTACTTAACTTTTAACGTCATGTTCCAGACTACGCTCTATACGCTGGTCCGGGATCAACCAAACTATTGCAATGGTGATGTAAATCGCTAAAGGCAGCCACTGAGAAACAAAGGACAGCAGAACACCGAGCAGATAAAACAACATAGATAAACGGCCTTTCCAATCATTCCCTACAGCATATTTCAGCCTCGATTGCTCGCCTTGCGAAACAATAATTCTACATTCCAGTATCCAATAAGCTAAAGAGGCCATGAGCAAGACAAAGCCATACAAAGCTACCGGCTGAGCTGAGAAGCGGCTTTCCCCCATCCATGCGGTAGTGAATGGGATTAAAGACAACCAGAACAGCAGATGCAAATTTGCCCAGAGGATAGAAGCTGTGACTTTGTCACAGACGTACAACATGTGATGATGGTTGTTCCAGTAAATACCCAAGTAGATAAAGCTCATCACATAACTGAATATCACCGGCGCCATAGGCCACAATGCCTCAATGCTGTGTCCGGCCGGACTACGCATTTCCAGCACCATAATAGTGATAATAATCGCAATCACGCCGTCAAACAGGGCTTCCAATCTGTTTTTACCCATAAACCCCACCTATATCTGCCATGATAAATCTCAAATTCATGCCTGAAAAACCTAATAGCTACGGCTATCACTTTACTCCAACAGAGCATCAAATGGACCTATACATAGGCATAGTATTTCCAGATTTGATTGATGTTATTCTGCCTATACTCAGTGTGATTCCCGATGATTTCTTTTTGGCAATTGATCTGATCGCAGAAATTATATTGAGCCGCCTTCCATGGGTTATCTATATTTAGGAACATCTATTTAGTACAGACGATTTTATCAAAATTAGTTCACAAGGCTTATCAAGATGAAAACAATCTATTTAATATTCGTTCTTATGTCCACTTTTTGTGTCCATGCTTATGCACAACAAAAACCCTATATGGATTATGTGCTCAGCTGGGGCGGAGATACCTCAATACTGGAGGTCGAACTGACGTATTCTGCATCCCAAAAGGACAGTACTGTATTTGTATTCGGAGACCCTGGTTTTGGCGGACAGAATGATATATTTAAAGTCATCAAAAATATCCGTGTTAACCAGCCTGAAGTGGTCAAAATTGACTATGCGACCAGACAGATCACCATTCATCACAACGGGGCTAAAAAACACCAGATCCGCTATGAAATAGACGGTTCGTTTAATGAGTCTCTGCCAACAGTAGCATCTCAAACGGAACTGTTCAGGCCAGTTATCACCAAAGGATTATTAACCTTGGTCAATAAGCAATTTACCTTGGAAATAACCGATGAAAGTAATCCATTGGTATCTTTCATATGGCGTGATCATCCCAAAAACTTTAACTATTTTAATTCCGTTGTTCCATCTCAAAGAGATCCATTGAAAAATATTTCAGCCTATTACAACCAAATTTCCGAAATGGTTTACTTTGTCATGGGGGATAATATTGATGTTAGGGAATACAATGTTATGGACATTCCCTATTACAGTGTGACTACGAAAAAAGACAAGTATGGGAATGATTTGCAGGGAAGTCTCAGCCCTTTTTTCGAAAGCTATTTCCCAAGCATCCATAGATTTTGGAACGATACTGATTTTCCGTTCTATTTTTTAGCCGTATCGGCACTTCAAAATAATCAAAAGGAAATAGGAGCAGGTGGCTTTGGGATGAAAAACGGCTTTGTAATGAAGCTGGGAAGAACATTTGGTGCGTGGGAAAAATATGTAACAGCACACGAAACCGCACACACCTGGTTAGGGATCAAAATGATGTTAGGTAAGGAGAGTTTTGACCATCAATGGTTTGGTGAAGGGTTTAATGACTACACCACCCTCATTAATTTAACAAACAGCAAAATTTACGGGCAAGAGGAGTTTCTGCATTACCTGAATGAAGATACCCTAAAAAAGCATTACGAGAGTGAGGTCAAAGGGGCACACAATGATTCCATTGCAGCAAATTATTGGACGGACTACGCCAATTATGGAAAACTTCCCTACAGACGAGGTCTAATCTATGCCTTTTTTCTAGATAACCAAATCAGGTTGGCATCAAATGGAAAATTCACCCTTAGAAATATGTTGCTTGACCTTTACCGGTATAGAAAGGCCAAAAGTAAGGATGAGGTTTTAACTGTTGATGATTTTATTAGCGTAGGCGCTACTTATATAGACAAAGAGGAGCTATCACAACAAGTAAAACGTTTTATGATAGAAGGGCTCCCCATCGATTTTAACAATGTAAAGCTTATAGACGCATTCAATATCAAAATCAACGATGGCATACCAAAGCTAAACTTGAGTGAGGGAGCAGACCTGGCAACAATATATCTGATCTGATCCGGCAACACTGGACACGCCACTAAGCTACTTTCTTTAATTCATAGTTTTCTGGGCTGAGATAGCCAATAGCACTATGCCTTCT
>NZ_JAVDWR010000027.1:0-27522 GCF_031457405.1 Rheinheimera soli | reverse complement strand
TATTAATCAGCGAACTCAAAGCTTGGGAAGATAGCCGGAATGCAGAAAAAGCCAGCATCAACTGGATGTTTGATGTGGATGGAGCCCGGCGAAAACTGAACCGGGCGTATGGCAATTTAATCAGTCAGAATTAAGTGGAAAGAGCACTAGTACAGCTAAAGTGAGTCATTTTTGTGCAAATATAATTTAACTCCAATGAAATACGCTATTGGATAAGTGAAAATAGTGACTAATACTAACCGATTGAAACAATGCCAGATAGCCGCACTAATCGAGCTCCAGCCTGATGGCTCTGTATTGTCAATTGGCTCTATGACGCCTCCTAAAAACACAGTCAATAAAGCGAGGGTTAGAGTATTTATCATAATGTAAAACAGTAGCTTAAATTCGAACTTCGATTGAGAAAGCACATACGCCTCGCATGGGTGATGCCCGCAGTAAAATTCAGTTAAAAAAACTGCCCTGCCAGTAAACTTTTTTCTCCAGCCCCTATTTCAATCAGTTTTTGTTGTTGCCACATTGTCAAAGCAACACATCTGCCACAGACTCCTTGCTCTGTCAGCACCAACACATGTTGTTTCAGTACAGCACCTTTGCGAGGGTATTCCTTTTTAAGCAACCATAAACATCCCGTACTGTCTTCCATCAGCAGCTCTACTATAGCTGGTTCGCAAAAGAGTGCAGCCAAATACCCCTTCGCAGTATCGATCTTGTGTTCTTCAGCGCTTATTGGATTAGCACGCAACACAAAGCTATCTGCCAGCAAGTCTGAAGGAGTGCTGCTTGAGCCACTAAACCAGTTCTGATACTTTTGTAACAATGGCTGAGGCCACCTTCTGTCAATCATATTTAAACACCACTTTTTGAATATAAATACTTTTATAAGAACTATAAGATTTGATAAATCATCTTATAAACAGCCGCTATTCGCTGCGCGGCCTTGCATACTTTTTAAATAACCATTATCACGTTCTGACTCATGAAATGAATGTACGAACTTTTCGTACTCAACTTTTGCTCGCCTGCAATCACCCAAAGCGCTGTATATTTCAGCAACAAAAAAAGGTACGTATTTTGGAGGTCGCTGATGTACTTTTGTTACGTTTTCGATAACATGTAACGCTTCAGCTTCATGCCCTGTTTTTGCCAGCAAGAGACCGCGCATTAAAGTTAAAGTTATGTGCCCCGCCACAATTTTGTCTGCACCAATCTCAAACTCCAGATCGCTATACACCTGCCAAGCTTCGGCATATTTATTTGAATAAATCAGACTTTCCAAATAACCGGTTCTTAGCCAGTCAAAAGTAACGGGTAATGCAGTTGGCAGTAGCGATAACGCTTTGTTAAAACTGGCATAGGCGTCGTCAAAACTGTTTAACATCAGTGCAACGCCGCCAGTCCCTCCATAAACGATAGCTAAATCTCGGTAATAGGATGATAAAGACTTATAATTTGCAGGTAAGGTGTTTCTCAACGTATGTGTGGCTGCGTCAGCTTCAAGTTCAGCTAACTCCGTGTTTAGCAACTGGATAAGTTGTTGGGCTTGTCCAAAATAGGCGGTAAAAAGATAAACTCTGGCTAAATCAGCTAATGTATTCAGGTATCGGATTTTGTCACCTTGAAGCCATTGCAGCCCGAACTGTGGCGACAAGGTGCGCTCTAGTATAACTTTCGCCTGATCGTATTGATTTAGTAACATCAGTGTCTTTCCCAAGCGAACTTGCGACAACCAGTAAAGATCAGGATCTTCTTGCTCCAAAACAGGGTTAACGGTAAGTAATATGGAAAGTGCTTTTTTGGGGTCGTTATTATTGATATAGGTTCTGGCTATTACACTCTTAATAGATTCATGGACCCATATATCCTTAATAGGTTTTTCGACTAGTAAATTGAGAGCATTGTCCAGCATGTCCACAATAGCATGTTCGCGTGAGCTTGCTCGGCTGGGATCGTAGCTGGTAATCATATTGTTTATATAATCAAATGCTGCTGCATGACGATTAGCTCGAAGTTCAGACTCGGCTTGTAAACGAGTGATATTATCAATGTGGTACCACAACGCACATGCTGTCATCAGCGTTGTCAGCGCTACTGTAATTACCCCTCTGAAGTTACGTTTTATAAATAGCAACGCATTGAAACGCCAGCATCTTTTGCCAGTGGCGCTGACCGGGTAAAAATGGCAATATCGGTGAAGATCATCTTGCAATGACGACGCTGACTGATATCTGTTGTCAGCCTCTGGTGTCATAGCTTTATTGATAATGGCAATCAGATCCGATGCTAACGTTATTCTAAATTGCTGAATAGTAGCAGAGCGTTGTGCTGCTATTCTACGTTTAGAAAAGATAGTCTTCTGATCAAACATCTGGAGTAAAGCCGCTGAAGGGTTTGATGCTGATTCTGCTGTATTGTATGTTGGTGTTGCCTTGCTACCTGTTAACAATTCTTGCAATAGTAGCCCGGCTTGCCAGATATCTGTGGTAACAAGGCCCCGAATGCCTTGTCGTTGTTCAGGGCTGGCATAAGAAGGTGTATATACTAAGCCACCACCTAGGGTGCTGCTGTGTCCTCCCTGACTTAGGGCATCGGCTATACCAAAATCCAGTACTTTAACTTCCCGATCAGGAGTCACTAGCACATTGGCGGGTTTAATGTCCTGATGCACTATCAGATTGACATGAGCATAGCTAAGAGCATCTAGCACTTGCCTCAACAAAGCAATTCGCTGCACTACTGATAGTCGCTTGCGGTTGCAGTATCGGGTTATAGGCTCTCCATATACATACTCCATCAGCATAAAAGGCAAACCGTCTTCTGAAACTCCCGCATCATACAATTGTGCGATGTTTTTATGCCGCAACATTGCCAGTGTATTCCATTCCCGCATAAAGCCAGCACGCTGATCCATCACTACATCGGCACGTAATACCTTAAGCACAGCAATCTGTTGATAAAGGCCGTCTACTCTCTTAGCTAGATAAACAACAGACATAATCGTCTTACTGAGTAAACGTTCAGCTTCATAAGCACCAAATCTTCGTCCACACAGATTTGGATAACAGTCGGTTTCAGCATTGTCCGACAGCAGTTTGTGAGCAAACCCTGTCATAGACGCTGCAAAAGGATTAATGTCTTGCATGATCTGAGCACACTTAGCGATTAATAAGCAACACCAGCCGTATATTTACTGCGCCAGCACGGATTCTGACTGTTAAAAGCCTAGCAAACTAAATAGCACTTTGCTGTGGCTGCTTTAACATTTAGCTAAACGTAAAGCGGAATGATTTTGTCCAAAAATAATCAGTGTAAATAATCAACACTATGAATGTTGGTTAGATTTAGTTTCAGAAAATCGCTCGAGTATAGGGCTCAGCGATCTATCAATGGAGAGGCAATAAGTCACAACAGAACATCCCAAACGCGGAGTTTAATGTCATTGCAGTTATTGCTCGTTAAGCCGAGCTCGGGTTTATTGATTATCGGCTTTGGTTGTTCAGTCCGAGAATTATGCTGCTCTTAGTATTGCAAACTAATGGGCCAGAGTGAAAAATGCAGATGTTTTCAAATTGGGTCCGATGGTAATGTAACTTTTCTCAGGGGAATTTCGTTATCAGTAGTGTGAGTACTTGCATATAAGAGCTAAGGAGACGACATGATAAGTCGAAGTTTGAAATTAATACCCCTGCTGATATTTTCCGGAGCAGCAGTTGCAACAACAGTACCAGCTCCATTGCCTGTTGCTGTGCCTGGTATTTCAGGTGTGGTTCCTGCTCCAGGTTCTGGTCAGGTCAGTCTGGACATCACACCTGAAATCCACTTCAGTACAACGACCTCTTTTGGTTATACCGGAGGTCTGATTAAAGTTACTGATCAGGCAACTGGCGAAACTGTTTATCAATACGACCCTGAGCCTGGCGATGCACAGGAAAGGCAAGCTGTGATGCGGTTGGCTATTCCTGCTGGTACGCTAAGACCAGCGACAAGCTACCAGATCACTGCAGGTCATTTGTTTAGCCGGATTAATGCCAGCCCATGGAATATTCAGGCTATTGCTGCAGGTCAATGGCAATTTACCACTGAAAGTCAAACTGTTGCTGCACCCTTGGTGCCGGCTCAGGCTGGTATTACGGAGGTATTTCCGGCTCAAAACAGCACCCATGTTCCTTTGACAACAGTCCCCCGGATCAGCTTTGCCGCAGCAAGCAATTTTAGCTACACAGGCGGAACTATAAAGCTTATTAATCTGAACACCGGGACCACAGTGGATGAATTTGATCCTGAAACAGGGGATCCTCAGGAAGGCCAAACCAGCTTTGAACTGCATTATCAGCTTGAAGCAGACACAAGTTATGAAATTCAGGCAGGGCATTTGTTTTCCCGCATCAATACATCGCCATGGAATTTGACGGCAATACCTGCCGGGGTATGGCGTTTTTCTACAGGGGAAACTCTGATAGAGCAACCAGCAGAGCCTGAGCAGCCAGAAGACCCAGCACAACCAGACCAACCTTCTCCGCCAGAATCACCACCTGTGACTGAACCGGACGAGGGGGGCGAAATTGATGATGTGGCTGGCATTGAAATGTTAAGTCCTGCACCAGGACAAACCAATGTGTCGCTGCAAAGCAGACCAAAAATTACCTTTAGTGCGCCAAGCAATTTCAGTTTTACTGACGGCGCTTTTATTTCTGTGATCAACATCACGACCGGAGAGTTAGTTGCTCAATTTGATCCAGCAAGCGGTGATAGTCAGGAAGGACAACTGAGTTTTGTTCTGGACGTGCCGCTGTTACCGGAGAGCAGCTATGAAATTCAGGCGGATAACTTATTTGCCCGAATTAATGCAGCCCCCTGGAATCTGTCAGGTATTCCTGTTGGCTACTGGCAGTTTACGACTGGGGAGAGTATTACTGAGTCTCCTCAGTACCCGGCTGATAATGCACCAGAACCAACACCTCCTGCAGGGCCAACCTTACCGGGTGGAATTCCACCTACGGCAACTCCTATTCAGACCGACCTAAGCTGGACTGCAAACATTCCTCAGTCGCATCCACGCCTGGTATTTAACTCCAGTGGTCTCGCACCACTCCAACAGTGGGCGGCTAACAATAACTTTGAGCCAAGAACCACAACCAACCCCATACATTCCAGCTTTGATCCTGCAGGAAATGCTTTGAAGTACTTGCTGACGGGTAACAGCAGTTATGCTGATATTGCGCTGCAAGGCATCATCAATGCAACCGACAGCATGCACCAACAAATTGGGCGCAATACCTGTAATCAATGCCGTTGGTATGGTGAAGCAGTGATCCTGGCTTACGACTGGATTTATGACTACATTCCTGTGTCACAACGGGAAGAGATAGCAGAAAAACTGGACCAAACTTTCACTCATTTCCTTAATGCCTATTGGGGCGGAGAGCAGGTTCAATTTGCCGAAAATAACTATTTCTGGGGCTACTTCCGCAATGCAGTATTGTGGGGCATTTCGAACTTCCATGAACGTGAGAATGCTCCTGAATTTATTCGTCGTGCTATGGCCGACCGTTGGCAGGCGATAGCTATTCCACATTACAACGGCGTTTCTCCGTCAGGTATTCCAGCTGAAGGCGTGGATTACGGTCCAATGATGTTGTACTACAACATTACTGTGCAGCAGACACTTGCACTGTATGGCCGTGACCTGCATCAGGAAACGCCTTGGTACCGGAATGCCGCCTGGTGGTTGCTGTACAGCAGTTTGCCTAAAGACAGCTATGACAATCCAAACAGCCAGGAAAAAGTATGGTCTGTGTTTCCTTATGGTGACGCAACTAATTTCTGGAGCAACCACAGTGCAAGAAACGGCGGAATTCGTCAGTTTACCCATTACGCTGTGACTCAATGGAACAATACGCCTCTTGAAGGCTATCTGCGCAGCCTGATCAACAGAACCGGATTAAACAGCGGTATCCCGCCTTATATTGCGGCCTTTGATGATGGTGGCGAAGAGGGCAACCTGGCTGAGTTACCTACGGACTTCTTTATTTCCGGTGATCCGGCCTACCTGTATTCCAAAAGTTCATGGCAACCTGATGCGGCCATACTTAATCTGCAATTGGTGTCGCCAAACCCTGTAGGTCATGAACATCTGGATGCCGGTAACTGGCAGCTGTGGAAAGATGGGGTGTGGGCAAGTCGCGAATCACCATCACGTGGTTTTGGCTCAACCAATGGTCAGGTTCCGGGTTTTGGTGGGGAAGGTACAGTTGAAGTTCATACACCTGTTGCCCACAACACCTTGCTGATCGATGGTCAGGGTCCTGGCTTTTATTTGCAGTCCAGAGGCAGGGTGCTGAATATTACCAGTGAACCTGACTATGTGTATGCTGCTGTGGATCTGACGCAAGCTTATCCACAGGACAAAGTGGACAAAGTAAAACGGGAATTCTTGTTTATAAAACCGCTGGAAACTCTGTTGATCCTGGATCAAGTGGAGAAAAAATCAGCGGACAGTACGGCTAGTTTCCTGGCTCATGTTCAGCTACATCCACACATCAGTGGTCCGATTTACACCAGTCAAAACCGCCATGTTAAAACAGAGATACAGACACTTTTACCGACAGAAAACTATTCGGTAAGGGTGATTAACGAGCAACGCGAGCATCTTGATCATGCTCACCGGATTGAAGTGAACAGCACCAATTCAGAGTTGTTTTTACACTCTGTCAGTGTCAGCACCGATGAGCAAACCAGAGTCAGCGTGCAGTTAACTGAACATGAAGATCACTATCTGATTAGCCTGCAACAGGAAGGTGAAACTAAAGCTGTGGTAAGTGTCAGTAAGGCGCAGCTTCGTTTCAGCTCTTATCAACCTCAGTCTGGTGCTGCAACTGAACTGCCGCTGGGTATTGAAAACTTGTCTGTATCTGATCAAGGACTAAGCTGGACTAATAGCTACCAGTAACAGCCGTTATCGGGGGCGGAGTCAACTGGCTCCGGCCTTTTTTTTCGAATATAAATCAAAGTTGAATGTGATAAGAAAAAACTGTGTATTGCAGTAAGCAATCTCTGAAGGTGACAGCACTATTTGGATGAACTCTGAGGCATCTGTACTTTCGCCCCTCCTTTTTTGAAAACAAAAAGTATTAATTTGCACTGCTATATAGGCCAATAGGCTGTTTTTGTTTTTATATGACAAATTGTAAGCTTCAATTTCGGGGGATATCTAATCTGAACAATGCCTAAAACAAGGTTACAGGCATGTTAAAGATAAACACTATTTTCACGAACATCTTCATCAGTGCCAAACAAAGTAAATTCTGAATTATTATGAAACCCCACTCTCGGTAAACTGTGCCGATTAAGTGCTCTTGGTCAAAAACAATCAAGCCAAACTACTGCATAAAATGCAGGCTTACTATCATAAGCTAATAAGGAACACTCCTGAGTCAATTAACCAAAGCCTTGTATGGCCATAGTGAATCAGATAAGGCGAGGCCATACATGCTGTCTGGTTGAAATATGTTCGAGTATCATTGTGCCTTGATGCCCATGTAAAGTCAGATTTTTACACACCTGCTTGACGTTTTTGCTGTCAAATTCGTTTTACTTAGTGAAATACCAACAAGCAGAGGTTTTAAATGACTCGATTAAATAAACGCAGTGTTAAACTGGCTGTGGCAGCAGCATTGTGCATGTCAGCAGTAACAAGTAGTTATCTGTACGCTATGCCACAGCGTGTAGGTTCATGGGAGTATGCCATTGATGTGCCTTGGCGGATAACACCGGGTGATGATGGCGTTTTTCGCGATAACATTCCTATTAATATTACCATTCATGACGCTAACAACAGGCTCTATACCCCAGGTTGTAAATTCTGGACTGTTGAAGTTTCAGATTGTGAAAATCCTTCGCCAGCGGAAATACTCAGTGTTAAGGTCACGGAAAAAGACTATCACGGTAATGTAGTAAAAACGACCAACTACGACAGTACCTGGCTCTTTATGTCAATAGAAAGTACAGTCGGTATTTGGCATAAAGAAGGCAATGATGGTGTTCTGGTGCGTCCTGCAGTCCATGGGGGGTTTGGTGGGACATTCCCGCATCGGAACGACAACATTCAAGGCTATCAGACTTTGTGTGGTGAAGCCACTGATACCCCTTGTACTGCTAATGCGCTGAAAGGTGTTGATAACACCAGTGCCTGGCATGCAGTTTTGTCCTATAACCCTGAAAAGAAAACAGCGGGCCATCTTCTGCTGGAAGTCGAAGTAAAGTACAAAAATACCGATGGCAAAACCCGCGGCCTGAAAACCAAACTGGTGACTAAGATCGCCAGCAAACCTTTACCAAAGTTTGATGACAGCTACGCCTATGGCGACTTGCATTATCATGCCCAGGGCACTGATAACACTGGTGAGGCGGGTTACTCGTATCGCGAAGCTATGCATGCCATGAATGCCATAGGATTAGACTGGGTAGTTTTTTCAGATCACGCCAATAATGCCGAACAGGTATCTTTTATCGCCTTTGATATTGACTTTGGTATTTTAGGCGCTCTGGTATCTGGTGACTTGGGTTTTTTTGGTGAGCTAGACAGTTATGCTGTCTTAAGCGATATGAGCCCCAGGCGCTGGCGAAACCACTGGCGCTTATTAAATAACGATTCTGGATACTATTCATTTGGCCCTGTAGGTGCTAACAGATCCAATGAAATAGCCTATCCAATTATAAATCAGCGTCGCAGCGGAACACCTGGCAGCAACACGCTGCGTGTACCCACTATGATTTTAGGTGGTGAGGTAGACTATATACCTGAGCGTGCCGCTGTAGCCAGCACTCAAAGGAAAACTGCGAAAACAGGAACTGTCGCGCCTTATATAGAAACTATTTATGATATGTGTCACTTTTACCCCGAGAGTCGTTTTTCTGCTTTAGCAAAATACCTGGATGATCACAGTAATGAACTCGATCTTTTTATCGACGTGACCTCTCCAGCACAAGCTGGAGACAATACCAACAATCTTGTTCCGCACCCAACTACGGGTACACTCGTTCGTCAACGCCTTTGCAAAGAAACACAAACGGCAGAAAATATCTCTGGCGAAAATCGTGCTTTATTAAAAGATATTCAGGGGATGGGTATTGGCTATAGCCGTCAGCATTTAATTCATATTCCGGCTTCGGCCAATTTGTACGATGCCGGCATTATGGGGAATACCACCAACACCGGTGGTGCAACCCGCAGGCTAAAAGAAATTATTGAAACTGAATATGAAAACGCAGGGAAAGGTTATGCCTTTTTGGCCCACCCCAACGCCATGGCATCTGGCTATGGCCTGGGCAGGTTAGGGCCGGATATCAGGCCCTTATCGAAAGACCAGTTAACGGATGCGATGAAAAGTCCGTACATACTGGGCCTGCAAGCCTGGAATGAAAATGACAAAGTAAAAACACATATTGCAAATCCTGCAGTAAAAGTTACTGCTTCCCGCTGTTCCTCTGGCACTATTACTATTGGAGGAGCTCAGGACGGGTACAGGAAGAAAAATAATCCCGACCCTAAGACTGGTTATACGTTAGGCGGTGAGTGTAAAAATGAAACAATGTCTGGCTGGTATGACGGTATGCTGTATGACCCGTTACGTGAGCTTGACGATTCAAAACCCTTAAGCTGGGATGAGAAAAAAACTTCGCGCTTTCAGGAGACTGTTGCTGGCTTTGAAATGTTGGATCTGGTGAACCTGATCGGTATGCAAAAGTCTTTTATCCGCACCCTGCCATGGTTAGGCAACAGCCAGCCACGCAAAATGTTTATTGCCGGTGGTTCTGATGCTCATGGTGATTTTAACCATCGTCGCGACGGTATTGCTTCAGGTACTGAATCTATCAACAACACCGCTATGGGGACGCCGCGCAACTTAGTGATGGTGGGAGACCCAGAAGGCAGGGAAGTGATCAGCCTTGAAGGCAATCAGCAGTTTGAAGGTCGTGCTTACTCGCACGAACAAATTGTTGCAGGGCTCAAATCCGGTAACTTTAGCGTTACCGATGGCCCGGCGGTGCGTATTGCTATAGACACCAACAAAAATGGCATTATTGACAGTGGTGACACCCCTATGGGAGGCACACTGGTAGCTCAAGGTTATGGCTCTTTACAAAACCAGGTGATTGATATTCTGGTCGAATTTAAGAGTACGGCCGATTTTGGTCATGTTGATCGCGTGATGTTGTTTATGGGGGGTGTAAATGATGCTCAGGGTAGTTCAGTGCGCTACGGTCCCTTAAATGGTCCTCGTTATGAGCCATCGTTAATTGGCGCTAATATGACGCGTTGGGGGGAGGGGCAGCTTACTGTACCTGCAAGCCAGAAAGTGTATCTGAGCTCACAAGATACCAGCCCACGTTACAGCTTCCGTGTGCACAAAGACCACGCCGCCTATGGCAAAGAGCATAGGGTATGGAGTACCACCGCAAATGGCATGGAAAAAACTTATGGCGGTTTAGCCAGTACATACCAAGGTATTGCCAAATTTACCGTGCGTATGGCCGATCTGCCGATTGTCAAAGAGCGTTGGGATAGTTCCAGCGGTAAATTGGTACAGGATCAACTTTTTTATGTTGACCGTGCTTTTTTCCGTGCTGAAGTATCCACAAGCAACACAGGGTGTGCATCAGGTGAAATACGTGTCAGTTGTGCCCCAAACCTTGCCGTAACTAACCCGGTCTGGTTTGTAAATCGCGAAGAACCCGTTATGTATAATGAGTAATAACTTAAAAGGTGTGCGTAAGCACACCTTTAAAGAGGAACAAATAATGAAATTTAAGATCTCCTTATATACAGTCGCCTTGTTGCCAATGCTTGGGCTTGCAGCAGCTCAGCCACCAGTAGTCGACTTGCAATTGCAAAGTTATGCGGTTGCGGTAAAAATGGCCCGTGATTTTCAGAAAAATGGATTGGAAATTGATGTTGCTGCCTTTCACCAGGGTCTGCAGGACGCATTAGCATCACCTGACAAGGTAAAGCACCCTGAAGCCACTATTGAAAAATCGGTCAGCGACTGGAGAGTGACTGCAAAGCAAAAAATTGAGCAACACAACGAACAGCTATTTCAAAAGAACACACAAGCTGCCAGCGAGTTTCTGGCAAAAAACAGAAAAATGCCCGGCATTGTTGAACTCAACAACGGTGTTCAAGTGGAATGGTTGCAGCAGGCGAAACAGAAAATACCACCAGCTATGTCACAATATGTGGAGGTTCATTACATTGCGCGGAAAATAGATGGTAGTACTATTTCCTCGTCGAAAGATGAACTGACCCCCTTTATTGAAAAAGTAGAGGCACTTATGCCTGGCTGGCGTCAGGCAGTATTACATATGTCAGTCGGAGATAAAGCCAAGGTGTTTGTTCCGGCGGATCAGGCTTTTGGCAAGCAGGGGTTGCGCGGCAAAATTGAGCCTGGCGAATTGCATATTCTTGAAATGGAGCTGATTGCTATAAAAGATACGCATGAGCATAATCATGGAGACTGGCACAACCACTAACTTCATGCTGCTCAACCAGAGGTGAATCTGGTTGAGCAGGTATGGGTTGCCTCTCATCCAAAGGGTTACTTTTGGAGTGTTTATAGGCATGTTCCTCTTTAATCGCAGGGCCCGCATGTATGCTGGCAACAGGTCCTCATTCACCACCACATTACCGCGTCAACGGCATAGTGTCTAACCTGCCAGTGTTCTACACGGCTTTTGATGTGAAAGAAGGCGACAAGCTGTATATAGCGCCGGAAAATCGCGTGAAAATTTGGTAATTATCAGACTAAGTCTGGATTGTTAGATATCAGGGCCGCAATGCGGCCCTTTTTGATTTTGGTTTGTTGTATTTAAGGTCTGGCGACTCCAAAGCAAGAAAGTGAAGGAAGCACTTTCTGACAGCTGAAGACTGGCCGGTAAGGTGAATTGGATGGATGCAATTCGTTAAAGTCGACCGCAGGGTGCAACAACAAGGCTGCAGCTTCAAGTACAAGGGAGCATTAATAGACAGAGCTAACCAAAAACCTGATAAGCAGGACGAGGTCTTGCTCGCTGAGTTCTTCCAAAATTGAAACTGGCATTTATCATCATTCCATGGATAATAAGCGGCAATAAAAAGATCAGGCGGTGCTTGCAGCAAAGTGCCGCAGACAGGATGCGCTATGTCTCAATTACTCCGTATTGTGCTAATCCATACCCACCTGCCGGGTGTGGTTGAATTACAGCTGGATCAGCATACTAATATTTGCGGTACCAATGCTTCGGGCAAAACCACCTTACAACGTTTGGTACCGGTATTTTATGGCGAGCAGCCGAACCGGGTGGTACCGAAAACCCGCAAAAAGTTTGATGAGTTCTATCTGCCATTTTCCAACAGCTATTTAATTTATGAATACCAGCGTGAAAATAGCGATATTTGTCAGGTCGTGTTAACCCGAAAAAGTGATGGCGGCGTAGATTACCGCTTTGTCAGCGCCCCTTATCAAAGCGATTTTTACCTGACTCAAAGTGACGAAGGTGTTAAAGCGCTTAGTTACAGCGACTGGGCCAGCGCTATGCGTAGTCGCCCCGAGGTTCAGGTGTCAGCTAAAATCAGCGCCACCAGCGAATACCGCAGCATTATTCAGAACGATGCCGCAGCGCTACGCGGTAACAATGCCGATAGCGTAAAACTGCGCCGTCTTGCCGCGACCTTTAGCTTAGTCAGCGGTGGGCACAAACTGCGACATATCGAAAAACTGGTTAGTGCCGTGCATGCCAAAGAAGGCAAAATGGATACGCTAAAAGCCATGCTGGCGGCGATTTTTGAAGAAGATGGCGTAACTTTACCTACCACTAAAGTAAAAAATACCAAGGCGCGCGAGTGGATCCAGCACATGCGGCAGTCGATGCGGCTGGATAAACTGCAACAGGATTTTGAACGCTTAAAGCAGCTGGCGCAGCAATTAGATGGTGCTGAAGCGCAATTAGCGGCTTTACTGCCATTGTTGCAACAAGATGAACAGACAGAAAAGCTGAAAAAAGCCGATGCCGAGCAGCAAGTAAATCAGCTGCGTGGTCAGTTGCTGACGTTAAAAGAGCAGTTTAACGCTCAGCAACTGGAGCAAAATGGCCAACTGAGTAAAGCCGAAGCTGATTTGCACGAAACCAGCGCCCGTTTAGATCAGCTGCAACAACGCTTTGACGACTACGACGCCAAAGATATGCCAAAGCTGCAACGGGACACCGATGCACTGCCGCTGTCGCGCGACACCTTGCAGGAAGTTATCGAGCAATACCGGCTTATGGTCGATCAGCACGGCGATCTGGAACGTCAGTTGGAGCAACGCAAAGCCAAACTGGCCGAAGCCTTTACCCGCTTAAGCGAGCAACACCGCATCAAAGCCCGGCAATTACAGCAACAAAAAGATGCCACCCGCGAGCAGCAAGACAGCAAATTAGCCGCGTTGGAACAAGCCTTTCACAGCCGTTTACAACAAGCGCAGCAGCAGTTTGCTGATCAACTTACGCAGCTAAGCAGTGCTATTGCTGTATTGAACAGTCAGCTCAGCGCCTCGCACTTAACTGATATCGAGCACGACGAGCTGCGCGCGGCTGAACTGCGCTTAGAACAAACCCAGCAACAAGCCCAGCAACAGGCACGGCAGTTGCAGCAACTACAGCAGCAGTATCAACAGGCGCGCCAGCAGCGCGAGCAAGCCGATCAGCAGTTAGAGCACAGCCGTAAAGCACTGCATAATGCCGAACAGCAGTTACAGCAACTGCATCGCCAACTGACGCCTGAGCAAGGTAGCTTGCGGCATTTTTTGCGACTGCACTATAACGGCTGGGAGCAAAAGCTTGGCAAGGTGCTGGACGAGCGTTTACTGGAGCGGCAGGATTTACAACCACATTTACTTGATATGACGAGCAGTTTATACGGCTTAACGCTGGAGTTGAATGTCATTGACACGCCGGACTATGCACAGGATGAAGCAGCGATCCGGCATCGCATTCATAGCGCTGAGCAGCAGTTGCAGCAAGCTAACGCCAATAAAACCCAGGCTGAAAAGCTGCTAAAAGAGCGCTTTGAACAGGCGGAGCTGATCCGTGCTCAGGTGGAGCAAGCCGAGTGGCAATTCACTCAGGCCGAACAAAATATTGACTACGCCCGCGATGCCCGTGATCGCTTGCAGGCTCAACAGCGCGAACTGATCAAACAACGTCAGACCAGTGTACGTCAGGAACTGAACAGTCAGCAGCAGCAACTGGACAAGCTGAAACTGCAGCAACAACAAGATGTGCAGGCGCTAAAAGATGATCATAACAACCAGAAAATGGAGCTCAAAGCCGACTGGCAGGCCGGGCTGCAGCTGTTTGATGAGCAAATAGATGAACTGGAGCGCCAGTTAGAGCATAAGCGTGATGACAATAAAAACCAGATCAAAGAGCTACAACAAGCCTTTAATGAAGAGTTGTCGGCGAAGGGGATAGATCCGCGGCGTCTAACTGAGTTGAAACAAAAACAGGATCAGTTAAAAACCGAAATTAAAGTCACCGAAAACCGGCAGGATGAACTCAGGGCCTGGCAAAAATTTATTAGTCTGGATTGGCAACAATTACGGCCAGAGTTGCTGGCACGGGAAACTGAGCTGAAACAACAACAACGCACTATTAAGCAAGTGCTGGAGCAGCTAAAAACCGATTACAGCAATAGCCAGAAAAAGCTGGACGAGCAAAAACGCCAGAAGCAAGAGCTGATGACACAGGCCGAGCACTTCTTGCTGCAATTAAAGCCTGTATTGGCCAAATTGTTAGAGCTGCATCTGATCACTGTGACGCCAGCGACCTTGCAAAGCTCGGCCGATAGCATTGAACGGCTGTCGCGCACTAACGAAGCCTTAGAGCAGCGCAGTAAATTGGACAGCGCTTTAAAATTGGCACTAGAGCAGCTTGAAACCTTACTCAGTAAAGACGCAGGTCCGGAGTTTTTAGACCGGCTGGAGCACGAAAAACGCAAATTGCCAGAGCACGCCGGTAAGCGTCAGCAATTGCCTATTTTGCAAAACCTGCTGGAGATTTTAAAAGGCCAGCAGCAGCAATTGCTGGAAATGGGCGAAAATTTCGGTGGCGATTTAAAGAAATTCTTTACAGTCTTCAGCGATATTAACCGCCGTATTGCGTTGCAAAGCCGGCGCTTAAGCGAAGCGGTCGCCGATGACTTAGTACTCGAAGGTATAAGCCGCTCAGAAGTACGTATTTTATCAACCATCGATGAGCTGGGCTTTTGGCTGCCGCTAAAGCACTTTGCCAAGCTGTATGATGACTGGGGGGCCTCTGGTAAAGCGCTGCCCTCAGAGCAATACTTAAATGCACTGGCCGATGTGGTGGACTTACTGCGTGCCGATGAGCAATACAGCATCGAGTCGCTGTTGCGCTTAGAGTTGCATTTAAGCGAAGGCGGCTCTGAGCTGGTGATTAAAAACGACAGGCAATTGTTGGAGTCCTCCAGTCATGGTATGGCTTACCTGATTTTATGTAAGTACTTACTGGCCTTTACCCGCTTACTGCGCGGCGAGGCCAAGGTGGCCATTCACTGGCCGATTGACGAAATTGGCACTTTGGCTTATCACAACGTTGAAAAGCTATTTACTGCCTGTAGCAGCAATAATATTGTGATTGTCGGCGCCTTCCCGAATCCGGAATCTGATGTGTTAATGTTGTTCCGGCACCGCTATTTAATTGAGCCCGATCAGCAAAACCAAAGGCGCTTAAAGCGCATCCAGCCTAAAGTCAGCCGTTTAGCTGACCGCTTAGCCCAGAAACAGCAGGAGGCCAGCTAATGATACAACACGGACCTTTATTAGAGCGCCTGCTGGCCGGTGATTTCATCTGTAAAATTACCGATGAAGATGCTTATCGCCATTTAAGCCAGGAGCAAACGCAGCAGGAGATTAATCATTACTTGCGGCCACTGAACCGCCGTTTGGTAAGCAATGATGACAACAGTCTGTACTTTTTGGGTTATCACGAGCTCAACAAAGACGCGCGCGAGCATTTAAGCAGCCAGTTTGCCTTAACGGTGCAATCTTTGTTGCCGCTGCTGGAGTGGCTGCAACTGGTGCAGGAAACCCTGGGCCGCGACAGTGCTTTGACCGCAGGTGATACCATTAAGCTGCAGGAATTTGTGCTGCGCACTGAAGATAACCAAAGCTTGCGTCAGCGGCTGAGTCAACTTGCCGGCGATCGCTTCTTTAACAGCCAGAGTGAGCAGGTCGACAGCCAGGTGAAGCAGATTTTCCGCCGTTTAAAAGAACATGGTTATTTACTGCAGCCCCATGTGGAGCGTCAGTACTATATTGTCACTGGTAAAATAGATTATCTGATTGATGTTATTCGCTTTATCCGCGATGAGGAGCATCTGCCTGTTGACGATACCCCAACGCAGGAGGCGCTGTTCTGATGGCGGCATTAGACGCAAATAGCACCGCCTCTAACCTGTTTAGCATTGGAGCCGAACGTTTAGCCTTGTTAGGCAAACACCATAAGCCGTTGATGCAGGGCTATATCGATGGCTTTATTGACGAGAACGCCTTTACCGATGTGGCGCTGAAAAAGCTGATTGCATCCCGCATCTTATGGCGCCCAGACGAACAACAACCTTTGGCGCTGCGGCCTTTAGTCAGTGAACTGATTGCCAGTATGGTGGCCGATGAAAACCGCAGGCAGATTAATGCCGATGTGGCCGAAAAACTGGAGCAAATTCGCAACCGGGTGCAAGCGTACCGCGATGCACAGTACAAGGGCGACTACAGTGTAGCCGAGCTGCAGCTGCAACGTTTAACCGAACATGTACACGATTTAAGCGGCCAGTTTGAAGAAGCGATTGATAGTTTATGGCACCGGCTGAACAGCGACTTTGGTTTTGTGAGCAGCCTGGATGATAAAATTCGTGAAAACGAAAGGGCACAAAAGCAATTACGCCGCCTGCTCGATGGCCTGGACTTACTCGACTTTAATGAGTTAATTGAGCTGTCTGAAGGCAATAACCACCTGCGTAAGCTGTTGGTCAGTCAGTTGCAAAGCCAGCTGAGTTCGCACCACAGCAGCTTGTTAGAAGTGCAAAAACGGCTGGTGGAGCTGTTAGCCAGATTCCGCCAGCAGCAATCGCGCGCTATGCTGATTGCCAATATGGCAGCTTTTTTGCGTCAGCACCCGAAATACCAGCCAGCTGATTACCCCAATCGCAGTGAACTGCCCGGCCTGTTCAACCAGGCTGCGGCCATTCAACCACAGGCAGCAATAGCGCTGGATAAAGCCAGCGATCGGCAGGTATTGGCCGAGTTGGTCCGGGCGCTGCCACGTCACAAAGCTGTGGTGCTGACTGATACACAAAGCGCCAGTTTTAGTGCCTTATTAGTGGACGACGAAATTGCCGCGCGTCAGCAAGCGCTAAAAACTGATGTCGAAAACTTTTACCTGAGGGTGATTGATCAAGGCAGCAGCTTAAGCGCCCTCGACTATTTAGCTGCACAGCAACTGAATTGGGATAGCGAGATCTGGCTATATCAGATCATCGCCGAGTATCAGGCGCTGCCAGTTGATGAAAAGCAGATGTTTGCCGTAGTGCGCGAAGAAATCAAAGCCAGTGCCTTTAATGAACTGTTGCTGATCCGCGATATCAGCATTGGTTTACAGGTGGCCTGATGCACTATCCGCCGCTCACTGCTCAGGCACTTCGCTACTTACAGCAACTACAACAGAGGTTGAAGGCCAGTGGCAGCGAGCGGGTCAACACTAGTGTTAAATCGGTACAACAAGTGCTGCTGTGGTGTATTGAGCATGACCTGGTACCAGGTAACAGCCTGCAACTGCCGCAATTCACTTTTACCCTGACACTATTAAATGACATCGCTGCCGTACAACGAAGATGGCAACAGGCCTGTTTTCAGGATGATATTAAGCACAAGAGCAGGATGGATAATGCGGTTAATCATCATCAGGAACTCAAAAGCATTGGGGTAAAACCCCGCCAGCACAGAGTGCTACTGAAGCTGAATACTCCCGCCAATACTGGCCTTGGCGTAACGGTGGAGTGTATTGATATCGACTGGCAACAGTTAACCCTAAGTGATTACGATGCCCTGCTGGTGGTCGAAAACCTCGATTGTTTTTATCAATTGCAGCGCTTCGCGCTAGAGTTAACCTGCCAGCAACCGCTGATTATTTATCGGGGCGATAAGCTGTATAGTAAAGGGTGTAAAGCGCTGAAGGCCGCCTGGCTTAAGCAGCATAAGCCTGTGCTCTACTTTGGTGATTGTGACGCTAAGGGCCTGAGTATTGCGTTAAACGAAGGCTACAGCGCCATGCTGCTGCCTGATATTGCCACACTACAACAGCAGGCCAGCCCGGCCATGCTGCCGGATGAGCAGCTGAAGTTTATCCCGGCCCTTAAAGCGAAGACGATAACCCACACATTTACGCCTTATCTCCAGGTGGTTTGTGAGCAATTAAAAGGGCTAAGGCAGCAGAACATGCAGGGAATATTGCTGAAACCTATTTCAGTAAATTGATTTATAGCTTTGAACTTGCTGAGTACTTAGCTTGCAAACTACTTAGCATAGTGCGAAAGCGCGCTAATCCGACCAGGTGCCTGTTGGACTTTCCGGGTAAAGCAGCTTTTTGTTGAAAGAAGACAAAAATTCCACGCATAGACAAAATCCGGGTCGCTGAAGCTTTACTTTTTAAACCTAAATATATCACCCATCTTCAATACTTATTTCGGAGTAGTTGTCAGGTTTTGCTGTACTGAGCATCATTCTTGAGAATGATTCTCAACTAGGCGAGGTATTCACGAAAGTTATAGCGACTATAAGCTTGCTTGCTTATACTCAGGTGTCAATTCGGGCGGTTTTTTCTTATAATCCAGCCTGTTCGAGATTCCTGTCTATCGCTGCGGTACTGATACAGTACTCTGTGGCGACCTAACCAGAGGACATTACTGTGCTTCAACAATACCGTGAACATGTGGCCGAACGTGCTACCCAAGGCATTCCTCCGTTGCCACTTAACGCGCAACAAGTGGCGTCGTTAACTGAATTATTGAAAAACCCACCAGCAGGTGAAGGTGCATTCTTAGTTGATTTGTTAGAAAACCGTATTCCACCAGGCGTGGATGAAGCTGCTTATGTAAAAGCTGGCTTCTTAACTGCTGTCGCCAAAGGCGAAGTAGCAAGTCCGTTAGTGACTGCTGAGCGTGCGACTGAATTATTAGGCACTATGTTTGGTGGTTACAATATCCAGCCAATGATTGATTTGCTGGATAACCCAAAATTAGCGGCTTTAGCAGCTAAAGGTTTATCTCACACTTTATTGATGTTTGATTCTTTCCATGACGTGAAAGAAAAAGCAGACGCTGGCAATGCACACGCCAAAGCCGTATTGCAAAGCTGGGCTGATGCCGAGTGGTATACAAGCAAGCCTGCTATCCCTGAAAAAATCACTGTCACTGTATTTAAAGTGACAGGCGAAACCAACACTGATGATTTATCACCAGCTCCGGATGCATGGTCACGCCCTGATATTCCTCTGCACGCTTTAGCTATGCTGAAAAACGTGCGTGATGGCATCGAGCCTGATGCACCTGGTTCTAAAGGCCCGGTCAAACAAATCGAAGCGCTGATCGCCAAAGGTTTCCCACTGGCTTATGTAGGCGATGTAGTAGGTACGGGCTCAAGCCGTAAATCAGCTACGAACTCAGTGCTGTGGTTTATGGGTGACGACATTCCATTTGTACCAAACAAGCGCACTGGTGGTGTTTGTTTAGGTAGCAAAATTGCACCTATTTTCTTCAACACTATGGAAGACTCAGGTTCATTACCTATCGAATTAGACGTGTCAACCATGAACATGGGCGATGTGATCGACATTTTCCCACATCAGGGTGTGGTCAAACGCCATGGCACTGATGAAGTGATTTCTACCTTTGAACTGCGTTCTAACGTGCTGCTCGATGAAGTGCGCGCTGGTGGCCGTATTCCTCTGATCATAGGTCGTGGTTTAACAGACAAAGCCCGTGAAGCTTTAGGTTTACCTCACTCTACAGTGTTTGAACGTCCGGCTGTGACTGAAGTGACCAACAAAGGTTTCACTTTAGCGCAGAAGCTGGTCGGTAAAGCTTGTGGCGTCAAAGGTATTAGACCTGGCCAATACTGTGAGCCAAAAATGACCACAGTAGGCTCGCAGGACACCACAGGTCCTATGACCCGTGATGAGTTAAAAGACTTAGCCTGTTTAGGTTTCTCTGCTGATTTAGTGATGCAGTCGTTCTGTCACACTGCGGCTTATCCTAAGCCGGTTGACGTGAACACGCACCACACGCTGCCTGATTTCATTATGAACCGTGGTGGTATTTCTTTACGCCCTGGTGATGGTGTGATCCACAGCTGGTTAAACCGTATGTTGTTACCAGACACTGTAGGTACAGGTGGCGACTCTCACACCCGTTTCCCTATAGGTATTTCTTTCCCTGCAGGTTCTGGTTTAGTGGCTTTTGCTGCTGCGACCGGTGTGATGCCACTGGATATGCCTGAGTCTGTACTGGTGCGTTTTAAAGGTGAAATGCAGCCTGGTATCACCTTACGTGATTTAGTGCATGCGATTCCTTACTACGGCATCAAGCAAGGCTTGCTGACTGTTGAGAAGAAAGGCAAGGTCAATATTTTCTCTGGCCGTGTGTTAGAGATTGAAGGTCTGGAACATTTAACGGCTGAACAAGCCTTTGAATTATCTGACGCTTCAGCTGAACGTTCAGCTGCAGGTTGTACTATCACTTTGTCTGAAGCTTCAGTGGCTGAATACTTAGAATCAAACATCGTGATGTTAAAGTGGATGCTGAGCGAAGGGTACGGCGATGTACGTACTATCGAACGTCGTGTTCAGGCGATGCAAGCCTGGTTAGCGGATCCTAAGCTGGAACGTGCTGACGCTGATGCCGAATATGCGGCCATCATCGAAATCGACCTGGCAGACATTAAAGAGCCAATCCTGTGTGCACCAAACGACCCGGATGATGCCCGTTTATTGTCGCAAGTTGCAGGCGATAAAATTGATGAAGTCTTTATCGGTTCTTGTATGACCAACATCGGCCACTTCCGTGCTGCCGGTAAACTGTTGGACAAGTTCAAAGGCCAGATCCCAACCCGTCTGTGGATAGCTCCGCCAACCAAGATGGATAAAGATCAGCTGACTGAAGAAGGTTATTACGGTATTTACGGCCGCGTTGGCGCACGTATTGAGATCCCGGGTTGCTCATTATGTATGGGTAACCAGGCTCGTGTAGGCGACAACACTACTGTGGTCTCCACTTCTACCCGTAACTTCCCGAACCGTTTAGGTCAGGGCGCTAATGTCTATCTGGCTTCTGCTGAATTAGCTGCTGTGTCTGCTATTATCGGCCGTCTGCCAACAGTGCCTGAGTACCTGGAGTACGCAAAACAGATCGAAACTACAGCTGCGGATACCTACCGCTACCTGAATTTCCATCAGATGAGCCAGTACACCAGCAAAGCGGCCAATGTGATTATCCAGCAAGCTGTATAATTCGTTAATTTAGGTTGCGAGAGTTTTAAGAAAAGGCCCGCTTAGCGGGCCTTTCTATTTGGAACAGTGCATGGAATTCGATTTTATTTACAACACTGACGCGAATCGCTACAGCCTGAAGTTAAGTTCTGAGCAACTGGCGCTGCAGTGTTTTTTGCTGGATGAGTTTGAACAAAAAGCCAGTGCCTATCAGCCTCTGTTCACGCAGCTACAACAGCTCAAACCACAAAGTCAGTATCAATGGGATGGCAAAGAGTATCGCCTGACAGTACAGGCCTCTGAAGTGGTGATTTGCCACTATGCATTGTTGCAGGAAGGCAGTGCTGATACTGAACTGGATCCTGAACAGGATCTGGAGCTGGATCAAAGCCAGCTTTATGCTGAATGTGGTCTGGAAGATCTGCTGCATTTACTCGCTCAATGGCAGCACTTTTTGCCTGCCTGATTTGTTTTTTTATCCTTCAGCTGCACTCTGGCAGTGAATAAACGCACCTTCTTGGTGCGTTTTTTTTGAGCATTTTAAATTTTATTTCGTAACTCATTGAAAAATAACATTTATAAATCTTGGCACAAGGTTTTCTTGTCTTATTGGCAAATGCAACAAGACACCATAAGGATAATAACCATGAAACTCGTATGTGCCATCATCAAGCCATTCAAGCTTGACGATGTCCGTGAAGCCATAGCGGACATCGGTGTTGAAGGTCTTACTGTGACAGAAGTAAAAGGCTTCGGTCGTCAGAAAGGTCATACAGAACTCTATCGGGGAGCGGAATATCAGGTCGACTTTTTACCTAAAGTAAAACTGGAGATCGCGGTATTAGATGAAAACGTTGAGCGTTTATTGGAAGTGATCCAAAAAGCTGCTCACACAGGCCGTATCGGTGACGGAAAAATCTTCGTTTACGATTTAGAACAAGTAGTGCGTATCCGCACAGGTGAAATGGACTCAGAAGCCATCTAAGGGGTAAATCATGCAGGAACAAATTTATCATTTACAGTTTGCGATGGACACCTTCTACTTTTTGGTGTGTGGCGCTTTAGTGATGTGGATGGCCGCTGGCTTTTCAATGCTGGAAGCTGGTTTAGTCAGGGCAAAAAATACCACTGAAATTTTGACTAAAAACGTGGTGTTGTATTCTGTGTCATGTGTGATGTATCTGATCTGTGGCTACGAGCTGATGTATGACGGTGGCTTTTTCTTAACAGGAATTGCTGATATTGACGTAGCCCAGACGTTAACCAGTTTTGGCGAACGTGAAAATGGCTTTGAGGGGGCAGCTATTTATGCAAAACCTTCAGATTTCTTCTTTCAGGTGGTCTTCGTTGCAACAGCGATGTCTATTGTCTCTGGTGCTGTGGCTGAACGGATGAAGTTATGGGCCTTCCTGAGTTTTGCGGTGGTGATGACAGGTGTGATTTACCCAATGGAAGGTTCATGGACCTGGGGTGGCCAGTCTGTATTTGGTTTATACAGTTTAGGTGACCTGGGTTTCTCTGATTTTGCTGGTTCAGGCATAGTGCATATGGCTGGTGCCGCCGCTGCTTTAGCTGGTGTTCTGTTGTTAGGTGCCCGTAAAGGCAAATATGGCAAAGACGGCAAAGCTCACGCTTTCCCTGGTTCCAATATGCCACTGGCTGCTTTAGGTACTTTAATTCTGTGGTTAGGCTGGTTTGGTTTTAACGGTGGTTCTGTATTGAAGTTAGGCGATATTGCCAATGCTAATGCTGTGGCCGTGGTGTTCTTAAATACCAATGCTGCTGCTGCTGCCGGAACTATTGCTGCTATCGGCTTGTCTATGTTGTTGTTCAAAAAGGCTGACTTAACCATGGCATTAAACGGTGCTTTAGCTGGCTTAGTAGCTATTACCGCTGAACCTTCAACGCCAACACCACTGGAAGCCTCTATCTTCGGTGCTATTGCAGGTGTGTTAGTGGTAGGTTCTATTCTGGCCTTAGATAAGCTAAAAATTGATGACCCTGTAGGTGCAATTTCTGTACACGGTACAGTAGGTTTATTTGGATTATTGATTGTTCCTCTGACCAAAGAGTCGGCCACTTTAGTGGGTCAACTGGCTGGTGCTGCTACTATTTTTGTCTGGGTCTTTGTGGCCAGCTCAGTAGTGTGGTTTGCTTTGAAAATGACTATGGGTATCCGTGTCTCAGAGCAGGAAGAATATGAAGGTGTTGATCGTTCAGAGTGTGGTGTAGAAGCCTATCCTGAATTTGTATCGACAGTAAAGTAGGCAGCCTGGGAAGAGCCGGTGGGGCTT
Organism: Rheinheimera soli; assembly: GCF_031457405.1. Lineage (GTDB taxonomy): Bacteria > Pseudomonadota > Gammaproteobacteria > Enterobacterales > Alteromonadaceae > Pararheinheimera > Pararheinheimera soli_A. Next base: position 3,655 of record NZ_JAVDWR010000027.1, on the reverse strand, counting down.
CTCAGGAGCTGGTTGCCAAGCCAGCCGCTACGCAAGTAGCAGTTGGTCTTGGCAACTAAACCCGTACCACCAAATTCGTCTATCCTTGTCCTTTGTCTTTATCAGACAACCCCGGCGGCGCAAGCTTCCGGGGTTTTTTCTTGTGGTCTTAGCCACGGACCTGTGCGCTGTTTTAGTGCAGTCGCCAAATCATTTTGCAAAGAACGCCTGTAATCTAACAGCTGTTTTCAAACAGGAAAAGAGCTCTGGTGAAAAAAACAACATTATTGTTAGTGCGAAAACTCTAAAGTGCGTCAGAGTGGCGCAATCAGTGCATTAAAGTGGTGCGTGAATGGTCAGGCTAATTTTTGATGTGAGACATAGTGAAAAATAAAAGCGGCTGGTCTGAAAATAAGACGGGCCGCGAACTTCGCGGCCCCTAAAACTTGGTGGCGTCCTTCCAACCACTATCCCTGATGGATCATCCCTGTGTTCATCCTGAACAATCCAACTGCATCCCCGCAGCATCCTTCTCCATTTAACTCTCATCCTGAGAGTACCTTCTGCCTCCGGCAGAGTCCTTGTCCTTGTATCTTCATCCTGAAGATGTATGCTCAATCCGGAGCCTGTCCTGTTCATCCTTGTGCTACCCTGCACAATCCTTTGGTATCCCGGCTTCCTGCTGCTACCTCTTGTAGCTTGTCCTGCTTAACATCTTGTCGAGCCGTCACATCCAGCGACAAAATAATTATCGTGCATTTAGCACTGGAAAAGGACCTTGTTTGTTAAATACTTGTGGTGAAATATTATTGTAACTTGTTCTCATTTGAGCGTAAGTTATTTTAAATCAATTGTTTATGAGTTTTTTGCCAAGGTGTTGCTTGCAGAAAATGCTGCATTAGCTTACTGATTTGTGAGATATATCTCACACGAATGCAGGGCAATTGCCTGCCTGATACTGACTTGAATGAAAACTACTGACCAATACCAGTCAAATTGGTATGATCGCGCTCCCTTGAATCTGGTGAGATGAATATGGCCCGGGAACAATCAGGCATTTGTGCCGAAGCAAACTTGCATTGTTGTTATGTGCTGCTGAATGCCCTGGATGGTCATGAGCACTATGTACGCTTGCAGTTAGCGAAAGTACCTATGTTGGCGGAGCGCTTGTCTGATCAATTTTCTGAGGCCATGCTCAATGTGGTGGTGGCTATAGGGCAGAACTACTGGCCGCATTTGTATCCAGAGCATCAACCACAGCCCTGGCCTGCTTTTACTGACAATCTTGCCGATTTACCTGTAGTAGCTCCTGATCTGTTGATTCAAATTCGTGCTGACCGTTTTGATGTCATTCATATTGCTACTCAACAGATTTACCATTTGCTGCAGCAACATGTGGACTTGTACGAACAAGTGCACGCATTTCGTTATCTGGATGGTCGCAATCTGACCGGGTTTCACGATACACCTGATAACCCGAAAGGCAAACAACGTCGTTTATGTGCGCTGATCAGCAATGAACCCAAAAGCCCAATGAGTGCTGGCAGCTATGTCTATATGCTGAGGTATCAGTATGACTTACAACGCTGGCAACAACTGACCATGCCAGAGCAGGAAGCTGTAATGGGACGGAACAAGCTGGATGGGCAGTTGCTGCCGTCAGCTCAACGTCAGGCCAATTCGCACGCCGATAAAACAGCTTTAGAGAATGAAACTGGCCGTAAACAGATCCTCTGGCAAAATATGCCGGTGGCAGATATTCGTTCGCAAGGAATGATTTCCATTGGTTTTTCAGCCAATGCTATAGATGTGCCGTTGTGGTTGGCAACCCGGTTAGGTCATCACACTGAGGCCGCAGACTTGCTGTTGGATTATTGTCAGGTGGAAGCGGGGGCGGCTTTTTTTGCCCCCTCGATCAATTTCCTGGAAGAGCAGGCCGGATCAGACCTTTTCAAATAACTCTGTCACCTTATTTAAGGTGAAGTTGATATTTTTAACGCTGGTGGGTGCGATAAAGATGGTGTCGTCACCTGCTATGGTGCCCAACACGCCTTCGGCTTTACCTACAGAATCCAATAAACGGGCAATCAGCTGAGCAGCACCAGGACTGGTGCGGATAATGATCATCACATCGTTGTGTTCTATATCCAGCACTAATTGTCGTAACGGGCTTTTGGTGGTGGGCACACCCAATTCAGGCGGCAAACAATACACCATCTCCTGCTTTGCATTACGGGTTCGTACTGCGCCGTATTTGCTTAACATACGGGACACTTTTGATTGGCTGATGTTGTCAAAGCCTTCAGCTTTCAGCGCATCAACGATATCGCCTTGTGAGCCAAAACGTTCTTCCTTCAGCAAGGATTTAAAGGCCTGGATCAGTGCTTCTTGTTTGGATTGTTTAGTCATCATTTTTGTTTAAACTTTTTGTTTTTCCGGCCGTCTTGACCGAACTTGGACTAATACTCTGGTTCAGCAAGTAAATTACACCAAAATCGGATAAAATGCTTAGACTTTAGGCGTAAGTGATTTGTATTTTGTGCCACATTTCAGTATTGTTGGCGCGTTTCTTTTGAACCGTAAATTGGGAGAATAGCATGAAAGTTGCCGTATTAGGTGCTGCTGGTGGTATAGGTCAGGCGCTGTCTTTATTATTGAAGTTAAACTTACCAGCTGGTACTGATTTAGCTCTGTATGATTTAGCTCCGGTCACACCAGGTGTAGCTGTTGATTTAAGTCATATCCCGACAGCGGTGAAGATTACAGGTTTTGGTAAAGAAGACCTGGACAAAGCCCTGATTGGTGCAGATATCGTGATGATCCCGGCTGGTATGCCACGCAAACCAGGTATGGACCGTTCTGATTTGTTTAACATCAATGCTGGTGTAGTAAAAACTTTGGCTGAAGCCATAGTAGTGAACTGCCCTAAAGCTTTAGTAGGTGTGATCACTAACCCTGTGAATACCACTGTAGCTATCGCTGCGGAAGTATTCAAAAAGGCAGGCACTTACGATCCGAAGCGTTTATTTGGTGTAACTACACTGGATGTGATCCGTGCTGAGACTTTTGTTGCTGAATTAAAAGGCAAAAACCCGGCTGAATTGATTGTTCCTGTCATTGGTGGCCACAGCGGTACTACTATTTTGCCTCTGTTGTCTCAAATCAAAGATATCACCTTCACAGATGAAGAAGTATCTTCTTTAACTTACCGTATCCAGAACGCTGGAACTGAAGTAGTTGAAGCTAAAGCCGGTGGCGGATCTGCAACTCTGTCTATGGGTCAGGCTGCTGCACGTTTCTGTGTGTCTTTAGTCAAAGGCTTACAAGGCGAAACAGTGAATGAATACGCTTATGTTGAAGGCCAGGGTGAACATGCCCGTTTCTTCGCACAACCTATCGTATTAGGCAAAAACGGTGTTGAAGCACTGTTACCTATCGGCGAATTAAGCGCGTACGAGCAAAAAGCCATGAACGACATGTTAGGCACGTTAAAAGCTGACATTACATTAGGCGAAGAGTTTGTTGCTAACGCAAACTAAGATTCTTTGAAGAATAAAAAAGCCAGCTGATGCTGGCTTTTTCTTGTGCGCCCAGCATGGGCGCATTCTTGCAGGTGAAAGTCCTGCCGTAAGCTGGCTACAGTGAACGAAGTGAAGCGCAACTGCAGAACGGTGAC
>NZ_JAVDWR010000026.1:0-31485 GCF_031457405.1 Rheinheimera soli | reverse complement strand
CAGCTGATCCAGTAATTGGTCTGTAATTGGCATTCTTTATCCCTTCCAAGGAGTTAGGTAGAATGCCACTTACACAGATTTTTTTACACTCTCGCTTTGATTTTTTTCATTTACTGTAATTTCCGTACTCGCTTCATGTTCTGAGTCTTCAGTGTAAGAAGCTGAATCTATTTCGCGGCACAACGTCAACGCCTGCATTTTGTTTAACTGACGAAATCGAAAACTGATGTCCATCGTTGAATTATTCATCTTACCCATCTTTATCTTTTTGCATCCAGAGCTGCTTTTCAGAGCTCATTAGTCAGGTTCTGTATCGCTGTGATGTCGGAACAACACCACTTGCTGCGCCGTTCCTTTAGCCTGATACATGGCTGTATCAGCGTGTTTAATCAGCAGCTGCGCCGTATCACCATCAGCCGGAAAGAGCGCAATACCTATACTGATTTTTACATGCAACGTCATACCGCTTAAGGTAACAGCTTCAGCCACCCGCACAGCTAACTTTTTAGCCAGGGCCAGCACATCATTTTTGTCTTTCACTTCAAGCAGCAAACAAACAAATTCGTCACCACCCCAGCGACTGACCATATCGCCATCACGAACAAAAGATTTTAACCGGTTTGCCACCATCAACAACACTTTGTCGCCCACCTCATGACCATGACTGTCGTTAATCTGTTTAAACTTGTCCACGTCGATAAACATCACAGCCAGGCCCCAGCCCTGCCGTTTTGCCTGAGCCAGCCCCTGATCCAGAGCCTGCTCATAGGAAGCTCGATTCGCTAAGCCGGTCAGAGCATCGGTCAGTGCCAGTTGTTGCGCCTGCTGCCCCGCCACCTGAGACTGTAATAAATCATCGCGCACTGTGGCTAAGTCAGCCTTCATGGTATCAAGCTCAGATTCAATACCTATACGCACCGCAATTTCATTGGCCAGTTTAACGTTCACTCTTTTTAAATCTTCTGCCGCTTTTGCCACTCTGATTTCAGCGTCTGCATTTTGAGTGAGAGCTATCCTCATGGTTTGAATTGAAGCATTTTCTTGCTTTAAAACATCATTCACCGACGCCAGTTCACCGGCTGCTCTGCCAACATCTATTTTAATTTCTTCATTTTTTTTCAGTACACCATGCAGCGTCGCCCTTTTGACGCTCACCTTTTTCACGGGCACTTGCGGTTTTGCTGACATGGTTACCTCTTTATAAAAACAACAGCTTCAGAACCAGCTTAAACCGTTGGCAGTTTGACCACCGGAATAGCAGCTACATTAGTGATCACTTGTCGTTGTGGCAGATAAGGCAATAATAATTCAGTTTCCTTTTTAACTACTCCGTAGCATTCGCAACTCAAGGTTTCCAGTTTATCTCTGTCCAGCACCTTAATCAGGCCACGCGAATACGAAATGACGCCCTGCTGCTGCAGCTTTAATGCAGCCTGTGTTACCCCTTCACGGCGTACGCCCAGCATATTGCCAATAAACTCCTGCGTCATCGTCAACTGATTATGTGACAAGCGGTCCATAGACAATAACAGCCAGCGGCAGAGCTGCTGATCGATGGAGTGGTGCCTGTTGCATACTGCAGTCTGAGCCACTTGGGTGATCAGGGCCTGGGTGTAACGCAACATCAACAGCAATAACTGACCATGCCGGTTAAATTCTTCTTTCACCATAGGCCGTGGCAAACGATAAGCGTGGCCGGCACTTTGCACTATAGAGCGGCTTGGTGTGCCCTGTCCGCCCATAAACAAGGAGATACCTAACAACCCTTCATTCCCCACCACCAGAATGGCTGTAGAGGCGCCATTCTCCATAATGTACTGTAGCGACACTATGGCGTCCGTTGGAAAATAAACATGGCGCATAGTACGGCCTGATTCGTACATCAAAGAGCGCAGTGGCAGCGGCACCAATTCCAGATGCGGAAACAAACGCGCCTGAACATCAGGCGCTAAAGCCGCCAGCAGATGATTTTGCTGCGGATGCGGTTTGGGTTTTGTTGACATGCAATTCCTCTAATTGGAATGGTGATCCGGATCCGGTTAAACCGGCTGAAGATACTGCGTAGCTCAAAACAACTTCTGTGCGATATCGCACCCAAGCTCAACTTCACTTAACAAAATATCAGGTCAAAAACCAGTTCTAAGTGCATTGCAGTCAAAGGAAAAAAAGCAGATGTTTTAAGCCAGGATGCAACTGAAAACCTTGTGGTCTTTTCACTTACAAAAATCATACAAGAACTGTACGGATCGCCTTTGCAGGATAGAGGCGAAGAAATGACTAAAGGCGCTTAACATAACACAGTAACCAGGCTGGGATGCAGATATTAATTCCGCTTAAGGAGTATCTGATGCAGCAAGCATCCAACTTTTTAAGCGAAGAGCTACCAATGCAGTTCGAACTCTATAGCTGAGCTTTTAAACCAAAGCCGCATACACACTATTTAAACCAGCTGCAGCACCACAAAACACAGCTGAAAGCAAAGCGACAACACGAACTCGCTGATAATACTTTTGCTGCTCAATAGCCAGAGGCTGCACTCGTTGTCTGCCTGTCATAAAAAGCACAACAGACAATAGCAATAAGCCAGGCATCAGAAAAGGGGTTTGACTAAACACAACAGCTATCGCAGCTGCCACAACCAACAGGGACAAGCCAAACCAAAGGCTGGCAAGCACCATATTGTGAGGTGGTTTTTCTGTATACAAAGGATCATCTCCTATTTCGAACAGCTCCAAAACAACAGAAAACAGCGGTCTTCGGCTGTTTTCTGTTGTTAATTAGTTACTCCTTAAAAATTAAAAAACATTACTTAATTTTAACACTTTGCTCAACATTCCTGAGCGTATTTTTCTTCAAAATCGGTCACTGTAACAGCTGTATACTTTTCAACAAAAGCGGCCAGATGACCAATGTTGTTAAAGCTGTTGGCAAAGGCTTCTTCCTTACCGTGCTTTGTTCTTGAGATTTGTACAGAATAGCCTTCAGGCTCTTTCAATAGAGTCACCGTTGTTTTGCCCGTACCGTTCAGCTTTTCGACAACCAAAACAGGTTCAGCTGTGAGCAATGCATCAAGCAAATCTGCTTTTAAATTATCTTTGTTTTGCAACCAGACAGCACTATCGGCCTTACTGTATTGATACAAAGCATATATAACTGGCAGGCTCAATACAGTCGCTACTATGACCTCCAGTGATTGTTTCCCGTCGGCCCAAAAAGCCGCAACCAGCTGTATTAAGGTTGCAATAGAAACCAGATAAAAGAACCGACGCCAGACAGCCGTATTCCAAATCCTCTTTTCCAGTGCATAACCAAAAAATCCCAACAAATAGACCATCGAAAGCAAGGTACTGATTAGATTGGCAAATGAAAACTGCTCTACTAAAATGCTGCCATAAACACTGAAGGCAATAAGCACCAGATAAACAATACCATAGCTTACTAACAAACTTTTCTTCATCTAAAGCTCCACTTGGTTAGCATCTTTCACTACAGCCTTTGTCGTTCAATAAACTGACCAGTGATTAATCTGACTCTGATTTCTCCAGCAATAACTGCAGTTCACTCAGCACCAATTCCGGCTCATCAAACTGTACGTAGTGGCCACTTTTTTTGGTTAATACAGCCCGGCCTTGCGGAAAGGCTGTTGCCCATTGCTGCCACATCTCACCCCACATCTGGCGGGCCTGATCGGTGAAAAACAGGTTGCCTGGCTTTTCATAAATTTTAACCGAAGCAATAACTGTGACAGGCATATCTTTGATTTGCGGGTGATCCGGCAGTGGCCTTTTGCTCCAGAAATCCAGATACTGATTCGACATGCCATTGGCCATATCATCCAGCTTAATTTGCGCTATTTCGCGATTCGCTCGCTGCAAATCGATAGCACGCATAATATCCACATCATGCTCAGAGGAAGGGTCAAGCAGCAATAGTGCTTTCACTTGCGCAGGGTAAGTGGCGGCAAAATCACGGGCTATACTGCCGCCATAGGAATGCGCTACCAGTATGACAGGAGTTTTGATATTCAGTTTGATTAGCAACTCGCTGGCATAATCGGCGTAATCACGAGACGTAAAATGGCGCTTTATAGCGGTGGAATTGCCGTTGCCAACCCTGGAGTAACGGATCACAGTGGCCTGCTTTGCCACCTGCTGAAATACCGGTTCCCAATCCGACATGGCAGCACCACCACCTGCTTCCAGCAAAATGATAGTTTTGCCGCTTCCCGCCATTTCATATTCAAGTTCAGCATCTTTCACCTGCACTAATTTGCTGCCAGCAGCAGAAAGGGAAAAAGACATAACAGCAATGATTAAACTCAGTGATATAAATGCGTTGTAAAACATACTCTTCCTTGCTTAAACCACTTTCGCGGACAGCAACATTCTATAGTTGAAAAGCAGTTCAGGTGAACGTTTTTTTCTGGTGTTTAGCCAGATAATGTTCAATTTCAAGGGCTGATTGCTGAACAGTTAATCCGGTGCTGTTGAGATGGAAAGTTTCAACTTCGGCTATATCGACAGAAAAATCGAATCTGTTCAGATAGTCTTCAAGATAAAGTTTCGATTGAATTTTATTGGTGTTTTTCCGTTGTTCAGAAGTCACCCGACTGATGTGTTCTTCCTGATCACAGGATAATCTGACAAAGTCGGCCTTGATCTGATACTCATTGAGCAGCTCAAAAAGGCCTTCGATAAAGTAATTGCTGGCCGGATAAACGTAACAGAAGGTAAAGACGATTCCTGCAACTTTCTTGTCAATCAGCGCTCTGAAGGCGTCTAAGCAAATCTTGCGTTGGTACTTTTCAAAGCCCGTATTACCAAAGCCCACAACAGCACAAGCAATATCAAAAGCCAGATGCTGAGGAAATAGATGTAAACCATTTTGTCTTGCCAGCTCACGTCCGACGCTTTCTTTGCCAACGCCTGAGGCACCATAAATCATCACAAATTTCATGCTTATCTTCCTTGAATAATAAAAAGTCGCATAATGCACTGAAACTCACTCTTTATCGATACGGCCTTTTGGCCGAACAACAAACCAGCTGGCCAAAACCAGTAAGCCAAAAGCACTGTACAACAGAATAAATACCCATTCGGGCGCTGTGTAAAACAGCAACTGATGCAACCAATGCTGGATAAAAGAGCCTGAGTAAGTCACAACCCCAGCTTCTTTTCGAAGTGCCATTTCCCAAATAGTTAAAGGGCAAATAACACCCAACCAGGATTGCAGGACCACTATGCCGATAGCGAACAAATGCAGCAACCGAAAAGCCATATTTCTGACCCACAGCCAGTTCAGAAAATAGCCCAGATAAATAGCCACAAGCCCAAAGACAACAAAACAGACAAAAAGCACATGCACCAGCAAAATCGCATCTGCCAATACAAGCAGCAGCAGTTCTCTGGACATGGCATTTCCTCTCAATGTCTGTTTATGGGCAGTGACCAGACAACAAACAAAACCAGTTCAACACCCCACTTGCTGTTAGTACTGATCTGCACGACGGTCGGAGCGCATTAGTCTGAACGGCAACATAATCAGCATATTTAATAACAATGCCAACACCACAGCAAACAGCAAGCCACTTGCATTCAGCGGTATACCCACTTTGAAATTCTGTAGCACTTCCTTCACCACATGAACTCTGTCGGGGTGCAACATAAAGACCATCTTCTCTAACAAATTGCCATGGGCAAAGATCTCCATGCCGCTGGTTAACTCCTGCAATAACTCAACAGTCTGCAGCTTTTGTTCCGCATCCGTTCTGACACTGGGTTCAGCGTTTTTCAGGTGGTTATCAATCATAGAGTTCACGTCAGCAAACTGATGGGCTTTTGCTGTAGCTTCGTAGCCATCCACTTGCCATTTAGTGGCGCTGTAAAGGCCAGACAAATACTGATGGTAATGATCGACTAGCAAAGGCATTTGCAGCGCAAAAATTAACGCTGCACCAAAAACCAACTTATCAAGCAGTCTTCCAATCAAAATTAAGCGTCCTGTATCCGGTTATCGAACTAAAAATAGTTATGCTGTGAAGGCAAACACCAGGGCCAGCATTAAAACAGCCAGTCCCCAGGGAAAGGGCGACGCCCACCAGCTTAAAGGCTTTTCCCGCCCGGTAACAGTAGCATGGTGCAGCTGTGTGGTTTTTTCGTTATTGGGTTCAAACTTCGCCTTTAATTGCGGCCCGGGAAATAGCCCAAAGGTGATCCCCAGTACTATCGAATACCAGCCTGCGTTTGAGTGTGCCGGAAAATACCAAAGCATAAAGAGGCCAATACTCAGCAATATGCAACAGCTGATCAGTTCAATTTTTGTAGGTAGTTTCATCATGTTAACCCGTCTGGACCAACAGATTAAAAGGCAACATTTTGCACTGAACTCCAGTGCAAAATGCTGATAGCTAAGCTGTCAGTGATTATTTAACTTAGAACGAATAGCAAAACGGATCTGCTTTTCAGTCTCCACAATGGCAAACAAGGCTACACCTATGGCAAATACCAATACGCCGTCCCAAAACGGCACAGATTCTGTAGCAAACACTGTTTGCAGTGCTGGCAGATAGGTAATGGCAAACTGCGCTGCAGTCACTGCAATCACCACCATCCATACCACTTTTGTGCCACGTATTGCCTTCCACGTCAACGAAGTGCCGTAGATATTTCTGATAAAAAACAGATGGAAAATCTCCATAGCAACCAGGGTGTTAAGCGCTAAAGTTCCAGCCAGTTCCATAGAATAACCTCTTTCCAGAGCGAAATAATAAATACCGTAAACACCAGCTAAGAACAGCAATGAGACAAAAATGATGTGCCATATCAGTTCAGCGCTTAACAAAGGCTCACTGCGCGGACGGGGCGGCCGGCGCATGGTATGGTCTTCAGTAGGCTCGAAAGCTAATGCAATGCCCAAAGTAATGGCTGTAACAAGATTGATCCACAGGATCTGTACCGGAGTGATGGGCAAGGCTATACCTAAAAGCAAAGCCACAATAATCACCATGGCTTCACCTGCATTGGTCGGCAGAGTCCAGCTAATCACTTTTTTCAGATTGGCATACACAGTGCGGCCTTCACGGACAGCTGCAACAATGGAAGCAAAATTGTCATCGGCAAGCACCAGCTCTGCCGCTTCTTTGGCCGCTTCAGAACCTTTAAGCCCCATCGCAATACCTGCGTCAGCGCGCTTTAATGCAGGTGCATCATTAACGCCATCTCCTGTCATGGCCACCGTCATATCATGCGCTTGCAAGGCGGTCACCAGCCGTAGTTTATGCTCAGGACTGGTGCGGGCGAAAATATCACAGTCAAGAACACTGGCACTGAGCGCCTGATCGTCCATCGCGTCCAAATCAGCACCTGTCAGCACTTTGTCCGGATTTTGCAGGCCAATTTGGCGGCCAATGGCTGCTGCTGTTTTCGCATGGTCGCCGGTAATCATTTTGACCCGGATCCCTGCTTCATAGCACTCTGCTATGGCGGTAATAGCTTCAGGTCGCGGCGGGTCGCTCATTCCTGCCATGCCCAGCAAAGTAAGCGAAGCTTCCACATCCTGATGCTGCAACACTTTATGTTCTGCTGGCATTGCCTTCAGTGCAAAAGCCAGCAGCCGTTGCCCCTTCGCCGCTATAGCTTCAGCTTGTTGCTGCCAATAGTCGCTATCAAGAGCTTGCTCTGTACCATCGATGCCCATTTGCTGCTGACACATACTCAGAATACGTTCCGGCGCACCTTTCACAAAGACAAAAGCATTTTGGTTTTGGTCATGATTTAAAGTTGCCATAAAACGATATTGGGCATCAAAGGGAATGGCATCAGTGCGAGTCCAGTCCTTTTGTCCTTTGCGAAGCTCCATGCCCATTTTGCCGGCGAAAGCAAGCAAGGCCCCTTCCATTGGATCACCTTCTGCCTGCCATTGACCGTCTTTTTCATGCAATGCAGCATCATTACAAAGTGCGGCCGCCCTGGCGAGTTGGTCCAATACCCCATAGTCAGCAGGGGAAACATGGCTGTCGTCCAGCGACAACATACCTTCGGGCTTATACCCTTCACCTTCAAGGCTAAACAAGTGCTCTGAAGTCAGGACCGAAGTCACCAGCATTTCATTGCGGGTTAAAGTTCCTGTTTTATCTGAACAAATCACCGAAACAGCCCCCAGTGTTTCGATGGCTGGCAGTCGCCGCACTATCACCTGTCGTCTTGCCATAGCTTGCACACCAACGGCCAGAGTAATAGTAAGTATGGCGGGTAAACCTTCAGGAATAGCAGCAACGGACAAACCGACCACAGCCATAAACAAATCCGCGAAAGCAGTGTTGGCAACAAAATAACCATAAAGCAGCAAAATCGCCGCAATACAGAGGATCAGCACTGTCAGCCACTTTGCAAAGACACTCATCTGTTTAACCAAAGGAGTGCTCAGCGTTTCCACTTCTGATAAAAGGTGACTGATCCGTCCTATCTCCGTATTTCCAGCCGTGGCCACCACAACACCCTTGCCCTGACCTGCAACCACCAGAGTTCCGGAAAATGCCATGCAGAGACGATCACCAAGAGCTGCATCTGCTGCCACTGCTTTTGTCTGCTTTTGCACAGGCACAGACTCACCTGTCAGAATAGCTTCCTGTACTGACATACCATGGACACTGAGCAAACGTAAATCGGCAGGCACCTTATCACCAGCCTCCAGCAGTACTATGTCACCTGGCACCAGCTTTTCACCCTCAATACTGGCACGATCGCCACCTCGAATGACATTGGCACGAGGCGCAAGCATCTGACGAATCGCATCCATTGCCTTTTCTGCTTTACCTTCCTGAATGAAGCCCATAATGGCGTTAGCAACCACAACCGCCAGAATAACCCCGGTATCAATCCAATGCCCCAGTACTGCGGTAATAAAGGCAGAACCAAGCAAAACATAAATGAGAATATTGTGAAAATGCAGCAGGAAACTAATCAATACACTGCGTTTTTCCGCTTCAGGTAAGCGATTAGGCCCATTTTTTTCAAGACGCGCTTGCGCCTCTTGCTCCTCCAAACCTGAAGTGGAGCTCTTCAATTCTTCCAGCGACGACTCCACAGGCTCACTATGCCAACTGGTTTTCTGCTTATCCAATTCTGATGTTTGCATTTTTTTCCCTGCCTTGTGTTGCACTCTGAACTGATGCAACTGGTTGTGAGTGATAGCTCTTTAAGTGTGCCAGCTTCATATCAGCTATATCCCGATCTGACAAAGGAGAACAACTTTGTTAATGGATGTGGACGCCGCTCAATTTGTGCGCGTAATAAGCCAGCTCCCAGCATGCTGTAGGTAATACCATTGCATTGCCGCCATAAGCCAGGGCAAATAAAGATAAAGCCGTGACGACTGCCACAATAAAGTAGTGGCCGACCAGCCGGGTTGAGCTGGATCAACAGGGTCCCTGATATAAGTAAAGCTGCTGCGATTGTGTGGCACTTTCTGTTCTGGCCAGTACGGCGTCATCACCAATAGCAATCACCCGATGTTTCGCCTTAATCAGCATGCGGATGCGAAGCCTGTTCATTCGCTAGCAAGCGACCTGTAGCAGCCGCCCCCCCCCTACCACATCGCAGCTTAAATCGGCATCAAGCTGCGGGAACACATGCATCAAACCATTTTTGATGGCCCAATACGGATAACCACTTTTTAAATCCACAGCTCACTCCTTATGCTGAACAGAAAATATAGTGAAACCAGTTCAGGCCTCAAAGCAGATCCTTTTGTTGGGTTTTGTCTTGCTCAGTGCCAATGCTTTGTATCACCCGGGATCCGGTTTCTGTTGAACACGACACTTCAAGACCAACCAGCATAGAGCCGCATGCGACCAGGGCCGGTAAATTTAAAAACTCACCCTTCATAGCTGTTATATACCCAAGTGACCTCAAGATGCGAGTTTCAGAGCATCTTGAGGTTACTTGGGTATAAAACTTCAGATACAACACAACCGCTGATTTACAACCAGCCTGAGTGATACAGGCTATAGCGTCGGTGCGTTGCCACACTCAGGACAAAATCGGAACAGACAAGCCTGATCAAGGCCACAGCCGAGCTGCAGAACAAGAGTTCGTTATCGAACAGACATCACCTGCCTGTGGCGTAAGAATCGATACAGCTTAGCGCTTCCAGCGGCAGCTTTTTATCTGCCGTCCACATCTCACCGGAGAACAATGATGACGAAGAATAAAAAGCCAGATAAGTCGTCGCAGCTGAAAAACAAAGATGCCCTATCAATAGCCACAGCTCCTGCACATCAGGCTGTACTGAAAACAAACGATATAGTGGCAGAGCAAGCCAGCGCCACAGATTCGCTGGTAAGCAGCCAGCCCTATAACAGCAATAAAGCCCTCGAATACGGTCACGACAACGCTTTAACGCCGCCGCCCGGCGCTACTGCAGTGCCACGATCCATTACTTTGACCGCAAGCACTGCGACAGAAGATACAGGTACAACCAAAACCGGTAGCGCAGTGCGCCCCGGCACTAATCCAACAGTAGCATCGCTGAACAGAGTTCGGGTTGATGCAAGTGACCGACCTTTAACTACCAATCAGGGTGTTCGTATCAGCGACAACCAGAACAGCCTGAAAGCCGGTTTGCGTGGGCCAAGCTTGCTGGAAGATTTTATTCTGCGGGAAAAAATCACCCATTTTGACCACGAGCGGATCCCGGAACGCATAGTCCATGCCCGGGGTTCTGGTGCACATGGTTACTTCAAAGCCTATGACGCGCTTGGCAAATACACCAGCGCAGCACCTTTCGCCGAAGAAGGTAAAATCACCCCGGTTTTTGTACGCTTTTCGACGGTCGCAGGCGAACGGGGTTCTAAAGATACAGCTCGTGATGTGCGTGGTTTTGCCGTGAAATTTTATAGCGACGAAGGCAATTGGGACCTGGTGGGTAACAATATGCCGGTGTTTTTTATTCAGGATGCGATGAAGTTTCCTGATCTGGTGCACGCCGTCAAACCAGAACCCCATCACGGTATGCCTCAGGCTGCATCGGCGCACGACACCTTCTGGGATTTTGTCTCTTTGATGCCTGAATCTACCCATATGCTGATGTGGCTGATGTCAGACCGCGCTCTACCGCGCAGTTATCGCATGATGCAAGGTTTTGGCGTTCATACCTTCAGGTTGGTAAACGAGCAAGGCCAATCCATATTCTGTAAGTTTCACTGGAAACCACTACAAGGCACTCATGCGCTGCTTTGGGATGAGGCAGTAAAAATATCAGGGGCTGATCCCGACTTTCATCGCCGTGATTTGTGGGAAGCCATAGAGTCTGGAGAGTTTCCGGAATGGGAGCTGGGTCTGCAGTTATTCACAGAAGAACAAGCCGCAGGCTTTAGTTTTGATGTGCTTGATGCCACCAAGCTGATCCCTGAAGAATTAGTACCAGTTCTGCCCGTCGGACTGATGGTGCTGAATCGTAACCCTGATAACTTCTTCGCTGAAACCGAACAGGTTGCGTTTTGTACAGCCCATGTCATTCCCGGCATAGATTTTTCCAATGATCCGCTGCTTGCAGGCCGGATCCATTCCTATGTAGATACCCAAATCAGCCGTCTTGGCGGCGCTAACTTTCATGAAATTCCAATCAACTCGCCACTTGCCTCAGTGCAAAATAACCAACGTGATGGCATGCACAGGCAAGCGCTCAATCGTGGCCGGGTTGCGTATGAGCCGAATTCATTGGCAGGTGGTTGCCCTTTTCAGGCTGGCGCCAGTCAATCAGCCGTCAGCCAGGCCGGTAACGGCGGTTTTATGCCCTTTCCTGACAGGGTCAGCGAAGACAAAGTACGGGGCAAACCAGAAAAGTTTGCTGAACATTACCTGCAAGCCACCTTGTTTTTTAACAGCCAGACTGCGGTTGAAAAAGCCCATATTACCGATGCATTTCGCTTTGAACTGAGCAAAGTGGCTGTTCCTGCCATTCGCAGTCGCATGCTGTCTTCTCTGGTTAATGTATGCCCTGAATTAGCCGCTGAAGTAGCAGCTGGTCTGGGTATGGATCTGCCAGACGCCATGCCTAAAGCCATTCTTGAACCGCAATTGCCTGAAGTCACAGTGTCAGCGGCCTTATCTATGATGGCGTTGCCGGGTGAATGTGGTGTTCGCACCCGTCAGGTAGCCATTCTGATCGAGGAAGGAATTCAGTACAGCTCGTTGCTGCGCCTTTATGACGCGCTGACAGAAGCTGGCGCCGTGGTTCATTTTGTCGGACCGCGCATAGGCATATTTACCTGCGCTTCAGGCGAAAAAGTAGAAGCAGACCGCTCATTGGAAAACTCTCCGGCCGTGCTGTTTGATGCTGCTGTATTGCCCGATGGCAACGAAGCAATCCGGGCACTCGCCACCAATAAGCATACGCTCGGATTTATCAAGGATTTGTACCAGCACTGCAAAACCATCCTTGCCTTGGGTGACGGCCGGGAACTGCTTGATAGAGCAGGCGTAGGGCCTGGTGTGGAGGAAAACGAGGGCATTCTGATGGCAGACAACAGCAGTTTGGCCGCCATAGTGCCGGAATTCATTCATGCAGTGGCAGCTCATCGTCATCCATCCCGGGATCCTGCAACTAAAGATCCAGCAAGCAAATAACCCCATCTGTGTGCGAGCTCTTTGCACAGCCTGCCACTGCTTCAAGTGGTGTTACCAAAGGATAAAACGATGAAAAAAACACCTTATATCAAAAAACAACTGCACGAGCTGCTGCATCAGGCGCTTGAGACAGAGCGCGGAGGTATAAAAATCTACGAAACCGCACTGTTATGTGCACAAAACAAGGAGTTAAAAGCGGAATGGCAAGAGTATCTGGAACAAACTCTCAGCCACGAACAAGCGCTGGTGGATGTGTTTGGTGAACTTGGGCTGGACCCCGACACCAGAACTCCTGGCCGTGAAGTGGTTGCTCACATTGGCGATTCTCTGGTGAAAGCCATGCTGATAGCCAAAGCAAAAGACAGCGCTGCCGCAGCGCAACTGGTGGCTTGTGAATGCGTGGTGTTGGCCGAAACCAAAGATCATCAAAACTGGGAGCTGATTGGGCATCTGGCAAAACACGGCCAGGGTGAAGAAACAGCTGCGCTTTTGGCTGCATTTGAGCTGGTAGAGCAGGATGAACACCATCATTTGTATCACACCAAAGGTTTTCTGCGCGAATTGTGGATTGAGTCCCTGGGTTTGCCAGCCATTCTGCCGCCTCCGGAAGAAGTTAAAAAAGTAGAAACCGCCATAGGCGCGGCGCGGGCGGAACATCAGCGCGACAGTATGCTGAAGTCTCAACACTAATGAATACCACAAAGAGAACGTTCAAAGAAAGGGATGCAGCCAACATAGATGCCAGCGCGCTCACATACCTTACGACCTTATTGATCAATAACAGCAATGGAGATTCTTATGTCATACATTAACCAGAGTTTGGACCCGGTGAGAGAACAACACGCTCCCTCACACCTTGTTGATAGATCTGCAGGCAACCAGAGCGCAGTGTCATGGGCAGCGATTTTTGCCGGAGCTGCCGGAGCTGCCGCTTTGTCATTGTTACTGATGATCCTTGGCACAGGGCTTGGTTTCTCCGCTGTGTCGCCATGGAGTATGGAAGGTATCAGTGCCACCAGCTTTGGTGTGGCAGCTATCGTCTGGTTAAGTTTTACCCAGTTGGCTGCATCCGGTATGGGGGGCTATTTAGCCGGCCGTTTGCGTACCAAATGGACAGACTTGCACACAGATGAAGTGTACTTCCGCGATACTGCCCACGGTTTTCTTACCTGGGCCGTCGCATCACTGCTGACAGCGGTGATCATGACATCTGTCGTCAGCGCAGTTGGCAGTGGTATGCGTGCCAGCGCTGAAATGGTGGGCGGGGCAGCAGGTGCTGTAGCCGGAACAGCTGCAGGTTCAGCTGCCACTATGGCAGCCAGTGAAGATGGTTCTGGCGACAACAAAAATGCTCTGGGCTATTTTGTCGATTCATTATTCCGTGCTGATGCACAAAGCTCCACTGAACGCATCACCCCACAGGCAAACCAACCTTCGCCTGATGTTCTGGCTGGACGAGTCGCATCACAGACAAATGAACTGACTCCGGAAGCTCAGGCACAAGGAACTACAGCACCGGCAAATGAACCTGCTCCACAAGTACAGACTGAAAGAACAGCATCACGCAGCAACGGATCGGATCAGGGTATTCGTGACATTCCTGCTGGAGAAGTGACACGGATATTTGCCCGAGCCTTATACGCAGGCGAGTTACCAGAAGAAGATCAAAGCTATATAGCTCAATTGATCGCACAGCAGACGGATCTGAGCCAGCAGGATGCTGAGCAACGTGTATCAGAGGGCTTTGATAAAGTAAAAACTATGCTGAAAAACGCCGAAACTACAGCTCGTGAAACTGCAGATGAAGCCCGCAAAGCATCAGCTTATGCCGCACTCTGGATGGCTGTAGCCCTGCTGTTTGGCGCATTTATCGCAAGCCTGATGGCGGTTTACGGTGGTCGTCAACGTGATGCTTAAATCACATTCACTCGATTAAAAGGAGATTGTTATGCGTTCAGTATTACTCTGGTTTCTTGGGATCCCAATTCCCATCATTATCTTAATCGCCATACTCTTTTAGAGCACGCGACTCCCTTTACCAGAGTGCCTGGTGCTATCTGGTAAAGGTTTTTTATCCTTTGGATCTATACCAGTCCTGCCTGATGCTTGCAGCTTTAGTATCAGGCAGGACTGATCTCAAGCTCAGCGTCATACCAGCCCTAATAACTTAAACTCAGTGTTTATTTTTCATATGTTGCTCTTTAACTTGAAAAAATCAACTATTTGGCTAGCCTTACACAAAGATGGCCAAAGAATTATGTAGTGGCTTAATCCCCCCTACACTCTCACAAAATACTCAAGCCAGGGACAGCACTCTATTACATGTTTTTGCGTTCTGAATCAGCGCAGCACAAATGCTACCCTAAAGCTCTGAGGAACAGGCAATGCCATACAAGTTGAAACAAGCTGGATCCATCAGGACCATCAGATCCATGATGATTAGCGCTGTTTTGCTGGGGACCAGTTCTGTTTACGCTCAAACTCCTGAGCAAACAACAGAAGACCCCGAAGATTTTTTCTCCATGAGCCTGGAAGAACTACTAAAAGTTGAAGTCATAGGAATACGTGGTGTTATTACCCACTCCGTATTGGCAAAACGTAGTGCAGTGGGCGTCACTGACACCATTTTCGCCGAAGATTTTAATAAATTCCCTGATCTGAATATCGCCGAATCCATACAGCGAATTCCCGGCATTACGCTCAACCGCAATAGGGGTGAAGGCGATCAAATTAATATTCGGGGACTGTCTCCCGAGTTTACCCGGGTCGAAGTGCTGGGCATGACCAGCAGTACCAGCCAGACAAATCGTGATTTCAGATTTGATCTCTTCCCTTCAGAGCTGTTTAACGAAGTGGTTATTCATAAATCCGCTTCAGCAGATTTAACCGAAGGCGGATTAGCGGCTTTGTTACAAATGGACACGCCAAAACCACTGAATGTAAAGATTGATGAGCAAAACAATGGCCTGAAAGCGTCAGTTTCTCTGCTTGGGCTCTATACAGAACTGACTGAAAATACCAAACCCAGAACTGCGCTGCAGGTGGCGAAAAACTGGCATAACAAAGTAGGTGTTGCTTTTGGTCTGGCTTATGCCGGATCAGAGAATGTGTCACACCGTGCTGATACATCGAATTGGAACCAGCCCATGAGTGCGCGTATGGCCGCTGCAGATCGGGCAGGATTGACCGCCGAACAGTTGACAGCCTGGTTACCCCGCACCCCTCGTTATGTAGTGGACGATTCACAGCGGGAGCGGCTGGGATCCACTTTTACTTTCCAGTATCAACTCTCAGATGAGATGGCACTGAGTTACGATGCGCTTTACGTCAACCTGAAAGAAGATCATCAACTGATCAAAAACGATGTAGAAGTTGAAAGTAATATAGGCGTTGCCACACAGCTGGTGGTCGAAGACGGCATAGTGACAGCCGGCACTTTTAACAAAATTGCGCCCAGAGTCACCAATGAACTTTTTGCAGCTGAAGACGAAATCACTCAGCATGTGCTGGGTCTGAAAGGTGAGCTCAACAGCAACTGGGCATTTAAAACACAGCTGGCGTATTCAGCTGCAAAGCAACAGTTAAACAGGGCATTACATGGTTTTTCAGCAACCCAAAGCTCTATCGGCAATAGCGACAGCGGCGATTTAGGCGGCGATATTGCGATTAACCTGCAGCATATGGGCAAACTGGTGCATTTTACTCCGGCAGAAGCCAATTTCAGTTTCAACGATATAAATGATTATGAGTATCTGGTGTATATCTTTGCCGATAGCATCAATAAAGATAATAACTGGTCAGCCCGTTTTGATCTGGAATACAGCCTGCAAAATCAGACGACACTGGAGTTTGGTGTACGCTACGCCGAGCGCACTAAATCACGTACTGAAGCCCGAGGCAGTGTGGGTGCAGGTGACAGAGTGGGAGGTGGGAGTTTTCCTGATTTAAATGCGGCTGGCCTTGCAAGCCTGATTGACTACAAAGGCCCTGGGCCAGTGAACCAGATTATCAGAGTAAATCTGCATCAAAGCGACTTACTGATGCGCCCTCTGTTTCCTGACAACTTTATGCAGCCCCATCCTATGTCCTCTTTTGAAGTCGATGAGCAAACGCTGGCGGCTTATCTGAAAGCGAATTTCGAAAGCCAGATCTTTGATGACTTGCCTCTGTTTGGTAATGCAGGTTTACGGGTGGTGCGAACTACTTCTGCCGCAAGCGGTACCATTGAAGACACCAGCGGTGGCGCGTCCAATATGCCCACGACCATTGACAATGATTACACTAAGCTGTTGCCAAGCTTTAACCTCAAACTTGATGCCACGCAAGACCTGGTGTTTCGCACTGCATTTTACAGAACTCTGGCGCGCCCCAGCCTGACCGACATGTCACCAGCCGTCAGAGTAGACTTGGGAACTCAGGTTGGATCTGCAGGCAACCCCGAAATCCAGCCTTTTACCGCATGGAATGCTGACCTTGCTGCTGAGTGGTATTTTGGCGTCGCTGAAGACGCGGGCTTAGCCTCCATCACTTTGTCCTATAAAGATATTGAGTCTCTGGTGGAAAATATTACAGAAGACGTCACCTTAATCACTTGCCCACAAATTGGCTGCAGTGGCACAACCCCACCTGGTCCCAGAGTATTCCAGATCACCAGACCAGTGAACGGCAATAAGGCATCGGTTGCCAGTATAGAGTTGGCGCTGCAGTCCAACTTTAGTTTTTTACCTGCCCCCTTTAACAACCTCGGGGGCATACTCAATTACACCTCAACAGACAGCAGTGCAAGCTTTACCGATGTTGATGATGTGCGATCAATACAGCTGCCCGGCTTATCCAGAAATAGCCTGAATGCCGTACTCTACTACCAGCACAATGATGATTTTGAAGCACGTTTAGCTTATGCATGGAGAGACAAATACATCCGCGAATTACGTAATCCGGCCATGTGGAGAGACGCTTATGCTCAGTTAGATTTTTCAGCCAGTTATAACTATGGTCAGTTCAGTTTCCAATTTGAAGTGTTAAATCTGACCGATTCGCAAGTATTCGAATTTGCCGACAACAACCCGGCTTTACCTACCCGCTATGGTAACTGGGGCCGCAAATTTGTGTTTGGAGTACGTTATAGCCTGTAGGGGTATGGCAACAGAAAGCCAGTTTGGAGAAGATATTTGTATCCCTAAAACGGCTCACAATAATTTCCATTTGATCAGAATGGCAACCGCTGCGGGAACACCAAACAACAGAAGGAAAATGGGAAGCTATGTTATTCAGCGTGTTAACTTTTGCGGGTTGCCAGCGCTTTATATACTGCATCTTTCTCGCGCTTACCAACTGCCAATACATACACCACAACTTCATCTTCAAAAACTTCATAAGCCAGCCGATAGCCTGCTGTGCGCAGTTTAATTTTGTAAACAGAGTCGTAGCCACGTAACTTCGCTGACAGCACATGAGGGTTCTCTAAACGTTCAGCTAGTTTTTTTTTGAATTGCGCCTTAATTGGGGGCGCTAGTTTTTCCCATTCTTTTAATGCAAGCGACAGGAATTTTAGCTTATAGGTCATCTATGCTTACTTCCACCGCATCAGAAAGCCCATCTCGCCTACTTTCAACCAATTGCGATAACTCGTAATCATCCAGCATATCCATTAACCATTCGTAGGTTTCAGCCGGAACAAGGTAAGCCGTAGGCTTGTTGTGGTTAAGAATCGCAATGGCGGCGCCGTTAGCTTCGTTAAGTAATGCTGTTGGGTTTTTTTTTAACTCTGAAATACTGGCTGAGCAACCTGCCAAAACCTGCCTCATAAAAAATCTCACTTTAAACACTAAATTAAGGTCTGATTTTAGACCAATATATTAGTCAACACCAGCTTTGAGTTGGCAACATAAAGTTCAAAGCTGATGCGCACTGCCAGGCTTCGGCTGCCTTTGCTTGTTTATTATGTACCCTTTACTTTATCAGGCTCATACCAGATCCCATACTTGTCAGATGGTTTAAGTTCAGGGTGCACATTGTTACACAATGACCACTGTTGACAGTGGCCACAGAGTAAGGCGAGTTCATTCAGAAAAATACTTTTAATTGATGAGTTTAGCTTTATGCACAACAGCAAAAATCTTTTGGCTGTTGCGAATATCCTCAATAGGTGAGCTATCCAGAATCACCAGACTGGCCTCTGCACCGGCTTGTAAGCCTGCTGGTTTTCCCAGAAACTGCCTTGCAGCACTGGTGGCACTGGCCAGCGCTTGCCAGGTGGTTAGTCCTGAGGCAACAAACTTTTCCATTTCTCTATGCACAGTAAAACCTTGTAAAGTGCCATAGTTGCCTGCGTCAGTACCGCTCAATAACAACACATCAGCCGCCACCAGATGTTTCATCGACAAGTAATATTTTTCAGTTCTTTGTTTGGCTTGTTGCTTTTGTTCGGGCGTCATATCACTGGCTGCTTTTTGATAACCTTGAATAATACGGGGCGCTGCTAATTGTTTGGCAAGAGCAGATTGCAGCACATCGGAGAACATAAACTCATATTCATCGGTATCACAGGCGAGAGTGGGAATAACAACCACTTTATTGGCTGCCAGCCTTTGCGCCAATTCAGCAGTGATCGCTGCATCATCCGGCAAGTGAGTGATAGCATCAGCACCAGCAGCTATAGCACTGTCGATATCAGCCAAAGTATGAATATGCACTATGGTTTTTATACCCTGCTTTTTCGCTTCATCCACAGAGGCTTTAAGGAAAACAGGGGAAAGCGATGGCAAGCTGCCACCTATAGTACTGACCAGCTTAATCACATCGGCTTGTTTAGCGGCTAACTCAGCAATATGTTGCTTAGCTTCATCTTCGCTGGCAATGGTCCGGGTTTTACCAAATTGCGAGCAGTGCCCGCCTGGCGCGGTTAAACAAGACAAGCTGGTATAAATATCAGCACCAGCTATTAACCCCTGTTGTTGCAGCCGTCTGTGTTCAAACAGCTGCTCTTCATTGCCAAATAAATCAACAAACCCCGTCACTCCGGCATGCAACACCACTTGAGCTGTGGTGCCTGGCCCCATAATTTCGCTTTGAGCATTTGGGCCACGATTGCCAAAAGCATGAGTGTGCATATCAATCAGCCCCGGGATCACAAACTTGCCGCTGATATCCAGTTGTTGCCCGGCAAAGTTTGCCGGAACACTATCCAATCTGGCGATAATGCCGGTTTCATCCAGCAGCAGATGTTGTTTGCTGATGCTCTGATCACTGGGATCCAATAATGTGCCATTGGTCAGAAGTAGCTGCCCGGCAACGACGGGTAATACTGAAACACAATAAATACAGAGGAGAAATGCAAGTTTTATCAGGTTCATACGGCACCTCCATGTGCCGTACCCTGACTGGCAGCCTGCGGCTGTGAAAATTGTCTATCCTGCCAATTTTTCATACGGCACCTCCATGTGCCTTACCCTGAAGCGCAGCCTGCGGCTGTGAAAATTGTCTATCCTGCCAATTTTTCATTCTTAATCCCTTAATTCAAAAGTCTTTTGTGGAAAAAAGTGTTGCTCAGCGGCCCACAAATGAGCCACTAAACTTTGTTTACACCACTTAGTCGTAGCAAAAAGGGAAAAGGTTTGAATGTGCTGTAAATTTAAGGCATTAGCTACAGAGTTTTATTGATGCTTTGCCAGCGGCCCTTTTTAAGTTCATAGTATTTGTATTCTCGTTCAGCAACAACATCATCACTTACATACTTAAAGCCACTTTTTGTGATCACCTTGCCTGAGGCTGGGTTTTCACTGAGGTGCCTTGCATCAATACAAGACAAACCGTAGTGGTTAAAACCGAACTCAAGGATCCGCATAGACGCTTCTGTGCAATAACCTTGTCCCCAATAAGGCAAGCCAATCCAATACCCAAGGTTCCCGCTCTGCCCTGAAATTTGTGTAATACTGACAGCGCCTATAAGTTCGCCGGATTCCCGGATCACAATAGCAAATACGACCGCAGCTCTGTTTTTACACCAGGCATCATGCAACCCAATCCATCCCTCTGCCATACCATCCAGATAAGGATGAGGTATGTTTTCTGTCATATCGGCAATTATTTTTTCACCGGCAAGCAGTTGAACTCTTTGCGCATCTTCAGCTTTAAAAGGCCTTAGAATTAATCTCTCTGTCTCTAATGTCGGTATCATTGTTGTCCTCAGCTATATCTGTCCACTGGTTCATCTGACGCTGGTACCTGCTGGTAATCACATGCGTTTGTCAGCTTAGCGTTCAACAGGCAAAACACTGTTACTTCCCCAGTCAGACCATGAGCCATCGTACAAAATCAGCTGACTGTAACTGTAACCCGCGACAACAGCAGCCAGCAAGGTAATGCATGCGGTGATACCAGAACCACAAGAAAATACGAGCCTTGTGTTATTGCTTCCGGCCAGATTTAAGAAAATCTCAGATAACTGTTCAGGGCTTTTAAAACAATGCCCATTCAACACCTCTGGAAACGGCAAGTTTAAAGCACCAGGAATATGACCACTGCGCACACCTGCCCTTGGTTCCGGAGCTAATCCCAAGAATCGCTCTTTCGAGCGCGCATCAATGAGAGTCAGCTGTCCACCTGCTCTTTTGTCCATGATGTAATTGGAGTCGCATATAAAATCTGACTGAAGCTTTCCATTCATCTGACCTGGTACTGGTTCATCGACAGATAAACCCGATACCACCGCCCTTTTTTCGGACAACCATTGAGGTAAACCGCCATCCAGCACAAAGCTATTTTTACAGCCCATTGCCTGAAAAATCCACCAGGCCCGTGGCGCTGAATACATGCCCTGATTGTCATAAAAAACAACGATACTTTCAGCATCTATACCAAGCCGCTGAGCCTGCCGCGTGAATTGCTCTGCCACAGGAAAGGCGTGAACTTGCGTAGAGGTTAAATCACACAATGATGTTTCTAAATCAATATGCTGGCTATTTGGTATAAAAAGTGGCCTGTCATATTCAATGGCTTTTTTACCCACCACTTTACTCATACTTACATCAATAAGCACAAGCTGCTGATTGTTTATATTGGCTTCAAGCCAAGGGGTTGTGACAAGAGGGAATTCCATTTTTTCTCCTGAGTAAAATGACAAGGCAACGCAGCAGCTGAGGCATAACCAGCCCGGTATTTAAGCGCACATCCTGTATTCATTGGCAGTGAAACTACTGAGAAGAACCAGAAAATACACTAGTTTAGTGGCTCAGGCATGTAAAACCCGGAAATAATACAGCAACTTTGCCTGACAATGCCGCTGTATATTTTTGCAGCAAACCCGTTTGCAGACAGAAAAAAGCCCCGAAACCGGGGCCTTTATTCTGATGACTGATTTGCAGAGTTAAGCACGCTCAGGAATACGCTCCAGCACAGCCAGCAACAATTCCCAGTACTGACCTACTGTAGTGATATTCACCATTTCATCCGGACCATGTGGAAAACGAATGGTAGGGCCTATCGACACCATATCCATATCCGGATAAGGTTTTTTAAACAAACCACACTCTAAACCGGCATGGATCACCATAATGACCGGCGCTTTGTTATAAATATCCTGATAGGTGTCGCGCACTATCGCCATCACTGGTGAATCCGGGTTCGGTTTCCAGCCAGGGTATGCACCACTGAACTTCACCTCTGCGCCAGCTAATAACGCCAGTGAACTTAACATGCTTTCAACCTGTTCACGGCCACTGTCTATTAATGAACGGATTAAACAGAGCACCTGAATGCTGTTTGTTTTGGTGCTGATCACGCCCATATTTAATGAGGTTTCAGTCACGCCTTCTACTTCATCACTCATCCGCATCACGCCGTTAGGGCAGATATTGAGTAAGTGAACCAATGTAGTTTGAGTCTCCGCAGTCAGTACCTGAGCCGGCGTAACCACCTCGGCCAGACTGAGTTTTAATGCTGGCTCAACCGCTGCTAACTCAAACTGCAACAAAGCTTCAAATTTTGCCACCACTTGTTGCAACTGGCTCAGTTTTGCCGAAGGAACAGTCAGCGTGACTGTTGCTTCACGAGGTATCGCATTACGCAACGAACCACCGCTAAAGCTGGCGATGGCCAATTCCAGTTCTGTTGTATTGTCCGCTAAAAAACGCGCCAACAGTTTATTGGCATTACCACGGCCCAGATGAATATTCACACCTGAGTGGCCACCTTTTAAGCCTGTTACACTTAAATCAAAAGCGATAACGCCAGTGGCTGCAGCCTGCCATTTCACAGGCACAGCAAATTCAGCATCCACGCCGCCGGCGCAACCCATATAAATTTCGCCTTCCTGTTCAGAGTCGGTATTGATCAGAATTTCGGCATCCAGCATGCCAGATTCCACACCAAAGGCACCTGTCATACCTGCTTCTTCGTCTATGGTCAGCAGCACTTCCAAAGGACCATGTTTAATCTCGTCACTACCTAAAATAGCTAAGGCTGAGGCCATGCCTATACCGTTGTCGGCACCTAATGTTGTGCCTCTGGCTTTTACCCAGTCACCGTCGACATAAGCATCAATAGGATCTGTAGTGAAATCATGCTTTTTGTCAGCATTTTTCTGCGGAACCATATCCAGGTGCGCCTGGATCACTACCACTTTACGGTTTTCAAAACCTGGGGTGGCAGGCTTCTTAATGATCAGGTTGCCCACTTTGTCTTCAACAACAGTTAAGCCTTTGTCACGCGCCCAGTGTTGAATATGCTGGCTTAACGCCTGCTCGTGTTTCGACGGGTGCGGAATAGCACAAATTTGTTCAAACCATTGCCACAACGGCTGCGGGTATAACGATGATAATGCTGACACAACAACTCCTGATCCAGACAGTCCACTAAAAACGCCGGCATTTTAACATAAAGCACTGCTGGAGCAGCGCTGTAAGCTTTGAGTCACCTCTGCTGCAAAAGGACAATAATGTAAAGGTACTGTGTCAGGATTAGTATCCACTTCAGATAAGCAGAATGAACCGTTTTCTCAGCGCAGAATCAAACATGATCCCAGGTCCACAACTGATGAAACTAAATGACAATTTCACTCAACTGACAAAGCTCCGTCTCATTAAAAAAGTTTCTGAGAACGACATAGCCCCTTTTTCGTAGCCATTGAACCTTGGGAACATCAATCGCAGTCACCTGAACAGGGAGCAATCAAACCCGCTTTCCCTTGTAACACTTAAACAGTGTTAAGTTGCACTTTCCAACGCCTGCCTTATAAAATCGCCCTTAGCCGCAGTATATGCCTCTCTGTCCAGCTTAAAGTCGTTGGACCACAACAGCTTATTTTTCTCATACCTTTGCGCCAATTCAGTATCAGCGCGAAGTTTATCCCGAAATGCCAGCCGTAGCTTCCATTCCTGACTACCACAGACCACAAGGTGAAGATGGTGCGTTCTGCGACCTTCGGCGTACCGCATCAGCCAACGTCGGCCTACTAATAACGCGTTGAATTCCATTGATGTTGCATAGTTCGCCCGGCACAAAGGGGCTATTAATGCATCAGCAACAGCCATCGAATCAACTCCGCCCAGGATATCAATGATCGGCTTTGCCGAAAGACCATACACAGCTGTACTACCTATATGCTCAATAGCCAAAAAATCATCTGAAAATAAATGAAAAAGCCGGTCTCGCTCAGCTTCAAACATGGACGGCCATTTTTCGTTGTACGGGAAGAGTGTCACCTCCTCTACAATAGCTTTTTCAAGCGATTCAACTTCATCCATCATGAGATCCCTAAACCTGAAGCCCCATAAACACTACCTACCCATTAGCGGTTAATAAAACCAGCAATAAAGAATTCAACTTTCCCGCATGATTTACAGCCATACATATCTAAGTTTTCTTTATTAACGAAGAATTCGCCCAGGTCACCTAAAACGCCCCAACGTGTGCCTTCGTGAAAACCTTTAGTGCCTAAAAAAGTTAAAGCTTACTTGCACCGGACACAATCAGGACTGATATCCCGCAAGGATTGAGCTGGCACAACCTGACCTTTTTCACAATTACAGTTCCAACAGACTTCAAATTCATCATCATCAATAGTGGTATTACAATGTTGGCATTGCCACGACATGCGTTTTTTCCTTAAATTTTGCCTCGCTACAACTCCCCTCTGACCAGCAGAGCCGCAAAGCCAGGTGCTACAGCTGCAGGTTAACCAGCCTCACCCTGGGTCAGCTATTTTTTCTGCTGAACTCAGGCCAGCGCTGGTAAGTGCCTGTAGCATAAAAAGTACCAATAATTAAACAGATGGCTGAACTGACCAGCCAAAATGTCAGACTGTTTTCCGGGAACATTGGCATTAAAGCCACAAAAGAAAAACCACGGATCAGGAAGATACCGCTAATAAGACACAAGGCCAGTCGTAACAATGGCAATGGCTTGATAAGCCCAGCACCAGAGAGTCCATAAATCGACCATAACCCCAAAATAACAACAATGACTGAAGTAACTGCTGCAGGATACCAATGCCCGGCTTCAGCCATTTGTGCCATTTGTTCTCCGGCACCAAAAAACCTGTACCAGTCTACACCAAAAACAATACAGCCCAGATGAGCTAAAGCTGCAACAGCACTAAATACTGCGGCTGCGCCAAGAAACTTATTATAAGTACGCACTTTTTCTCCTTGAATGCATAACGCGCTGATGGCTGGCGCCACAGCAGCTATACCCATGACATGACAGCAATAAAACGAAAAATACAACCATACATCTCATAGATGTACTCTGAACAATGAATGTAAAACTAAGCAGGCTGTCAGCCGACAACTGCACTGCACAGTGTTAATGCACTGATGATAAAAAAAACTAACCAGGACAAATGTTTACCTTTTGTATAGAAGCCAGACAAAACCCCACTCAGCGCAAAAACAAGGCTGACAGTTAATAAAACTGCAGTCGAGTCAGGCTTTAGCATAAGCAATGCGGCAAAACCAAACCAGGCCAAAGTTGTGATATGCCAGGCAAATCGAAGTGTTCCTTTGGTAAATTGATCACTGCCAAAAAGATGTGGCAGGTTATCCCGCTTAAACAGGCGGCTCAGAATATAACGCTCTCCAAGAATCGAATGCACCAATCCACACAACACAAGTAATAACGACGCAATAATCAGCACTATATTTCCTTATAGGCTTAAGCCTGAATTGAACGCGACAACAGGCAGGCGCTGCCTGACTAAAGCCCCGCTTCAACCATAGTTTTAATTTTATTCGCTTTCTCAAAGTGATTGAGCTTATGGGTTTTTATCCACCAGGTTGCAGCTTCCATAAGAAGATCCGGATCATCATTTTTGTTGGCAAAAAACGCATAAAACGAGACACCAACGGACTCCCCCTTGCTCAGTATTTTACTGGCGCATACTCTGGCAATTTTCTCTCTCAGTTCATCTCTCATCTGTTTGCTCCATTGCCTGTGAACCTTTGGCAGACCTGACATTTGTATAAAATAAAAAGGTTTTGTTTAGTCTTCGTCATCCTTGATGTCTTTCACTACTTCTTTTGTCTCTTTGCCAATAGCCTTGACGGTATCCCTTGAAGCATGTCCAATTTTTTTGGTGACATCCCTCGTGGTATGGCCTATGGTTTTGCCCGTTTCTTTTATGCTGGCACAGGATGCCAGCAAAGATACAGCCACAAAACAGAGGATAATTTTCATTAGATTATTCAATTTATACTCCTGATCCTAAATTCTATAAACCTGGTCACTCCCAGAAAACAGCTACAAGAATCAACACAAGTCGTCTATCCTTCGCTCAGTTGCTTCCCGGAATATTAAGGTCTTAAACAAACACAATTAATTTGTATCTGGCAAAAACATTACAGTGTAGTGGCCATGAACAGTTCTATTCAATCGTACTCTTCGTTGACAATTCAATGCTCAGAGTTCACTTCAGCTATTGATTATATATCCACTTTCAATTTTTCTTTTTTTAATCACATATTTAATATGCCACTCCAATTGTAAGTCAGCTGCGTTTTTGGATTTAAAGATCAAAACCAACGTGCTGTTGTCCGCCGCCTCACAACCTACCTCTAAATTGATGCTAAGTGATTTTGTTCCCGCAAAACTGTCACGGATACTCACATCGGTGAGCGATATTTCCTTGAATTCATTTGTTCGCAAATATGCCCGATACAAGGTCAGGTAATTATCAAAGCCAATATTAATTCTTTGGGTTTCTTTTATATTAGGTAATGGAATAATAGGAGGCAGAGGAATTAACGGCGACACCATAAATCCATCTGCTATGTCACCACAATAAGAAGAAGGTAAAAAAGAAAATTCATTTTCATGCGAAGCTGTGAATTGAAGGTACTGCTGCCTGCTCATCACTGAGGCTGCACACCCTTGAATTAAGAAGCAAACACACATTATCAAAAATATCTTCATACATTCCTCATGGCACTTATTACTATTTTAACCACGACGACCAGCATTCATTAGTCAGATAACCTATCTGGCTGATTTTCACTTTGCATAATTGGCAAAATATGATTTCGGCTAAGGCTGTGGTGTGTTGCATTTGCATACTTAGTGTTGTGCGCATTAAGCAATAACACGACCAATAAATCACGCCCCGGAACAAATTGAATTAAAGCAGTGTAACCAAACTCTGTACTGCCACCCATTTGAATGACTGATTCGCCCTGAATATCAAGTAGGGAAAAGCTGCCCAATAACCATTTTTCATTGGCTTGGGTAAAGCTCAGATTAGATGTGGTGTCGGGAAACAGAGCTCCTTGTTTCAGCGCGACAAACCAAGCGGCTAAATCATCCACTGACGTTACCATACCACCAGCGCCTCTAAGCGCCCAGGTTAAACTTTTTTCATAGGTTGTTTTTCCCTGATCATCACCGCCATATCCACGAGCCAGCTTATTGACCGGGATAGTTGAGTCCTGATAAAAACCAGTGTCAGCCAGTTTTAACGGACTCAGCAGATGTTCATGAACATACTGTTGAAAGCTTTGACCTGTTATTTTCTCCACTATGACGGCCAACAGCGTATAGGCTGCATTTGAATACGCAATCTTTTCGCCAGGTACAGCAATCAATGGCATGGATAAAATTCTGCGTTCGGCCTCTGTTTTATCCATCAGTTCAAAATCAGAATCGTTATGAAAGTTATCCAGCCCACCTGAATGACCCAACAGCTGCTCAATGGTGACAGGTTTTATAGCATCGGCAGCTTCAGGATAAAAATCTCCGACCCTGGTGGACAGCTGCAATCTTTTAGTGGCAACAAGCTGAAGTACTGCAGTGGCGGTGAATGTTTTAGCAATAGATCCCATATCCGAGACAGTAGTAACACAGTTGTTTACCCGAAGTTGTCTGTCTGCACAGCCGTAAGCGGCCTTAAATACGACGCTGTTGTTCTGAGCAATAAGTACCTGCCCAGCAAAAGTGCCCGCCTTGTGTTCACGCTGAAGTTCATCAGCCAAAGCAGTAACCACTTGGTTATTTGTCTGAATGACTGGTGCTGTGTCCGTCGTGCAATCAGGTGTGCCACTGCAGCCAGAAACTGCCAATAACAACAAAAAAACGCTCCATCTATATAGAAGTTGCGGCGTATTCGTTGGTATCACTATTCAAGATCCCAGTCTAATTGCACTTCAGCTCCCGTTTCTGTCACTGCAACACCATTTACTATTTTTGGCTTGTATTTCCATTTTGATAATGCACAGATGGCCGGTGCATCAAAAACACCTTCTGGTTCAGATTTTATCACCTTGATATTCACTGGCTTGCCTTCGGTACTTATATCAAATCCTAATCGAACGAAGCCTTCTATACCTTGCCTAGCAGCTGAAACAGGGTAACCGCTATCACATGCTGCTAAATCAGTGACAAAGGCACCACCACTGAGAAGGACAAGGGTAAGTAAACATATTTTCATTATTCAAAATCCTTTTTGGAAACGAATGCGCCTGCAAAGGTGAGCGGGTTATTGTAAGTACAGCGCACTGAGTCAGCTATTTTAATGGCGCCGCAGGCCAAAAATGCTACCTATGCTCAGGCACTTTGCTTACCATCAGTTAATGATTTTAAAATCTCAACTGACAGATTTTCAATGCTGTAGCCGGGGAAAAAACTCTGCCAAAACTTAGGCACTTTGTTTGATAACATCACTATCGCTGCATCGCTATTTTTTGCACAAATCACGACAGATTTTTGCCCCATAGTTTGTCCGTTATGCCAGGCAAAATCACCAAGCCCTTCATGACTGGAAAGCATCCAAGCCAGTCCAATATCATCACATTTGGGGTAGTTAAAAGCGGCTGACTCCGGCAAGGAGCCGGTAACAGTTGGTTAAAATATTCAGAAAAGCGAAATACGAACCAACTGTTACGAATCCGGTTTTAGTAGCGAGCTAGCCATTACTGCGCATATTTTTTAATTTTAAATACATTTCTTCGAACGCAGCTTTTTTCTCAGGAAATCGCGTCATTCCATCTTCAAATACCGCTATCGCAGCGTCCCGGTCTCTTAAATTAATAAAACAATGACCTTTGTAATAGAGAGCCGTGAAATTATTTGGCTCGATATTTAGCGACTTATCGAAATACTTTATAGCTGCTTCATTGTCTCCTATATCCATGTATGCAAATGCAATGTTATCGATGGCTTCGACAAACATTGGGAATAAATCAACTGCTTCAGAATATAACTTAATCGCCTCATTAAATTTAGATTGCTGACTAAAAGAATATGCTTCTTTGTATTTCGCATTAGCTGCTGAAATTAAGTCATCTACGTTTTGATTTGTTACTTCAGCGTAGCGTTGAAAATCAGTTTGTTTTAGATATTCAAAGAAACCTTCGAGCTCATTATTCGTCACAGTAGAATTCCCAAGCAACTCCCATGACTGTTTAAAACCATCAGCATCGACAGGTGCATGGTGTATTTTTATTAGTACATTATTTAAATTACTCAAACTTGGTTTTTCTTTACTCTCTTCAAAAAATACCGCGTGCAATGTAACTTGATTATTTTCAGATTTATCAACCTCCAATATTTTAACCGTCTTCCATAAAATCTCTTTTTTTACTAACACATCACCAGCAACCAATTGATGCTCTTGAACTATTGAATGCGCTTGTGATGAAATCAGAGTACCGACAAAGGCAATAATTGAAGAGATTAATTTAGATTTACGCATAATTTTCCTTTATTGTGTATGCCAGCCACAAGGGCGAGTCGCTTGTTTCGAGTTCAACGCCCACAGGACTTATATGTACTAAAGTTTGTTAGGTGTTACTAATTTTATCATTAGCGCAATCAGGAAGAATAGTTACCCACGTCGCTTTTACGAAGATTTTTATCAGAATCGAAGACAATCCCCACCGGATTGAATGCTTTTAATAAAATAAATAGCGTCTTTACCGCAGCAAAAAGCAACAAAGTAAACAATCCAGCCAAGTTAAATAATTGATTGGTTATAAACTGGTCAAACCATATAAAAAAGATACCCAATAGTGCTTCACTCACACCTGCTGTTTAACCAACAGGTAAGTAATTTCATCAGAAAACACCAAACTAGCTGTCATGGCATGCTCCAGATCGGCAATTCACAATACCTTAGAGAATAAACTTTGATGTATCTATGTCAGTCCGATGACATCACGCGCTAACTGTATTGTGTTCAAAAAGCCAAGCTCTCCAAAAACCTATAACCCCGTATCAATCCACAATCTCAGCGGTTGGCAGAATTTGGTGGTTAGCACTGTGATGACGAGCGGTCTGCATGGTATAAACCCTGTTTACTATGGCCAAAAAAACCAATGCCAGAGGAATATCTAATGCTTCTGATACTTGATTGAGACTATTGACTGTTATTAGCTCTGACAGCTCTTCTGCCCGCATAGACAGCCTGAGAATTACCTGGTCAAGAAAACTGGACACCAGCCACAGCCCCCACCACAGTGGCAGAATACCGCTTGTTTTTTGTGACGCTTGATTAGAAGGTTCTTTGCTCGCCCCCCATATTTCTTTCATTGCCTGATAAGGCTTCCACAATGTCAGAATTGGAATGAAATAGTAACCTATGGACCAACCCGGTGAGAATTTCATATTCTCCGCTCCCAGTTGTCTGGCATTGTGGTTTGCTCTATGGATCCATCGCAATATCAGAAATCCAGAGACGACAAACACCATAAGATCGATGATGGCGATTAGTCTTTGGCGTTGATCATTTGCCTCCCCGTCAGCTACGGCTTGCTCTTGAGAGGTATAAACCCCATTTTGGTAATCAGCCAGTAATTGGTGCTCCAAATTGCCAGAGACGAATGAGACCACTGCCACAATGATTTGAGCGTAAAGCATATATCGAACCCAAGTGGTTAAGCTTGTTGGGTCTCTGAAATACTTTTCCTTGACTGACAAAATGTAATCTCCTTTTAAATACGGCTATAAACACAGGGCCGGGAAACACAGAGGGCATTGCCAGGCGAAGGCTTAAACTGACGAGTTTTGTGTTATGTACCATTTTTTTTTGATAAAAAACTTATCACGTTTAAGCGTTTTTTTTCATAGTGTTCACTGCCTTTATCGGTATGAATCGTTGAGCTGCAGCTGCTTACCTCAAGGCCCCGTTTTGTCTGAATTGCAAATACAGCATACTGAGTCTTATTTTTGAAATGAACATCACAAGTACTGGCTCCAATTCTGGTTGTGACTTTAATTTCTGAACTCATGCTTCCTTTAGCTTCAAGTCACCTGGTTGACCTGTGAGTAGCTAAACCAACCTGATCTGATCCGGCAACACTGGACACGCCACTAAGCTACTTTCTTTAATTCATAGTTTTCTGGGCTGAGATAGCCAATAGCACTATGCCTTCTG
>NZ_JAVDWR010000025.1:0-33796 GCF_031457405.1 Rheinheimera soli | reverse complement strand
CCCTTTGGGCCAATGCTTTGCATTGTTAAAAATTGATCCTGACAATTTTTTATTCGCAGCCATCCGTGGCGCTCACCCTTTGGGCCAATGCTTTGCATTGTTAAAAATTGATCCTGACAATTTTTTATTCGCAGCCATCCATGGCGCTCACCCTTTGGGCCAATGCTTTGCATTGTTAAAAATTGATCCTGACAATTTTTTATTCGCAGCCATCCGTGGCGCTCACCCTTTGGGCCAATGCTTTGTATTGTTAAAAATTGATCCTGACAATTTTTTATTCGCAGCCATCCGTGGCGCTCACCCTTTGGGCCAATGCTTTGTATTGTTAAAAATTGATCCTGACAATTTTTTATTCGCAGCCATCCATGGCGCTCACCCTGCAGGGCCAACGCTTCGCGTTGTTAAAAATTGCTCCGGGTAATTTTTTATGTACAAGTGAAAGATTTCCCGCTGTTGCCCTGTCTCTTATCACAACCATAGTATGCAGAGCCTGATTGTGATCCAACACAGCATTCTTTTTTACCAGAACGTAGTAGTTAAACTACAGCAACTGGACTTTATTCCTTTGTTATTGCTGAGGCTCTACCTGACCCCTGTGATGATGCAGGCCGGCTGGACTAAGCTACAAAACTTTGACAGTACCCTAAGCTGGTTCGCCAATCCGGACTGGGGTTTAGGTTTGCCTGCGCCAGCTATGTTGTTAGCGCTGGTGATTTTGGTTGAACTTGGAGGTGGTTTTGCTTTGCTATTGGGTGTGTTGACCCGAATCACAGCGTTGGGATTAAGTATTACCATGTTGGTGGCTATGCTGACTGTGCATGCAAAAAACGGCTGGCTGGCTATAGCTGATGCATCCAGCTGGCTTGCTGATGGTACTCTCTTCCTGAATGAAGCTGTGATGGCAGCTCCGGACAAGCTGGCCAAAGCCAGTGAAATCTTGCAGCAACAACCTGATTACGACTGGTTGATCTCCAGTGGCAAGTTTGTCGTGCTCAATAACGGTATTGAGTTTGCCGCAACTTACTTTGTGATCTTGCTGGTGTTAGTTATTTATGGAGCAGGGCGCTGGTTAAGTCTGGATTATTGGCTCAGTTGCAGAGCCACTCAAGTGATCACAGCACAGGAGTTGGCGCCTTGAGTTTTCTTCAGTCTATGTCCTATAGTGAGCAGCCAGAACCGACAGAACTGCCGGACACAGGGCTCTTAGCGACAAGGACAAAAAAACGAATGTGGTGGTCCACTGACAAAGTAGTGGCAAAAAAGCAACTATCGGAGAAAGAACAGCGGCAGCATAGTTATATGCAGCTGGTTCGTCTCTACCATGCCGATTTATATCGCTATAGCTGCTGGATTTGTCGTAGCGCTGATATAGCGCAAGATTTGGTACAGGATACCTACTTGCGAGCCTGGAAAAGTATTGATCTGCTGCAAGACGAAGCGTCAGCTAAAGCCTGGCTTTTTACTATTTTACGCAATGAAAACGCCAGGCGTTTCGAGCGTAAACAGTTTCAGTATCAGGAGGTGGAGCAGGATTTATTACTGGATGAACATCAGGTTAGTCCGGAGCAACTCTACTCACAACAGCAGTTGCTGAAGCTAATTGAGAGTTTGGAAGCAGAGTACAGTGAACCTTTAATCCTGCAGATTATCGGCGGTTTTAGCGGTGATGAAATAGCACAATTGCTGATGCTGAATCTTAATACGGTCAATACCCGCTTGTTTCGCGCTCGTAAGCAATTACGGGATCTGTTAAACCATGGACATGTCAGGGAGCAAAAAAATGGATGAGTTAGAAGTTCGCCGTCGCTTGCTGACCGACCCATATCAGCTAAACGCCGAGCAATTGCAGCAGTTGCAACAGGACCCTGACAGTCAGCAGTTTCACCAGGATGTATTAAAGCTGGATCAGCAAATCAAACAACTGTTAAGTCCGCCAGTGCCAAAAAATCTGGAAAATGCATTATTGATGCAGCAGCACAAACACAAACAGAAACAGCAGAAACGTTTTTATCAGAATCTGATCGCTGTAGCGGCTTCAGTGGCTTTTTTAGCTGGTTTTGCGCTGAACTGGTCATTTTTTATGTATGGCTCGCAAAGCCTGGGTGAAAACTCTCTGGCTCATGTGTACCATGAAGAGCCTTATATGCAACATATGACGACGGCTTTGTCTTTATCAGATGTGAACGCCAAACTGGCTGAATTTGACGCCAGCCTTGCTGAGAATGGCCATGCTGTTGTTTATGCCAACTTCTGTAACTTTCGTGGCACCCGCTCTTTGCATCTGGTGCTGGATACTGAACAAGGCCTGATGACAGTTTTTGTGGTACCAAAACAGAACTCATTAGATTTTGAAGCAGAGTTTCACGACGATAAATACCAGGGACGTAGTATCAGCAGTCATAAAGCCATTCTGGTGATGGTGAGTGATAAAGCTGAAGTGTTGCAACGGGGCGAGAAGCAGTTGCTTCAACAACTGCAATTTAAAGCCTGAGCAAAACAGGGCTTCGGAACTTTTTATGTGCTTCCGAAGCCTTTCTCTACGAAATTCTTTGTTTTATTGATCTCAATCAATTCTGTTAAGCTCATTTAGCCTGCTTTTGTTTTAAATTTGATTTAAATCATGCAGTTAAATGAATGGTCTGCTGGTTGTTATTTCATCAGTTATGCAATTTAACCTCAAGCGCTTTGTGTTGGTTATTCCGTTGAAACCTAGTAAATATGCACTACCTTAGTCGAATAGCTTACAGTCTTTATTCTACTTTTTTGCCTGCCAGTCCTATTTCCGCTCTGGAGATGGCCCAATCGGCTGTTGTAGCAAGTTATCCTACCAAAGTAGGCTTGACTTGGGCTGATCAGGTAAGACAAGCAGACAAATTCCTTGTCTGATGATGCACATTATGTAAAGATTCATCCCTTATAACAAATGGATTAATCCCAGGTTAATTGAGGATCTTTGTATGCGTATTATTTTGTTGGGTGCCCCGGGTGCTGGTAAAGGAACTCAGGCGCAGTTTCTGATGAACAAGTATGGGATCCCACAAATTTCGACCGGTGACATGCTGCGTGCTGCTATTAAAGAAGGCACAGCTTTAGGTCTGGCTGCTAAGCAAGTGATGGACGCTGGTCAGCTGGTGTCTGACGATTTAATTATTGGTTTAGTGAAAGAACGCATCAGTAAAGAAGATTGTGCCAAAGGCTTCTTACTGGATGGCTTCCCGCGCACTATCCCACAAGCTGATGCAATGAAAGCCAATGGTGTAGTGGTTGATCATGTGATTGAATTTGATGTGCCGGATGATGTGATTGTCGAACGTATGAGTGGCCGTCGTGTGCATCCTGCTTCAGGTCGTGTATACCATGTGACTTACAATCCACCAAAAGTGGAAGGTAAAGATGACGTAACGGGTGAAGATTTAGTGATCCGTGAAGATGATAAAGAAGAAACAGTTCGCAAACGTTTAGGTATTTATCACGAGCAAACTGAACTGCTGGTGGGTTACTACCGTAAAGAAGCTGAACAGGGCCGCACTCAGTACCACTATATGGTGGGGACTTTGCCAGTTGAGCAAGTCAGTGCAAAACTTGAAGCCTTATTAGGCTAACCCATTCAAGCTTCGGTAAAGCCCACTTAGAGTGGGCTTTTTTCTACAGGACTATAATGACTAAATTAGCTTTATCTTTATCCGAGTATGCTGTGGTGCTGGTGAATTTAGGCACTCCGGCCGCCCCAGAAGTCCCTGAGATTCAAGCTTATTTAAAGCAGTTTTTGTCTGATAAACGTGTTGTGGATTACCCGGACATTCTATGGCAGCCTTTACTGCGTGGCATTATTTTACCTTTTCGCAGCCGCAAGGTAGCCAAAGCTTATCAGTCGATCTGGTGGCCTGAAGGCTCACCGCTTCGGGTGATCACCGAACGTCAGGTAAAGGCTCTGGGAAAACGTCTGGAGCTGACAGAAACACCAGTTCAGGTCTGTTATGCCATGACCTATGGCCAGCCTTCTATCGGCAGTACTTTAGAGCGACTCTGCGCATCAGGTGTTAAACGTATTGTGATTTTACCACTGTATCCACAGTATTCAGCCACGACCACAGCGGCTATTGCTGATCAGGTCGCTGATTTTGTTAAACAAACACGCAATTTGCCGGAAATACGTTTTCATAAGCATTATCACCATCACCCGACTTACAGAGCTGCATTAGCGGGTTCTGTGCGTAGTCATTGGCAAAAATATGGTCAGGCAGAAGCGTTGTTATTGTCGTTTCATGGTATTCCGGAACGTTTTGTGCGTTTGGGCGACCCGTACCAGCAACATTGCCGTGAAACCGCAGCCAATTTGGCCGCTGATTTAGGCTGGCCGACGGAAAAAGTCATTGTCAGCTTCCAATCCAGGGTTGGTAAAGAGCAGTGGCTGACGCCTTATACAGACCAATTACTGGAAGAATTACCAGGCAAAGGCATTAAAAACCTGCAGGTATTAAGCCCTGCTTTTGCGGCCGACTGTCTGGAAACTCTGGAAGAACTGGCAGTAGAAAATAAAGAAATTTTTATGCACGCAGGCGGTGAAAGTTATCAGTATGTGTCAGCGCTGAATGACTCTCCTTGTCATATCCGTTTATTTGAGCAGATAGTTCTGCAACAACTTCAAGGTTGGTAAGTGTGACTTTAGCTATTACGTCTTTTTATGCCGCCATTCTGGCTTTGATTTATGTGGTTTTAGCTGTACTGGTGATACGGCAACGTTTTAAGTGCCGTGTGGGTCTTGGCGCAGGCAAAGAACCCCAGCTGTTACAAACAATACGGATGCACGGTAACTTTGCCGAATATGTGCCGTTTCTGCTGATCCTGGTGGCTTTAATGGAACTACAGCAAAGCCCGGTCTGGCAATTGCATCTGGTGGCTGGTTTAACTTTAGCAGGCCGTGTGTTGCATGCTGTTGGCTTATGGCTGAGCAGCGGTACTTCGGTGCCACGTTTTTTAGGCATGATCTCGACTTTTGCTGCACTCATTGTTGGTGCTGTATTTTTGTTGCTGAAGTGATCTATGCAGACCACAGTGCTGATGTTGCATAGCTCTTTATCCAGCGGGAGGCAATGGCAGAGCCTTAAAATGGCTCTGAAAGCAGAGTATGAAGTTCTGAACCCGGATCTGATAAGTTACGGCACCAACACCATCAGCTATCCACGGCCTATGCGACTCTCTGATGAAGCCAGCCATCTGTGGCCATTGTTGCAAGGGAAACCAGAAGGCTCTGTGATCCTGATTGGCCACTCTTTTGGTGGTGCTGTGGCTTTACATATGGCCCGAACCAGGCCGGAGCTTTTTAAAGCCGTGCTGCTGTTTGAACCTGTGGCTTTTCATTTGCTTAAAGACGCAGAGCCAGACTTGTACCAGCAAGTTCAGCACTTAAGCCAACAGATGCTGAAGGTCAGT
Source organism: Rheinheimera soli (assembly GCF_031457405.1). GTDB lineage: Bacteria > Pseudomonadota > Gammaproteobacteria > Enterobacterales > Alteromonadaceae > Pararheinheimera > Pararheinheimera soli_A. The sequence goes on along the minus strand of NZ_JAVDWR010000025.1, from coordinate 28,363 downwards.
GCAAAAGATGCGACAGCGCTTTTTATCGACTACTGGCAAGGCAATAGCTATTTCTCCAATTTACCGCACCTGATGCAACAAAAGCTGACAGGGCAGGTGGGCAAAGTGGCAGCTGATTTTGAGGCTTTAAGTGGCGAGCCTGCTGAATTGGCTGATTATGCCGACGCCATTCGTTGCCCTGTATTGTTGCTCAGTGGCGAGCACAGCCAATTGTCAGCACAACGTCTGGCCAGAATGCTGGCTGATGCTTTAGCTTGTTGTGAGTTTCAGACTGTAAAAACGGGCCACATGGGGCCCGTTACAGATGCAGAACTGGTGAACTCTGTTCTGCTTGAGTTTATGCAGCGTTTAGCTTAGCCATTGCTAACCTGGGCTAAAGGTTCATCCAGTAGTTGTGGTACTACTTTTACTGTTGGCTGTTGATTGATGCTGATTTTGCGTGGCTTTAATGCTTCAGGTACTTCACGCACCAGCTCAATATGCAACAAGCCATGGCTCATCTGCGCACCTGTCACTTTAATATAGTCAGACAGCTGGAATTTACGTTCAAAGTTACGCTCAGCTATGCCCTGATGCAGGAAACGGCGACCTTCGGTTTTGTCGGCTTTCTGACCACGCACTACTAAGTTGTTGTGTTCGGTTTCAATGGATAACTCAGCTTCATCAAAGCCGGCAATAGCCATGGTAATGCGGTACTGATCCTCACCTGTCACCTCAATATTGTAAGGTGGATAAGCAGGCTGCTTTTCGTTGCGGGCAGCGGCATCCATCAGGTTAGCTAAATGATCAAAACCAATAAATGAGCGGTAAAATGGGCTGAAATCTACTGTATGCATATTTAAAATCCTCTAAAGCAATTTATCTGTTCTGCTCTTCAATTGAACGAGCAATTTAAGCAGGTGCCGGATGGCCACCTGCTGTATAGATAAGTGCGCTTAGAAAATTTTCAAGAGAGGGCTAAGCAAAAAAATTAAGATTTTTTACCGGTAATTTGTGCAAGGGCAGCCATGCTGTGGGCATAATCCGGTTCTTGTGCCAGAGCTGGTACTAACTGTTGATAGGCCAAATTACCTTTAGGATCAATAATTAACACTGCGCGAGCCAGGATCCCCATGTCTTTGATCAACAGGCCGTAGTTGCTGCCAAAATCGCGCCAGACAGCGTCGGACAGCACCATCAACTGGTCAACCTTTTCCTGAGCACAGTAGCGTTTTTGCGCAAATGGCAGGTCGGTAGAGATGGTCATCATCACCACATCCTCTGAGACTTTGCTGACTTCCTGATTAAATCTTTTGGTTTGCAGTGAACAAATGCCGGTGTCCACACTAGGCACTACACTGATCAACACAGTTTTGCCTTTAAAATCACTGAGCTGAATTGTTTTGAATTTGTCGTCTACTACTTTGAAATCCGGAGCCTGTTGCTGCAGCTGCACAGGATGACCTTGTAACTCAACCGCTTTATTGCCTGCTTTTACTTCAGATAAACGGCTTGGTAGTTGTGCATTTAAATCGACAGCCCAGACAGCAGGGCTAATAGCCAGACAACAAATGATAGTTTTTATCAAATTTAATGACATTCGGGTGTCTCCCAGATTGGTAATACGGTTAAAAATGAAAAAAATAGTAGGTGTTGGTTATTTTTTGTCAGATACTACACTGGGTTAGCGCAGAGCCATCTTTCTGACTACACTGGAAAATAACAATACGTGAAGTGAGCCGTAAATGGTAGCAGCAGTTTTGATATGTGACGATTCCAACCTTGCACGTAAACAAATGGCAAGAGCTTTACCTGCACAGTGGCAGCAAAATATTCAATTTGCGGGGCACGGCGGCGAAGCTTTAGACATTTTGCAGCGTCAACCTATAGATTTACTTTTCCTCGACTTAAATATGCCCATTCTGGATGGGTATCAGGTGCTTGCCGCCATTCAGCAGCAACAGATCCAAGTGAAAACTATAGTGGTATCCGGCGATATTCAGCCGGAAGCGCGTGAGCGGGTTTTATCTTACGGTGCTTTGGATTTTATTAAAAAGCCTGTGGATCAACAAAAACTGAATCACGTATTGGGGCTGGTTGAGCAAAAAACTGTAGAGCAGCAAGAAGAAGCCAAAACTGAACCTAAGGCTTCTGCGGCCAGGAACACTGGCTCCTTTGTTTTATCCAATGACTTACGAGACGTATTTCAGGAATTAAGTAATGTCGCCATGGGGCAGGCAGGTGATTTGTTGGCACGCCTGCTGAACGTTTTTGTCAAACTGCCTATTCCCAATGTAAACGTGATTGAAGTCAGCGAATTACATATGGCTATCGCCTCAGTGGAGCAAAAGGAAAATACCTCAGCCGTCTGTCAGGGCTTTATCGGCGGTGGTGTGGCAGGTGAAGCGCTACTGATTTTAAATGATTCCAGTTTTGTTGATATAGCGCGGTTAATGCAATACAACGGTGAGCTGACCACTAAGGTCGAGCTTGAACTCTTGATGGACATCGCAAATATTTTGATTGGTGCTGTGCTTAAAGGTCTGGCCGAACAAATTGATATGACCTTCAGTCAGGGGCATCCTGTGGTGTTAGGCCAACATGCCCCGGTCAGCGAGTTGATTAAAGCCAATGCCAGACGCTGGCGTCGTACTTTGGCGATAGAAATAAGCTATGGTATTGAAAACTATAATATCAGCTGTGACTTATTACTGCTGTTTACTGAAGACAGCATCAAAACCCTGAATTATAAAGTCGAATTCCTTCTGGAAGATTAAATGTCACAAAACAGCGTAGATGTATCTGAAATCCACTGGTTGATGGACATGTTCCAAACGGTTGACGTTGGCCTGGTGGTGTTGTCTGCTGATTACCGCATCCAGGTGTGGAACGGCTTTATGGAAAATCACAGTGGCCTGACACCTCGTCAGGTGCGCGACAGATATTTGTTTGATTTATTCTCAGAAATAGATGAAGACTGGTTACGTCGCAAATGTGATCCGGTTATTTTACTGAAAAACCGTGCTTTTACCATTTGGGAACAGCGGCCTTATATTTTTAAATTCCGTAATTACCGTCCTATTACTGGCTCTGCTGAATACATGTACCAAAACAGCACTATATTCCCGCTGAGCGATACTATGGGCAGAGTGACCCACCTGTGCCTGATTATTTATGATGTCACTGACGTGGCTGTCAGCCGGTTAGAATTGGAGTCGATGAATGGTCAATTACGCACTTTATCCAAAACAGACTTCCTGACCAATTTAAATAACAGAGGTTTCTGGGAAGAAGCGCTGATCAATGAATACAAGCGGATTAAACGCAGTGGTCATCACAGTACATTACTGATGTGTGATATTGACCACTTTAAACGGGTGAATGATACCTATGGCCATGCGGCTGGTGATGCGGTGATCCAGCAGGTTGCAGTCGCTGTGAAAAAGAATCTGCGTAGCACCGATGTGGCAGGGCGTTATGGCGGAGAAGAATTTGCTGTGTTGCTGCTGGACACTACTGTAGAGCAGGCGATGTTTTTCGCCGAACGCTTACGTAAAAACGTCGAAGCTATGGCGGTGGAGTTTAATCAACAAATACTGCGGGTAACAGTCAGTATAGGTTTGGCTGAGTTTCATCAGGAAATGGACGAGTATCGGGACTGGATAGAAGCGGCAGACAAAGCCCTATATCAATCCAAAGCTGCAGGGCGCAATTGTATTACCAAAGCTGAAAAATAAACACTGAGCAAGGGCCAGTTTGCTGCCATACCGTATTATGTTGTGAGCTACATTATGCTGTTTGATCGGATGAATTTCGATATGAGGATCAGAGCCAAGGCTCTGATCCGGTATCAGACTGGACAACTGCCTAAGAGTTTTACGCTGCCATCTTCGTTTTGTTGCTCCAACTGAACATTAAAGCCCCAAAGCCGGTGTACGTGCTTCAGTACTTGCTGGAAGTTATCCGCCAGCGGAATACGTTTATTAGGAATAAATCTTAAGGTTAAGCTGCGATCTCCTGTGATATCTGCACTATACACCTGAATATTAGGTTCAATATTGCTTAAATTATACTGAGCCGACAGCGTCTGGCGTATCTGCTGATAACCTTCAGCATTATGAATGGCTGCTACTTCCAAAGTGCTTTCTTTGTCATCGTCAGTGATAGCAAATAAATGAAAATCGCGGATAATTTTGGGCGATAAATACTGGCTGATAAAGCTCTCGTCTTTGAAGTTTTGCATAGCAAAATGCAAGGTCTCCAGCCAGTCTGAGCCAGCTATATCCGGAAACCACTCTTTATCTTCTTCTGTCGGATGTTCGCAAATACGGCGTAAATCAGTAAACATGGCGTACCCCAAAGCATAAGGGTTAATACCCGAATAATATTTGCTGTGGTACTCCGGCTGAAACACCACATTGGTGTGATTGTGCAGCACTTCCAGAATGAATTTATCCGTCACCAGATTCTCCTGATACATATGCTGCAAAATTGTGTAATGCCAGAAGGTCGCCCAGCCTTCATTCATCACTTGTGTTTGCTTTTGCGGATAAAAATACTGCGAAATTTTCCGCACTATACGCACCACTTCACGTTGCCATGGTTTGAGCAGCGGCGCATTTTTTTCAATAAAATACAAAATGTTTTCCTGAGGCTCAGACGGAAAACGGTATTCATGTGCTGCAGATAAATCACCTTTATTCGGAATAGTTTTCCACAGCTGATTCACCTGAGATTGCAAATAAGCTTCACGGTCTTTCTGGCGTTTTTGCTCTTCGTCCATCGAAATCTTTTGTGGTCTTTTGTATCTGTCCACACCGTAATTCATCAGCGCATGGCAGGAGTCCAGCATATCTTCTACTTCGCTGATGCCGTATTTTTCTTCGCACTGACTTAAGTACTGTTTGGCAAATACCAGATAGTCGATAATGGATGAAGCATCTGTCCAGGTGCGAAATAAGTAGTTGTTCTTAAAAAAAGAATTATGACCATAACAGGCGTGTGCCATCACCAGCGCCTGCATGGTCATGGTGTTTTCTTCCATCAGATAAGCAATACAAGGGTTAGAGTTAATCACAATCTCATAGGCCAGCCCCATAAAACCACGTTTGTAATTTTGTTCGGTCTGGATAAATTTTTTGCCATACGACCAGTGGTTGTAGCCTATAGGCATACCGACACTGGAATAAGCGTCCATCATTTGTTCTGCAGTAATAACTTCAATTTGGTTGGGGTAGGTATCCAGTTTATACAGTTTGGCCACCCGTTCAATTTCGGTCTGATACTGCCCCAGTAACTCAAAACTCCAGTCCGGGCCATCGGATAAAGGTTGTTTTTGTTTAGCAGAAGACATAAGCAACTCCCTGAAGTCAGTAGCTAAGCAGCCTGTTTTTTGAAGAGTTCGCGAAATACAGGATAAATGTCCGCTACTTGCCGTATCGGCTGAATGGCAAAGTTATCAAAACTTTGCTGCAATTTTTCGTACTCCAGCCACAGGCTTTGGTGGGGGCGTGGCGTAATTTCTATATAAGCGTAATAGCGCACAAAAGGCAGGATCTGCTGCGCCAGCACGTCAGCGCATTGCGGACTGTCATCGGCCCAGTTATCGCCATCTGAGGCCTGAGCGGCGTATATATTCCACTGTGCTGGGTCATACCTGTCTTTAACTATATCAGCCATCATTTTCAGCGCACTGGACACTATAGTGCCGCCGGTTTCCTGCGAATAAAAAAACTCTTGCTCATCCACTTCTTTGGCTTGGGTATGGTGACGGATATACACCACTTCGACATTTTTATAGCTGCGGCTTAAAAACATATACAGCAGTATATAAAAGCGTTTGGCCATGTCTTTTGTCGCCTGATCCATAGAGCCTGACACATCCATCAGGCAAAACATGACAGCTTTGCTGGTGGGTTCAGGTCTTTTCTGAAAATTGCGAAAACGTAAATCAAAGCTGTCAATAAAAGGCACTGCACCTATTCGTTTTACAAGTTGCTCAATTTGTTCCCGCAGTGCCATTAACTGGTGTTGATCCGGTACGGGTTCTGCTTCGACTAAAGCTAATTGGGCTTCCAGTTCATGCAACTCACGTTTTTTCCCTGCCGTCATAGCGACACGGCGGGCTAAGGAACCTTGTAAAGAACGTACTATATCTATATTGGTGGGCACGCCTTCAGAGCGAAAACCTGCCCGCACATTTTTGTATTGCACCAGCTTATCCAGCTGATTTTTTTTCAGATTTGGTAATTCTAAATCTTCAAACAACAAATCAAGGTATTCATCTTTGGAAATAGAAAACACAAATTCGTCTTCGCCTTCACCATCCGCACTGGCATCCCCCTGGCCTGAACCTCCGCCTTGCCCACCTTGAGGACGTTTGATTTTATCACCAGGGCTGAATTGATCATTACCCGGATGCACACGTTCTCTGTGGCCGCCCTGACCCTGATGGAAAAAAGGTTCTGTAATGTCTTTGCCAGGAATGGAGACTTTTTCACCATTATTGATATCAGTAACACTACGTTTGCTGATGGCATCAGACACAGCTTGTTTAATTTGTTGTTTATAGCGGCGAATAAAGCGCTGTCGGTTGACAGCACTCTTGTTTTTGCCATTCAGACGTCGGTCAATAAAATGCGCCATACAACCTCCAAGGCTCTGACCTTACTGCGATTTGCGAACCCGTAAATACCACTCGCTGAGTAAGCGCACTTGTTTACGGGTGTAGCCTTTCTCCATCATACGGTCGACAAAATCATCATGTTTTTTCTGATCGTCTGTAGAGGTTTTGGCATTAAATGAAATCACAGGCAACAGCTCTTCTGTGCTGGAGAACATTTTTTTCTCTATCACAGTACGAAGTTTTTCGTAGCTGGTCCAGGTTGGATTTTTGCCATTATTTTTGGCTTTGGCTCTAAGGACAAAGTTGACAATTTCATTGCGGAAATCTTTTGGATTGCTGATGCCCGCTGGTTTTTCAATTTTCTCCAGCTCAGCATTCAGCGCAGCTCTGTCAAACAGCTGGCCGGTTTCAGGGTCACGATATTCCTGATCCTGGATCCAGAAATCAGCATAAATCACATAACGGTCAAAAATATTCTGACCATATTCAGAATAGGACTCCAAATAAGCCGTCTGAATTTCTTTACCAATAAACTCTATGTATTTTGGAATTAAATAACCTTTTAAATGTTCCAGATAACGCTCTGATACATCGGATGGGAATTGCTCCCGCTCTATCTGCTGTTCCAGTACATAAAACAAATGCACAGGGTTAGCGGCCACTTCGGTGGAGTCAAAGTTAAACACCCTGGATAAGATTTTGAAGGCAAAACGGGTAGATAAACCCGACATGCCTTCATCGACACCAGCGTAATCGCGGTATTCCTGATAGGACTTGGCTTTGGGGTCTGTGTCTTTTAAGCTTTCGCCATCATAAACCCGCATTTTGGAATACAAACTGGAATTCTCCGGCGCTTTTAAGCGGGATAACACGGCAAACTGCGCCAGTGAGGTTAAAGTAGCGGGAGAACAAGGTGCAACTTTTAACTCACTGTGTTCCAGCAGTTTTTCATAAATTTTGACTTCTTCTGACACGCGAAGGCAATAAGGTACTTTGACAATATAAACCCTGTCTAAAAAGGCCTCATTGTTTTTGTTATTTCGGAAGGTTTGCCATTCAGATTCGTTACTGTGCGCCAGAATAATGCCTTCAAAGGGCAGAGCGGCTAAACCTTCAGTGCCGTTGTAATTGCCTTCCTGAGTCGCTGTTAACAGAGGGTGCAGCACCTTAATCGGCGCTTTAAACATCTCCACAAATTCCATCAGGCCCTGATTGGCGCGGCATAAGGCGCCAGAGTAACTGTAAGCATCCGGGTCGTTTTGGGCAAAATGCTCCAACTGACGGATATCCACTTTACCTACTAAAGACGCTATATCCTGATTGTTTTCATCACCAGGTTCGGTTTTGGCAATACAGATTTGGTCCAGTATAGAAGGGTATTTTTTTACCACTTTAAACTGACTGATATCGCCGTTAAATTCATGCAGGCGTTTACTGGCCCATGGCGACATAATGGTTTTGAGGTAACGTTTGGGAATGCCGTATTCCTGCTCCAGGATATTGCCGTCTTCGTTCACATCAAACAGACACAAAGGACTGTCGTAGACTGGAGATCCTTTGATGTAATACACAGGAACTTGCTGCATCAGCGATTTAAGCTTTTCTGCCAAAGATGATTTACCACCACCGACAGGGCCTAACAGATACAGAATTTGTTTACGCTCCTCCAGGCCCTGAGCAGAGTGTTTCAGGTAGGAAACAATTTGCTCTATCGCGTCCTCCATACCATAAAACTCAGCAAAAGCCGGATAACGGCCAATCACACGGTTGGAAAACAGGCGGCTGAGTTTAGAGTCCTGCGCTGTGTCAATCAGCTCAGGTTGACCTATAGCCATTAACAAACGCTCGGCAGCGCTTGCATAACAACTTTTGTCATTTTTACAGAGTTCCAGATAGTCCTGGATGCTGTATTCCTCTTCTTTGGCTGCTTCGTATCTAGATTTGTAGTGCTCAAAAATGCCCATAGTGCACCTCCGAAACTGGTCTGTGGGAACTGAATGCAAATAAAGCCACTGATGTAAGGTTAGACAGTAAAAAAGCGCTTCGCTCAACTAATTCACAGAAATATATGAATTTTTTTTGTAGAGTTCTGTGCACAGAACAGGAAAGCAGGTGGCGGATGTCGAATGGGTTTCAAATAGGTACTAATAATGAAGCCCGGAAAACCGGGCTTCATTTTTTACAGCAACAGAAAATTAAGCAGCGAAGTTTGTCGCAGCAAATTCCCAGTTGATTAATGCCCAGAAGGCATTTAAGTAAGTTGGGCGTGCATTGCGGAAGTCGATGTAGTAAGCATGTTCCCACAGATCCACAGTCATCAGTGCAGTGACTGAGCTATCCGTCAATGGTGTGCCCGCATTGCTGGTGTTGACGATATCTAATGAACCGTCAGCTTTTTTCACTAACCAGGTCCAGCTTGAACCAAAGTTGTTCACTGCTTTGTCGTTAAAAGCAGCCTGGAATGCAGCAAAAGAGCCCCACTGAGAGGTAATGGCATCGCCTAAAGCACCAGTTGGTTCACCGCCACCATTAGGAGACAGGCAGTTCCAGTAGAAAGTGTGGTTCCAAATCTGAGCGGCATTGTTAAAAACAGGGCCCTGAGAAGTACGGATAATGTCTTCTAAAGACTTACCGGCGAATTCAGTACCTTCAACCAATGAATTCAGTTTCACAACATAGGCGTTATGGTGTTTGCCATGGTGATAATCCAGAGTTTCAGGAGAGATATGAGGTAATAATGCGTCTTTTGCGAAAGGTAATGCTGGTAATTCGAAAGCCATTGTCGTTCTCCGTAGGCGTTGTTTATGGGGTCTGCATCGCGTAGACTACAAAACCTGACTAAATTACTCAAGTTTTAGTCGTGAGTTTTACAGCTTGGGCTTAGCGCGATACAAGTGTCTGCTCATAATAATCTTGGGGCATTTTGTGAAATCTCAAGTGCGAAACGAACGAACTCAGCGTAAAATGAGACAAATTTTTAAACCCAGTAGTGCCAGAGGCTGAAAATGGAAACCATTGAGAAAATTAAACAACAGTTGGCTGATAATCCAATCATTATTTACATGAAAGGCTCGCCAAAATTACCGAGTTGCGGTTTTTCAGCTCAGGCTTCTCAAGCCCTGATTGCATGTGGCCAACCTTTTGCGTTTGTCGACATTCTGCAAAACCCGGATATCCGAGCTGAATTACCAAAATATGCCAACTGGCCAACTTTCCCACAGTTATGGGTTGAAGGCGAGCTGGTTGGTGGTTGTGACATTATTCTGGAAATGTTCCAGCGTGGTGAATTGCAGCCGTTAATTAATGAAACTGCAGCTAAATTTAACAGCGAAAGCGCTGAATAAATTCTCGTCTGAAAAAAAGGCAGCTTCGGCTGCCTTTTTTTTCTGGTTATTGCTGGTTATTAAAAGTTATGCCGGATTAACTTCAGTGCTTTCTTCCAGCTCTGGATCGTCCATCAGCATAGGAGGTGGCCAGCCACCCAGTTGATGCCAGCGATTGACTATGTAGCAAAAGAGTTCAGCTGTGCGTTCTGTATCGTACAAAGCGCTGTGGGCTTCTTTGTTGTCAAAATCAATACCAGCCTGTTTACAGGCTTTCGCCAACACTGTCTGACCTAAGGCCAAAGCAGATAAAGTAGTGGTATCAAAAGAAACAAAAGCGTGAAAGGGCGAGCGTTTTAATTTAATTCGATCAATGGCTGCATTTAAAAATCCCTGATCAAAAGCGGAGTTATGAGCAACGACTACGGCACGTTGACAGTCCGCATCCTTCTGCGCTTTACGCACAGCGCGGCAAATTTCAGTCAGGGCTTCCCGCTCTGAAACAGCGCCACGAAGCGGGTTGTAGGGGTCTATACCATTAAAAGCCAATGAGCTTGCTTCCATGTTGGCCCCCTCAAAAGGTTCGATATGAAAATGCAAAGTCTGGCTTGGAACAAGCATGCCTTTTTCGTCTATAGTCAACAAAGTTGCAGCGATTTCTAACAATGCATCTGTTTTTGCATTAAAGCCTGCGGTTTCTACGTCGATAACAACAGGGAAGTAGCCACGAAAACGTTGTGCTAACGGATGTAAAGCTTGAGTCATAAGACCTGTGTCCTGATAAGATTGGCAGGTATTATGCCAAATAAATTGCAAAGCGTCTTGTTTGAGTACCTTGTTTGTCCTGGTTAAAGGCGAAAAAACAACGGGTTGTTGAGATGAAAAAAGGGAAACCTATGCGATATAAGCTTTGGCTGGTGCTGTCTTTGCTATCTGCTGCTCAGGCAGAAGCAGGATTACGTCAGTATTCAGCCACACTGGATCAGTCCAGTTGGTCTTTGCAACACAACACGCCTTTGTTGTGCGAACTAAGTCATCCCATTCCTCATTTTGGTAACGCTTATTTTCGCAGTGTCGCTGGCAAAGAGCTGAATATGCAGTTTGAACTGAGTATGCTGCGTTTGCCTGATCATTACGCTTTAGCTGAAGTCTTGTCTGTACCGCCGGTATGGCGTCCGGGTGAGCAGGCCAAAGCCATCAGCAGTATGAAAATACTAAAACAGTTTGACGGTGATTTAGGCAAAGCCGAAAGCTGGATTATGCTGACGGAGCTGGAGCAAGGGTACAGCCCGACCTTTTATTTCTCCGACTGGCACAGCCCTTATGACAGAGTCAGCGTGTCGCTGAATCCTGTACATTTTATTGGAGCTATGGACCAATTTACTCAATGTGTCAGTTCGCTGTTACCTTACACTTTTGATGACATAGCTTTTACCGTTCTGACTTATGAGTCGGGTGGCGCTGATCTGACCAAAGCCTCGAAAAAACGACTGGACCAAATTGCTTTGTATCTGAAATATGATCAGAGCATTGAAAGTATTGATATTCAGGCTTACAGCGATTCCTACGGTGGCCGCTGGATGAATGAACAGTTGTCGATAAAGCGTGCAGAGTCTATCAAAGAGCGGCTGATTAGCTTTGGCCTGGAAGAGAGCAGGATTCGCACTGAAGGTTTAGGTGAAAAACGTCATGTGGCGTCCAATGAAAGCTCATTAGGCCGTGCCAAAAACCGTCGTGTGGTGATTCAGATGGAAAAACCCTGATTTTTCAGGGTTTTTTAGTTAAAAAGTGCTCTTGTGTTGTTTATCGTAAAAGCGTTCAAATTGTCTGAGTACTGCCAGAATTTTGTCAGCGCTGAAAGGTTTAACAATAAATGACGCAGCGCCAGCCGCTATGCTGGCTTTTACATTTTCCAGTGTACTGACACCACTGACCATCACCACAAAACAATCAGGTTTTTGCTGTTTAAAACGCCTGAGTAAGTCAATGCCTGAGCCATCAGGCAGCTCAATATCCAGAAAAACTAAATCCGGGCTTTGTTGACTGAAGGTTAATAACGCAGAAGCAGCGTTATGGGCCTGAAAATAGCTAAAGGCTCTGTATTTCAGATCGTTATGGGAAAACAGGGCTGTCAGATTGTGGCGTAACAGTTGCCTGTTGTAGTCAAGATCGTCCACCAGCAGTATTTTTTGATCCCGTACTTTTATCTTAGCTTGCATGCCTTACACTGCTCCAAAAACCAGGTTGCACGGGGGAGTTTTTGTTCTGCCGGAATCGTATTCCAGCTGGTCTGAAATTGGTGGGCCAGTTCACTGATGTTTTCTAAACCAAAGCAGCCTGCACTGCCTTTGAACTGGTGCACAATAGCTGCAAACTCCTGCCACTTTTCTTCTGAAGCCAGTAGTTCCAATTGCTGCAAAGATTGTTCTACATGGGTGATGTAGGCTTCTTTCAGTTCGGCAGGTACCTGTAGCGCAACTGAAGGGATCACCTCAAATTGAGCCAACTGCTGTTGTACTTGTTGCCAGTGCAATGGTTTTTTCAGCACCAGATCAAAACCAGTTTCTGTGACTTCTTCAGCCGACATGGCCACTATAGGGCGATCAAAACCGAGCTGACGCAACATTTGCATAGCACTGATACCATCCATGATCGGCATCTGAACATCCATCAGTATTAAGTCGTGCTGATAACTTAATGCCTGCTGCACTGCAGCATCGCCATTTTCTACCCAGCACACCTGATAGCCCGCTTGTTGCGCTTGCAACTGAAACAGCTGCGCCAGTAACACATCATCTTCAGCAAAAAGTAAATTCACCTGCACCATCCTAGGCCTTAAGCCGAAGATACCTTTGGATATCAACGCTATCCAGTTGTTGTATGGTTAAAGGTAGAGGCTCTTTAGTAAGCGCGCAAGCTAATATTTCAGCCAGCAGTGGCGCCCAGGTTAAACCCCGTGCGCCCAAAGCGCCAAAACGCCAAAGCTGGTTTTGCTGACCAAGCACAGGCATATGATCCGGCACTGTAGCGCGTAAACCCGCTTTGGCTGACATCAGTTGTACATCGACAAACCAGTCAGGCCTGTTTAATGTCTTATTCACCAAATCAAGGTTTTGCTGATCATCGTCCGCCAGCACTTGATTGTGCCCACTGCTGCGGTCAAAGGTGGCGCCAACACAATGCAGTTGCTGATGAGCCGGAGTGATATAACCCTGATGGCAAACCACAGTTTTCAGTGGCGCCATAGTCTGGCTTTGCAGATGACTGACCTGTCCACGGATTTGCCGAAGCGGAAAAGACTCCTGATGATTGAGACTGTTTAAAGCCGCGCCAGTGGCCAGCACTACTGTAGTTGCTTGCAAAGTTCCGGCTGAAGTTTCCAGCATACAATGCTGCTCGTGCTGAGTGATCTCATGCACTTGAGTGTTGTAGCTAATGTGGACGCCTTGGCTGCCAAGCCATTGAGCCAACTGCTGGCAATACTCCTGAGGGCATAACCAGCCTGCGGTTGGAAAAAACAGGCCGTCATAAGGCAAAGGCAAACCCGCAATCTCACAAGCCTGCTCTTGAGTCACAGCGCTAAACAGGCCACTTAAGGCAAAAGGCTGTTGTTTGATTTTGTGCTGACGTTTGACCAGGTTGTCGTTGCAGGCCAGTGTTAATACACCACACCAGTCGGCAGATACGGCTAATTTTTCAAGCCAGAGGGCATAAAACTGGCGGGCATACAAAAAACTCTGGCAGCTTAAAGAGGACATTAAGTCGTAAGTCGCATGCAGGTTAGGGTACACAGCACCCTGGCGGTTGTGGGAAGCGCCTAAACCCGCTTCTGCGTCAGCACAAAGCAATTGTACTTTCACTCCTTTTTGCCTTAATGCAAAAGCAGCATTGATACCCGCGACACCAGCACCTACGATAGTAACGTCAGAGGGCAGATGAACATTCAATTCCGCGGCATTTTCCGCACTGGCAATCAACATTTCACGTTTTTGGCCATGGCCTTTGGTCTTTTTCGCCGAAAAGCCTGCGTCATTTAAGCCACGACGGACAAAACCTGCACAGGTAAAAGTAGATGCTGTGGTGCCACTGTGGCTTAACCTGAACATCTGATTAAATAAATTTTGCTGCCACATATCCGGGTTTTTACTTGGCGCAAAGCCATCTAAAAACCAGGCATCGACTTTATTCTGTTCCGGTACTTGTGGCAGCAATTCATTGACATCACCCAACCATAAATCAAGCACTACAGAGCTGCCATCAAAAGTCATCCGATGCGGACCGGGCAGGGCCAGAGGATAGCTTTCTGCAAGCAAAACTGTGAGTTCTGCCAGCTGTGGCCAGGCCGCTAAGGCTTTGATTAAGTCGGCTTTACTGAACGGGTATTTTTCGAAGCTGCTGAAATACAAACGCTGACAGCTTTTGGCTTGGGTTTTGTACTGGCGAAAACGCAGCCAGGTCAGCAAAAAGTTTAAGCCAGTGCCAAAACCAGTTTCAGCGATATGGAAAAAAGCTCGTGGGTGAGTAAACCAACGTTCTGGTAGCTGATTTTTATGCAAAAACACATAATCGGTTTCGTCCAGGCCACCAATGTCGGAAAAATAAATATCGCCAAACAGGTCGGAAACCGGTGTGCCAGCGTCGTTGTAGTGAACTTGAGCCTGTTGCAACTGAAGTAGAACCCTATCGAAAAAGAATAAGGTATTGTAACTTAGCCGCAATACAAATAGATAATAGTGTACAACTGTGCGCTGAAAGCGGACCAGTTTCGAAAAGAAACTCCGTACAATGTGGCGCAATTACTAAAAGACATCCGATTTTTTGTTTGGAGCAAGCATGAAAAGAGCAGTGATCACAGGGTTAGGCATAGTGTCCAGTATTGGTAACGATCAACAGCAAGTGCTGGAATCGTTAAAAGCCGGGCGCTCCGGTATTAAAGCGTCACAGGAATTTGCTGACATGGGCCTGAGATCACAGGTCTGGGGCCAGATTGAAATTGATACTGCAGCTTTAATTGACCGCAAAGCTTTGCGTTTTATGGGCGATGCAGCTGCTTACGCTTATATCTCTATGCAACAAGCTATTGAAGATGCTGGCTTAACTCCAGAGCAGGTCTCGAATTTCCGTACTGGTTTAGTGGTAGGTTCTGGTGGTGCTTCCTCTAAAACTCAGATTGAAGCTGCAGATACGTTACGTGAAAAAGGCGTGAAACGTGTAGGTCCTTACGCTGTGCCAAAAACCATGTCCAGTACTTGTTCTGCTTGTTTAGCTACTCCTTTTGAAATCAAAGGTGTGAACTACTCCATCAGCTCAGCTTGTGCCACCAGTGCCCACTGTATTGGTCATGCGGTAGAACTGATCCAGTTAGGCAAACAGGACATTATTTTTGCCGGTGGTGGTGAAGAAGTGCACTGGACCTTAGCAATGGAATTTGACGCTATGGGCGCCTTGTCGACTAAGTACAACGAAACGCCTGAACTGGCGTCCCGTACTTATGACGCTGACCGTGATGGTTTTGTGATCAGCGGTGGTGGCGGTATTTTAGTGGTTGAAGAGCTGGAACATGCCTTGGCCCGTGGCGCAAAAATTTACGCTGAAATCGTCGGCTATGGCGCTACTTCAGATGGCTACGACATGGTGGCTCCAAGTGGTGAAGGCGCAGTACGTTGTATGGAAATGGCAATGAAAGACGTCAAAGGTCCCATCGACTACGTCAATACTCACGGCACCAGTACTCCTGTGGGAGATGTCAAAGAATTAGGCGCTATTCAGCAAGTTTTTGGTGGCAAATCCCCTGCCATCAGTGCCACCAAAGCCATGACAGGTCATGCCTTAGGCGCTGCGGGTGTACACGAAGCTATTTATTCATTGCTGATGATGGAGCATAACTTTATTGCTCCTTCAATCAACATCAATACGCTGGATGACGCCGCTGCTGGTTTAAATATTGTGACTAAAGCGACAGAAGCTCAATTGACCACTGTAATGTCAAACAGCTTTGGTTTTGGCGGCACGAACGCTACTTTAGTAATGCAAAAATACCAGGGTTGATTTTTTCCTGATTAAAAAAACGCTGCCTGATGCAGCGTTTTTTTTGGTTGGTCAAAAATTCAGAAATCCGATAGCTCAAAGCACAGAGCGTCGTTACAATACCGCCATTCTGACTGTGGACTGATACAGATGAAGATATACGCCGACGAAAATATGCCGTACGTCAAAGACTTCTTTGCTGATTTGGGTGACGTGACGCTGGTGAATGGCCGTACTTTAACTGCGGATCAGATTATTGATGCAGATGTACTGCTGGTGCGCTCTGTCACTAAAGTCAATGAGCAGTTATTGGCACAAAGTCCGAGGCTGAAGTTTGTTGGCACTGCGACCATTGGCACTGATCATATCGATCAGCACTACTTGCAACAGCGTGGCATTGGTTTTAGCAGTGCGCCGGGTTGTAATGCCCAGTCTGTAGTGGAGTATGTACTGAGTTCATTCTTTGTGCTGGCGGAAAAATACCAGTGGGATTTACGACAAAAAACTGTAGGCGTGGTAGGGGTTGGTAATATAGGTCGAGTATTGGTGAGTGCTCTTCAGGCCTTGTCCATCAAGGTTTTATGCTGCGACCCACAACGGGCTGCTGCAGAGCCTGATTTTCCTCATATTCCGTTTGAAGAATTATTACCCCAGCTTGATATCGTCAGTTTTCATGTGCCTTTGGTAAAAACCGGGCCAGATGCGACTGTGGATTTATTAAATACACAAAGCCTGAAGTTATTAAAAGCAGAATGTGCAGTGATCAATGCCTGTCGTGGTGAAGTGACCAATAACAATGCTTTATTAAACGAAGCTCAATCTGGTCATAAAAGAGCGCTGGTGCTGGATGTCTGGGCCAATGAACCAGAGCCAGATGTACGCTTGATCCCCTTTACAGATATAGCCACAGCTCATATTGCAGGGCACAGTATTGAAGGCAAAGCCCGTGGTACTGAAATGCTGTATCAGGCCTTGTGTTTACAGCTGGGCTTCACCCCGGAAAAGACTTTGGCGCAAGTGCTGCCGGCAGCACAAGTTTCAGAGGTGAAAATAAATTCAAATTTTGGACTTTTAGATGTCCAAAATTTAACCCGGCTGTTATATGATGTGCGCCGGGACGATACATTGTTTCGTTTCTACATGATGCAACAACAGAAAAAACAAGGTTTTGACTGGCTTAGAAAGTCATATCCACCGCGGCGTGAATACAGCTCGGTGCGACTGACAGGACAAGAGGTGCCTGAGTTTTTAACAACATTAGGTTTTAACACCCAAATTAATTGACGTTGCAGCGCGGCGACAAGCGAGCGAGACCCCAGGAGCATAGTAGTCCTATGTGACTGGGGCGAAGAGCGCAGTCAACAATGCGGCAGCGTCAAGTAAGAAGGGGAAAGCAGCCAGTAATCAGAGGGGAATAACCATGGCTCAGCAATACGATGTCGCTGTGTTAGGTGCTACAGGTTTAGTAGGCCAGCATTTAATTGAAATTTTAGAACAGCGCGATTTTCCGGTAAATAAACTTTATCCTTTAGCCAGCAGCCGCTCTGCCGGTGGCTTTATCACCTTTAAGGGTAAACAAATCGAAGTACTGGATGCTGAGACTTTTGACTGGACTAAAGTGCAGATTGGTTTGTTCTCCGCCGGTGGCAGCGTGTCTGCAACTTATGCGCCTCGTGCTGCCGATGCTGGTTGTGTCGTGATCGACAACACCTCCCACTACCGCTACGAAGCTGATATTCCACTGGTGGTGCCCGAAGTGAACGCCCATGCTATTGCTGAATTCCGTAACCGCAATATCATTGCTAACCCTAACTGCTCCACTATTCAGATGCTGGTGGCGTTAAAGCCTATTCACGATGCAGTGGGGATCAGCCGTATCAATGTAGCCACTTATCAGTCGGTGGCTGGTGCTGGTCAACAAGGTGTTGAAGCTTTAGCGAAAGAAACGGCGCAGTTACTCAATGGTCGTCCTTTGGAAGAAGGCAGCAAGTTTGCCCGTCAGATCGCCTTTAACTGCATTCCACAAATTGATGTGTTTTTAGATAACGGCTACACCAAAGAAGAAATGAAAATGCACTGGGAAACCCAAAAAATTATGGGCGACGCCAGCATTTCAGTAAACGCCACGGCAGTTCGGGTGCCGGTGTTTTATGGTCATGCCGAAGCCGTGCATCTGGAAACCCGTATGCCTATCAGTGTGGAACAGGTCAAAGCGCTGTTAGCCAATGCACCGGGTGTCACGCTGATGGAAGACAATGCAGATTATCCAACACAGGCAGGCAACGCAGCTGGTCAGGATGATGTGTTTGTGGGCCGTATTCGTCAGGACTTTTCACACGAAAATGGCATTAATTTATGGGTTGTTGCTGACAACATTCGTAAAGGTGCCGCCACCAACAGTATTCAGATCGCTGAACATTTGATCCGGGACTATCTGTAACAGCAGATTAAATACCAGTCAAAGGCTCCCGTTGGAGCCTTTATTGTTTTCTAAAGCAATTGATTCAGCAGCCGATATGCAGATAGTGTTTAAGCATAGCCAGTGGCATTCATCTGGTTTACTATTCCAGTGTGGAACGATGTTTGCAGTGTTTTTGTGTCACAAGTAATCTCCGGCCTTAAAGGATCATCGATGCGTTTAGTTGGGCTTCTTATTTTCAGTATTCTGTTGCAGATCTGCAGTGTTAACGCCACTGCGGACACCACTGTGCGTCTTAAAGGCCCTAAAAGCAGTGAAAATCCGGACCGCAGCCGGGTAGGTCCTTTAACTCCTAACGACACTTTATGGCGTATCGCCGAAGAAGTGCGGCCGCACCCGGGTTTAAATATCTATCAGGTGATGTATTCCATCTATCTGAAAAACCCTGAAGCTTTTCTCGATGATAATTTTAACCATTTGAATGTAGGCTCTTTTTTAGCGATCCCTAATGTCGATGAAATTCTGACTGTGGATGCAGTGGATGCACAACGTAAGTCGGAAGAAGACGATCGGATCTGGGCCGACAGAGTTCGGGCTGCTGCTGCGGCCAAAGTGAAACAAGGCGTAAACACAGCGCAGCAGAAAGATGTCGACAAGGCCAAACAGGAAATTAAACAAGAGCTGAGCCGTGTTGAGGGGCAGCAAAAAGGACAACTTCTTGATCTGCAAAGTAAACTGGCAGAGTCCAAAGTGACAGTTGAAGCTGTATTGGCAGACAACACAGCCTTGAAACAAAAACTTGATCAATTAGCAGACCAGATGCTTTTGATGAAATCTCAGGTGGATAAAGACAGCGAAATTCAACAACAGTTACAGTTGTTAGTCGCGCAGCAGGCTGAAATGCTGGCACAGCAGAAAGCTCAGATTGAACGGGAACAGCAAGGGACAAGTTTTGCCGAGCTGTGGCAAAATATTTCCTCCAGCAGTCTGACCTGGGTGTTATTAGCCTCCTTACCGACCTTGTTTGTATTGTTTGCCGTATTAGGCTGGATTAAACGTCGCACCAAAAAATCAGAGCAAATAGTGAATGCGGCAACAGCTGTACCTCAACAGGAATCAGGTTATCGTTCACCCTTACCTCCTTTAGATGAAAGTCTGGATTTTGACGAAAGCAGCCTGATGACACTGGATGAATCTTTATTGGATACAGGCAGTCACGGCATACGTCTGGATGACGAACCTATTGATTTACATGATGATATGCTTCTGGATACCAGAGCAGACGAGTTCGACGACATTCTGATGAATGACGATGACTTGCTGGACAGCAAAGATTTATTCGATGCAAGTTCAATGGATGACGAGTTATTGGATGATTTGTTGGATCAACCGGCAAAAGCGCCTGAAAAAGACTTTGATCCGAATAATATTTTGTCCGGTGCCGATCTGTCCTCTTTATTTGATGAAGAACCTGAACTGGATGCGGATGAAGACGTATTTGCTCAGGCCGTGGCTGAGCAGTTAGCTGAAGAGCAAAAACAAAAACAAAACGAACAGACGAACGATGAACAGGATGAGCTGATTGAAGAAATTGAGCTGGACGAATTGGACGGAGACACTTTTGAGGTCAGCAGTCCGGCTTCAGCCGAAACAGATGAGTTCAGCCTGGATGAGATAGAAGAGGTTGAAGAGGTTGACTTTGATTCGCTGCTGGATGAACTGGTGGTGACAAACGAAGCTCCTCAAGTGGAACAGCGATCAGGCACTGCATTGGAGCAGCCTGTGGACGATACAGCTGATGTGCTGGATGTTACGCCGGAACAACCGCATTTTGACAGCTCAGAACTGGACGAATTTGCCGAATCGCTTGCCGATGAAGAATTATCCATCCCAGAGCCACTATCTATTGAAAACGAAACCGATATTGATATTGACGCTTTGCTTGATGGCACAGCCAATTGGCCAGACAGTGTAAAAGCTGACAAAGCTGTTGAGCCGGCTCATGATGAATTTCATCTGACCGATGAACCGGACCTTGTGGCTGGAGCAGAAGTGCATCCTGAAACCACTCTGGAATTTGACGAAGACGACTATCCGCTAAGTCCGGATGACGTTGCTTTGTTATTATCCGATGAGGCATCACCTGATCCGTTAACAGCCATTCCTGCGCATTTCCACGCCGATCATGGTGATTTGGCAGAACTTATTCAGAACTTTGAAGCCGAAGCTGACATGTCGGCAGATGATTTTGCCGCAGACATCACAGAAGATACAACAGAAACTGCAGCTCAAAGCTCAGATGCAGTAGCGGATGAGCTGTTAGTGACGGATTTAGATGATGCGCCTTTGGGTGAAACTGCTGTAGCCGATGAGCTGCAGGGGAACATCACAGAAGATGCAACAGAAACTGCAGCTCAAAGCTCAGATGCAGTAGCGGACGAGCTGTTAGTGACGGATTTAGATGATGCGCCTTTGGGTGAAACTGATGTAGCCGATGAGTTACAACCAGAGTTAGCAGTGTCAGATGACGACTCTGCAGTGCTTGCTGATGAACTGTCAGATGAATCTGAAGCGAATGAAACCTGGCAGGAGCTCAGTGATCTGGCTGCGGAGCCTTCATTTACCGAATCGGTTCCTGATCTTGATTCACAGGAAGATTTAAGCGTCAGCCGTGTATCTGCTGCCACTTTGTCAGTGGAAAATCCAAGCAAAGTGCTGGAAGAGTACCCGGATCTGGAGTTTTCTGACGAAGCTGGATCTGTTGAAGAAACAGATGATGAGTTTGAACTGGAACAAAATGTTCAGGAGGCTGGAGAGTCTGCAGTCATTTCGCATGATACCCAACAAGCCAATAATGATATAGCGTCAGAACTTGAAGCTTTGGATGAAACTGACTTTGATACCTTGCTGGCTGATTATGCTCAAACCGATATTGAAGCCAGACTGGCAGATGAACAGGTCGCCGATGCGGTATTAGCCGAATTAGATTTGGATAAAGCTGAAACAGACAGTGATCCATTGTCAGAATCCGAAACCGAAGCTCAGCAGATGGCTCAGTCTGATGATCTGGCGTTTTCATTGCTGGCTCTGGATAAACTGTTGGATGATTCTGAAGATGAGCCACTGCAGAGTCAAAACCCTGTGCGTAATATAGACGTTGGTCTGGAGGATTATCAGGATTTTATTGCCGCGCAGCATGAACCAGAACTGGATCCGGCTGAGCAGGGTTTTGCCGCAGACCTGGATTTAATTCGTGCTTATATTGAGATTGGTGAACAGGATGGTGCTGAACACCTGATTGACAAAGTACTAAGTTCCACCGCGCCAGAGCATATCAAACAAGAAGCGCAAAGCTTAAAAGACCTGCTTTAAATCGTAGGGTCAGAGTCTTGACTCTGACCCTTCAGTTTTCAATTTCATACTGACCTCATGTAGCCACAAGATCAAATCATGCTTCTGTTTTTTATACTGAGCTTCGCTTGTAACCGTTAAAATTCGTGAGTTTCCTGTGATCCCTGAGTTATACTTCCGCCCCTAAATGATGGGAGTCAGAATGCGAATTGCGTTAGGTATCGAATACAACGGTGTAGGTTTATTTGGCTGGCAAAGGCAACGTGAAGTGCCAAGTGTACAGGGCCATCTGGAAACTGCGTTATCTAAAGTGGCCAATACAACGATCGAATTGTCTTGTGCTGGCCGCACTGACGCTGGTGTGCATGCGACAGGTCAGGTGGTACATTTTGATACCGATGCCAACCGCGATATGCGAGCCTGGATCATGGGCGCAAACTCCAATCTGCCGGATGGCATAGCTGTACGCTGGGCAAAACAAGTATCGGATGATTTTCATGCCCGTTTTTCTGCTACAGCCCGCCGTTACCGTTATGTGATTTATAACAACAAATTCAGGCCAGCTATTCTGGGTGCTGGCTTAAGCCATTATCATCAGGATTTAAATATTGAACTGATGCAACAAGCCGCTGTCCATCTGCTGGGCGAAAATGATTTCACCTCATTTCGCGCTATCCAGTGTCAGTCGCACAGCCCTTTCCGTAATCTGATGCATCTGCATTTAAGTCGGGTGGGGCAGTTTATTGTGCTGGATATTAAAGCCAATGCTTTTTTGCACCATATGGTGCGTAATATCACCGGCAGTTTGTTACAGGTGGGTATGGGGTTAAAGGAGCCGGAGTGGATTGCGGAGTTGCTGGCGGCTAAAGATCGGACTTTAGCGGCGGCAACGGCGAAAGCCGAAGGCTTGTATCTGGTGGATGTGGACTACCCCGAACACTTTGGTATCCCCAAAATGCCACTGGGACCTCTGTTCCTGCCGGATAGCTTCTGCTAACAACTACGACCAGTTAGCTATAGGTTCTATCATAGCTTTGTGCTTTAATAAGCGCCGTTAGCCGCATGATCGGCGCTTTTTCACACAATAAACTAAGTTTGGGCTCAAGCCCTGCTGCGATACCAAGGAACAACTATGAGTTGGTTAGAAAAAATTCTGCCCAGAACTTCGTCTTCATCCCGTCGAAATATACCTGAAGGGGTCTGGACTAAATGTACCTCTTGTGACGCTGTGTTGTACAAGGCAGAGCTGGATCGGAACCTAGGGGTTTGTCCTAAATGTGACAACCATATGCGCATCAGTGCCAGAGACCGTTTAAATCATTTCCTTGATACCGGTGGTATGGTGGAACTGGCTGCAGAGTTAGAGCCTCAGGACCTGCTGAAATTTAAAGACAGTAAAAAATACAAAGACCGTATTATTGCTGCGCAAAAAGAAACCAATGAAAAAGATGCCATGGTGGTAATGCGCGGCACTTTGTTGGGCATGCCAGTAGTGGTTGCATCCTTTGAGTTTGCTTTTATGGGCGGCTCTATGGCGTCTGTAGTAGGTGCCAAGTTTGTTAAAGGTGTTGAATACGCCATTGAAAACAAAGTACCTTTTATCTGTTTCTCTGCCAGTGGCGGCGCCCGTATGCAGGAAGCTTTAATGTCTTTGATGCAAATGGCCAAAACCAGCGCAGCTTTAGCCAAATTGAGTGAAGCAGGTTTACCTTATATCTCTGTACTGACCGACCCTACTATGGGTGGTGTGTCAGCCAGTCTGGCGATGCTGGGCGATTTAAACATTGGTGAACCAAAAGCTCTGATCGGTTTTGCTGGTCCCCGTGTTATTGAGCAGACAGTACGTGAAAAATTACCTGAAGGTTTCCAGCGCAGTGAATTCTTGCTGGAACACGGTGCTATCGACATGATTGTTGACCGCCGCCAAATGCGCGATACAATTGCGCGACTTGTGGCTAAATTCATGCGATGGCCAGCTCCTGCCAAGGAACACCGCGTCGCCTAATAAGGTGTTATGACCAATCTTTTATCGCCTGCAAGCCAATCCTGTCAAACCCTGACGGATTGGCTTTGTTATATAGAACAAAAACATCCGCAACATCAGATTGAGCTGGGGCTCGGCCGTGTGCTTAACATCGCTCAGCGCGCCGATTTGCATCTGCTGCCTGGTAAAAAAATCCTGATCGCTGGTACCAATGGCAAAGGCACTACTGCCCGCACTCTTGAACAGCTCTGCGCTGTGCAGGGCTTGTCTGTGGGTGTATACAGCTCTCCTCATTTGCTGCAGTTTAACGAGCGCTTACGCATAAATGGCGAAGATGTTGCCGACACTCTTTGGTGTGAAGCTTTTGCCTTTATCGAGCAATTGCGGGGCGATATCGAGCTGACTTATTTTGAGTTCACCACCCTGGCGTCTTTTTATTTGCTTAAACAGCAGCAACCGGAGTTATGCCTGATTGAAGTGGGCTTAGGCGGACGCCTGGATGCAACTAATATTATCGAACCGGATTTAAGTATTCTGACCACTGTCGATTTAGACCATCAGGATTATTTAGGTCCGGATCGCGAAAGCATTGGCCGTGAAAAAGCCGGTGTATTTCGCGCGGCTAAACCAGCCGTGATAGGTGAGACTGATATTCCGCAGTCGGTTTTGAAATACGCTCAGGATATTCAGGCCGAACTGCTTTGCATTAATACGGATTATCAATACAGCGTTACAGACACGAGCTTTCATTGGCAAGGCGTGCATAGTCGTTTGGATGGGTTACCTCTGACCACTGTTCCTTTGCAAAATATTGCCACCGCCTTTACTGCACTTGAAGCTTTGGCTTTGTTACCTTCACAGCAACAAGCTGCTCAGGTTCTGGCAGAGTTAAGCTTGCCAGGGCGAATGCAGTGGCTGAACAAAACCCCCGGTATTTTATTAGACGTAGCACATAACCCACAGTCGGCCGGTTATCTGGCGGCTCAGCTGCAGTTCATCAAAGCAGGTTATGCTCGGGTCCATCTGCTGGTGGGTATGTTAAAAGACAAAGACATTCAGCAAAGCCTGGCGCCTTTTTATCAGCTTGCGGATCACTGGCATCTGGTGGATTTACCGGGCGCTCGTGGAGCAGAGGCCAGTGTGCTGTTGCAGCAGTTGCCAGCTCAAAGCCGTTATTCCTGTTATTCAGATTTAGAGTCGGGTTACCAACAAGCGCAGCTTTCGTTGCAGGCTAATGATTTATTGGTGATTTTCGGCTCTTTTGTTACAGTGTCGGCAGTTCTAGCGCTGCAAAAGGAGACAGATGTATGACCAGCGCCTTTAAAAACCGCTTAATTGGCAGCAGCATTTTAATTATAGCTGCCATTGTTTTTTTACCCGATTTGCTGGACGGGCAAAAGCAGGTGGTAAAAGATGAATTTAAAGCTATTCCGGAACGTCCGGAATTCGCTACTGTGCAACAGGAACAGGTATTTACTAAACAGCAATTAGCTGAAAAACAACAGGAGTTGCTGGCGACTCCGGTCAACGAACCTGCTGCTGATGCTGGCTTACCTGATAACAGCTTTGCACAAGTCACAGCCGGAGCTGCTGGCAGCGAAGCTGTCACAGATAGTGCCGCTATGGTGGCAGATCCAGCAGAGGGCGCAACCACAGATCCAATACCTGTGCCGACTGAAAACCCCTTAGCGCCCGTGACAAGCACAGCAGTTTCGCCTGTAACAGAACAACCAGCTGAACCTAAAGGTAATCCGGCTCTGAATGAAACCGCCTGGATAGTGCGGGTGGGCAGTTTTGGTAAAACAGAAAACGCCACTGCCTTAGTGGCTAAACTAAAAGAAGCGGGTTTTACCACTTTTACCCGTTCAACCACCAATGCGCAGGGCCAATCCATGGTGAGCGTAGTGGTGGGGCCTGAACTGAAGAAAGAACGTCTGGAACAAAAACTGCCTCAACTGGAACAACTGACCGGAACACAAGGTCTGAAGCTGACGGCTTTTAAGCCAATCGAAAATAATTAGGTGTTCAGGCGCGTGTTTTGGTAGAATGCGCGCCGTCCTTAAGCATCCTTTGGTAGCAAATGGTTTGGATTGACTATGCCATTCTGGCAATTATCGGCCTGTCGACTGTTATCAGTCTGGTCCGGGGATTTGCCAAAGAAGCGGTTTCACTGATTATCTGGATACTGGCCTTTTTTGTTGCCAGTTATTATTACCCCTATCTGGCAACCTATTTCACTGAATTGCAAGACGCACTGGTGCGTAATGCGGTCTCCATTGCTGTTCTGTTTATTTCTACTCTTATTCTTGGTGCCTTAATTAATTACCTGATTGGCCGTTTGGTTGAATCTACAGGTTTATCCGGCACCGACCGATTACTAGGCCTGATCTTTGGCGCCCTGCGTGGTGTGCTGGTGGTCAGTGCGTTGTTGTTTTTCCTGGATGCTTTTACCACTGCGGATCAAACCGACTGGTGGCAAGCGTCCACATTGATACCCGAATTTGGTTTTATCATTGAATGGTTTTTTGAGTACATCAAAGCCCATTCCAGTTTTATGCAGCGACCCTAAGCGTGGCGAGGAAATAATCGATGTGTGGTATTGTTGGAATCGTAGGTAAGTATCCGGTCAATCAGGCGTTGTACGACGGTTTAACTGTGTTGCAGCACCGTGGTCAGGATGCCGCCGGTATAGTGACAGTAGACAACAAAACCTTACGCTTACGCAAAGCCAATGGCTTAGTGAAAGACGTATTTGAAGCCCGCCATATGCAGCGTTTGTCTGGCAATATGGGCATAGGCCACGTGCGTTACCCAACAGCGGGTTCAGCCAGTACGGCCGAAGCTCAGCCCTTTTATACCAATAGTCCTTTTGGTATAGCCTTGGCGCACAACGGCAACCTGACCAACTCTGAAGAGTTAAAAGACGAGTTGTTCCGTACTGCCCGTCGTCATGTCAATACCAATTCTGACTCAGAAGCGCTGTTAAACGCTTTTGCGCATGAGTTGGATATTCATGCCGATATGCATGTCAATCCTGACCATATTTTCCGTGCTGTTGCTAATTTACACCGCAAAATCCGCGGTGGTTATGCGGTGGTGGCTGTCGTCATTGGTCATGGTTTAGTGGCATTTCGTGATCCAAACGGTATCCGTCCTTTAGTGATGGGTAAACGTGAAACTGCGCTTGGCACTGAGTATATGGTGGCTTCTGAAAGCGTGGCCTTAGATGCGGACGGTTTTACCGTATTGCGTGATGTAGCACCTGGTGAAGCTGTTTACATTACAGAAGACGGTGAGCTATTCAGCCAGCAATGTGCAGAGAACCCAAGTTATGCGCCCTGTATTTTTGAATACGTGTATTTTGCCCGCCCCGATTCAACCATAGACAATGTCTCTGTCTATGCGTCCCGTGTCGCTATGGGTAAAAAGCTTGGTGAAAAAATCAAAAAAGAATGGGCGCATTTAGATATTGATGTGGTTATTCCAATTCCTGAGACCAGTAACGATGCTGCTTTGCAAATTGCCCATGAGTTAGGTTTGCCATACCGTCAGGGTTATGTAAAAAACCGTTACATTGGCCGTACTTTTATTATGCCGGGCCAGGGGGAGCGTAAAAAGTCAGTTAAACGTAAACTGAACGCTATTTGGCAGGAATTCAAAGGCAAAAACGTCTTGTTGGTGGATGACTCTATAGTGCGCGGTACTACCTCAGAGCAAATCATCGATATGGCGCGCGAAGCTGGTGCTAAGAAAGTGTACTTCGCCTCAGCTGCGCCGGAAATTCGGTTTCCGAACGTCTATGGTATTGATATGCCATCAGCCAACGAGCTGATAGCTCATGGTCATGATGTAGAGAGCATCTGCAAAATCATTGGTGCTGATGGTTTGATTTTCCAGTCACTGGAAGATTTAGTCGATGCAGTACGTTCTGAAAACCCTGAGTTAAAACGTTTTGAAACTTCAGTTTTTGACGGCGTTTATGTGACAAATGATATTGATCAGGCCTACCTGAACCGTCTGGATGCACAACGTAATGAAGCGTCCAAACGCAGAAAAGAAGCCGAGTTATCTGCAAGTTTAGATTTGCATAACGAAGGTAACTAAATTTCAGAGCGATAGCCTGAGAATTTGTCTGAATAATAAAAGGGGCCAGTTTTGAACTGGCCCCTTTTTGCTTGTGCGCCCAGCATGGGCGCATTCTTGCAGGTGAAAGTCCTGCCGTAAGCTGGCTACAGTGAACGAAGTGAAGCGCAACTGCAGAACGGTGACGGACTGTGGGGAGGAAGCGTGGAACGAAACTGCGAGCCGATGAACAAAAATCGGATATAAGGCGTGACAAAGCAGGGCGAGCAGGCAAGTAACTGCGAAGCTCTTGTAGCCAAAGCTCTGTAACGTAAATCCGGCGGTTGTGCAGTGAAGGAATGCGTTCTTACCTGGGGAGATCTCGCCTGATGCCTGAAAGGGCGACGCAGCGATGCGGAGCGAGAAGTCAGCAGAGGCCGTAGTAGCATAAATTGCGAAGGGCCAAACGGGAAGGAGCGGAATACGCGTTGTCGATGAGTGTTACCAACAATGCAAAACTGATCCACTCCAACAATTGAAATCTGATCCACTTGTTTTCACTATGGTGCCTTTTCGGAGGCACTTTGATCACA
>NZ_JAVDWR010000024.1:0-49269 GCF_031457405.1 Rheinheimera soli | reverse complement strand
CCTATCAATTGAAGGATGCCAAGCCACAACTGAATATCACAAACGCGGAGTTTAATGCGATTACAGTCATGGCTCGTTAAACCGATCTCAGGTTAATTAGTGAAAAAATTAAGATTTATAGGTATTTAGCCGAGTATGGGCATCTTCCACCTGGAAACAAAATTAGGAGATGAAAAGTGATTTTTAGATTTGTATTTGAAACGGATGTGGGTGTTGAGGACAAATTCCCTATTGTATCTGCGCTGCTTAAAAATCTTGAAAATTTTATTGAGGAGTCCAAAGTTGGTATTGGCATTGATTTTGTTGGTGTGAGAATCATTTTAAAAAGACCTCCGCCAGGGTTCGAAAAATTTTCTATTGCAAAGCGACCTTCATATAAGGAAGTGCAAAAATTTGTTAACCCATTATCTGGAGCAGTGATTTACAATGGGTATTATACTTTTGATCTGAAATTTAGTAACGAATCATATGATCGAATTGTTACTGGAGGAGAGCAGGAAATATATGAAGCTGTTTTTTCTGAAATAAAAATGTCAGCTGACAGTTTTGGTTTGTTAAAAAAGAAGGTTAAAAACGCCAATGTTTCAGAGCTGTTTAATGTAATAGATAAATATTTCCTTAACTTATTATCTCGTTAGGAAAAAAACGGTGACAGGTTTTGCCCTTTGCCCCTAAATAGTGAATATAAGGACACCCATAACCCGGTGTCCTTTTTTTATCTAAAGTGAGCAAAACCACCAGCAGGGTGAGCAGCCTTTTCCGGTCGAACCGGTCAGGGCAAACCGGAAGGGCGGGCAATTTTGGCCAGCGCCTACAATATGCGATAGCTGTGCTGAATATTGCTCAGTTGCTGTATTTCCTCTGTTATAACCCTTCGGTGGACAAGCTAATTTGGGCTGCTGTATTCACTCTGTGTTTATCGGCTGGCTTTTATCTGCTGATCCGTAGCCTGAGCCGTCAGACACAAGCTGTTGATCAGTCGCAGCTTGCTGTGTCGCACTAAAGGATCCAAAAACAGCTTCTGAACGTATACACAAGCATCCAATTCAGGAGTTTGTGTATATGGCTCGTTATTGCTTAATTACAGGTGCCAGTTCAGGCTTAGGTCGCGAGCTGGCTATCCAATATGCTGGTGCTGGCTGGCAAGTGATAGCTGTAGCCCGTTCAGTTAATGCGTTGAACGAGTTGCATCAACAACACAAGAGTATCCATGCTTTTCCTTTGGATTTAACTGACACAGAGTTGTTGCCTGCTGCTATAGAACAGCTTGCACAACAAATTCCGGCTCTGGATTTAGTGATCCTCAATGCAGGCAGCTGCGATTATGTTGATGCGGCCAATCTGCCTCTGGATGTTTTCGATCGTACTTTTGCATTGAATTTCCAGGCCCAGGTGGCAGCGGTCAAATTGCTGATGCCTTTATTGCAGAAATCATCTGAAGGCACTTTGGCTGTGGTTAGCAGCCTTGCCCATCTGTTTCCTTTTACCAAAGCCCAGGCTTACGGCGCCAGTAAAGCAGCCTTAAGCTATTTTGCAGACAGCTTAAGGGTGGATTTAACGGATTCCGGCATTCGGGTCTGTCTGATTGAACCTGGTTTTGTTGATACGCCTTTAACACAAAAAAATGACTTTAAAATGCCTTTTCTGTTGCAGGTTGAAGACGCAGCCAAGCGCATCCGGCAGGGTATTAGGTCAAAGCAGCAGCGCATACGGTTTCCGAAACGTCTGGTATTTAGCCTGCATTTACTGAATCTGCTGCCTTATTCGTTGCGCTGTAAAGTAGCAGCCGGGATGCGCCAACCATGACAGCAATAAACTGGCCGGTTTTAATAGGCTTTAAATTAAGTTGGTTTGCATTGGTACTGTTCCAGAACCTATTGGTGATCCCGGTATTGCTGTTTGTGTTCTGGTCTTTGTGGCGTTGCAGCCAATCTGAGCGGTTAATCTGGTTGGCTCTTGCCACTCTGGGTATAACTCTCGATTCTGTATTGCAGTACAGCGGTGTTTTGAGTTTTAACGGCGCTGCCTGGTTGCCACTCTGGATGTTGGTACTCTGGCTGGTGTTTAGTCTGGTTGTGGTGCAGGTGTTTTCTGTTTATTTGCAAAAGTACTGGTTAGCGGCACTTATTGCTGCTGTATCTGGTCCAATGGCTTATCTGGGCGGGGCTGCATTAAGTGGTCAGATGCAGGTCAGTCATACAACAGAAGCTTACATAGCGCTGGTGTTGTGTTGGGCCTGTTTTGGTGTGTTATCCGGATGGAGCAGGAGATTTTATGCGTAAGATTTTATTGATGACGGCCTTTTTTTGCAGTTTAAGTGCGCAGGCTATTCCCGGCGATGTCAAATTACTGGGGCAGGGCCAGTTCAGTTATTTATTCTGGAATTTGTATCAGGCGCAACTTTATACTGCAGATGGCAGCTGGAATGGTTATCAGCAAAGCTCACCTTTGGTATTAAAACTGACCTATCAACGTAAAATAAGCAAAGATGACTTTATAGAGGCCACTATGGATCAGTGGAAGCATTTGCAAGGCAAACTTTCGGTACAACACAAAGAGTGGGCTGGTCAGTTAGATACACTCTGGACTGATGTGAAAAAAGGTGATCAGTTAAGTTGTGTGTTATTGCCAGATGGCACAGTGCAGTTTTACTTTAACGAAAAGCTATTGGGTGCTGTCACAGATCCTGCTTTTGGTCCGGCCTTTTTAGATATCTGGTTGTCCGATAAAACATCGGCACCTAAATTAAGAAAGCAATTGCTGCAACTTTAACATCAAGCTGGAGTTTGTGCCGACAAATACCCTCAAAAAAACGCCAGCCACAGCTCGTTATAGCCTGGATGCGCTGGCCTGAAAATCTGTTCAGGCAGTATCTCTTATCCGCTAATTTAGTTTATGTTGTTTTTCATTTTATTTACTTCTGGTTTTTAGTCCGGAAGGCTATGTTCTTGTTTTTGTTTGTTTATTAATCTGCCAGTAAAGGGCCTTGTGAAAGCTTTTTTTTAAATTGTCTTTATTAAACAATTTGATAGATGTTTTCCTGCTTTTTTTAATGCCCTTCACAATACGGATCGCTTGTCTGTTTTGTATGCAGCTTCTCATGTTGTTGATTTTTATCATAAATTTAACACTTGTGTTTTTTGCGGCAGATGCCAATTAACGCGGGCTTTTGTTCTGTAAAAGCGGTTGACCCCAGCAAAATATAACCTTTATTATCCGCCGCCGTTTTGGGATAGCCCCAAATCAGGCGTGTTGTAACTTCAGTCAACACCAATGTTGATTGCCGTAAAAAACAGAGTCACTACGCAGTGGCCCAGGGAGAAAAAATGTTTGTAAGTAGTAAGTTGTCAAAAGCAGTTAGTTTAGCAGTAGCTTTTGGCGCTGTGTCAGGCGTCACTTTTTCCGGTTCGGTACAGGCTAAGGAAACTGATAGTGTTGAACGTATTCAGGTTACAGGTTCAAGTATCAAACGTACTGATTTTGAAGGTGCATTACCGGTTCAGACTATTGACCGTGCCGCTATTGACCGTTCAGGTCTGGCGACAGCTGGTGACTTAATTCAGTCCATTCCGTCTATGCAGGGTTTTACTACAGATGGCGATTCTGTAGGTGGTGGTGGTGGTGGTATGAAAACCGCTTCGTTACGTGGTCTGGGTGCTGAATACACTCTTGTCCTGATCAATGGTCGCAGAATGGCGCCTCGTGGTTCAGGTTCTACTATCGATCTGAACTCTATTCCTTTAGCTGCTATTGAGCGTGTTGAAGTACTGACAGACGGCGCATCTGCTTTGTACGGCTCTGACGCTATTGCAGGTGTTGTGAACTTCATCACTAAAGATGACGCTCAGGGTGTAAATCTTTCAGCCCGTTACAACAAGCCACAAGAGAAAAACGGCACCAGCGATAATTTCTCAATCACTGGTGGTTTAGGTGACTTTGACGCTGATGGTTACAATGTATTGTTATCCTACAGCCGCGATTCTCAGGAACAGCTGAAAGCTACAGACCGTGATTTTTCCAAATCAGGTATTATCCCGTTCAGTTTAAATAACAAAAATTATTATTATGTTGCAGGTTCGCCAAACGCTATCCCTGCAAACGCCCGTTATGTGTACACTAATGCTGAAGGTCGGTCAGTAAATTCAGCTGCCTTTAACCCTTATGAGAAACAAAACGGTGCTTGTGCACCAGACAACTTTGAATCTTCAGGTTTATGTCAGTATGACTACACAACCACAGTAGAAATTTTGCCGGAAAGTAAACGTGACTCACTGATGCTGGGCACCGACATTGCAATTAACAATGATACAAAGTTCTTTGCTGATGTGATGTATTCTGATTTCTCTCAGACCACCCGTATCGCACCTAATGCTACAGGTTTCTTCACACTGGGTGCCGATTCAGCTTTAGCTCAACAATATGTGATGCCTTATGTTGACCCAGCTCATGTTGGTTCAGTGACTTCTGTACAGGCACAATGGCGTGCATTACCATTGGGTGGCCGTGCGACAGAGTGGAATACTAAATCAACTCATATCGTCAGCGGTATTGAAGGCGTGATTGATACAATCGACTACTCAGCAGCCTTTACCTATTCAAAAAATGACACCGACGAGAACATCGCTGGTGGTTACCCTGTGTATGACAAGTTCATGGACGCAGTAAGTTCTGGTCTGGTGAATGTGTTTGAAACTCCGGATAAAATCAGTGCAGAAGGTCTGAAGG
The DNA here is from genome assembly GCF_031457405.1 of Rheinheimera soli. Taxonomy (GTDB): domain Bacteria; phylum Pseudomonadota; class Gammaproteobacteria; order Enterobacterales; family Alteromonadaceae; genus Pararheinheimera; species Pararheinheimera soli_A. The sequence continues at coordinate 44,544 of NZ_JAVDWR010000024.1, read as the reverse complement.
CACTGCAGAATTCTCAGTACTTCGGTAACTGGAGTAACGATACCACTGAAGTAAAAGGCTTTGATATCAAGGCCTCAACACCGGTGTATGAATTACCAGCAGGTGATGTGTATATTGGTACTGGTGTTGAATTCCGTAACACAAACTACGTGAGTTCTCTGGCTGATGCGAACAAACAGGATCTGCTGCTAGGCGCAAATATCGGTTCAGAGTATGACTTAAGCCGTGATAACTACGGTGGTTTTGTCGAAGTGATAGTTCCAGTGCTTGAACAGCTGGAACTGACAGGTGCTGTTCGTTATGACAACATAGGTGAAGTCACTTCTGATTTCGTTTATGACGAAAATGGTATTGCCGGTCCAGGCAGCTACAAAGTAAACGATTCAATGAATGACACTACCTACAAGCTGGCGCTGCGTTACAACGCCACAGAAGACTTGTTACTGCGTGCTTCAACAGGCACAGGTTTCAAAGCTCCGTCTATGTTAGATTTGGGTCAGCCTAAAGTTGAATTTGGTGTAACAAGCGGCGCTTATGCCTGCCCATTTGCTGGTACTACTGATCCACTGGCAGAAATATGTAGCGTATCTCCACAGCAGTTTGAAGCGTTCAGTCAGGGTAACCCTGGATTAAAACCAGAAGAGTCTAAGCAGTACACTTTAGGTTTTGTCTACGCACCTGACAATAACTTCAGCTTCAGCATGGACTACTGGAACATTGAACTGACTAACCTGGTGACTTCAGTCACTGAGTCTCAGATCGTTGAAAACCCGGTACGTTACCGTGATTTGTTTACTACTAAAACAAACAAAGCCACTGGTCAGGAAGAACTGGCTATTGTGTTCGCAAGCGTGAACGTGGGTCAGTCTAAGAATTCCGGTATCGACTGGGATTTAACCATAGGCAATGACTTATCTTTTGGTCGTTTAAGCACGACCTTAGCTGGTACTTATGTATTAGACAGCGAATACACTCGTCCTGGTACTACAGACGATTGGATCAGCAGCTTAGGTCGTTTTGGTGATGACAATAAAGTTGTATTCAGAACTGTGGCTAAGTTTATCAACACCTTAACTCATGGTGATTTTGCTCACAGCGCAACGCTGAATTACCGTAGTGGATATCAGGATCAGGCCCAATCAGCATCTACCCGCTATGTGCGTTTAGATTCTGTGAATGGTGCTGGTGTGGACATTCAATTGAGTGTGCCTTCGTATGCCACTATTAATTACCAGACGAAGTACCAGGCTATGGATGCTCTGGGTGTGACTTTTGGTATTAATAACCTGGCGGATCGTGCTCCTCCATTATCGTTACGTTCAGGTGGTGCTGGTCACCAGGTCGGTTTCGACCCTCGTTATACTGACGTTTATGGTCGCACTTTCTATTTAGGTCTGGACTACAAGTTCATGTAATCTGAAGAAAGGTGAAGGGAGCAGAGTGAAAGTACCAGCTCTGTTCCCCTGACAAACAAAAAACCCACTGCACGCAGTGGGGTTTTTGTTTGATCTTTAGTTTGCCTCAGGCTTTAGCTGGGCCATTGAAAAACACTACTTCTGCTGAATAAACTTGATTAACTTGGCTGCAATGTCTGTATTGTCCTGAAAACCGGCAAACTGCTGCTTATCAGCACCATAAGCCAGGACAGGCACATCCGCTGCCGTATGACCGCTGCTGGTCCAGCCCGTGGAAGAATAGTGGTCTATACGCTGTTTTACGGCAACAGCTAAGGCTTTCTGCCCTTCAGTACGAGCTTTGCTCAACAGTTGTTGTTCATCGGCATTCAGCTCCAGACCCGTTAAACCTAACCAGGCCTGATAAAATACTTTGTCATCTTTTAGTGCCAGCAACTGGCCCGCGATATAGTCACCTGTATGTTTTACCTTTTGAACCACATCCCGTTTCCAGCTGTAGTTGCCATTGGCACCTAAAGATAAACCACCGGTTTCATGGTCAGCTGTGATCACTAATAAAGTATCAGGGTGAGTGTCGACATAAGCTTTTGCTACTTTAATGGCCTCGGCAAAGTCGTGCATTTCAGCCATGGCACAAGCGATATCATTGGCATGACCACACCAGTCAATCTGACTGCCTTCAATCATCACCACAAAACCTTTTTCAGCAGGGGACAATAGCTCCAGTGCTTTTTCTGTCATTTGTTTTAATGGCAAAGGTTCCGGATTATCCAAAGCACTGACAAAACCTTTAGGTGCAAACAAACCTAAAACCGGTAATTTGTTCAGCGCTTTCAACTCTGTCCAGCTGTCTGTGTACTGGTAACCCGCTTGTTTAAACTCTTCCACCAAGTTGCGGTCTTCACGGATAAAATAGCTGGTACCACCACCAAGCATTAAATCAGCCACAATGCGTCCATCTACTTTATTGTCGATGTAGTCATCTGCAATCTGGTTATAGTTGTTTCGGCTGGGATCATGCGCCAAAAAACCGGCAGGGGTGGCGTGGTTAATCTGTGCTGTAACGACCACACCAGTTTGCATGCCCTTGGCTTTGGCTATTTCCATCATAGTAGTCAGCGACTTATGGTCGTGGTCTACCGCTATAGCGCCGTTGTAAGTTTTGTGTGTGCTGGATAAAGCTGTAGCCGCCGCTGCTGAGTCTGTCACAACGGTATCGTCGTCAGGATAAGTGCTGGCGTTACCCACCCATAACTCATCAAATACGGTGGATTCCACTACTTTGGTGTCCGGGTTATCCATGTAATAACGATAAGCAGCTAAATAAGCAGGTCCCATACCGTCACCTATCATATAAATAATGTTTTTTGGTGCGGCAATTGCAGTAGTCGAAGCACAAGCAAGGCAAGCGATACTGATTAAACTAAGTTTTTTTAACATAAGAAGGCTCTGTAGCTGGCAAAAATCTGATAATACCAAAGTCAGTAGGTAAGGTTATCTTACGTCAGTGACCAATTTATGACAAAACTGTAAATGCAAAAAGTGCGACCAACAGCCCTAAAAGCAGGACTGACAGGTGCTAAAACAAAACTTCGGATATAAGTGTTGCAGAGCTGATCACCCATGGCTTAGAGTAAGAATGGAACTAAAGCTGCTACACCTTATCTAACAGCCGTGTAGTTAACGAGGTTAAGAAGTCATGAGTAAGAAGTTTGTTGCTGTTGCTTTGAGTCTGATGATCCTGGCAGGGTGCGCCAGTTATCCCGAACAAGTACGTATAGCTGATAATGTAGCACTAACCAGCTATGAAAATGCTGCCCAACAAAATGTCGACTTTGGCACGGCCCGATGGAGTGGCGTGATTGCTGAAGTGAGTAACAAAGCCGACAAAACCCGCCTTGAAGTAGTGTATTTCCCATCCGGAACCAACGGACGTCCTGCGGTTTCCGATCAAACAAAAGGCCGTTTTGTCGCCTATATCAAAGGTTTCTTAGATCCTATGGTGTATCAGCCAGGAAAGTCAGTCACAGTGCTGGGTGAGTTGAGCCGTTCTGAAACCGGAAAAGTGGACGAATATGAATACCGTTATCCTGTTATCAAAGACGCAACAGTGTATTTGTGGCCTAAACAGGAAGACCGGGTTGAAGTGATTGACACCTGGCCTATGATGCGTCCTTACCCTTACTACTGGGGTTATGGCCCGGGGATACGTGTCCGTACTATTACAAAACAACAATCGACAACACAAGGCCCAGTTCATGTTGACAATAATAAACAGAATAAAGTGCAACCTTAATCTCGTGCTGCTTGGTGCTGCGTTATGCAGCGCAGCTGTAGCTGAAACGCCTTCTGCTCCTGACTTAACTGCTTTAGCAGAACACTCATTTCGTAGTGAAGAAGATAAAGCCAGAAATCAGTACCGGCATCCGGTAGAAACACTGACCTTTTTTGGCATCAAACCAAGCATGTCTGTGCTGGAAATCTGGCCAGCCCGAGGTTGGTATACAGATATTCTGGCACCCTATTTAAAAGATCAGGGAAAGCTGACTGTAGCTAACTTTCGGGTTGATGACGGCACCATGCAGGATGACAGAAAAATCTTCTGGAGTCGCATCAGTGAACGTTTTAGCCAGCGTATTCTGAAACACAAAGAGCACTTTGGTTCAGTAGAACAAACTGAATTTGACCCACCAGGTTATATGTTTCTGGGTTTAACCCAGCAATACGATATGGTTCTGAGTTTCCGTAATGCTCATATCTGGAATGAGCAGGGGTATTTGCTGGATGTCTTTCGTGCCGTGTTTGACGTACTCAAACCAGGTGGAGTATTTGGTATAGTCGAACACAGAGCCAGTCGGGTGTCTGAAATCTCCAGCTCTGCTGTTGAAGGCTATCTGGATGAATCTTATGTGATCGCAGTGGCGGAACACGCTGGTTTTAAACTGCAGGCGAAATCTGAAGTGAATGCGAACCCAAAAGACACTAAAGATTATCCTAAAGGTGTGTACGCTTTACCTCCTACTTTAGCTATGGGTACAGTGGATCGCGAAAAGTACCTGGCCATTGGTGAAAGTGATCGTATGACCTTAAAGTTTGTGAAGGCCAGCAGCGAATAATGTCAGCACTGGTTTTTTCCTTGCCAGCTATGTTTGTAGCTGGCTGGCAGCAAGGTCCGGCATCAGCACCAGTGACTTTATGCCTGCATGGCTGGCTGGATAATGCCGACAGTTTTTTACCTCTCTCTGCTTTTCTGTCAGAACTGAATCTGGTGTCTATAGATTTACCCGGGCATGGCAAGTCACAGCACCGCAGCCTGGATGCTCATTATCATTTTCTGGATTGGATTTACGATGTGGCTACTTTGATTAAAACTCAGGGCTGGCAACAGGTTGATATCATAGGCCATTCGATGGGCGGCATGATAGGTTCGGTGCTCGCTGCTGTGATGCCACAGATGGTTCGCAAGCTGGTGTTGATTGACAGTATAGGCCTGGTGACAGGTGAAGCCAGCAACACGACACAACAAGTGCGAACTGCTATAAACCACAGATGGCAAAGCCCACAGAAACAAAAACCTGTTTACACCGATCTGCAAAGTGCGGCTGTGGCCAGACAAAATCAAAGTGATTTTGATATCAACTGTGCATTAGTTCTTGCTAAGCGGGGTACAGAAGCTTGCACAGGCGGACTGACCTGGTCTGCAGATATGCGTTTACGTGAATCTTCTGCTTATCGTTTAATGCAAAGTCAGGCTAAAGAATTGCTAAAGGATATTCAATGCCCTGTGTTGGCTGTTCTGGCTAAAGATGGTTTGCAGATGATGCAGCAGGCAAGACAAGAATATCAGCATTGTTATCCGAAGCTGGAGCTGGTTGAGCTGCAGGGAGGGCACCATTGCCATATGATGCAACCAAAAATAACAGCGGACGCAATTCGTCAATTTTTACTGTCCTGATTGTTTTTTATGCTCTGCAATCCTGCAGAGCACCCTTACGGGCCAGCTACAGCTGTTAAAAATCGTTCCTGACGATTTTTTATGCTGTTATAGTCAAGGCAAGAACTGTGGTTCTGCAGACAATTGTTAAATCTGAACAATTGTGGGATGATGCTGTATTAGAGTAAAAACTCAGTGTCGCTTGTATCAGAATTAAACATGTCTGTGCAAAGGGCCAAAGCACAAAATATAACTGCTATAACTACTATAACTAAAAAATAATAAATACCACGAGGAGAGGACAGTGGATCGAGTCTGGTCAAAAAATTACCCTGAAGGCGTTCCGGTTGATATCAATGCCGACCATTACGCATCATTACTGGAAGTCTTTGATGAAAGCATCAGAGACTACGCCGACAGAACCGCCTTTATCAATATGGGCAAAAGCATTACTTATGCAGAGCTGGACAAGCTGAGCTTACAGTTTGCCGCTTATTTGCAACAACAATTAGGTATGAAACAAGGCGACGCCGTCGCTGTGATGATGCCAAACTTGCTGCAATACCCTGTTTGCATTTTGGGTATTTTACGTGCCGGTTGTGTTGTGGTGAACGTCAATCCACTGTACACACCACGCGAACTGCAACATCAACTGCTCGACTCAAAAGCTAAAGCTATAGTGATTGTCGAGAATTTCGCCCATACCTTGTCTGATGTACAGGACAAAGTGCAACTGGACCATGTGATCCTGACGCATATGGGTGATATGTTAGGTCTGGTGAAGGGCACTATCGTCAATCTGGTCGTCAAGCATGTCAAAAAGCTGATCCCTGCCCATACTCTGAAAAAATACGTCACTTATAAGCAAGTGATAGCTTCAGGTGATGCCTCTGCTTATAAAAAGCCAGTTGTTGCCGGAGACGATTTAGCCTTTCTGCAATACACAGGCGGCACTACAGGTGTTTCTAAAGGCGCAATGCTAACCCATCGTAATATGATTGCTAACCTCGAACAGGCGGATGGTTGTATTGGTCCTGTACTGACTAAAGGTCAGGAGTTTATTGTTACAGCCTTGCCGCTTTACCATATCTTCGCTTTAACCGCTAATTTCCTGATGTTTATGAAATATGGTGGCACTAACCTTCTGATCACCAACCCAAGAGACATGCCCAATTTTGTTAAAGAGCTGTCGAACTATCCTTTCACCGCTTTAACAGGCGTCAATACCTTGTTTAATGGTTTATTGAATACCCCTGGTTTTGCTCAGCTGGATTTCAGCAAGGTGAAGCTGGCGTTAGGTGGTGGTATGGCTGTACAGCGTCCTGTGGCAGAGCGCTGGCAGAAAGTAACAAACACCAGATTAGTAGAAGGTTATGGTTTAACTGAATGTGCACCTTTGGTCACTGTCAGTCCTTATAACCTGCCTGCTTACAACGGTAGTATAGGTTTCCCTGCGCCTTCTACAGACATCAAACTGGTCAATGATGATGGCGTTGAAGTTGCTGCTGGCGAACCCGGTGAAATGTGGGTTAAAGGCCCACAAGTAATGAAAGGCTATTTCAACAGAGCTGAAGAGACGGCAAAAGTACTGAACGAAGAAGGCTGGTTGGCAACGGGCGACATTGCCCGTATGGATGACGATGGTTTCTTCTATATAGTAGACCGTAAAAAAGACATGATTTTAGTCTCTGGTTTTAACGTTTATCCGAATGAAATTGAAGAAGTAGTGGCGATGAACGACAAAGTGCTGGAAGTGGCCGCTGTAGGTGTGCCAAACGAAGCCACTGGTGAAGCCGTGAAAATATTCGTAGTGAAAAAAGACCAAAGCCTGACAGATGCTGAATTAATTCAACACTGTAAGGAACGTTTGACGGGCTATAAAGTGCCGAAGCTGGTAGAATTCCGCACTGAATTGCCAAAAACCAATGTGGGTAAAATCTTAAGGCGAGAGCTCAAAGGTTGATCCAGAAAAAACCGGCGCAGGCCGGTTTTTTTTTGTTAAAAGTCAGAGACCAAAATAAAGAAAATCAAGGACATCACATGACGTATCAGCTTATTACCACTTCATCTGCTTTAGCTGCTTTTTGTGCGCAAGCCGCCAGTGCTGAGGTGTTAGCTGTGGATACTGAATTTGTCCGCCAAACCACCTTGTACCCAAAACTTGGTTTAATTCAGCTGTTTGATGGCAAACAACTGGTGTTGGTTGATCCTTTAGCTATTGATGACTGGAGCTCCTTGCAGCAACTCTTTGCTAATCCGGCGGTTTGTAAGGTAGTGCATTCCTGCAACGAAGATTTAGAAGCTTTGGCTACTCAGCATTTGTTACCTATATTGCCTTTGATTGATACTCAACTGGCGGCGGAATTGGCAGGTTGGGGTGGCAGTCAGGGCTATGCCAAGCTGGTGCAAAGAGTCTGTGCTATAGAGCTGGATAAAAGTGAATCCCGTACGGACTGGATAGCACGGCCTTTATCTGCTTTACAACTGGACTACGCCGCTAAAGACGTAGAGCATTTATTGGATGTCTATCAGGCGCTCAAAGCTGAACTGGTTGTAAAAAATCAATACGATTTACTGCTTGCTGAAGGCGAACATTTAATAGCACGCCGTTCTTTTGCATTACCTCTGTCATTTCGTCATTTGGAACTCAAAAACAGCAATTTGCTGACGCCACGCGAGCTGGCTATTTTGCGTGAATTAGTGATCTGGCGGCAAGAATATGCACAGCAACATGATATGGCGCTGGGTTTTATCTTCAAAGATCATCATTTATTAGATATAGCCAAACGTCGGCCTGGCAGTCTGGAGTCGATGTTTAATATTCCTGAGTTACCAGGTCGTGAAGTCCGCCGCCATGGTAAAACGGTACTGGCACTGATAGAGCAGGCCAAAGCCTTGCCACTGGAAGAGTGCCCACAGCCGTTTTATCACGCTGATGTATTTGCCGGTTTTAAAGAAGAACTACAGCGTATTACCAATGCTATTAAAGCTGCCGCTGCAGACTCTGGCATTGCTGCTGAATTTATTGCGGTTCGACGCCAAAGCACAGAATATTTTAACTGGTGCTGGCGCGTTAGTGACGAGGACAGAGCTCAACTGCCTGTTCCGGAGTTTTTGCGAGGCTGGCGCAGGAATGTGTTGCTTAAACACTTACCTGTTCCTGCTCACGTCCAGTCGCTGATCTAATTTGGTTATTAAACGTATTACAGCCCTTTCTACCTTATGGTTTAGCGCATTTTTTCGGCTAAACCCTGCTGCTTTTTGCAAAAATCTGCGCTGATCCTGTCAAAAAACCATTTCGTAACTCTTTTGCTACATCAACAATCAAAAGGGTAAAAACAATGAAATGGAGTAATAAACTAGCTGCTTTAGTGATAACGCTGCTGGCTGTCGGCGGATGTAATGATTCAGACCCGGCACCTGAAGTCCTGCCACCGCCTGCTGTAAATGCCACTATTAAAGTTGTTCATGCTGTGTCAGATGCTCCTGACGTTGCAGTGAATGCAAATGGCAGTGTGGCGATAGCAAATCTTGCCTTTGGCGAGGCTGCCGGACCTCTCTCAGTAGCTCCTGGTCATTTCAGTACTTCTGTTGATGCAAAACTGCCTGGCGGTGCTGTTGTAACAGTGATCCCAGCAACAAGCCTTTCACTTGGACAGGCTACAGACTATGTCATTTTTGCCACAGGAAAAGCTACAGACAGCAGCATTGAACCTGTGGTGGTTAATTTCCCACAAACAGCAGTAACCAGTAGCAACGTGCGCTTGCGTGTTGTGCATGCTGCAGCATCAGCTCCAACAGTCGATGTGCATTTAACAGCTCCGGCTGATGCGTTATCTGCAGGTACAGTAGCTGCAACCCTTGAGTTCAGCGACACAACAGGGGATGTCACAGTGCCGGCAGGGGATTACAGAGTACGTATTACTCCGGCAGGTAACTTAACCACAGTGGTTTTTGATTCAGGCACTGTGGCTTTAGCTTCAGGGTCTGATTTCACTATTGCAGCTTTGGACAACCGTTTTGCCGGACCTTCACCTGTCTCTTTGTTAGCTTTGGTGCAGGGCACAGACACCAGCCTTGAGCTGCTGGACACAGGCTCAGTTTCTGCAGTACGTGTGGTGCACGATGTATCCGATGCACCTGCTGTGGATATTTTAGTGAACGATGCCGAAGCTATTAATGCTTTAGCTTTCCCGGATTTTACCGATTACGCAGAACTTACACCTGACACTTACAATGTAAAAGTGGCGGCTGATGCTGATAACTCAGTGGTGGTGATTGACGCCGATCTTGAACTGGAAGCCGGCGTGTATTACACAGTGCATGCGGTAGGTTCTTTAACCCAGGACAGCATTGAGCCTTTGGTGGTAATGGATAATCCACGTCGTATTGCCACAGCGGCACAAATCCGCGTTATCCATGGCTCAAGTCTGGCAGGTCCTGTTGATGTTTATCTGACAACAAATTCAGACATTTCAGCAGCCACTGCAGCACTGAGCAACGTGGCATTCAAAGCCGATTCTGGTTATATCCAGGTGCCGTCAGGAGCTTATTTTGTCACTGTTACCCCAACAGGCAGCAAAACAGCAGCCATAGGCCCGGTAGCAGTCACATTGGACGCCAACAAGATTTATACAGCGGTAGCCCGGGACGGTGAAGGTTTAACAGCGGATCTGAGATTGATCCTGTTGGATGACTTGAATAACCAGTAATGAAAGAATACAGGCAGAGTTTATGACTCTGCCTGCTTTCGTTATTACTTCTTATCGTCAGGGAAAGTGACGTTTAATTCCAGCACAGAGAGTTCATCCGAGCTCTTTTCCAGTGATACCGAAACCTGATCGTCAGCAATATCCACATACTTGCGGATCACTGCCAAAATGTCGCGTTCCAGCTGTGGCAAATAATCCGGACTGTTGCGTCTGTTGCGTTCATGGGCAACGATGATCTGTAACCGCTCTTTGGCAGTTGAAGCTGTATTTTTTTTCGTTGAACGGAAATAATCCAATAACGACATTCGCTTAGCCTCCAAATATACGTTTCAGCAAGCCTTTTTTCTCCACGTTCAGGAAACGGAAAGGCACTTCTTCGCCAAGCAAGCGGGCGACCGTATCTAAATAGGCCTGGCCAGCATCACTGTCCTGATCCAGAATAACAGGCTGACCTGAGTTTGATGCATTTAATACTGCCTGAGATTCAGGGATCACGCCCAGCAGTTTAATCGCCAGAATTTCGCCGACGTCTTCCACACTCAGCATTTCGCCTTTAACAACACGCTCAGGGTTGTAGCGGGTCAACAACAAGTGTTCTTTAATGCCGGGTAAACCTTGTTCAGCGCGACGTGACTTGCTGCTCAGCATGCCTAAAATGCGGTCTGAGTCACGCACTGAAGAGACTTCAGGGTTAGTCACAACCACAGCTTCGTCGGCGAAATACAACGCCATCATAGCGCCTGATTCAATACCGGCAGGTGAGTCACAGATAATGTAATCAAATTCCTGTGCCAGCTCGTTCAGAATGCGTTCTACGCCTTCTTTACTCAGTGCATCTTTATCACGGGTTTGTGAGGCAGGCAGAATAAACAGGGTGTCGATACGTTTATCTTTGATCATCGCCTGTTTTAAATTCGCTTCACCGTTAATTACATTAACGAAGTCGTATACAACCCGACGCTCGCAGCCCATGATTAAATCCAGGTTTCGTAAGCCAATATCGAAATCGATAATGACGGTTTTAAAACCGCGCATCGCGATGCCTGTACCAATAGCCGCGCTTGACGTAGTTTTGCCTACGCCACCTTTACCTGATGTAACAACAATGATTTTTGCCATCGCAAAATATCCTTAAAGCAAATCTGCTAAAACCAACTTATCGTCCTGCAACCCAATGCAAGCCGACTTACCCCAATATTCGCCTTGCAGACTGTCACTGAGCCAGTAACTTCCGGCTATGGAGATCAGTTCAGCTTCCAGCTTGTGACAAAACACGCGTTTTTGATTATCTCCGGCTGCGCCCGCTATGGCTTTACCACGCAGCGTACCGTAAATATGTATATTTCCATCGGCAATGACTTCAGCCCCGGCACCTACAGTACCACGGATCACTAAATCTGCACCTTTGGCATAAATTTGCTGGCCAGAGCGAATATTTTGCTCCACCACTTTGGTTTCCATCACAGTAGCTGCAACAACAGCTTCTGCTTTGGTTTCTGGTTCTTTAGTTTCTTTAGCCGGTGTTTTGCTTTTACTCAGCTGCAGTGCAGCTAAGCCAGCGGCCTGAGCTGCTTTTTTAAGTTCAGCTGAAGCACCACATACACCCACTAATACCAGTTCAAGCTCTTTGAATACTTCAGCGATAGCTTCAAAATCAGGAGCTTGAGTGGCAGACTCGACATTAATCACCACAGGTGCGCGGTAGAAAAAGGCAGGAGCTTGGGCCAGTTTTTGTTGCAGCTGAGTTTTTACCGCAGCAGCAGACAGGTCCTGACAATACAACACAGACAGTGGAAACAAACTGCCTTTTAATTCAAAGGAATGATCAGACATAGCTCAAAATGCGCACTTTATTATTTGTTTAATGACGGCAAAAATTCGTGTCAGCCTTTATTAGCTTGGTACGCTTGGCTGGTGCTTCATGTTATAGTTTGCGCCCCTGTTAGGCAAGTTAGTAAGAGTAGTTTTTGTCCTATGTTATGTGTTGTTTATAAAAGTCCAAAGCTGGACCAAACCTATTTATACGTATTGCGCCGCGATGACTTTAGCGCTGTACCTGAAGCCTTACTTAAAACCTTTGGTAAACCTATGCTGGTCACGCTGATTAATCTGGCGACCAAAAGCAAATTAGCCCATGCCGATATCGACAAAGTCAGACAACAGCTGACAGAGCAGGGTTTTTATTTACAGTTGCCTCCGCCGCCTGAAGATTTACTTAAAGCGCATAAAGAGAGCCAGCCAAACAAGGAGTAACCTATGAAGTTGACTCAAATTGCAGTCATTGTGGTCAGTGGCTTATTGTTGTCTTGTACCAGCACAGTGTCGGGCAAAGCCCAGACCAAAACTGAAGCGGTAAAAACTGCGCCGACTGCTAAAATCCAGGCTGCTGTAGCCGAAGTACCAACAGCATTGCCAACACAAGCTACTGTGACTAAAGGCAGTTTTGAAAGCTATGTGGCTGCTTTAAAACAGGAAGCTTTAGAAAAAGGCTATTCCAAAGCTTTAGTCGATGAAGTCTTTGCCAGTTTAAGGCATTACCAGTCGGCTGTGGTCGCTGATAAAAAACAGCCTGAATTCACCGAAACTTTAGACACCTATTTGCCAAAACGTGTCAGTAAACAACGTATAGATTTGGCGCGTAAGTATTACAAAGAACACCAAAAAGAGCTGGAAGCTATAGGCCAGAAATATGGTGTGCAACCCCGTTTTATCGTTGCTTTATGGGGGCTGGAAAGCAGCTTCGGCAAGTTTATGGGCAACTATTCAGTGCCTTCAGCCTTAGCCACTATGGCCTATGATGGCCGTCGTGAAACTTTTTTTAAATCAGAGTTTTTTCTGGCTTTAGATATTCTGCAACAAGGCCATGTCAAATTAGCCGATATGAAAGGCTCATGGGCAGGGGCTATGGGTCAGAGTCAGTTTATGCCCAGTGCTTTTATGTCCTATGCTCAGGATGGCGACGGAGATGGTCATATTAATATCTGGCAAAGCCGCACCGACGCTTTTGCTTCTATTGCCAATTACTTAAAAACACGGGGTTGGGACAATAGTCAAACCTGGGGCAGGGAAGTGAAAGTGCCAAAAAACTTTGATTTCTCCTATGTGATCCCAAAAGGCAGTAAAGACAGAACTCAATGGCTAGAATGGTGGGCTAAATCAGAACGTTCTTTGGCGGCTTGGCAAACTTTGGGGGTTCGCACCACCGAAGGCAAAGCATTACCTGCGCGTGATTTAAAAGCTGCCTTGGTGATGCCGGATGACGAAAAGGGCCGGGTGTATCTGGCGTACAGTAATTATCAAACACTGATGCACTGGAACCGCTCTTATTATTTTGTTACCAGCGTAGGTTATCTGGCTGATTTAATAGTGGCAAAGGATTAAGCATGAGTTATCAGCATAAAGATCAACAGGGCAATCTTATTGATTTGCCTTCAGGAAAAGTGCTGTGTATAGGTCAGAACTATCAGGACCATATTGCTGAGATGAACAGCAAAACAGCACCAGAGGCGTTGTTTTTTATTAAACCCAACACAGCTGTAGTTGATATCAATCAGCCTTTTCTGATCCCACAACAGTTGGGGGCAGTGCATAATGAAACAGAGCTGGCTGTGCTGATTAAGGCGCCTTTAACTAAAGTGACTCCAGAGCAAGTGCTGGAAGCGGTTTGGGGTTATGGTCTGGCACTGGATTTAACCTTAAGAGACCAGCAAAAGAAATTAAAAGAACTGGGACGTCCATGGGAAATCGCCAAAGGTTTTGATGGCGCTTGTCCTGTTTCTGCTTTTGTTGCTGCTGAACAACTGGGTGATGTACAGCAGTTACAGTTTAGCCTGAAGGTGAATGGCGAGTTTCGTCAGCAAGGTGATACCCGTATGATGATCCGCTCCGTCACACAAATCATCAGTGAAATGTCGCAGTTTTTCACCTTGTTACCAGGTGATCTGGTGCTGACTGGCACACCTGCAGGTGTCGGGCCGTTAAACACTGGTGATCAGTTAGAATTAGCTCTGGCTAACAAGCTACATATTAAGACGTCAGTGCGCTGACAGAGAGGTTGAAGTGTTAACAGCAAAATTCTGGGAAACAAAAAGCCTGGAGCAAATGACAATAGAAGAGTGGGAAGCTGTCTGTGATGGCTGTGCTAAATGTTGTCTGAATAAATTTATTGATGATGAAGACGAAGAAGCTGAAGGCCCAACCGACTTCATCAAGCCGGACGAACAAATCCATTTTACCAATATCGCCTGTCGTTATCTGGACAGTCACAAATGTGCCTGTACTGTGTATGAGAAACGTACAGTGCTGGTGCCTGACTGTGTGAAGCTGACACAGGATAATTTAAAAGACATCTTTTTTATGCCAAACAGCTGCAGCTATCGCCGTTTACATGAAGGCCGTGGTTTGCCGTCCTGGCATCCGCTGTTGAACAACGGTAAAAAAAGTCTGATGCATAAAAAACAGATGTCGGTTCGCAATAAAACCATTTCTGAAGATCTGGTCGATATGGAAAAATTTGAAGACTATATTGTGACCTGGGCTATTAACGATCTGGATTAGCCATTTTCAGTATCTGTTCAGCTCGACCAGGAAAAATAGCGTTTTTTTGATTAAGGGTGGTGGTTGTGCAAGAAGCCATGCAGATTTTGCATCATTTTAAAGAGTTAATGGCCAGTTTTAGCCCGGCCATAGTGCAGATGGTGATCACTGCTGTTGTCATCCTGATCTACATTATTTTAAGCCGCAGAATAGCGCCCTTTTTATACCGCACCATAGCGGCCAGTGTATTAAAAGATGAAATGAACCGCCGCGCTTTGGTGGTGTTTCATATACTGCTGTTTTTATTGTTAGTCGTTATCCTGAGTGTGATCTGGGGGATCGACATCAAAGGCTTGCTGGTTCTTGCATCCTCGATGATTGCCGTCATAGGTGTGGCTTTGTTTGCGGCCTGGTCGCTGTTGAGCAACATCACCGCCTTTTTTATCATGTTAGGTCAACGTAACTTTGCGCCTGGCGCTGAAGTGAAAATTCTTGACGGGGCTAACCATGTTGAAGGCAAAGTGGTGGAAATTAATTTATTCAGCACTGTATTGCTGACCAAAAATAACGAACAAATTGTTTATCCCAATAATCTGATTGTGTCCCGTCCTGTCATAGTGCAACACCAGTTCAGAGCAGATAAAAATAAAACAGTGAACAGATGGCGCCGTAGATTCCCGGAACATAGGTAAATTGCGGATCTTAAAAAGGGCCTTTTCGGCCCTTTGTCATATCTGGTTTTGCTTAACCCCAAAGTAATTGGAGTACTTTAGTCTGGCAGGCGCAAGGCTTCGCGGAACTTATCTACCCACATGGCTGTGGCGCCACAAACCGCCACCGGCATAATCAATAAGTTAATCAGCGGCACTAAGCTCAACACATAAACAGTGATGCCAAAGGCATAACTGTGTTTCCACTGCAGTTTTAACGCTTTTCGCATGGTATCAAAAGGTACTTTGTGGTTATCAAATGGATAGTCACAGTACTGAATAGCCAGCATCCAGCTGCAGAATAAAAACCATAACAACTGACCTATGCCCGGCAAGATAAAAAACAGCAATAAAAAGCCAATAGCGCGGGGCAGGCAGTAAACAAACTTTTGCCATTCACGACCCAGCATACGGGGGACATCTTTCAAGAAAGAGGCTAAGCCCTGATCCGGCAAGGGCTGGCCTGTTAAATACAGTTCTGTTTTTTCTGCCAGTAAGGCATTAAAAGGTGCAGCAATAAAGTTAGCGACCATGGTAAAGGTTAAAGCCAGGCCCATCACAATAGAAAACAACGCCAGCGGCCAGACTAAAAAACCGATAAAACTCAGCCAGTCCGGTAAGGTTGCAACCACCTGTTCAACCCAGCCACCGAGCTGACTGAATAAATAACCAAAAGCCAAAGCAAACAGCACTAAATTGATACAAAGTGGCACTACCACATAACGTTTTAAGCCTTTGACTCTGATTAAACTAAGGCCCTTCATCAGATAATGCATAGATCCAGCTCCTTTACCGCGAATGAGCTGAGCATATAAGCCATCTGATTGAGCCGCAAGAATAAATCCGTAAGCAACTTTTTCAGTCACTTGACACAAAGCGGCCGTGACAGCAGCACCGCTGTTCTGTTACATTCACTTTTGTTAACAAAACCTCGGCCTTATTGTTCAGGGACAGATGCGTCTTAAGCAAATTAAATTAGCGGGTTTTAAATCCTTCGTTGATCCTACCCAGGTGGCTTTTCCTGCTCAGATGACTGCTGTAGTGGGGCCAAACGGCTGCGGTAAATCCAATGTGATTGACGCTGTACGCTGGGTACTGGGTGAAAGCTCGGCGAAAAACCTGCGCGGTGATGCGATGACAGACGTTATTTTTAACGGCTCCACGCAGCGCAAACCCGTGTCCCAGGCTTCTGTTGAACTGATGTTCGAAAATACTCAAGGCCGCTTGCAAGGCACTCTTGCTGATCGCAGCGAAATATCCATCAAACGTTTAGTGACGCGGGATGGCCAGTCGAATTATTTCCTCAATGGCACTAAATGCCGCCGCCGTGATATTACAGATATCTTCCTTGGCACAGGCTTAGGTCCTCGCAGTTACGCCATTATCGAACAAGGCATGATTTCGCGGCTGATTGAATCCAAGCCTGCTGACTTACGGATTTTTATCGAAGAAGCGGCCGGTATTTCCAAATACAAAGAACGGCGGCGCGAAACCGAAAACCGCATTAAACATACCCGCGAAAACCTGGACCGTTTATCTGACGTGCGGGAAGAGCTGGGCAAAAATCTGGATAAACTCAAACGTCAGGCGGCTGCTGCGGCACGTTTTAAAGAACTCAAAGCACAGGAGCGTAAGCTCAAGGCCGAACTGGCCTGTGTAAAGTGGTTACACTTTCACGGCCTGCTGCAAAAAACAGAACTGGATATTCAGCACAAGCTGACCGAAATAGAGCAGTTTCAGGCCGCTCAGTCCGGTGATCAATTGCTGGTGCTGCAACTGAAAGAGCAGCAACAGGATTTACGCACTGAACAGCAACAAGTGCAGCAGCAGTATTATCAGGTCGGCAATCAGATCACCCGCTTAGAACAGCAACAACTGCACGAACGTCAACGTCGTCAAAGCCTGACCGATGAATTACGTTCATTACAGCTGACTTTGCAGGAAGCTGATTCCTATATGGCGCAGCAGCGGGAGCAGCTGGCTGAACTCGAATTCCAGCTTGATCACGCAGCACCGGATAGCGAACTGAAGCAAGAACAATTTGAAAGCCTGACCGAACAGGCCGAACAGGCGCAGGAACAGTTGGCCAGCGCTCAGAATGCGTTACAGCAGTGGCAGCAGCAGTTTTTTGCGCTGCAGCAACAACAGCAACAAAACAAGCTTAAAACCGAACACAGCCAGCAGCAGCAACAGCAATTACTCAACCGCATCAGTCAGCTACAACAAGAGCTGGCACAACTGGATCTTGTGGCTGATTCGAAAGCGACAGAGCCCTTGCTGGCCAAACAGCAAGAAGCACAGCAGCAACTTGAATTACTGCAACAGCAAAGCGAAGTTGCAGAACAGCGCTATCAGGCTTTGCAACAAAGCCAGCAAGAACGCAAACAACAGCAGTTGGTGCAACAAAGTGAGTTGAAACAGCTGAAACAGCAGCAGGACAAACTGAACCAAATTCAGTTGCAGGTTAATCAGCAGCAACAGCAACTGTTAAAGCAGCTGCAGATTGAACCCCAGTGGGCTAAAGCCGTGAGTTTAGTGCTGGGTGAATTACAGCATGCGACCGCAGATCAAGCTGTACTAAAAAGTTATGTAGTGCCAAGCCAGCTCGATGTCAAAGCCGATACTTTAGCCGCAGTGATCCGGGCGGGGTTTTATCCTGATACTTTTCACGCTGTTTTACTTGCCGACAGTATTGAACAAGCCAAAGCAATACAGCAGCAACTGGAACCGCAGCAGTCGGTGATTTGTCCACAAGGTATTTGGTTTGGCAGCAATTGGCAGCTTGTGCCGGGCCAGGCCGCTTCGGATAATTTTTTAACCCGCCAGCAACAATTACTCGAGCTGGCAGAACAAATCCAGCACCTTGAACAGCAGGTATCGGCACAGCAGCAACAAGAACAGCAATCTGATACTGAACTTGCAAAGAGCAAACTAGAGTGGCAGCAAAGTATTCAACAGTTGCAACAGGCTAAAGATCTGCAGCAAAAGATCAGCACCGACATTTTATTACTGCAACAACAGCAGCAACTGCAGCAGCAAAGACGTTTACAGGCATCTTCAGAACTGACAACGCAGCAGCAGGATTTTGAGTTATTAAGCCTGCAGCTTGATGAGCTGGAACAACAATCCGAAGCACTGGACGAGCAGTATCAGAGCCAAAAAGCCAAAGAGTGGCAGTTGCAGCAACAACTCAGCCAGAGTCAGCAGCAGCATCAGCACCTGAAGCAGCAGCAGGATTTAATACGTCAACAACTGCAGCAATTGCAACTGGAACAACAAAGCGCACAGAAGCAGTTAAGTTTCAGTCAGCAGAATTTACAGCGAAGCCAGCAGCAACAGCAACAACTGCAACAGCGCCATCAATTAGTGCAGGAACAGCTGGCCGAAGTGTCAGAACCCGATGGCGAGCAACACGAAAGCCTACAGTTATTGCTGGAACAGCGCGCTGAAGTTGAACTTTTGGTGCAGCAAAAAGCCGAAGCTTTACATTCTTTGGATGAAAAGCTGCGTCAGGCGGAGCAAGGCCATCAGGGCGTGGCGCATGTATTAACGCAAAAGCAAAAAGAATTAGCCGATTTACAACTGTCGGCTGAAGGCTACAGAGTGCGCGCCAACAATATGCTGGAGCAACTGACAGAGTTGCAGGTGAATTTTAAAGAATTGAGTGAAACCCTGCCACCTGAAGCCAATGAGCAGGAATGGCAACAACAGCTGGAAAAAACACAGGATTCTGTCAGTCGGTTAGGCCCTATTAACCTGGCCGCTATTGAAGAGTTTGAACAGCAGGATGAGCGCAAGCAGTATCTGGATGCGCAGCACCAGGATTTAGTTTCAGCACTGGAAACTCTGGAAACTGCGATCCGTAAAATTGACCGGGAAACCCGGCAAAAATTTAAAGAAACCTTTGAGCAGGTGAATGACGGCTTGCAAACTTTATTTCCAAAAGTGTTTGGTGGAGGCAGTGCCTATCTTGATTTAACCGAAGAAGATCTGTTAGAAACAGGTGTAACTATCATGGCGAGACCGCCAGGGAAAAAAAACAGCACAATTCACTTACTCTCGGGTGGTGAAAAAGCGCTAACCGCTTTATCATTGGTGTTTTCGATTTTTCGATTAAATCCAGCACCTTTTTGCATGCTGGATGAGGTTGATGCACCTTTAGATGATGCAAACGTCGGCAGATTTTGTAATCTGGTACGGGAAATGTCTGAAACTGTGCAATTTATTTATATCAGTCACAATAAAATTGCCATGGAAATGGCGGCACAATTAATGGGGGTGACTATGCAGGAACCCGGTGTGTCCAGAGTTGTGGCTGTAGATGTGGAAGATGCCGTGAAAATGGCACAAGCCTAAAAACTAAAAGGTAAAAGAGATGGCTGAGGAATTACGTTTAGTCCTGATTGTTTTGGGTGTGTTAGGTATCAGCGCTTTAGCTTTACATGGCTGGTGGACTGTCAGGAAAAATAATAAAGACAACGGTAAATACGATGTAGACCCTTCTGCAAGCTCAGGTGCCAGAGGCGATGGCTTTGATGAGCTGGGTATAGGCCGTAAGCGGGTATTGCAACCTGGCGAAAAGCCACAACCTAAACCTGCGCCAACAGTGGCACCAAAAGCCAATAAATTACGTGAACCGGTCAAAGTACGCCGCGAACCAGAGTTAAACGAGCCGCCTTTGGATATGGGCCGTTTTTCTGCCACAGACGAGCCTTATGCTGAAGCTGTAGCGGAAGAGCAACAAGCGGCTTACGAAGCCGAAAAAGATCAATCCGCTCAGGCTCCGGCCAACGAAGTGCTGATCCTTTATGTATTGCTGCCGGAAGGCGAAGAAATTAACGGCTCTTTATTATTGCCTTCATTGCTGACGCTTGGCTTTAAATACGGCGAAATGAATATTTTCCACAGGTTTCAGGACAATGCAGGCTCAGGTGAAGTGTTATTTTCACTGGCCAATATGTTTAATCCTGGCACCTTCGATTTAGAAGAGATGGAAAAAATGAACACCCGTGGTTTAAGTTTGTTTATGACCTTGCCAGGGCCTGGCGAAGCCTTACAAAACTTCAACCTGATGCACAGCGCTGCGAAAAAACTGGCTGATGAATTTGGTGGTCAGGTATTGGATGGTCAGCGCTCAGTGTTGACTGTTCAAACAGTGCGGCATTATGTAGAAAAAATCCGTGAGTTCCAGCGTCAGCGCCTGATCCACGGTTAATGCAATAGTCATATTAAAGAGGCCCCGTCATCGGGGCTTCTCTATTTTAGAATTTAAGATTTTAGACTTTAAGTGCCTGAGTAAACCAAATGAACCAAGCTATCCAACAACGCCTGCAGCAGCTCAAAGATCAACTGGCTTTTCATAACCACCAGTATTACGTGCTGGATAATCCAAGCATACCGGACGCCGATTACGATTTGTTGTTTCAGGAACTACAGCAGATAGAACAACAAAATCCGGAACTGGTGACTGCTGATTCTCCCACTCAGCGGGTTGGGGCTGCGCCTTTAAGTAAATTTGGTCAAATCAGCCATCAGGTGGCTATGTTGTCGCTGGATAATGCTTTTGATGCTGATGACTTTGCCGCCTTTTACAAACGTATGGCAGACAGAATAGATGCCAGCCGTGATTTTGAATTCTGTGCCGAACCTAAACTGGATGGCTTAGCTGTCAGTATCCGTTATGAACAAGGCCTGTTGGTACAGGCTGCTACCCGTGGTGATGGTTTTACCGGTGAAGATATTACCAGCAACGTGAAAACCATCCGGGCTGTGCCATTAAAACTACAGGGCGAAGTGCCGGCCGTACTGGAAGTTCGGGGTGAAGTGTTTATGCCTTTGGCAGGTTTTGAAGCAATGAACGACAAAGCCAGAGCCGCAGGCGATAAAGTCTTTGCCAACCCACGTAATGCGGCTGCTGGCAGCTTACGACAGCTGGACCCGAAGATCACTGCCAGCCGTCCTCTGATGTTTTATGCGTATGCAGTGGGGGCTGTGGACGATGCTACTCAACTGCTAAACAGCAAAAGCCATTATGCACGCTTACAGCAACTCAAAGGCTGGGGTGTGCCTGTTTGTCCTGAAATTCGTCATGTCACAGGCTTACAGGCTGCTTTAGATTATCAGCAGAGTATTCTGACTAAACGTTCAGCTTTACCTTATGAAATAGATGGTGTCGTGCTGAAGGTGGATGATTTAGCGCAGCAGCAAGCTTTAGGTTTTGTTGCACGGGCACCACGTTGGGCTATAGCTTTTAAATTTCCGGCCCAGGAAAAAACCACCACTTTAGTGGATGTGGAATTTCAGGTCGGCCGCACTGGTTCTATTACTCCAGTTGCGCGATTAGAGCCAGTCATAGTGGGCGGTGTCACTGTCAGTAATGCCACTTTGCATAATCAGGACGAAATTAATCGTCTGGGTGTCAAAGTGGGCGATACCGTCATAGTGCGGCGGGCTGGGGACGTGATCCCACAAATTGTTTCTGTAGTCTTGGAACAACGTCCGCTGGACGCTCGTGACATCCAGTTTCCGACGGTTTGCCCTGTTTGCCAGTCCAGCATAGAACGAGTGGAAGGCGAAGCCGTAGCACGCTGTACAGGCGGTTTATTTTGTGCCGCGCAGCGAAAAGAGGCGCTCAAGCATTTTGTCTCGCGTAAAGCCATGGATATTGAAGGTTTAGGCGACAAGATCATTGAACAATTAGTGGATCAGCAACTGGTGAAAACACCAGCTGATATTTTCCGCCTGGATATGCCCGCTTTAGTAGGCCTTGAGCGTATGGGCGAAAAACTTGCACTTAAGTTGTTGAAATCCATAGCAGACTCTAAAAAAACCACCTTGCCACGTTTTATTTATTCTTTAGGCATCCGGGAAGTTGGCGAAGCCACAGCCCTTAATTTAGCCAGCCATTTTGCCGCTTTGGATGCTGTGCAACAAGCCAGCCTGGAACAGCTGTTGGAAGTGCAGGATGTGGGTACTGTTGTGGCAGATAATATTCAGCATTTTATGGCAGAAGAGCACAACGTGGCTGTGATCCAGCAATTGATTGAGGCCGGTATTCATTGGCCTGTGATTGAAAAACAGCAGCAAGGTGAACAACCTTTAGCGGGTTTAACTGTGGTGCTAACCGGCACCTTAACCAGCATGGGGCGGGATGATGCCAAAGAGAAACTACAGCGTTTAGGGGCTAAAGTATCGGGTTCTGTCTCAGCTAAAACCTATGCGGTCATAGCCGGGGATAATGCTGGCTCCAAACTTGCTAAGGCTACTGAGCTGTCAGTGCCTGTCTGGACTGAACAACAAATGTTAGATTTGTTTCAACAACATGAGCTGAATTAATATGTCAGAGTTTTATCCTTTATTAGATAAAAACGGTTTGCTGCGCATTCCGCTGCGTTTTTACGCTGTTTTGCTGCTGCTAATGCGACCTTTTATTGTCTGGATCATAGCGCTGACTATGCCGGAAGGGGGGGACAGATTTTTGGCGGCCATTTATCCAAAAACCAATGATTTTGCCACAGCCTGTCTTATTGCTTGTCCTTTGTTACTGGTGGTGATGGCTTTAAGTCAGCGCAAAGAAAAAAGCCACAAAGCCTGGTTCAAAATTTGGCAGTATGGTCGTTGGATCATGCTGGTGGTGGCTTGCGCTGATTTAGTGCATACCGTTAGCAACTGGCCAAACTATATGATTCTGAAATCCCCGCAGATGCTGGCGGTACCCATGTTCTTGCTTTCCAGCATTATGTGGTTGTACAGCAGTAAACAATTGAAGCTGATCAGCAAAGAATGGCCGGAATCCAAAGCCGTTAAATAGCAATTTTCTGCTGGCTTTGTAACTGTTGCCAGCGTTTTTGCTGTTCTTCATTTAATTTGGCTTTGGACAGCATCACCTCACATTGCAGGCGCAATTGTTCGGTTTGAATCGAAGGGTCAATGTTTTCTGTCGATCGCAGCGATTGCAGCAAGTTAAGCGCTATACCCACATTACCCGGCATAATACGAAAAGCCTGAATAAAGGCCGTCAGAGCCTGCTGCCACAGGCCTTTTTCATAAAGTTCTACGGCGTTGTTGTTAAATTCCCGTGGACCCATAGGTAAGCTCTCACGCTCCTGCTGCTCTTGTTGCAGGTAGGTAATAAACACCGGGTCGGCATTTTTCAACTGGTTAGCATCTTGTGTCAATTGGCGCAACAGCTCACGGGAACTGCTGATTAAGCCTACTTCATGCAAAGCTTTGGCTTTATCCAGAATATCTTCAGGCCCCTGAGTCACAGGGCTTTTTTCCAAAGCTAATAACAGCTGTTTGGCTTTTTCAATCTGATCTTTTAAATAATAAATTCGCGCCTGTACTACCACTTGCTGCTCTTCTTTACGCAGCTCAGGAAATAACTGCCGCATATTGGTTAAGGTGTCATTCGCCATTTTAGACAGCCGACTGGTTTGCTCTTCTTCATTCACACTTAAAGCGTAATCAATCGAAGCGCGAGCCAGATTCAAATACAAATCAGGCTGCTCATAAATAGAGAAACGGGCAAAACGTAATAAGTCTTTAGCGGCTTTAAACTGATGTTCATAGTCATGCGTTAAGCGTGACAGGTGCATCAGCTTTTGCTGGCGCATTAAGTTACGCGGCGCCATATCAGCCGCTTGCAGCAGTTCAGACTGGGCCTTTTTATACATTTGCTGGCGCAGATGAATGTCTGCCAGTAAATCCAAAGCCGCCAGTTTCATATCCGCTTTATGCAACAGAGGTTGCAGCAGGGCAGTGGCTTCAGAGTAACGCTCACGTTGAATTAAACAGCGCGCCAGCCCCAGTTTTGCCCACTGTGAATTTTCATTATGCACCATGCTGCTATAAAACTGCTCAGCTTCTGTCCAGCGGCCAGCTTGCTGCAATATCTCGCCTTTGATTTTAAGCAACATCAGGTTGTATTTGCTCTGATAACCCTGCTCCAGCCATTGATCCAATAATTGCAGGGCTGGCTCGGTTTTTTTCTGATCCATCAGGCTATATAAAGGGCGGAACAAGTTCTTGCGTTGCACAGTGCGGTCGATACGGGATTTTAAATCTTTAATGGCGTATGGTTTCACCATAAATTCATCAGGCTGTAACTCTAAAACGCTATGCACCAGACTGGGATCTGTCTCAGCACTGATAAAAATAAAGCCAGTGCTGTGGCGGAATAAATTGCGGGCTTTGAGCTCCTGATACAGCTGATAGCCGTCTTTACCATTTAAATTAAAGGAGCAAATGATTAAATCAAAAGCTTTGTCCTGGCACAAAGTCAAAGCAACAGCAGAGTTTTCTGCGTAGTGGAAGCTGGAATAGCCCAGAGTTTCTAAAGCATAACGCAGATAATTCTGGGTTAATGGCTGCTCATCTACGACCAGAATTTGGATGTCTTTATTAAGTTTTACTGCCATAAATGCATCAGACACCTATTATCATTTCTATCAAATATAGCGACTAAACAGGTAAAAAGCTGCAAATTTTTTAAATGAATTCAATGGCTAATATTTTTCTGATTTAGGAAAATTATAAATAAGTGAAAAAATGGTAAAAATATAATATGCAAGGTGATTGGAAACAATAGGTTAGGGATTTTGGTGTTCTAAAGAAGGAAGTGGTGGATGCTACTGGGATCGAATTAGCGAGTCCTGGGTTTTGTAGAGAGAGCGATGTTTTTCTATAGAGGGGGTGGGTGATGGTGGATGCTACTGGGATCGAACCATCGAGCCTATTCTTTGTGAAGAGTGGCGATGTTTTTCTTTAAAGGGGATGGTGGATGCTACTGGGATCGAACCATCGAGCCTGTTCTTTGTGAAGAGTGGCGATGCTTTTCTTTAAAGGGAAGATGGTGGATGCTACTGGGATCGAACCATCGAGCCTATTCTTTGTGAAGAGTGGCGATGTTTTTCTTTAAAGGGGATGGTGGATGCTACTGGGATCGAACCATCGAGCCTGTTCTTTGTGAAGAGTGGCGATGCTTTTCTTTAAAGGGAAGATGGTGGATGCTACTGGGATCGAACCAGTGACCCTCGCCTTGTAAGGGCGATGCTCTCCCAGCTGAGCTAAGCATCCTGGGCATAACAATATGATTACAACGATTCATCTTTCAGATATTTCACTTTAAAAGATGGTGGATGCTACTGGGATCGAACCAGTGACCCTCGCCTTGTAAGGGCGATGCTCTCCCAGCTGAGCTAAGCATCCTGGGTGTTTTGTTTTACATCACTTACTTGTGAAGAAAGAGATGGTGGATGCTACTGGGATTAACCAGCCGCAGCCTCTTCTTTGTAAAGGGTGGCGATGCACTCTTTAAGAATATGGTGGATGCTACTGGGATCGAACCAGTGACCCTCGCCTTGTAAGGGCGATGCTCTCCCAGCTGAGCTAAGCATCCTGGGCATAATAATCTGACTACAACGATTCATCTAAATTGATGGTGGATGCTACTGGGATCGAACCAGTGACCCCCGCCTTGTAAGGGCGATGCTCTCCCGGCTGAGCTAAGCATCCATCGTGTGGTCGGCGGTCATTATAGGGGGCTCGGTTTTTGTGTCAATAATATTTTTAGCTTTGTGAACTGTATGCTGTAAAAGTAGCCAGTTAAATCTTTTCCTGCACAGCAGCTTCGGCCGTGCAATCACAGCTTCGCATTGGTACAATAGCGCCCAATTTTTTGGCCTTCAGTGGATTCATTATGTCTATAGTTACTCGTTTCGCGCCAAGCCCTACAGGTTATCTGCATGTTGGTGGCGCCCGTACTGCGTTATACAGCTGGCTGCATGCCCGGAAAACCGGCGGTACTTTTATCCTTCGTATTGAAGATACCGATTTAGAGCGTTCATCGCAGGAATCTGTGGATGCCATTTTAGAAGGTATGGAATGGTTAGGTCTGGATTATGACGACGGCCCTTATTACCAGACCAAACGTTTTGATTTATATAAAGAAGTAGTTGCTCAGCTGTTGGCAGAAGGCAAAGCTTATAAATGCTTCTGCACTGTTGAAGAAGTGGACGCTATGCGCGAAGCGCAAATGGCTGCAGGCGAAAAACCAAAATACAACGGTATGTGGCGCGACCGTACTGATCACCCAACGGACAAGCCTTATACCATTCGTTTTAAAAACCCGCAGGATGGCGTAGTGGTGATTGATGATTTAATCAAAGGCCGCATTGAAATTGCCAATGCTGAGCTGGATGATTTAATCATTGCCCGCAGTGACGGCACTCCAACTTATAACCTGACCGTAGTAGTTGATGACTGGAAAATGGGTATTACCCATGTTATTCGAGGTGATGACCATGTTAACAACACACCACGTCAGATGAATATTCTGGCTGCTTTGGGCGCTGAACTGCCTAAATACGCCCACGTTCCTATGATTTTAGGTGACGACGGTAAACGTTTATCCAAACGCCATGGCGCAGTAGGTGTGATGCAATACCGTGATAACGGTTTCCTGCCAGAAGCTTTGATCAACTATTTAGTGCGTTTAGGCTGGTCGCATGGTGATCAGGAAATTTTCAGCAAAGAAGAACTGATCCAGCTGTTTGACTTAAGCGACTGTAACCGTGCGCCTTCGGCTTTTAACACCGATAAGCTGATTTGGTTAAACCAGCACTATATGAAAACTCTGTCACCAGACTACGTTGCCAGCCATTTAGCCTGGCATATAGCCGATCAGAAGCTGGATATCAGCACTGGTCCGGCGCTGACTGAACTGGTGAAAGTACAGGCTGAACGGGTGAAAACCTTAAAAGAGCTGGTGGAAGTCAGCCGTTATTTCTACGAAGACTTCAGCGAATTTGAAGAAAACGCCGCGAAAAAGCACTTACGTCCTGTGGCTGCAGAACCTCTGGTTGCTGTTAAAACTAAGCTTGAAGAGCTTCAGGATTGGTCGGTAGAAGCTTTACATAAAGCCATTAACGATGCCGCTGAAAGTTTAGGTTTAGGTATGGGCAAAGTAGGTATGCCTTTACGTGTGGCTGTAACAGGTGGTGGTAACTCGCCAGCCCTTGATGCAACTCTGGCACTGATTGGCAAAGATCGTGTGTTAAAACGCATCTGCATGGCACTGGAATACATTAGCAACAGAGCTGGCGAGCAATAATTGTAGGGGCGACCTTTAGGGTCGCCCGTCTCTGGTTAAATACGATGGCGGTAAGGGTTTATCCCCGCCCGTTTTGCGTCAAAATTTTCTTCAGCAAGGCTGCATTCATCTGCAGCTGTCAGAATCATCTTCATTTTATTTAGAAGGGTTATACAACATGCGTTTAGTAGTCGCATTGTCAGCGGTACTGTTGTGTTCAGCAGTCTCTGTTCAGGCACAGGAATTTCAGAAAAAACATGGTGAAGAAGAAGCTGCTATTCCGCCTTGGGGTGGGGATATCGAAGTGGGGGTGGTATTAAGCCGTGGTAACACAGAAGCCACAGCTGTTCGGACCAATGCTGAGTTAAAACATGAGCTGGATGATTTCCGTAATAAATACTATATCCAGACTCTGTTACAACGAAATACCCAAACTAATAGCGCTACCGGTGAGCAAACAGATAACACCACAGGTCAACGTGTTGGCTTGACTGCACAAAGTAACTATAAGTTTTTCCGCTCGGACAGCAGTTTGTTTGGTCGTGGTGCTTATTTAAATGACCGTTTTGGTGCCTTCCGCGAACAATCATCAGTAGCTGTAGGTTATGCCAACCGCTTGTACGAAGAGGGGCCAAACTACTTAGATTTCGAAACTGGTCCTGGTATGGCGTATGACAGATCATCCAAAGGTGAAAGTAACTCGGGTATGATTTGGTACGCCGCAGGTAACTTTGAGTATCATTTCTCTGAAAACAGTAAGTTTAAACAAACGCTGGAATATGCGATTTCGTTAGATGGTCACAATACCAGCTATACCAGCCGTAGTGCAGTGACTGCGCAAATTAATAACCAGCTGGCGTTGCGCTTAAGCCTGAATGTGAAGTATGACTCGGATGTAGGTGTGAATAAGAAAAGCACAGACTCTGAAACTGCAGCTTCAGTGGTGTATTCGTTCTAAAGAAAAAGGGATCTAATGCGATCCCGCTTCATCGATCACCCTAAGTAATTGGAGTTGCAGCGCGACGTCATTGTAGGGGCGCGGTTTATCCGCGCCCGACCCGACACCAAACCGATGTCGGGCGAGAACCTGAAGTCAACAAAGCTGCGGTTTCAAGAACGACGGGTGATTAGTGCAATACCCTGGCTCTCAAGGTCCCCGGAATCGACTTTAACTCATTCAGGGCCAGTTCGTGGTCCAGTGAATCGATGTCGATCACCACATAACCAATTTCTGCATTGGTTTGCAGATACTGACCCGAAATATTGATGCCGTGTTTGGCAAAAGCTTCGTTGATTTTGGTCAGCATACCAGGCTGGTTTTTGTGGATATGCAATAAACGTGAACGGCCTCTGTGTTCTGGTAACGACACTTCAGGGAAATTTACCGCTGACAAGGTAGAACCGTTGTCGCTGTACTTCACCATTTTGCCTGCTACTTCAAAACCGATATTCTCCTGCGCTTCCTGAGTAGAACCACCAATATGTGGCGTCAGGATCACATTGTCGAATTCGCGCAGCGGTGATAAGAATTCTTCATCATTGCTGGTGGGTTCAACCGGGAATACGTCAATAGCAGCACCGGCCAGTTTTTTCGCCTGCATCACTCTGGCTAAAGCGTCGATATCGACCACAGTGCCACGTGAAGCGTTGATCAGAATGCTGCCTGGTTTCATCAGGTCGAGTTCAGCTTCGCCAATCATATTTTTAGTCTGAGCTGTTTCAGGCACATGCAAAGTCACTACGTCTGAAGTTTTCAGCAAAGTACCAAAATCAACTTGCGTGGCATTGCCTAATACCAGCTTGTCTTCGATATCGTAAAACTGCACACGCATACCGATGTTTTCCGCCATGATGCTCAGCTGAGTACCAATATGGCCGTAGCCGATAATTCCTAAGGTTTTACCACGGGCTTCAAAAGACTGAGTAGCAGTTTTTTGCCAGACACCACGGTGGGCCGCCGCATTACGCTCCGGAATACCACGCAGCAACATAATGATTTGGCCTAATACCAGTTCAGCCACAGAGCGGGTATTGGAAAAAGGTGCATTAAATACCGGAATACCACGCATCAGCGCTGCGTCTAAATCGACCTGATTGGTACCAATACAGAAGCAGCCCACAGCAGCCAGTTTAGTGGCGGCGTCCAGCACTTTTTCCGTCAATTGGGTGCGTGAACGAATACCAATAAAATGCACGTCACGGATTTTCTCAATCAGTTCAGCTTCATCCAAAGAGGTTTTCAAATACTCAATGTTGCTGTAACCCTGATTCTTAAAGCTTTGCACCGCACTTTGGTGCAAACCTTCCAGTAACAGGATCTTGATCTTGTCTTTGGGCAGCGAAAATTTTTCCATTTTACTTCTCTTTAACTTGTTGCAATTTAAATTCAGTCCACTGGGTTTCAATTAAGGACCAGGGTACCTTGCGCCGTTCCCACCAGAACTATATCTGCCGCGCGACGGGCAAAAATACCATTAGTGACTACGCCAACCAGGTTATTGATTTGTTGTTCTAATTCTTCTGGCTCTGTAATTTTCAGGCCATGCACGTCTAAAATAATATTGCCGTTGTCGGTGACTACATTTTCACGCCAGACAGGGCGACCGCCTAATTTTTCCAGCTCACGTGTGACATAAGCGCGGGCCATAGGAATGACTTCAACAGGTAAAGGGAATTTGCCAAGCACATTCACTTGTTTGGTTTGATCAACAATACAAACAAATTTTTCGGCTACAGCCGCCACAATTTTTTCGCGGGTAAGCGCAGCGCCGCCGCCTTTAATCATATGGTTTTGCGGGTTAATTTCGTCTGCGCCATCTACGTACACGCCAAAACTTTCCACGTCGTTTAAGTCCAGTACCGGAATGCCTAAAGCTCGCATTTTTTCTGTCGATTGCACTGAACTGGAAACCGCACCTTTGATCTGATCTTTGATAGTGGCCAGCGCATCAATAAAGTGATTGACGGTAGAGCCTGTGCCCACGCCGACAATAGTCTGAGGCGCTACATAATCCAATGCTGCCCAGGCGGCATTTTTTTTCATCTGATCTTGAGTCATAGGTGGTCCGGAGTTTTTTAGCCACGTTTAGCCATACAGACGGATATTAGCCGAAAAGGGGGATCCGGCAAAAGGGGCAAAAGGCAAAAGAACGGAAAGAATTTTAGAATTTACTTATTGTTCACTAAAACAGCGGAATTTGGTTGGAGTACAGATGGCTGGAAGGGGAATATCCCATGCTTCCACTGGCACTGATTCCACTTGTTGGCAATCATGGGCTAAGCCGATTAGCTTTGGCTTTGTTGCAGCAGAATCCAACTGGCTTAAGGTTCTGTCATAAAAACCACCGCCCATACCCAAACGCTGACCTTCAGAGTCAAACGCCACTAAAGGCGCAAAAATCAGATCCAATTGGTCGACAGGGCACAATAAGCTGCAGTTTAGCTCTGGCTCGCCTATACCAAACTGATTGGGTTTTAACTGAGAGTCAGGGGAGTAAAGCTGAAATACCAGATAGCCAGGCACCACTGGATGCAACAAGGGCAGGTAAAGAGTTTTGCCTAACTGCCATAAGGAATTAATAAGAGGAGTTGTATCCAGTTCACCGTCATTGCTCAGGTATAAGGCTATATGCTGAGCGTGCTGCACTTCAGGGCGAGGCAGCAGTTGCTGCACCAAATCAAAGCTGGCCTGTTGCTGCTGCTCTGCAGATAACGAACGGCGCAAATTACGAATATGCTGACGAAGCTGTTGGCGTGAAGTCAAAACACTGAACCTGAAGATCAAATATAAACCGGACTATAAAACAGAAAGGGTTAGCTGCAAAGCTGCGGTTTTAACAACGAAGAATTTGTAGGGGCTGGGCTTGTCCCCGCCCGCATTCAAATACATGCTGGAAAGAACAAAGGATTTATCCGATAAAAGGTTCTCCGAATTGCCGTGTCAAGTATCAGCCCTTGAACCTAAGGTTCAAGGCGGGAGTCAGTTTGTCACCGTAGGCTTCTCGGTACGAGCCGAGCCTGCACAAAAGCAACAAGAAGGAGCCCCTAAAGTAAAACAATTATCGGCTCAGGGACATCTACCTAATCACTGACAACTCAGAGAACATGGTAAGTATAACACCAGCTTTTTGATTATTCCGCCTTCTTTTTCACTTCCACGAGCTCATTGCACAAATTTAGCGCAATCATCAGCAAAACATCTTCATTCATATGCACACCGGGTTTAAATTTTGTACTGGCAACCCGTTGTTCTAATTCATCAATGGCATTTTGCAGCCGTTGCTCCTCGCCTGGAGGGCAGGCAACTTTTAATACCCGGCCTAAAACTGAAATAGTTAATTGCTTAGGTTTTGTGCTGACAGCAGGTTTTGCAGCAGGTTTTTTCACTACAGCTTCGGCTGGTGGTGGGTCAACTGGACGAAATTTACGTAAATGCATGATAGTTCCCTTATGGCCTGCGATTGGAGCGTCCATCTGTTGGCGGGCAGAACCAGCAAATGGTAGGATAGCAGCCTTGAAAAGTCGCTTGGGCCGAAAAATTATGACGACAGAAAGTTTTAAATCTTACGATCACTGGACCAGTTTGCTGGATCAATCTTACCTGATGGCGTCGGCCGCCGAAGTACATGGCTTGATCGCAGGTTTGCTTAGTGCCGGTGTGAGCGCAGAACCGGCGAAGATTTTACCAGTTCTGCACGACTTCTTAAATGACGGACAAGCCTTATCTGCCCCTGTTAAAGCAGATATTTCGGATTTAATTATACAAACCTCTGAATCTTTGGCACATACCGACTATTCCTTTGCTTTATTGCTGCCAGGTGACGACGATTCGCTGCCGGAACGGCTTGAAGCCATGGTGGAATGGACCCAGTCTTTTTTAGTGGGTTTTGCCATTCAGCAAACCGACTTATCCATTTGTTCGGCCGATGTCAAAGATGCGATAGAAGAGCTGACCGAAATCACCAAAATTGACGTATTTGCTATAGATGACAACAGCGCAGAAAGTAACGAAGAGTCGTACTTTTTAGTGCTGGAGCATATTCGTATGCTGGTACTGACCTGCTTTAACGAAGTAGGGCTGAAATTCAGCAAAAACGAAGTTCAGAATAAAACTTTGCATTAAGAGTCTTTAGCAATGAATTTGAGTATCCATCAGAACAGACGTGAGCGCTTGCTTACATCAGTGCCAAACAACAGCGTAGTTTTAGTGCCAGCAGCTGTGGAATTAACCCGCAGCCGCGACACTGAATACCCTTTTCGTCAGGACAGCGACTTCTTTTATCTGACTGGTTTTAATGAACCAAACGCGCTTTTGATCTTAAGCAAAGATAATTCTGGCAACACTGCTAGTCTGTTGCTGTGCCGCCCGAAAGACCAACTGGCTGAAATCTGGCAAGGCCGTCGTTTAGGGCCGGAGCAAGCCAAAGCCGTATTGGGTTTAGATGCTTTGCCTGTTGCAGAGCTGGATACTGAGCTTTTAAAAGCGCTGAACCAAAAAAACACGCTGTTTTATGCGCAGGGTACTTATGAAGAGTTCGACGCCAAAGTAGCTGCTACTTTAGCCACCCTAAGGCTTTACCCGAAACGTGGTTATGCGGCACCAACAGTGCAACAGGATTTACGGCCTTTGACCGCTGAAATGCGTTTGTTTAAAGACGAAGACGAAATTCATCAGATGCGTCAGGCCGGTTATATCAGTGCCAAAGCGCATAAAAGAGCAATGCAAGCAGCGAAAGCCGGTGTGTGGGAATATCAGTTGGAAGCTCATATTTTGCATGAATTTGCCATGCACGGCGCACGTTTTCCTGGCTACAACTGCATAGTAGGAGCGGGTGAAAACGGCTGTATTTTGCATTACACCGACAACAGCAGTCAGCTGCAGGACGGTGATTTAGTGCTGATTGACGCTGGCGCTGAGTATCAGGGTTATACGGCGGATATTACCCGTACTTTCCCGGCCAGTGGCACATTCAGCCCAGAGCAGGCCGCTGTGTATCAAGTTGTGTTAAATGCTCAATACGCTGCTTGTGCACAGGTGAAACCTGGCAATAAGTTTAAAGATGCGTTGGATGCGGCTTGCTTAGTACTGACCAAAGGTTTACTGGAGTTAGGCATTTTACAGGGCGAGCTGGAACAGCTGTTAAAAGACAACGCCTGCAAAGCGTATTTTATCCATGGTTTAGGCCACTGGCTTGGGCTTGATGTGCATGATGTTGGTGCTTACAAAGTTGCTGGTGAAGAGCGGCCTTTTGCCCCAGGCATGATTTTAACCATAGAGCCGGGCTTATATATTCCAACCGATTCACCTTGCGATCCGAAGTGGTGGGGTCTGGCGGTACGAATTGAAGATAATTTGCTGGTGACAACCGAAGGTCACGACAATTTAACAGACTTAGTGCCCAAAGAAATCGCAGAAATAGAAGCATTAATGGCGCAAGTTTCAGCCTAACTACAGGAAACTTTATGTTGCAGACTCACAGTACAGAACAACCACTGGATCTGGTGATCGCAGGCGGTGGTATGGCCGGCTCTATGCTGGCTTATGTGCTGCTGAGTCAAAACCCTGGATTAAAGCTGGCGATTGTTGAACAAAGTTCTGAATCAGAGCCTTCCAAAGCCAGCTTTGATAGCCGCAGTATAGCGCTGGCTCATGGCAGTGTGGAGCTGCTGCAGCAATGGGGTCTATGGCAGGATCTGCAACAAAGCGGCTGTGCTATTAAACATATCCATATTTCCGACCGTGGCCATTTTGGTAAAACCTACTTAAATGCCGCCGATCATCAGCTCTCTGCATTAGGTCAGGTGATTGAAGTCGAAGCTATAGGCGAAGTCTTGTGGCAAAAATTGAAAGTCTTTACGACCCAAGGCCGTTTAAGCTGGTTTTATAACGATGCTATTGCCGCATTAAAGCCAAGAGCAGAGCTGCAGCACATCAGCCTTAAAAGTGGCGCACAACTGCAAAGCAAGTTACTGGTGATAGCCGAAGGCGGTTTATCACCCAGCCGAAGCTTAGCGGGTTTTGAGCTGAAATCTGATGACTATCAGCAGCATGCGTTGATTGCCAATATTGGTTTAAGCGACTCGCATCAACACAAGGCCTTTGAGCGTTTTACGCCAACCGGGCCTTTGGCTTTATTGCCTTTAACCCGTCAGCGTTATTCGCTGGTCTGGACTTTAACGCCCGAACAAGCGGCGCATCATTTAAACCAACCCGACCATGAGTTTCTAGCTGCATTGCAACAAGCCGCAGGCCATAGGGCTGGGGTATTTAAATCGGTAGGTCAGCGTGTGGTCTACCCCTTAAGTTTAAAGCGGGCCACTGAAGCGGCGCATCATCGCGCTGTATTACTCGGCAATAGTTTGCATAACCTGCACCCTATAGCAGGCCAGGGTTTTAACCTGGCCATCCGCGATATTTTTAGTTTAAGTTTGTTGCTGCAACAGCATCAGGCAGATGCAGGCAACTATGCGTTAACGAGAGCCTATCAACAGGCACGTTTGCCTGATATGCAGCAAGTGATTTTGTATACCGACTCGCTAGTGCGGCTATTTTCCAATTCTTCCCGCCTGATGGGGCTTGGCCGTAATACAGGCTTATTCGCGTTAAACCTTTGTCCTGATTTAAAACAAGCCGTGGCTAACCAGGCCATGGGTCTGAATTCTATTCGCCAGTTAAAGGCGCTTTTAACCAGCGCTTAATGGGATCTTATTACTTATGTTGGATCTGGATATTTGTATCGTCGGCGCAGGCAGTGCAGGTTTAACCCTGGCGCTGCTGTTGGCCGACTCACCGCTTAAAATTGCCGTGCTGGATAAAGACCCGGCACCAGAGCTTGTAGCACCCAGCTTAAAACGAGTCAGCGCGCTCAATCAGGCGTCAAAACGACTATTGAGTCAGCTCGGCGTTTGGCAGGACTTAACATCAGCTGCACCTTATACCGATATGAAGGTATGGGAAGCCGATAGCTTTGGCCGTATCGAGTTTTCTGCTTTGGAACAAGGTTGTGATGAACTCGGCTGGATAGTGGATAACGAACAGCTGCGTTCCGTGCTTTACAGCAAACTGAAAAGCAAAACCAATGTCAGTTGCCTGTTTCAAAGCAGCATTTTAAATATCAGCAATAGCGAACAACAAAACCTGCTGACGTTGCAAGAGCAAAGCCCAATTCTGTGTAAATTGCTGGTGGCTGCTGATGGTGCAAACTCTTTTGTGCGCCAACAACTGCAAATGCCTATCGCGTTTTGGGATTATCAGCATCAGGCTTTAGTGGCACAAATCCGCACTACTGAAGCTCATCAACGTTGTGCCCGTCAGGTGTTTTTACCTACTGGCCCGCTGGCGTTATTGCCATTGGCCGACCCGCATTTAGTTTCTATTGTCTGGAGTACCAGCCCGGAGCAGGCGGCTGAGCTGCAAGCTATGCCAGCTGAGCAATTTAATAAAGCCTTAACAGCGGCCAGCAATTCGGTATTAGGCCTGTTGCAGCTTGAATCAATACTCAACAGCTACCCGCTGAAAATGCGTTATGCCAGCGAATGGGTGCTGAATAAAACCGTGCTGGTGGCCGACGCTGCCCACACTATTCACCCACTGGCGGGGCAGGGTATGAACCTGGGTTTAATGGACGTTGCCGCATTAGCAGAACTAATAAGTCAGCAAATAAGCCACCAAAAGCCAATTAATGAAGAACGTATGCTGCGAAGTTACGAGCGCTGGCGTAAAGCTGAAGCACAAACTCTGATCGCCGCTATGGAGGCCTTTAAACAAGGTTTTGGCCGGCAAAACCCACTACTGAAATTAGTGCGTGGTGTCGGAATGTCGCTGACCGATAAACTGCCTTTCGTAAAACAAAAAATAATGGCTGCAGCTTTAGGTGATTCTGGCGACTTGCCAGCAATAGCAAGGCCTGGCGTGAAGTAACAGGCTGTTAAAAGCCTCTGAATGGCAAGGTTATTTGCTATAGCCTTGCTATTCGCATTATTAAATCTAATCCAAAAGGGGCTGTTGGCCTCTTGCCCCATCGGTTATAATCCGGTTCATCTTAAAAATGTCATATGGTTATAAGCAGATTTCTGTAACTGACTGATGACAGCAAGTCTGAGTGTTTGAAGTTGCATAACGCGGCCTGAAAAGCTCCAGCAGCGCAGGCCAGAATTTATTGTCTGCTTCGGCAGCGAAAAACTGGGAAAAAATACAGATGGCCCAAAAAACAGTGTTATTCGCCAAGCATGTAGAATGTGGCGCAAAGATGGTGGACTTTCACGGCTGGGATATGCCGCTGAACTATGGTTCACAAATTGAAGAACACCACCATGTCCGTCAGGACGCTGGTATGTTCGACGTCTCTCACATGACTATCGTTGACCTGCAAGGGCCAAACACCCGTAATTTCCTGCGTTATTTACTTGCCAACGACGTAAACAAACTGACTGTGTCAGGCAAAGCCTTATACAGCGGCATGTTAAACGAAGCCGGTGGCGTAATTGACGATTTGATCGTGTATTTCCTTGCCGAAGACTTTTTCCGCTTAGTGGTAAACTCAGCCACCCGTGAAAACGATCTGGCCTGGATCAACAAACAAGCTGCCGAATTTAATGTCACTGTGACCGAACGCCCAGAGTTCGCCATGATTGCAGTGCAAGGCCCACAAGCCAAAGCCAAAGTAGCCACCTTATTAACTGAAGAGCAAAAAGCAGCTGTTGCTGGTATGAAGCCATTTTTTGGTGTTCAGGCCGGTTCTTTGTTTATTGCAACTACTGGCTACACAGGCGAAGACGGTTACGAAATCTCTTTACCTAACGAAGAAGCCGCTGACTTCTGGCAAAAACTGCTGGACGCTGGTGTAAAACCAGCTGGTTTAGGCGCTCGTGACACCTTACGTTTAGAAGCAGGTATGAACCTGTATGGCCAGGATATGGACGAAACTGTGTCTCCGCTGGCAGCCAACATGGGCTGGACTATTGCGTGGGAACCAAGCGACCGTAACTTTATTGGCCGTGCTGCTTTAGAACAACAAAAAGCTGCCGGCACTATGAAGCTGGTAGGTTTAGTGATGGAACAAAAAGGCGTATTACGTCACGGCCAAAAAGTTGTGACTGCAGACGGCGAAGGCGAAATCACTTCTGGTACTTTCTCACCTACTTTAGGTTTCAGTATTGCTATGGCCCGTGTACCAGCTTCGACTGGCGACACAGCTGAAGTAGATATCCGTGGCAAACTGGTTCAGGTGAAAGTAGTGAAGCCTAACTTTGTTCGTATGGGTAAAAAAGTAATTTAATCAATACAGTGGCTTGCTTTGTCTGAAAAATAAACAGACAAGGTGAGCCGCCTTAAGCTTGCGGCAAAAGCGTAGCTTCGCTATGTTGTTTGCCAGAGTCAGTCAGTAGACTGGCTGCGGTCTAACCAGCAGATGTTTAAACAGATAACTAAAAGCCACCAAGGTCTGATTTAAGGAATTTAAAATGAGCAACATCCCTAACGAATTAAAGTACGCACCGTCACACGAATGGGTTCGTGACGAAGGCAATGGCGTTTTCACCGTAGGTATTTCTGAGCACGCTCAGGACCTGTTAGGTGACATGGTATTTGTTGAATTACCAGACGTGGGTGATGTAGTTGCTCAGGGCGACGACGTAGCTGTAGCTGAATCTGTAAAAGCAGCATCAGACATCTATGCTCCGGTATCTGGCGAAATCGTTGCAGTAAACGATGCATTAAACGACTCTCCAGAGCTGGTTAACAGCGCACCATACGGTGATGGCTGGATGTTCAAAATCAAGATTTCTGACGAATCTGAACTGGCAGGCTTATTAGACGCCGCTGGTTACCAGAACGTTGTTGACTCTGAATAAGTAGATTCAAAACAATTGTAAAGCCCTGTTCGCACAGGGCTTTTACTTATCGGATAGACGGGCGAGGACAAGCCTCGCCCCTACGGATATCTGATAGAGCAGTGATATACACGGGTTTTGTAGGGGCGGGGTTTACCCCGCCCGCGACAGACCCAACAGGGATCTTAGGTGCCACTGGGCCAAAAGCCTAACCAGCACGTAAACATCCAGCATATTGTTAAGACCATTTAGGAACTTCAAGGCATGACCACTTCAGCTGTGAAAACCCTGTCGCAACTTGCGAACCATCAGGAATTTATTCAACGCCATATAGGCCCGGACGCTAACGAAACAGCAGCTATGCTGGCTGAATTAGGCGTAAGCAGCATGGAAGAGCTGATCGCACAAACTGTGCCTGCTTCCATTCGCCTGCCAAAGCCATTGGCAACTGGTGAATCCACAACTGAAGCGGACGCTCTGGCGTACTTAAAAGCTGCTGCGAACAAAAACAAACTATTCAAAAGCTACATTGGTATGGGCTACCACCCAACACTGACACCAAACGTTATTTTACGTAACGTGTTAGAAAACCCGGGCTGGTACACTGCGTACACCCCATACCAGCCGGAAATTGCTCAGGGCCGTTTAGAAGCTCTGCTGAACTTCCAACAAATTTCTTTAGATTTAACAGGCATGGAGCTGGCATCCGCTTCATTACTGGACGAAGCCACTGCAGCTGCTGAAGCTATGGCGCTGGCGAAACGTGTAGCCAAGAGCAAAGCCAATACCTACTTTATCGCTGACGACGTACACCCACAAACTATTGACGTAGTTCGTACCCGTGCTGAGATGTTTGGTTTTGACGTGATCATTGGCAAAGCCACTGACGCAATCAACCACGACGTCTTTGGTGCTTTATTACAGTACCCATCAACGACTGGTGAAGTGCGTGACGACAGCGCTTTAATCGCTGCCTTACAAGCGAAAAAAGCCGTAGTAGCAGTAGCTTCTGACATGATGAGCTTATTGTTATTAAAATCGCCAGGCGAATTAGGCGCAGACGTAGTATTAGGTTCTGCCCAACGTTTTGGTGTGCCTATGGCTTTTGGTGGCCCACACTCAGCGTTTTTCGCAACCCGTGACGATTACAAACGTTCTATGCCAGGCCGTATCATAGGTGTGTCGAAAGACCGCCGTGGTAATCAGGCTTTGCGTATGGCAATGCAAACCCGTGAACAGCATATCCGTCGTGAAAAAGCTAACTCCAACATCTGTACTGCACAGGTGTTACTGGCGAACATGGCGTCTTTCTTCGCTGTATACCACGGCCCGGAAGGCCTGAAAAACATTGCAGAACGTATTCACCGTTCTGCTGACGTATTTGCAGCTGGCCTGCAAGCCAAAGGCGTTTCATTAGTACACAACACCTGGTTCGACACTGTTACTTTTAAAGTGGCTGACCGTGCCGCTGTTGTAGCGCGCGCTGTGGCTTCCGAAGTGAACTTACGTACTGATATCAGCGAGAGCTTAAGCGTAAGCTTTAACGAACTGACGTCTGCTGCTGATATCGCTCAGTTGTTTGATATCGTATTAGGCGCAGATCATGGCTTAGATGTGACTAAGTTAGACGCTGAGATCGTAGCTAAAGGCTCCAACTCTATTCCTGCTGACTTGGTTCGTACTTCTACCTACTTAACGCACCCGGTATTTAACCAGTACCACAGTGAAACTGAAATGCTGCGTTATATCAAAAAGCTGGAAAACAAAGACTTAGCACTGAACCACTCCATGATTTCTTTAGGTTCGTGCACCATGAAGTTAAACGCTACAGCCGAAATGATCCCTGTGACCTGGCCAGAATTTGGTTCGCTGCACCCATTCGTGCCACGCGACCAGGCTGAAGGTTACTACGACATGATTGGCGAGCTGGCCAACTGGTTAGTAGACATCACAGGCTACGACGCTGTGTCTATGCAACCAAACTCGGGCGCACAAGGCGAATACGCTGGCATGATCGCCATTCGTAAATACCACGAAAGCCGCGGCGATTCACACCGTAACGTGTGTTTAATTCCTGTGTCTGCGCACGGTACTAACCCTGCAACAGCAGCTATGGCGTGCTTTGAAGTGGTTCTGGTAGATTGCGATAAGAGCGGTAACATCGACATGGCTGATTTAAAAGCCAAAGCCGAAGCCGTATCAGACAAGTTAGCCGCCATTATGGTGACTTACCCATCCACACACGGTGTGTTTGAAGAGTCTATCCGCGAGCTGTGTGACATAGTTCACGCGCACGGTGGCCAGGTGTATATGGACGGCGCCAATATGAACGCTCAGGTAGGTATTACCTCTCCTGGCTTTATCGGTGCTGACGTATCGCATTTAAACCTGCACAAAACCTTCTGTATTCCTCACGGCGGTGGCGGCCCAGGTATGGGTCCAATCGGTGTGAAGAAACAATTGGCTCCGTTTATGCCAAACCACGCTGTCGTCAAAATTGAAGGCACAGGCGCGGACAACGGCGCAGTATCTGCAGCACCATTTGGTAGCGCAGGTATTCTGCCAATCAGCTGGATGTACATCAAAATGATGGGCGGCGACGGTTTACGTCAAGCCACTGAAATGGCGATTTTAAGCGCTAACTACATGGCGAAAAAACTGGGCGACCTGTTCCCTGTGTTGTACGTAGGCACCAATGGCCGCGTAGCGCACGAATGTATTATCGACATGCGTCCACTCAAAGAAAAAACCGGCGTGACCGAAATGGACATCGCCAAACGCTTAATGGACTACGGCTTCCACGCCCCAACTATGTCATTCCCGGTAGCCGGCACGCTGATGATCGAGCCTACTGAGTCTGAAAGCAAAGTGGAACTGGATAAATTTATCACCGCCATGACGTCTATCCGCAATGAAATTGCCAGGGTAGAAGCAGGGGAGTGGACTGCAGACAACAACCCACTGCACTTCGCCCCTCACACTATGGAAGATATTTTCGACCCAAGCTGGGACCGCCCATACGAGCGTCAGTACGCTGCATTCCCTGCACAGTACGTGGCAGAAAACAAATTCTGGCCAACAGTCACCCGTATCGACGACGTATACGGCGACCGCAACCTGATGTGTGCTTGCCCAAGCCCGGAAGATTATAGGTAAGTGAAAGGGGCAGTTGTTTCATGACAACTGGCCTCCTAAACTACTTTAAGTCGTTTGGAACTCTGAAACTAAAAAGCGAACCTGTGAGGGTTCGCTTTTTTCTACTGTAAAAGAAGCATATAAACGAATCAAATCAAGTACTAACTTCTATCAAACAAATCATCTACCTCATCAGTACTTGTGGTAGTCAATTGTGGACGATGATTCCGATACTCGCCATCATCATAATAATGACCTCCAAAATAGGTATTAAGCTCACCTTCGATATCACAATTGTGTAATATTTCAGTTACGTTATTGTATTTAGACATAATTCCTAAATATTCAAGCTTTGACTCAATAAGTTCTCTAACTTTAGTATTTGCTTCGTCATAGTCTGCATAAGACATAGATGAAAATGCATCATTTAAGTCGAAGAAATCGGAGGGGCTTTCTGCTAACATTGAGATAACTTTATTCTCCACTTCGTCTAATACTTGACATAAATCTTCCATACTCTCAGGAATTGAAGTAAGTAAAGAGATCATTGCTCGAATCTCTTCGTCAGAATATATTCCATTTATATTATTTTTTGCGAATTTCAGAGCTTCTTGTTGGCTTATTAATTTAATGTTGGCAGCCCACTCGATAACCTCCAGAGCGTAGTCTGTTACATTGTCAGTCCCTTCATTTTGGATGAAACTGATTGCCTTAAGTAAGGCATCTCCGATACGAGCCACATTGTACGGGAGGTTTTTATAGATTGAACACAATGAAGATATATAAATTATGTCGCATTTTTCAAAATTACATGTAGATAAGTGACTTATTAATTGTTCACATATTATCAGTGAATCTTTTTCAGTAAAGTAATTATTATTTATGAGGCTTCGCAACGTAATCAGTGATTGTTCAGTTCGCAAACTTAGTATTGCCCAAAAGATAGATTGATGATCTGATTCATAGCGACGCAAAACATAATCACCTATAGATGGATTGAATAAATTAATAACAGCTGTATTTGGTAATGAAATTGAACGATTAAAAAATGATCCCGTAAGAGTTCTAATGTTTGAATAAAAATCTCTCCTTCCAATTAGGTTATGATTGATTGGTAAGGAAATGTATCTATGGTATGCATTAGATAAGTCTTTTTCTAATATTGCCTTCCCATTTATTACGGTTAGTAATATTAGTGATCTTCCGAAGTCATCTTGCTGTGCGATAAACGCGTTTTCCCAAATTTGAGATGGATTTTCAAGCGCATTTTCAACGAATTGCCAATATTGCTCAGCACTGAAAGTAGTCAACCTTGACGCATCCGTAATATAGCTGATCAGTCGTGGATTGAAATTTCGATGTTTGATTACGATTCTATAACGTTTTTTGAAATATAGTTGATCTATATACTCACTTTCTAGACCAGAGTGCCATATATGGTTATATAGAATATGTGCTTTATCTAATTCAGTAAGAGATGT
Organism: Rheinheimera soli; assembly: GCF_031457405.1. Lineage (GTDB taxonomy): Bacteria > Pseudomonadota > Gammaproteobacteria > Enterobacterales > Alteromonadaceae > Pararheinheimera > Pararheinheimera soli_A. The sequence goes on along the minus strand of NZ_JAVDWR010000024.1, from coordinate 1,700 downwards.
AATTTTTAGTTCGTGTTCATTGTTTTTAATATTGTTATGTTCAAAACAATCTATTAATAACCTTCCTTGATTAAGTATTGTGCTTCTTGATGTTAGTATTAAGCGTTTGTTTTTGTTGTGGAGGACTCGTCTGATAAACTGAGTTATTGTATTTCCTTCGTGGCCTTTAAGCGCTTCTAGATAATTTCTACCTAAGAAATCATCAAAGTATATTAATTGCTTTGTGTCAGGGTGGAATACCTGTTCAGCTTCGCGAATGTCATCAGAGATTTTAAGATAGCTATATCCGTTGGCAACATATTCCAAACATAAATGTTCAGCTAATGTTGTTTTTCCAACTCCAGGTTCGCCAGTAATAATAACTACACCAAGTCTATCAAGTATTTCTCTAGCTGCAGTATGATTCGACGTTACTACATATTTGGCTGAAGAACGCGCTAATTCTGTCAAGGAGAACTCGCTTCTTCCATGTATTGCATAATTTGAAATATGTGAAATTATAGTGGCGCTGTGAAGCCAGAGTTTGTAATGGCGCTGTTCAATATCTTTGTGTTTGGATAGAATGTCATTTAGATCTTCCTGCCCAAAGATGTCGCTGTCTGACCTAATATATGGAGATAGAGCTGAAGATATTAATTTTTTTTCAGCTCTAGACAGAGGACTTGAGATCGCAATTATGTACCTTTTAGGGCTTATCTTGTCTATTTTAGGCTTCTCAGTGACTTTTAGAGCTCTAACTAACTGAGAAAACGGAGTGGAAATCCAATGTTTACATTGAAGAATTATCTCTTCACCATCCGAGTTGAAGAACCTTCCATCAATACCAGAGTCTTTTCCTTGCTTAAATCTTTCGAACCTGACGTCGAAATGTGAACTCAAAAGATCCGAGCAAAGATTCTCAAATTCTTTATCATTTAATGGCTTGAAATCGTAATTTGACATTGCTCAATATCGCTTGTTAAATCGAAAATCATTATTTTAATAAAGCACGAATTTATAAATTTTACCAAGAGAAAGCTACTCACAAATCATTATAATAACCTAATCATTTCATCAATAGATTGTTTTAACTCCGATTCGGTATATTTGTTGGCTTGCATTGTTATGTTTTCAGGATGATGTATATGGTTCCGAATGAACGACTGCAATGTTGCTGGTCTTGGCGGTAGTGGGACACCATTCTTTTCCTGAATCCACTGTTTATTTGACGCAATACCCTGAGCATTTAGCCATTGGTCAACTGCGGCAAGGTTAGTTAAGTTATTTCGTTCTTGTAAGTATCCATAAAGTTCATTGTGCAAATCAACAGTAGGTAGATCATATGCTTTATAGCTAATTTCGCCCCAAGACGGGCTCCATGGAAACATTGGGGATGTCGTGGCTGGTATGATTCTATTTTTATTATTTACCTTTTTGAAAATAAAAAGACCAGCATCTCTTAGGTTTGGAGATGAAAGCATAAATGGAGAGTGTGTGGTAACGAATACCTGCTTGGTTTTTGAAATAACCATCAAAGCGTCCAATAGTTTTTTCTGCCCTGAAGTGATCTGATCCAGTAGTTCTGTACACCGCGCTAAGTGAGTAAAATCACATAACGAGGTGACGATGACAACTAAAAAGAATCGCAAGACCTATACCGCAGAATTTAAAGCCGAAGCCCTGAAACTGGCCGAGCGTGTTGGCGTGGCCGAAGCAGCACG
>NZ_JAVDWR010000023.1:0-50547 GCF_031457405.1 Rheinheimera soli | reverse complement strand
ACTGGAAACCGGCGATGAATCAGTTCATCATCATGTACGGTGATCGTGTATCACTATGATAAACAGCCACTTACACAGAAAATTTTACATACTCAGTTACCGTCTTCAAATGCTTCCATGACCCATTTATATTCTGTCTTGCCTTTAATAAAGACTTTTAATCGACACTTTTCACTGAGGCCTAAAGCAAAACAATTTAACGCTTCATTTTTATCTGAAAACTCTTCGTGCCAACCGTTGTAACCTACAGTACAACCTTGCTCTGATTCCGCAAGCCAAACTGTGAACCCATTCTCTGGTGATACTGATATAGTTGAGCCGTCCAGCTCCCATTTTAGATCGGGATATTTCTCAAGTTTTTCTTTAATTTGGTTGATGCAATCCATACTCATACCAACAGCTAACAATTTAATAGAAGGTTCTTTGCCCGCAAGTTGAACATTTTTCTGCCTTCTTTCATGATTTTTACTCATACAAAACTAACTCTGATGTACCTCTATTTCAACAACTTTTTCTGCAATCACTAAATTTATGACCGACAAAATCTATACAAGCAGTACGCTAGTTAGTAGATTTTTTACCCAAGCCGAACCACTGTTTATTTAAACAGTTATTCAGGAGCGAAAAATGGCCTCGCCCTTTTTGGATTACGTAAGGGAATTTATGGTGTCGCGTCGTTATGCCAAACGTACCGTCGAGACATATTTGTATTGGATCAGGTTCTATATTTTATTCCATAACAAACGCCACCCTAACCAGCTGTCGGATGCCGATGTGGAGCAGTTTTTATCTTACCTTTCCAATCAACGCACTGTGGCCATCAAAACTCAGGCAACTGCTTTAAATGCACTGAGCTTTTTGTATAGGTATATTATCTTGCGACCACTGTCGCTAAACCTTAATTTTAATAAAGCCCGTGTTGCAAAAAAATTACCTGTAGTGCTCACTCGTGTTGAGGTTCAGCAGTTGTTAGCTTTGATTGAACCGAAATACAAACTATTGGCTCAAATGATGTACGGTAGTGGTTTGCGCTTAATGGAAGCTGTCAGGTTACGAGTTCAAGACATTGATTTTGATTATTTGTCAGTGCTGGTGTGGCAGGGTAAAGGTAATAAAAACCGCAGAGTTACCTTAGCGCCTGAACTGATTCCTGCCCTGAAACTGCAGATAGAACATGTAAAGCAGTATTTTCAGACCGATCTGCATAACCCTTCTTATGCAGGAGTTTGGTTGCCTTTTGCTTTGGCCAGAAAATATCTGGCTGCGCCAAAAGAGATTGGCTGGCATTATTTATTTCCGTCGAGCCTGCTTAGCCTTGATCCCGAGTCCAAGTTAATACATCGGCATCATCTGGATGAAACTACCGTCAGACGGGCGATAAAAGTAGCAGCGCGATTGGCGAAAATATCAAAGAATGTAACGTGCCACACATTACGCCATTCCTTTAGAAACTACATCCATGTAGTTTCCCCTGCGGGCCAGCCTGCGGCTGTTCAAATTCATTCCCGATGAATTTGTGCCACCCATTTATTAGAAGCCGGTGTCGATATTCGCACCGTGCAGGAGCAACTCGGTCACAGCGATGTGAAAACCACTCAAATTTATACCCATGTATTAAACCGGGGTGGTAATGCGGTGAAAAGCCCGTTGTCTTTATTGCTGAATGGGTGAAGGTTTGGATGGTTTCAGCTTGAATCATAAGCGGGAGGGTTGCAGGGAGCGTGGCTTGTCCCGACCCGTCAACGGCTACCGCGGTATCCATAGACGGGCGGGTGCAAGACCCGCCCTTACCGTTTACCTTACTATTTCCATCTCCGCTAATAAATTATCTGCATTATCAACATAGTGCATCATCCACAATACATAGCGGATATCGACATGAATGGCGCGGGTGATTTCCGGGTTGAAATACCAGTCTTTGGTGATCGACTCATAAGTCGAGTCGAAGTTTAAACCAACCAGTTCGCCTTTGCCGTTCATCACAGCTGAGCCTGAGTTGCCGCCTGTGGTGTCGGCGCTGGATAAGAAGTTTACCGGCACCGAGTTAAAGGTTTTTACTTCGCTTTTTGGGCAACTGAAAATACCGCAGAACCAGGGTGCTTTGGTTTGGGCTGCTAAGTCGGCATAAAAATAGCCTTCCGTTTTGCCAGCCTGATAGGCATCCACCAGGTTTTGTGGGGCGTTAAAAGGGTAGTCTGCCTGGCGTTTGGCAATTAAGCCTTTCACTGAGGTAAATGGCGTTTTATACACGCCGTCTTTGGCCGGATAACCGTCCACTGAACCGTAAGTGATACGCAAGGTGCTATTAGCATCCGGGTACACTGGTTTTCCCTGCGCTTTGTTGTAGGCAATAATGGCCTGCATATAAGCCGGGCGCACTGTGGATAGCTGGCCTTTTAACTCTTTATCTTGTGTTTCTAAGGCCATATTTTTGTCAGAAATTGCTACGGCGATACGAATAAAAGGGTCTGAGCTTTCGGCAAAATCAGCTGGCGTTTTACCCAGCCAGGCTTTACGGCCTTCAGTGCTTGTCAGGCTGCTTTGTGGATAAAGTGCCGTTAACTTTTCGGCAATTTGAGCTTGGGTCATGCCTGCTGTTAAGCCTAAAGCGGCATCCAATTCTGCTACACGTACAGAGTCTGGCTGCGCCATATAATCGGCCAACTGTTCTGACCAAAGGGCTAAGTCCATAGTAGGGTGAAAGCTTTTTTCCATCCGGGCTAAGCGGCCTTCAATCATTTTTAAATCACGGTGCTGAAAACCCATTTCGCGCATCGCGTCAGTTTTTTGGTTTTCCTGCGCTAAGCGATACAACAAAATAGCGGCTTGCAATAAATCGCTGCGTTTGGCTGCTTCAAAGTAATAAGTTTGCTGAGTAAAAGCCTGCTCGGTTTTAATCAGTTGTTTTAATGCATCCATACTTTGCTGGTAGGGTTTGCGGCTTTCATCGGCTTTAATCCAGTCCAGCAGTGCCTGCTCACGTTGCACTTTAATAGCCTGAATATCAGTTACTTTAAAACCGTCCAATAAGCCCTGCAGTTTTTTCATACGGTTATTGTGACTTTTTACGGTAGAGGAGTATTTCACTTTTAAATCAGCATCTGCAGCGCCTAAGCTGTCTATGGTGTTGATCATTTGCTGATAGGTTTTCACCTGGGCCGGATATTGCCAGTCGGCTGCAAAAGAGATTTCATCGGCTAAACGATAACGGCTGGTTTGGCCAGGGTATCCTGCTAATAAAATACCGTCGCCCTGCCGTACACCATTGGCATTCACTTTTAAAAAGTTTTTGCTTTGGTACGGTACGTTATCCACTGAATAAGGCGCTGGTTTACCGTCTTTGCCGACATAACCACGGATAAAGGTGTAATCGCCTGTATGACGTGGGTACTCAAAGTTGTCGATATCACCACCGTAGTTTCCGACCGCCTCTGACGGTGCATAGACTAAACGCACGTCCTGTAACATCAGCTGTTTGATCTGGAAATATTCCATACCATGATGGAAACTCACCACAGAGCAGCGGTAATTCGGGTCAATTTCGCAGTCTTTAATTAGTGCTTTACGGTTCGCTTCTATCGCCTCATAACGCTCTTTTCCTGATAAATCAGCCGCCAGTGAACCGGTAATTTGTGCTGTTACATCAGTGACAGCTTCAGTGATATACAAGCGTTCCTGCGGCCCTGCCGGTAATTCTTCAGCCATAGTTTTGGCTAAAAAACCTTTATCAATCAGGTTATTGTCTTTGGTGGAGTTGTTCTGAATGGCGTTGTAAGCACAGTGATGGTTGGTGACCACCAGGCCTTTAGGCGATACAAAAGAAGCAGAGCAATACCCCATACTTACAATCGCATTCATTGGGTACTGGCTTAAATCAGCCAGTTGTTTGCCCGGAATATCAATGCCTTTAGCTGTCAGTTCTTTTTGTAATTCAGCCAGTTGATACGGCTGCCACTGCCCTTCGTCGGCTAGAGTGGCAAAGCTGAGGCTAAGCGCCACAGTGCTAAGCAGGTATACAGATTTCATACAATTCCTTGGTATTTTTTAGTTGTAGTTTTAGCCTTTGAAAGCACAGGGCAAATTATCCATGTTAAAAGCTCCGGCGCAACCTTGTTAAGGCAATACTCAGGATTTAAGCGTCATTTAACTAGGGCGTGTTGACCTTTCGAGATTAAATTTGTTCGTTCTGGCGACGCTTTGATCGCGAAACGAGGAGCGAAGTTTAGTTATTCTAAATGAGTGACGAGTGACGAGTGACAAGGAGCAAGGCGCCGCCAGACGAACCCGAAGGGCAGCGCCTGGCCGGCTTTTCTGCTGCGTTAGCACTCGTTTATGTAGAATAACTACACTGCACTCGCGCTGCCTTGCATAAAAACCGGCCAGACTGCTGCAAAAATAACCCTGAAACGTCAACACGCCCTAAACTGTCGACAGCTTAAAACCTCAAGCTGTAAACGGACGCCAGTTGAACATCTGCTGTAGTTCAGCGACTATGAAACACTGCTGATCAGTAACCAAATCGGAGGTGAAATTCACTATTAAGTGGTATTTTTCACAGTTCGGCCTTCATCAATATTTTCTATCTATTTGATTTATAAAAAATTAAAACTGGCCTTAATCTTGTAACCTTTTTGGCAGAAGCTAAAAAAGGAGAGCTATGATGAGTGTATTAAGGCTGATATTTAATATTTTATGGTTTGTGATGGGTGGCTTTTTAATGGGGCTGGCCTGGTGGTTTATTGGCTTACTCTGTTTTGTAAGTATTGTATTTATTCCTTTTGGCCGCGCCTGTTTTGTCATAGGTGAAATGGCGTTTTGGCCTTTTGGCAACGAGCACGTCAACCGTGAGCGTTTAAACCGAATTTCTGATATTGGTACTGGCCCGCTGGGTTTTATCGGTAATGTGATTTGGTTTGTATTTGCAGGTTTCTGGCTGGCCTTGGGCCATTTGTTTCATGCCGTGGCCTGTTTTATTACCATCATAGGTATTCCCTTTGGCTTAGCCCACTTAAAACTGGCCACTTTAAGCCTGGCGCCTATAGGCCGGACTGTAGTGAACAAAGCCTATTAAGCGACGATTTAAGGAGTAAGAGTTACTGATCAGACTCTTGCTCCTGTTGCCCCACCCAGGCTTTTTGCTGAGCTCGGTAATAATCCCAGACACAAGGACAACAGCTGCCACTGCCACAACAGTCGCTGCTTTCTGGCGCTACAGGCTCTTCGGTTGGAATACGCAGCCGAATTCCGTCAATAGTGATAAACATGAAAAACTCCGGCAAAAAAGGCGGCGGCATTGTAGCATTGTCCGATAATTATCAGCCAGCCGGCGTTTCAACCTGGTGATGTGATGCAACAACAATCTCCATCTAAACAACAAAAGATCTGGCAAACGGTGTTACAAATTCCAGCCGGAAAAATTGCCAGTTATGGTCAGATAGCTGATTTAGCAGGTTTGCCTGGCCGTGCCCGTTTGGTGGGTAAAACCCTGGGGTTAGCACCGGATGAACTGCAACTGCCCTGGTACAGAGTGATGCGCTCCGGTGGCCAGCTGGCTTTTGCTGCAGGTACACCCCAAGCGTTGGAGCAGCAACAATTGCTGCTCTCTGAAGGTGTGATAGTTCGAAATGGCCGGGTAGCCAAAGACTTCTGGTGGCAACCCGATTTGGCCGAATTGTTATTTAAACTGCAGTATTGATCTGAAATTCAGCAAAAACTGCCAACACAAAAATCATTCAAAACGACTTTCATAAAATACAGGATTAAAACGTGTAGCCATCACCATCAGCAGCACTGCTATAGCAGCTAACAATAACCAACTGATACTGAAGCTTTGGCTGAAATCCCGGATAAAACCAGCAATCAAAGGCGAAAAAGCCGCCAGCGTATAACCTATACCCTGGACAAAAGCGGTCAGACTGGCTGCAGCAGCAGGCTGATGCTGATGGTCCATAGACACAATCAAAGACAATGGAAATAAGCCACCAATACCTAAACCTAATAACGAAGCCCAGATTAAACCCAGCTGCGGTGCCACCACTAAACCAGCAAAACCTGTGGCCATCAACACTAATAAAACCAGCATCACAGGACGACGATCCAGCTTACGACTTGCCAGCCAGGGGCTGACAAAACCTGATACCACCTCCATACAAAGCAACAAGCCCAGCAGCAAACCACTTTTTTGTTCACTCCAGCCTTGCTCTACATAATAAGCTGGCAACCAGGCCAACACACAGGTAAAGGCACAAGTCACCAGGCCAAAAAATAGTGCCAAAGTCCAGGAGCGGCCATGTTTACTAAAGCTCAGTGGTTTTTGTTGCGACTGAGCTACAGGCAGGTTCTGAATGGCGTTTTTTTGTGAAAACCACAACACCAAAGCCAACACAGATAAAACTACCCAGCCGGATAAAGCCACACGCCAGCTTTGAGCCCAGTCGGCCCAAAAAGCCGCCAGGGATGCAGTTAAAGCAGCTCCGGCAATAATGGCGGATATATACCAGCCCATGACTAAAGGTGCTTTAGTGCCAAATTTTTGTTTAATCACCCCAGGTACCACGGCTTGCACCATGGCAATACCTAAACCAGCCACTATGGCACTTAAGGTGAGATCCAAAGCGCCCACAGCCCAATAACGCTGCGCTGTCGCTGCTGCTATAGCGATGGACGCCCAGAACACAACCTGATAAGAGCCAAACCATAACGCCAGTTGATGCGCAAAAAAGATGCCAAGACCCATAGCCAATACAGGCAACATCGTCAGTAACGAAGCCTGAGTAAAAGACAGATGTAATTCAGGTTGCATGAAGGGCAATAAAGGCCCGATAGAGGCCATTGAGGGCCGCAAAGTCAGGGCAATCAGCACTAAACTCAGGATCAGGATCCAGGTTTTTGCAGTAAAGCTATTGGTTTCAGTCATATCAGTACCATAAGTCAAATCAGCCGCCAGAGGGCAAAGCAGATCAGATAAACAGGAGGCGGAAAAGCCGCGCACATTAACATAATTATTACCTCCTTAGCCATCAGATACAGCTGAATACAAAAACTCTGACTTTGTCCTTGCGATCCAAAACAGATCTTTTATACTGTTTTTATATACAGTATTTTGAGATAAAAATCATGAATGCTCTGCTGCAACAGCTACAGAACAGACAACTGATCTGGCAGGCCAGTCAAACCCAAGCCCCTTATGAACATTGTCAAAGCACAGGCTTTACCGCTTTGGATAAGCTTCTGGGCGGCGGCTGGCCACAGCATAATGTCGTTGAATTACAAAGCCATGGCGCTTGTGCTGAACTGCAATTGATCCAAAAAGCATTGGCAGGATCCGGATCTGAGCTGCTGCAAATCTGGATCAATCCACCTGCCAGCCTTTGTGCTGAGTATTTGTTGCAGCAAAAACGGCCTTTGCATCAGGTGTTACAACTGAATGCCCCTCGCTCTGCGGATGCCCTTTGGGCCGCTGAACTGTGCTTAAAAAGTGGCAGTTGTATGGATGTATTGCTGTGGCAAAACAGCCTGAATTTAACTCAGCTCAAACGTTTGCAATTAGCCGCAGAGCAAGGCCAAAGCCAGTTGTATTTTTTCCGCCCGGCACAGGCGGAACAACAACTGCTGCCCTGGGCTTTAAGTTTACAACTCACTCCAGCTACAACTGGGTTGCAGATCCGCATTCTGAAACGTAAAGGCGGCTGGCAACAACAAGAATTAGTGCTGCCATGGGCAGAGTTGTATCCGCAGTTTATAAAGCCGGAGCTACAGCACGAACAGCATGGCCGTCCGCCTTTATCACGAGTCAGCTGAGGCTATTTGCTATGTCTGAGCGGATGGAGTTTTGGTTGTATTTATATTTCCCGCAGTTGCAGCTGGATAAGTTGTTATTGCTGCAAAACACAACTACAGCCTTGTCAGGCCAGAATAAAAGTAATAACAACCTCAATTTAACTGCACCTCTGGCGATAGTAGGCGCTGACCATCAGTTGCTGCAATTCAACTCAGCTGCGCGCCAGGCTGGTTTAACTTTGGGCATGGGATTAGCTTCAGCCGCCTCTTTATGTCATCAACTGCAACTTCTGCCGCATCAGGCTGAGCAAGAACAACAGCAGCTGCAGCAATTAGCCCAGCTGTTGTATCAATACTGCGGTGATATAGCGCTGCAAGCGGATTCGGGTTTAGTACTAAAACTCAGCCCTATGCTGGCTTTGTATGGGGGGGCTCTGCAGTTCTGGCAACAGATACAACAAGTGTTGCAACAAGCCGGTTATCAGTATCATTTTGCTACAGCACAGCAGCCTTTAGTGGCGCGTTTATTGGCGATGCAAGGCTGGGATCAGTTTTTACTGCAAAAGGATAAAATTCAGCAGCAACTCAAAGCGCTGCCACTGCACCAGGCTCAATTACCAGAAAAACTACTGGAACAATTACAGCGGCTAGGGCTTACACAGCTTGATGATCTGTTAAAGATCCCACAGGCTGAACTGGTGCGGCGTTTTGGCGTTGAAATGCTGCAGTATTTGCAGCAACTGACAGGAGCCAAACCCGGTTTGCTGCAGTTTATTCAGCCAGTTGAGCAGTTTGAACAACAACTGGAACTGCTGTACGAAATGGAGCGCAGCGACCAGTTACTGGGGCCGCTTAAGCACTTGTTTGGCTTATTGCAGCTGTATTTACAACAACGGGATCAACTGGCCTATCAGTTAGAACTTAGTTTATTACAGCGCCAGGATCAGCAACAACAGCTGCAACTGCATTCAGCTCAGGGCGAATACCAAAGCAAAGACTGGCTAAAAATCAGCGAATTGCAGCTGGAACGCTTAAAGCTGAACAACGCCGTGATACAGCTGAAACTCAGCCTTCGCCGCGCCGGGCCGCGTTACGCTCAGTACAAAACCCTGTTTGCTGGCAATTTGGGCGCCGGTAAAGAACAGCTGTACTCAGCCTTGCAGCTCTTGTCATTACTACAGGCCCGTTTGGGTAAAGAACAGGTAAAAAGCCCTTGTTTACACAATGATTTATTGCCAGAGCAGGCCAGTAGCTATGCTTCAGCTTTAGAGCCACAAGCTGTTATTGCCGGTGCTTTAGCTGCGGTGCGACCGGCATTTTTAGTGGAGCCGCCTTTGGCGCTTGATGCAGAGCAGCAACAGCAGTTGCAGCTACACTATGGCCCTGAACGCTTAAGCAGTGGCTGGTGGCAACAACAGAGCCAACACCGCGATTATTATGTGGCTCAGAATGCACAAGGCCAGTGGTTGTGGTTGTTTCGTGACTTACAGCAGCCGGAGCAATTGTATCTGCAGGGGTACTTCAGCTGATGAAAAGCCCTGTCGCCATTAAAACTACTGGCTATGCCGAATTAGTCTGTCAGAGCCATTTTTCATTTTTACAAGGCGCTTCCAGTCCGGCTGAATTAGTGCAACAGGCCGCAGTTTTAAGCTACACAGCTTTGGCTATCACTGATGAATGCTCGCTGGCAGGCGTAGTACGCGCTCACCATCAGATCAAAGAAAAACAGTTGCCGCTGAAACTGATCATTGGCTCTTTGCTGGTACTGAACCCACAGTTACGGTTGGTATTACTCTGCACGAACAAAACCGCCTACAGCGAGTTATGCCGCATTATTACCCAGGCCAGACGCCGCGCTGAAAAAGGATCTTACCAGTTAGCCGAATGGGATATTCAGCGTATTCAGCATTGCCAGATCCTCTGGCTGCCCAGTGGCGATGATCAGACCGATCAGTACTGGGGCAACTGGCTACAGCAACATCATGCAGCACGTTTATGGTTAGGCGCCAGCCGCAAATTACAAAGCCAGGATCAGTTTTATCTGCCCTACTGCCAGCAACTGGCGCAGCAGCTGCAACTGCCCTGCTGCGCTACAGGTGAAGTATTAATGCATCAGGCCAGTCGCTTGCCTTTGCAACATGCATTAAGCGCCATTAAAGCTGGCAAAGCTGTGCCTGATATGGCGAGGCAACTGTTAAGCAACGCCGAACAAAGCTTAAGGCCTATCAAAAAACTGCAGCAGTTATTTCCGGCTGAGCTTTTGGATAACAGCCAAAAACTGGCCGATTTATGCAGCTTTTCATTGGATGAACTGAGTTACCAGTATCCGGCCGAACTGGTACCTGAAGGTTTGACAGCCATACAGCATTTACGCGCACTGGTTAAAAAAGGTGAACAGCAACGTTTCCCTGAAGGCGTACCAGACGATATCCAGCAAACAATTAACAAAGAGCTGGATTTAATAGAGCAACTGAATTACCCCTACTATTTTTTAACTATTCACGATTTGGTGGTATTTGCGCAGAAACAACAGATTTTGTATCAGGGCCGGGGTTCAGCGGCTAACTCTGTGGTTTGCTATTGCCTGGCTATTACGGCTGTGGATCCCCGCCAAATTCAGGTATTAATTGAACGCTTTATTTCAATAGAGCGGGCAGAACCTCCTGATATAGACGTCGATTTTGAACATGAACGCCGTGAAGAAGTGATCCAGTATATTTACCAAAAATATGGCCGTGAACGCGCAGCTTTAGCCGCAACAGTGATTTGTTATCGCTTTAAAAGCGCCTTTCGGGATATCAGTAAAGCTTTGGGCTTTGAGCTGCATCAGGTGGAATTTTTGTTAAAAAATCTGCACAGGCGCGATAAAAGCCAGCACTGGAGTAGTCAGTTGACGCAGTTGGGGCTGGATCCACAAGCCAAAAAAGCTCAGCTGTTGGTACAACTGGTGCAGCAATTGGTGGGCATGCCACGGCATTTATCTCAGCATGTAGGAGGTTTTGTTATATCCCAGGGGCCTTTGTACGAATTGGTGCCAGTGGAAAATGCAGCCATGGCCGATCGCACAGTGATCCAGTGGGATAAAGATGATCTGGAATCATTAAAGCTGTTAAAAGTAGATGTGCTGGCTTTGGGTATGCTCAGCGCCATTCGTAAGGCGTTTGATTTGGTCAGGCGTTACCAGCATACCGATTTAAGCATAGCGGCCATCACCAGAGCAGGTGACGACCCTGCAGTTTATAAAGCGATTCAAAAAGCCGACACTATAGGTTTATTTCAGATTGAATCACGGGCTCAAATGTCGATGCTGCCACGGCTGCGCCCGCAATGTTATTACGACTTAGTAATCCAGATAGCCATAGTACGACCCGGCCCTATTCAGGGCGATATGGTGCATCCATATTTAAAACGCCGTCATGGCGAAGAAGCAGTGTCTTACCCTTCCCCTGCAGTGCAAAACGTGCTGGAACGTACTTTAGGTGTGCCTATTTTTCAAGAGCAAGTGATTAAACTGGCGATGGTAGCAGCAGGTTTTAGTGGCGGTGAAGCCGATCAGTTACGCCGAGCTATGGCCAGCTGGAAAAAAACCGGCGAGCTTATTCAGTTTAAACAAAAACTCATAGACGGCATGTTAAGCAGAGGCTATCAGCAAGAATTTGCCGAACGTATTTACCAGCAAATTTGTGGTTTTGGTGAATATGGTTTTCCTGAATCGCACTCAGCCAGTTTTGCCGTATTGGCTTATGTCTCAGCTTATTTAAAACATTATTACCCTGTGGCTTTTTATGTGGCTTTGCTCAATAGCCAGCCTATGGGCTTTTATGCGCCCAGCCAGTTGATCCAGGATGCCCGAATGCATGATGTCGAAGTGTTGCCGGTGAGCGTGAATCAATCCGATTGGGACCATTTAATGGTTCCTGCCTCTTCTTCAGCTAAATCGGCTTTTGCAATTCGTTTAGGCCTTCGCTTGGTGAAAGGTTTAAGCCGACAAGGTGCACAGCTGCTACTGGAACACAGACCCACAGCAGGTTATCAGCAACTGGCTGAAGTAGCACAAAGGGGTTTGTCTGATAGTGATTTAACAGCCCTTGCCAGTGCCAATGCCTTGCAGCAACTATCGGGGCAACGTTATCAGGCGCGCTGGCAATTACTGGATCAGCAACATAAATTGCCTTTACTGGCGGCGGAACCTTATCAAACTCAGTACCAGTTGCCGATGCCCACTGAGCTCTCTGAAGTAGTCGAAGATTATCAAAGCACAGGCCTGAGTTTACGCACTCATCCTGTTCAGTTATTAAAGCAACAAGGGCTGCTGGGAAAATTTGCACAGACAGCAGAGCTTCCTGCACTGAACCATAAGTCGGTGGTGACTGTAATAGGTTTAGTCACAGCACGACAAAGCCCTGGTACAGCGTCGGGCGTGACTTTTATTACGCTGGAAGATGGCACAGGTTTTAGCAATTTAGTGGTCTGGTCGGCTACAGCTTCGGCGCAGCGCCAGCCGTATCTAAAATCTAAACTATTGAAAGTAAATGGCATTCTGGAGAAAAAAGAGGGTGTTATTCATATTATCGCCGGGCGTTTAACCGATCTGACGCCGTTGTTAGGATCACTCAGATCCTATTCCAGAGAGTTTCACTAATTTTAATCAGAACAAATAAAAACCATGTGGACACCTAAAAGCAAAAACAGAGACAAACCCTACAGGGTGAAAAAAACCGGCATCAAAGATGAAAATATCGACCGGCAAATTCTGGTACTGCATCAGGCTATTGCGGCTAAATTACTGGCGGAGCCTGCTTTATTGGAGCAGGTCAAAACCAAACTGGAAGAACGACGCGATAACGGCCAGCTTGGCTATGGAGCTTATCTGCACTGGCAGTCCGTGTTAGAGCTTTATTCTCAACCAAAAGAGTTTTGTGCAGGCATCACAGAAGACAGCCCTTACTTACGTAAGTTACGCCGCCGCACTCCTTTTGTCGGTATTTTAACTGAGCAGGAACGGCAACTGGCGTTATCGCAACATAGTCTGGGCACCTTAGCGCAAGTACTAACAGGATTTTAGTCTTGCTAAATCAGCCACTAGCCCGGACAATCACTAAAACCCTTTACTACTTTGTGACTGATGCCTGAAAGCAGTTTTTTACATCATTTACGCTACCGGCTGGCTCATCAGTTAGACCCTGTATTGTATTCAGGCCGCGGTATGTCGCCTCTGAATATAGCCATTGCTCTGGTGATTATTCTGGGTATTTTATTGGCTATTGTCCAAACCGAACCTAATATCCGCCGAGGCCATGAACACTGGTTTCGTTACACTGAGCTGGCTTTAGGTTCACTGTTTTTACTGGAATATATGGCCAGACTCTGGACCTGTGTTGAAAATGATTCGGTCAGAACCCGTTGGCAGCATTTTTTTTCTTTTTTTGCTATGGCCGACTTACTGGCGATTCTGGTTGCTTTTTCGCTTTATCTTGGCAATGGCGGCGTCATTTTACGTCTGGTGTTATTAATACGTGTGGTCAGGCTGGCAAGGCTTGGCCGCTTCTCCATCGCACTGGAATGCATAACAGTCGCTATCCGCAGCCGTACTTATGAGCTGCTGGTCAGCGCCATTTTTGGGCTGGTTATTTTACTTTTTGCCGCCACTTGTCTCTATCTGGTGGAAGGTGATACTCAACCCGAAGCTTTTGGTTCTATTCCCCGCGCAACCTGGTGGGCTGTCGCGACTTTAACTACTGTAGGTTATGGCGATGTGTACCCTATTACCCTGCTTGGCCGTATTCTGGCTGGTATCACTGCGGTAACAGGTATCTGTATGATAGCAGTGCCAACAGGTATTCTGGCGTCCGCTTTTAGTGATGCCATTAAAGAAGCCAAAGAAAAACACCGTCGCTTGCCAAAAGTGCTGGATCGAGAAATTTGATGAAACCAAAGGGTATTGTTTGCTAAATTAAACAGGTCTTGTTTTGCGAAAGTGAGTTTCAATGCGCCCCTGGTTGCTGATCATTA
This sequence comes from Rheinheimera soli, assembly GCF_031457405.1. Classification (GTDB taxonomy): domain Bacteria; phylum Pseudomonadota; class Gammaproteobacteria; order Enterobacterales; family Alteromonadaceae; genus Pararheinheimera; species Pararheinheimera soli_A. The sequence goes on along the minus strand of NZ_JAVDWR010000023.1, from coordinate 36,756 downwards.
GTATTTTCTGTAGTGCGGGTTTTGCAACTGCAGCTGAAAAAACGACTTACACTCTGGGTACGCACAATATCAGCTATAAACCCCATTACGATTTTAATACCCCTGAAACCGACAGCTTTGCTGAAGCTTTATTGCAACTTTTTGCAACTCATCAGCACATACAATTTAAGATTGTAAATTTACCCGGCAAAAGATTAAATCTTGAAGACGAAGTGGATTTTATCTATCCGGACAATCCACTGTGGCGACAGGCGAGGCAACACCAACCTGAGCTGTTTTTTAGTCAAAGTGCAGTTCATATACTCGGAACTACCATGGTGCCTGTGTTGCGCCAGCATCTACCGCTGAATAAAGTAAAAAGCATTGCAGTACCACGTGGTTTTACTCCGGATCATTTACTTAAAGTACAGCCTGCTTATGATTTTAAATTAGTAGAAACTCCGGATGCTGAGTCGGCACTGAAGATGGTACTGATGGGCCGGGTGGACGCAGCCGATGTTGAACTGAATGTGGCAAACTTCTTATTAGAGCAAATGCAGCAAGCCGGCACTTTAGTACCAGGCACTGCATTGCCATTTTCCCCTGTCAGTTTTCACTTATCCAGCGCCAGACATCCGGAGCTGATCCAGGCTTTTGACCGTTTTTTACACAGCCACAACCAACAGATAAAGCAGCTTAAACAGCACTACAAGCTGCAGGAAAGTTTAACTGATTAAGGTCCTGTTGCATCCGCAACCACACTAGAAACAAAAATCCAGCTCACAGCTGCAACCAATCCGCTAACTCCAGCAGATCATCCACTACGACATCAGCCAGCTCCGCATAAATATGGTTATCGCCATAACGGTATAAACAACAATAGGCACCTGCGTTGCGGGCTGTTTGGATATCAAACAGATAGTCGCCCACATAAAGTATTTGATCTGGAGCCACTCCCAACTGCTCAGCTATCAGCCATAAACCTTCAGGCTGAGGTTTAGCCGGAGCCTCGTCACGGGTCAGCACCAAAGCAATAGGAATATTCAGCGCCTGCATACAAAGGTCGGTGGCCTGCCGCATATTGCGGGTTAAGATTGCCATCGGCATATTTTGCCGGTTCAGTTGTTGTAGCAACACCTCAGCATTAGGCATCCAACTGGCGTTACGTGCCCCCTCGAGTTCAAAGTCGATAATAATCCGCTCTGCCTGTTGTTTCTTCAAAGCACAATCTAAGGTGGCTAAATGCTCCAGGATCAGCGTTTGCTCAGGCCAGCCTAGACGGCGACGCAGCTCGGAAAAATCCAGTTTGGAATCGACCAAAGTGCCATCCAAATCAAACACTACAGCTTTAATTTTTTTATTCAATGCCCATCTCTTTCACTTTGTATTCCTGGTATTAAAGTACGTACAAAACCACAACATAGCCCAGTTAGGCACCAGACCAGACTTTTAACCAGGGGTAGTGGCTAAAGGCTTCACTAAACCACTGCAGTGCTTTGCCCTGCCCTTGTTTTTGCCAGGCCAGATACAACATCGCCTTTTCGCGTGGAATGCTGGTTTTTTTGGCGATTAATAAACCTCTGGCTAATTCGTCCTGAATTAAATGTTTTGGTAAAAATCCAACCCCTAAACCCTGCACCTGAGCGGCAATTTTGGCCTGCATTGAACTGACTCTAAGTACGCGGCGGGTGGTAAATAAACCGGAACTACGTTTAGGCGCATCCAAAGCCGAATCCGATACCACTATAGCCGTTTCCTGCTCCACATCGGCTAAATCAATTTGTCTGTTGATATTGGCCAGTTCATGTTGCGGCGACAACGCAAACACAAACTCTACTTCGCCTATAGGCACCAATTCGTATTTTCCTTTGGGCATATCGGCCGATACCCCCAAAGCAATTTGCGCCCGACCTGTTTCCAGCGCCTCCCAGCCACCGCCTAACACTTCTTCACGCATACTGACTTCGGTCATTTTGCCAAGCGCCATAAATTCATGAATAAGGCTCAGTACCGGCGGATACGGCACTATGCTGTCTTTGGCTATCACAAACTGCGTCTCCCAGCCGGTATCCACTTGTTTAATCGCATCCTGTAACCGGCTGGCTGCCTGCAATAATTCACGTCCCTGTTGCAACAGCAACTGACCAGCAGGTGTCAGCTGTGCTTTTTGTTTGGAACGGTCAAACAGCTGTACTTCAAGATCAGCCTCAAGTTTGGCTATGGTATAGCTTAAGGCGGAAGGCACTTTGTATAAGTGTTCAGCCGCAGCGGCAAAGCTGCCCTTGCGGTCGATAGCATCCAGCGCACGCAAAGCGTCCAACGTCAGAATAGGATGATTAGCCATAATACCTTTACTTGCATGTTCAAATATTTTGAATGATTAACTCAGTTTATTCCGCTTTTTTAAAAATGCAAGCTGCTCTAAAGTACAGACATCGGAACTGACAAGCGGTTTAAAGCAGTCTGACAACCCTAATACAAACCCAAAGTAATTGGAGTTGCAGTGAGGCGACAAGCGAACGAGGCCCCATGAGCATAGGTAACTATGTGATTGGGGTGAGAGAGTCTGGTCAACAAAGCTGCAGCTTCAAGAAAGAAGGGTTTAACATCAATTTATTTAAAGGTGAATACAAATGAACAAAGCAACTTTACAACAAATTTTCAGTACTAACGCAGGTTTTGGCGCTTTAGCATTACGAGTTCCAGTTGGTATTATTTTTGCCGCACACGGTGCACAAAAATTATTTGGCTGGTTTGGTGGCTACGGTTTAGAAGGCACAGGTGGCTGGATGGAAAGCATAGGCCTGGCGCCTGGTGTTTTGATGGCCTTTTTAGCTGGTGCGGCTGAGTTTTTTGGTGGTTTGGCTCTGGTGTTTGGTGTTTTAACCCGCCCTGCAGCAGTGACCTTAATTATCGCCATGTTAGTGGCCATCTTTAAAGTGCACTTTGCCAACGGTTTCTTTATGAGCACCAACGGCTACGAATTTGCCTTAGCCTTGTTAGCAGCCAGTGTTTCTCTGTTATTCAGCGGTGCAGGTAAAGCTTCGGTCGACGCCATTATCGCGAAAAAACTGAACTCATAATTCCAACCAGGTGGCTCTCTCTGCAAAAGAGAGAGCCTGTCCACACTCAGCCCACCGGCTGTAGCTTCAAGTACGAGGGATATTATGATTGAATTAAGACGTTCCGCTGAGCGCGGCACAGCCAATTTTGGCTGGTTAAACAGCAAACACACTTTTTCTTTTGGCCGTTATTACGACCCGGCTCATATGGGGTTTTCAGCGCTGCGAGTGATTAACGATGACGAAGTAGATGCAGCTGCAGGCTTTGACACCCATGGCCATCAGGATATGGAAATCATCAGTTATGTGCTGCAAGGTCAAATTGCCCACAAAGATTCAGCAGGCAATGTAAAAACTTTACCTGCGGGTGAATTTCAGTTGATGAGCGCAGGCAAAGGTATTTATCACAGCGAATTTAACGCCAGTGATAAAGACAACTTAAAATTTTTGCAGATTTGGATCCAGCCCAATCAATTTGGTGGTGAGCCTGGTTATCAGCAAAAAGACTTTAAGGCCGAAGCAGGCTTAACTTTGGTGATTTCTCCGGATGGTCGTGATGGTACGCTACAGATCAAACAGGATGCCTGTTTATCCCAGCTGTTGTTAAGCGAGCATGATGTGATTGAATTGCCAGTGACTGCCAAACGCAACTTCTACCTGCATTTAATTGAAGGGGAACTGGAGTTAAACGGCACAGCTATGCAGCCAGGTGATGGCGCAAAAATCAGCAAAGAAACTGAACTGAAAGCTTTAGCTATTCAAGGACCAGTGCAAGCCTTGTGGTTTGATTTGCCTTAAAACTTAAAGCAGAGTCTATGACTCTGCTTTTTGCTATGGGTTGGAACTAAACAACCACAAAACTGCTGTTTTAAATTCAGCACGCCAGGCCGCTTCGTTGTGCTCAGCGTCAGCCACCAGATGATACTGAGTCAATTCAGCCGGATGACCTTGGCTTAGCACGGCCTGATACACCCTTTGCAGGTCTGGCACCATAGAGTCGCCTTCTTTACCACCCATATAAAAATACAGACGTGCGTCCTTAGCCGCCGGATGATTTTTAAACCATCTGACCTCTTCACCCGTGATCCAATACGAAGGTGAAAAAATACCAGCTTTGCCAAACACCTGTGGAAATTGCAGTATGGCGTAATGGCTGATTAAACCGCCTAAAGAGCTGCCCATAATAGCTGTGTGTTCCACATCAGCTGAAGTTCTATAGTGCTGGTCTATATAAGGCTTCACTGTAGTGGCAATAAACTCCACATAAGCTTTGCCTTCGGCTTTACCAAACTTCGCATGATCCACAGGGTTCAGCTCAGTCATGCGCTTTTCGCCACCGTTATCTATCGCCACTACGATCAGTTCAAGCTGGCCTGCGGACGCCAGCTCATTTAATGTTTCATCGACGCCCCACTCACCCGCATAAGCTGTAGCCTCATCAAACAGGTTCTGACCATCGTGCATATAAAGTACAGGGTATCTTTTATCCGAAGTGGCATAACCGGGAGGTAAATACAATCGCACTTGCCTGTGGCGGTTCAAACCCGGCATGGCAAAAGCTTCGGTCAGTACTGTGACTTCAGCCAAAGCAGTAGAGACTTTTGGCTGGGGTGCTGGTTCCGAACAGGCAGAGATCAACATGACCAAAGGCAAAGCAAAAATCAGCGAACGCATAATATGTCCTTCAGCAAACATAGTGTCAAAAAAGTTGAGCCTACCCAGCTTCGCTGAAAACAACAAATAAAAAGTTGTTACTAAATACAGTCAAAACTGTCGTTAAAAGAGCCACTTGAATTGTGCAAAGCGGGTCGCTACAGTGACGATCTTCCTGGTTTGGTCAGCAGTGGCTATTGCATGTTTTTATCGTCTTACCGTTACTTTTATATGGCCGCTTTAGCCGCAGCTATGATGGGCACTATAGGTTTAATAGCCCGCTACAGTGCTGTTGACCCGGCCAGCCTTACTTTTTACCGCTTAGGTTTTGGCGCCTGTATTCTGGCATTGTATTTAAGCTTAACAGGGCAATTACGGCTGTTAAAGGGGAAACCACCAGCCTTAGTGCTGCTGAATGGTGTGTTGCTGGCCAGTTTTATTTTGTGTTTTTTATCTGCAATTCAGACCATCTCTTTAACTCTGGCTATTTTGCTGGTCTATCTGGCTCCGGCCTTGTCGGCCATTATCGCGCATTTTCTGTTTGCTGAACGCTTAACCAGTCGCACTTTATTATTGATCATACTGGCTTTTTTTGGCTTTTTTATGCTGCAGGAATTTCAGCTTGGCAGCCGTGTTGAACAGCAACAAGGCCTTTGGTTTGCATTGGCTTCTTTAGTTACCTACACGGCTTTTATTTTATTCAATAAAAAAGTGCCTGATACTGTGCCTCTGTATCACAAAAGTTTTTATCAGTTGCTGACAGGCTCGCTTTGCGTATTGCCTTTGGTCGCGGATCAGCCCTGGCCTGAAGCGGATCAATGGGTCTGGCTGGTGATTGCAGGGTTATTTCCGGGGTTTTTAGCTTTGGTGTTTGCATTGCAAGCCATTCAACATTTACCCACCAGAGTGTTTGGGACTCTGGCTTATCTGGAACCTGTAGTGGTTATTATCGCTGCATGGCTGCTGTTTGCCGAACCTATGTCTGTTTTACAATGGCTGGGCGCGCTGCTGATTCTGGCTTCTGGTGTAGCTCAGGCCTGGTTAAGCCAAAGCCCACAGCCAAGCTGATTCAATCAACCTAAGGAGCTACATCCAGCGACACTCTGTTGCGTAAAATCACTTCTTCACCAGGACTAAACAGGTTGGTGTTATGCAGGTACAACTCCAGCCTCATAGCAGGTGTAATACGTAAAGGCCGTTCCAGCACATAACGTTTGGTGCAAGGTAAGCTAAGCAAGAGTTCGTCCTGCAGTCTTAGTTCTAACTGGCAATGGATGCCGTCAGGCAACACGCCAGTCATACTGTAGGCAACAAAATCTGTCTGTTTTTCCGGCCATTGGGGTTGATGAGGCAAGCGACTGCGCTGACCTGCGATCAACAGTTTTTCTGTAGTCCAGGTCAGATCCAAAGGTGCAGACCACACCAGCAAAGGCATACTCAATAACAGACCACAAAAAAGCTTCATCTGTTGTCCACCTTAGTCAGCTCCCTTTTTAGCCATCTTGCTGGATCAAACTAAACTGTAATTCGGCTTGTTTCAAATCACGCTGTAACTGGCCTTGCATTTGGTTCAGCTCACGCAGCTGTTGCTGCAGATTACGGTTTTCATCCAACAGCTTTTGTTTCTGCTGTTTGTCCTTCAGCACAGTCAACTCTTTGCTGTTGTCGTCGATACGTTGTTCCAATTGATCTATAGTGCCGGCATTTCGCTGCAAGGTTTTTTGTAAATTCAGCAGCGCAGATTCAGCCTGATACCACTTACGACCTCTGTCATAACCTAAACGAAACTGCGGCTCTAAAGCACCGGTACACACTTTGTTATAAGCACCGCCACTTTGGCCCAACTCCCGGCCTGCATCGTAAGTGCAATACAACATAACCCCTTCAGCATGGCCTTGCTCATAGGCTTTAAAATCAGACCCTACCCCATGTTCTGCACATTCTTTTTGGTAGCTGCGAAATTTAGTGCTGGCGACCCCTTGCTGGCCATCAGTTTTGCCAATAGCAAACCAGTCTCCAATCTGACATTCCTGTGGACTGATGCTGCTACAACCTGTAAGCGCCAATACAGCTATCAGTAAAACACCTTGTTTCATGTCACTTATCCCTTTGTATTTCTCTTAATTTTAAGACACTTACTTATAGCGGATTAGTTCAGCAAATACATCTTTTTTGCCTTAGACTAAACGCAGTTTTGCAGAAATCCCGTGGTGTAATGAATTATCTGGCCCATCTGCTGTTAGCACAACCCAACACTGATTCCCGTATTGGTAATTTATTGGGTGACTTTTACCATGGCACCCGGCTTGAGTTATTAAGCCCTGCAATGGCCGCCGGTTTATACAATCACAGAGCTGTGGACTGGTTTACCGATCACCATCCGCACGTTCGTGCAGCCCGCTTGCTGTTTAGCCCACAAGTACGGCGTTTTTCCCCTATAGCTTTGGATATGATGTTTGATTTTTGCCTGATTAAACACTGGAGCCACTTTTTTGCTTCAGACTTTAGTGACTATAAAGCTCAACTGTATCGCCAGTTACAAAACGACTTGCCGCAAATGCCAGATGCTATGGCCAGAACCTTTAAAGCAGTGACTGAACAAGACTGGTTTGGCCGTTACGCACAACTTGAAGGTATTCAACAGGCTTTACGCCGTATGGCGCTGCATGGCCGCTTTACTGCCCGCTATGTCTCTATTGCAGATGAATTGCCACAGCTGCAGGTAGAAACCGAAGCAGTGTTTCTCAGCTTTTTCCCGCAGTTACAAAGCTTTATTCAACAAGCCGCCATAGAACAGGCCCCACTACTGGCCTTTGAGCGTTACAGCAAAGCCACAGGTAAAGACCAGAGCAATACCACCTGATCAGGGCTCAAATCAAGAGCTGTAATGGATGCTTTTTTAATATAAAAATGCTCTGCATTGGTATTCAGTAACAGCGCCAGCAACGCAGAAATATCAGGTTCATGACCCACACAGCAGACAGACTCAACCCCTTGTTTGATCAGTTCAGTTAAAGCCTTGCGCTGCACTTCAGGCAGAGTATCAATAATCAGCCAGGCTTGTTTTTGAGGTTCAGGCCAGTCGGCATGCTGATGCAGCAACAGTGCTGTTTGTTCGGCTCTGTTGAAAGGACTGGTCAGCAACAGTTGCGGATTTAACTGCTGTTTTTTACAAAAATCCGCCAGTTTTTGGCATTGTTTAATGCCTTTATCCACCAAATCACGACTTGGATCCGGCAGTCCCAAAGCTCTGTCCTGCGCCGTAGCGTGACGCACTAAATACAGCAGCATCAGGTTTTACTTCGCTTGAGGTGCAAAATCTGCACTTTCAAAATAAAGTTGCTCTGCATTTTTGCCTTTGGCCTGATACAAAATTTCATCCACAGCACCTTCGCCTGTTATAGCCCTCACCAGCAGCTCGCCTTGCTTGAGCCCAATGCGATAAAGCCCGTCTTGCTCCGCCACTGCGCCCACAGCTTTATCCAGCAGTTTTTGCTGCACCAGCACAGTGACAGTGCCAAGCTCTTTGCCACCCCGTTCAAAGTGCCCCAAATAGACTTGTGCATTAAAGGTCTTTAGCTTGCCCTGCTGTAAATCCTGTAACGCAAAAGGCTGTGGCTCCAGTGTGACCAGGCTTTTTGCTGTTAGCGCCTGCAGGACTTGCTCCGGCAGTTCACTGCTGACCTGAAGCACAATCTGATGGGCGTGTTTGCCTGTAGGAAAAGGCAGATGAGAGGCAATGAACTGATCTTCCACCTGCAGTAATACCATGCCGTGGATGCCATGACTGGCATGCAGACAAGCCCAAAGCGGTGAGCTCACACAAAACAATACAAACAAAAATGCTTTCATCAGGACAAACTCTTTAATTCTACTTTGGATGAGTCTGCAACTATCCGTGACAAGGGTCAAGTTCAATACCAGATTGCCATACCAATCAGCCAGAGAATATTGCTATAATCCGGCCACTTGCCGCACCGGGTCGACCGGTTCGGCCTATTAAACTGATGTGGAGAGCGGACCATGCAATTTCCTGATGACGGCAATGGCGATATGCTGCGTGCCTTAATGGACGCCGGAATAGATTTAAGCCAGCCTCTGGCCATCGATTTTTATCTGGTGTTTAAAAACAAAGACTATGCAGAAAAAGCTATGGCCGCTTTAGTAGCGTCAGAGCTGCAAGGTGAAGTAGAACTGCACTTCAACGATCTGGAGCAATGGGAGCTGATTGTCAGTCAAACCATGGTGCCAGAGCATGCAGCTATTACCACACGTGAAGCTGAACTGGATAAGTTCGCTAAAAAATTCAGCGGTCACAATGATGGCTGGGGCGTGATGCAACATCAGGACGGCGATGACGACTTTGATGATGAACATGGCGACGACTGCGACCCTGACTGTGGTCACCAGCATTAATTTTTACTGATACAGATACGAGAGAGAAGCAATGGGCGCTCAATGGAAAGTTAAACATAAAGCCGACGCCTCGGCTGCCAAAGGCCGTATTTTTACTAAATTAGCCAAAGAAATTATGGTTGCAGCCCGTAACGGTGCCGACCCTGATATGAACTCTAAATTACGTGTTGCAGTTGAAGCCGCCAAAAAAGCCTCAATGCCTCGTGAGACTTTAGAGCGCGCCATTAAAAAAGGTGCAGGTTTACTGGATGGCCCGGCTAACTATGAAACCGTCGTGTATGAAGGTTTTGCCCCACATCAGGTGCCTGTTATTGTTGAATGTTTAACAGACAACAAAAACCGCTCGGCCCAGAGTATCCGTGTGCTGTTCCGTAAAGGTCAGTTAGGCGGTTCAGGTTCAGTATCATGGGACTTCAAATACTTAGGCGAAATTGTTGCTCATGCTGTGACACCTGATGCCGATTTAGAAGTAGCAGCCATTGAAGCTGGCGCACAGGATTTTGAAGAAGGTGAAGAAGGCGACAGCGTGTTCCTGACTGAACCTACTGATCTCGACGCCGTCAGCAAAGCTTTACCTGCTTTTGGTTTTAACGTCACCTCAGCCAAGCTGGTGTATCGTCCAAATAATCCTGTGACTTTAGATGACGCAGCCCGCGCCGAAGTGGAAGCCTTTTTGGAAGCCATTGACGCCGACGATGACGTACAACATGTGTACGTGGGTTTAGCAGGTTAATACTGCACACTGACAATGAAGGCGGCCTTGGTCGCCTTTGTTTTTTCTGAAATTCGGGATCTCTGATCAACAGGTGTTGTGATGTTAATGATTCAGGTAGCCTCTGCTAATCCGGCCAAAATCAAAGCCGTGGCTTCTGCTTTTGCTGAACTCTTCCCCGCTGAAACTTTGGATGTACAAGGTGTAGCTGTGCCCAGTGGCGTTGCAGCTCAGCCCATGAGCAGTGATGAAACCTTATTGGGTGCCATGAACAGAGTGGCGGCATTAGCAGACTGCAAAGCAGATTATCGTGTGGCGATAGAAGCAGGTTTAGATGGGGATTTCACCTTTGCCTGGATGGTGATTGAACATCAGGGCAACATAGGCAAAGCCCGTTCAGCCAGTTTAATGTTGCCGCCTGTGGCTTTGGCACAACTAAAAGCAGGTGAAGAGCTGGGGGATGTGATGGATGCCATGTTTGAGCAAAACAATATCAAACAAAAAGGCGGCGCTATTGCCCTGCTGACCCACAACAAACTCAGCCGTAGTTCGGTGTATCATCAGGCCTTAATTCTGGCGATGATCCCTTTTTTAAATCCGGATTTGTTCTGACTGGCGCAAAATAAAGAATTAAGGTTGTTATTCATCCACTTCAGACTTAGTGTAGAGATCCCACCATTTATCAAAGGGAATATGACATGTCTGGATTAAAAGTACTGGCGCTCTGCGGTAGCTTAAGAGCCAAATCAACCAACAAAGCTTTAGTAGAGTATGCAATTGAGCATGCACCAGAGGGCATGCAGATTGAACTGGCGGATTTATCTGAACTGCCATTTTACAATGCAGACCTTCCTGCTAAACCTGCCGCAGTAGAACGCCTGCTGGCTCAATTTGCTAAAGCTGATGCTTTGCTGCTGGCCTGCCCTGAATACAACTACTCTATTGCTCCTGCGCTGAAAAACGCTCTGGATTGGGTGTCCCGTGAACCCAACAATGAATTAATGGCGGGTAAAGTAGCAGCTATTATGGGCTCAGGTGGTGGTATGGGTACGTCCCGGGCTCAGTATCATTTGCGTCAGGTTTGTGTATTTTTAGATCTGCATCTGGTGAATAAGCCTGAAGTCTTCTGTAACGCTTTTGCAAATACTTTCGATAGCGACGGCAAACTGACCGATGAGCGTATTCAAAGCCTGATAGTGCAGCAATTGGCTGCCTTACAAGAGTTGGCATTACGTTTTAAAAACTAAAGACTTAGCAATAACTTACTCTGATAAAAAGCAGATAAAACAACAGAGTTGTGTTCATCTGCTTTCTTTGTCAGAGTAAGACTCAGCATAAGAAGTCACATGGTTTGACACAGCCATCCCCAACTTGCCAAGGACCGAAACTTGCTACAGCGCTTAAAAGACAATTTCCACCTGTCGATGATTACTTTGGTTGGCGTAATCGCCAGCTGTACTTTATTGCCTTACGCTTTATACCGTTTGGCAACTGGCAGCTATTTGGTCGGCATAGTGGACTTGCTGATGATAGCCGTCAGTACAGTTTCAGTCTGGATGGCGTGGCGTACCGGGGATACCGAAAAGCCGGGCTTTCTGATGGCTGCCGTATTTTGTTTTGGTGCCGTTTTAGTTTGTATGAAGCTCGGGCAGGATGTGCTGTTCTGGATTTATCCTTTGATGGTGTTTATCTTCTTTTTAGTAGCCCCCATCAAAGCCTTACTCTTATTGTTACTCATGGTCAGCGCTATTGTGTCACTGCATTTTGCTGATCATTCCCGCATTTTTAATAATGGCTTTCAACTGCTGGCTTTTATTACTACAACTTTCATCACCAGTATTTTTGCTTATATTTTTGCTTATCGCACTCATTTGCAACGTAAAGAATTAAGGCATTTAGCCACCACAGATCCACTGACAGGTGCAGCGACCCGCCATTCTCTGACCGACGAACTGACAGCTGCCATTGATTTATACCAACAAAAAAATAGTGTCAGTGGCTTAATGCTGCTGGACTTGGACCACTTTAAGCGTGTCAACGATAACTTTGGCCATCAGTCCGGCGATCAAATTCTGAGTCAGTTGGTGCCTTTATTAAAACAAATGATCCGTCAGCAGGATTCCGTATTCCGTTACGGTGGTGAAGAGTTTGTATTGCTGATCAAAGAGATCCAACTGGCCGATTTACATCGTTTAGCGGAAAAAATCCGTCATGCGGTTTGGCATCAGTTATCTTTACCTGACGGTTCAGCCCTGACGACCTCTATTGGCATTGCCACAGTGCAACAAGCAACTGACTGGGAGAGCTGGCTGCAACAGGCCGATGTGGCCTTGTATCAGGCCAAACATCAGGGCCGCAATCAGGTGGTGATAGCTACAGGTCCTGAAGCAGACAAAAGCAACTCGTCTTAGACTTAAGTCGAAGCGCCATTTATCCGGTAATACTTTAAGCTGACTTAATTAATCTCGTGCAGGGGTGTTTTATGTTGTCTTTTATTATCAGCCGTTTTTTTGCTTTTCAAATTCTGGTGCTGCTGGTTCTGGCTTTAGCCAACTACTTTTCAGCCATAAAGCTGGGATTTATTCAGGATGTGTTGTTATTGCCTGCTTTAACCGTGTATCTGGTGTATCAGTACTCTAAACAACAAAACGCCTTTTTAACTCAGGCACAAAGCCATAAAGTAATTTATGCACTGATTTTAAGTGATGCGCTGATACAGGCGGTACTGACCTTCAGCAGCCCACAAGGCATTATTGCATCAGAACATTTTGTGAATGCCGCTTTAACTTATGCTGCCGTGATGGTGTTCCATAGCCTGATGATTTATTTTGCTGTCGGATACAGCAAAAGCTTATTTGAAAAACGCCAGGCTTTGAGCTGATGATTAAAAGCGTCTGTGACCACAGTGCTGGCGTTCACATGGAATACCATCATTATCGCCATCAATCATCACATCAGGGCAGTTTTTTAAATAGAATTTAGCCTCGTCGCAAGATAACATTTCAGAACAATGTTGCTTACCTTCACATTGAAAGTGCTGCTCGTACCGGGTTTGTCTAGCGGGCGACACCGGCTCATCTGACGGTGCTGGCTCTGTTATCACAGGTAAAGCCGGGGCAGCATGTGCACTAAACAAATACACAGACTGATAACCCAGCCAAGCCAGAATAGTCACAGTAACCACTACCGATAATAACTGCTGGAATGGCAGAGTGGAGAGCGCAGGCTTTTTTAATGCAGGTGCAGGCGCAAAACGTTGACCCGCTTTGTAAGCAGAAGCCGCTTGGGCTTTACCTTCTGAATCGACTTCAATCTGAAAAAAGATCAGGTCGCCATTGTTTAGCTGATCTGGCTTCTTACGAAAGCCGCTGCTGCAGATCCGAATATCTGGTCCTGCTTTATCCTGCTGCAGAAAACCAGTCCCTTGAGCACTATCCCACTCTTTTAACTTTCCCTGATGTAACATGTCAACGTCCTGTTGTTGCTGTTTTAAAAACACCTTATTTAACCTAAATCGCTTTTATTTTACAAGCATAAAAAAAGGCCGCCTTTCTCAAAGCGACCTTTATCCCCTTCGTACTTGAAGCTACAGCTTTGTTGACTGCTAGCTTTAGCCCCAGTCACATAGGACTACTATGCTCCTGGGGTCTCATGCTCTTGTCGCCTACCTGCAACTCCAATTACTTTGGGTATATAGCGGGGTGAGCTGTTAGTTGCGGATCAGGTAATCAAAAGCCCCTAAAGCCGCTGTTGCGCCACTGCCCATCGCAATAATGATTTGCTTATAGGGTGTATTGGTTGCATCACCTGCTGCAAACACGCCTTTTAATGACGTCTGGCCATGGCTGTCGACCATGATTTCACCCCGTGGCGTTAATTCCACAGCACCACGTAACCATTCGGTATTGGGCACTAAACCAATTTGTACAAAGATACCGGCCAGTTCCACAGTCTTGCTCTCACCATTGGTACGGTCTGTGTACTGCAAGCCAACTACGCGCTGACCATCACCCAGCACTTCTGTAGTTTGTGCCTGGGTGATAATAGTGATGTTGCCCATAGACTGCGCTTTTTTAATCAGCACTGCGTCTGCACGCAAGGTGCTGTCAAATTCCAGCACTGTCACATGCTGCACTATGCCAGCTAAGTCGATAGCTGCTTCAATACCAGAGTTACCACCACCTATCACTGCAACTTTTTTGCCTTTAAATAAAGGACCATCACAGTGTGGGCAGTAGGCTACACCTTTGCCACGGTATTCTTTTTCACCAGGCACATTCATCTCTCTCCAGCGTGCGCCTGGGGATAACACTATACTTTTACTTTTCAGCACAGCGCCGTTTTCAAGCGTGATTTCAAACAAGTCGTTTTTACCAAGCTTCACTGCTTTTTGGCTGTTCATAATGTCCACTTCGTACTGACGAACATGAGACTCTAAGTTAGCCACCAGTTTTGGACCTTCAGTTTCTTTGACAGAAATAAAGTTCTCAATACCTACAGTATCAGCCACCTGACCACCAAAACGCTCAGCCACAATACCTGTGTTCAGGCCTTTACGGGCTGCATAAATAGCAGCTGCAGAACCAGCTGGACCACCACCAACAATCAGCATGTCGAAGTTGTCTTTAGTTTTCAGCGCTTCAGCCTGACGAGAGGCGGCGCCGCTATCGACTTTGTTCAGAATATTGGTCAGTGTAATAGCGCCCTGAGAGAACTGCTGACCATTTAAATAGACTGTAGGCACGGCCATGATGTTACGTTTGCTGACTTCATCAGGGAATACAGCACCGTCAATCATAGTAGTTTTAATATTCGGGTTTACTGCCGCCATTAAATTCAGCGCCTGCACAACTTCAGGACAAGTCTGGCAGCTTAACGACACAAAAACTTCAAAGTTAAACTCACCCTGCAAAGCAGAAATTTGCTCAAGTACAGCAGCTTCTTCTTTAATGCTATGGCCACCTGAATGCAATAAAGCCAGTACCAGGGAGGTAAACTCGTGGCCCATAGGCACACCAGCAAACCGAATTTGAGTGTTTTTCGCAGTAGAGCGCACCAGCATAGATGGCTTTAATACTGCAGGGTCTGTCTCATCTTTTAAATGGATCAGCGAACTTAAACCGGCGATATCTTCAGCCAGACTTTTTAACTCGGCTGCTTTATCGCTGCCGTCTAACGCAACTACCAGCTCCACCGGGCTTTTCAGGTTTTGCAAATAGGTTTTTAATTGGTTCTTTAAATTGGTATCTAACATATTTGGCCCCTTTCTTATAGCCACAGTTACAGCCACCTTCAGGTGGATTGCCACTGCCCTTTTGGACAAAGCTTCGCCGTACCAGTAAATACTGGTGAGCAAAACTCACATATTTGTTTGGAATAGGGGCTGAGAACTCAGCCCCTGCAGTCTTAATCAGACTTAGATTTTACCAACCAGGTCTAAAGATGGAGCTAAAGTCGCTTCACCCGGAGTCCATTTAGCTGGACATACTTCACCGTCGTGGTTTGCAACGTATTGTGCAGCCTGAACTTTACGGAACAGTTCTGCAGCGCTACGGCCTATACCTAAGTCGTGAATTTCAGCAACTTTGATTTCGCCTTGTGGGTTGATGACGAAAGTACCACGTAAAGCTAAACCTTCTTCCTCGATCATCACACCGAAGTTACGAGTGATTGCGCCAGTTGGGTCGCCGATCATTGGGTAGTTGATTTTTTTGATAGTGTCTGACGCATCGTGCCACGCTTTGTGAGTGAAATGCGTGTCAGTAGATACTGAGTACACTTCAACACCGATTTCCTGGAACTTAGGGTAGAAATCAGCCAGGTCGCCTAATTCAGTTGGGCAAACGAAAGTGAAGTCAGCTGGGTAGAATACTACTACTGACCATTTGCCAGCCAGATCCTGTTCAGTCACTGGAACAAATTTACCGTGATGGAAGGCAGTCGCTTTAAATGGCTTGATGGTGCTGTTGATAATTGAAGACATTGTCTTACTCCATGTTGGTTGGTTACTAAAATTGAACTCGCTTCGATGGGAGAGAGAATAGCCGCTCCGAACGATTTGAGATAACGAAATAAATCTATATAGCTAATCTGTTTTTACGATTGAACAACTCAGCTATTTATCTGTTTTTCCACTTTATTCTAAAGTGCCACTATGACAACACTAAAAACACAGGGTTCTGAACTGCAATCTATCTTTGCTGATGAAGGTCACAAAAAGGGCAAAGAATGACTATGCTCAATAAGTCAGGTATAAAGTGGGGGCATAAATTGAAACTTCAAGCAACTAAAGCCCTGACAGGCTGTGTTTTTTTATTCCTGGCCCCTGCTGTGATTGCAGAACCCCCTGCAGTGTATCGCTACCAGCAAGCCAATGGCGTCACAGCCTTTTCCGACAGAGCCCCCAAAAACCGACCTTATATCAAAGTTCGTTTTGATTGTTTTGCCTGCAACCTGAAAAGCACAGTGAACTGGCACAATACCCCACTGTTTTTACAGAAGTATCAGCATGAAATAGCGGCAGCAGCTTTGCATCATCAGTTAGACCCTGCCCTCTTAAGAGCCATCATTCATGCCGAATCAGCTTTTAATCCCAAAGCTTTATCCAAAAGTGGTGCAGCTGGCTTAATGCAGTTGATGCCGGACACAGCCAATGAGGTGGGGGTAACCGATGTCTGGCATCAACAGCAGAATATTCAGGGAGGCGCTTCTTATCTGGCGTTTTTACTGAAACGTTATAAAGGCGATATCAAACTGGCAATGGCAGCCTACAATGCAGGCCCTGGTGCTGTGGATAAACATCAGGGCATTCCGCCTTATGCTGAAACTCAAACTTATGTAGAGCGGGTTCAGTTACTCTGGTCCCGCTATCAGCAAGCCGTCCAGGCCAGCTGACAGGTTTGTCACTGTCTAACCAGGAGTTTTGTCTGCAGCAGCTCTGAGTTGGCGCAGCTGTTTATCATGCAGGTTTTTCAGCATAAACCAGCCCAGCACAGCACCGATCAGAGCCCACAGCATATCGGACTGAGTATCCCAGACATAACCCTGAGTGCCTAAAAAGGCTTCGGCATCTTCACCTGTAGCTAAGGCGACCCACCATTCAATCAGTTCGTAAAAAGCGCTAAAAGCTAAACAAAAACAAATACTAAAAAAACATTGCCAGCTTTGACCAAAAATTAAACCTTTACGCAGAATAATTTCGCGGCAAATAATCACAGGAATAAAACCCTGAGCTAAATGCCCTACTTTATCGTAATTGTTGCGATCGCCGCCCGTCCAGTCACGGATCCAGTCAAATAAGGGCACTTCAGCATAAGTGTAATGCCCCCCAACCATCAAAATCACCGAATGAAGCAAAATTAAGCCATAAAGCAAAGGTGTCAGTGGAAAACGGCCTTTAGTAACAGCCAGCACCACCAGACCAATTAAAGCGGGTAAAACTTCCAGAAACCAGGTGAACTGGTCTTTTGGCTCTATGCCTGACCATATCAGGACCACAAAAAATACTGCCAGCCATACGCCTTGTTTCATGCCGATATCACCTTTCCCTAAGTAGTTAACTCTATCAAACCAATAAAGCAGAAAAAACACAAGAACTGGTTGCAGTCACCAGGTGCAACTGCCTGAATAACCTTTTATCCCCTTAACTCACCGCCGGTCACTTTTAATAAAACAAATACACGCCCTTGCAACACACTCTATATCAGCTTTATTGATGGTGGCGGCATGATGGAAAATATCAAACAACGATGTACAGCTTTTGTCCTGAGTTTTATAAGCCTGAGTTGTATTCTGGCTATGGGTCCTTACCTGACGTTAAAAACAGCACCGGCTTTGGGCACTTTGCTCAGTATACTGCCCTGAGCCCTTGTTGTTTTTTCCTTGCTGCGGTAAAACATCTGCGTTTATTTAATTTTGGAAATCTTATCTTGTCTGATTTTTTTTGTCGTGCGGTTCAGTTATCGACCCGCTTTAGCAAAGCCTATCTGCTGGGTCAGTTGATTTTTGTTTTGTTGTTTTTTGCCAGCTACCTGGTGATGATGCAACCTTTCCTGGACATCCAGAATAACAACATAGCCTCACGCTTTTTAATACGGGGATTGATTGACGGTGCAAGCTCATTGCTGCTCACTCACCTGTTGTTAAGGCCTGTGTTGAAATTATATCTGGTCAATACCCCGAAAAAACTGTTACCCGTCCTGTGGTGTTTTTTGTATTTAATAGGGTTGTCGTTATTTTGGTCAGGCACTTCGATGTTAACGGCTAATCTGGAATTTTTGAAAACAACCCAAATCGACACCGTCAGCTTTAATCATCAAAACCAACAAGTTCTGATGGAGTTTTCTCATTTTAATCAATGGCTTTTGGGTGGTTTTAATTCACTTATCGTGTTGCTTGGCTGGAGCATGATTTATTTGTTTTGGCACAATATGCAGCAAAAAAAGCAATTACAACACCAGATGCAACAAGCACAAATTCAGCAACTGACCTACCAGCTCAGTCCACACTTTTTATTTAATGCCTTAAATTCTGTACGAGCCTTAATTTTTGAAGATCAGCAGCAGGCCGCACAAACCGTCACTCATTTATCTGAACTGCTGCGTATTCATTTACAAACTCAGATGCGGCCTGTCGCCACTTTGGCGGAGGAATGGCAAACCGCAGAATTTTATCTGCACATAGAACAGGTAAGGCTGGAGCAACGGCTGGAGACTTGTATTGAATTCGCTGAAGACTGTCTGACACAAAAATTGCCGGGGCTGACTGTCTTAACACTGATTGAAAATGCAATTAAGCACGGTATTAGCCCTAATGCAGCACCTGGCTGGTTAAAAGTAAAAGCAGAAAAAACAGGCCACTCCGTCTGGGTGTTGTCAGTCAGCAACAGCTACAAGGCGGCCAGCCCTTTTAAAGGCACAGGCAGCTCGCTTAACAACCTACAGCAACGTCTTCAGTTGCAACTGGGTGATAACATTCGCTGGCAGCAGACTAAAACAGAGCAGCAGTTTGAAGTACGGATGGAGCTGCCTTATGTTTAAAACCTTAGTGGTGGATGATGAACGTTTAGCCAGAGCCGAACTCAAGCGTTTACTGAGCCCTTACCCCCGGATCAGTATTGAGGCTGAAGCCAGTACAGCGGAGCAAGCTTTGGAGCTGATGCAGCAGCAGGCTTTTGACCTGGTGTTTTTAGATATTCAGATGCCGGGGTTATCAGGGCTACAACTGGCCTCTCAAATACAACAGAATTGCCGTTTTGTGTTTTGCACAGCTTTTGATCAATACGCACTGGACGCTTTTGAACTGAATGCGCTGGATTATTTATTAAAACCTGTTGCGCCAGAACGACTGGAACGCACTATTCAAAAGCTGGAGCAACAGCAGGCTTCAGGTCAGCAGCACAGTTATTTGCCTGAACAGCACGGCATTTTGCTGAAATTTGGCGAGATAAGCCGGATCAAAAGATTAAACGAAATTCAGCGTTTTGAAAGTATTGGCAACCACACCGCTGTGTACTGCGAGGATGGTAAAAGTTTTTTACACAGCTCTTTATCCAGGGTAGAGATGCGCCTAAACCCTCAGCAGTTTTTTAAAGTCAGCCGCTCCGACATAGTGCGTATTGATGCTATCAGACAAATCGAACCAGGCCTGGCTGCCGGCACCATGATTGCAGTACTACAGGATGGCTCTGCAGTGGAAGTCAGCCGCCGTCAGGTGCAGCAGCTAAAACAGTTGTTTAATGCCTGGGGTTAACCGTATTTCTGTGATTTTGGCCGAAAATCACTTTTTAGCAGGCATAATCTGACGGATCTTTTACTCTGAAGTTGTTCTATCACAGACTTGGATCACACAGAGGATTAAAAGATGAACGAAATGATAACGACCTTTAGCAATGCTTTTGCTGCAGCTTCACTGACACAATGGCTGGTTTTTTTACCCCTGTTTCTGGCTGTCTACTTTTTGCCAGCTTTGCTTGCTTTGGCCTTTAACCGCAAACATTTAAAACTGATTTTAGTTGCCAATATACCAGCAGGTTTTTCCATCATTGCCTGGGGCGCGCTGATCGTCTGGGCTGTGACAGGAAAAATGATGGAAAAAAAACAACCAGAAAAAAGCCCTGTTTAATCAGGGCTTTTCATAAATGGAGTACGTAGTGCCTTTACTGCTGCTGACGATACCATTCGCCTAAAATCAGGCTGGCAGCCACGCTGACGTTTAACGATTCCACTTTGCCAGTACCAGGAATTTGCAGCGCTATATCAGCAGATTTAGCCACAGATTGAGAGACACCAAACATCTCTTCACCGAAGACTATCACGACTTTAGCGGGCAGTTGGCTGCTGTACAGCGATACGCCGCCATGGCTGGAAGTGGTTACCAGGGTATAACCGGCTTGTTTACACAGCTGTAAGGCCAGCGGCAGGTTGTCACAACTTAAACCTTCGACAAACTCAACACCACCTTCAGCAGTGCGAGCTGCAGCGCCGTGCGCCAGTAAATCCGGGTCTTTCATCACTATGCCACTGATACCAAAGTGAGCGCAGCTGCGGGCTATAGCACCTAAATTGTGTGGATTACCTACCCCATCTAACGCGAGTAAACAATCCTGCTTTTTGCGGCCGTTTTGAGTTAAATAAGTGGCCAGCGATAGCACTGGCTTACGTTTCACCAACAGCACCACACCACCGTGATGCTGGCTGCCTGCTACTTTCTCAAGCTCGGCTTCAGACACCACATGATAGGCTTTTTTATTGGCCGCTAAATACTTCATCAGATCAGCAAACTCAGGCGCCATCTGCTCGCTTAAATACAAACGCACCAAAGCTTCAGGGCGCTGTAAAAAGGCAACACGGCAGGCATTTTCACCATAAATTTTCGCTTCTTCCTGGCGGTTTTGTTTTAATACTTTGGCAGACACAGTTTTAAGCTGAGCAGCTTTTGTTTCTGGTTTTTTGGCTGCAGCTGCTTTGGTTTTAGTCCATGGCTTTTGTAATTCTGAACCAGGTTGTGCTTTTTTATGCTGTGGTGCTGGGGTTTTGCGATTCAAGGGAGATCCTGTACGGGCGCTGTCGCTGATTGGGCAGATTTTAACACTGCATCAGCCAGAACCCCAAGCAACTTATGACTTACCGCGATACACAGAATACTTGCCTTTCTGCTCTGGCGCAGTATGCTGGCGCCTTGTGCCGCTATTACTGCGAAAAACACTGAAACATTACCGTTAAAAGAGTCTTCTTATGCTGAGTTATCGTCATAGTTATCATGCAGGCAATCACGCTGATGTGATTAAACATCTGGTGCAAATTTGCATTCTGAATTACTTAAAACGCAAAGATAAGCCGTTTTGCTATCACGATACTCATGCCGGAGCAGGTTTATACAGCCTGCACAGTGAACAGGCACAAAAAACTGCGGAATACCAGACAGGTATTGGCAAACTCTGGAACTATCAGGGCAGCAATGCCGATATCAAAGCCTATGTGGATACCATCAGGCGGGTGAACGATAGCGACGACTTAGCTTTTTATCCGGGTTCACCAAAAATTGCCGATTTGCTGTGTCGTGCTACAGACACCATCCAGGCCACTGAATTACACCCAAGTGATCAGCCTATTCTGGCCAGCCAGTTTCAGCGTCGTAAGTTTTGTCGTATTGAAAAAATGGATGCCTGGGCTGGCTTACGCGCTATGTTGCCGCCTTTATCCAAACGTGGCTTAGTGCTGATTGACCCGCCTTATGAATTAAAAACTGAATATCAGGATCTGGTCAAAGGCCTGCAACAAGCCTACCAGCGCTTTCCACAAGGTACTTATGCTATCTGGTATCCGGTGATAGAACGCCAGGCGGTTGAAAGCTTTATTGATGCCCTGGTGGATACACAAATTCGTAATCAGCTGCGGATAGAATATAGCCCTTTGCCGGATAACGAAGGTTTTGGTATGACAGGCAGCGGCATGCTGGTAATTAACCCGCCTTTTACGCTGAAACAGGATATGGAAAATTGCTTACAAGAGCTGGCACCTTTGCTTTCACAAAGCCCGGCGGCGCAGTGGCAAGTCACTCAACTGGTCGATGAATAAGGAAAGACCCAATGCGTACTCTGGTTTTAGCTCTGGCGTTGTTTTGCAGCCCTGTATTTGCTTTTGGTGAACTAGGTCATCAAATGGTGTGCTCTATCGCCTATCAGTTGTTAAGCCCGGTCAGCCAGAATAAAGTGCAACAATTGATGCAGTTACATGACCAGCCCGATTTTACCCAAGCCTGCTCCTGGCCGGATCAGGTGCGCTCCTTACCAGAGTATCAGCACACCAAAGTCTGGCATTACGTCAATATCAAACGTTCTGATAGCAAATTGACCATGCAACACTGCCCTGCTGAAGGTTGTGTATTGTCTGCCATTGAGCAAGAGCGGAAAAAGCTGACGCCTTTTGCGCCGTCAAAAACTCAGTTAGAAGCCTTGTTGTTTGTAGGGCACTTTATCGCTGATTTGCATCAGCCTTTGCATGCAGGTTATGCCGATGATCTGGGCGGCAACAGAACTGCGGTGTATTTTGCCGGCGAGCCGTCAAATTTACATGGGGTCTGGGACAGCCGTTTACTTGAAGCCGCCTCTTATCAGGATGATGCGAAGCAACAGGCTTTGTATCAGGCGCTGCTGGCCAAACAACAGCAATGGCAAAGTGTCAGTGTTTTGGACTGGGCGAACGAGTCGGTCTTGCTGGTGAAGCTGATTTATCAGGGCTATAAACCCGGTATGCTTATAGGCGAAAGTTATCAGCACCAGCATCTGCCTCAGCTGGAACAACGGTTGCAGCAAGCTGCTGTGCGTCTGGCATTAGTGCTGGAGCAAAGTTTTAATCCAGCTGACGCTGATTAACATCAGCGGCGGTTAAAGTCGTCCAGCACAAAGCTTTTAAATCGGCTCAGTTTTAATTGGCGGAGCAAATTGGCCAGATGCTCCTGATGGTTCAAGTAGCTGGGTTCAGCCAGATAAGCCTGGTAATACATTTTTACCGCAGGTCGCAAATCGCCGTCTTTTTCGTGCCTTAAGCCCATTTGAGCATAGATCTGGCCTCTGTCTTGTGCGCTATACATCAGGTAAAACGCCTGCTGATGCACAGAACCGGCATAGACTTTATGCATACTGTGTGGCAACAGATTCAGAGCTTTATTGCCTAAATACATCAAATCAAAAGCCGCGTTCATTTTGCCCAGACTGGCCATTAAAGTTGCGCCCTGACACAAGCTGGCCACAGACATCTGCATTGCGGCTAAATGCTGCTTCTGTTTTTCTAAAAACACAATAGCGGCTTCATTGCCTTCGGCCTGAGCCAGCAAACTGCCCTGCAACCAGATAATATCAGCCGCAAACTGGCTGGCTTCTTTATCTGTGATCAACTGGCGGAAGCATTGCTGCAACATCACCTGATTGGGTGTCGGATTTTGCTCTGCACCAGCTTGCGCCATCAGATACAACAACAACTTGCACAAAGTCACAGTTAAAACACAAAATTGATAACCACTGCCCGCCAGTCGCCTTTTGCGTTCTATCAGTTCAATGGCTTGCTCTGCTTTATCCGACATCATCAGCACCAGTTGCACTAACTGAGTCAGTTGAGTTGACATAGCGGCGGGCGGAATTTTTAATGCGATATGAAGCGCCGCTGCGTAGTCTTCGTTTTCTAACGCCAGATAAATTTGCCAGACTTCTTTTCTTTCCTGATAACGTGGCAGCTCTTCAGCATTGGCTAAAAAGTTGTGGCAAGACTCCAGCTCACCTTGTTCATAATCCAATAAAAATTGCAGCCACAAAGCCCAGTCTTGTTGTTTGGCACAAGCCGATTTAATCACGGCTGAGGCGGCATCATACACCCCCACTTCCAGCAAAATTTCAGCTTTTAGTTGCAGCACTGCAACAGGAGTGTCAGCCCCGGCTTTTTGTTGTAATTCATTAATCAGCTTAAAAGCATCAACATAACGGCGCTTATGGATCAGCGGCAGAACCTGATCCATAAAGGCCTTTAAGCGCACATGCAGTTTTAACTGCTCGTCGATATGAAATTTATTGCAGGGCCTGTCGAGAAAATCAACCTGATGGAAAGGATAATCCATCCCATACTTTTGCCGTTCAGGAGCAGTAGACAACACGACCAGACGACACAATGGGCTGACGATATTTTTGTGCAGCAACAGCTCAATCAGATCGGTGCCGGATATCGAAGGCTCAACATCATAATCGAGAAAAATTACATCGTAAGCAGTTGAGGTTTCACCGCCAAGCAAAGGCAACACAGTCCGACTTAGTTCGGTTTTTTTGATCCCAAGGCCGGTCAGTATTTGTTTGAACTGATGACCAGAGGCGGGATCAGACTCAATCACTAATACATTGAGATCAAATAACTTACTAAAATCAAATCGGGTCAGACTCAAGCTTTTGCCTCATTTTCTTATCGATCAAGGATCGTTCGACAAACACTTATTGAGTGTAGGCGTAAGCTGGCTGAGCGCAAAAGGAAAATTCAGAAAAAATGGTATTAAATCTGATGCTTGGCTAATTTTTTAACCCGATTTAGTCCTGTCCGCGCCAGCGGGCATGACATAAAGTTTCAAATTTTTCTTTTGACAATAAAATTCTGGCCAAAACTATTTCTGCAACCGCATTCACATCAGCCAAACCAATGCGGGCCTCCACATGCAGTTCAGGGTCAATATCCATGGCAATCATATCCACCCAGTCATCGGTGGCAGGCACTAAATCCACATAAGCAGATGCTGCTGCATGTTGTTGATACAACACATAATCTTCTGCCGATAAGTTCTCTTCTGCTAACTCTTCAAAAATCGCAAAAGCGTGATCACACAACTCATCCAAAGACCAGAGTTCCAGTTCTGCACCAGACATTTTTTTCTCCACACAGACAAAATAAAGACCGCAGTATAACAACAGCCATCCTCAGCTGCCCAGCAACTCAACCCTAAAAAGCCAATATTTGCTGGTATCCACTGCTTCGGATCGGTAGCATAGCGCCACTTTTTCTTCAGTCCGGAGCAAGGGTTATGAAACAAAGTTTAGGTTTAATCAGCCTGTTAGTGGCTGACTATGACGAAGCCATAGAGTTTTACACGCAAAAACTGGGTTTTGAATTAGTGGAAGACAGCCCACAAGGTGAAAAAAGGTGGGTGGTAGTGCGGCCCCAGGGCGCAGCAGGAACTGCTATTTTGTTAGCTAAAGCCAGCAATGAGCAACAAAAGCAACAAATTGGCAATCAATGTGGTGGCCGGGTATTCCTGTTTTTAAACACAGACGATTTCTGGCGTGATCACAAACAAATGCAACAACAAGGCGTAAAGTTTCTCGAAACACCCCGCGAGGAAGCTTATGGTACTGTGGCTGTGTTTGAAGACTTGTACGGTACCCGCTGGGACTTGTTGCAACTGAATTAACTGAGTGACCGGAGTTGTTATGTACCTTTGCCCGCTTTGCCAACAGAGCCTGACTCAACACCACAACAGTTTTGCTTGTGCTCAGGGCCATAGTTTTGATCTGGCCAAAGAGGGTTATTTGCATTTACTGCCAGTCCAACAAAAGAACTCCAAAGTGCCGGGCGATTCAGCACTGATGATGCAATGCCGCCGTGATTTCTTAAATGCTGGTTATTATCAGTTGTTGTCCGATGCGGTGAACCAAACTTTTGCTTCTGTATTAGCACAACAACCTGTGCTGCTGGATTTAGGTTGCGGTGAAGGTTATTACAGCAACAGGCTGATGCAGGCTCTGGCAGACAAAGAAGCCACTATGTATGGTGTGGATATCGCAAAAACCGCCATTAAAAAGGCGGCAAAAGCCTACCCTGCTATTCACTTTTGTGTTGCCAGTGCCTGGCATCTGCCTTTTGCCGATCAGAGTTTTGATGCAGCACTTAAACTTTGTGCGCCTTGCGAGCCGGAAGAACTGGCGCGGGTATTAAAAACTGAAGGAGCTCTGCTGACAGTCACACCAGCACCAGAACATTTAGTGGAGATCAAACAGCAGGTCTACAGCTCTGTGCGCCTGCACAGCGATGCAATTGAAACTATCCCGGGTTTTGTGCATCAACAACGGCAGGAATTAAAACAGCAACTGACTGATGTACCTGCAGACATGGTACTGAACCTGCTGGAAATGACACCTTTGGCCTGGAAGTTCAAACCCGAACAAAAGCAGCAATTTGCTCAAAGCTCACCTCAAATCAGCCTGAATTTTTATCTGGACTTGTATCGAAAAAATCATTGAAACATGGGCCAAGCAGAAAGGTAAAACACCCCCTGTGCTTTTAATCTGTTAAATCGATAGAGGCTATTGAATTAAAGCGTTATATACCAACCGCCTTCATCTTTATGCTACGCAGACTTTAAGCTGTTTAGCGCAAGCGGTTTCACTCATCTCCCAGAACCGCTATTTTTCGCCCGGCTCTGTAGCCGGGCTTTTTTTATTTCACTGACAAGGCCATATCAATTCTGAATAGTGGTCACTCTGTTCCATAAATTCTGATTTTTACTGTAGGAAAAATACTCGTCCGGAAACCAGCATTTGGGGATTAATTCCATATTTTTACGTTCTTCAAAATTGGATACCAGCTTACTCAGAATTTCTAATAAACGCTCTTCGCTCATTTTTTCCAGCTTTTTCCGCGCCGTTGGAAAATACAAATTGTTATCCACACTGATCACCACATTAGTGCCTGTGTTACTGAACGCCATACTGCGTGTCACGACACGGCATATGGGCATATCAGTGGCAGGCGGATACAAAGATACAACCAGTGCATATTCGTATCTGTCTAAATCGCGTTTGTCTGAATCTTTTGGAATATAAGTGACACCATAACCCTGAGGAAAGAGGCCGGTAATTTTAATCAGCGAATCAACAGCAGCTTTATGGTAATAACCTCGCTCTACACCACTTTGCAGCACAAGAGCAGCTTTAGGTAAAGACTCATAGCTGTGGTTTAACTTAGTCGACAATACAACAGAGGTATAAATTTGCGGAATTTTCAGTAAGTTACCTACGCCACCTTCGGGTTTAATAGCGTTTTTAAGCAAGGTATAGACAAAATTCAGCTTGTCTTGTTCGTTTTGATTAAACAGCTCCCGCTCTTCTTTTGAATTCCCGACATAACGGTCACAGGCCAGGCCTTTAGTGACATAACTTAAAGTTTCCTGATAGTTGATCTTCAAAAGTGCGACGCGGTTTTCATCATCCAACACCCGAAACTCATCCAGATCGCCATCTGCACCTTTGAGAATAGCCAAAGCATCCGGATGGTAGGTGCCTATGTCCTGCAGTATCGCCGCCATCAATAAAGGTAGCTGCACATCATCACGGAAAGGTGAATAGTCGGCTTTATAAGCTGCCTCTGAGTTATCCCGCATCTCTTTAACAGCACGCATCTTGCCCAGCACATAGTTATTGTTCAGCTCGTTATCCAGCAACAAGCGGTCGAGTAAACGCAAACTTAAAATGCCTTTGTACAGATGTTTAAACTTCTGGTTCACTGCGGCGACATATTTGCCGTTGCTTGGCGCTAACAGTTGAATAGTGCCCAAAAACTTCGACGACATCTGGACTGTCTCGTCAAAGTTTTCGCCTTCGGTTAACTGCAATACTGATATACACACAGCTTTTAAGGCTCTGTACCGCTCTACCCTGCTGTCATCAAGCATACGCATATAAAGTTTTAACGCAGACTGAGCTTCGGCCAATTGCTTTTGTTCACTGGAAGACAGATCAGTTTTTTTTTCCAGCTTGCGTACTTGCAATTGTAATTGCTGAAGTTTTTCATCTTGCTGCTTCGCATGACGAAAATAATCAGTCGCCACTTCATAGACTGAATCATTCAGCGCTGTGGCATCGTGGACTTTGCTCAGGATAGTTTTTACGGTTTTACTATACGAAGACTGACTTATGGTTCCCATCGACATATCGGGCATCTATCCTTTTCAGCGGGCCACTTTGTTTGTACCAAAGGTGAGTATAGCAGTCCTTTGCATCTGTCCAGTGTTAGTCTGCCAATAACGGCACCTGCCACTCAACGTCAGATTCCATCTCCATTTCCCATTCTTGCTGCATTTGGGCTGCAATACGTTTTTGGGTCTGCGGTTTAACACCCAGTAAATTGGACCAGAACCAGGTGGATAAATCCCCCACCAGATTGGTTTCAGCGTTAATCAGCACGACCAATCCTACACCTTTTTCTTTGGAATAGGCCATTTCAGTACGATAACCTTTCACCCAGCCACCGTGATAAAAGACTTCATTACCACCAAAGTTAAAAATACGCACACCTAAACCATAATGCGAAGTGGTGACGTACTGGCCCCAGGTGCGGCCACCTAAATCATCAGCCACTTTAATTCTTTTGCTGCGCACATCCTGCAGCATAGCCGGGCTGAGCACCGCCGGGTAATGACCTAACTGCGCTATCAGCCATTGACTCATATCCATGACGCTGGCATTGACACCTGCGGCAGGACTGACCCGGTAATAGCTTGGATTTACTTTTGCTTCAGCCCAGCCTTTTTTCATTCTGACATGAGGCATAGCCCGGTTTTTGGAGGCTAAAAATGCAGAGTAACCCACTGAGGCTGTTGGCATTTTTAATGGTTTAAACAGTTTTTGTTCCATCAGGCTTTCAAAGCTGCTGCCTGTGGTTTTTTCCATAACAGGCCGGATCAGGCTGAACAACACATTCTGATAACCATAACATTTGCCTGGCGCACAACGAGGGTTTAAATACCGAAACTTAGGTAAAATCTGGGCTGGCGTCTGGTTGGCTTCAATCAGATCATCATAGGTATTAGGCACTAAACCTGCACTTTGTGATAATAAGTGTTCCACTTTCAAAGCACCGGTATGGCTTGGGCTTTTAAAAGAAAAAGCCGGCACATAGCGGGTGACAGGATCATCCAGCTTAAAATGGCCCTGATGCACCAGCAAAGACGACAGCTGACCAGTAAAGGTTTTAGAAACTGAAGCCAGCCGGAATACGGTATAGGCATCTATATTCGATTTAGTGTCTATATTTCGCACTCCATAAGCACCTACTTTTACAACTCTGTTGTCTTTGACAATAGCGTAAGCAGCACCTGGAATATTGTTCTTTTTTAGCGTCTGGCGGAAATGCCAGTCAAAGTTGGTAGCCAGTTTATCAACATCAGCTGCCAGTAACTGGGGGGAAAGGACGAGGAATGCGCCCACCAGTAATTGGATTAATTTCAAAGTGTCAGTCCTCAGACAAAGGGCTTGCCTTTGTTTTAGTGCCGGTATTGGCCTGTAAGTTATGATAAGTCGTTAACATCGACGGTATCAGCTGTGTAATTAAATGCGCTATATGGCTTTCACTGACCTGTTGCAAAGACCATTCTCCGGTCAGATAAGGCTGCAAGGCTGGCCCTACTGTATAACACCAGGCGTCTATCCATAGACCCAAAGATTGTACTCTTACCTTCTCGCGCAGGTATAAACCAGAGTCCAGCTCTTCAAAAAAATCCAGCTTTTCCAGTTCTTCAGGCAATACCCCCAAAAGCACCTTTCCATGCTGCAAATGCCCGGGACAATGAGCTAAGGCAGGCACAGGCGTATTAGCATGTTGCTGGCTTAAACCATACCTTTTGTAATCAGGCAGGCTGGCGTCTTGCACCACATAGTCTTTGCCTGTAATAGCAAAAACGACTTGGGGTAACATCAACAAACCATACACAAAAACTGCATCACCATCAGGCTTCATACCGCTTTCCCTTCCAGCTGTCTCAAAGTTAAAAACAGACGTAAATCGAATTCCAATTGATGATACTGGGGTTCCATATGCTGACACAATTGATAAAAGGCTTTGTTATGATCTTTTTCCCGC
The DNA here is from genome assembly GCF_031457405.1 of Rheinheimera soli. Lineage (GTDB taxonomy): Bacteria > Pseudomonadota > Gammaproteobacteria > Enterobacterales > Alteromonadaceae > Pararheinheimera > Pararheinheimera soli_A. The sequence continues at coordinate 7,048 of NZ_JAVDWR010000023.1, read as the reverse complement.
AAATGTGCCAGTTCGTGCACCACAACCATTTTTAGCAGAGCAAAAGGCAGTTGTTTAAAAAAAGCAGAAATACGGATTTCCTGTTTCGCTTTCAGTTTGCCGCCTTGCACCCTGCTGACAAAACTATGCAAACCTAAGCTGTTGTCCAGATGAATTTTTCCATCAAAACAGACCTTACTGACAGGTGGACTGGACTTAACAAAACGTTGTTTCAGCTCCTGAGTAAACTGATACAAAGTTTTGTCATTCTGAATATCATGCGACATCTGTGGATAGCGGGTTGCCAGCACTTCAGCCAGACGCCCCTGTGCAATCAGCGACTGCACCTGCGTTCGCACAGCTTCGGGATAAGAGGTCAGAAAAGTTAACTGGGGTTCCACTAAGCATCATCCACAACTAAAACGATGCTTAGTGTAAAAAATAAAAGCCCTGCCGTGAACCTTTCTTTTAACTATTGCACTGCAGAGCCGCTTTGCCAGAGATGATTGCCAGAATTTGCCCCTGCTGACCCGTTTTCAGCTCTACCCATTGTCCGGCATGCCATGGCAGGTCCTTTTGTAGTTCCAGTGCCAGTTGCTGATCAATTTTCACCAATAGCTGGTCACAGACTTCTACTTGCCAGTGCTGACCACTAAAACTGAGTTGACCAACCAGACTTTTACTTTGCTCAAGTTGGTGACGGGCTTGCTGATACTGCTGGTACCGTTGCTGATAAGCCGTTTGCTGTGGCGACGTCTCGTTTTTTGCCAGACTGTGCAACTGCACCTGATGGTAGTTCACATCCGACTGCAACACGATTTGGTAATAGGCTGGTTGCCACCAGATTTGTTGCGCTAACCAAATTAAAGCCACAGAAGCCGCCAGTCCCTGTACTGCAGGCCATAAGGATTTCCAGTTAGTTTTACGCTGCTCAGGCTTGAGCTGTAACAACTGTTGCCTGAGTTGTTCAGGCATAGGCTGCTCAGTTTTACTTTGCTGATACAACTGTTGTAGTTTTTCATCCAGCTTATTCATCGTGCTCTCCAAGCTGTTTTGCCAACGCCTGCCGTGCATAACGAAGACGACTTTTAACGGTTTCAGCTTCTGCTTTGGTGATCTGCGCTATTTGCAGCACGCTGAATCCTTCCAGTTGCAGCAATAAAGTTTCGCGTTGCAATAACGGCAGCCGCTCTAATAAATGCTGCAACTTCAGTTCACTTTGCTGCTGCTCCACTGCTGCAGCCGGGCTGTTATAGTCCGATGCTAAGTCTTCGCTGATTTCATAGACCCAGCGTTTTTGTTTTCTGAATTCATCCAGTAGCAAATGACGGCCTATAGCAAACAACCAGGTTTTAAAACTGCTGTGTCCGGCAAACTGTTGTTTTTGCTCCATGACCTTTAACCAGCTTTGCTGACTCAGATCAGCGGCCAGTGCCGCATCACTTTGCTTTAGTAAAAAGTGATACAAATCATCACCATAACATTGGATCAGTTGGGCAAGGTAAGCAGGATTGTCCGTTTGAATATAACCTTGCATCAGCCGCTGAGGGTCAGACTCTGGCAGAGCCCCACTTCGATTAAACCAGGATAGCAGCATCCCTTACTCCTCTTTCGGCCAAGCCAGCACCACAGAAGTGCTGGCTTTGAGTTTTATGCTTTATCCAGACTAAAATCCAGCTGAACTTGCAAATTACGTTGTACCACAGCTTTGCCATTGCTCATCTGAGGTTGATATTTCCATGAGCGTAAGGCTTTTACCGCTTCCCGGTCAAAAATACGCTTGGGTTCAGCGTCCAGCACTTCAACATCAATCACTGCGCCTGTGACATCGATGGAAAAACTTAATTTAACCCAGCCTTCTATGCCATTTTTAGCTGCCTCTGCCGGGTATCTGGGGTCAATACGGACCATAGCAGTGGCTGTTTTATCCATCTGGATAAATTCACTTGATCCACCTAAATCCAGACTCGGCAATACAGGTTCCACAGACAACTCCAACAAAGGCCCTGAGTCTCCTGTCGTTTCTCCCGCCATAGATTCTGGTCTTGCCACAGGTTTTTGTGGCTCCGGCAAAGTTCGTATTATGGTGTTGGCCGGACTGTCTTTTCTCGGTTCGTGCAGTTCATGCTCAATAGCTGTGGGGCCTGGTCGGATAGAAACTCTGTCAGCTCCTATTAACTGCTGCATCAAAGCAAACAATAAAAAAGTGATCAGTAAAGCCGGTATAGCGGCTGCCATCAATTTTGCTCTGTCTGTGCTGGTATCCATAGTATTCATCTGGCATTCTCCTGTTGTTTTTCAGTTAGACGAAACAGCAGAGAAAAAGGGGTTAAGCCGTGATGAAAAAAGTAATAGCTGTAGCTGCAGTCACAGTATTAAGCAGTTTTGTGTTCAGGCTGCAGGCAGCGCCCGCTGAAATTTATCTGGTGCGCCATGCCGAAAAAGTGAAATCTGCGAATAAAGACCCGGAGTTAAGTGCTTGTGGTCTGGCCCAGGCTCAAGCTATGGCTGTACTGATCCCTGCAACTTTGACCAGCATTTACCACAGTGGTTATCAAAGAACCCAACAAACAGCAGAGCAAATACGGCTTAACCAGCCAACAGCCTCAGTCAAAGCGTATGACGCGCGGGATTTAGCAGCCCTTGCCAAAGCCATCCAACAACAAAACAGCCCGGTACTGGTAGTAGGCCATAGCAATACCACGCCAGAACTTATTCATCTGCTGAGCCAGTTAACGCCGCCGCAAATCGGCGAGCAGGACTACGGCGTGGTTTATCAGTTAAAGCAGTCTGAGCAAGGCTACCAGTTGCTTAGTTTTGCCATTTCACAACCCGCCATTTGCCAGGCGAAAACTATTTAAATCACACTCTAGGATCAAACACTTAGCTACAGCGCCTCAGGGCAAAAAAAATCCCCTATGCTAGACTGAACATAGTAAAAATTTTCCTTTCTTTGGCAAGCTACAGTCTGGTGCAGGGGTTTTATGGCGTTTTATCAGAAGTTGTTAGAGCTGTTCCAGTCCATCCATAACTCAGAGCGTTTTCTGGATGTCTTTCCAGAGCTGGAAGCACAAATACTGCAGCTTTTTTCGGCTGAACGTATCACCATTTATCAGCGCAGTTATCACAGTCAGGATATTTATTCGCGCTTTAAAACCGGCTCAGAACTGACGGAAATACGGGTGCCTATAGGCCCACAATCTATCGCAGGTTTTGTTGCTTTAAGTAAAAAATCAGTGCTAATCAAAGACGCTTATGATGAGCAGGAACTGCAACAGATCCATCCTAAGCTGAATTTTGCCCGGCAGTTTGACCAGAAATCCGGTTTTCGCACTAAATCTGTGCTTGCCGTGCCTATTACCGAACAAAATGTGTTGTTAGGGGTGATCCAACTGATCAATGCCAAAAATTCTGCAGCTTTCAGTCAGGAAGACTCTGATAAAGCCACTCAGCTGGCGCAATTACTGGGGCAGAAATTCCGCTATGAATTAGGCGCCACCCGTGGGCCTTTTGATTATTTGCAGCATCGCAATTTAATTTCCGCCAGTCAGTTGCAGCAATTAAACCTGCCGACACAGGATTTTGCCACCCAAGTAAATAAAATCCTCTCGGATTATAAAGTCAGTAAAGAGCAACTGGGTTTATCACTGGAGGCTTTTTATCAGGTTAGTTTTATTGGTTTTGAACCGGAAAAATATCAGCTACATGCACTAAACGCCAAACTGAACCGCTCTTATCTATTGAAAAACCATCTGGTGATCCTCGAAGATCAAACAGGCAAAGTGGTGATAGTGCTGACGAACCCCAACCATGCCGACACCCTGATGGAAGTGGAACGAGCCACAGGCTTACTGAGCTACGATATCTATGTGGCCTTGCCTGATGATATTGACCATTACATCAAAGGTCAGCAAGAAGATAACTTAACTGAACTGGGCGATTTATTAAATGAAGCCGATGACGACCTGACGCTGGAGACTCTGCAACAGGAAGACGAAGGTATTTCTGAAGAAACCCCTGTGGTGGTTAAGCTGGTGAACAGGGTGCTCATGGACGCTCAGCGTCTGAATGCTTCAGATATTCATATTGAATCCGGCAAAGGGAAAAGCTCCTGCCGGGTACGTTTGCGGGTAGATGGTGAGTGCCGTGAACTGATCCAAATCCCGCCAGCTTTTATGCCGCCAGTAGTATCCCGGATCAAAATTATGGCCAGACTGGATATAGCCGAAAAACGCCTGCCACAGGACGGGAAATTCAGCGTGAAGCTGGCCAGTAAAGTTATCGAAGTGAGGGTTGCGACTTTGCCGACAGTATTTGGTGAAGGCGTGGTGATGCGGATTTTAGCCAGTGGTGAAGCTTTGCCCTTTGACAAGCTGCAACTGAGTCCCCGTAACTATCAGATGATGTCGCAAATGATTAAACACCCTCATGGCGTGTTACTGGTCGTCGGCCCCACAGGTTCAGGCAAAACCACGACTTTGCATGCCATCTTAGGCCGGCTGAATACCACAGATAAAAAAATATGGACTGCTGAAGATCCGGTGGAAATCACCCAGCCAGGTTTGCAGCAAGTACAAATGAATAATAAGTCGGGTTTAACTTTTGCTGTCGCACTACGGGCTTTTTTAAGGGCAGACCCTGATATTATTTTAATAGGTGAAATGCGTGACAAAGAAACGGCTCATGCTGGTATCGAAGCTTCGCTGACCGGACACTTAGTATTATCCACACTACATACGAACTCAGCCCCTGAAACCATAACCCGTCTGATTGATATTGGTATAGATCCTATCAACTTTGCAGATGCCTGTATTGGTATTCTGGCGCAGCGGCTGGTCCGCACTTTATGTGGCAAATGCAAAGAAGCTTATCAACCCGGGCAAATTGAACTGGATTATCTACAGCGGCATTATGGTTTGGCTTTTGCACCTGAACTGGAGCTAAAAACTCCGCTGACACTCTACAGAGCCAAAGGCTGTCCAGCCTGTGAACAAACAGGCTATAAAGGCAGGGTTGGTGTGCATGAGCTGTTGCCTATCACTTCTAAGGTTCGCCAGCTGATTTATCACAAAGCCAGCATAGAGCAAATTCAGCAGCAGGCTATAGGTGATGGGATGCGTACTTTAGTGCAGGATGGCATTTTAAAGGTGTTGTCTGGTATGACAGATTTTAAGCAGTTGCAGGCCATTTCGGTATTTGAAGACTAAAGCCGGTTCCCCGGCTTTAGTTGTTGGTCCTACAAGTTAAACTTTGCGGAAACGCTCCACCAGCTCATGCAATTGCTCAGAGGTGTTTTGTAAATCTTTACCACTTTTGCTGACAGCCGTACCCTGACTTAGTGAGGTAGCGGCAAGATCCGAGATACTGACAATTTGCCGGTTAATATCTTCAGCCACATGAGCCTGCTCTTCTACAGCGGCCGCCATTTGTCCCGCCATAGCGGCAATACTGCTGACCGCCACACTAATACCTTCCAGCACCTTCTCAGTCTGAGCGACCTGAGTCACTCCAAGCTCAGCATCTTTGCGACCATTTTCAGCGACCAGCACTGAAGCTTTGGCTTTGGTCGACAGCTGCTGAATAATGTCATAAATCTCTTTGGTTGATGCGGTAGTACGAGACGCCAGCAGCCGCACTTCATCAGCGACCACGGCAAAACCCCGGCCTTGTTCACCAGCCCGTGCAGCTTCAATAGCAGCGTTTAATGCCAGCAAGTTAGTTTGCTCTGCGATCTGCTCAATAATTTGTGCAGCACCCACAATTTTGTTGGTTTGCTCAGCCAAATCTGCCACTGACTGACTGATATCATTGACTGTTTTTTGTAACTGTTGCATGGCTCCACGGGTCTGTGCCGCCACAGTTGATCCAGAACGGGCTAAAGCGTCGGCGTCGTCGGCTTTACTGGCCGTGTCCTGCACATGACATGAAACTTCAGCAATAGTAGTGGTCATTTGATTCATCGCAGTCGCTACTTGCTCTGTTTGCATCTGCTGCTTTCGAATACTGTCAGCAGCATCGACAGATAAACTTCGTACCTGATCAGACTGCACAGCCACTTTTGTCGACGCATCTTCAATCCGGGTTAATACAGTATTTAAATGAGCAGACTCTGCCAACAGAGCCACTTCCAGCTGTCCTAACCTGCCCTGATGTTTTGCATAGGAGGCCACAGCCAAAGGGTCGGTAAAAGCTGTGGGCAATAAATCAACCAGCCCCGACAAGGATTGTTTTAAACGATAGACACCCAGGCTATAACTTAATAACGCAGTGACAACAAAAGCAATGGCAGCAGCTACCGGGCCCAAAGCCCACCATAACAGCAATGAGACAAGTACGGCCAACAAGGGCAGCAGTGCCCAACGTAAATCAGCGGCTACATCTGAAGCTGCTTTTGCAGTATTTTTCCCGGCATTAATAGCTTTATACAACTGCTCTGCATGAGCCACCTGAGCCCTGCTTGGCACAGTACGTACCGATTCATAACCTACGACCCGACCATGTTCTGTAACAGGAGTGACGTAAGCATTGACCCAATAATAATCTCCATTTTTACAGCGGTTTTTTACCAGTCCCATCCAGGGTTTGCCTTGCTGTAAATAGCCCCACATGGTTTGAAATGCGGCTTCAGGCATATCAGGGTGCCTGACAATATTATGAGGTTTACCCACTAATTCTTCTTTGCTAAAGCCGCTGATCGAAGCAAAAGCATCGTTACAATGCAAAATGGTGCCTTTGATATCTGTAGAGGAAATAAGCTGTTGCTCTTTGGGAAAAGTACGTTCTTTTTCGGTAACAGGTAGGTTCTTACGCATTGGTGACACTCTCCATAGTGGACCACAACAGGTTAAAATCAACAGGGTATGGATTGGATTGAATAGAGGAATATGAAAATACTGATAAAAAGTTAGCAGTAGATCCACTGCATAGATAGGACAAGCTTTAAAAAACGCACAAAATCACTACAAAAAAACTCAAAAAATTGAGAGTGTAAAAAAATCTGTGTAAGTGGCATTCTACCTAACTCCTTGGAAGGGATAAAGAATGCCAATTACAGACCAATTACTGGATC
>NZ_JAVDWR010000022.1:0-54589 GCF_031457405.1 Rheinheimera soli | reverse complement strand
CTGGAAACCGGCGATGAATCAGTTCATCATCATGTACGGTGATCGTGTATCACTATGATAAACAGCCACTTACACAGAAAATTTTACATACTCGAACCTTGTTTAGCAATTGAGCAAAAAGATCATACAAGGCTCTTGAATTGTGAATCGCTGATTGAACATGAGCCTGTATTGACAACCTACCCAAATAAGAGGCGTCAAGTTCAAAAACAAGCATTAACTTTTGTTGTGTATTTGTTGGCTCCAAGTTTTTTATGCGAATGTATGCTTCAGCTTTGTGATACTCATAGATTTCTATCGTTTTGCTAATAGACCTGAGGTGGGTTATGCAATCGATTAAATGGGGCTGATGTTCTTGAGCAAACTCTTTGAACTTTTTCTCGTCAATCATTGATTAACTCCATATAACTTAGCCTTCCTTGTGTACACCCCACTTCAACTCAGAATTAAGATCTTATTCTGGGCATTCTCGGCATCTTTGGTTTAGCTTTGCGGTTATAGCATTTCTTGCAAATCTCTTTTTCCTTACCATCGATTTTCCAATGGTAAGTATGCTGTCTATACATCGATAACTGGCTTCGACAAGAATTGCAGTTACTGTCATTTGGCATTATGAAGAATAAAATAATAAGGACTGGCAGAAATACGATCGCGATCCCGATGAGTAAAACTTCATTCCCGTTCATCGATAATCTCCGTAACAATTAACCCTGCTTATCTAAAAAGCCCAGAAGCTCAAATCTTCGGTCCCAAAAACAGCAAAGCTTTCTTTAGCTGCAGACAATAACTCAAATATCTAATTTCTATTACAAATAACATTGCAGCTCAGGCAGTCAAAGAATAATCTAAACCTAAGTCACTTCCCTCCAGCCAACTGCTGTAAAAACTGCAACCGCTGCTTTTCTTCATCACTTAACACAAAAGGCTCGTCGCTGAGTTGGCCGAAGTTGATGGCTTCCACGGTAAAACCTGGTTCTTTGCTGTCGCCATATCTGTTGGATTCACCTGGCATGGCGGAGCGTAGTTCCAGCACAAAAGTGCCGAGCCAATAAGGACCACCTTGTTGCTGCAATACCTGTTTAAATGCTTTTAGATCCAAAGTTGCAGAACCTTCGGTCAGTTTCCCCTCTGCCGTCAGCACAGCCAAAGGCTGTTTGCTTTCGGTAAATAAATTGGCTCTTAAGCGATACATACCGGCTTTTTTCACATCCAGATTTACTGGGATCACTAAATCAGCGCCACGTGAACTGCTACTACCAATGCCGGTGATAGTGGCCACAGGAAAACTGTAGTCCAGCCCTGTTTGCAGTTGTTGGGTTTTGCCTTGAGCTTCAAATAACACCACCAGCTCCATAGCACCGTCCCAGTTTTCACTGGCATCAAACTGATGCGGCCATTCAGTCGAGTCTGGTGTGGCTGTTAAATCGGCTTGCGCCAGCACTTTTCCGCTTTGTTGTTCACGTAATTCAGCTCTGGCATGTTGTGGCGACAACCCATCCATCACCAAAGTAAAAACCACAGCTTCAGGGTAGCTAAAGCGGTATTTTGGCAACACCAGACTAGCGCTGGCACCCCCTTCCAGCGGCAAAGCCACTGTGTCAAAGTGATTGGGGTTGAGCAGTTGATGATCTGCAGCCGACAAAGGCCTGGAGTAAGGTGGATAACTTAGTTCAGCCGCATAGGCCTGCGACAACAGACTAAAACTTTGCTGCAATTCTTCCTGCTGATACTGATCCATCTGCACTGGTATAGCAGTTTGAACATCGGCTTTGGTCTGGGGTTCGGCAATAGCTTCAAGCTGAGGCTTATCCACCACAGCCACAGCAGTTTCAGCTTTGGGCCAAAACCAAAAAGCTGCCAATGCCATCAGCACCAGCAGCATCATAACCAAGACTTTTTTTGGCATTAATCAGCAGCCTGACTGACTAAAGACGACATGCTCTGACGATCTGAACCTGTCACCAATAAATAGTTCGAGGCAAATACCCACCAACCGCGTTTTTGCTGATAAGTCTGGAACTGCAAAGCTTCGTTGTTTAAGTAATTGGCTCTGGCATTGGCTGCAGTCACTTCACCATCGCGGCTGTCCTCAATCAGACCACTGTGGCTGTAGTCATTGCCCATCAGCATGGGGTAGTGGTACGGCATAAAGCCTTTAACACCACTGCTTTGGCTGGCCAGTTTGCCATCAAAAGCCACATTGGCACTGCAGCTGTCAAAAGAGCCGACAGCAGATGCACCACAACTGGAATGACTGGCGACTACACCATCGTCAGTACCAGGTAAAAATGGTCCTGTGGCATTTAAAAAGTCAGAACCCGCGCCCGCAAAACGTAAACGTGGCACACGACTGCTGGGGAAACTCGCCAGTTGTCGCGCTGTATTGACGCGTAAATCGTTCAACACACCTATATTGGAAGGTGATGGCATTTGGCCTAACCATAAAGATAAAGCAGCGCGTAAAGCTGCGTCTGTCCAGCTGCCGCCTCCGGCCACATTCACTGCTAAATCAGCCAGTTCAACACCACCACCAGCGCCGGCAAAGTCAAAACTGGCGATAATATTTAAAGGTTGTAAGCCCGCGTTTTGCAGCCATAAAGCCTGATTGTCGATGATATAACGGGTGACTAAATCGCCGGTAGAGTGGCTGACAAAAATACAACCATTGCTGCAGGTGCCTGCGCGGGATAATTGCTGCAGTTTTGGCCAGACATAATTGGTGGCAATTTTTCCGGTGATGCGTTCCTGTGATGGCCAGTCGATACGCGCATCAGCACGGCTTAACCAAAAACCAGCCCAGTAGTCAGCACCGTTGCTGGTCACATCAGTACCTACAGGCTTATCAGCCAAATTACCAGGCTGAAAACCATGCACTAACACCACAGGATGACCATTCAAAGCAGCAGAAAGCGGTAAACTCAGCAGAGCCAATGTGGCTGCCGTCATTTTTAATAGTTTCATTCGTTTGTCCTTGCTCTTGTCTGTGTAAATTTATTGTTTTATTTGCATCATTTCCGTGATGCCAAGTTACAAATCCCAGTACAAGATAGAACAGCTAAATGACGATGCAATGGCACATTTGCGTCCAACGGCGCAGATTAAGCAGCAAAATTTTACTATTATGTTTGAATTTTGAGCTGCGCCAATTGTTAACAAATAGCTAAAACTTCAGGCCAAAGCGGCGGCCAGACCAGTGGAATTATAAGTTTAAATTGCTCTGGTGTTTAAAGTGATTACTCGAATTATTTTTTGAGTTTGGTGAAATGATCAGGCTGCTGTAATGAGCAACTTCTCGACATGAGGTTTTTCGCGGTTCTCGGCAAACCATGCATCGTAGTTCGCTTGCAGATTGATCCACACAGCCACATTGCTCTCTATAGACAATGCGATACGTTGCGCTATTTCTGGCGTGCAGGGAGTATGACCGTTACAGAAGTTACTCATAGTTGTACGGGACAACCCCAGAGCTTTGGCTGCTTTAGTGACGGATATGCCATGTTCTTCTAAAATAGTGACCCGGAAAACAACTCCGGGATGGGTAGGACACCTGGTCATTTTTTCCATACTAAACTCCGGTTTAATTCCAAGGCTGCTATCGCTACTTTTTGGCCTTGATCTGTTTACCATGATAGTCGCTGTAATCGAGTAATACGGCGCCATCATCTTCAATTTCAAAGGTAATCCGCCAGTTGCCATTCACTTCAATTGAAAAAACACCAGCGCCCGCTCCAAGCTTTTCCGCAAACTTACTGCCAAAAATAGCTCGCAAATCTTTTGGCTGATGTGATGCATGGATGGTATCCAGCATTATTTCAAGTTTGGCTGCATGTATGGGCTGCACACCACTACTGTCGCCTTTGTAAAACAGGTTCTTCAGCCCCTTGTGACTAAAACTCTTAATAGCCATAAGCTATTCCTTCAGCCTCGCCAAAGTGTAAAGCATTGCTTTACACTTATCAATAAAAAGGTACTTTATGGAATAGCCTGAAAACTAATACTTAGCAACTATTAACTGCGTAACGCTGCTTTCTAGTCAGCCGTTTTGGCGAGCTCGATACCTGAAGCCACTATATTCGCCAGTTTAGCGCGCAGGTCGGTGATGGAAGTGTCGCGGTTGGGGTGAACACGATTTGATAATAAAATGATGTAGGTGCGGCTGGCCGGATCTATCCAGATACTGGTGCCGGTAAAACCTGTGTGACCAAAAGAGCCTGGTGGTAACAAATCACCTTTGGGTGCCGAGTAGCCTGTTTGCATATCCCAGCCTAAAGCCCGGCTTTGGTTGCCAATAACTGCCGGAGTGAGTAAACGTTGCACCGCCAGAGGTGATAATACGCTTTGGCCTTTTAGCTCGCCGCCATTTAACAACATTTGGGCAAATAAGGCTAAATCGCCTGCTGTGCCAAAAACCCCGGCATGCCCTGCAACTCCGCCTAAACGCAAGGCTGTTGGATCGTGCACCACAGCATGTAAATAAGCTTGGGCGTAGTTCGGCAATAGCTTTTGATAATCCGCGTCCCCTTGCAGGTTTTCGGTGGGGGCTATACGTTGTATATAAGCGACATCTTGCAAAGGCTTATCCAGGGGTAAGTAGCGGCTGTCTTTCATCTTTAATGGCTGAAAAATGCGTTGCTCTGCTAACAGATCCAAAGGCTGTTTTGTGATCTGCTCAACCACCAACCCCAATAAAATAAAGCCTATATCTGAATACACAAACTGCTGTTCCGGTTTGGTTTTTAACTTCAGCTTTGCAAGCGCAGTATCTAATCCGGCTTTGCCTTGCCAGAATTCACGCCTGTCAAAACCATCAGCTAACCCTGAACTATGAGTCAGCAATTGCAGCATAGTGATTTTTTTCACTTCAACATCATTGAGCTGTTTCAGGTAGTTGCCAACAGGGTCTGTTAAGCGCAACTCGCCCTGCTCCACTAACTGCATAATTAAGGTTGTGGTTACTACAGGCTTGGTTAAAGAGGCTAAATCAAAGACTGTATCTGGCGTAATCACAGGAGCTGCTGGTGAATAGGTTTTAAAACCAAAAGCCTTGCGATACAAAACCTGTTCGCCCCGCCCCACTAAGACCACAGCGCCAGGTAATTGCTTATCAGCTATGGCTTTTTCTACTAAAGGCGCTATGCGATCATAAGGTTCAGCAGCCAGAACTGCAGAACTGACGCAACACCACAGGGAAAATAATACGTTTTTGATTTTCATAAATTTTTCCCTTCCCTGCTGTGACCTACTCGCTGAACAACGCTAATAAATCCTGCGCTTCGCCTTGCCAGATATGGCTTTGGCCCAGACTGAAAATCTGATCGGCCAACCCTTGTTTAAACTGCTGTAACTGCTGTACTTTTTCTTCCACAGTTTTGCTGATAATCAGCTTATAGACAAATACCTGCTTATCCTGGCCTATACGGTAAGCGCGGTCTGTCGCCTGATTTTCTGCCGCCGGATTCCACCATGGATCGTAGTGGATCACTGTATCAGCAGTTGTCAGGTTTAATCCTGTGCCACCTGCCTTTAAGCTGATTAAAAATACAGAATTGTCGCCGTTTTGGAACTCGTCTATTTGTTCCTGGCGTTTTTTCGTCTGGCCTGTCAGCTTGCTGTAGCTGATATCCATATACTGCAATTCCTGCTCTATCAGGTTTAGCATGCTGGAAAATTGACTGAAGATCAGCACCTTACGACCTTCTTCAATCATCTCAGGCAAGGTATCACGCAGCCACTGCAACTTGGCATTATTCTGCACCATCTGAGCCTGTTCTATCGGCACCAAACGCGTATCACAGCAGGCCTGACGTAGTTTTAGCAGCGCGTCCAGATATTCAATATGACTGGCCGCCACCCCTTTACGCAAAAACAGTTCCCGCACTTTGGTTTCCATAATTAAGCGGATACTTTCATAAAAGTTACGCTGATCCGACTCCATATCCAGCAGCTGCAGGATTTCGGTTTTATCCGGTAATTCTGTCGCCACCTGCTTTTTAGTGCGGCGTAACATAAAAGGCGCTATCCGCTGACGCAGCGCATGAGCCCGTTCCGCATCGGCCGATTTTTCAATCGGCTTGCGGAAAACCTGCGCAAACCGTGCTTCTGTGCCTAATAAGCCAGGCAAGACAAAATCAAATAAGGCTTTGAGTTCACCCAAATGGTTTTCCAGCGGCGTGCCTGTTAAGGCCAGTTTAAAGTCGGCTTTCACCAGGCGTGCACTTTGCGCCGATTGCGAGCCGGCATTTTTAATATGCTGGGCTTCGTCCAACGCCATCAGGCTAAAATGATGGGTTTGGTAATAAGCTAAATCCCGTACCAGCAGCGGATAACTGGTGACTATTAAGTCGTATTTTTCCAGCTCGTCAAACAGCGCCTGACGCTTAGGGCCGTATAAAGTAAGGACTCTGAGCGAAGGTGCAAAACGAGCGGCTTCCTGTGCCCAGTTGCCCAGCAAACTGGTAGGGCAAACAATTAACGCAGGATGTTTCAGTACACCCAACTCTTGCTGATGCAGCAAAAACGCCAGGGTTTGCACAGTTTTACCCAGGCCCATATCGTCAGCCAGAATGCCACCTAAACCAAAACGGCGCAGAAAACAGAGCCAGCTTAACCCCTGCTGCTGATAAGGCCGCAGCTGGGCTTTTAAACTGAGCGGCGCTGCTACATCTTCAATGCCATCAAAATGATGCAACTGAGTGACTAACTGCTGCAAACGTCCGGCATTTAAATAACGGATTTCTTCAGCACCTGGGCCTGGCAATAAGGCGGCTTTGTAATCCGGCAATTCTATTTCGCTGGGTGTTTTTTTCAGGTTTAACAGTTCAACTATGGTGTCGATCAAAGGCTGAATAAGACTGACAGGCAAAGGCAATTTGCCTTTAGGTAAAGTCAGCCACAAGGTTTCATCAGCCGCTGGCAAACCAAAACTACGTAACCACTGAGTGATTAAAGGCAGCAGCGGAATTTGCTGGCCATCAATTTCGACCTGTATTGTTAAACCAAAACCACCAGTGTTTTTGTCTGTCACTTCCAGATAAGCTTTGGCGTGGATCACCGCCTGATTAAAGGCTTTGTCCTGTTCAATGCGCCATTCTTGCTGCTTTAGTTCGGGGATGGCTTGCAATAACGGCTGCCATAACAGCGGATTTTCCGGCCCTTCACCGCAATCGAAATAAGGTGTAGCGGATTGCTCAACTGGCACAGAACGTAAACCATACTGAGATACAGTTTCCAGTGCTTTAATTTCACTGTCACGGTCACGGCGGATAAACACCGTCTGGTTATCCAGTTGCAACTGGGTTTGGGATTGCTGTAAATCCAATGGCAATACATGCGGACCATACGCCATTTGTAATACAGCCACAGCTTTGCTGACTTTGTTTTTTTGCGTCAGTAACTTCAGCTGTAATACAGGTACTGGCTTACTTTCAATTTTTTGTACTGCACTGTCGTCCGGCATAGGTAAATTGAGCTTGGGGAAAATTTGCTGCAGCCGTTTCATGCTGTCCGGCAATACGGTGGCTGGTACAGGTGGCATGCGCATTAACAGCTTTAGCTCACGGCCTGTAATGTCGCTTTCGAGCAAACCCAACTGATTATTGACTAAGTCGAGGTAACAAGGCGGATCGGTATACACCAGTTCCAGTTCACGATCTTTAGGCATCAGTTGCAACAACTGCCAGCCGGCTTTGCTTTTTAACCAGCGTAATTGCAGCGGCAGTTGATCAGCCCAAAATAGTTCGCGGCGTTCTTCGTCCAGCACACAACGGCCTGTTTCCAGCATTTTTAATAGCAGCTGATAACCCCACTGATCTTCCAGCAAGGCCTGACGGCGTAAATCAAAAGCAAAAAACTGCTGCAATAATCTGTAATCATCTTCGGCCAGCCATAAGGGCCTCACTTGCCCGGAAAGCTCACTCTGGGCAATGATTTTACCTTTGCTGTAACTGCCATTTTTGGCTTGCTTCACTCGTTTGGGTAGCAGCTGTAAACCTAAGCTACTGGGGCGCAGTTCATACAGGACTGTATCTTCGGGGGTATTGGCTGCAACTGGCGGATTGTATTGTTCGGCTTCGCTAAACCATTGGTTTAACTGACGCACTGGCTGCTGCACTGACTTTTGTTGCAGCTGATCCAACTGATGTTTCAGCTTTAACAAGGCCGCCAGCACATGTTTGCATCTGTTACCTTCAGAGCAGGTGCAGGAATCTGTCAGTTGCACCTGACCATCCCGCTCTGATATCGAAATCAGCTGTTTAAAAGGACTAAAGCCATCGCCCCACACCTGACTACGAATTTGCGAAAAGTCAGCTTCGTAATCCAGCTGCACCACTTTTCCGGCCAGAAAATAAGCCCGCGCCTTGTGAAAGGTAGCAGGGTGAAACCAGAGTTGTAACTGCTCTGCAGAGACAGGAAAAACAAAATCAGCCGTCATACGCCAAATTTTTTAAAACCAAATGGCGTTTATGCTACCTCAATTTGGCAGGCAGCCAAAGCAGGCATTTCACCACACAGCGCTTCTGTGGCTAAATACCATAACAATTAGACAAATTATTAATAAAAAACTCTTCAGACGCTTGAACAAGCCTGCATAATAATCAACAATCAACAAAATTACGTTCATTACTGGCCACTATGATTATCAGTCTGCGGTTTTCAAATTTTTACAGCTTTGCTCAGGAAACGAATATTTCATTTGAAATTGGTAAAAAGCCAGCCTTATCCAACTATGACCTAAAGCTGGAGAATGGCCGTCGCCTGAATAAAGTTACAGCTGTAGTGGGAGCAAACGGTTCAGGAAAAACTCAGCTGATTAAACCACTAGCCTTTCTTAGCTGGTTTGTCTGTCACTCCTTTTTGGGAAATAAACCAGAGGATCCTATTCCTTTTCAACCACATGCACTGTTTAGCGCTAAAAACAGTGAATTTGAATTGCAATTTTTGCTGGGCAATGAAGAGTTTCGTTACCGGCTGGTAATTAACACGAATAAGATCGTGCACGAATCTCTGCACAAAAAAACCAGTCATTTATTTAGCTATATTTTTAGTCGTGACCTGAAAGCTGATGGATCAGGTTTTGATATAAAGCAGCAGGGTTTCAGCTTTGCATCCGCACAGGCAAAAGCGATCCGAAGCAATGCTTCATTGCTTTCTGCAGCCTATAACTACGATGTACCGGAAGCTGCAGATTTTGTGAACTACTTCCACAAGATGATTTTTAATCTGAACGTGTTGGGTCGCCGTAATTTTAACCAAAGTGACCTGTTTGACAGTGCTGAGCTGTTTTATCAAAACTCGACCTTAAATCAACATATGCAGCAAATTATTTGTGAGTTGGATTTAGGTATGGCTTCTGTCAGGATCAGTGAAGCAGAAGCCCGAAATAACTCAGGAGAGATAAGTACTCTGTATATTCCCAGCGGCATTCACCTTTTAGGGGAAACCTCGTTCGAGTTACCTTTTTTTGAAGAATCCAGCGGCACTCAATCAGCCTTTGTCTTATTAAGCAGAATTCTGCCGGTACTTGAACAAGGTGGTATAGCAATCATCGACGAATTAGACAACGATCTTCATCCTCATTTGTTACCACACCTGATGGACCTGTTTAAATTTGAACATAGCAATCCGCATCAGGCACAGCTAATTTTTACTTGCCACACGCCGGAAGTACTTAATCTGTTAAAGAAACATCAGGTCTATTTAGTGCAAAAAGACCAGCAAAAAAGTGAATCGTGGCGTCTCGACGAAGTTGCCGGGCTCAGAGCTGACGATAACTTATACGCAAAATATATGGCAGGTGCCTTGAACGCTGTACCTGATCTGTGAGGGACTGATGGCAAAAATAAAACGAAAAGCTCAACAAGCCACGCTACTCATAGTTGGAGAAGGACAACAAGATAAAGCATTTATTAAACATATGAAGTCGCTTTATGATGACCGGAATAATGGCCAACATCTGACGATCCATTCAGCCGATGGAGGCTCGCCCAACGACATCATTAAAGCCACTCAGCGCAAATATTTGCATGCTGATTATGACCGAAGCTTCATACTGATGGATAGCGATATACCTATTCGACAACATGGGATTTAGCCAGAAAATCTGGCATTGAATTGATTTTATCCACACCACTTTGCCTTGAGGGTATGTTACTTGAAGTGTTAAACCAAAAGGTTCCAGCTAATTTTACTTCAACACAATGTAAAGCAACGTTACGCCCTCATCTATCCGGAGAACCTGTTTTTCCTGGCAGTTACAATCCAACTTTCGATAAACCTGTTTTGGATGCAAGCACAAAAGCTCAAATTATTAAGTTGAGACAGCTTATTAGTCATCTGCCGACAAAGTAGTTAACACCACATGCCTTTTGATGTCTTTCACTAAAATTCCGCATTTAAATAGCTGCTTATGGATTTGTTTTTGAAAATACAGATCCAGCTTTTGTTCCAGCGCAGCAGCAAGAGCGGGTTCGGAATTAAACTGACAACGCACCAGTAAAGACCCCGGAAAGTTTTCAAACTCCATACTAAACCAGCAACCGACAAAATCTGCATACAAAGCTGCCGCAGCTTGCTCTACTGTTTCCAGCGACTTCAGCACATTGGCTTGTTGTTTTTGTTGCACCACACTTAATTTTTTCGCCATTGTTCACTCAGCTCCAGGCTTTTATAAGCAGGATTATGCCATGGATTAAGCTGTAACAGTTGCAGGCTTTAGCTTCTAAAGCCTGCAACTGTTACTAATCTACCTGTAAATTTTACCTCTGAAGCCCTTAAAATCCAGACAGCCTGTGTTCAGGGTTCAAGTATAAACTAAGCGATAACAATAACTTAGAGTATAAATTTTGACCTTGGCATAATGCTGGCTTAGTGAAAAAGTACGTTCAACCAAGTGCTGAAGCACTTTTGATACGGTACTTAAGTACCAGGGAGTAATTATGTTAGGCTGGGCTTTAACTTTTCTTATTGTGGCCATGGTGGCCGGGATCCTGGGTTTTGGCGGCATAGCAGGTGCGGCAACAGGTATAGCAAAAGTCATTTTTCTGATTTTTATTGTGTTGCTGGTGATTTCGCTGTTAGCCAACGCCTTACGCGGCAAAACCCCTAAATTGTAAAACGCCGGAATGGGCAGAAGGAGAATGGAATGAAAATTCAAACTTCATTGGTTAAGCTGTTATTTGCTGTAGTGCTTGCGACTTCAGTGGTTGCTTGTAGTGAAAGTGATGCAGATAAAGCCGAAGACAGAATGGAAGAACTCAAAGCTCAGGCTGAGAAAACAGCTGAACAAGCTAAAGATAAACTGGAAGAAGCAGCTGATAAAACAGCAGATGCTTTGGAAGAGGCTGCAGACAAAACAGCAGAGAAAGCCAAAGAGCTCTGTGAAGCGGCCAGAGAAAAAGCCGACGCCAAAGACAAAGATTGCTAAATAAATGAGGCGGGGTTTTCCCCGCCTTTATCAGGCGCTATCCAGTCGATTAACTTTCCTGCTGATATTTTTCCAGTTTGTTATAAAGGGTTTTTACACTGATACCCAGCTGTTGCGCTGTGTCCGTTTTATTACCACAGTTTCGCTCCAGTGCTGCAAAAATTGCGGCTTTTTCCAGCTCGTCCAACGGCATATCGGCGGGAATATCTGCCACAGCTTCCACCGAAGTAGCGACCTCCAACAGCAAGTGGTGTGGCTCGATCAGTTTATCTGCCATTATAAAAGCCCGCTCAACAGCATGTTTTAGCTCACGTACATTACCTGGCCATTTATGCTGTGCTACCAGGGATAAAGCTGCATCAGACAGCTGTTTTTGCTGTTTTTCTCTGGCATTGCAATAGGCCAGAAAATGCTGAGCCAGACCGGTAATATCGGCTTCCCGCTCACGCAGTGGCGGCACTTTCACCGGAAACTGCGATAACCTGAAGTACAAATCCTCCCGCAAAATGCCATCAGCAACAGCCTGCAGCGGATCACGGTTAGTGGCAGCTATCACCCGGACATTGGCCATACACACTTTGTTACTGCCAACTGGGCGATATTCACCACTTTCCAGCACCCGCAGTAATTTCACCTGCTGCTCAAGCGGCATTTCTGTGACTTCATCCAAAAACAAAGTGCCTTGTTCCGCCTGAGCAAATACGCCCTGATGATCACGTAAAGCGCCGGTAAAGGAACCTTTGACATGACCAAACAACTCACTGTCGATCAGTTCCGAACTCAAAGCACCACAATTAATGGCAACAAAAGGCTTATCAGCTCTGTGACTGGCTAAATGCACTGTATTGGCCACCAGCTCTTTACCTGCACCGCTTTCGCCAATAATAAAAACATTGGCTTCAGTGACGGCCACTTTACGCACCGTTTTGTAGAGCCGGAGCATAGCTGCTGAAGAGCCCACCAATAAACCAAACTGGTCCAGATCACTGGTTTGAACCTTACGCTTCACCACCACAGTGGACAACTGTCGGTAACAATCCTGCACTGCATCCAACACAGAGTTCATATCCAGCGGCTGGCGGAAGTGATAACCAGCACCACAGCGCATCAGTTGATCCAGCGCTAAATCCGGTATTCCTTTGCTGATCAGAATGAAGTCGATTTCTGACAATACATGACTCTGTTGCAACAACTCGTATTGAGCAGGTGCAGGATTGTCCATTTCAATGAGAGCCAGATCGCAGGACTGCCTGAGCATCTGTTCGACCCAGCATTCATCTGGCTGGCTTTTACAAATGACAAAACGCCGGACAATGTCGGACTGCAATAGTTGAGTAGTTAACTCTGGGTCCTGCACATGCAGGAACAATAAAGGCTGGCTCATACATACTTTCCGTAGTTGAGAGCGTGTTGACGTTTCAGGGTTATTTTTGCAGCAGTCTGGCCGGTTTTTATGCAAGGCAGCACGAGTGCAGTGTAGTTATTCTACATAAACGAGTGCTAACGCAGCAGAAAGGCCAGCCAGGCGCTGCCCTTCGGGTTCGTCTGGCGGCGCCCTGAGCTTTGTCACTCGTCGCTCATTTAGAATAACTAAACTTCGCTCCTCCTTTCGCGCTCAAAGCGGCGCCAGAACGAACAAAATTTAATCTCGAAACGTCAACACGCTCTAAGACTGTAAATTTAACAGGGGTCCTGAGTAAAACTTACCGATCTGCACTCAGCTTCCCGGATAGAAAAAATCAAAAATATCTATACATCATCAACTTACATTCTGGTACATGAATTGACTATGAATCTGCATGGTTTTTATTTGCCATGGAGTACCAAACTAATGACAGAACCTTTGTTACACACAAGCCCAACAGCGCAGCAGACAGAACTATTAGCGGCTTTAAGCCGTCTATTTACCCGGGCCAAAATTTTTTACCAACATACTGCTGAGACTGCAGGACCAGGTAACCTGCGCCGACAGTTTTCAGCGCTGGCAGAACTGCATCAGCAAATTTTATATTTGTTTCCACCGGTCGACAGTAGTACTGCTGAAGGTAGCGCTTTATCCGAGCTTAGCTGCTGGTATAACAATCCACCCAACCAGACCTCAGTGCCTGCGATACAGCAGCAACTGGCTACTCAACTGCAGCTGCAAAAAACACTGATCAGAAATGGCGATTTACCCCAGCATCATAAAAGCTTGTTGCATTTTACCGCTAGCCTGCAAATAGCGGCCGATCAGCTGGCACAAAGTGAAACTCTGCCGACAGAGTATGAAACTTTTACCGAACAGTCAGCCAAAATTACAAACATAAAATTAACATCAGATGAACCGTAAAATATACTCAATATAAATCAATAACTTAAATTATGGCATCAAACTGGCAATGTCTATTCTGTCTCACGAACAAAAGGAGCGACATAATGAAACGCACAACATTAGCAGTGATGATCACTTTAACTCTTGCTTCAGTTTCGGCCATGGCGGCCAATGACTGGAAAGATACAGCAAAAGACGCCTGGATCGACGGCAAAGCTGAAACCACTCTGCTGTTAAACGGCAACCTGAATTCTTTTACTATCGACACTCATGTGAAAAACGGAGTTGTCACTTTAACGGGTGAAGTTAAAAGCGATGTAGATAAAGCCTTAGCTGCAGAGCTGGTAGAAGGGCTGGACGGCGTTACCTCAGTAGAAAACAAGCTGATGGTGAAAAAAGACGGCAAAACCAATGCGGATCCAAAACAGACCAGTGCATTGAAAGATGCCAAAATAGCGACAGTGGTAAAAACCAGCCTGCTGTTTGAGCCTGAAACCAGTGGCACCAGCATTAATGTAGATGTTGAAAACAGCGTGGTAACACTCAGCGGTGTGGTGGATTCAGATGCTGAAAAAGATCTGGCCGTCGCCAAAGCTAAAAACACCAGGGATGTGGTGAAGGTAGTAGATAAATTAACAGTGTCAGAAAGTTAATAACCTTACCGCCAAAGCCGATCTGAATGATCGGCTTTGTTTTCTCTTTATGGCTTTACTGCAGCAGGATCGGCAGGAACTGGCACACCTTTACTATGCCATTTCATCACGACAAACTTCAGTGGCACTTTGCCTGTATTGCGAATACCATGCGAGTCCCATGGAGCCGCATATAAAATATCGCCCGCTTTAGCCGGAATTTCTTTGTCTTTCAGCGACCAGACCCCTTCGCCTTCAATCACCATCAGGTACTCTTCTTCGGCATGAATATGAGGCGGGTGGATTTCTTTGCCAGGCTCAATCACAGCCACACCAGTCAGTGCGTCCTGGGTGCCAAAAGTCGGCTTGGCAAAATAGCTATAAAATACATAACCATCGCCTTTTTCGGCTTTCGCTTCAGATTGCTGAATAATTTGCGACGGCTGATCCGCCTCTGCCGCCATAGTACTCAGGCAAGTCATAGCTATTCCGGCCACTAATCCTAACTTTAATTTGAACATCCCTACTCCCTTCTGCTGAATTATCTCGCCTTTACACTGCCCTGAAACGAAAGGGAGGTCAAACAGCTATTGATCCGATCTGTGGAGGCGGACTTTATCGGATGAACTAAAAATTACGCCGAGACAAGGAAGCGGTAAAAGATGGGGGATACTTGCTAAATGTTCAAATCAAACAAGACCGCCAGCTTGTTGATAGCTGTCGAATAAGCTTTGCAAGGACGCTATATCCGTATCTTGTGACGCTAAATCAAGTCCATAACATTTGGCACAGGCTAAATGGAAAACATCAAACTTACGTTTTTCCACATTCTTCTTGTCTTTTGCATTAACTGATCGGTCGAACCTGAATAAATTAGCAGCCAGTTCAGATACATTACGGTCTACATCAATCTCTGTAAGATTATCCAATACCAGCTTCAAGCTGTTATAACGCTCAGCGTCATTCCAACTCACGCCACGCAAAACCTCATATCTGATAAGAGGGGTAATAACTAGCTTGATGTCAGGGTTTTCCAGAAAGGTTGCCAATGTAGTAGCAGCACTTTGACGCAATTGTTTTGAAGTTGTGCCACTGTCATCCAATGCAGCAATAAGTAGATTAGCGTCCAGCAATACATTAATCATGCTTACTCGCTTCCTTTACCTTTAATCAGTTTTAGCAGCTGCTGTTTAGCGTCGTTCTGAGACTCAGGCGAAGTGCCATCCAGCTTTATACGGTTGATATCAATATCAAAGGCATCTTTTAGAACATCAATCAGAGAAGCTGTCGCTGGTGAAACAATAGACTTGGTTCTTACTACTCCATCTTCCTCACGCTGCAGCCGGTAAGCTTCCCCGGCATTTAGCTGAGATAACACAATAGGAGAATGTGTTGTGATGTAAAAAGTCGTATTGGGAAATAACTGCTTTAGTAGCGGAATAATTTTCGCTTGCCATGACAAATGCAGGTGGCTTTCTATTTCATCAATCAGCACTATGCCTTTCACTTGTGGTAAACGGGTTTCATTGGTGAAATAGCCATAACCAGAAATAATGGCCTGCAGCATTTTCAAAATGGAAGCAAAACCAGTGCTTAAATGGGACAACTCTTTAGCTTGCTGATCAATTTTCAGGAAGACTCTGTTATCACCGCTAATTTGCAGATACTCAGGGTCTATTCTGTTATCAATTTTATGCAACAGTTCCAGCAGTACTTTAATTTCGATATTCCGATTATCTTCCTGCTTTAAATAGGGGTGGGAAGACTGAGCTATAGTGACAAACCAGTCTTCAATACCGATATTCATATTTAAGCTGGTGAAGTTATCTTTTATACCTGCGATTTGTTGTTCCAGATAACTGG
This sequence comes from Rheinheimera soli, assembly GCF_031457405.1. GTDB lineage: Bacteria > Pseudomonadota > Gammaproteobacteria > Enterobacterales > Alteromonadaceae > Pararheinheimera > Pararheinheimera soli_A. The sequence goes on along the minus strand of NZ_JAVDWR010000022.1, from coordinate 38,361 downwards.
AGCGACGCTGATCGAAAGTACCAATGCTGGCTGCTGAGCTGCTTTGGTGTTGGATAAAACCTCTATTTTGGGAGGCCAAAAACACCACAGGGTAAGTATGAACCAACGGTTGTTGCTTGAGGGAATGAGTTACCATCATCGAACCAGAAGTGAAACGATTCTGCTCACTTGTCAACGAGCTGAAAACCCAGTGCTTCTGCCACAAAACATTCTCATTCTTATTGGCAGAAGATAGTTGAACAACTGTTTTATTATTAAAAAACAATGTTTGAAACAGCGCTTCCAGTGTCTTAGTTTTTCCCACACCATTTATGCCAATAAGTACATAAACCTGCTGTTCCTGTTGCAGCTCTAGTTCTACTTTGCCGACCCCTTTCAGGCCTTCAATAGTAACAGGGGACTTCAGCATAAATTATCTCCGTGAGAGACTGACACTCAGCTTCAAATGAAAGTATAAAAATCTTCGGTTTAGTGTACAGACTTTATAATTTCAAACGAGTTTTATCCACTATGTAATGATTAAAGCAACAAATCATTTAACAATACTGCCCTGCCACCCAACCAGAAGCCCAGGCCCATTGGAAATTGTAGCCTCCTAACCAACCTGTGACGTCTACTACTTCGCCGACAAAATACAGGCCGGGTTGTTTTTTGGCTTCCATGGTTTTGGACGATAACTCGTTGGTGTCGACGCCACCTAAAGTAACTTCAGCTGTGCGGTAGCCTTCGGTGCCGTTGGGTTTAAACACATAATGGGTCAGGCTGTCGGCCAGGCGCTGGATGGATTTGGCGTGCAGCGCTTTAATCGCCTGATTTTGAAATACATTCAGCTCCAGCAGTTTTTCGACTAAACGTTTGGGCAGCAGGCGCGAAAGAATAGTTTTTAATTCCTGCTCAGGGTGTTTTTGCTGTTGTTCCAGCAGGAATTCATTTAAATCCTGCTGCGGCGATAAGTTGATAATCAGCTCGTCACCCGGTTGCCAGAAGCTGGAAATTTGCAGAATAGCAGGGCCACTTAAACCCCTGTGGGTAAACAGCATATCTTCCGGAAATACCACGTCGTTGGCTTCTGCCGTAACAGGCAAAGACACACCACTGATTTCTTCAAATACCGCTTTATCGGCCGGTTGCCAGGTTAGTGGTACTAAAGCTGCGCGCACTGGCAATACATTTAAACCAAACTGTTCAGCCAGCTGAAAACCATAAGCTGTAGCACCCAAATTTGGCAGGCTTAAACCGCCACTAGCCACCACCAGGCTCTGACAACTGCGGCTAAGCTGAGGCGTAGTGACTGTATAGACGCCATTGGCAAAACTGACGTTTTGAATATCCTGTTGCAGCGCAATAGACACACCAGCCTTGTCGCATTCTTGTTGCAGCATATCGACAATATCTTTGGCACTGTCGTCACAAAACAGCTGACCCAGTGTTTTTTCATGATAGGCAATGCCGTATTGCTGCACCAGAGCGATAAAATCCCATTGGGTATAACGGCTTAAGGCCGACTTACAAAAATGCGGGTTTTGCGATAAAAAATTAGCCGGGCTGGCGTAAATATTGGTGAAGTTGCAGCGACCACCACCCGACATCAGAATTTTGCGGCCTATACGTTTGCCGTTATCCAGCACCAGCGTTTTACGGCCTCTTTTGGCAGCTTCAATAGCGCTGAATAAACCTGCTGCGCCTGCACCTATAACTATGACGTCCCACTGCTGCATTAATTTGTACTCTGTATGGTATGTGTAAGGCCCGCTTGCTGATAACCCAGTTCAAGCGCGGAAAATTGGTCGTTTTGCCAGTGGAAAACCGGCAACTGCTGTTTTTCTTTATTTAAAGAGCGCAATAAACGCTGCAAGTTCTGTTGTTTCCAGCTTTGATCCGGAAAATCGGCTGCTGTGCGAATAGCGCATTTATCAAAATCAATCAGCCAGAACTGGCCCTGATCATCGAGCAAAATATTGTGGCAGTTTAAGTCGGAGTGATACACCTGATGCTGATGAAAAGACGCTATTAAAGCGCCGAGTTGTTGCCACTCAGTCGAAGTAAAAGGCCGTTGTTGCAGCAGGTGAGCAAGGTCGGTTGCGCCCTGAATACGCTCAATCAGAATATCGGCGCTATACATATAAAAACCAAAGCCAAAACTATGCTTTTGATACAAAGCGGCACAAGGCCGTGGCACAGGCAAACCCCATACCCGCATTTGCCAGAGCAAACTGAATTCTGCCATAGCCCGGCTTTGGGCTGCAGGCTCTGGCCAAAACTTGTCTTTGTTGAATTTACCAACCACACCCCCGCGATAATAATGCCGCAACACTGCTTGCTGGCCGTCCTGATGCCGGATAAACCAAACGGTATTACGGCCTTTTGATTGGCCCGTGACTAAGGACTGCTTTTGCCAGAATTCGCTCTGAAAATAAGCCATTTCAAAGTTCGGATAAAAGTGCGGGTCAAACCATGCTAAAGCTTTGTCATTATTTATTTTTTTTATTTCAGCCATAGGCAATAAATTGTTTACCTGCGCCATGATGCGGGCCACAGCACCTTGCTGCTGCTGATACAGCTTTAAGCCCTTTTCGCCGGTCTGAATGGCCAGTTCGGGCTGCTGAATAAGTTGAGTGACTGTGCCAACCAGAGTTTCAACATCGGCCACCTGAAAATACGCCTGCTGCTGTTGCAGCAGTTGAAAGACCTGCTGGAAATTAAACACAGAAGGGCCGGATAACACCGCTTTGCCAAAGGCCATAGCTTCAAGTGGATTATGGCCTCCCCTGTTGATCAGGCTACCACCAATAAACACAAAATCGGCCAGCTGATACCAGCTTAATAATTCGCCCATCGAGTCGCCGAGCCAGACTTCAGTGTTTGCATCAGGCAAACCATTCACGCTTCTGCGGACAAACTTCAGTTGCTGTTGCTGCAACAGCTCTGCGACCGCATCAAAACGCTCAGGATGCCGGGGGACCAGCACCAGCATTAACTGCGGGAATTGTGTTTTTAACTGCTGATAAGCCTGAATAAGCACTTCATCTTCACCGGCATGAGTACTGCCTGCCACCCAAACCATACGGCCCTGCAGCAAAGGTTTTAAACTCATAGCCAACTGGGTGCTGCTTTTTGGCACATCCAGTTCAAACTTTAAGTTGCCTGCCACCTGCACATTGGGTGCGCCTAAAGCGGAAAAACGCCGGGCGCTGTGTTTATCCAAAGTCAGAATCTGGCTGATGTTTTTCAACATAGGTTGAGTTAAAGCGCTAAAACGCCGGTAACCTTTAGCTGAGCGCGCCGACAAACGGGCATTTACTATTAAAGTGGGAATAGCCAAAGCTTTGCAGTTTGCTATTAAATTGGGCCACAGCTCAGTTTCTAAAATCAGCAGCAATTGTGGCTGCATAAAACTCAGCCAACGGCGCATCAGCACCGGGTAATCAAAAGGCAGATAACAATGCTGAAGCTTGCGGCCCAATTCACGCTGTTCGGCCACCAGTTTGACAATAGCTGCTGAAGCTGTGGGTGTGGTGCAGGTGATAGTTAGAGTCAGTTGCGGGTAGTGCACTAACAGCTGCTTAATCAAAGGTTTGGCGGCGTTAAACTCCCCCACTGATACGGTATGCAGCACTATGCCGTCTTTGGCCGAAGCAGCAGGCAGCGTCAAGGCAAAACGTTCAGCAAAACGCTGACGATAAGCCGGGTCTTTGCGCGAGCGCAGCAACAGATAAAAAATAACCAGAGGCCAACACAGCACAAGCAATACACTATAAATCCAGCGGTTTACCATCGATGTCCCGTGTTCCAGCGGCAAAATGCGCTGTATTATCGCAGAATAGCTTGTTATACCGCAATTTGTTAAACTCAGCGCCTCAAAACAGTGCTTAATTTAAGATGGCTAATTCATTGAAAGTTTTGTTTATCCCCGTATCTTCAGCCCAGGGTATAGGTGAGTATATGCGCTCACTTATTATTGCTCAGGCCATCAAAAGGCAATGGCCAGAATCAGACATCAGTTTTATTCTGAACAAAGATGCCCCCTATGCGTCCAGCTGTCCTTTTCCACATTTCCTGCTGAATAATTCACCCACTAAAGAAATCAGTGCTGTGAATCAGTTGGTCTCTGAATATAAGCCTGATGTCACAATTTTTGATTGTTCAGGCCGGGCTTCTCAGGTCAGGCATGCAAAAGCCTGTGGCAGCAAAGTGGTGTTTATCAGCCAACACAAAAAGAAACGCAAACGTGGTTTTTCTTTTGGCCGCCTGCCTTTTCTGGACGCTCACTGGATCACCCAGTTCAAATTTGTCGATGGCGATTTAACCTGGCTGGAAAAACTTAAACTCAAACTCTGCAATGGCAAAGCTCCACAATTTATAGGCCCTGTGTTTACGCCCCCTGCACCTGATTTACCTGCGGAGTTTGCCCGGTTAAATGGTCATGATTTTGTGCTTTGGGCAGCGGGCGGCGGTGGTCATAGCCATAAAGGTGTACCTGCGATTGAAGTGTTTTATCAGGCGGCAAAGGAACTTAATAACAAGGATCTGCAGCATATTGTTGTCACCGGAGCTAATTATCAGGGCAGCCTGACTGCAACTGAAAATATGCTGCTGGTTAAAAGTTTGCCAAACGAGCAGCTGATGACATTGATACAACATGCCAGACTGGTGGTGTGTGGCGGTGGCGACATGATGGGCCAGGCCATAGTGCTGCGTAAAAACCTTGTCGCAGTGCCTGTAGCAAAAGATCAACCTCCACGTATCGCCAAATGCCTTGAACAAAAAGCCATTTACCAGGCCAGTCTTGAACAAGCGAGCATAGTGGCTCAAGCGAAAATAGCCCTGGAACATCCTCTGAAACATCAACTTGATGTCACACCAGGTTTAACCTACGTCATGGATTATTTTAAATCGGTGCTGGAGTCAAAAAAATGAATGCAACGGAAGTACAGCAGTCGGAACATGCAGTTCGTATTATTCATATTATCGACTCATTTAATGGGGGCGGAGCTGAAGCAGTAGTTTTGCGCTTACATGAGGCGATTAACAATGAACCCAATGCTGAGTCTTACATTGTGTCTCTGAGTCGCCGAAGCGACTATGACATCAGTCACCTGACCAACTGTTATGTATTACCATTTGGGACCAATAAAAACCTGGACAGCTGGTATCGCGTCGGTAAAGTCAGACAGGAGCTGCTGGAGCTGATCCGCAAAATTGAGCAAGGTGGCGCTGTGACAGCTATTTATAGCCACCTCGATGTCAGTCACAGTGTAGTGGCTGGCCTTCAGTGCGAAATAAAAAGACACTATGTAGTGCATGCGTCCTGTAAAGCCGAACTAAGCAACGCCAGGCAACGTGGCTTCTTTGGCTATCAGCGCTTAAAAAGACGTAAAGCTGTGATGCATCAACAACATCTGGTGACTGTGTCTGCAGGCGTGGGGTCAGAGTTACAGGGTGATATCGAATGGCTACAGGCTGCCAGCGTGACCACTATTTATAACCCCTTCGATACGCAGGCTATTTTAAATATGGCTCAGGCCACTGAGCCAGCACTTCCTTCTTCGCCTTATTTATTGCATATAGGCAGAGTAAGCGCTCAGAAACGCATTGACAGATTGTTTGATGCCTACAAAAGGTCAGGTGTTGAAACCCAACTGGTATTGCTGACCAAAGATTCAACCAAGTTAAGAAAACTGATTAAAAGCTATGGCTTAGAACATAAAGTGGTAGTTGCCGGCTTTACACAAAATCCATTTGTCTGGATGCGCCACGCCGAATTATTGCTGCTGTCATCTGATTATGAAGGTTTGTCTAATGTACTGGTAGAAGCACTACTGTGCGGAACCCCGGTATTGTCGACTGACTGCCCTCATGGTCCTGCAGAAATATTACATAATTTCCACGAAGATTGGCTTGTGCCTATGGCTGATATTGATAGCTTTGCGCAAAAAATAAAACTTTTGCTGAAAACCAAACCCAAAGTGGATGTAGAGCAATGGCCCATGTATGAAAAGTTCCAGGCCAGCTATGCAGCGAACGCTTATATTCAGCATGCACTAAAGCATATGGCCTGCTAAATTGCTAAAACAGAGTGTCAGACAAAAATGAAAGGTGAGAGCTAAGAGCGCGTGACAGAGGTGAAGTTCATCATGGATGAGCTTCTCCTTATCTCAGCACTACTTTTACTGAATTGTATCGTCCATTGAGCGGATCAGCATTGAGACAAAAAATGACGGCCCAGCCAGAGGTATAGGCTGATAAGCATAATCAGTCTTACTTTTAAGCCGAAGCAAGAAAAAGTTCTTTTGCAATAAAGCAGATCCGTTAAAATGCCTTTATTCATGCAGCCAGGCAGAGCCTCCTATGTCAGATTTAAAAGCCAATTTAAAACAAAGTTTTTTAGATAGTTTAAAACGTCACCGTGACGCTTTTGCCACAGTGGAAGCCTACCATGATGAAGCCATGCAGCTGTTAGAGGCAGTGCAACACTGCTTACAACAAGGTGGCAAAGTGGTCTGGATGGGTAACGGCGGCAGCGCTGCCGACAGCCAGCATTTAGCCGCCGAGTTTATGGTACGTTATAAAGCAGAACGTGGCCCTTTGGCTTCTATTGCCTTAACCACAGACACTTCTATTCTGACAGCCCACGCCAACGACTACCATTTTGACAGCGTTTTTGAGCGTCAGGTGTTAGGTTTAGTGCGGCCACAAGACGTGGTGATTGGCCTGACGACTTCAGGCAAAAGCCCAAATATCAATTTAGCTTTAAAAGCCGCCAATGAATTAGGCGCTTTTACTGTAGCCCTGACTGGCCGCGACGGCGGTTTAGTGAAAGACATTGCCACACTGCCTATTATTGTCAAAAACGATGAAACCGCCCGTATTCAGGAAGTGCATATGTTTATTGGTCACTGGCTCTGTGAAGCCCTTGATCTGGCTATTACGGGAAACAACTAATGATTAATCTGAGCCTGCTGCAAAACTTGTCTTCTGCTTCTGTATTGGTGGTTGGTGATGTGATGCTGGACCGCTATTTTAATGGCGACTCGCAGCGTATATCGCCTGAAGCCCCTGTGCCTGTAGTGAAAATCAGCAAAATAGAAGACAAAGCAGGTGGAGCTGCCAACGTGGCGCGTAATATTGCTCATCTGGATGGCAAAGCAGGCTTATTAGGTATTATTGGTAACGACAGTGCAGGCGAGTCTTTACAGCAATTGCTGGCCGGTGAACAAATTCATTCAGAATTGTTTAGCCAAAATGATAAACCTACTATCGCCAAAATGCGGGTGGTGTCGCGCCAGCAACAAATAGTGCGGCTGGATCAGGAAGAAATGTTCAGCGCGGAAGATGCAGCCCTGCTGGCAGAACGTTTTGCCGCTGTGTATCAGAACTACGATGTGATTGTATTCAGTGATTACAACAAAGGCTCGTTGCAGCAAATTTCTTCCATGATCAAATTGGCCAAAGCGGCCGGTAAAACTGTATTGGTTGACCCTAAGCAAGCCGACTTGTCGGTATACGCTGGCGCTGATGTGATTACACCGAATTTAGGCGAATTTAAAACAGCGGGCGGCAAAACAGCTTCTGTGGATGAAATGCTCAGCTCAGCCCGTGAGCTGATGCAAAAAGCAGGTTTAGCCTCGATTTTATTAACCCGCAGCGAACAAGGCATGAGCCTGATCACCCCAACCGAACATTTCCACTTCCCGGCTCAGGTGCTGGAAGTAAGTGATGTGACTGGTGCTGGCGATACAGTGATCGCCACTTTAGCTGTGATGTTAAGTGCAGGTATGTCGCTGCATGATGCCACTCAACTTGCCAACTTAGCGGCTGGCATAGTGGTAGGCAAAGTAGGAGCTGCAACTGTTTCACCGGAAGAGCTGGCCGCCAAGCTGAATAAAGATTTATTCCGTCAGGGCGATTTTTACCAGACGCCTTTTAACAAAGTACTGCAGCATATCCAGTTTGCCCGTCAAAACGGCGAACGTATTGTCTTTACCAACGGCTGCTTTGATATTTTACATGCAGGTCATGTGCGTTATTTAGCTCAGGCTAAGGCTTTGGGCGACCGTTTAGTCGTAGGTTTGAATTCAGATGCTTCAGTGCGCCGCTTAAAAGGCGAACAGCGCCCTATCAATACGTTGGAAGATCGCGCCACAGTGCTGGCAAGTTTGGCCAGTGTTGACTGGGTGGTGCCTTTTGGCGATGACGTTGCCGAAAACGATACGCCATTCCAGCTTATCAGCACTATTTTGCCTGATGTATTGGTCAAAGGCGGCGACTACAGCATTGAAACCATAGTGGGCGCAGACGTCGTGATAGCTCATGGTGGTGAAGTACAAGTGCTGACTTTTGTTGATGGCCGCTCCACCAGCAAAGTGATACGTAAAATCCAGGACTTGCAGGGAAATAACTGATTTGTCGCAGCCCATAACATCTATTTGTATTCTGCGTTTATCCGCTATAGGTGATGTCTGCAACGCAGTCTCTGTGGTGCAATCTATTCAGCGCCAGCATCCACAAGCGCAGATCACCTGGATTATCGGCAAAGTGGAAGCCCGCTTGCTGGAAGCTTTGCCTGGTGTACGTTTTGTGGTTTTTGATAAAAAGCTTGGCAGAGCGGCTTATAGCCAGCTAAAGCAGGATTTAAAAAACGACTATTTTGATGTGCTGCTGCATATGCAGGTGGCCTTTCGCGCTAATGTTGCCTCTTTATGTATCAAGGCCCGCAAAAAAATTGGTTTTGACTGGCACACCGCCAAAGAGTTACATGCGCTTTTTATGCGTCACCGCATAGAGCCAGCGCCACGTAGCCATGTGCTGGATGGCTTTCGTCAGTTTGCTAAAGCTATTGGTGTATCAGAGCAAGAACTTGGAAAAACTCCAACATGGCAACTGCCTATTCCTGAAGCCGATGAGTTATGGGCCAAACAGCAGTTAGCTGCTATCGGCAACTCCAGAGTGTTGATTATCAGCCCTGCCGCTTCTAAAGCGGAGCGCAACTGGTTGCCTGAGCGTTACGCAGCCTTGGCCGATTATGCGCAGTCCAAAGGCTTTGCAGTGATCTTATCTGGTGGCCCGACAGAGCTGGAACGTACTTTAAGTCAGGCCATTTTGGCATCAGCACAGCATCCCATCACAGATCTGACAGGCAAAACCAATTTAAAACAGCTGCTGGCTTTATTGAAACACGCAAGTTTAGTGCTGGCGCCAGATACTGGCCCTACTCATATGGCGGTGGCAGTTGGCACTCCGGTCATTGGTTTGTATGGCCACAGTAATCCGGATCGCACCGGGCCTTATTTGTTCCGTCAGTATGTGGTTGAGGTCTATCACCAGTCTTTACTGGAACAGCTGGGTAAAACGGCAGCAGAGCTGAAATGGGGCGCCCGCGTCAAAGGCAGCGACATTATGCAAAAAATATCTGTAGAGGCTGTGACTGCCATGTTCGATAAAGTAGTGACAGAACAGCAACTATGAGTCAGCAGTTATGAAAACTATGCAAAAAGCCGCCTTTCTGGACAGAGACGGTGTGATCAATGTCGATCACGGTTATGTCAGCAGCCCAGAACAATTTGAGTTTATTGAGGGTGTATTTGAGGCTTGTCGTCATTTACAGCAACAAGGTTATCTATTGATAGTAGTGACTAACCAATCAGGGATAGGCCGCGGCTACTACAACGAGCAGCAGTTCCATGTTTTAACCGACTGGATGAAAGCTCAGTTTGAGTCGCACGGTGTTACTCTGACTGATGTGTTTTTTTGCCCTCATCATCCGGTTAATGCCAAGCCACCGTATCAAACCGACTGTGATTGTCGTAAACCAGCTCCAGGCATGTTGCTGCAAGCCATAAACAAGTATCAGATTGATCCAGGCCAAAGCCTGATGTTAGGTGATAAAAAAGCCGATATGCAGGCAGCACAAGCTGCTGGTGTTGGCCGTAAAGTGTTGGTGTTATCAGGCCAAACACTGACAGCAGAAGACCAGGCCAGCGCAGATGAAGTCTGGCCTTCGATAAAAGCGGCCCTGGAGTTGGTGCTGAACTAAGGTTCCGGGTCTGAAGTTGTACAAGGAATGTAATGCAAAAACTCTTAGCTTTCTCCTTAGTGCTGTTACTCCTATGCGGCCTGTTTTTTATAGGCACGAACAACAGCAGTACTCAGCCTCAAACTCAGCTTCAGTACAGCTCTGACATTCAAGAGCAAAACCCTATTCCCTTAGCCGTTGAGAAGGAAGGGGTCACCCAACCCAACTCCAGTCCGGCAGCGCCAGAACCAGCTGAACAGATGGTCGTTATTGAACGAACAGACTGGAAACTGGACCAGCCTTTGCAAACTCAGCTAACAAGACTGAAAAACCGGGCAGACAAAGGCGATCTGCAGGCCGCCTATAGTCTTGCAATGAACCTGAGGTTTTGTGGCATGGCACCACTGGATGAAACCGACTTAGAAGCTCGTTTGCAACAAGCCTATCAGTATAAAGACAATGGTGTTGCCATAGCTGACATCAAAGAACGCTATGAGTTTTGTGCCGGAATAAATCAGCAGCAACGCGATGAGTTTTACCTTTATTTAGAAACTGCGGCCAAAGCTGGTTATGTCTATGCTCAGGAAGAGATGGCCACAGTCACGCCAGAGCTGTTTATGCAATTGGCTGATGCAACAGATCTGGAACGAGCGGCTTATATCCAAAAGCGGGAGGAATTTATTCAGCTGCAGCTCTCATTATTGGAGTCCGCATCCCAGCACGGCAGCATCAGAGCACTGATCACACTGTCAACTATGCACCACTCACAAAACTATGGCGAGCATGGTAGGGCTAAATCCTACGCCTTAAACCATCTGATCCTGGAACTGACGGATGACAATGAATTGCAGAGCAGATACTCATGGTTTGTGCAACGTCGTCATTCTGAACTGACCCCAGAGCAGATTGAACAAGCCCAAGCTTTGTCACAGCAGTGGTTAGCTATCATCAAAGCAAATGGTACCTTGTATTTGCAATGATCGATCTGAGCTGTCAATTTGTTGGCTTTGAAACATAGTCAAACTAGTGCTGTATTGTGTTATATCTATGGCGCTTTATTAAAAAATCAGGTGCTTAGCAGAATATGAACCCTATACAAAATGAAAACATGCAATGGGATAACGAGCAGATCAACGCCGTAGTGGCAGATTTGGCCCGTTTACGTCTGCAGGTCGATTTAGAGCTGGTTCCACGTTATCCCTATCTGGGCACTAAGATTTACCCGCTGGGCCGCTGTAAAGAAATACGAGATGCCGTATTTGTGCAGCTGCAACAACAACTTCCGCAAGCAACAGAACCCGGACTAGTATTAATCCGCGACCAGTTGGCCAAAGGGGAGAGCCTGAAAAAAATATGGGGCGCTTTGCGGGGCGTCTATTTTCAAAACGCTATGTCTGTTGGGGACTGGTATCTGGATGTATCCAATGACACAGTCAATCCAAATAAGCCACGCATTGAGGTATTACCTTTAGCAACCTCTGGTTTTGCTGAAGTCACCAGTTTTGAGCAGTTTATATCCGTAGCCCGCACTTACTGGGAAGTGGAAGTCTATCGCAATGATATCTGCCCTGCCCTTGCGCCTTATATGCCTTTACTTTACATCTCTAAAAGTGGCACTTGCTGGCTCGGAGAAGCCACGGACAACATGCTGGCAATCGCTACAAAAAGTCAGTTTTCAGCCTCAGAACGCATTTTATTAACACTGCCTGCGCCACCACCAAAAGCTGCCAATCGCTGGCAAGAGGCTTTAGCTAAGGTGAAACACAATGACTTTTTGCACCAGCAAGGTGACGCGGTTGAATATTGCCAGGCCTATCGCACTAAGCATTATGAGCAAGATTCAAGCATCCGCGATAGTGCTGTGATGGCCTATGTAACCTTACCAAAAAGTATTTCACTGGCCGACTAAAGAGCTGGCTTAAACCAGCTCTACCATCACTTCAGCTTTACTGACTTCAAACTGTTTAGGTTCGTCGACATTTAGCGCTTTGACTACGCAGTTGTCCACGATCATTGCATAGCGTTTTGAACGCACACCACCAAAATCACCGGTATCAGCATCCAGGCCAACAGCTTTGGCAAATTTAGCGGCGCCGTCTGCTAAAAATACGATATCGGTGGCGTTATGAGCTTTGCTCCAGGCATCCATCACATAAGCATCATTAACCGAAGTACAGATAATACGATCCACGCCTTTATCAAAAAATTGCTGCGCCAGTTCAATAAAGCCCGGCAAATGAGCTGCACTACAGGTGGGCGTGAAAGCGCCAGGCACAGCAAATAACACCACTTTTTCGCCTTTAAAGACTTCAGCCGTAGTCAGGTTCACAGGACCATTGTCGGTTAAACGCGCAAAGGTCACATCAGGTAAGGTATCGCCAATTTTGATCATAAATTTATCCTTAAACTCTTGCCTTGTTGTTTTAAATACCTCTGAAGCTGATTCACTTCAGGCACCACATTCATTTCTAACCGCGAGCTTTTATAGTATTGGGTCAGCTTCACGAAAAACAAAGCACCCAATAAACTCATAGTTTGTTTTCTTTATCGATCGGGTATTGGTTACAGAGCTGAGGAGCCCCACGCAACTCAGACTTCAGTCGGTTTACGTCCTCTTTATCACTGATCAAGCTAAACAGAGCCGATTCCATAAATTCAACATGTTCAATAGCGCAGCCCGCTTTCCATAATTGCATATATCTAACTTTATCTAAGCTGGTTGCTTGGGTAGCGATGTTAGACATCAGAATTATGCCTGCGGCTTCCTGTATCACTGCTGCGCGCAAAAAATGCATAAAGAGGTATGTCGTTATCAGCGCTGTGACCAGTGACGCCGCCAGCGTCCCCACAATCAGTCCCTTGCTGTATTCACTCATGCTAAGCGCCCCCCAAGATATGCCGCAGTATCAAAACATATAGGTATTAGTCCAGCGCAGCCTTCACATAGACATCAAATCTGTTGTTTTTGCCTTCGATTTGCATGCTGGGTTTTTGTCCTGCTAAAAACTCCGCATAACCAGGCCGCTTTACCACTACTCTTTTGCTGGCCAGTTGCCAGGCCAAAGGAAACAATGCATCTGCGTCGTCATCAGTACCTACCACCTGATGAAAGGCCTGCATTTCCTTTTTTACCAAAGCCGACTTTTCACGGGCCGGAAACATTGGGTCTAAATACACTACGTCCGGTGATGGTAATTGGGTTAACGCCTGCTGCGATGGCGCAAAAACCAGTTGCATACGTTCAGGCAACCAATGGGCTAATTCAGGATCAAGGGCTGCACGACGTAAACCATCTGCTAACAAAGCAGCCACAGCAGGCTGACGCTCCACTAAAGTGACTTTAGCGCCTAAGCTGGCCAGCACTAAGGCATCACGGCCTAAACCTGCTGTTGCATCTACTACAGTTAAACCCGGCTTTTTGGTGAGGCCCACAGCTTTGGCTATGGCTTCACTTTTGCCGCCACCAAACTTACGTCTGTAGGTAGCTGCACCACTGGCGAAGTCGACCAGTATATCGCCTTGTTTATTAAGTTCTGTGTTGCGTAACACCAAAGCATCTCCAGTCCAGCATAAATACCAGCCTTGAGGGGAGTCTGTTGCTTGCAAACCAAAGTGGTGTTGTAGGCTTTCAGCCAGTTCAGGGGGGAAATCGGGCTGGATTAAATAACAAGTGCTGGACATAGTGTCACTTTAATTTTTCAGATCAAGGATAAAACTATAGCTAGTGTAACCGCCCTGGCCCTGTTTAAAAAAGGGGGCAGTTCACTTTGTTAACAGTTAACAATGCGAGCTGAGCCTAATTCTACATCTTCAGACCTACATGGTTATCACCAAAGCTAAAGGCGACTACTTTACTGATTTCCTGCAGGCTTAAGCCTGATTCTTGTTGCCACAGGTTAAACTGCTGCTGAATGGCCTTTTGGTTTTTCTGACTGGTTAAGCCACCTTCGACCACACCAAAGTTACGCAAATAAGCTTCTAAATCCTGGCTGATAATAAAGGTATCTTTGCCCAGCATACGAAGCGCATAAGCGCCGGTATTGCCACCTAAACGACTGCCCTGTTTTTTCAGATAGCCCCATAAGCCAATAATGTCTTCACCTGGCCACTGGGCTAAAAAGGCGCCAAAACTGCCGTATTGATCAGCCACCTGTTGGATCATCAGCGCGTTGTCGCGTATCGCAAATACCTTGGTAGCGTTGCGGATAATACGTGGGTCTGTGGCTTTAGCAGCTAACATCTCGTCGCTCATCAGCAACATTTTTTCCGGTTCAAAACCAAAAAAGAGCTCTTCAAACCCCGGCCACTTTTTTTCAACCACAGACCAGACAAAACCGGACTGAAAAATCTTTTTGCTGAATTCACTTAAACATTCAGCATCTGTCAGTTGGCTTAACTGAACCGCAGTACGGGGTTTAGATAACAAAGCCTGCAATGCGGCTTTGCCCCCTTTGCGCTCAGCCGCCCTGTGAAAAATAACCGCAAAAGATTCTGCATAAGACATCATCAGCTTTCTCTATAAAACATTGTCAGCCCCAAGTACACAATAGCCATTCACCCACCCCACCTTGGGTTCTGGCACAATAGCGCAGTCCGAATACATTCTTTCCTGCTTTTGCATGGTCTGTTGTGCATTTTTATAGTGTTCAGCAAGCTTTAACAGCTCAGCTTCGTCTGTATGCTCAGTCGAATACGCCACATAAGTTTCAGGCCCGCCACAGGCTTTATGGCCGAGCGCAAGCACTCTGCATTGAGAGGGGTCTGAAGCTTTGGCATCACCAATCAGTTGCCTGATCTGCTCTCTTTCTTGCTGAATTTGCGTTTTTATATCCATAGCACCCTCTTGTGGCTGAACGCTCTGAGGCGGTTCAGATTCTGAACAAGCGGCTGTACTTACACAGATAGCCGCAAACAGGACATAAGGAAAAAATTTCTTCATAGCGCCTCTTTATAAAGGTATAAGCCTTTTAAGCTGTTATGCCCATATGCCGCAATAATGCTGCATTGGATGGTTCACGACCACGGAAGGCTTTAAACAGCTCCATAGGTTCTGCACTGCCGCCCTTTTCTAAAATGCAGTGCAGAAAATCCTGACCCACAGCAGCATTAAAAATACCTTCTTCTTCAAAGCGGCCAAAAGCATCCGCGGACAATACTTCAGCCCATAAATAGCTGTAATAACCAGCACCATAACCACCGGCAAAAATATGGCTGAAACCATGCTGGAAGCGGTTAAAACGCGGCGGCAGTATCACTGACACCTGCTGGCGTACATCATCCAGAATGTGCTGTACACGCCCACCCAAAGCAGGGTCGTATTCAGCATGTAAACGGAAGTCAAACAAAGCGAACTCCAGCTGACGCACTAAAAACAAGGCCGACTGGAAGTTTTTCGCTGCCAGCATTTTCTCCAGCATATCCTGTGGCAAAGCTTCGCCTGTTTGGTAATGACCAGAAATAAGCGCCAAAGCTTCTGGCTGCCAGCACCAGTTTTCTAAAAACTGGCTGGGTAATTCGACTGCATCCCAGGCCACACCGCTGATGCCAGCCACAGCTGATGCATCCACTTGCGTCAGCATATGGTGTAAACCATGGCCAAACTCATGGAACAAAGTTACTACTTCGTCATGAGTAAATAACGCAGGTTTACCGCCTACAGGTTTATTAAAATTACAGGTTAAATAGGCCACAGGATGTTGCAGGCTGCCATCGGCTTTCCAGCGCCGGCCCTGACAATCATCCATCCAGGCGCCCCCCCGCTTTTTCTCGCGGGCATATAAATCCAGATAAAAACTGCCACGCAGCTCACCTTTGGCGTCAAAAATATCGTAGAAGCTGACATCCGGATGCCAGACATCGACACCTTCTCGTTGTTTCACGTCAATGCCAAATAGCTTATTTAACACGCTGAATAAACCCGGCACTACTTTGGTTTCCGGGAAATAAGGCCGCAAAGCTTCGTCAGAAATGGAGTATTTGGCCTGTTTTAACTTCTCTGAGTAATAAGTGACATCCCAGGCATTTAACTCAGCGACGTCAAACTCTGCTTTCACAAAAGCTTTTAGCTCGGCCAGATCCTGCAGCGCCTGAGGTTTAGCGCGGCGGGCTAAATCTGCCAAGAACTCCAGCACCTGAGCCGGGCTTTCGGCCATTTTAGTCGCCAGTGACTCTTCTGCCGCGTTAGTAAAATCCAGCAGCTGCGCCAGTTCGTGACGCAGTGCTAAGGTTTCTTCAATAATGGCCGTGTTATCAAACTGACCCGCTGTTGGGCCTTGATCAGAAGCACGGGTGCAATAAGCCTGATACGACTCAGCACGTAAATCGCTGTTATCAGCATAGGTCAGAATGGCGATATAACTTGGAAATTCCAGCGTAAAAACCCAGCCGGATAATTCTTTTTGTGCCGCTGCTTCTGCCGCTGCTAATTTGGCATCTTCCGGCAAACCAGACAGCAGGCTTTCGTCTTCAATATGTTTAAACCAGGCTTGAGTGGCGTCCAGCGTATTGTTGGAAAAGCTGGAGGCTAAATCAGAAGCACGGCTTTGAATTTCACCATAACGCTGCTTTTTCTCATCCGACAAACCAATACCGGACAGCTTAAAATCACGTAAGGCATTTTGAATCACTTTTTGCTGCGCTGTAGTTAAAGTGGCGTATTCAGCACTGTACGACAGCTTGAAATAAGCCTGATACAAACCTTCATGCTGCCCCTCATAAGTGCTGAAATCTGATAACAATGGCAGGCAGCTTTCATAGGCTTCACGAAGTTCTGGGCTGTTTTTCACTGAATTTAAATGCGATACAGGCGACCAGAATTTAGCCAGCTCATCCTTATTTTCCTCAAGCGCCACAATCAGCGACTGCCAGCCCGGGTTTGGCTGTTTTACTACAGCCTCGATATCCGCAGTGCAAAGGGCTATCAACTGCTCTACACGGGCTTTGATTTGGCTGGGTTCGATTTGACTAAATGCAGGTAAGGCTTGGGTCATGATGTATCTCTGTAAACTCTTTATAAAAGCAGTATTGGGGCTTTTACCACATTCTCAAGCAAAGAATTGTTTTAGGCGTGATTTTTGCGACTTACTATTCAATAAATATGCTGCCTTACAGCCTAAAACAAAAACAGAGCGCTGATGCGCTCTGTTTCACTCAGGAAATTGGCGGCCCTTCCCTGACCACGCCAATCGAACTACCAGCTCTGTTTAAACTGCTTTACGACGGAACAAGCGACCAGCAAAAGCCACCAACATCAACAGACCCCAACCACCAAAGGAACCTGATGATTTAGGTTTGACTTCTGTTGTCACCTGATTGTTTTGTACTGTCACAGTCACTTCAGCTACGCTGATCAGCTCACCATCAGAGACTATCACCTCAAAACTGTAGCTGCCTGCCGGAACACTGTTCAGCGTCAGTTTGGCGCCATCTGCAGTAGTGTTTAAGGTGCTGCCGGATTCTTGTGTCCAGCTATAACTTAAAGTGTCACCGTCCACATCAGTACTGCCGGAAGCATCTAATGTGATGTTGCTGCCTGCGGTGCCAGTCACACTACTGCTGGTCACTTTTGCCACCGGAGCATCGTTTACCGGAGTCACTGTCAGCTCAAAGCTGGTACTGGCTTTGTCATTTGGCTCTTCCACATCAGCCACTGTCACTGTCACTGTGGTAGTGCCGCTAAAGTCAGCATCAGGTTTGATATCGATGGTTGAACCTGAAGTATGGCCATTTACAGTGGCAGTGAAATGCTCACCGCTGACTGTGATGCTGTTCACACTATTGTTTTCATCAGCGTACAGCACTTGAACAGCTTTTAACTCTGTATCTTCAGCAATAGTGGCATTGCGGATCACACCCAGCGTCAGATTACCTGGAACAGAGATCTCATGACTCATACTGATATCTTCCATACCTGCAACCTGGCTGGTCGCTGTCACTGTCATTGAGCTGCCAATAGCGGCCTGAGCTACAGTGGCATTCACAGTGACCTGGAACTGAGAAGACTCAGGGCCTACGTAGTTGTAACACAGCACTTTCCCCACATTCAGTTTGCTGTCTAAGTCTTCATAAGCGTACTGAGTACCCAGATGACCTTCTAATGGGCCATAGACTGACAGCTGACCACGATAACCTTGCACGCCTACAGCGCCACGACCGTCACCTGCAAAGTCCAGTTGGTTATAGGCCATATAAAACTCATATTCACCTTCACCAAAACGGGTTTTGTTGTTAAAGATCACCTGGAATTCAAAGCGGTCATCACTTTCACCCCAAATAGATTGCCAGTTTTCATCCATACCCAGGTACGGCATAGTGCGCATACCATCCCACTCCACAATACCCCAGCCATTTTGAGTGCTGGCCAGTGTCATACCCGAATCCCAGCTTAAAGGTGTTGCTGCAGTATCCAGAATAAATGGGTATCCACCCCAGCCACGCCATAAAGCGCCTATAGTTTCATGTGGAAAGCCATTGTATGGGAATGGGTAATGCGCCGGGTAGTAAATAGGGTCGCCTGAGAAGGCGATCAAACCATTACCACGCACAGACATCCACTGCGAATTAGCGTACTCGTTGTTATATAAACCAAAGCTGCCGCCATCACCAAACATGGCATTGTATGGAATTAAAGTACCTTCTCTGAGCATGGATGGATCATCACCAAACATCGGCCAGATGTAGAAGTCGCTCAGATTGACATAACGATCGTTGTTCTGACCAAAGTCAGGCACACGGCACATTTCATCTTCGTCACTGCTGCTGATTTTATACTCTGGTTTTACATCCCTGGTATCAGGTTGAGTCCCTTTCACTGTTAATACACCGTTTTCCAGCGTGGTTTCAGTGACAATAGTGGAATCACTGGCCCGCACATCTTCCGCAGTCAGCTCTAAACCTGCAGGAATAGTAGCCGTCAGGGTGAAGTCCCTGTCTGCACCACTTTGGTTAGCTAAGGCATTGAAGCTGAATGATATCGGCTGACCAACACGGGCACTGGTTTGCTTTGCTTTCAGTGTCACATCGTCATCACCACGACTTAGTTTCACCGGCACAAAACCTACATTTCCGGCATTAGCAAGAGAAGAACCTATATCAAAACCTGTGTAATACAGATCACCGGTTTCCATATCAGGCTTGTTCCAGTTGATCTGTACATCAACTGGCTCTTTACCATCAGTCTGGGCTGGCATAGTGACGCTAACATCAGTTGCTTCGTCATCGCTGACTACTGCATAAGTGTATTCAAAGGTATCAGTGCCTGGCGTCATCCAGTCGTTGGCGTTGTATAAAAGAGCGAAGTATTTGCCTTCTTCCGGATCGTTCACATTACAGAAGTTGTTGTATTTAACATGCCAGGACACACAGATCATTTCTGAATCCAGATCCATGACGCCATCGTTGTTGAAGTCTTTGCCCAGATAAACAATCACATTGCCGAAGTTATGCGCTTCTTTATTGCTGGAATCAGTTCTTTGCAGATTTTCAACAATCAGGCGTTTGCTGTTGGCCGGAACATCAATCCAGAAACTATGGGCAGCTTCATCCAGACGATTTTCTGGCAAGTCGCCTTCCTGCAATGGCCATGGAAAAGTAAAGTCATCATCTTTAGGTAAAGTCACACTATGACGCTCTGCTTTTACCGGCACAAAAGTGCGGGTTACAGCTGCTTTCATGGCGGGTACAGGAACTTTTTTGGCGACGTAGCTGCTTTCATTTCTATGGGCAATAACAGACAAACGTTCAGGTAAACCCGCGTTGTCGTATTTAAATACCACGGGTAAACGCATCTCCGGCGAATTGCCATTGTCTTCTTTAAACATCAGATGAGACTGCAGCTCTACTTCTGAATTCCCCAACACGTCCTGAGAATTCATAATAGAAGCACGTACCATCACAGTCTGAGTTTCACCTGCTTTTAAGCTGAATTTATTAGGGACTATTTCCAGCTTAGCCCCCTGTTGTACATAACGCTCCTGATACCATGGAGACCAGTTGGTGATTTCATCCGCTGATAAAGTCCAGCTACCGTCTTTAGTGGCAGTAAAGGTACGAATCCAACTACAGCTTGGTTTACAGCTGAAATTCACCATTTGTGGCAGGTTCAGTTTGTGCACCAGGCCACCATTGGCAGGGTTTGCCGCCAACATATTGTCATAACTTTCATCCATCAGCAGGCCCGCATCTATGGCAGAAGCCACATTAATACGGCCAGTACCGGCACGGTAAATTTCAGCTTTAATATCTTTTTCCCATGCAGTGCCAGTATGAACTGCATAGGTGACCACAGGTTCGGCTGTTAACTGCAAAGCTGATTGCTTTTGTGCGACAGTCCAGTCTGGATGAGCCTGGGTTAATAAAGCTAAAGCACCGGCAACATGAGGCGAAGCCATAGAAGTGCCGCTGTAGACACCAAACTCACCTGTCACAGGGCTTAAACCCAAACGTTCTGCAAAAGGGCTTTCGTCGTTAATGGCCGCATAGATATCCACACCAGGTGCAGTGACTGAAGGCACTAAGTGTTCAGGGTTCGCAATGCCAGGACCACGAGACGAAAAATCAGCCAGTTTGTCGGCTTCACTTTCATCAACTGTACGATCTATGCTGGTGGCGGATAGAGTCAACTGATGGCCTGTGCTGCTTTCAGTGCTCAGCCAGTTGTACATACTGCCCCACCACTGCGCATTAGATAAATGAATGCCAGGCACTGCATAGCTGTCGGTGTAAGCGATCGAGCCTTCCTGCCCCCAATCTGTTGCATTGTATAGAATAAAACCTTCAGCGCCGCCCGCTGCAACATGAGCAGACTTTTCCACCCGACCATTTTCACCACGCATACAAGCCACAATAATATTGGCTGGATTACCTTCTGCGTCCAGATAGGGTTCGCCATCTGCATTGGTTAAATTGTCAAAGGTACCAGGGGCAAAAGGCTCTGTGCACAGCTCATTACCAAAATTAGCGGCTTGCACTACTACGCCTGTCAGCGCTTGCTCATTGATACCACCACCAGCAATGGCTTCCTGCGGCAGGTTGTCACCGCCGGTAAAGTCCTGCGCTTTGGTATCCACTACAATACGGCGGCCCGTGGTAGAGGCCGCAACGTTTAACAACCACGGAGATACGTGATCTATGTAAGTCCCAACTTCCTGACCATCATTACTTCCGGCATTACCAGCCGAAGCAGCAACGGCGATACCCGCCTGATGCGCACCTAAAAAGGCCAGCTCGATGGCATCTTCCCACGGCGAGGTAGTGTTCATCACATTACCAATAGAGAAGTTAATGGCGTCTACACCGTCAGTCACTGCGTCTTCAATAGCAGCAATTAAGGCTTCACCAGGACAACCTTCCAGCGGATAACAGACCTGATAAGAAATGATATTGGCATGAGGCGCAACACCCGAAATCTCAGGGAATAAACCTTCTTTAATGATTTTACCTGCGCTGGCAGGACTGAGTTCAGCAACCGAATAATCTACGTTTCTCAGCACGTTACCTGCAGCTGTAGACGCAGTATGCGAACCGTGGCCTGAAACGTCTTCACCCACAGCCGGATACAAACCAGCGTAAGTGTCTGTGATCACTGAATAACTGCGGATACCGATCAGCTTGTCGTTACATCTGTTTGCAAATTCTTCAAGTTCACAGTCACCTACGTATTTTCCCGAACCTAAAGGGTTAACATGGTCATAACCATCGCCACCCATGTCAGCAAAAGAAGGGTGATCACTGTTCACACCAGTGTCGATAATACCAACAATGGTGCCTTCACCTTTCAAAGGTAAATTCACACTGGTTTGCCCTGCCCAGACTTTGTCTGCGCTGATACGTTTTGGACCTTCATCTGTGTGCAACTGGTATAGTTTCGAGCGCTGTACACTGACAACATCAGGCAAAGCCGCTACTTGTTCTGCTTCGTCCTGAGTCAGGCTTAAACTGAAACCATTGAGCGCATTCACGTACTGCATACGGGCTTTTTTTGCACCAACCAACTGGCCAATGCTATTGAGTGCCACCTGCTGCTGATCAAGCAAAAATTTCTGGTAGCTTTTCACTGCAGTATTGGCTGGTTGACCTTTATCAAACAAGCGCTGTGTCGGATCTGCGTTGTCCAGCTTAGTCGCTGGCAATCCGGCAATACCCCCTTTGTATTGGCTGACAGCGTTGTGTCGTAACCGAACTATATAAACCTGCTCTCCGTTCAGACCATCTTCACGCACAAAACTAACTTTTTTAGGCTGCAACGCAACGTTTAAGCCTTCATTCACTAGTCTGTTGTTTTTGATACTTCTGCTATTTTGCTGCTTTTTGAGTTGTTCGGCTGAAATAGTGACGGGCTTTAGGGTATTTGCATCCGTTTTACTTGCTGAGGATGCAGGTAAATGACTGGTTGCCGCATGGGCAATTGCAATGCCGCCAAGGGCCGCCGCAACTGCATAAGCTATAGATTTTAACTTCACTGGACTCTCCAACTTTTGATTATTTACGCGACTGGTTATTTTTCCGTCGCTGAATTTATCTAATCATTCAAGCCGTCCGAAGCGCGAAGCATTTCATGTATCAGTTTGTATCATTGTCATAAAACTGCAGATTTCAGTATTGAGTCTTGCTAAAGTGAGAACAGCTGGTTTTAACCCTTTGGATTTTGATGAAACTGTTTCTGACTTTTATTCTGGTCATGGCGCTACACAGCGGTAAGTTACTGGCAGACACCCCACAAACTGCAGCTGGTGAATGGAGTATTTCTTTATCTGCAGGTGCAGGCAAAGTGACGACCCCTCTGTCGAACCGCGACGATTTACAAGGCTACCTCCTGCCCGCGGTCAGCTATTACGGCGAACGTTTTTTTATCGAAAACAGCTTCATCGGCTATACCTTATTTGAAAAACAAAACTGGTATCTGGATCTGACCGGTTCCCTGAACGACGACGGTTTCTTCTTTGAACTTGATGGTATTAACCAGTTTGGCTGGTGGGACGCTTTGGGCATGGACGGTGGCTTCAACTCAGGTGATGGCATTGAAAAACCTGTCTATAAGGACATTAAACGCAATTTATCTTATATGGCGGGCTTAAGTTTCACCTGGCTGACCGACTTAGTGGAAGTTCGACTGTCATCGCTGGCAGATATCAGCGGAGTGCATCACGGGAAAGAACATCATCTGAGTTTTCGTAAAAGTTATCACTGGCAAAAATGGCAATTTCGCTGGCATCTTGGCACTCTCTACAAAAACAAAAAAATCACCAATTATTACTACAATCTTCGGCCTGATGAACTGGGAAATAACCCAAGCTGGTTCGGGTTACCAGGCGGATTGAACTACTTTTATGGTGTAACCCTAAGTTATCAATTAAATCCACAGTGGGCAGTTCAGGCGTTTTGGCAAAAAAATCAGTTGGATCAGGATTTATTACGCAGCCCTTTGCTACGCTCTGATCATTATTACAGTCGATTTATCGGAGTGAGATACAGCTTCTGATGATGGTTCGTTGCAGTGTTGTGATTCAGCTGTTCAGTTTAGCTCTTGTTTGTGCTGCAGAAGCAGCTCCAGCCGAACTTGCACTAAAACTAATACCTCAAACCTGCGTCGTGACAGAACAACAACCTCAGTGTCAGATCAAAGCCAGATTGCTGGTGACAGGAGGAGAACACCAATTGCTGTGCTTATATCAGGATACTACTCAGCATAGTTGCCAATGGCACCTTCCCGGCCAGACCACAGTGTTCACTCTGGAAGTGGATGCTGACAGCAACCTGCCCTTGCGGTTAAAAACGCCTCAGGGGCAAGCCATAGCCACAACCACTTTGCAGCTGGTGCAGTTTCAGGGTGCACACAAAAGACACAAACGTGGTTATTTGTGGAATATGCTCTGATGCATCAGCATAGCCGGATTTTATTAATTGAAGATGACAGTGGCCTGGCTCTGGGAATTTGTGAATACCTGCGCGCTCAGCAGATCCAGATATTTCATGTGGCCGACGCCAGCGGCGCTTTAGCCATCGCAGGCGATTATGACTTAATACTCTGTGACATCATGTTACCTGATGGCAATGGCCTGAATCTGTTGCCGCAGTTGCAGCAACGCTGGTCCTGCCCCGTATTGTTTCTGACCGCCTTAAGCAGTGCCGAAGATCAAATCTGTGGTCTGGAAGCCGGCGCAGCTGATTATTTGTGTAAACCTATAGATCCCAGCTTATTGCTGGCGAAAATCCGTAGTTGCCTGCGTGCCAGACAAAGCCAATTACAACCTCAGGGCCAACTGGCATTACATGATCTGGTGATCGATTTTAGTTTGAACCGGGCTTTATTAGCCGGAAAACCACTGCAGCTCACCAGTCTTGAGTTCGATATTTTATGTTTTTTTATCGCCCGGCCCGGACAAATTATCAGCCGCGAACTGCTGTTTCAGCATTTGGTAGGCCGTGAATACGATGGTTTGGATCGGGCTATTGATGTCAGGATCAGCAGGCTGCGTAAACATCTGGAGCAATTAGAGGTTCAGGGCCTATCTATAGTCACTGTGCGGGGTCAGGGTTATCTGTTTAATTATCTGCCTGCCGGACAGCAGGAATGAAAAAACAGTTTGTGCGTTTTTACCTGCTGTTGCTTTTGTCCTGCGCCGGGTTGTTATGGGCGCTTGGCAGTATTGTTCAGTTAGTCCAACAAGACCATTGGAACTATCAGCTCGATGCTGATTCTCTGTTTAAGTTGCAGCAACAAGGCCAAATCATTCAGCAGGTTCCGGCATCCAGCCTGTATTTCCCACCTGAACTCAGCGAATTGCTGCGGCAACAACAGATTGTCGCGGTAGATTTGTCTGATGGCCAGAGTTTGTATTACCGGCAAAGCCTGCTCCCCGATATGCTGGATCAGTTGGGTCCATTGCCGACCATTTCTGTGGCCAACAGCAGTTTGCCCTACTTACTTTATGGCGCTCTGGCACTGCTGTTTTTGGCTTTGTTGTGGCCTGTGTTTCGGGATATCAGACGGCTTACCTTACTAACCCAACAATTTGCCGCTTCACCAGGCCCTTTACAGAGCCAGATCCGCCCGGGTTCCAGTTTGTATCCACTGGCACAAAGCATGGAACAAATGGCCAGCCAGATCAGCCAGATGATGGCGATTAATCAGGATATGTCACGCACCATAGCACATGAAACCCGCACCCCTTTGGCACGAATGAAGTTCACTTTAAGTCTGGCCGCCCGGCAACTGGAAGGCCGTTATCAGCAGCGGCTGCTGGATGACATTGAAGAAATTGATGCGCTGGTTAGTAATTATCTGGATTTTTCAAAACTGGATTACTTTCGACATCAACACCAACTGCCTCGTCACAATACAGCGGACTTAATGGCTGATCTCGCTTCACGTTTTGATATTTATCAGCATGCTTTTGAACTGAGTTTTCAGGCGCAAACTCCTGTCGCTCATTTTCATTATTCTGCTTTACTGCTGGCCGGGCAAAATTTACTGGCCAACGCCATCCGATATGCCAAAGGCAGTATTGTGGTTAAATTTGAGCAAACGGAATCCCACTATCAACTGACAGTGGCTGATGATGGCCCTGGCCTTGAAGAACATCCTGATGTATTGATGCGGCTGTTTCGCCGTGGTGACAACAGCTCTGGTTTTGGTTTGGGTTTGTATATTGTCAATAAAGTCGCCCAGTGGCATCAAGGCGAAGTCTGTATCCACAGTAACCCACAACAAGGAACCAGTGTCAGCTTACGCTGGCCTGCAGGAACTGAAACCGCCGCAGATGCGTAACCATTCGTCTATCCCCCTTGAGTTCAGCCAGTTGACCCCATATAACCATTAGATACCCAAGCAACAACAGAGCCTGCAATGACTGAACATTTTGACTATATCGCCATAGGTGGCGGCAGCGGCGGTATAGCCAGCGCCAACAGAGCAGCCAGCCATGGTCAGAAATGCGCCATTATTGAAGCCAAATTTTTAGGCGGAACCTGCGTTAATGTGGGTTGTGTGCCGAAAAAAGCCATGTGGTTTGCCGGACAAATTGCCGATGCCTTTAAGTACGCGCCGGATTATGGCTTCAATGTTGAAATGCCAGCCTTAAACTGGAGCAAACTGGTCGAAAGCCGCGAAGCTTATATTTCCCGTATTCATGGTTCTTACGACAGAGTATTAGCAAAAAACGGCGTTACAGTGATCCAGGGATTTGCCCGTTTTGTGGATAAAAAAACTGTGGAAGTAGATGGCAAACTCTACAGCGCCGACCATATCACCATAGCCACTGGTGGTCGCCCTGTGCGCCCTGATTTACCGGGAGCTGAACTTGGCATCGACAGCGATGGCTTTTTTGCCTTACAAAGCCAGCCAAAACGTGTGGCCGTGGTGGGTGCAGGTTACATCGCCGTAGAAATTGCAGGTGTGATGCAGGCCCTTGGCAGTGAAACCCACTTACTGGTGCGTAAAGACAAACCCTTGCGTGGCTTTGACCCTATATTGTCTGACACCTTAGTTGAACTGATGGCCAAAGATGGTCCTAAGTTGCACACTCACACCGAAGTCACTGCTGTCATTAAAAATACCGATGGCTCTTTAACTGTTCAGGTATCGACAGGCCAGAACCTGACAGTGGATTGTCTGATTTGGGCCATAGGCCGCGAGCCTGCCAACGATCAACTGCACTTGGAAAAAGCTGGTGTGGCGTTAGACGACGACGGTTTTATTCCTACAGATGAATTTCAGAATACCAATGTGCCTGGCATTTATGCCGTAGGGGATAACACAGGTCGTCTGGCGTTAACCCCTGTGGCAGTAGCGGCCGGACGACGTTTGTCAGAGCGGTTATTTAATAACAAACCAGACAGCAAACTGGATTACAGCACTGTGCCCACTGTGGTGTTTTCGCACCCTCCTATTGGCACCATAGGTTTAACTGAAGACGAAGCCCGTCAGCAATTTGGTGATGGCGAGGTGAAAGTATATCGCAGCGAATTTGCCGCTATGTATACGGCTTTAACCCAGCATCGTCAGCTTACCCGAATGAAACTGGTGTGCGCTGGCCCTACCGAAAAAGTAGTAGGTTTGCATGTGATAGGTTTTGGTGCCGATGAAATGCTGCAGGGGTTTGGCGTAGCCATCAAAATGGGCGCCACCAAAGCCGATTTTGACAACTGTGTGGCTATACATCCTACGTCTTCAGAGGAATTCGTTACGCTCAGATGATCATCAGCTAAACCTGAAATTGGGGTCACCCATTAGCCTCTCTGACCCCAATTTATCTACCATACCAATCTGAAAACCTCACTATGTCGTCTTCGCCTAAGTAAGTACCAGACTGCACCTCTATCAGTTCCAGTGCTATTTTCCCCGGATTTTCCAGCGAATGCACAGCCCCTAAAGGTACATAAACCGACTGGTTCTCCAACAGGTAGCTTTCGACGCCATTTATAGTGACCAAAGCTGTACCTGCCACTACTATCCAGTGTTCAGCTCTGTGATGATGCATTTGCACCGACAACTTTTGGCCGGGATTCACCGTAATATGCTTCACCTGATGCCGTGCGCCTTGAGCCAGTGAATCACTTTTGCCCCAGGGGCGGTAGAGTTCACGGTGAGTTTGATGTTCAGTGCGCCCCAATTCGCTCAACTGCTGCACTATGGCTTTTACGTCCTGTGCCCGATCTTTGGTCGCAACCAGTACTGCATCTCTGGTTTGCACCACCACCATATCCTGCACCCCCAAAGTAGCCACCAGGCCGGTTTCAGCCATAACGTAATTATTCTGGCTGTCCAGACTCAGAACCTCGCCTTTATGCACATTGCCGTCGCTGTTTTTATCCGAGCAGTGCCATAAAGACGACCAACTGCCCACATCACTCCAGTGTGTTTCCAAAGGCACCACCACAGCAGCATTGGTTTTTTCCATCACTGCATAATCCACAGACTCTGACGGACAGGCTAAAAATGCCTGTGGATCGACACGGATAAAATCTAAGTCCGGATTTACGTCAGCCATGGCCTGCTCGCAGGCAGCATGAATGTCCGGTCTGTGCGCTTTCAACTCTTTAAGATAAACACTGGCTTTAAATAAAAACATGCCACTGTTCCAGTAATAGTCGCCGCTGTTGATATAGGCCAGTGCAGCGTCCAGCTGTGGTTTTTCGACAAATTGCGCTACCTGATAAGCCTTGGCCTGGTTCAACTCTGTGGTTTGCCCTCTTTTGATATAGCCATAGCCTGTTTCGGCTGCGACAGGCACAATGCCAAAAGTGACTAAACGATCCGCTTCAGCAAACTCTGTTGCTGATGCAACAGCCTGCTGAAAACTTTGGGTATCGCCTATCAGATGATCAGCGGCCAGTACCAACAGCAAGGGGTCCTGACCTTTTTTAATAGCGGTAAATGCGGCCAGCGCAATAGCAGGGGCTGTATTACGGCCAGCAGGTTCCAGCACAATATTATGATAAAGCTGATTGATTTGCCTTAACTGCTCAGCAGCCACAAACCTGAGATCTTCATGGCAAATCACCAGCGCGGTTTGTGTATTCAGGCCTTGCAAACGATTCAGCGTAGCCTGCAGCATAGTGAAATCACCATCCAGTTTTAGAAACTGTTTTGGCATCAGTTCACGCGACATAGGCCATAATCTGCTGCCGGAACCTCCTGCCATAATCACAGGTAAAATCATCTGTTCTCCTTCGCCGTTTTATCTGTAGTGCCGGACGCGGCTGCTCTGATAAAACTAAAAGCTGCACTTTAGCTGTTTTGCTATAGTCAATACAAATCAGCTTCAAGGACTCTGGCTGCAATGCGTCTTTTTGCCTTCTGTTTCTATTGGTTCGGCCTTTGTGCTGCGGTTGCCAGCGAGCAAGAAATTGCCGTCGGCGCTTCAAATAATTTACCTGCCGATCACCCCAGCATTTTATTGATGGCTAAAGCCTATCAGCAGTTGGGCTATCAGATGACACTGATAGTGATGCCGTTGGAACGCAGCGCCCACGAAAGCAATAAAGGCCAACTACTGGATGCTGAATTAAGCCGCACTGCCCAAGCGGCGGAAATCTTGCCAAATATGCTCAGGGTTGAAGTGCCTATAGGCCATATCCGTATTACAGCTTTTAGCCGCAATCCAGCACTCAAAATTAATCACTGGCGGGATTTATCAGCCTTTCGTGTTGATGTATTGCGGGGTATTTATCTGGCCAGAGTGAATATGCAGGAGCAGGAGTACACTGAAGTAAACAGTATCAGTCAGGCGATACAACGGCTGTTGTCCGGCCGAACTGATGTGGTTGTTGCCTTAGGGGATGAAACCGAATGGCAGCTCAAGCAGCTGGAAAACCACGGCATTTACGCTATTGCACCTGATTTAGCCAAAACAGAAATTTTTCATTATGTGCATGAACGCCATGCGGCCTTAGTACCTCAGCTGGAAGCCGCATTGCGTCAGTTAATTGTGTCGTCTCACTAAGATTTGAAACGCGCCGCGTCCAGTATGGCGAATAAATGCGCAATACCGCCGATAATCGCTGGAATAATTAACCACCACATCGCATAACCCACTACTGTAATGACGAAAAACAATATAGCGGCAATTAAACGGCCCTGTAGCAGTTGGCCTAAACCCGGGATAAACAAACTACATAACGCGGCCAATACATTACCGCCTGATCCTTGTCCTGACATTAATTTTTACTCCAATTCGCTGTAGCTTCAGCTTAACATAACAAAGCAGGCTAAAAACGGGCAGCCTTTTTTTGTCACAAAAAATATCAAGGGCGGTAAAAACCGCCCTTGTGCATTCTAAAACAAAAGCTTAGAACTGGTAGCGTATGCTAACCAACCAACTGTTTACGTCATTAGGTTCCAGATTGAGTTGCTGATACCCCAGCCCCAGTTTCCAACCCGCAGCCAGTTGATAGTTCAGTTGCACACCAAGGTAAAAGTCTGTGCCATCATTCTTAGAGCGGATCACAGTGTTATCCATGCGGCTTTCTATTTCTGAATCCCAAAACAGCAATCCTAATGGCACTTCCAGACTCCATTGCTCGTTTTGCCATAAGGTAAAGCGCCCTGCGACAGTAAAACCATCCACCAGAACCGGAGTTACAGCTTTCACCAGTTCATGGTACTGCTGTGGTGTCAGACTTTCGGCTGTGATTTGACTGCTGGCTTCGCCTAAATCCAGATAACCCAGCTCCAGCGCAAAAACCGGATGCAGCTGATAACCCAGATTGATGCCAAAGGAACCGTCATTGTCATCAAAACCAGTAATGGTTCCATTGGGTAGTTCTTCCACCAAACGGCTTTGTTTTTGATCGGCTTTACTATGCCCAACCGAGCCTTGCAGATACCAATCAGCGCTCTGACTAAAGGGACTGAACGACAACAATGCCAGTGCCGCAAACCCCACTACTGAACGGCGACGTAACACCACAGCTCCTGCCAATACCATCACCATCCACCACGCCATACTGCCTCCGCTTGATTTGTTATCTACGACCACATCCTGATAAGCACGCACAGTCACACTGACCTGGGCCGACGCTTGACCATCAAAACCATCTGTTATTGTGTAGCTGATGGTGTCCACCCCGGCAAAACCGGTTTTTGGTGTATAACGCAGGCGTTGATCAGCCTCAATGCTGACAGTACCCTGCACAGCACTGGCACTACTTACCCTCAGCGTATGGCCATCTTCATCGGTATCATTGGCCAGCACAGCGATTAGCAACACTGTCTTATCATCGGTAGAAGCTACATCATTCACCGCTACCGGAGCTCTGTTGCCAACCACGCTGACCACTAACTCGCTGCTGGCCGTACCGCCCCTGCCATCCGTGATGTTGTAGATCACAGTATCTGTGCCTATAAAGTCCGGATTGGGTGTGTAGCTCAGCTGTTGATCATCCAGAATAGTAACAGTACCAAAACTACCCACAGCCTGGTTGACAGTTAAAGTATCACCATCCGGATCTGTGTCGTTGGCCAGCACATTGACAATAACTGTCATATCCATGCCAGTTGTTGCCTGATCCGGCATAGCCACAGGCAGGTTATTACCATTGAGTTCAACAGCTACACCACCAGGGTCAACAATAGCGTTGTTGGCAATGCCGTCTGCATCATTTGGACCACCATCTTCCACTGTCACCTGCACACACCAATGGCCTTCAGTTAAGCCTTCAGTCCATTCATTCCCACCAGGCGGTGGACAGAATCCACGTTCGCCTTGTGTACTGGCAACTGAGTTACGTTCATTGCTGACAAAGTCTACCCAGCCTGTTACATCACTGAACTTGCGATACACTGCATTAGCAGGCACAGGTGAACGTTGTGGCAATACCAGACTGTAACTTTGGCCTTTCTCCGGTAAACCATAAGCGATAAAGTCAAAGATACCGCCAATATTGGTCGCGACTTTATCCGTTTCGATAGCATCTTGAGCAATTTGCAAACCACCGGCATCCGTTTCAGCAGCTACAGTACCCAAACGTAAACAGACTCCCGGATCACCTTCGGCCAGGAATTCGGTTTGCCCCAAAAACTCAGTGGGCATTACGTTACATTCAGTGATGGCATCCAGATAGTCCGGAATACCATTCCCATTCGAATCGGCAAAACCTTCCTGATCATCAGGTATTAAATCACCATCTGAATCTTGCGATCCTAAAACAGGCAGACTTGGCCGAACCACAATAAAGACCCGGGTTGTGCCTGATAAATTGGGACTACCATTGTCTGTCGCTGTGTAGCTGACCTGATACAAACCCGGGCCTTGATTTGCAGGGTCAAAACTCAGTTGAGTTTGATCTGTGGTCACGTTATTCAGCCGACCAAAGTTCCATTCACCGCTCACCTGATCTTGCTGATTGGCGTCAGTTACAGTCGCTGTCACAGTCACCACACCGCCATTTTCACCCACAGTCAACCGGCTTTCGCCATTCTGCTGCACAGTTAAAGACACTACAGGGGCAATATTGGCTTCAGTGACCACAATACGGCTGGTACGCTGACTACCACGATTAACACTGGCATCCAGACTAATCACTATGTCTTCCGTGCCTTCGCTCTGACCATCTTCCAGCACGGTAAAGCGCAGACTGGTACTGACCCCCGAGCTGATTTCTGCCACACCTGACACCAGCGTATGATCATTGGCATCTGCACTGCCGCTGACGGTATAAGGCACTAACACCGGATACACAGGAGATGGACCATTGAGCATCACCTCAACCACCACGTCACTACCCTCTGTCACCAGTTGATCTTTGCTTAACGAGATCAGCGGATTCACACTGATTTTTTGTGCTTTGGTGGCTGTATTGCCCGCAGCATCAGTGGCTTGCCAGTAGACTATATGCTCACCAGGTGCGAAGAACAGACTGCCGTTGATTAAGGACACCCGCAGACGACGACCATTACGATCCACTGCCGTAGCTGTGCCAATAGGCACGCGGGTAAACAAGGCCGTTGCATTCACTTCAATATCAGCAGGCACTGTAATGACTGGCAAGTCAGCCGCAGCTCCTCCTTCAATAATAAGGCTCACATCAGCATTGTCCCGGCCTCCGTTCCCATCAGTGACTGTGTACCGCAGACTGACAGGTCCGACATAACGATCAGGAACTGTGACTGTTAAGCCTTCGGCATTAAAAGTAACGGTTCCAACGCTGCTTGAAGCACCATCAATAGTTAAGGTATCGCCATCCACGTCTGTGTCATTGGCCAGTACATTCAGCAGGTACTGATTGTTGTCCGTGCGCTGCAGATTGTAACTGTCATCCAGTGCTACAGGATTATCATTAACCGGCGTCACTGTCAGACTAATGGTGGCAATGTTCGAACTTAGCTCAGCATCTTTGGCAATAAATCCAATGCTGTCCGTACCATTAAAATCCTGATTCGGTGTGTACACCAACACGGCACCCTGTAGTGCTGCAGTACCATGTTCAGGCTGAGTCACAATCTCAAAGGTCAATTGGTCCTGATCCGGATCCTGAGCTGTTAAGGTCAGGCTCAACGTAGTGTCTTCTTTCAGAGTGGCAGAGCTATTTGCTGCTACAGGTGCATCATTAGTACTGACCACCACCAGCGTGAAGTTTTGTGTTGCAGTTAAACCACCGCTGTCTGTTACTACTAAACTAACCTGATGATTGCCCACATCAGCTCTGACTGGCGTACCACTTAATACCCCTGTTGCAGCATTAAAGCTTAACCAGGCCGGTTTAGTGGCTGCGCTGAAGGTCAGAGTGTCACCCACATCTTCATCTGTTGCCGTCAGAGTGTAGCTATAAGCAACACCCTGGGAAGCATTGGTTAAAGCCGTTGAGGTGATCACAGGTGCATCATTGACATTGGTTACTGTCAGCGTAAAGGCTGGTAAAGCTGCACTCAATTCACCGTCCGATACTGAAATCACAATACCAGCAGTAGCCCCTACATCGGCATTGCCCGGAGTTCCGGTTAAGGCTCCTGTCGCCGTATTAAAGGCTGCCCATGTTGGTTTATTGGTGATGCTAAAGGTTAAGGTTGTACCCACATCCACATCAGCCGCTGTAGGCACAAAACTATAAGCTGCGCCCTGAGCTACTGTGATTGCAGGAGTTCCGCTGATGGTTGGCGCATCATTGACATTGGTTACTGTCAGCGTAAAGGCTGGCAAAGCTGCACTCAATTCACCGTCTGACACTGAAATCACAATACCCGCAGTAGCCCCCACATCGGCATTGCCCGGAGTTCCGGTTAAGGCTCCTGTCGCCGTATTAAAACTGGCCCAGGTTGGTTTATTGGTGATGCTAAAGGTTAAGGTTGTACCCAGATCCACATCAGCCGCTGTAGGCACAAAACTATAAGCTGCGCCCTGAGCTACTGTGATTGCAGGAGTTCCGCTGATAGTTGGTGCATCATTGACATTAGTTACTGTCAGCGTAAAGGCTGGCAGTGCTGCACTCAATTCACCGTCTGATACTGAAATCACAATACCAGCAGTAGCACCCACATCGGCATTACCCGGAGTTCCGGTTAAGGCTCCTGTCGCCGTATTAAAGGCTGCCCATGTTGGTTTATTGGTGATGCTAAAGGTTAAGGTTGTACCCACATCCACATCAGCCGCTGTAGGCACAAAACTATAAGCTGCGCCCTGAGCTACTGTGATTGCAGGTGTTCCGCTGATAGTTGGTGCATCGTTGACATTGGTCACTGTCAGCGTAAAGGCTGGCAGTGCTGCACTCAATTCACCGTCCGATACTGAAATCACAATACCCGCAGTTGCTCCCACATCAGCATTACCCGGAGTACCGGTTAAGGCTCCTGTCGCCGTATTGAAGGCTGCCCATGTTGGTTTGTTAGTGATGCTGAAGGTTAAGGTTGTACCCACATCCACATCAGCAGCCGTTGGTACGAAGCTATAAGCTGCGCCCTGAGCTACTGTGATTGCAGGAGTTCCGCTGATAGTTGGTGCATCGTTGACATTGGTCACTGTCAGCGTAAAGGCTGGCAGTGCTGCACTCAATTCACCGTCTGATACTGAAATCACAATACCAGCAGTAGCACCCACATCGGCATTACCCGGAGTTCCGGTTAAGGCTCCTGTCGCCGTATTAAAGGCTGCCCATGTTGGTTTATTGGTGATGCTAAAGGTTAAGGTTGTACCCACATCCACATCAGCCGCTGTAGGCACAAAACTATAAGCTGCGCCCTGAGCTACTGTGATTGCAGGAGTTCCGCTGATAGTTGGTGCATCATTGACATTAGCCACAGTGACGTTAAAGCTTTGATCTGCAAGTAAACCTGCCGTATCTGTCACTCTTAATGTCACTGCATGTACACCTACATCGCTATTTGCCGGAATACCCGACAACACACCAGTGCCCGCATTAAAATTCAGCCAGGCCGGTTTAGTAACCACTGAGAAGGTTAAAGTATCTCCGACATCTACATCTGTCGCTGTAAAGCTATAACTGTAAGGCGAACCTTGAGTAGCAGAGGTGACAGGTGTTGAAGTGACAACAGGCGCATCATTCACATTCACCACTGTAATAGCAAAAGCAGCCAGTGAAGCTGTTGCAGTGCCATCGCTGACGCTGATCACTATGCCTGAGGTGGTGCCTACATGATCATTGGTTGGTGTTCCGCTCAGAGCACCAGTGGCGGTATTAAAGTTTGCCCACACTGGTTTATTACTGATGCTGAACGTCAGGGTTGTGCCTGCATCTGCATCTGTAGCCACTGGGGTAAAGCTGTACAGGCTGTCTTCATTCACTGAAGTTGCAGGGCTGCCGGAGATCACCGGAGTCGCGTTATAAAGCTTCACTACAGTTGCTGTGGCAGCTGCGCCAGCATTACCCACTGTATCGGTAAGAATAACACTAAGCTGTAATGTCCCTTCAGCCAGACCAGTGACGTTAATAGATCCAATCTGCTGATTGGCCGCTGTGACCACTCCGGTGTTGGTGACTGAATTAGTACCATCACTCACCACATAAGTGTAAGTGGAGCCGACCTCAGCACCAGCAAATACAAAACTCATGGAGGTCTGATTTGCAGCATCAATACGATTTTGCTGGATCACCACGCTATAGCCTGAAGGAGGCAATAAATCGATGGTTAGTTCATTACCTGTAGCATCAGTGCCAATATTGCCTTGTGCGTCTTCAGCACTGACAACAACATCATAAACACCGTGAGCCAAAGCTGTGATTTGATCAGCAGCAAGGACCCAACTACCATCGCCGTTATTGGTTGGTGTATAACTGTTACCGTCCACGGTCAGACTTAAGGTTGCAGTGGCATCATCCACTGTGCCCACCAAAGCAGGGCTGGGATTTGCAGTTACCAGTGGTGCTATTGTCACCACAGGAGCCACAGAATCCTGAGTCACAGTCACCACATCCACAGCAGCCGATACATTGGCGGCTTTGTCTTTGGCAATAACGACAAAATTATTTGCTGTGTTTTGTGTAAGAGGTGCCGTCAATGACCAACTGCCAGCAGTGACAGCCCCCACCTCGGCGCTGGCAAGCACTGCACTGTTATCTGCCACCCCATCATTGTCGGCGTCTGCAAACAATTCTACTGTGACACCATCTTCAGTGTGAGTACCGCTGATCAGTTGACTGAGGGTATTCACAGCCAGAGCCGCAGCAGGACTGGTAACAACTGGAGCAACAGGAGCAATAGAATCTTCAGTAATAGTAGGAACATCCACAGCAGCCGAAACATTACCAGCCGCATCTTCAGCTATGACCACATAGTTGTGTGCAGAGTCTGCTGTCAAAGGTTGTACCAAACTCCAGTTACCATCTGCATCGACCACAGCACTGGCCAGAATACCACCGTCTGCAGTGCCATCATTGCCTGTATCTGTATACAAGTTAATGGTCAGGCCAATTTCAGAATGAGTTCCCTTGATCTGGTAATTAGCAGCATTCACAAACACAGCCTGAGCCGGATCTGTCACCAGGGTCAAAGCCGGAGCAATCGTATCCACTTTAGCGGCGCTGTTATTAATACCACCGAAGCTTAAAGTTGCATCGTTATTGCCTGCATCCTTAATGGTCGCGCCATTGAGCAGAGACAAGCCATTACTGGCTATGGCAACACCAGAAGCAGTGGTATTTTCGCCGGCCTGCACTGTATAGCTGAAGGTTAAAACCCCAGCTGCATTACTGGTTAACACAGCCTGCCGGGTTGTGCCGTCTATATCTATCGCCAGACTGTAGTCAGAATTAGCATTAGATAACACCAAAGTCTCGCTAAAAGTCAGACTAAAGCTAACAGTGTCTCCGGCTTTGTAGTTACCACTGGCAATAGCCACTGAGCTAATGGTTGGCACATTGGCGTCTTTATTTACGGTATCGGTAACTGCAGGTGTACTGACGTTACCCGCAGCATCAGTTAAGGTCAGGCTGATAGTTAAAGTGCCATCATTTAAGCCGCTGACATTGAGTCCTGTGACTTGCTGATCGGCAGCCGCCACCACAAAAGAGTTGGTGACTGCTGTGCCACCATTACTGCTGCTGATACTGTATTCTGCCGTTGCCCCCACCTCAGCACCAGCCAAAGTGAAGCTTAATGCCGCTTGATTTCCGCTGCTGACAGAAGCCTGATCAAAAGCCACACCGCCAACGGCTGGCGCCGTTTTGTCCAGAGTGATCGCCAATGGATCAGAAGCCACACTGACATTACCCGCCACGTCTGTGGCCGTTAGTGTGATGTTATGAGCCCCTTCGCTGGTTACAGCTGCAGTGGTTAAACTCCAGCTGCCTCCTGTGGCTGTTGTAGCCCCCAGCGCATTGTCCACACTGGAGCTCAGGCTGACGGTACTGCCATCTTCTGCAGTACCGTTAAAAGTAAGACTGGTAGCGTTGGTCAAATTATCGCTGTTACTGCTGCCAGTATCCGAATTGGCATCCAGATCAGGTGCGGCAGGTTTGACTGGCGCTTCAGTATCTATAGTGACAGACAATCCAGAGGATGCAGCAGACTCATTGCCTGCCGCGTCCGTTGCTTTTGCTGTCAAAATATGGCTGCCTGCACTCAAAGCTGAACTGGTAATACTCCAGTTGCCACCAGTTGCTGTAGCACTACCCAACACAGTAGTCCCATCTGTATCATACAAAGTCACAGTGCTGTTTGGCTCTGCCGTTCCGGTAAAGGTTGGAGTAGTGACATTGGTAATATTATCAGTCTGGCTGCTGCCACTATCAGACCCGGCGGCCAGATCCGGCACCGATGGTGCATTGGGAGCTTCGGTATCTATAGCGTAGTTATTGGAGTCCGTTGTACCTGTACCCGCATTACCTGCCGTATCGGCCACACCTGTGTTATCTAAAGTAATCACATTGGTCGCGTTTGTAACACCAGCTGTTGGTGTAAAGGTTGCTGTCCAGGTGATTCCACCATCGCCGCTGCTGACGGCCGTTAAAGTACCGTTGGCTATGGTTAAATCGTCGTTGTTAAAGCCTGTCACAGCCTCACTAAAAGTGATAGTCACCAGCGAAGTTTCGCCTATCTTCAGTGCAGTATCAGCCACCACTATTGTGGCTGTTGGGCGTACCGTATCTATCGCATAGTTATTAGAGTTCGTTGTGCCAGTACCTGCATTCCCTGCTGTATCTGTTACACCCGTATTGTTCAGCGTAATGACATTGGTTGCATCTGTCACACTGGCCGTCGGTGTGAAAGTTGCAGTCCAGGTGATGCCGCCATCAGCGCTGCTGACTGCAGTTAAATCACCGTTGGCTATCGTCAAATCTGCGTTATTAAAACCTGTCACCGCCTCACTGAACGTAAAAGTCACCAGCGAAGTTTCGCCTGCACTTAATGCGTTATCCGCCACTACTATAGAGGCCGTTGGACGCACGCCATCTATGGC
>NZ_JAVDWR010000021.1:0-54863 GCF_031457405.1 Rheinheimera soli | reverse complement strand
TTGTGATCAAAGTGCCTCCGAAAAGGCACCATAGTGAAAACAAGTGGATCAGATTTCAATTGTTGGAGTGGATCAGTTTTGCATTGTTGGTAACACCGGGGATGCTACAGCAACCATGTTCAGGTCTGGTGTGAGGCGGACGGCAACCATGTCTTTCTCCAGCTTTCCACCAACGCGAATGCCTGCATCAAAGCGGCCAGCGACAATATCAGTCAGCGAGTCGTCGACAACTATGTCGAGAATCACGTCAGGGTGTACTTGATGGAAGCGTGCAAGCCTGGGGGCAATGATAGTTCTCGCAGCGATCCCCAGCGTGTTGATGCGAAGTGTGCCGCTCACCTGTCCCGTTGCCTCACTGACTTCAGCGACAGCATCTGTCATCTCCCGAAACAATGGAGCTATACGCATATAGAGCAGTTCGCCACTTGCCGATGGTGCAACACTTCGGGTAGTGCGATTCAGAAGACGTGCGCCGATGCGGCCTTCCAGCTGTCGAATGGTTTGGCTTAGAGCGGAAGGCGATAGGCCCAGATGCTCTGCCGCTCTGGCAAAGCTCTGACGCTCTACGACCGCTACGAAGGCCTTTAGCTCAGCAAAATCGGATCCACGCATTATATATAATTCCCTACATAACCCATCCTGATTGTGTTGTATTCACTAATGTAATGCAAGGGAGCATATTGTGAACTTTCCCAACCAAGGAGTTCATCATGTCAGCTTTAACTTTGCCCGAACCAATTGCCGCGTATTTTGCGGCCGAACACAACCCTGAGGCCTTGGCGCATTGCTTCACGGCGCAAGCCGTCATGAAGGACGTCGGTCACACCTACAGGGGGATCAACGCCATCAAGACCTTTATGGCCGAGGCATCGGCTAAGTACAGTGCGACGAGCGTGCCGTTCGCCATTGAGCGGGAGGACGGCTTCCAACTCGTCCGCGCCAACGTCAGCGGCAATTTCCCTGGCAGCCCGATCGTTCTGTCCTACCGCTTTCGCCTGGAACGCGGCCTGATCGCATCACTGGAGATAACAGTATGAGCTTCGACCTTCATCTGAATGGCCTTCGGGCAGTTGTTACCGGCGGCACGCTGGGCCTTGGCGCTGCAGTCGTGAAAACTCTTGTGGAGGCTGGTGCCCGGGTGGCGACATCCGCGCGCACTTTGCCAGCACAGCCGGTAGAGGGGGTAACCTACGTAGCTGCCGATCTGTCAACTGCGGAAGGTGTGAGTCATCTTGCTCAGACCGTCCTGCAGGATTGGGGTGGTGTAGATATCTTGATCAACGTGCTTGGTGGTTCAAAGACTCCCGGTGGTGGTTTCGCTGCCATTAGTGATGAGCACTGGTTCGCCGAGTTGAATCTGAACCTGATGCCTGCAGTACGCTTGGATCGTGCACTTCTGCCAACAATGCTGGAGCAAGGTTCGGGTGTCATCATCCACGTTAGCTCCATCCAGCGCGTGTTGCCTCTGCCCGAGTCCACTACCGCGTACGCCGCGGCCAAGGGTGCTCTCACTACCTATAGCAAGTCGCTGGCAAGAGAGGTGACGCCAAAGGGAGTTCGTGTGCTGAGCGTTGCTCCGGGGTGGATTGAGACCGAGGCTTCCGTAGTATTCGCAAAGCGGATGGCTGCCGAGGCCGGAACGGACTACGAGGGTGGCAAGAAACTCATTATGGACTGGCTGGGTGGGATCCCGTTAGGCCGACCAGCCAAGCCAAACGAGGTTGCCGATTTAATTGCCTTCCTGGCATCCCCACGATCCGCTTCTATCGCTGGGGCAGAGTATAGAATCGACGGCGGCACAGTTCCCACCCTATAGCCGACAACCGCTTGCGGCTACTCGATGGCAAGCCCTGGGGCTTGCCACTCTTCAATCTTGTAAGTCGTGCTTTTGTAGTCTGGTTTCACGAACGTGATCCACAAATTGCCCACTTACAAACTGTCATTGAGACAGTCGAGAAACTCTGAGCGTCACTTTGGGGGGCAATAAAACCTACCCCCACATCAATCACTGCCGTGTTAACCGCAAATTTGGCTGGTCACAAGGTTCGGTGCTGCGTAGTGGGTTGATATCCAGGCCGCCTCTTCTGGTGTAGCGGGCGTATACCATTAGAAATTCTGGCTGGCACAAATTCCATAAATCCAGATAAATCCGCTCTACACATTGTTCGTGAAATTCATTATGGCTTCTGAAGCTAATCAGATACTTCAATAAAGAAGCATGATCAATCGCCTTACCTTTGTAATGAATATAAACACTTGCCCAGTCGGGTTGGGAGGTGATTAAGCAGTTGGATTTCAGCAAATGCGAATGCAGCTTTTCATCCACCAAAGCGCCTGTAGGGTTTAGTTGCAGCAGTTCTGGTTTGTAGTCGTAATGCTCAACTTCAATATCCAAATCATCGATGCAACGGCCTGGCAACCAGGTGGGTTGAAAGGCGGTCAGCTCATTGACGTTATGCAGAGTCACTTGCACAGGGCCACCGGCGCAGGCTGATAAATCAGTTTTCATAGTGCGGTATAACTGACTGATATCGGCAAATTTAGTTTGATTTAAGCTGTTTAAATACAGTTTAAAAGATTTCGACTCAATCAGATTCGGCGTATTAAAAGGCACCACAAAAGTAGCTAAAGCCACCATAGGTTTACCTTTAGGGCTCAGCCATGACAACTCGTAGCCGTGCCAGGTATCCTGACCAACAAAAGGCAGTTCTTCGCCTAAACCTATGGCCTGACGACCTAAAGTGCGTGGCACAGCCTGTAATAACTCAGGACTGTAGTGATCAATATAAGCAGTGGCCTGGCCTAAGGTCAGCCCAGATAATTGTTCTGTTTGTATTTTTGTCATAACACCAACAACCAAGTTAGAATGGCGGCAATTTTAGCACAGAAGCGAATCACCATGCCGGGCCAATTCCATCAGCAATTTGCACAATTTGTAGAGTCTTATCAAAAACAACATCCGACACTTCTCAGTTGGCTTGACCCTGAACATCATTCCCCTTGTCAGTATGGTGATGTGGTGGACGGTGAAGTGCATTGGCGTCCGGTGAAAGCTGAACCCAAATTAGATTTAGCTAAAACTCAGCATGCTTTGGAGCTGGAATTTCCTGAACAATTAACAGAGTTTTACACCAGCTATTTTGGTGGCGGTTTAAAGGTTCAGCACGAAAGGGGAGAGCTGGAGCTGTTGATGAGCTGGCATCAGGCCGATTTTGAGCGGCTGCAGCAAAATATCATCGCGCATATTCTGATGAAAAGACGCTTAAAGCAGCGTGAAACTGTATTTATTGCCGCCACCGATCACGACGATTATTTAATTTCAGTGTTAGTGGCGACA
The DNA here is from genome assembly GCF_031457405.1 of Rheinheimera soli. GTDB lineage: Bacteria > Pseudomonadota > Gammaproteobacteria > Enterobacterales > Alteromonadaceae > Pararheinheimera > Pararheinheimera soli_A. Next base: position 51,526 of record NZ_JAVDWR010000021.1, on the reverse strand, counting down.
GGCGAAGTGTATCTGGAAAAAGTAGGTATGGAAGTTAAAGACCTGCTGGCACCGGACTTAGCCACTTTTTTACAGCAGCTAAGTTTCTGATCCAAGTCTTAAGGCTGACAGTCAAAAGCTATATTCGATATCAGTTGGCAAGGTTCACAGCAAAAATCAAACAGGCCATGCCAGCTCTGAGCTAATTTCCAGTCTGCGCCACAACAAGGGCATTTTTTCTCTGCTTCAGTTGCACAGTCGGCACTGCTGCCACTGTACAGATAATAATAAACCGGCTTGTTCAGCTCTTTGCTCAGCGCTTTGGCCTGTTTATAACCTTGTTGGTTTAGGCCACTGTAAAAACCCTGCACACTTTGTTCTGCACTTTTAAACAGCACTCTTGTTTCCTGCATCTGAATTTCATCCAGCGCCTGATACTGCAATTGCCAACGTACTAAGGGCTCAAAATCTTCACCACTGCTTCTGCCTGCTTGATACAAAGGCACAGGGGCAAAATGTTCAGCGCAGTACAGCACCGAGTTGGTGGCAGAAAAACTACAAAATAAAATCAAAGCAGAGTGACTGGGGCAGGGGTCGGTATGATTTGACATTAAATCATCGCCAAGAACCGTCAGCTTGGGATAACTTAACCCCACCTGTTGCAGTTGCTCTAAAGCACTGAGGCCAGCTGTGCTGTGCGATTTTTTATCCAAAGCATCAGCTTGTGGCAAGACGACACGGCTGAAAAAACTGTCTTTGGCCTGGTAAGTCGGGAATTCACGGCCTAAAATTTGGCCCTGAAAAATCAACTTTTCCAGATAGCGGCGAATACCCTGTTCCGCCTGGTCAAAGCTGGTGTCGGCAATAATTTTAAATTCCAGCTCTGCAACTAACATCAGATCCCCAGCTTTTTGATAATCAAATCAAGTTTGGCTTCAATGCGTGCCAGATCTGCCTGCAGATCTGAAGGCTGTTCACTCAGCGGCTCAGCAGTGTTTGGTACACTAACAACCCCATTACGCCAGGCCTGATAGGCCTGTAATAAAGCCGGGCTCATAGTGGCTATGCCTAAACGGGCTTTAACTAAAGCCAGACTGGGTTCTTTACCTTCTTGCTGCAGTTGAGCAGCAATTTTTGCGACTTGTTGGCTAAGTTGTTCCATTATTTTCTTATTTCGCTAAATTTTAGTGAAATTTACCACCTAAATTGCTTTCATCACTAGTGTGATTTTTTAAGTTGTTGTTTTGTAATGATTTTAAAAGTTGGCCCCAGTTTTGCTTTTGGCTATCAACAAGTTAAAACTCTAAGGACAAGCAATGAACTATTTAAAGGTATTAACAGTAGCTACAGCCATGATGGCATTATCTGGTTGTGTTGTGGCTATAGGTGGCAAGGACGAGAATAGCAGCAGCAATAATTCGTCCTGGAAAAAGGCGCAAAAATTAAATAATCAGGTGATCAGCCAGTTAAATTTGGGCACTGCATTAGATTCAGTGCGTGGTCAGTTAGGCACACCTGATTTCAGTGAGTCGTTCCGAGAAGGCGACAACGAAACTGTAGTGCTGTTTTACCGCACTCATCACCAGCATAGCGACGGTGAAACCACTAAAGATGAATGCACTCCGTTGGTATTTAAAAACGCTGTGTTAACTGGTTGGGGTGAAAAAGCCTATCGCCAGCTGTAACAATCCCCGGACCAGGGAAGTGTTGCCACTACGGCTGCACTTCCCTTTATCAGCGGCCTAATGCCTTAACTGCACATTTAACTGATCAATCACAGCACACCAGTCAGCGTCCTGCCTCCAGTTTTCTTTAAGAAAGTTTGCCTGAGCCTCTGTCCAGAAAGCAGCTTCAGATAAAGATAATTCTGCGGGAAGTTTATGATTGGCGATAAAAGCTGTGATGGCGGAAGGGCTATTCTCCAAACCAAGCTGAGCAAATAAAGTGGCCATATCGTGAGTGGTCATATCCATAATGAAATCCCTCTGTTGTGTTCTGTTTACTATAGTTGGTTGATCGGGCCGACGCATTGGCAATCCGTCTCTTCGCTGCTATGTTGATACTCAAACTACAATAAATAACAGGGACATATGATGCCAAACCAACCTGCTCTTGATCTTAGCCAGCTTAAAGCACAGTTGTTAACCCCCGATGAACTGAAAATAGCAGCTTCTTTGTTGTATCAGTCTTATCACGACGATCCAGTCTTTATGGATATTTTTCAATCTGACAAAGGTGACTATGAACAACGCTTAAGAGCGGCCATCCGTGAAGAGCTGAATGTGTTCTGGCAGGAAGAGCAACCTGTGATAGGTATTTTTATTGATCAGCAGTTGTTAGGTGTGGCTTGTGTTACAGAACCAGGTTCTAAATTGAGTGGTGACAGATTCTGGCATTGGCGGCTAAAAATGTTACTGACTGCAGGTTTTGTCTCAACCAAACAGCTATTGGAAAAAGAACAACGAATTCATGCAGCTATGCCGGTAAAGCATTACCATATGCTGGCTTTTATCGCTATTGCTCCCAAGTATCAGCATCTGGGTTTAGGCCATTATTTAATGCATGCCGTGGATTCAATAGTAGAACAAAATCCGGCTTCTTTGGGCATTGGCGTTTTTGTGACTCTGGATAAAAACAAAGCTTTTTTTAGTTCGGATCATTATCAGCAGGTCACAGAGTTGAGTTTCAGCAAAGTCAAAGGTACTTTAATGTTCAGACCAAGGCAAAGTAGCCCTTTAACGTTGGTGGAGTCATAACAGATGTCTGGCTTTCGTAGTTTTTCTGAGTTTTATCCCTATTATTTATCTGAACATAAAAATCCAGTTTGTCGCCTTTTGCATTACATAGGCTCTACTTTAGTGCTGGCGATTTTGGCCACTTTGTTAGTTACAGGCTTATGGAGTTACTGGTGGCTGATGTTAGTGGCTGGTTATGGTTTTGCATGGGTTGGCCACTTTAAGTTTGAACATAATAAACCCGCCACCTTTAAATATCCCTTTTATAGTCTGGCAGCGGATTGGGTGATGTATAAGGATTTTCTGACCGGAAAGCTGGAGCAGAAATTACAGCAGTTGCCTTAAACTCTGTAGGGTGGCAATTGAAAACTCAGGTAACGCAGGCCGGATAAACGTAATTCGGCTTGATACCGACTTTCGCCATCGCCACTAAAATCTACCTGATAGCTGGTAAACCAGCGCCATCTGTTATCCAGTTTTGAAAACTGATGTTTGCCTCTGGCGCATTCCAGAAACTGTAATTCCTGTTGCTTACACAGATGTTTGGCGAGCTTCACAGCTGTTTCATCCTGCTTACGTTGCAGTAAAAACGCATAGACAAAAGCCATACCTAACAATAATAACCAGACAAAATCCATCACGACTCCTTTGTTATGAACAAGCATAATGGCGACGGGCAGGTGTTTTTGCAAGGCGGGTCTGGTGTTGGCTGTGATAAAATCAACCGGAATTTTCGCCGGACGAGCAGAATAATGTATACCCAGGTCGCCATATTGCTAAATCAGATTGAGGCAGAGTTAAAGTCTTGCGGGCTTTGGACCTTAACTGCACCCAGTGTTGAAGCTATGCAAAGCACAGCGCCATTTTTTTGCGATACCATGCCATTGGAAAACTGGCTGCAGTTTGTATTTTTACCGCGTATGCGTGCTTTAGTGGAAGGGCGTTTGCCTTTGCCGCAACAAATTGCGGTCTGCCCTATGGCCGAAGAGGCGTTTAAACATTTAGATCATCGTACTTTGTTGCTGATTAATCGTATTGCGGATTTGGATGAATTATTAAGTGGTAAACGTGAGCAAAGTAGTGCCAGAGCCTGAGTTAATAGCAGTTCCTGTACTGACGATTTTATACCAGGATCAGTATCTGGTAGCGATCGATAAACCTGCTGGCATGCTGGTGCATCGCTCTTTTTTAGACCGACACGAAACTGTATTTGTGATGCAAACCTTGCGTAACCAGATAGGTCAGCATGTGTTTCCAGTACACCGGCTCGACAGACCCACCTCTGGTGTGTTGTTATTTGCGTTATCTGCCGATGTTGCCCGTTTACTGACAGAACAGTTAACAGAGCAGCACTGGCGCAAGTTTTATCTGGCGGTTTGCCGCGGCTTTGTTAAACAAGCGGGCATTTTGGATTATCCGTTAAAAGAGCAACTGGATAAAATAGCCGACAAACTCGCCAGTCAGGACAAAGACAAGCAGGAAGCTGTGACGGCTTTATGGCCTTTGGCCCAGGTGGAGTTGCCCATAGCTATAGGTAAATATCCGGTGGCACGTTATTCCCTGGTCGCGTTGCAGCCTTTAACGGGGCGGAAGCATCAGCTGCGCCGGCATTTATCGCACTTACGCCATCCAATAGTGGGAGACACTACTCATGGTGAAGGCAAACACAACCGCTTATTTGCCGAGCATTTTAATAGCCACAGATTGTTGCTGGTTGCCAAGCGACTGGAATTAAAACATCCGGTGACAGGTATCGATTTAGTGATCGAAGCACCGCTTGGTGAAGTAGAACAGTTATTTACAGAATTCAGTTGGCCTGCGGATGACAGCTGGTACAGCAATTTTTTTGAGCAGTCAGAGCTTAGTGTTTTGACGCCGCTATAAAATGACAGTTATAAAGCAGAGGATGTATGAAAAAAGTAGCTATTATGGTGGGCACGGTATACGGCGGTGCTCAATTTGTTGCCGAAGAAGCGGAAAAAATTTTACAAGGCAAAGGTTATAGTACTCAGTTAAATGCCGAACCTAAACTCAATGATGTATTAGCTTTTGCGCCTGATATCTGGTTGGTGATCACCTCCACCACAGGGCAGGGCGATATTCCGGATAACTTGCTGCCATTTTTTATCGACGTAAAAGACAGATTCCCATTATTAACAGGCAAACACTACGCTGTGATTTGTTTGGGGGACAGCGGTTATGGCGATACCTTTTGTGGTGCTGGTAAGCAATTCTCTGAATTATTGGCAGAATTACAAGGCACAGCGTTAGCACCGGCCTTAGAGATTGATGCAGGCGAAACCTTACAGGCAGAAGATATAGCTTTACCCTGGATAGAACAGCAGTTTTAATTTCAACTTTGGAGTTTGTGTTTTCGCTTTCGCCAACGCAAAGCCAAAATAATTGGAGTTGCAGCAAGGCGACAAACGAGAGAGGCCCCAGGAGCATAGTTAACCTATGTGACTGGGGCGAAAGAGTGCGGTCAACGAAGCGGCAGCTTCAAGTATGAAGGCTTTTAGTCGATGCTGCGCAGCAGAGCGTTTATCCCTACTTTAGCCCGGGTCTGGGCATCTACTTTTTTGACGATAATAGCGGCGTACAGGCTGTGTGTACCATCTTTTGATGGAATAGAACCTGGCACTACTACTGCGCCTGCAGGCACTCGGCCATAGCTGATTTCGCCGGTTTCACGGTCGTAAATACGGGTCGACTGGCTGATATACACACCCATAGAAAGCACAGCGCCTTCTTCGATAATCACGCCTTCCACTACTTCAGAGCGGGCACCGATAAAACAGTTGTCTTCAATAATGGTTGGGTTGGCTTGCAGTGGTTCTAATACACCACCAATGCCTACGCCACCTGATAAATGTACGTTTTTACCAATCTGAGCACAGGAGCCTACTGTTGCCCATGTATCCACCATAGTGCCTTCACCTACATAAGCGCCGATATTGACGTATGAAGGCATCAGCACCACGTTTTTATCGATAAAACTGCCTTTACGTACTGCGGCAGGAGGTACAACACGCACACCTTCAGCCACAAAACGCTCGTGCGTGTAGTCGGCAAATTTCATCGGTACTTTATCGAAGAAACGGTTTTCTGCGCCGTCCATCACCTGATTGTCATTGATACGGAAGGATAATAACACGGCTTTTTTCAGCCACTGGTGCGTGACCCATTCGCCTGCTACTTTTTCGGCAACACGGGCTTTGCCGCTGTCCAAAAGTTCAATAGCAGCAGTCACTGCCGCTTTCACTTCTGCAGTGACTGTGGCCGGAGTAATGGATGCACGTTGTTCAAACGCGGCTTCGATAATGGATTTTAAATCTGACAAAACTTTATCCCTCTGTCACATGAGTTAATTGTTCGACAAGAACACGGCGCAATTGTGATTGTTGATCAGCATCAAGCGCCTGATCCTGTCTCGTTGAAATCATAAAAAAGTCTTCGGCTTTTTCGCCTATAGTGGTGATTTTGGCAGCGTGAATACTGATTTCACACTGCTGAAATACCGAACCTATATCAGCCAGCAATCCCGGCATATCTAAGGCGGTAATTTCCACCATAGTACGATGTTTATTAGCTCCCGGAATAAACACCACTTTGGGCGCTATATTAAAGGGCCGCATCTGACGGGATAAACGGGGTTTACCGCGTGACAGCTCCGGTTTGCCGCTAATATAAGTTTCCAGTGCCCGCTTCAGGCTTTGTAAGCGTGAAGGCGAAGTAACAGGCTCACCATTTTGCTCCAGCACCACAAAGGTATCCATGGCATAACCGTCTTTGTTGGTCATGATTTGGGCGTCAAAAATGTTGACCTTTTTGCTGTCCAGAGCTGCCACTAAATGGGCAAATAAGTTGTCCTGATCCGGTGTATAGATAAAAACCTGAGTGCTGCCGCGAAACGGTGTTTTATCCACCAGCACTAAAGGTTCTAACGGATCTTTATGACGCAGAATATGTTCGCAGTGCCAGACAATTTGTTTAGGGTTATAGCGGGCAAAATAATCCGCTTTGATCCGGCCCCACAACTGCAGCACCTCTTGTTCGCTAAAGCCTTGTTTTTGCAACAGTTTCATGGCTTCGGCCTGATTTTCGCGAATCAAATCGCGTAAATCCATTGGCTTTTCGAGGCCACGGCGGAAAGCTTTTTGTGTGCCTAAATAAAGTTCACGTAATAACGAGCCTTTCCAGTCATTCCATAAATTGTCATTAGTGGCGCGAATATCGGCCAAGGTCAGGCAATAGAGGTAATTCAGCCGGGTTTCGTCCCGCACTTTATCGGCAAATTCAGCAATGACTGCCGGGTCGTGAATATCACGACGCTGCGCTGTCACTGACATTAATAAATGACTTTCGACCAGCCAGGCCAGCAGTTTGCTGTCAAAGTCACTTAGTTTATGCAGCTTGCCAAATTCACGTGCATCAAGGGAGCCAAGTTCTGAGTGATCACCACCTCTGCCTTTGGCAATATCATGGAAAATACCAGCCAGATATAAAATCTCCGGTTTTTCCATGCGTTTAACTATGTCGGTGCACAGTGGAAATTCGTTTTCGAAACCTGCTTGTGAGTAACGGTATAAGTTTTTCAGCACACGGTGAGTGTGTTCATCCACTGTATAAGCATGGAACAAATCGAACTGCATCTGACCAACAATATTGCGCCAGGCCGGTAAATAGGAAGCCAGAATACCGTGGCGATGCATCAATGTAATGGCTCTGTCCATGCCACGTGGATGGCGGATAATGCTCATAAACAGCTGACGACAGGCTTCATAATCCTGCAAGTCGCCCATCAGACGGCGCCTGACTAAACGTAATAAACGAATAGTGTCAGAGTGAATGCCAGTGATATTGGAGTTGTTCGCTATATGCCAGAACAGACGCAGGATATTTTCACGACGGGCAAAAACGGCATTGTCGGTGGCGCGGATTAAATGACCTGTCAGCTCAAAAAAGTCATCCAACTTTTGCTGTTTCAGCTTGCTTTGGCTGTTAAGAATACTGCCGTCAAAATGCTGCAGCAGCATATCGTTTAGCTCAGTCACCCGTTGCACCGTCTGGAAAAACCGCTTCATCATGCGCTCAACGGACGCTTTGCCGTCATCACCAAAACCTAAACGTTTGGCGACGGCTGGCTGATAGTCAAACAAAATACGGTTTTCGTTACGGCCAGATTCTACGTGCAAAGCAAAACGCATTTGCCACAAATAAGCTTCACACTCCATCAGCTCCTGATATTCATCTTCGGTCAGGTATTGATAAGCCACCAGTTCACGCATGGTTCTGGTATTAAAGTGTTTTTTTGCCACCCAGCCTATGGTTTGAATATCACGTAAACCACCAGGGTTGGCTTTTAAATTCGGCTCTAAGTTGTAGGCGGTGCCGTGGTATTGGGCATGACGTTGTTGTTGCTCATCACGTTTGGCCTGAAAAAATGCCTGAGACGTCCAGAAACTGTCTTTACAAACCTGCAGCTGCAGCTCATCAAACAGCTCTTTACTACCCGTCAGCAGGCGCATTTCCATCAGGTTGGTGGCTATAGTGATGTCTTCTTTGCCCAGGCTGACAGATTCTTTGACGCTGCGTACACTGTGACCCACTTCTAAACGTAAGTCCCACAGCAGGGTAATAAACTGGCTGATTTGTTCTTTTTGCGTGTTATCCAGCCGGCTGTCTGTCAGCAGTAATAAGTCGATATCAGAGCAGGGGTGCAATTCACCCCGGCCATAACCACCTACGGCTATCAGACTGATTTTTTTATGTTTATGCAGATCAAAATGCTGCCATAAGGACACCAGCACCTCGTCGATAAAACGGGCGCGGGCTTTGACCAGACTGCCCACTGTCTGATGCTCAAAGGCATGTTTCAGCCAGTCGTTAAACTCGACAAAATGTTTTTTATAACTATCAAGAGTACATAAACCAGGTAAAGACTTATTAAACGCCAGAGCCATGTTCATTTGCTTTACCTCAAATCTTAAACGGCCGCCTTTAGTCTGAACCCGACTTATTCGGCCGTAACTATTCGTTCTATGGTGTCGTCGGATCTCAGAGTTAAAATTTCGCAGCCAGTTTCTGTGACGACAATAGTGTGTTCAAACTGCGCTGATAAACTACGATCTTTAGTTACAACCGTCCAGCCGTCTTTTAACAATTTGCTATGACGCTCACCTGCGTTGATCATTGGCTCTATGGTTAAACACATACCGGTTTTTAGCGTATCGCCTGTGCCCGGGCGGCCATAATGCAGCACTTGTGGGTCTTCATGGAACACCTGACCTATGCCATGACCACAGTATTCACGCACTACTGAGTAGCTGTGTTTTTCGGCATGTTGCTGAATAACAAAACCAATATCACCTAAACGGGCGCCGTTCTTCACTTTACGAATGCCCATATACAGACATTCCTGTGTCACACGAATTAAACGGTCCGCCAGAATGCTGGGTTTGCCAATAACAAACATTTTTGAGGTATCACCGTGAAAACCATCTTTAATCACAGTGATATCTATATTGATAATGTCGCCTTCTTTGAGCTTTTTCTCCGCAGACGGAATACCATGGCAAATCACCTGATTGACTGAAGTACAGATGGATTTGGGAAAGCCGTGGTAATTCAGTGGGGCAGGGATAGCTTGCTGCACATCCACAATATAGTTGTGGCAAATGGTGTTCAGCTCTTCGGTGGTGACACCGGCTTTGACGTATGGCTCAATCATCTCTAATACTTCGGCTGCTAATTTGCCTGCCACACGCATTTTTTCGATCTGATCTGCTGTTTTAATAATCGCGGCCATGCCATCTCTCTCTGCTGTAAAAATACACATTTCATTGTGTTTCAAGGGTGTCTATGGTATAAAGCGCGCCGCGATTTGGCAAATCAGATTCTGCTAAAAACGCAAAACGCAGATTAAAACTGCAATTAACTAAACAACACACATACATCGACACATAATCCGGGGTGCTGTAACTCATTGAGTTTCGGTCGGTTTTATGGGGTGTATGGAGGCCCAACCCCATTACTAAGGAATATTTATAATGGCAAAAGTTTCTATGCGCGATATGCTCCAGGCGGGCGTACATTTCGGTCACCAAACACGTTACTGGAACCCAAAAATGAAGCCATTCATTTTCGGCGCTCGTAACCGTGTTCATATCATCAACCTGGAACAAACTGTTCCTATGATGAACGATGCTCTGTCTTTCATTCAGTCTGTTGCTGCTAAAAAAGGCAAAATCCTGTTTGTTGGTACTAAGCGCGCTGCCTCTGAAGCGATCAAAGAAGCTGCTTCTCAAGTTGACCAGTACTATGTAAACCACCGTTGGTTAGGTGGCATGCTGACTAACTGGAAAACTGTTCGCCAGTCTATCAAGCGTTTAAAAGACCTGGAATCTCAAAGCCAGGACGGTACTTTCGACAAGCTGACTAAAAAAGAAGCTTTAGACCGTACCCGTGAAATGGACAAGCTGGAAAAAAGCTTAGGCGGTATCAAAGACATGGGCGGCTTGCCTGATGTTCTGTTTGTGATCGACGCCGACCACGAACACATTGCAATTAAAGAAGCCAACAACCTGGGCATCCCTGTTGTATCTATCGTTGATACTAACTCTGATCCGAAAGGTGTTGACTATGTGATCCCAGGTAACGATGACGCTATCCGCGCTATCCAGTTATACCTGGCCGCAGTAAATCAGGCCATCACTGAAGGCCGCAGCAAAAACATCGAAGTTCAGGCTGAATCTGAAAACTTCGTAGCTGCTGAGTAATTGCATTGTCTCTGTAGCCTTGTAACCAAGGCTACATAAAGCAAGTTTAAACTTACAGGGGCAGTTAAATTGCCCCTGTTTGTCCACGAAAAAATTTTGCGAGGAACTCCCCATGGCTGTAACTGCCGGTATGGTAAAAGAATTACGCGAGCGCACTGGCGCTGGCATGATGGACTGCAAAAAAGCTTTAGAAGAAACTGCAGGTGACATCGAAGGCGCAATCGAATTAATGCGCAAAAACGGTCAGGCTAAAGCTGCCAAGAAAGCTGGCCGTATTGCTGCTGAAGGTACTGTAATCACTCGCGTTGGTAACGGTTACGCTGTTGCAATCGAATTTAACTGTGAAACAGATTTCGTAGGTCGTGACGCAAGCTTCCTGGCTTTCTCTAACGCTGCTGCTGATCTGGCTCACGCCAACAAGCTGTTCACTGTTGAAGAGCTGTCTGCTGCGAAGCTGGGTGACACTACAGTTGAAGAAGCACGCGCTACACTGGTGACTAAAATCGGTGAAAACATCAACATCCGTCGTATCTCTGTAGTTCAGGGTGACGTGATTGGTCAGTACACTCACTCAGGCCGTATCGGCGTGTTAGTGGTACTGGAAGGCGGTAACGAAGATATCGCTAAAGACGTTGCTATGCACGTTGCTGCTAACAACCCTTCATTCCTGACTCCAGAGTCAGTGCCAGCTGAAGTTGTTGCGAAAGAGCAGGAAATCCAGATCGAAATCGCTATCAACAGCGGCAAGCCAAAAGAAATCGCAGAGAAGATGGTTGCTGGTCGTATGACCAAGTTCACTGGTGAAGTTTCTTTAACTGGCCAGATGTTCGTAAAAGATCCTTCAATCACTACTGGTGAATTCCTGAAGCAAAACGGTGCTAAAGCTGTTAGCTACATCCGTTTAGAAGTTGGTGAAGGCATCGAAAAAGCTGAAACTGATTTCGCTGCTGAAGTTGCTGCTCAAATCGCTGCTGCTAAGAAGTAATTTACGCTTTAGCAATGCTTTGAAACCAGCTAGAATAACCGCGACCTGACCTTCGTCTGTCGCGGTTTTTTTTATGTACAGGATGTACGGTACGTCGAAAATGCAGGAGCAATTTTTCGACGATGTACAGTATGTCGGGTTTGTTGTATAAGCCCATGTATATAAAATTGACCAACAGCAAGGTTATACCTTCCAGATTAAAGAGGACCACATGAGCAATCCAAAACTCGCCTATAGAAGAATTTTATTAAAACTCAGTGGTGAAGCCCTGATGGGTGAAGAAGGCTTTGGCATAGATCCAAAAGTGTTGGATCGGATGGCTCAGGAAATCAAAGAGCTGGTTGAATTAGGTATTCAAGTCGCCATAGTGATAGGTGGTGGCAATATTTTCCGTGGTGAAGGCCTGGCCAAAGCGGGTATGAACCGCGTGGTCGGTGACCATATGGGTATGTTAGCTACAGTGATGAACGGTCTGGCAATGCGTGATGCGCTGCACCGTGCTTTTGTGAACGCCCGTTTGATGTCTGCCATCCCTTTAAATGGTGTATGTGACAATTACAGCTGGGCCGAAGCCATTAGTCTGTTAAAGTCTGGCCGTGTGGTGATTTTCTCTGCCGGTACTGGTAACCCGTTTTTCACGACAGATTCAGCAGCCTGTTTACGTGGCATTGAGATTGAAGCCGATGCGGTTTTAAAAGCCACTAAAGTAGATGGTGTCTATTCAGCGGACCCGGTGAAAGACCCTACAGCAACACTGTATAGCAAGTTGAGCTATACAGAAGTACTGGAAAAAGAATTAAAAGTTATGGATTTAGCCGCATTTACGCTGGCTCGCGACCATAATATGCAAATTCGTGTATTCAATATGAATACACCTGGCGCACTGAAACGTGTGGTGCTGGGTGAAGAAGAAGGCACAGTGATCGACCACGCTGAAAAATTACAGTAAACTAACTGCCACTTTTTTGGTGTAGCAAAAAAAGGAATAGCCAAAGTGATTAACGATATTCTCAAAGACAGCAAAACCCGGATGGAAAAAAGCGTTGATGCGCTGAAAAGCCAATTGTCAAAAATCCGTACCGGCCGTGCTCATCCAAGTTTATTAGACGGCATTCAGGTGTCTTATTACGGTGCGAACACCCCATTACGCCAGGTTGCTAACGTGTCGGTGGAAGACGCCCGTACTCTGAGCATCAGTGTGTTTGATAAAACTCTGGTTCAGCCTGTTGAAAAAGCCATTATGCAGTCAGATTTGGGGTTAAACCCAATGAGCGCTGGTACTACTATTCGTGTGCCTTTGCCTGCACTGACTGAAGAGCGTCGTCGTGACTTAGTCAAAGTAGTGCGTAACGAAGCTGAAGGTGCCCGTGTTGCGGTGCGCAACATTCGTCGTGACGCTAATGCTGAACTGAAATCTTTATTAAAAGATAAAGAAATTGGTGAAGACGATGAGCGTAAAGCCGCAGACGAAGTTCAGAAGCTGACTGACGCCTTTGTAAAGAAGGTTGACGAGGTTTTAGCTGACAAAGAAAAAGAGTTGATGGAAGTTTAATCAACCCAGCCCTGATTAGGGAAACAGCGCCGTGTAGGGTATACTTCGCGGCGTTTTTTATTATTGTGACAAGGTCAGATTCAGATGACAGAAGTGCAAACCGCGTTACAAAACGCGTTGCCACAACATGTCGCCATTATCATGGACGGCAACGGACGCTGGGCTGAACGGCAAGGCAGACCCCGGGTATGGGGTCATAAAAAAGGCGTTGACGCAGTGCGTCGTGCTGTGAGCTTTTGCCGTAAATTAGGCATCCAGTCTCTTACCTTATTTGCTTTTAGCAGTGAAAACTGGCGTCGGCCTGAAGACGAAGTCAGTGGTTTGATGCAACTGTTTTTACTGGTGTTACAGCAGGAAGTGAAAACCCTACATAAGAATAATGTACGGCTGAATATTATTGGAGACTTGTCTCCTTTTAGCGACAAACTCAAACAACATATTAAAGAGGCGCAACAGCTTACAGCTCAAAATACAGCTTTGACCCTGAATGTTGCCGCTAATTACGGCGGACGCTGGGACATAGTGCAGGCGGCACAGCAATTAGCTCAAAAAGTAGCTGATGGTGAAATGACTGCTGCACAGATTGACGAACAATTGTTATCAGGCTGCATGCAAATGCACGACCAGCCGGAACTGGATCTGATGATCCGTACCGGTGGTGATGTACGCATCAGTAACTTTTTGTTGTGGCAAGCTGCTTATGCTGAGTTATGGTTTACCGAAACTTTATGGCCTGACTTTGATGATCAGGTGTTTTCGGAAGCTTTGGCAACCTACGCCAGCAGAGAACGGCGTTTTGGTTGTACCGGAGCACAAATCCGTGAGCTGGCAATGCGTCCGATACAAGGATAACCAATTTGTTTAAGCAACGAGTTATTACAGCCCTGATCATGGCGCCTTTAGCGTTAGCCGCAGTTTTTTTTCTTCCTTTACACTATTTCGCTATTTTTATTGCTGCTGCTTTTCTGATTGGCGCCTGGGAGTGGAGTCTGTTTTGTGGCTACAGCACCAAAGCCAGCCAATACACTTTTGTTACTGTGATTGCAGCAAGCATGGCACTGATTTATTGGCAGTTACCAGATACAAGGTACTGGCCATTTCAAATGGATGTACTGAGCAACAGCTTATTGGCCCTGGGCGTGGTCTGGTGGCTGATTGCTGTACTTTTGGTATTAAGTTACCCACGTAGCAGCCAAAGCTGGGCTAAAGGCAATATTCGTCGTGCTTTGATGGGCTGGCTGACTTTGGTTCCTGCCTGGACCGCCTTGTTATTGATACGTTCTGTTGATTTTCATCAATCCAGCTACACAGGTGCCTGGTTGATTTGTTTGTTGTTGGGTTTGGTTTGGGCTGCTGATATAGGTGGCTATTTTATTGGCAAACCTTTTGGCAAACGTAAACTATTGCCAGCTGTCAGTCCGGGAAAAACCCTGGAGGGTATGTTAGGTGGTGTTGGCTTTGTTATGCTGCTGGTGACTGCTGTGGCTTATTACCATGGTTTTCCAGAAGAGGTTGCCACCTGGTATCTGGCGGCTTTAGTACTGACGGTGTTATCAGTTTTCGGTGATTTAAGCGAAAGTATGTTTAAACGTGTGGCAGGCTTAAAAGATAGCGGCTCCATTATTCCTGGTCATGGCGGCATATTAGACCGTATTGACAGCCTGACGGCCACAGCGCCACTTTATGCTGTATTAGTGGCTCTGATTGGAGGTTTCGCGTAATGCGGACGCTCGTGATCCTGGGCGCTACGGGTTCCATTGGCTGCAGCACTTTAGATGTTGTGGCACTGCACCCGGATGACTATCAGGTGCTTGGGTTGACAGGTGCAACTCAGGTTGAAAAGCTGTTCGCCCAAATTCAGCAGTTTAAGCCACGTTATGCCGTGATGACGGACTTACAGGCAGCAAATAAATTAAAACAGCTGGTCAAAGATGCCGGGCTTAGTACAGAAGTCTGGGCTGGTATTGGGGCGCTTTGTGATTTAGCTGCCCATACTGACGCCGATATTGTGATGGCCGCTATTGTTGGCGCTGCAGGTTTATTGCCTACATTAGCTGCCGTCGAACAAGGCAAAACTGTATTACTTGCGAACAAAGAAGCGCTGGTGATGAGTGGCGAGCTTTTTATCAATAAAGTGCAACATCATGGTGCTACTTTATTGCCAATAGACAGCGAACATAATGCCATTTTTCAATGTTTACCTTCTGCATTACAACAGAACACTGCAACCCAGAAATTGTCTGATTACGGTATCAGTAAGCTATTGCTGACAGGCAGTGGTGGTCCATTTTTACGTAAAGAGCTGACAGAGTTCGCAAGCATTACGCCAGCTCAGGCTGTGGCACATCCAAACTGGGTGATGGGACAGAAAATCTCTGTCGATAGCGCCACTATGATGAATAAAGGTCTGGAGTTTATTGAAGCCCGCTGGTTGTTTAACTGTGCCGCTGACGATATTCAGGTGGTGATCCACCCTCAGAGTATTATCCATTCAATGGTGCAATACACAGACGGTTCTGTACTGGCACAATTAGGCCAGCCTGACATGCGCACTCCTATAGCTCATGCTTTGGCTTTCCCAAAACGTATTCAAACCCAAGTAAAACCGCTGAACTTCTTCGAACTGGTCGACTTTAGCTTCTCCAGACCAGAACCTGGGCGTTACCCGAATTTATATTTGGCCATAGCAGCCTGTGGTTATGGTCAGGGCGCAACAACAGCATTAAATGCAGCAAATGAAATGACAGTGGCCGCATTTTTGGCAGGGCAAATTCGGTTTACCGATATAGCACTATTAAACGAAAAAGCATTGGAGCGTTTTGCCACTATAAAAGCGCCTGATTTAGAAAGCATTCTGGCTCTGGACCAAGAAGCAAGAATATACATGCAAGACCAACTGAAAAAGGTGAGTTAATGTCGGGTTTTGTCTGGAATTTAATCAGTTTTGTGGTCGCTATTGGCTTACTGGTCACAGTGCATGAGTTTGGCCATTTCTGGGTGGCACGTAAAAATAATGTGTTAGTAAAACGCTTTTCTATAGGTTTTGGCAAAGCACTTTACCGCTGGCGTGACAAACAAGGTACAGAGTTTGTCATTGCGATGATCCCTTTAGGCGGTTATGTCCGCATGCTGGACGAGCGGGTTGATCCTGTATTACCTCAACACAAAAATTTGAGCTTTAACAGCAAAACGGTCTGGCAACGTATGGCTATTATTGCGGCGGGCCCCATAGCTAATTTCCTGTTTGCCATCTTGCTGTTATGGGGCATGTACCTGATAGGTGTGCCCAATATCAAGCCGATGATAGGCCAGGTTACGGCTGAATCTATTGCCGCTAAAGCTGGTGTGCCGTCAAATGCTCAGATTGTTGCAGTCAATGGTGAAAAGGCCGAAGACTGGCGTGCTGTCAGTTTGTTGCTGGTGGAACAGGTGGGCAGTTCAGTTGTTGATATTACGGTGCAGCAACTGGAAGGCAGCGACCAGAGTTATCAACTGGATTTAACCCAATGGGTGTTTGACCCTGATACACAAAGCGTATTTGGCAGTTTAGGCTTGGAGCCATTAAGACCAGAGGTGCTGAATGAAATCAGTCAAATCCAGCCTGACTCAGCAGCACAAGCCGCGGGCTTGCAGTTGGGTGACAAACTGCTTTCTGTTGATGGCAAAACCGTATCTGACTGGAATTCTGTGGTAAGTCTGGTTCAGAATAGTCCGGAACGACCCTTGCTGTTTGGTATTGAACGTGCAGGCCAGTCGATGGATATTCTGGTGACCCCACAAAGCCGTGAAACAGCAGATGGTTTTCATCAGGGTTATCTTGGTGTCAGTCCCAAAGTATTGCCCTGGCCTGAACATTTATTGTTCACTCAGCAATATGGCCCTGTACAGGCGGCCTGGGTTGGGGTAGAAAAGACTTGGCAATTGGTACGATTAAGCTTCTCTATGATTGGAAAATTCATTTTTGGTGATATTTCTGTCAAACATTTAAGCGGACCAATTTCGATAGCGCAAGGCGCTGGAAGCAGCGCAGATATTGGCTTGATCGCCTTTATCTCCTTTTTAGCACTGATTAGCGTCAACCTTGGGGTGATAAATTTACTGCCTCTGCCTATTTTGGATGGTGGCCATTTAATGTATCTTGTGCTGGAACTAATACGCGGCAAACCTGTCTCTGAGAAGGCGCAGGAGCTGGGTTTCCGGATCGGAGCTCTGTTGCTGCTGACATTAATGGGAATTGCGCTGCTCAACGATATTTCTCGTTTGTAATAAACTAATCAAAAGTAGTCCAAAACAATGACAATTAAACGATTAGTAGCTGCGATGTTACTTGCTGGTTTAAGTAACTCGGTGCTCGCTGAACAATCATTTACTGTGCAAGACATTCAGGTTGAAGGCTTGCAGCGTGTTGCGCTTGGTGCAGCATTAAATAATTTGCCGTTTAATATCGGCGATACCATCACAGATGCGACTTTATCACGCAGTATTAAAAGTCTGTATGCGGCTGGCCATTTTGACGACATTCAGGTGTTTCGTGATGGCAACGCTGTTATTTATCGCTTAAAAGAGCGTCCAACCATCAACAACATTGAGTTTGATGGCAACAAAGACATCAAAGAAGACCAGTTGAACGAAAGTTTAATGGGTCAAAAAATTATAGTGGGTGAGCCTTTAGATAAAACCGTAATCAAAGAAGTTGAAAACGGTTTAACAGAGTTTTACCACGGCGTAGGTAAATACAACGCTGAAGTTGAAGTGAAGGTGACCTACCTGCCTCGCAACAGGGTCAACCTGAAAATCGAGTTTGAAGAAGGTGACGCTGCCTCTGTTCGTCAGATCAATATTGTAGGTAACGAGATATTCGGTGACGACGAGTTGCTGAAA
Source organism: Rheinheimera soli (assembly GCF_031457405.1). Lineage (GTDB taxonomy): Bacteria > Pseudomonadota > Gammaproteobacteria > Enterobacterales > Alteromonadaceae > Pararheinheimera > Pararheinheimera soli_A. Next base: position 33,616 of record NZ_JAVDWR010000021.1, on the reverse strand, counting down.
AATATCGAGTCCAAATACGATTTGCCATGGTGGCGCTTTTTATCTTCAGATCGTTACCAGAAGCAAACCTTACAGGGTGACTTCGAAAAAATTCGCAGTTACTACTTAGACCGTGGTTACCTGCGTTTTAACATTGATGCCAATCAGGTGTCAGTCAGCACGGATAAAACCTCTGTCTACGTGACTCTGAACGTGACCGAAGGTGAGCAATACACTATTACTGATGTTGATTTTGTCGGTGATTTAATTGGTCAGGACGCTTTTATCAAGGCGTTGTTACCTTTAAAAGCGGGTCAGTTGTATAACGGTGCTTTGGTGACTTACACCGAAGAAAGCATTGCCAGGTTACTGGCACGTTTTGGTTACGCCAACTCTAAAGTCCGGACTATTCCAAATATTGATGACGATACCAAAGAAGTTGCTTTGACCATCAGTGTTGACCCGGGTAAACGTGTTTATGTGCGTCGTCTTGACGTTACAGGTAATGCGTCAACTAAAGATGAAGTGATACGCCGTGAAATCCGACAAATGGAAGGCGCCTGGTTATCCAATGATGCGCTGGAATTGTCAAAAGACCGTATTCAACGATTATCTTATATAGAGAAAGTAAGTTTTGAAACCAAAGAAGTGCCAGGTGTGGATGACAAAGTAGACGTCACTTACAAAATTAAAGAACAGCCTTCGGGTAACTTTAATGCCGGTATTTCCTATGGTGACTTCCAGGGTTTATCATTCCAGATCGGTGTTGAGCAGCAAAACTTCTTTGGTACAGGGAATTCTGCTGGTATCAGCTTAAGTACCAACAAATACAATAGACAAATTCAGTTGTCTGTCACTGACCCTTATTTCACGCTGGATGCAATCAGTTTAGGTGGCCAGGTATTTTATTCGGATACGGACTACTCCAGTTTGTCGTCTAACTTAGAAGCTTATAAACAAAAACGTTATGGTTTTGGCGCTTCAGTGGGTTATCCGATCAATGAATACAACAGACTAAACTTCGGTACCAACTATGCCGTGAATGAAATTAACTCCTTATCTGAATACGACCAGTTGCGTCATTTCAGAGCTGTGCTTGTAGATAAAAACGACCCGGATGGCGGTTATAAGTTTACCAACTACGAGCTGATTGCCAGTTGGATCCAAAGCACCTTAAACCGTGGTTTATTTCCTACTGCAGGTCATGAGATGGTATTAAGTGGCCGTGTGACCACACCAAACTCAGATTTGCAGTATTACAAGACTACTTTCTCGGCTCGTAACTATATCCCGCTGAGCAATGATCATCGCTGGTCATTCTTAAGCAAGCTGGAACTGGGTTATGGTAATGGTTACGGTGATAAAGATGGTTATGATTATACTTTGCCATTTACCGATAACTTTTATGCAGGTGGTCAGAATTTACGTGGTTTTGAAGCCCGTATTGTAGGTCCACATGCGATTTACCGTACCATAACCACAGTGCCTGGATTGCCTGATCCTGTTGGCAGACCTGTCAATGGGTTACCTACTGCTCCGAACTTCGACACTTACTTAGTGTCTCCACGGTCAACGGGTGGTAATGCTATGGCAATTGCTACCCTTGAGTTAATCACACCAACACCTTTTGTTGGTGAGGATTATGTGAACCAGATACGCACCAGCTTGTTTGTGGATGCGGGTAACGTCTGGGACACAGAGTTTGACCTTAGTCGTTACAAGAATTTAAGTCCGGCTAATAGCCAGGGATTCAACAGCCCACCGCTACTTGATTACTCTGACGCTGGTTTAATTCGTGTTTCGGCTGGTGTGTCAGTGCAATGGATTTCGCCTATGGGTCCATTGACATTCAGTTTGGCGAAAGTCATCCGCAAAGAAGAGGGTGATGAGCAAGAGAACTTTAGTTTCAATATTGGTACTACATTCTAATTTTATGGGAAAGGGAAACACATGTTTAAGCAAAGCTTAGCAAAAACTGCATTGGTATTGATGGCTGGCCTGTTGATGGCTGGTACTGCTGCGGCAAAAGAAATGAAAATTGGTTTAGTGGATGTGCAAGCTATTGTTGCTCAGTTACCTCAGACCACCACTATTCAAAATACATTAAAAGCTGAGTTCGAAGGCCGTATTGCTGCAGTGCAAAAGCTGGAGAAAGACATCGCTTTTAATCAGGAAAAATTAAAGCGTGATGGCGCGACCATGAACGACAAGCAGAAAAAAGATCTGCAAGACGAAATGGAAAAGCAAATGCGCAGCTACGAGCAGTTAGCTCGTCCTTTGGATGAAGACTACCGTAATCGTCAGGCCGAAGAGCGTAACAAGCTGATGGCTTTAGTGAAAACTGCCATTGACGCTCTTGCGAAAAAAGACAACTACGACCTGATCTTAAGTGCTCAGGCTGGTGTGTTTGTTAAGCCTGAATATGACATCTCTAATGCTGTTGTAGCTCAGGTGAGCAAAGCCAAATAATGGCAAAGCTTACTCTGGCCTTTATAGCTGAGCAGCTAAATGCTCAGCTAGTTGGAGACGCCACGGCACTGATTAGTGCCGTTGGTACTTTGGAAGATGCAACAAGTCATCAGATCAGCTTTTTATCCAACAGCAAGTACCGCAAATTTTTGCAGTCCACTCAAGCTGGTGCTGTGCTGATTAAAGCAGATGATCAAAGCTATTGTCCGGTCAATGCACTGATAGTGAATGACCCTTATGTGGCTTTTGCCAAAATAGCTCAGTTATTAGATTCAACACCTGCTGCCGCTTATGGGCGGGGGCAGAATATAGTGATAGACCCTTCAGCTACAGTGCCTGATTCAGTCGTAATAGGCCCCAACGTGGTCATTTCCGCTGGCGCTGTGATAGGTGAAAATACCCAAATTGGCGCTGGTTGTTTTATTGGCGAACAGGTTCAGATAGGTGAACAGTGTAAGGTCTGGCCTAACGTCACCTTTTACCATGGCGTAAGGCTGGGTAAAAATTGTCTGATCCATAGCGGTGCTGTGATAGGTGCAGATGGTTTTGGTTTTGCCAATGAACGTGGCAACTGGTTAAAAATTCCTCAGGTCGGTACTGTCATCATAGGGGACGATACTGAAGTGGGCGCCAATACCACCATAGACCGCGGCGCTTTAGGCGACACAGTGATTGGCAGAAACGTGATTCTGGACAATCAGGTACAAATTGCTCACAACGTGCAGATTGGCGATCACACGGCCATTGCAGGTTGCACAGTTGTGGCCGGCAGCACTAAAATTGGCCGTTATTGTATTATTGGTGGTGCTTGCGCTATTAATGGTCATATGGAAATTTGTGATGGTGTGCAAATCACCGGCATGTCGATGATTATTAAATCTATTACCGAAAAAGGTATCTATTCATCCGGTACTCCGGCCAGCACTAATCTGGAATGGCGGAAAAATAGCGTCCGGTTTCGTCAACTGGACCAGATGTATCAAAAACTACGGGAACTTGAGCAGCAAATGGCCGCTTTGTCCCTGCCGCCTTCAAAAGACGAATAAAATATAAGAGGTTCACTTTGGCTAACCAATTGAATATCCTTGAAATACAGGAAATCATGGCCTTGCTGCCACACCGCTATCCATTTTTAATGATCGACAGAGTGTTGGATTACACTCCTGGCGAATCATTAACAGCTATCAAAAATGTCACTATTAACGAACCAATTTTTACCGGTCACTTCCCTAATATGCCTATTTTTCCCGGCGTGTTAATTTTGGAAGCTCTGGCTCAGGCCACAGGCATTTTAGGTTTTAAGACAGTGACTGAACGCTCAGAAAACGAGTTGTATTTATTTGCTGCCATAGACGAAGCACGTTTTAAAAAACCAGTGGTACCAGGTGATCAACTGGTGCTGGAAGTGAAATTTTTAAAAGAACGTCGTAATTTGTGGAAGTTTTATGGTGAAGCCAAAGTGGATGGCCAGGTTGTGTGTTGTGCTGAACTGATGTGTGCCAGAAGAGAGCTTTAATATGATCCATGCTTCCGCTGTGATAGAAACAGGTGCCGTACTTGGCCAGAACGTAAAAGTTGGGCCCTTTTGTTACATCGCCGCTAATGTGGTGATAGGGGACAATACGGTGTTGGAATCTCATGTGGTGCTCAAAGGCCCCACAGTCATTGGGAAAGGCAATCATTTTTACCAGTTCACCAGCATAGGCGAAGACTGCCAGGACAAAAAATACAATGGCGAGCCCACTGAACTGATCATAGGCGACAACAATGTGTTCCGTGAAAACTGTACAGTGCATCGTGGCACAGTGCAGGACAAAGGCGTCACCCGTATTGGTTCAAACAACCTCTTTATGAATAACACCCATGTCGCCCACGACTGCGTGATTGGTGATAACGTGATATTTGCCAGCGGCGCTCAATCCGCTGGTCATGTGCATGTTGGGGATTGGGCCATTTTAGGTGGTATGACAGGTATCCATCAGTTCTGCCATATAGGCGCACATGCCTTTATCGGCGGTGGTTCTATCGTAGTTAAAGATGTACCTCCTTATCTGATGGCACATGGCTCTCATGCTGTACCAGCAGGTTTAAATCTAGAGGGCTTAAAGCGTCGTGGTTTTAGCAGCGATGCGATTTTAGAAGTGCGCCGCGCTTATAAAGAAGTGTATCGTAAAGGTTTAACAGTGCAGGAAGCTTTGGATGCTCTGGCTGAAAAATCCGCTGAATTTCCGGAAGTCAAAGCCTTCACTGATTTTATCGCCAACTCCAGCCGTGGCATTATCCGCTGATGGGGGAGTTGCAATCCAAAGTGGCTCCTTATTCAGTGAAAATCGCCTTAGTCGCCGGAGAACATTCCGGCGATATTTTAGGTGCTGATTTAATCCGGGCTTTAAAGCAGCTTTACCCAAATGCTGAATTTTATGGCATAGGTGGCGAGCGCATGAAAGCCGAAGGCTTTAGCGCTTTGTTTGATATGGAAGAACTGGCAGTGATGGGCATAGTGGAAGTGTTAGGCCGCTTGCCACGTTTGCTGCAGGTTCGTAAAGAGCTTCTGCAGCATCTTACTGCCACTCAGCCTGATGTGTTTATTGGTATAGACGCCCCTGATTTTAATATTCCGGTGGAGTTAAAACTCAAAGCTGCTGGTATCAAAACTGTGCATTATGTCAGCCCTTCAGTTTGGGCCTGGCGACAAAAACGTATTTTTAAAATAGCCAAAGCCACCAACATGGTGTTGGCGTTATTGCCTTTTGAAAAAGCCTTTTACGACAAATTTGCTGTGCCTTGTAGCTTTGTCGGCCATACGCTGGCAGACCAAATGCCTTTGCAACCTGATAAAGCTGCTGCCAAGACTGAACTGGGTTTAAAACCTGAAGCACCAGTGCTGGCGATAATGCCGGGTAGCAGAACCAATGAAATCAAATTATTGGCGGCAGATTATCTGCTTGCTGCAGCAGAGCTGAAACGTCAGCAACCTGATTTACAGCTGATTTGTAATATGGTGACAGAACAAAAAGCGCAAGTTTTCAACCAGATTAAGCAGCAGGTTGCTCCGGATTTAGTGGTGCAGTTGGAAATCGGCAAAGCCCGCACTACCTTAACTGCGGCTGATGCGGTGTTTATCGCCTCAGGGACTGCCACCTTAGAAGCCATGCTGGCTAAAACCGCTATGGTGGTGGGCTATAAGATGAACTGGCTGACACATCAGATTGCAAAATGGTTAGTGACACTGAAGTTTTTCAGCCTGCCGAATTTATTGGCGGATCAAGCTTTAGTGACTGAACTGCTGCAAGAGCAGGTCACAGTCGACAACTTAGTCAAAGCTATGGCGCCTTTGCTGCAAAACCCTGTAGCGCAAGAAGCTTGTATCAGTCGATTCACTGAACTGCATCAGTTAATCCGCTGTAATGCCAGTGAACAAGCTGCTGCAGCTATAGCAAAAGTGATGGAAGCATCCGTATGAGTAGTAAAGCTCTGAATGCTGAAACTTATCAAAGACCGCAAGTGCAGTTTATTTGTGGTGTCGACGAAGTAGGGCGTGGCCCGCTGGTTGGTGCTGTAGTGACTGCTGCTGTGATCCTTGATCCAAATAATCCTATTGTTGGCTTAAACGATTCTAAAAAACTGTCAGAAAAAAAACGTCTGCAGCTTGCTGAAGAAATTAAAGCCAAAGCCTTAAGCTGGAGCTTAGGCCGGGCTGAAGTGCATGAAATTGATAGTTTAAATATTCTCCACGCCACTATGCTGGCCATGACCCGTGCTGTGCAGGGCCTTCATATCAAGCCTGAATGGGCTTTGATAGACGGCAACCGTGTGCCTAAAGATATAGGTGTTCAGGCCAGTGCTGTGGTGAAAGGCGATGCCTTAGTGCCGGAAATCAGTGCTGCCTCTATTTTGGCCAAAGTGGCGCGGGATCAGGAAATGCAGCAGCTTGATGCTGCTTATCCGCACTATGGTTTTGCCGGCCACAAAGGGTATCCCACTGCACAACACTTAGCCGCTATTAAAACTCATGGTGTGATTAACGAGCACAGACGCAGTTTTAAACCTGTCAGGGATGTGTTGGAGTCACTTACGGGGGCAGCTCATGGCTGATCCGGGTTTTATTCATTTAAGGGTGCACAGCGATTTTTCGATGATCGATGGCATCAAAAAAATAAAGCCTATAGTCAAAGCGGCGAAAGAGCTAAATATGCCTGCGCTTGCTTTAACAGATCAGATGAATATGTGTGGTCTGGTGCGTTTTTACAGTACAGCGCATGACGCTGGTATTAAGCCGATAGTTGGCGCTGATTTGTGGGTGCAGCATCCGCTATTTCCGGGGGATGCCTGTCGTTTATTGATTTTGGCGTCCGACAATATGGGTTACCAGAACCTGACCATGTTGCTTTCCAAGGCCTATTTGCGCGGCCATGTGCATCACAAACCGCAGATTGATCACGACTGGCTGGTGGAATACAAAGAAGGCCTGATTGTATTGTCGGGCGCTAAAGACGGCCCTTTAGGTAAAGCCTTAATTAAAGGCAATGCGCCCAGCGCTTTGGCTTTGGTGCAGTTTTATCGTGAACATTTCCCCAACCGGTTTTTTATTGAGCTGACCCGCACTGGTCGTCCTGACGAAGAAACTTATATTCAGGCTGCAGTTGAACTGGCAGAACGAGAGCAGTTACCTGTGGTTGCCACCAATGAAGTGGTGATGTTAAGCCCTGACGATTTTTCAGCTCATGAAATCCGGGTTGCTATTCATGATGGTTACACTTTAGAAGATAAAAGACGGCCTAAGAACTACAGCGAACAGCAATACCTGCGTTCAGCAGAAGAAATGCTTGAGCTGTTTTCTGATATTCCGGAGGCGTTACAAAACTCAGTTGAAATCGCCAAACGTTGTAATGTCACTATACGTTTAGGTGAATACTTCCTGCCGGCTTTCCCGACAGGTGGTTTGTCCGACGCTGACTTTTTAGTGTTAAAATCTCAGGAAGGTCTGGAAAAACGCTTGCTGCAGTTATTTCCTGATCCAGAAGTACGTAAAGTAAAACGTGTTGAATACGACGAACGTTTGGATATTGAACTGGGCGTAATCAACCAGATGGGTTTCCCCGGTTACTTCCTGGTGGTTATGGAGTTTATCCAGTGGAGTAAGGACAACGATATTCCGGTAGGCCCAGGCCGTGGTTCTGGTGCCGGTTCTTTAGTGGCTTATGCCCTGAGTATTACCGACCTTGACCCCTTAGAATTTGACTTACTGTTCGAACGTTTCTTAAACCCTGAACGGGTCTCCATGCCTGACTTTGACGTCGACTTCTGTATGGACAGACGCGACGAGGTGATAGAACACGTCTCTGACATGTATGGCCGCGAAGCTGTATCGCAAATTATCACCTTCGGTACTATGGCTGCTAAGGCTGTGGTCCGCGACGTAGGCCGGGTGCTGGGCCATCCTTATGGTTTTGTTGACCGTATCTCTAAGCTGATCCCACCCACTCCGGGTATGACACTGGAACAGGCTTTTAAAGAAGAGCCACGTTTACCTGAATTGTATGCTGCTGATCAGGAAGTAAAAGATCTGATCGACATGGCGCGTCAGCTCGAAGGTGTAACCCGAAACGCCGGTAAACACGCCGGTGGCGTGGTGATAGCGCCCACTAAAATTACCGATTTTGCACCTGTGTATTGTGACGCTGAAGGCAATAACCCCGTCACTCAGTTTGATAAAAACGACGTGGAATATGCAGGTCTGGTCAAGTTCGACTTCCTGGGATTACGCACACTGACCATATTGCAGTGGGCTGTGAATATGACCAATGAGCGTCTGGCCCGCGAAGGCAAGCCGCTGGTGGACATCAATACTATTCCGCTGACCGACCGAAAAAGTTTTGACGTGCTGATGAAGGCTGATACTACAGCGGTATTCCAGCTTGAATCCCGCGGCATGAAAGATTTAATCCGTCGTCTGCAACCTGACTGCTTCGAAGATATGATAGCCCTGGTGGCGCTGTTCCGGCCTGGTCCTTTGCAATCAGGCATGGTAGATAACTTTATCGACCGTAAACGTGGCCGTGAAGAAATATCTTATCCGGATTCTACCTGGCAACATGACTCGTTAATCCCTATTCTGGAACCTACTTACGGCATTATTCTGTACCAGGAACAGGTGATGCAAATCGCCCAGGTCTTGTCTGGTTATTCGCTGGGCGGCGCTGACTTATTACGCCGTGCTATGGGTAAAAAGAAACCAGAAGAGATGGCCAAACAGCGTGATACCTTCCGTGATGGCGCTGTCGAAAACGGTGTTGACGCCGAACTGTCGATGAAGATCTTCGATTTGGTAGAGAAGTTCGCAGGCTACGGTTTTAACAAATCTCACTCCGCTGCTTATGCGCTGGTGTCGTACCAGACTTTGTGGATGAAGGCGCATTATCCGGCTGAATTTATGGCCGCCGTCATGTCTGCCGATATGGATAACACCGATAAAATAGTGATTCTGGTGGATGAATGTGAGCATATGAAGCTCAAACTTATTCCGCCTGATGTCAATTCAGGATTGTATAAATTCACCGTCAACCGTCAGGGCCATATTGTCTATGGCATAGGCGCTATCAAAGGTGTAGGTGAAGGCCCGGTTGAAGCAATCTTAACGGCGCGCGCTAAACATGGAACCTTCACGGATCTGTTCGATTTCTGTAATAAAGTTGATTTAAAACAGCTGAACCGCCGTGTCATTGAAAAGCTGATTTTGTCAGGCGCTATGGACCAGTTAGGCCCACACCGCGCTGCTATGATGGCAACTTTAGAAGAAGCGATAAAAGGCGCGGAGCAACAGGCCAAGGCTGAAGCTATGGGCCAGTCTGATTTGTTTGGTTTAATGGCACCAGAGCCTGAACATGCAGCCAGTGCCTTTAAGCAAGTGCCAATTTGGCCGGATGAAGTCTGGTTGGAAGGGGAAAGGGAAACCTTAGGTTTATACCTGACAGGTCACCCAATCAACCGATATCTGGTTGAGTTACCGCATTACAGTTCCGGCCGTTTAGTGGATATGCAACCGGGCCGTCGTGATCAGGTGGTGCATGCTGCAGGTTTAGTCTTAGCAGTGCGCACTATGATCAATAAAAAGGGCAGACGTTGGGCTATTGTCACTTTAGATGATAAATCTGCGCGCTTAGATGTTCGTTTTTTCCCCGAACAGTTCGAAAACTTCGAGCATTTGCTGCAAAAAGACAAAATATTGGTGGTGTCGGGACAGGTCAGCTTTGATGATTTCAGTGGTGGCCTTACAATGTCCGGCCGCGAAGTAGTGGACATCATAGCTGCACGGGAAAAATGCTTAAAATCCTTGACCTTAACTGTACATCAGCAGCAAATGGGGCTGGATTATCTGCAAAAACTGCAGCAAGCTATGCACGAATTTAAATTAGGCACAGTGCCTGTGAAGCTGGTGTACCAGCGTGACGAAGGTCAAATCACAGTGGCATTGGGCACCGAGTGGTGGGTAACACCTACCGATGCTTTGTTGCATCAACTGCGACAATTAGCAACAATACAACTGGATTTTCATTAATTAGGTAGTGACAGTCGATGATGCTGAATTATTTAGAGTTTGAGCAACCGATTGCGGAACTTGAAGCCAAAATAGAAGAACTTCGCAAAGTAAGCCGCAATGGCGAGTTTGATCTCGGCCTTGAAGAAGAAGTAAACAAGCTGAAGGAAAAGAGCTTAACTCTGACAAAAAAGATCTTCTCAGAATTAGGTGCCTGGCAGGTTGCTCAGTTAGCCCGTCATCCGCTGCGTCCTTACACGCTGGATTACATCAAACATATTTTCACTGACTTTGACGAGTTTGCCGGTGACCGTACTTTTGCTAACGATACCGCTATTGTCTGCGGTACAGCCCGTTTAGGTGACAAAACTGTGATGGTGATTGGTCATCAAAAAGGCCGTGACACCTCAGAGAAAATCAAACGTAACTTTGGTATGCCAAAACCTGAAGGCTACCGCAAAGCTTTACGTATGATGGAAATGGCTGAACGTTTTAATTTGCCTATTATCACCTTTATCGACACGCCTGGTGCTTATCCTGGTGTAGGCGCTGAAGAACGTGGTCAAAGTGAAGCTATTGCCCGTAACCTCAAAGTGATGGCTGGCCTGAAAGTGCCGGTGCTTTGTACTGTGATAGGTGAGGGGGGTTCTGGTGGTGCTTTAGCCATAGGCGTCGGCGATCAGGTCAACATGCTGCAATACAGCACCTACTCGGTGATTTCGCCAGAAGGTTGTGCTTCTATATTGTGGAAGAGTGCTGATAAAGCCCCTATAGCTGCTGATGCTATGGGTATTACAGCGCCACGTTTAAAAGAGCTGAACCTGATTGATGACATCGTCAGCGAGCCTTTAGGTGGTGCGCACCGTAATCATGAACAAATGGCACAAAGCTTAAAGCAGGCCTTATTACGTGACTTAGCCAAGCTGGAAAAGTTAAGTATTGAAGACTTGCTGGACAGACGCTATAAACGTTTAATGTCTTTTGGTTATTGCTAATATACCCGTCGTACTTGAAGCTGCAGCTGGTCAGCGAGCATGGAAAGTAACGGGCGGGGATAAACCCCGCCCCTACAGTCGCCTCGCTGCAACATCAATTACTTAGGGTATAAAAGCCGCCGCAAGGCGGTTTTGTTGTTTAGGATCTATGGTTTTTATGAGCTTAGAGTTCACAGTCTCACTGCGTCAGCCTATCCAACAGCTTGGTTTAAACCAGTTGGTGCTGGGGTTATCCGGTGGGCTGGATTCTATGGTGCTGCTGGAGTTATGCCATCAGCTTACCCAAGACACAGGCATTGGGCTCAAAGCTGTGTATATTCATCATGGCTTAAGTGCCAATGCCGATCAGTGGGCTGATTTTTGCCAGCAGCAGTGCCTTAGACGCCACATTGCTTTTGAAGTGCAAAAAGTACAACTGAACCCTGCAGCCAATATTGAAGCTCAGGCCCGTACTGCCCGTTATTCGGCTTTAGCTGCTTTTGTTATTACTCCACAGACTGCGTTATTAACAGCTCATCATGCCGACGATCAGCTGGAAACTTTACTGCTGGCATTAAAACGTGGCGCCGGTCCTGCCGGTTTATCCGGTATTGCAGCTTTGCAGTCTTTTGCTGCTGGCTGGTTGTTACGACCTTTGCTGGATTTTAGCCGCGAGCAGCTGGAAGTTTTTGCCAAAGAGCAACAGCTGGAGTGGATTGAAGATGAAAGCAATAGCGATACCCGCTTTGACCGTAACTTTTTACGGCTGCAGATCATGCCGTTGTTACAACAGCGCTGGCCAGCATTCCGGCAAAATGCGCTTCGGTCTGTCACTCATATCCAGCAACAACAGCAATTTGTCGAAAAACAGCTGCAGCAGCTATTACCTGCTGTAATGCACGGAGCTGAATTAGATTTAAAACTCTTGACCGAGCAAGACTTCACTACGCAAAAACTGCTGGTGCGCCGCTGGCTGGCTTTAAGCGCGCTTAATCCATCGACGGACTGGCTGGAACGATTTTTTACCGGGCTGATTGGCGCCAAAGCAGATGCTCAGCCTTTATTGGAACTCGATGGCAAACAGATCCGTCGTTTTGCCGACAAAGCTTATATCACTCACAGTACTGAGATTCCTGCTGCCGGAGTTTTTGTTGAACTAAAACCAGGACAGGCAGTGAATACCGATTCAGGTCTGTTTTGTTTGAACCAGCAAAACAAAGGGATGGCACTGCTGGCTACAGACGATCCTTTGTATCTGGTCTTCGGCTTGTTTAGTTTGCCTTTTAAACCGGCTGGTCAGAAGCACAGCAAAGCGCTGAAACAATGGTTGAAGTTATGGGCTATACCGCCATGGCAACGTCTGCAGTTACCTGTGCTGGTGCAAAATAATCAGGTGGTGGCGGTGCTTGGTTTAGCGTCAAATACCGAACCAGAGCAGGCCAATGCCTTTATCGACTGGCAAAAAAGTTAAAGCGAAGCTGAACCAAATAGGGGGCAAAAAAAAGGGCTTTTGGATCTTCTGTCCTTTAGCCCTAATGTACGACGACTAAAACTGGTTCAGACCAGACTTCTCTAAGCCTGATTAAGCAGAGCCACTTTCACCGCGTTTTTACCTGCCTGTTTAGCTTGTGATAAAGCTTCATCAGCACGGCTGAATAATAAAGCAGATTTTTGGTTAGGTGCCAGATGAGCCAGGCCAGCGCTTGCGGTTACGGCAAACTGGCTACAGATATGATGCTGGTTAATAGCTTTGACCAGACGATGAGCGACCAGCTCAGCGGCCAGCGCATCTTCTGCCGTCAGCAATACAGCAAATTCATCTCCGCCGAAACGGAATAAACAATCGCTTGCTCTTAAAGTCTGGCGCATCGCATCAGCCACAGCAATCAGCACATCATCACCGGCTGGATGGCCAAAGTTATCATTGGTGTGTTTAAAATTATCCAGGTCCAACAAAATTAGAGCGCAGGCTTCCTGACGTCTGTTGGCAAGCTGTACGGCCCGTTCAAACTGATCGTCAAAATTCCGTCTGTTGCCAAGGTCTGTCAGACTGTCTTTTAACGCCAATTGCTGTAAACGAACCACCACCAGCGTATTACGCAGCGGATACAACCATTGCCGCTCCAATTGCCACAGCTGATGCTGGATCATCGGAGTAAAGGCTTGTTCTGACTGATAACTTAACTCAGCCAGACATTGATCGTTCAGCATCAACACACTGCGATGCTCAAAACTGCCATCTTCTGAACCCGGAGCCAGGTATTTACCTACTGCGGTTTGTAACTGAATGGAACGCAGAGGCAAAACTTTGCCAGCGGCCATTGAATAAATTTGTAGTTGATCTGCCAGATCCAGACTGGTTTGTAGCTGTTCGGGCAGAGTTGCCGGATCTGCAGACAAACCAGACCAATGTGGCTGACTGGTGATGCCAGCGTAACTGGTGCCACTTAATGCCATATCTTGTAAGCCAAATAATTCCACTGCCGATACTCCAGACAAGATCTAAGATGACTGGAATTTGCAGGTATTGTGCCAGTTTAATAAGTGGATGATCTTATTGATTTTTTCAATTATGCAGTTTGAACTGACGCTTTTTTGACGGCAATAGCTGGCTAAAAATTGCCCTTCACTCAGTGCGCAGAAAATCCAGCAGTTCCGGCATCTGTTGCATCGCATCCTGATAGCCAATTTCTATCAGACGTTTGGTGTAGGATTTTTCAAACAACAGGTAACTGGTTAAGCTGGATTCCGAATGTTGAGTAATGCCAATTAACCGCAATAAACTTCGAACCGCCATGGGCAGTTTTAAAAAGTGCTGGCTGGCAATTTCGTTAAAATTAACGCTGGGGTTGATTAAAAAGCTGTCGACCTTTTTTAAGTCAGTAGGAATATTGTTCGCTTTTAAGGTATCAATGGTTTTATTGATCCTGGTCATTCGCTCTAAATCGGCATTTAAAGTGTCCGAAAAAATGGTATCCAGCAAGTGGCCAGCTACAGTGGCTAAACCCGGATGATGCGGCATAGCATGGCTTAAATCATGAGATCGGGGTTGTTCTAAACCTATAATCAGTATTTTATCCGCACCTAAATGAATAGGTGCGCTGAGCGGAGATAACTGATTGACGGAACCATCGCCGTAATAATGCTGGTGAATACGAACTGAGGGGAATACCAGGGGTATAGAAGCTGAAGCCAATAAATGATGGATACCTAATAAGGTTCTTTGACCACAACGTTTTGCTCTGCGCCATTCTTTGGCGTCATTGCCCTGGAAAAAGGTGATGGAATCGCCTGTGTTATAACTGGACGCTGTAACAGATACACTGGATAAATAGCCGCCCTGAATATTGCGGTCTATACGCTGCAAATCAAGAATGTTGTGCAGCAGTAAACGCAGGGGTTTATTGTCCAGTAAGCTGACAGGTTTTTTATTGGCGTAGTCGGCCTGAAAGGCAGTTAAAAAACCACGTAATAAATGCCAGCCTAAACGCAGATAATCCGAATAATACACATGATGTGTATGGAAATTGCGCCAGACCCACTCGATTTTTCTAACCCCTAAGTGAAAACATGAGGCATAGCAGGCAATACCTGTGGCATTGATGGCTCCTGCTGAAGTGCCACAAATAATTTCAAATGGAATTTTACTGTTGCGTGGGTAATGCAAAGCCAAAGCTTTGAGCACTCCAACCTGATAAGCAGCTCTTGCGCCCCCCCCGGTTAGCAGCAAGGCAACTTTTTTAGTGGTGTTTTCATCTTTTTTACTATCAGTCACTGAAACTTCTTAACTCTTTACAGACTCTCTGTTTATATATTGCTGAAAAGCAAAATAAATGCAACGCTATAGCCAGTTTTTCAACGGCTTAAATATCAGTTATCCGAATTAGTGAAAGGAAAAAACAGAAATGACCGAGAAGGCTCCTGGCGCAGGCCAGCAACAATATTACATAGGTTTAGCTGTAGTGGCTGTGACCCTGATTGCTATTGTCTGGTTTTTCTTCCGATCCGATGATGCAGTAGTGCCGGATGCTGAACCAACTCCGGTACCTACATTGCAGCAACCAGCTCCTGCTGATGTATTAACAGCGGATCAGGAACCTGTAGACAGTTTAACAGTGCAGGCCCAGGATGAAACTCCTTTGCAGGAAACGCCGCTGGATGATGCGGTGGCTGTTGAGCCTACAGTCAAATTACCCAGCCTGGATGAGTCAGATACAGAAGTGAAAACCGGTTTGTTGGGATTACGCTGGAAGGCTGGCTTGGCATCACTTTTTGTCACTGAAGATATGATCCGCCGTTTTGTGGTGAATGTAGACAATATAGCCCAGGGCACTCTGCCAAAAGGTCAGCCACTGTTTCAGCCCATCACAGTCAAATTTGCCACTGTAGCTGCGCAAGATGGAGCTGTACAGCTTGATCCTACTAACTTCGAACGTTATGAGCCTTATCTGCAATTGCTGGAAAGTGTCTCAGTGACTGAAGTGAAACGTTTATTTGAATACTACTATCCGTTGATGCAGGAAGCTTATGCAGAGTTAGGTTACACCGATGCTCAGTTCCGTGTGCGTTTGCAGGACGCTATTAAAGTGCTGTTGGCCACACCAGAAGTAGCACCTCCTATGACACTGGCCAGGCCTAACGTCTATTACACTTATGCTGATCCGGAACTTGAAGCTTTACCATTGGCGCAACGTCAGATGATCCGCTTAGGTCCAGACAATCAAAAACGCCTGAAACGGGTATTAGAAGCCCATCAATTGGTACTGGCTCAGCCTTAATGTCAGCTTTACCCTCTGTTCCTGCTACTTTGCCACGGCGTCACAGCAACCTGGGCCAGAAACTTGGCCTCTGGTTGCTGAAACTACTGGGGGGCTGGAGTATTCAGGGGGAGCTGCCCGCACATAAAAAAATGGTGATAGCTGTCGCCCCTCATACCTCAAATCAGGATTTTTTTGTTGGTATAGCCGCAGCTCTCGCGCTTGATCTTAAAATCCGTTTTTTAGGTAAACACAGTATTTTTGTCTGGCCCTTCAAAGGGCTTTTGTTGTCTTTAGGCGGCATAGCTGTAGACCGCAGCCACCCGCATGGCGTGGTAGGGCAAGTGGTAGCAGAGTTTGAGCAAAGTGATTCGCTGTTATTAGGCTTATCCCCTGAAGGCAGTCGTAAAAAAGTGGAGCATTGGCGCTCAGGTTTTTGGTTTATCGCCAGGCAAGCCAATGTGCCTGTGTGTTTAGTCGGACTGGATTACCAGCACAAGCAACTGGTGTTTGGCCCATGTTTTACTACGGGTGAAAATTTCGACGATGATTTACAGCAGATGTGCACATTTTTTCAGCAAATGACCGCAAAGTATCCGGAAAACGCTTAAGTTCTTGCACAGCGAAAAGCTTTTCAGCATAATGCGCGCACCAGTTTTACTGGTACCTTCAATGGTGGCCTCATCGGTCCTCCCGCAATACTAATTCGTTCACCTGGTCAGATCCGGAAGGAAGCAGCCAAAGCGGATAACGTATGTGCCGGGATGTCGGCTGGTGAGGTCGCCACCCAAACATCCCCACTATTTGTTTGTCCTGTGTTAATCATCATCTATTGTCGAATTTTTACCTGAGTGCTGAATACGGTCTATCACAATCACTGCTGCAAGCAATTGAGCTGTCAGCTTGGGAGCAAAAATATCCACACCATAAGTATCTGACCAACTGAACCAGGACTTCGACACTTCAGCCACTACTTTGCCTTTTTGGCTGATTTTGTATTCGTGTTGCCATAAATTACCATGCATTTCCAGTTCACCAGCTGGACCTGTAACAGTAAAACGGCTGGTCCAGAAGGGCCAAAAGCATTTACGAATAAGCCACTCACTGCCATCGGCACAGAGCAGCCGGCAGGTTGGCATGATGGTCAGGTATTTACGTTTGATTTTTAAAAGCTCAACACCCCGGTTGTCAAACAGGGTTTGGCTGCTGGAGATACTGAAAAACTTCCCTTTAACACTAAAAGCCGCGTTGCCCTGTTCATCTTCAATAATAAAGCTGTCAGTCAGGCTGAATATCTTTTGTTTAATTTTATATTTCATCAGAAAAACTCAGAACAGAAGTGTTCATAACATACGCTAGCTTGGGACGATTTTTCCAGAGATCTGTAGTGAAACTCTGACTTCATCGTATGTATTAAGAGCGGGCTGTACTTATTCCAGCTGCAAAGACCAGCCATATTTAGCCAATATAGCCATATGGACTTCGCTGCCATAGACTTTGGCCCAACTTTGACGTAAATGATCCCGCTGCTGTTGCGTCATGCCACTGCGACTGGCGGCAAAATACACCGGATTGCGGTTGACCACTAAATGTTCGCTGTACAACCTGGCTATATCCGGGTGCTTTTTCGCCCATTCCTGATACTGAGCTCTGTCTTCAATTACACCCAGCACTCTGTTGCGCTCCAGAAAACCCAATTTATGTGAGATGGTGTTGGCATCCAGCAGCTTTTTGGCAAAATCCGGGTTTTGTTGTAACCGTTGATATTCTTCACCATAAAAGGCTTCCCGCAACACGCCAATTTGTCCGGGTAATAGCTTTATGTCGGACAGAGTTTGGGTTTTGATCTGATAATCTTTATGCAGCACTAATACAGCTTCTTCCACATAATGACTGCCAATAAAATCTGCAAACAGCTCCCGTTCCGGGCTTTTTGACATAGTCATCATTAAATCGAGCTGGCCTTCCTGCAACATACTCAGTCCTCTGGACCAGGGCACTTTTACTAACTGCAGTTTGCAGTCGGCTGTAGTGGCTAAGAGCTCAAGCAATTCCAGATGCAAAAAATGCCATAAACCTGGTTCTTTGCTGTTTTGATAATGTTGTTCGGTAATTTGCGCTGATAAAATGCAGTCTGTGGCTTTTTCTGTAGCGAAGATGGCCGAACTAAAAAGGCTAAAAAAAACAATAAGACAGCTGAACTTCATGCCTGAACGGCTCCAACAAAAACTTGTCTTCAGAGCATAGCTGTAAATGAGGAGAAATGGCGAGCAGGAAAAAGGGCATTGTGAAAATGCCCTTGTATAAATGCCCTTGTAAAAAACTGATCCGAGACTCAGCTTCAGCTTTTTTTCTGATGCCGCTGTTTTAATACCTCGAGTACATCATGCAAAGCCAGATCCTGACTTTTCAGTAACACCAACAAGTGATAGATCAAATCCGCAGCTTCGTTTTTTAGCTCTTCTCTATCGCCTACAGTGGCTGCTAAGGCGGTTTCAACTCCTTCTTCCCCGACTTTTTGCGCTATACGTTTTACGCCTTTGGCAAATAAAGAGGCTGTGTAGCTGGAACTTGGGTCAGCGCCGTAGCGGCTGTGGATCACTTGTTCCAGTTGGTCTAAAAAGGCTAAGTCGGGCTGATTGGCGTCTGCTGCATGCCAGCAACTTTCGGTGCCAACATGACAAGTGGGGCCAATAGGCAGGACCAAAGCCAGAATACTGTCCTGGTCGCAATCTGCTGCCATGCTGTGTAACTTCAGTGTATGACCTGAGCTTTCGCCTTTGGTCCATAAGCGGTTTTTACTGCGGCTGAAAAAGGTCAGATCACCAGTTTCCAGGCTTTTTTGCAGCGCCTCTTTATTAGCAAAACCCTGCATCAGCACTTTGCCGGAGCGGGCGTGCTGCACTATGACTGGCAACAAGCCATCACCTTTGCTGAAATCCAGCTGGTCCAGGTTGGTTAAATTCAGTTTCATGGCCTGATCTCCAGCTTACGTTCTAATAAAAATGCTTTTAGCTCTGGTATAGCAATAATGCCTTTGTGAAATACCGAAGCGGCTAAAGCACCGTCTACATCGGCTTGTTCAAATACATCTGCAAAATGCTGCATGCTACCCGCGCCACCACTGGCAATCAGTGGCACTTTGCAGGAGTTTCGTATCAGTTGTAACTGAGTTAAATCATAACCCTGGCGCACGCCATCCTGATTCATACAGTTCAGTACTATTTCACCAGCGCCCAGCTCTTGCACCCCCTTTAACCAGTCAAGCGTTTGCCAGCGGGTTTTTTGGGTGCGGCTTTCATCGCCTGTGAACTGATAGACCTGATATTGGCCTGTTTCTTTATCAAAAAAGCTGTCGATACCAATCACCACACATTGCTGACCAAAGCTATGTTCCAGCTCGCTAATCAGTTCTGGTCGCGCTAAAGCAGGGCTATTCACAGAGATTTTATCTGCGCCCATTTCCAGAATTAATCCGGCGTCAGCGACAGATTTAATACCACCGGCGACACAAAAAGGAATGTCGATCACCTCTGCAATGCGGCGCACCCAGCTTTTATCGACCACACGGCCATCGCTGGACGCGGTAATATCGTAAAATACCAGCTCGTCGGCGCCTTGTTCGGCATAAGCTTTGGCCAGCGGTACTATATCGCCAATGATTTCGTGGTTACGAAACTGCACGCCCTTGACCACTTTGCCATCGCGCACGTCTAAACAAGGAATTAAACGTTTTGCCAGCATTGTATTGCCTCCTCTGCGGTGAACTTACCTTCCAGCAAGGCACGGCCTAAAATCACTCCAGCCACGCCAGTTGGCTTTAAGGCCTTGATGTCAGCTAAAGAGCCAACACCACCAGAGGCTTGCCACTGAATTTGTGGGTACTTTTGCACCAGCTCGGTATACAAAGCCACATTTGGGCCCTGCAAAGTGCCGTCTTTGCTGATATCGGTGCACAGTACATGTTTCGCACCTGCCGCAATAAAGCCATCCAGCACCTGCTCAAGCGTAATAGTTGATTCTTCAATCCAGCCGTGGCTTGGCAGAGTTTTGTCGCCTTTTGCATTAATTGATACATCAAGCGCCAGAACTATTTTGTCGCCGCCATAAGTTCTTAACCAAGCTTGCACTGTTTCTGGTTCCCGAATAGCCACACTGCCTACCACAACACGGCTGGCACCGGCAGCCAGTAACTGCTCTACATCGGCGACTGTGCGCACACCACCACCGACCTGGACTGGCAGAGGCGCGTTTTTCATTAAGGTTGTTAACAGCTCAAGCTGGCGGTCAGCGGCATTTTTTGCCCCTGTTAAATCCACCAGATGTAGAATACCTGCGCCAGCTTCAGCGTATAAATCACGCAGCTGCAATGGGGTTTGCTGATATTCAGTGGTTTTATCGTAGCTGCCCTGGTAGAGCCGCACTGTTTTACCTTGTATTAAATCTATAGCTGGAATAATCACTTTTAATCCTGTAACGGCAGTGCCGAAGAGAGAAGGTTAACCGTTGAAATTTAAAAAGTTCTGCAATAAACGAGCGCCCACAGCACCTGAACGTTCAGGGTGAAATTGCGCGCCCAGCTTATTTCCTTTGCCAATCACAGCGGCAAAATCACTGCCGTAATTGCAGCGGGCTAAGGTGGTATCGGACGGCGCTACCGCAAAACTATGGACAAAATACAGATAGTCTTTTTCGCCTATGCCTTTAAGCAGCGGGTGATTTTGTGCACTCTCTTCCACCTGCAAGGTGTTCCAGCCCATATGAGGTAAACGTAAATCACCGACTTGCATGCGTTTCACCTGACCTGGTATTAAACCTAAACAGTCGACATCACCTTCTTCACTGCGGTCAGTTAAAAGCTGCATGCCCAGGCAAATGCCCAAAAGTGGCTGCTCTGCCTGTTGTAAAGTGGCTATTAAATCGCGTTCACGCAAGTTCGCCATCGCCTGACGGGCAGCACCCACGCCAGGCACTAATAAACGGCTGGCGTTTTTAATCACGCTTAAATCGCGGCTGACTTTGGCATCCACACCTAAACGTTGAAAAGCACAGTACACAGAGCTGATATTGGCACAGCCGGTGTCTACAATCACGAGCGACATTAAAGCACTCCTTTACTGCTTGGCAGCGCTTCACCTGACACTTTAATAGCCTGACCCAAGGCCCGGCCAAAGGCTTTAAATAAACCTTCCACCATATGGTGTTTATTGCCAGGGCTGACGGATAAGTGCAGCGTCATCAGCATGGCATCACTTAAAGAGCGGAAGAAGTGGTGCACCATCTCCAGGTTCATCGTGCCAACAGAACCCTGGCCTAAATCGGCATCAAACTTCAGCAGCGGACGGCCGGATAAATCCAGCACACATTCTGCGCGGCATTCATCCATAGGCAGGACAAAACCAAAGCGGGTAATGCCTTTTTTATTGCCAAGTGCTTGCTTTAACGCCTGACCTAAAGCCAGCGCTGTGTCTTCCACACTGTGGTGATCGTCAATGTGTAAGTCGCCTTTCACTTTTAATTGCAGGCTAAAACCACCGTGGGTGGCAATTTGATCCAGCATATGGTCAAAAAAGCCAACGCCGGTTTCAATGACGTTGCCGCCTTGTTGGTCTAAATCGACATTCACCTGAATATCAGTTTCGCGGGTAACACGATTGACGTTGCCTTTACGGCCTTTGCTTAACAGCTGTTTGGTGATTTCTTTCCAGCCTAAGGTTTCGCGGTCATAACGGAACGAAGGCAGGCCCATATTTTCGGCAAGTTGCACGTCTGTTAAACGGTCGCCAATGACAAAAGAGTTGGTGAAATCCACTTTGCCTTGCTGCAGATAATCTTTAACTAAACCCAGCTTAGGTTTACGGCAGCTGCAGTTGTCTTTATCAAAGTGTGGGCAGATCAAAATATCATCAAAACGAATGCCCTGCGAATTGAGCAACTGCATCATTTTTTCTTGTGGTGCATCAAAAGTTTCACGCGGGAAACTGCTGGTGCCAAGGCCATCCTGATTGGTTACCATCACCAATGAATAACCTGCGGCCTGTAACTTGAGTAATGAAGGCACCAAATCTGGCTCGTAAGCCAGTTTTTCCAGTGAATCCAGTTGTTTATCTACAGCAGGTTCTTCCACCATAGTGCCGTCACGGTCGATAAATAAAATAGCTTTGGCACTCATAAAGACTCCTGTGTTTTTGATAAAGAATAAGATGACATAATTTGTTGTAGCTGCGCCATTTCAGCGGCATTGCCAATGGAGACACGCACCACCTGGCCTAAACCCAGCTGACTGGATTGGTTGCGGATAAGCACACCTTGCTCTGCAATAAAGCTGACCAGTTCAGCCGCATCAGGCACAGCCAGTAGCACATAGTTGGCTTTCGAAGGATACACAAAGCTGACATAGTTCAGATCTTTGGCAAAAGCACTGAAGCTGTCGCGTAAGCTGTGGATTTGCTCCACTGTGGCGCGCATTTTTTGCTGGCCCTGGCTTGATAACGCCAACACTGCAATTTCAGCCACAGGAGCTGGCACAGGGTAGGGCGCTATCATCTGGCGAAGTGCTGCAATGACTGAAGGCTCAGCCAAAGTAAAGCCACAACGCAGGCCTGCCAACGCAAAAGCTTTAGATAAAGTGCGCAGCACCACTAAGTTGCTGTATTGGTTTAATAAACCAGCCACAGAAGCTTCTGGTGCAAACTCAATGTAAGCTTCATCGACTACCACTAAAGCTTTATCTTTATAAAATTCCAGCACATCGACAATTTGCTGACGGGGTATTAAATCGCCTGTTGGGTTATTAGGGCTACAAATAAACACCAATTTTACATTGGCTTTTTGTGCAAATAAGGTCGGCAGATCCAAAGTCAACTCTTGGGTTAAAGGCACTATGTTTACATCCACCAGCTGGCTTTCAGCGCTGATTTTGTACATGCCATAAGTCGGCGGGCAAATGCTGATGGCATCCTGGCCAGGTTCACAGAAGCTACGAATTAACAGTTCAATGCCTTCGTCCGCGCCACGACTGGTCAGCACTTGATTGGTTTCTACGCCAGCATAAGATGCATAAGCGCTGATCAGCTCTTTTGGCTGACAATCCGGGTATCTGTTGTATTGGCCTGAAAGTGTATAGTCTGTTGCCATAGAGTTTTCGTTGGCATTCAGCCAGACCGAGCCGCCGCTCATGCTTAAACGGGCTGAGGCATAAGGCACCAGTTGTTGTACTTTTTGCCTGGCTAAAGAACTGATACGGCTCATGATGGATTTTCCTCTGAAATTTGTGCTGAAAGCTCTAACTCTGCTAAACGATACGACACCGCATTGGCGTGTGCATCCAAACCTTCGGCCTTGGCCAGTTTGACAATAGTTGGGCCTAAATCGCGCATGCCAGATGCTGTTAAAGTCTGCACTGTATAGCGACGATAAAAGTCGGCCAGACTTAAACTGCTGTGATTACGGCTGTAGCCATAAGTCGGCAATACGTGGTTAGTACCACTGGCATAATCACCTGCCGATTCTGGCGTGTAAGGGCCAACAAAAATACTGGCAGCGTTGGTCAGTTTGCCAAGTAAGGCCTGATCGTCAGCGGTTTGAATAATTAAATGCTCTGGTGCGTATTGGTTACTGACCAAAGCCGCTGTCGCTAAATCCGGCGTTAAAATCAGCCTGCTGTTGGCAAGGGCTTTTTTCGCAATTTCAGCCCGAGGTAATAAAGCGGTCTGACGTTTTAATTCGCTGATGGTATTGACCAGTAAAGCTTCAGAAGGGCTTACCAACACCACTTGTGAGTCTGGGCCGTGTTCGGCCTGGGATAATAAATCTGCCGCCACAAAGACCGGATTGGCGTTGTCATCGGCAATCACCAGCACTTCAGAAGGGCCAGCTGGCATATCAATAGCAGCACCACGGGCATCCTGACTGACTTGCTGTTTAGCTTCGGTGACAAACCTGTTGCCAGGGCCAAAAATCTTATCCACTTTGCCGATACTTTCTGTGCCATAGGCCAAAGCAGCAATAGCCTGCGCGCCACCTAAAGTATAAATCTCCGTAATGCCACAAAGTGATGCTGCATAAACAATCTCAGCAGCAATATCAGAAGCCGACGGCTGACCCGGAGGTGTCACTAACACCACTCGGCGGCAACCGGCCAGTTGAGCTGGCACACCCAGCATTAACACAGTCGAAGGCAAAGGTGCGCTGCCACCAGGCACATATAAACCGACCTGATCCAAAGCGCTGTAATTGAGCTCGCAAACCACTCCCGGCTGAGTTTCAATACGGATATTTTCTGGCAACTGAGCCGCATGAAAGGTGCGAATATTACGATACGCAATCTGAATAGCAGTTTTTAGCTCATCAGATAAAGAGGCAATTAAGCTTTGTTGCAGCTCATCAGCCAAACGCAAAGGGTTGCTTTGCAGCTTGTCAAATTCGCGGCTAAACCGCAGCAAAGCAACATCACCTTCGCTTCGCACAGCACGGATAATATCCCGCACAGTTTGTTTTAAACTGTCGGATTCCTGCTGCAGTGGGCGCTCTAATAAAGCCTGCTGTGTTGTTTTATCCAGTTGTTGCCAGTTGCTGATCGGATACAACATGCCTTACTCCATCATCTTTTCAATGGGTAATACTAAAATAGAGCTGGCACCTAAGCCTTTGAGTTGCTCCATGGTTTCCCAGAACAAAGTTTCGCTGCTGACCACATGCAAAGCCACTAAATCATCATTGCCAGCCAGCGGTAATAAAGTTGGGTTTTCTGCGCCTGGCAGCAGAGCTATCACTTCCTGCAAACGAGCGCGTGGCGCGTGCAACATAATGTATTTGCTTTCATTGGCCTGCATCACGCCCTGAATTCGTGGCATCAGTTTTTTAATCAGTTTCAGTTGTTTTTCATCTGCTAAATCGCGGCGCTGGATCAGTACGGCTTTGGAGCGGTAAATCACTTCCACTTCTTTTAAACCATTGGCTTCTAACGTAGCGCCAGTGGAGACTAAATCACAAATGGCGTCGGCTAAACCTGCCCGTGGAGCCACTTCAACCGAGCCTTTTAAATTGACGATACGGCAATTGACGCCCTTTTGTTTTAGATAGCGATTCAGTAAACGTGGGTAAGTAGTAGCAATAGTACGGCCTTCTAAATCTTTGATTGACTGGTAATCTTCTTCCTGCGGCACAGCAATGGACAAGCGGCAGCCACCGAAATCCAGACGGGCCAAAACAGTGTAATCGTAGCTTTCGTTATCCAGTTGGCGCTGCAGTGATACTTCTTCCAGCACGTTTTCGCCAACAAAACCTAAATCACAGACACCATCCATCACTAAACCCGGAATATCATCATCACGTACCCGCAATAAGTCGATATCCATGTTTTCTACATGAGCGATCAGACGTTGTTCACGTAAGTTGATTTTTAAACCGCAGTTGGTCAGCAGCGCCTGAGAGTCTTGCGACAGGCGGCCTGACTTCTGAATGGCGATACGTAATCTATTGGTAGTGACTGTCATGTTATTTATTACCTTATAAAAATTTTAAAACAAAAACCCCGGGATTTTAGCCCCGGGGTTCAGTTGGAATTGGTTTGCACTTTTCCACCAGAGGCTGGTTATAACCTAGCCTCCAATGTCAACACGGACCGGCTAGTCGGATAAATGATGGTGATGATGCCAGTGGATGTTGATAATCATGAAAGTGACTCCTCGTTAAGATGTATACAAGCTAACGGCTTTTTGTCGTTCAGGCAACTGAATTTTTTGCTTCAGCTGTATTTTATTTTAATTCGGAAATTGTTCTATCAGTTTGTTTTGTATGGTTAATTTGGTTGTCTATACAATATTTTACGATAAAAGCTGAATAAGTTATAAAAAAAAGACTCTAACAGATAGAGTGAAAAATAATCAGGTTGTATAGATAAAGTTATTTAATCTGCTGCCGATAACAGGGCAGAGGAGGGGTTTATGGACGTATTGTTTCCCTATTTATACCGACCACCAGGCACGCCGGCTGGACAGCCTGGACCTATGATCGCGCCTGTGTTTAAAGATGCCAAAATCAGCGCTTATGAAAAAGAGGAAAAACGTTTTCTGATTTTACTGAAAGATCAGCAAAAAAAACGTCAGGACAGACGCCGTTCTGACGATTATCCGGCTGCGCCAGAAACCACGCCGGAAGAGGAGCAACACGCAGATGACGAAGGACACTTAGATATTTTTGTCTAGCCAAGGCATAATAGCGCAAATTCTTGCCGGGTCTTGTTTATGCTGTTGTCTGCTGTTTCATCCTTTATCTCTGACTTGTCTTTTTGCTTATGTTAAAACAAGTGCAGCAGGCTTTTGCCGAACAAGGAGCTTTATCTAAAGCTATTGAAGGTTTTAAAGCCCGTGAACCACAAAAGCTGATGGCAGCTTCTGTCACTAAATCTATTGAAAACGGCAATGCGTTATTGGTAGAGGCTGGTACTGGTACAGGTAAAACCTATGCCTACTTAGTACCGGCTTTGTTATCCGGCAAAAAAGTCATTTTATCCACTGGTACTAAAAACCTGCAGGAACAGCTGTATTTCCGTGATTTACCTACAGTATTAAAAGCTCTGGCTTTGCCGGTCGATACGTCGTTATTAAAAGGCCGTTCCAACTATTTATGTTTATTTCGCTTAGATCAGCATTACCAGCATGTGCCAACCGCAGATGCTGCTGTGATTAATGATTTAAGCCTGATCAAAAAATGGTCCAACGAAACCCAAAGTGGCGATATAGGCGAGCTGACTTATATAGCTGAAGACTCCAAAGCTTTACCGCTTGTGACCAGTACGACTGACAATTGCTTAGGTAAAGACTGTCCATCCTATGAAGATTGTTATCTGTTACGTGCTCGTAAAAAGGCCATGCAGGCCGATTTAGTGGTAGTGAACCACCATTTGTTTTTTGCTGATATGGCACTGAAAGACACAGGTTTTGGTGAGTTGTTGCCCAATATGGATGTGGTGATCTTTGATGAAGCCCACCAAATTCCCGATATCGCCAGTGAGTATTTTGGCGAAACCTTGTCCAGCCGTACTTTGCTGGAGCTCTGTAAAGAACTGGAACTGATTTGTAAAACAGAGCTTAGGGATCATCCACAGTTAAGCAAAACAGCAGACAAGCTGGCGACATTAGTGCGGGACTGGCGACTGTTATGGTCCGACGAACCTGAACGGGGTAACTGGCGGGACAGCAGCAAAAGACCTGATGTGCAGCTGGCGTTAACCCGGGTATCTGAAGCCATGGGCATGTTGTATCAGGTATTGAAAGGCAGTCTAGGCCGTAACGAAGTGGTGGATCACTGTTTTGAGCGGCTGGCTTTAGCTAAAACTCAGCTGGAAAAGCTACAGGATGTCAGTAAAACCGGCGTCAGTTTTTGGTATGAAACCACCCGGCAACACATTAGCCTGCATTTAACACCTTTGAGTATTGCCGATAAATTCCGAGAGTTGGTTTTTGCAGAAAAACGCAGCTGGATTTTTACCTCAGCGACTTTGTCGGTGGATCAGGGGTTTGCCCA
The DNA here is from genome assembly GCF_031457405.1 of Rheinheimera soli. Lineage (GTDB taxonomy): Bacteria > Pseudomonadota > Gammaproteobacteria > Enterobacterales > Alteromonadaceae > Pararheinheimera > Pararheinheimera soli_A. The sequence continues at coordinate 6,371 of NZ_JAVDWR010000021.1, read as the reverse complement.
CTATATTGAGCAAATGGGCTTGCAGCAGGCCGACACCTTGTTGCTCGACAGCCCTTTTGATTATGAACAACAGGCCATGTTGCTGGTGCCTCGTTATTTACCTGAACCCAACGATGCCCGTATGGGCAAAGCGCTGCTAAAATTGGCTGTGCCTTTAATTGAAGCCAATCAGGGCCGCTGTTTTTTCCTCTTTACCAGCCACCGTATGCTGCAGTGGATGGCGAACGAACTGCCACAGCATTTGTCTTTGCCAGTGCTGGTGCAGGGCACCACCAGTAAACGATTATTGCTGGAACAGTTTGTTGAAACCAAACATGCGGTACTGCTTGGAACCGGCAGTTTTTGGGAAGGTGTTGATGTACGGGGCGATACCTTAAGCTGCGTCATCATCGACAAGCTGCCTTTTGCATCGCCTGACGACCCTTTATTACAGGCACGCAACGAAGATTGTCAGATGAAGGGGCTGGACCCTTTTGCTTTAGTGCAATTGCCACAAGCTGTGATCACCTTAAAACAAGGCGTTGGCCGTCTAATTCGTGATGTATCAGACCGTGGTGTCTTGGTGATTTGTGATAACAGATTAGTCACCCGGCCTTATGGCTCTGTGTTTTTGAAAAGCTTACCGCCGATGCGCCGCAGCCGGGATTTACAGGCTGCAGTGAAGTTTTTAGAAGATTTACCCAAATAAAAATGTAGAAAGGAGTAGTCTGTTGAAATTACTGGCATTAGATACCTCAACCGAAGCTTGTTCAGTGGCTTTAACTGTTGATGGCAAAATCTGGACTTTAGACGAGGTTTGCCCGCAGCAGCACAGCAAACGTATTTTGCCTATGGTGCAACAGCTATTGTCTGAAGCTGGTTTAACTTTGCAGCAACTGGATGGTTTGGTATTTGGCAAAGGCCCTGGCAGTTTTACCGGTGTGCGGATAGGTGTTGGTGTATGTCAGGGTCTGGCTTTTGGCGCTGATTTGCCCGTTTATGGGGTATCGACGCTGGCCGCTATGGCGCAGGCCGCGCACAGATTGCATCAGGCCCATCAGGTGGTATCTGCCATAGATGCCCGGATGAATGAAGTTTATCTGGCCAGTTTTCAGCTGGATGATCAGGGTGTAATGCAGGCGTTAAGTACTGAAGTTGCAGCTAAACCAACCGCCTTGCCTGGTCCGGTCTTAAAAGGCCATATTTGCGCTGTAGGAACAGGTTGGCAAACCTATCCACAACAGTTGGAAGACTGGCACAAAACTGGCAACAGTGGATCAGAGGATCTTGCTGCGGTTCACCATAGTCCTGTGATTCTGTACCCTTCAGCGCAGGATATGTTGAGTCTGGCGGCAATTCCGTTCCGGCAGGGGCAGTTTATTGCCGCAGAAACGGCAGAACCCACCTATGTCAGAGACGAAGTGACCTGGCAAAAATTACCCGGGAGGTAAAGCCGGCAATAGTGACTTTGAATTCAAGACGGGCGGGGACAAGCCCAGCCCCAGCGTCGCTTTGCTGCAACGGGAATGGGTTAGGGGATGAAGATTTAACAAAAGCGACTTGGCGAAATTTTTTGCTAAGTTATACTGGCATCAAATAAAGGCAGATTGCGAGCAGTTATGACAATAGCCGTTAGCCGTGATGTACCCCAAAGTCCTCATGTTGGGCTGGTATTTCAGGGCAATAAAACTAAAGCCGTTGAGGCTGAACCACAAAATAAAACCACACTGGTGCCATCAGGTTCCGGTGTGCGTGTTGATGCTGAAGCTTTGTCTATGCTGGACGAGCAGGAAGCGCAAAAACGTACTATGTACGACCAGCCCAAACAGCGTAATCAACAGGCTTTAGATGCCTACGAAATGTTTGCCAATCAGGATAAACGCGAAAAAGTTCAGCAAATGTTTAGTCTGGATCTGTACGCTTAAGTCTAAATTCCTCTCTGAAACAATTAGTTCAAAATTCATAACTACAAAACCAATGAAAGTATTTTTATTGTGTTTTATGCTGTCTTTTAATAATAAAAATGGATGGCGCTGATGTTTGACAGCAAGGTATTTCGATTGTGGTTTATTGCTGCTTTGGCGGTGTGGGTTGTGCTTTTTAGCCAGTTTAATCAACTCAGTTTCTTAATAGAGCATTGGTATTATCCGGCCATTATGGTTGCCGGTGCTTTTGTCGCAGGTGTCACTCCTGAAGGCGGTGGAGCCGTCGCTTTTCCGGTGCTGAATATTTTCCTCAATATAGACCGCACTATGGCGCGGGATTTTAGCCTGATGATCCAAAGTATTGGCATGACCAGTGCCAGTATTTTTATCTTAACTCACAAAGCTAACCGACTAAAAACCTACAGGCCTTTATTGGTGTTTATCCCTGTTGCTTTTGTTGGTTTCGTTTTGGGCATGCAACTGCTGCAACAACTGCCTGTGTACATTATGCAGGCGCTGTTTTTAAGCCTGATCACCAGTTTTTCTGTGGTCTACAGCTTTGGCAAACACAGAGGCAGCAAAGCCACTTTAGATCCGAATAAACCTATGGATTTTGTGTTGTTGCTGCTGATGCTACTGGCAGGTGGCATGTGTGCCAGCTTGTTTGGCACAGGCGCAGATATTATTTTGTACACTTTGCTGGTGACCCGTTTTCGCATGCAGGAAAAAGTGGCCACTCATATGAGTATTATGCTGATGGCTGCTATCAGTGTTTTGGGTTACGCCTACAGGCATTTTGTTGATCAGGGTTTAACCGGCTATCAGGTGCAAACCTGGTTATGTGCCTACCCTGTGGTATTGCTGATGGCGCCTCTGGGGGCTTATGTACTGCATCGAATTAATAAAGAAATTATGTTGTATGCGATAGCTGTGCTGAATATTGCTCAGCTACTGTATTTCCTCTGTTATAACCCTTCGGTGGACAAGCTGATTTGGGCTGCTGTATTTACCTTATTGCTCTCTACTGGCTTTGTGCTGTTGATCCGTAGCCTGAGCCGCCAGACACAAGCTGTTGATCAGTCGCAGCTTGCTGTGTCGCACTAAAGGATCCAAAAACAGCTGCTGAACGTATATACAAGCATCCAATTCAGGAGTTTGTGTATATGGCTCGTTATTGTTTAATTACAGGTGCCAGTTCAGGCTTAGGTCGCGAGCTGGCTATCCAATATGCTGATGCTGGCTGGCAAGTGATAGCTGTGGCCCGTTCAGTTAATGCGTTGAACGAGTTGCATCAACAACACAGTAGTATTCATGCTTTTCCGTTAGATTTAACTGACACAGAGTTGCTGTCTGCTGCTATAGAACAGCTTGCACAACAAATTCCGGCTCTGGATTTAGTTATCCTCAACGCAGGCAGCTGCGATTATGTTGATGCGGCCAATCTACCTCTGGATGTTTTCGGTCTACCCCGGTGGGTCGCAGGGCTAGAGCGTGAGTGTTAATTTTTTATTCAGGTTGTTTAACAAACGATCTAGCTAACGGAAAAGACGAAGCTAAACGTGCCTGTTTCGTCCCAAAAATACACAAACCACGAGCTGAAACTGCTTAAAAAAACGTTCGCGATCTTGCCCTGCGGTGGGTAGCTAGCAACTGACCAAAACACTAGCTTAATACCAGATACTGCCTTTTTTGAACTGTAACTCCGTGAACCTGAACGTATTCTCTGAACACATTTTAAGCATCGGTGAACCTCGTCAACACACCAAAATTACCTATCAATTATTAGATTTGCTGTTTTGAAACTTTGCACAGTGATTTCTGGTTGTTATGTTTTTGAAAGTTTTGGTGAAGTCAGACTTAATTGAATAGTGAAGCTTTGATTCTATGCTGACTGATGATCAGGTTATTGCTATTGATTGAAAAACGCTGTGTAGTTCGCATAACTGTTCTAGCTGACGCTCTGGCATTCATGTTGGCAATGCCTTTTTTGGCGCTGATACTATGTGCCTGAGGTGCCAAAGCAAGAGAAAAATCAAAGCGATACCAGAGATGTGAGTTTTACTGGAACTAAAAGGGGTTGATTAGTGAGTAATGGTACTTATGAAGGATAGAACTCAAGGTGTATCCGAAAAGGGATCATTGATAGAGTGTGTTTTGAGTCAATGTTCCTCCTAATCGATGTTTCGTAAGCGAAGTGTTTGCCTAATGTGTTTTTTTTATCACTGACGATAATTTTCTGTTAATTTTGCATGTGTTTGTGATAGTTTGAATAATTTTTGATTGGCAAGTAATTCTTTGTTAAATTTTTTCTAAAAAATTTTATTTAAAAATAGTGCGCGCATGAAGTTGCAAGGTGCGAGCTTTCATTTTTTTATGTTGGTCAATAAGCAGTTTAGCTAACTTGGCAGACGAAACTAACTATGTTGGTTTCGCTAAAGGTTACAAGCAAAAACGATATTAAATTTTCAAAAAAACGTCGTAACCTTGCGCTGCTTGAAATAACAATCTGTAACAGGGATGTCTTATGAAGCTGATTTATTCGGTTTGCCGTTTTACCTCATTATTTTTCCTTATTTTTGTTTCGTTTCATGCGTTGTCTGTGCCTGTGGCGCCACAAAAACCTACAGTATCGGCTGGAGTTGCAGCGAACTCTATGAATGTTTCATGGAATGCTGTGAATAAGGCTGTCAGTTATAATGTGATTCAGTATAAAAATGGGCAATGGTTTCTTGTCCAGACAGTTAGTAGTCCTGGAGCCGTATTTGTTGGAGTTGAGGGCAATACTTACCAATATGTAGTGAATGCTTGTGACTCGTTAGGTGAATGCTCGTTTAATTCAGAGTTGAGTACCCCGTTTGTTATTATGGCCAGGGTGGTACAGCCAGCACTTTCGGTAGCAGCGGGTACTTATACCAACTCAGTCAGTGTGTCGTTGTCAACAAGTACGGCTGGAGCGACCATTCGTTATACAACGAACAATACTCAGGTTTCTGCCAGTTCTCCGGTGTACAGCGGTCCAGTGGTATTAAGCCAGACAGCGACTTTACGCGCGGTAGCATATAAATCTGGCATGCTTGACAGCTTTGAAAACGCAGCAGTTTACACTATTCATTACCAGGTGAGCACATCTGCAGGCAGTGGAGGTAGCTTCAGTCCCTCAAGCCGGACTGTAGCTAATGGAGGAACTACTACATTTACGGTGACACCAGCGGTGGGGTATTCGATCCAGTCGGTCACTGGCTGTGGCGGAACGCTCAGTGGCAGCACTTATACGACCGGAGCTATTTCAGCGGCTTGTACAGTAAGCGCCAGTTTTAGCCTGAAGAGTTATGCAGTCAGTGCATCGGCAGGGGCGGGAGGAAGCATCAGCCCGACGTCCAAAGTGGTCACTCATGGCAGCAGCACCAGTTTTACAGTGACCCCGAGTACTGGTTATCACATCAGTGCAGTCAGTGGTTGTGGTGGCACGTTAAGTGGAACGACTTATACCACAGGGGGGATCACGGGAGCTTGTACCGTGAGTGCCAGTTTTAGCCTGAACAGTTATGCGGTTAGCACATCGGCAGGGGCGGGAGGAAGCATCAGCCCGACATCCAAAGCGGTGAATCATGGCAGCAGCACCAGTTTTACGGTGACTCCCAATACTGGCTATAGCATTGGGGCAGTCAGTGGCTGTGGCGGAACGCTCAGTGGCAGCACTTATACGACCGGAGCTATTTCAGCGGCTTGTACAGTGAGCGCCAGTTTTAGCCTGAACAGTTATGCAGTCAGTGCATCGGCAGGGGCGGGAGGAAGCATCAGCCCGGCGTCCAAAGTGGTCACTCATGGCAGTACCACCAGTTTTACAGTGACCCCGAGTACTGGTTATCACATCAGTGCAGTCAGTGGTTGTGGTGGCACGTTAAGTGGAACGACTTATACCACCGGGGGGATCACGGGAGCTTGTGCTGTGAGTGCCAGTTTTAGTCTGAACAGTTATGCGGTTAGCACATCGGCAGGGACGGGGGGAAGTATCAGTCCGACATCCAAAGTGGTCACTCATGGCAGCAGCACCAGTTTTACGGTGACTCCCAATACTGGCTATAGCATTGGGGCAGTCAGTGGCTGTGGCGGAACGCTCAGTGGCAGCACTTATACGACCGGAGCTATTTCAGCGGCTTGTACAGTGAGCGCCAGTTTTAGCCTGAACAGTTATGCAGTCAGTGCATCGGCAGGGGCGGGAGGAAGCATCAGTCCGACGTCCAAAGCGGTCACTCATGGCAGCAGCACCAGTTTTACAGTGACCCCGAGTACTGGTTATCACATCAGTGCAGTCAGTGGTTGTGGTGGCACGTTAAGTGGAACGACTTACACCACAGGGGGGATCACGGGAGCTTGTGCCGTGAGTGCCAGTTTTAGCCTGAACAGTTATGCGGTTAGCACATCGGCAGGGGCGGGAGGAAGTATCAGTCCGACATCCAAAGCGGT
>NZ_JAVDWR010000020.1:0-64594 GCF_031457405.1 Rheinheimera soli | reverse complement strand
ACTGGAAACCGGCGATGAATCAGTTCATCATCATGTACGGTGATCGTGTATCACTATGATAAACAGCCACTTACACAGAAAATTTTACATACTCAAAAAATTTAGTTATTTTATAGATTCCCCCTGAGTTTAATCTTTCAATCATGCTTTATTACATAAATACTAATGTATTTTTACATTTGCCTGCCTTATCATTCGGCCTCATCAAGGAACTGATTAATAAGGGAATACCATGAATTATTTCGTCGCTACCTGTTTTGCTGCCATTTTGTCTGCCTCTGCTTATGCTGAAGTGAACCAGTTCAGCTACTTTAGCTTGTCTGCTGCTCAACAAACCTATGATGATGTACATTTTGCAACCCCGGAACAGCAACAACAGCTGGATCCTGCAAAATTTAACCAGAACGACTCAGGGACTGGATTCAGAGTTGCAGCTGGTTTCCAATTTAATGAATATCTGGCTCTGGAGCTTGGTTTTATAAGCCCGGCAAAAGCAGATTTTTCAATTTACACTGAAGCTACAGACACAGAAAAAAGAGAAACTCTTGTTGGTGGCGACTTAAAGGCTTTTGGTGCCGATAGCCGGCTTATCTTGTCTTATCCTTTTAATAACGACTGGTATGCGCGGGCTCAACTGGGCCTGGTGTGGCAACGCGCAACACTGCAGCAACTCAGCACTATAGTTCCCTATACAATGCAGGAAACTAAAACTACGGATACATCGACACTGCTGGCTGCAGGTGTTGGTTACAGTATCAATCGTAATTTGTCTCTGGCTGCTGATGTTGAACATGGTGAACTAATGGATTTTGATCAGCAAAGCTACAGGTTATCTTTGTTGTTTCGTTTTAATTAAACGCACCCGTACTGCCTGAGAACTCAGGCTCAAATCACTTTATCCCGTCGCTGCAGCAGAGTTAATACCTCAGCGTGCTGGGTGTGAGGAAACATATCAAACAACTGCACTTTAAGCAGTTGGTAGTCTGCGCTCAGCAAAGCTAAATCGCTGGCCAGAGTATCAGGATTGCAGCTGGAATAAATCAGCCATGCAGGTTGTAACGCCAGCACAGCTCTGCAAAGTTCTGAGCCCAAACCCCGACGCGGTGGATTGACCAGCAGCAGATCGGGTGTTTGTTCTGCCGCTTTGGCAAAAGCAGTGGCATCCAACGCCTGAAACTTTACTTCGGTAAGTCCAAGTTCAGCGGCAGAACGAGTTGCGCTGGCAATAGCTTTTGGCGCAATTTCAATACCTGTTAAAGCCCGAACCTGGCCTTGTGCTGAACTGACCAGATGCAAACCAAAACCACCCACACCACAAAACAAATCCCAAAGTCTGTGCCCTGGTAAGGGTTCTGCCCATTGTTTTGCGGTGGCATACAAAGCCGCAGCCACAGCGCTGTTGGTCTGGAAAAAACTTTGTGGCGTCAGATAAAGCGGGATACCGTTTAACTCTTCGCGTAACAACTCTTGTGGAGTCAGCACTATTTCTTCAGGCCCTTCCAATACGGCCATATGCACAGGCTGAAGATTGACGGAACAGACCTCAAGTTCAGGCCACTGCTGCTGCAACCAGGCTAAATGTTTTTGAATGGACGCCAGACAGTTTTTGGAGCGCAACACAAAACGCAGCATAAAACGACCTGAATGCTGACTTTGACTGAGTAAAATAAGCTTCAGCTCACCCTGCTTTTGCTCCAACTGATAAGGGGTTAAACCAGCGCGTTGAATAAAACTTTTGATCAAGACAAAAACAGGCTCAAAAGCTGGCGGATACAAAGGGCAGGCCGATAAATCCACAGGCTGTTGTCCATTCAGAATGCCCAGCACAGGCTCTTTTACAGTGCCGGACACCACCATTTTGGCTTTAGTACGAAAACCCTGTTCCTCGCTTGCTACTGCAGGCAGAAGTTCGGCTTCCGTAAAAGGTGCCATCAAAAGCGTCAGCTTCTGTTGTTTTTGAGCTAATTGTTCAGCATAAGGCACAGCAAGCTGGTTACAGGAGTGACAACGTCCGGCTAAAAACTCAACACAATTCATCGTCTCTCAACTGTACTCAAAGGCCTTTCAGGAATAGCCGCTATTTTACGACGTTAATCCAGGCCAAAGCCAGAAAAACTGCCTGGAGCAGCTACATCTGGCGAAACAAAGCCACGGCCTGCTGGTAATTTTGCAGCGCTAAAGCCGCATCATAACGCTCACCTTCATCACGCATAAAGGCATGCTGAGCATTGTATTCATACCAGCTGAATTGGACTTTGGCTTCGGTCAGTTGTTGATGCACTTTCTGCCGCCCTTCAGGTGACACATGAGGGTCCTGTTTGCCCCACACCATCACCAGTTCACCCTGAATATCAGCGGCACGGCTTAAGGTCTGCTGGCCTTCGCCGCAAGGCAAGGTATCACTGTGTAAATCTGTGGCATACAAACAATAGCTAGCTTTGATAGCCGGATTGAGCGCAGCACGAAATGCCAGATGGCCACCAATACAGACCCCCATAGCCCCCACTTCAGGCCGGACATAAGGCAGGCTTTTTAAATAATCCAGCATGGCCTGATTGTCGCTGTCATAACTTTCCAGCGGCTTAGTCCATTTGTCCTGATTGCCTTTGTCTTTGCCTGCATCGTCATAAGCAAGCACAGTGCCCAGCGGATTTAGCTCATGGAAAATTTCAGGCACCAGCACCACAAAACCATGGCTGGCAAGCATGGCCGCACTGCGGGCTATAGGAGCAGTCTGCTGAAATATCTCGGAATAAAACAAAATAGCCGGAAAGGTTTTGCCAGCAGTAGCAGCGGCCAACGGCTGGTACTGATACACCAGCATAGGCCCTGTTGGCGTAGTTAAAATGATGTTGCTGTGTTCAATTTGCATAAAAGAATCGTCTGCAGAGAAGGCTGGGCATCCATAATAAAGAGCTAAACACAAAGTCACCAGCTTGTTTTTTCTGTCAGTACAGTATTAATCAGCCATTCAGCTACTCTGCATACACTTAGCTTATCTCAATAAGGAGTTTATATGATTCAGTCCCGTTCATGGGTTGCAGCAGCAGTTTTGGCTTTGGGTATAGTTGCAGGCAGCGCTATTTTAGCCAATAGCCTGATCGAGTTCAGAGCTATGGAGCGCGTTGTTCAGGTCAAAGGTTTGGCAGAACGTGAGGTTGCCGCAGATACGGTGATTTGGCCTATCAAATTTAACGATGTCGACAATAACCTGACCACTTTAGTGGCTAATGTTGAGCGTAAAAACGAGCAAATTCAGGCATTTTTAAAGCTGCAGGGCTTTGGTCAAAACGAAATCTCTGTGGCCGTGCCACAAATAGTCGACCGTCAAGCTGGTTATTACGACCCCAATGCCAATCAAATGCGCTACACCGCCAGCTCCATTGTCACTGTGTACAGCCGCAATGTGGATTTAGTGCATCAGGCGATGGCGAAGTTATTGGAGCTTAGCAAAACAGGTATAGCTATTGCGGGCCAGGATTACGACAGTAAACCGGAGTTTATCTTCAGTGGTTTAAACGAGTTAAAACCCGACATGATTGAAGAGGCCACCCGCAATGCCCGTGAAGTAGCAACTAAATTTGCCGCAGATTCACAAAGTAAACTCGGCAAAATTAAAACCGCCAGCCAGGGTCAGTTCAGTATCAGTGACCGTGACAGCAATACGCCTTACATCAAAAAAGTCCGGGTGGTAGCGACTGTTGACTACTACCTGTCAGATTAGTAACGATTTACAGACGGAGCTTAAGATGAAAAAAGCATTGTTTCTGACCAGCAGTATTGCAGTTTTACTGACATTAACAGGCTGTGTGGTGCGTGGCCCCAGTATCTGGGTCGAACCACCAGGCTATTACGGCACTGCAGTGATAGTTGAACCCAGGCCCACTGTAGTAGTGGTTGAAGAGCGGCATTATTATCAGGACAGGCACTATCATAAAAAGCATAAAAAACAAAAACGTCACTATCATCGCCACCATTAAAACAACTTCAGGCCGCTATTGTACAATTTGCAGAATTCAAACTAAGCTACCAGAGCTAGTTTAAATAAAAGGGAAAATAATGCGTATCTATTCAGCTTTCATTGTTACAGCGGTACTGATCTCAGGTGTAACAGGCTGTGCAGTCAGAGGACCCAGTGTCACAGTAGAACCACCTAAAGTGATAATCCCCGGGGTGGTCGTTGAAGGTCATGGCAATAACAAACATTGTCCGCCGGGCCAGGCGAAAAAAGGTAAATGCTAGATTTTTGACTTTTTGACTTTTTGACTTTTTGATTTGGCAGGAAATGTGGAAAGACCGGAGCTTTGTGAAATCACTCAGCTCCGGCTTTTTTTTACCGCAGTACAAGGTTGTTTAAACCCCACTTCAAGTCAGCTTATAAAGCACGCTGAATACTGAAACTATAACTATGCTGTGGCAGCGGTGTCGCAACGCCCGTCTGGTAAGTGTCGACCTGCATTATGCCTTTGTCATTCAGGCTGAAGACTCTGAACATAGGAGTATGTTTGGTCTCATCAGGAATTTTGGTGCGCTCCAGGGCTGGAATATGTAAATAATGCACCTGACCTAGTTGCTTCGAATGCTCTGTTCTGTCCATATCCATATGTAAATCACCTGAAATAACCGCAACCAGATTGGGCTGAGCTATCACTTCTGCAAAGCCAGGATGGTGGATACCTTTTTCTGCATTTTCAGGATAAACCCCTGCCTGGGCGCCATGCACCACCAATAGCACTGGTTTGTTGTTTAAGCGTTTCATCTCGCCCAGGATCCAGCTGATGCCTTGATCGTTAAAATCACGACCATGGTCTGGTGATGCAAAAACCAAAGCTACTGCATCATACTCCAGTACATATTTAGGTGAATCCAGTGTCACTTTGCCCTGGTTCCACAGATTGGCGTACTGCATAAAACGCTCTACTGTACTGCCATGCTCTTCATTACCCATAATAGGGTAAAACGGCAATTTTAATTGCTGCAGTACTGGAGTCGCATTTTCATATTGGATTTCTGTGCCCTTGTGCGCTATGTCGCCCACCCCGACCACAAAGCTTAGCTTCAGAGGCTCTGTCAGCTGGTTCACGTCTGCTACAGCAGCGGCCACATTAGGAAATTGAGGTTCAGGTTTAGGTTCGGCATCACCCAGCACAGCAAAAGCCAGCACCACTGAACCAGCTTCTGCTGGTGTTGCTGTTGCTTCTGCTGGCGCTGTTACTGCTGCAGCCTGGGTCTGCGGCTTTTGTTGTTGCCGCTCTGTCGATGAATCAGCCGGAGAACAAGCACTCAGCAAAACACTGAGTACCAGAGGTACAAAAAGGCTGAAATGAGTTTTCATAAATAGTCCCGTTAAAAGTGTGGTGGTTAATTAAAATGGAACATGCCTTTAAAGCTGCTGGGAATTAATCCTGTCCAGCGTTTAAAGGCACGGCGAAAGTTGTGTTCATCTGAGTAGCCCAGCTTCAGCGCCAGTTGGCGGTTGGAATACTGGCCTTGTTGCAGCAGATTGCGGGCAGCATCACGGCGTACTTCATCGATCAAACGGGCAAAATTAGTGTCATGCCGACTGAGCAAACGTTTGAGTGTGCTATTGCTCAGCCCCAAGGCCGAAGCCACCTGTTCCTGACTCAACAACTGTGGCAAAGCACGCTGTTGCAACCGACAAATACTCTCCAGCACCCCCCGCTGTTTTATCAACACATGGTTCAGTTGACGGCAGGTTCGCCTGGCCGCTTTAAATTGCGCAGGATCTGCATCATGAAATGCGTGCTGCCACAGAGGCAGCGGAATACGTAATGTGTCGCAGGGCTGATTAACACTCAGCTCACAGCCCCACAACTGATGCTCTGCGCTATCCTGCTGCAACTGCACACTGACGCCGGTCAAAGAGCCCAATTGCTGTTTAATCAGACTCAGCAACAAGGAGCAGACAATGGTCAGCATAAATGGCTGCTGCGCAGCTAAACCCAAAGCTGCTTTAAACTCAATCACTATATGGTCATTTTGTTGGTAAAGCCGGGCATACAGACCCGGAAACAACTGATGACGGAAATAATACAAATGGCACAGTGCCTGCTTCAGGTTTTTTGCATACTGCAAACTTTGGCAAACGGCAATATAGCGGCTGTTTAGCATGGCGTTGCCCAATAAAAAAGGCAGCTCAGGGCTTTTTAGCTGATGCTGACAATTGCGCAATAACTTCAGCCAGTCTGCATGGTGCAGCCGTCCATGGGGCCTTTGTAAATCCTGCTCAAAAATACTGGTGCCACTTAATAACTTATGCAGTTCGACGCCACGACGCTGAGCCAAAGCCAGCAGCTCTGTGCAGCCATGTTGCAGCAACAGAATTTTGTCGTGAGAATCAAAGTGGCGTGCTGACATCAGACAGGCTGCAATCTGAATTCAGTGCCCTGTTTAGAGGCGGCTAACATCTGAAGCGCGGCCTGCAACGCAGCAGAGGCTGAGTCCTGACTCACTTGCATCACAGCCATAGTTAAATCAGGCTTATTTTCTTCATCCGTCAACTGCACCACCTGTTGCTGCAGATGCTGCGCCATAATCTGAGCCGCAGCTGCTGCGGTATCGGGTAAAACCGCAACAAAACAATCTCCGCTGTAGCGACATACCACATCACTGTGGCGCAACTGACTTAACAGCAACTCACTCAGTTGACTCAAATAATGATCACCAGCCGCTATACCATTACGTCGGTTAAAATCGGCGAAGTTATGAATATCCAACACTAACAGGCTTAATGGCTGACGCTGGCTTTGATGTAATTCAACTTCCCTTTGCAATACAGCTAATAAATACTCGCTGCCATAGAGCTGAGTTAAAGGGTCAATCAATTCATGATTGCGTAAAAACAACTCCCGGCCACGCAATTGCCTGTTAATAGCCCGCTGTTCCCTGTGCCAGCCAATCAAACCATAAGTTAAAATCAGCATTCCCACTGGCGCAGGTAATGACTCCAGCCAACTCATCAGGCGCACATCTTCAGGGTACTGGATAAACTCGTCCAATAAATCGAGAAAATAGGAATACACTAACAGCAAGCTGCCATAGTACAGCCACTCGGTCACCCTTCCTGCCGGACGACTGCTGACAATTAATCCCAACCAGCCACAAGCAACCAGTAAAGTCGTGCCTTCTCCAAGTACATCCACCCAATCAAACTCATAGCTTTGTTTTGCATCACCACAATAAAACGCGAGCAATAAACCGCTGAGTAAAAGCAGCAGGCTACATACCAATTTATACCGATGTTGACGCCACATCATTCTCAGATCCAGGCAAATAAAAATCATTTTGCGGTTGGCGCATGACAGTTACATGACAAAGTGAAGCGCTGAGCGTATCAGGCTGAGCGGTAAAGACCCGGGTCAGCAGCGCTCAGCCGGACTTATTCTGAAACGGCGTTTTGTCACAGAGCAACGGCAGACTGGCTAACAGGTTTAATAAGTCCACTGAGAGCTAAAATGAAACTGAACTATAGTCCCAACCTGCTTGCGTTTGCCGTTACTTTGGCCTGCAGCACAGTATCCACCTCATTATTGGCCGATGCCGATGTACAAGGCCGGATCACAGATAACCGTAATAGCTTGCTGGCAGGAGCACAGGTCAGTATTCCTGAACTTAAATTGCGCCGCACTACAGGTGCCGATGGCAGCTTTCATTTCAGACAGTTACCTGCAGGAACTTATACGTTGCAAGTCAACTACTTAGGTGCAGCACCACAAAGCCAGATACTGGTGGTTGCGGATACGCAGCAACGACTGGCGGATATCAAACTTCTATCGGCAAGCAATTCTGTTGAACATATAGAAGTGGTGGGCCAATCAGGGGCGATCAGCAAAGCGTTAAACCGCCAGCGTAACGCCAACGGCATTTTAACTGTGGCCAGCACAGATGAAATGGGGCAGTTTCCAGACAGCAACGTCAGCGAAGCATTGCAACGCCTCGCAGGTTTATCTGTAGAACGGGATCAGGGCGAAGGCCGTTTTGTCCGGGTTCGGGGTTTGGCTCCGGACTACAATGCAGTGACTTATAACGGCACTCAACTGGCTGCTCCTGAAGCGGGCCGCCGTGCCGTGGCTTTGGATGTCATTCCTTCTGATTTACTTGAATCGGTGGAAGTAAATAAAACCCTGACTCCGGATATGCCGGCAGGCTCTTTGGGCGGCACAGTAGAAATCAAAAGTTTATCTGCCTTTGATCGCAGCGATGACTTTTATTCCGCCACTGTGGAAGCTGGCCATAACGAACTACAGAGCAAAACCAGCCCTAAAGTTTCAGGTGTGATCAGTAAAATCATGGATCTAGGTGGCGAAACTGATGTCTTTGGTGTGGCTTTGGCTGCCAGTTTTGCTGAACGTAAGTTTGGCTCTGAAAACGTTGAAAGTGGCGGCGCCTGGGATTTTGAAGAAGGTCTGGAAGAATTTGAATTACGGGATTACAGCATCAGTCGTGAACGCCTGGGTGTGGCACTGAATCTGGACTACAGACCAGGCAATAACAATGACTATTACCTGCGTACTTTGTACAGCCGCTTTAGCGATACAGAAGAACGTCAGGGCATGATCGTTGAACTGGCTGATCCGCTTTTTGCAGGCGATACAGGTGAAGCAGTGCTGATCCGTTCCTTAAAACAGCGGGAAGAAACTCAAAGTATCAGTGCTTTTGTACTGGGCACCAAACAGACATCTGGGGACTGGCAATGGCAACTGGAAGCCGGTGCCAGCAAAGCAGATGAAGATACGCCTTTTAATATTGGCGCCGCCGACTTTGAGCGGGAATTTGACGAAGGCGTAGGTTACAGCGGCAGCACTATTTTGCGTCTGACAGCACCAGCAGAAGCTTATCTGGCTGAGGGCTATGAGTTAAAAGAAGTCGAAATGGGCGATACCTATGCCAAAGAGACAGAACGTAATATCAAATTTGACCTGAGTCGCGAATTTACCCAAAGCCAGGGCACTATGCTGCTCAAAAGTGGCGCTAAATTCAGCCAGCGTGAAAAAACAGCGGACGAAGATATCTGGTTGTTTGAAGATTTTGAAGACTTAGGCGTCGCTGCATTGAGCATGGCCGATTATGCCGGTGGACAGGTGGATTATGGCCTGGGCACTATGGGGCAAGCCGTCAACAGCAACGACATCTATCAGTTGGTGAACAGCCTGAAGCGCGATGATTTTGTAGATGAAGTCGAGTCACGAATTAATGACTACCAGGTAGACGAAGATATCAGCGCCGCCTATTTTATGGCGCAGTGGGAACGCGATAACTGGCAGCTCATCACTGGTGTGCGTTATGAATATGAAAAACGTGATGCTGTGGGCAGCCGTTATGACGCCATCAACGAGACCTTTAGTGCCAATCAGGTGAAAAACTCTGAAGGCTATTGGTTACCAGCAGTAGTTGCACGTTATAACCTGTCGGAGCAAAGCATAGTGCGTGCTGCTTTCAGCACAGGTTTGGTAAGACCAAACTTTGAGCAACTGTCACCCGCCTTTTTGCTGGAAGAAGATGACGACGAGCTGGAAGCTGCTTTTGGTAACCCTGAATTAGAAGCTCTGACATCAAACAATTTTGACCTGGGCATTGAACACTACGCAGATAAACTGGGTGTGTTGTCGGCCATGCTGTTTTACAAACAAATTGACAACTTTATCTATGAAGCCGACCTGGCTGGCCGTGGAGAATACGCCGATTTTGCTGTGGCAGAAACCTATGTCAACGGCGGTAAAGCGGATTTATATGGTATTGAACTGAATGCTGTGCATAAAGTTTCAGGTTTCGGCAACTGGCTGGATAACCTGCTGGTATCAACAAATCTGACGCTGACGGATTCAACCGCCGATATTGAATGGTTTGATGATGGTACTTTATTCAGTCGTGAAGTGGCCTTACCCAGCCAATCGGATAAAACCGCTAACCTCAGCCTGGGTTATGAAACCGACGTAGTGAGCCTGCGACTTGCTGCTAACTATAAATCTGATTATCTGGCTGAAGTGGGTGACATCACGGACAAAGAGTACGACGTGTACGCCGATGACCATATGCAGGTTGATTTCACCAGTAAATGGACAGTGCAACCAGGCATGCAGCTGTACTTTAATGTCGTCAACCTGAATGACGAACCTTATTACGCGTATACAGGGCGTAAGCCTTATAACTTCCAGTATGAACAGTATGGCCGCACCTTTGTGCTGGGTCTGCAAATCACTAACTGGTAAGTAAGGACAACATCATGATATCGACTACAAATTTTTTTAAATTAAGCACCATAGCGCTGGCGCTGACCACTGTACTGAGTGCCTGTCAGGCCGATCAGGCAAAGCAGCAAGTAGCAACTTCTGCTTCTGCGCCTGCAGCTTTGAAGATCAAAGCCAGTCATTACCATCAGGTGCAGGTTGCAGGGCAAGAGTACCAGATTTTCACTGATGGTCAGGGCTTACAGATCAAGCTGGGCGAAACCCAACAAAGCAGCCACAGCGGCAGTTTTAACCGTCTGACCCTACAGCCACTTTCAGCCGACAGCCTGCTGCTGGCCGCTATGGACAGTAACGACAATAGCTTGTACTTGTGGCGTTTTTCGCCAAAAGAACAAAAGCCTTTAGTGCTGATGAAGCAACAGCTGATCAGCAGTAGAGTGGTTGAAGACTTGTGTTTTTATCAGAGCCACGAAAATCAGCAATTGAGCTTATTTTTACTGGGTGGCCGCGGTGGTGCTGACCAATTATTGCTGCAACAAAAGCAAGAGTGGCTGGCAGAGCCAGTGGTGATCCGTGAACTGAATGTGCCTTATGACAGCAAAGCCTGCGCTGTAGACCAACAAACTGCAGCACTGTACATAGCGGAAGCAGACAGAGCTATCTGGTCTTATCAGGCTGAGCCTGAAGCAGATGAAGGCCGCAGCTTAGTCCAGGTCAATCAGCCATTTGGTCAGCTGCAAGGTGAAATTTCAGGCTTGCAGCTGCTGCCAGACAGCAGCCTGCTGGCGTTGGAAGCAGAACCTGCCAGACTGCTGCATCTTAGCAGTACAGGTCAGGTGATCCACCACAGTTCAATACCAGCTTTCGCTGAAGCCACTGGTTTATCAGTCCGTGTAAAAGGCAACAGCACAACAGCTTATATCAGCAATGAAGATGCAGACGCGGTGCAAAGTCTGACACTGCCGACAGCAACAACTGCAGTTGCAACAGCAAAACCAGCCATGGTGCAGGTGCAACCAACGCTGCAAACCGAAGCGGCCAGCCAGCGTGGTGATGTGATGGATGACCCTGCGGTATGGCACCATCCTTCCCAACCAGAGCTGAGCCTGATCCTCGGCACCGACAAACGCGCTGGCCTTGATGTGTACAGTATGCAAGGCAAGCGAGTGCAACAACTGGCCGTCGGGCGCTTAAATAATGTGGATCTGCGTTACAATTTAAGCTGGCAAGGAAAAAAACATGACATCGCCGCAGCCAGTTTACGCGATGACAACAGCCTGCAACTTTTTGCTATTGATCAGCAAGGGAAATTACATAATGCCGGTAAAGTGCCAACCTCAATGCAAGATATTTATGGTCTGTGCATGTACCAGGATGCCAAAACTGGCACCCCTTACGTTTTTGTTAATGATAAATCTGGCTTAATTGAGCAATACCGCATCGACAGCAATGGCACAAACTGGCAAGGCACTTTAGTGCGTTCTTTGCAGGTGCCAAGTCAGCCTGAAGGCTGTGTTGCCGATGACAAGCGCGGTATTTTATTTGTTGGCGAAGAAGATGAAGGAGTATGGCGTTTTGCAGCAGGTGCAGAAGCCAACAGCACAGGTGAAAAAATCATACTGGTGGATGGCAAACGTCTGGTCGATGACGTAGAAGGCATAGCGCTGGCTGAACACAATGGAGCCAGCTATCTGGTGGTTTCCAGTCAGGGCAACGACAGCTATGTGATTTACGATGCAGCAGCTCCTTACACTGAACGTCTGAGATTCAGAGTGACCACAAATCCACAATTGGGCATAGATGGCGCTTCTGAAACCGATGGTCTTGAAGTGACTACCCGCTCTTTGGGTCCGGGTTTTGAACAAGGTGCTTTGATAGTGCAGGATGGCCGCAACCGGATGCCGGAGCAAGGCCAGAATATGAAACTGGTGCCCTGGCATAGCTTGCTGCAAGAGTTGGAGAAGTCAGGGCAAAACAAATAAGCTGAGTGAAATAACTCTTTAGCAGAGTGAATACAAAAAGCAGCAGAGCGACTGGTCAAAGTCAAAAAACCAGTCGCTTTTTTATTTTATGTAGCAACACTTAAAGGCCTCTTCACTACATCTATTAGTCTGCTGAACTTGTTTTATCGGGAAAATATCCTTTACTTATTGCGCTTTTAACAGAATCACGACATGCTTAAGTTAAGTAAATGCCCCAAGCAAGGATGTTGCGCATGACTATAGATCAATCCTCTATCCTGATCGTCGATGACGTCAGTTCAGTTCGTTATTTCTTAAATCAAAATTTACGTATTATGGGCGCTGAAAAAGTGTCAGAAGCCAGTACAGGGCAACAAGCTTTAATGGCTATCAGCACTGATCATCATGATGTGATTTTTTTGGATATTGAATTACCGGACAGTAACGGTCATGAGCTGTTAGGTCGCATTAAAGCATTGGATCCCCAGTGCCATGTGGTCATTATGTCAGCACACAGCACTGTGGAAAATGTAAAACGCAGTGTTGAAGGAGGAGCCAGTGGTTTTATGGCAAAACCTTTTACCCCACAAAAAATTCAGGCAACGATGAATCGTATCTGCAACTTGCCCCAGGCCCAATCCGCTTAAACGGATTTTGGCTTTAACGCCTGGCCGCTGAATTCAATACCATCCCAGCCGTATTGCATAAACTGCCTGATATTGGCGTGATCTGAGCCTGCCGGGCTGGATAATACATCCACACGGTAATAATCACCAAACATCTGCAAAGCCTGAGGCTCTGACAAACGGTGCAGCAAGGCAAAAGCTAAAATCTTGCAAGAGCCATTATTCTCACCGGCCGCATTGTGTTTATCGCCGTTCTGAAACGCAGTTTCAGTAAAGTCATACAAGTGATCAATCAACTCTATGCTTTGCTGAAAGCTAATGCTGTCTGGATCTGTCGTCAACTGGCGGAAAAAATTTTCTAACATGATTAAACCCTGATTAAAGTTTGTACAATCCTGGCCGATATAGTCGTTAAGCCCAAGTCAGAGGGGAGCCAAAATGCAAATCCTCAGCATCAAGCAACAACAGAACTCCAGCAGTCAGCAGTTATTGTATTCAGGTCGCACTGTGAGTCCAGAGCAAAATGACCGCTTAACTGTAACAAAGGATAACAGAAGTTTAACTCAGACTGCTCTGTTACCTTCGGCTAATGTGATTTCTTCTGAAAATATGCCAGCGTCAAAAGCCGCAGATGTGAAAGAAGCGAAGAGTGACGATGGTCTTTTTAACGCAGTGTACTCCATTGGCACCATCAAACGTTTGCTGGAACAACTGACAGGCGAAGAGCTAAAAGGCTGGCTAGACCCGGCAGAATTAAACCAGGCTCTGAATGGCCCGGTCACCACAACGCAGCCAGGCCCGATTGAAAATCAAAATGCTTCAGGCGTCACCATTCGTGAGTGGTCCTATAGGTACGAAGCCGTCAGTGCTGATTTTTCAGGTTCAGTCGCGCTGGAGGATGGCAGCAGTTTTAGCTGGTCGATGCAATTTTCCATGAGCTATGAAGAATTCAGCTACAGCGAACGCACAGAACAGCCAATGAAAGACCCGCTGGTCATGAGTTTTAACGGCCGCCCTGTTGAACTGACAGGCCAGACTACAGCTTTTCGCCTGACAGATAATGCCAGGCAGATTCAGCAACTTGCACAAGGCCAGTATTATCTGGTTCAAGACAGCAATGCCAATGGCGTGGTGGATTCAGGCAGCGAATTATTTGGCCCCACCACAGGCAAAGGTTTTGCTGAACTGGCCGCTTTTGATCAAGACCAAAATGGCCTGATCGATCAACAAGATCCTATCTGGCAAAGCCTATGGTTATGGCGCCCTGAAGAAAAAGGCTTGTACAGCTTAAAAGAGATGGGCGTCACAGCCCTGAGTGTCGATTCTGTTGCTACTCCTTTTACCTTAAGGCACAAAGACGAAATACAAGGCCGACTGGAGCGCAGCTCGATTTTTATCACTGAAGATAAAGAGGTGGGCTTATTGCAGCAGATTGATTTAAAGGTATAAGTGGCGTATTGGCTCTGCCTGACTGCATAAAGCTGAACTGACAGCTATAAACTGCTGCAAACTATCAGTTGCGCTACTAAAAAAGTAGCTATAAACTTCCGCTATCAAATCAATAGCAAATATGCTTAGCTAAAAGCGGGAAAACTATGTTTCTGGTAGATATGAAATTTTTAGATATGGACAAAATCACAGTTGAACTAACTCAACAGCATAAGGCTTACCTTGAGCGCCAATACCAGTCTCATACACTGCTGTTTGGTGGCCGTAAAGTGCCACGAACCGGCGGCATACTGTTATCCCAACATGCAACAGAACAAGAGTTAAGGCAGGTGTTAGATGCAGATCCCTTTATTCAAAGCGGAGCTGTAAGTTATTCAATTACTCAATTTATTCCCGTAATGGCGTCAAAAGACTATACACAAATCTTAGAACAGTCAGGCAACTGAGGGTTCAGCCCGGTGCTGTGAAGCTTACCAGTACCGGCGGCTGGCTCCATCTGTTACAAATCTGCTAGCATAGCGCCATCATCTGTTACAACCTGAGTTTGAGTGTTATGGCAAAGCCAATTGTGCCTCACCAACCAGTCCGGGGCTCTGACTCCGGCATTCCCATTATGGCTGCTTTTGACCTCTTAGGTCAGAAGTGGACTATGCGGATTTTATGGCAGTTAAACCAAAATCCTATGACGTTCAGGCAATTACAGCTAGCTTGTGGTCAGGTGGCTCCCTCGATGCTGAACAGCAGAATCAAACAACTGAAACTGGCTCAGTTGCTGCTTATGACTGATGCTGGCTACGAGTTAACTCAGACTGGCCAGGCTTTAGTTAAAGCACTGGATCCATTAAGAGACTGGTCGCAACAATGGGCTGAGGTTGTGCAGCAGAAGTCTGCACATTTTTAATACAAAAGTTATCAGGTGCAATAAATTCCCTCACTTCACTTTAAAAAACTCTGTACCGCAGCTTAATCCGCTGTGGGAGTCTGCAACGGCAAAGTGATATAAAAAGTACTGCCCTGCCCCTCCACACTGTCAAAACCTATAGTGCCGTTCATCCTCTCCATCAGTTCTTTGCAGATACTGAGTCCCAAACCCGTGCCGCCACGCTGGCGGGAATCCGAGCCGTCGGCCTGAGCAAACTTCTGGAAAATCCGCGAGCGAAATTCCTGCGAAATGCCTGGGCCCTGATCGCACACCTTGATCAGTACCTCATGATCCCTGAGGCAAGCACTCAATTGCACCACAGTACCTGGAGCTGAAAACTTCACAGCGTTGCTGATTAAGTTACTCAGAACTTGTTGCAGACGCTGGTGATTTACACTTACCAGCACAGTTGCAGGCAGTTCGTGCAGGTTAAGGCTGAGACCTACAGAAAAATTGTCGGCATAGCCCTGATTTTGGGCCAGTGCCTGTTCAAGAAGTTCGCGTAAATCGGTGAGGCTAAGAGGCAAGCTGGCTTCGCCCAATTCAAGTTTCTCGATATCCAGAATGTCATTCACCAGCAATACCAGACGTTCGGTGTTTTTCTGTGCGAGGCGCAGCATGGTGCCGGCAGTTTCAGGAATAGATCCGAGCACGCCAGCATTCACCAGTTCAAGGGAGCCTTTAATGGAGGTCAGCGGGGTTCTGAGCTCATGGCTGACGGTAGCAACAAATTCGCTTTTCAGCCGTTCTACCTTTTTCCGTTCACTGATGTCATGCAACAGGCAGATAAACCAGATGTGCCCAGGCAAGGCATAACTGCTCAGGCTGATTTCCAGTTCCAGTAGTTTTTTTTCAGCAGTCACACCTGCAGCCTCGATAGAACGTCCTTGCCGGTTCTGCAAAAAGAGTGGACTGGCTTGATGCAATTCGGGCAACAAAGTGCCTATATGTAGTCGCTGGAATTGTTTGTAGCCAAACAGCTGCTGTGCGGCGGCATTGGCGCGTTCAATGCTCCCTGAAGAGTCGAAGATCAGTATGGCTTCGGCGGCATTGTCCAGGATCCCACTCAGTTCCAAAGTCCGTTGCCGGACCAGTCGCCTTACTTGTTCGGCCCGTCCTGTCACAGACAACAGAAAACCACCCAGCAGACTACACAACAACAAACCTCCGGCCAGAATGGCCCAGGGTTGCAAACTGCTCTGGGTGCTTAGGAACTGCTCGCTGGGCAATACTTCCATACTGAACCGGCGACCGGCAATATCAAAGTCTTGCTGCCATACCAGTGGTGCTGCATAGGCAGGAAGTGCTGTTGTCAGCTTGCTGAAAACAACCTGTGCATGGCCGTCAGTGATGTCGTCAACCTTTAGTTGGAAACTGTCTGCCGGATAGTCACTCAGGGAAGACTCAATCACATCCGCTATATGCAAAACAGCCACCACATAACCTCGCAGTGAGCTGCGGCGTTCGCTGACAGAAGTTGGTGCTTGTGCTTTTGTATAAACCGGATAAAACAACAGCATGCCAGTCTTTCGCATCTGATCCTGAACCAGCTCCAGCGGAGCTGTCAGTTGTGCAGTAGCACTGTCGGCCGCGAGATGCATAGCACTTCGACGTAAAGGATCTGACCCCACATCGTAACCTGGTGCATTGAGATTTTTTTCCAGTGGCTCGATAAAAGTGATAGGGAAATAGTCTGTTCTGTTCGCTGCTGGCACCAGTAGATCATTGTCATTGAGTTCGCTGATCACCACGCCAAGGGGACTGCTGGTCTGGATCCCGGCTTCAAAAGACTGACGTTGCTCTGAAGTCACTCTGGCATTCCAGCTCAGAGCCCGGATCCCTGGATGATTTTTCGCCATGGCATCAACAAAGATGGCAAATTCTTGTTGGCTAACCTCATCTGATGCAGCAAAAAATCGTTCTATTGGCGCAACCGAACTGCCATACAAGGCAATGCGCGATTTGACGCTTTGTGCCATTAATTTGGATTGTTCATGAAAGCGCTGTTGTAGCCTGTTTTGCTCTCCTTCACTGGTGCGGAAAAACAGCAGCATCATCAGCGCACAACTGAGCACTAATGGCAGGCCTACAGTAGCGGCCCTGCTACGCCATAGTTCACGCGGCTTGGCAAAAAGAATAAAGACCAGCGGTGTGGCAATCATAACCCCTATGCTGTCGCCTATCCACCAACTCCACCAGCTGAATATGGTTTGGGCAGGGGTAATAATCTGATGAAAGTACAACACCCAGGTTCCTATGCTTGCACTGATCAGGCAAGTCAGTGGCCCGCCGATAAGAAGCAGCAACATAATGCTGCGGTCTTCCGTGAAAGGATTAGGGAAGCTAAGCCTTTGACGGATCAACCATGAAGCACAGAGACACTGGACTGTAGTGCCCAAAGCTATACCGCAGGCGACAGGCAGGTGTTGCCAGCTTAATTGTTCGAAACTGTTGGCTGCTATGCTCAGGTTAAGCAAGGTAGAGCCAAGAAAAACTCCGATCAACATAGGGTAACCCCAGATCAGCACAGCGGCCAGAGCAATCCCCACCGGAGGAAAAATAGCACTGATAAAGCCCGGAGGTACCGCCAGCAGCATTGCCAGTTGACCGCTGAGCAGGTAAGCAAAAGACAGCAAAGCGATTTTTCCGCTAAAGGAAAGCACATGCATGATGGGGGTTGGTATGGTCAGGTTCAGTGCTGTCATCTGCTACCGCATTTCGCTGAAAAGGTAAGCCTTGCATTGCCCAACCAGGTGAAGGCATGCACAGCTTTAATTTGACTAAAACAACGTTTTTCCGCCTTGTGATTATTTGATTCAGCGTAGCGGTTTGCACCAACAATGATTGACTGTTTGTCAGCAACTTATATTCAATTCAACGATCTCAATCCTAAGATAGCTCAAGCCACAAACTTCAGCCAATAAATCCAGTGTGCTGCAGACAGATTGAGTTATTTTTGGCTGCCGTTTCAGATAAAAACAAAAACAGGGCAAGACTTTGGATCTTACCCTGCTTTCATTAAGCCACCACTTTGCGGCAATTTAATTACTGCGGACAAGCCCCCAGTTGCCAATAACCGCTGCTACTGGACGATAAAACACTGACACCCCAGGTGGAACCTGCCAGTGCTGTATTGCTGCCGGTCGCGAAGTAATTTGGCGTATAAATATTGCCGGTGCTGTAAGCGCGGCCTGCCAGTTTGTGGCTGTAGTTATTGGTACTGAACTGCACACAATCTGCCGGTGGAGGTGGTGTTGGATCGCCACCATCGTCCCCTCCGCCTGTACTGCTGCAACTTTGAGTGGGGCCGAAACAACTGGCGTCATTATCCTGCCAGCGACATTGATTGCCTGTCACTAACTGCTCACGCAATATAAAACTGGCGGTGCTGTATTCCAGATAACAGTTGGCATAGTTGGTGTAGTTCAACCGGCCCGCAGCAATGTGCTGATCCAGAGTCGCGTTTTGTCCTGCATCTATGCTGAAGTTAACTAATTCCGAACTTAGCAAGCCTCCGGCATCCAGTGCTGTGACTAAGGCCGTATTGTTACCGCCAGCCAGAGCACAACGCTGGGCACTAAATAAATCGCCGTTCAAAGTGGCAACCACAGTGCCAGTACTGAATTCCACGCTCACTGAGGCTAAATCACGATTCAGATCAAATACCCGCCCTGTGACTGTGGCACATTGGCCATTTACAACAACGGCCAGCTCACTCAGCTCTGGTGCAGTGGCTGGAGGAGGTGGACCCAGTAAAACAGAGGAGCTGTAGGACTCACTGTCCAAACCTTCGCTGTCAGTGGCTGTCACTGTCACTTGATACCAGTCATTGGCTAAAACCGGGCTGGTCAGGCTGAAGTTGCCTGCGGTGTCCGGCACTGTGCCGGCATTCACAATCTGGTTTATGCTGTTAGTAAAACTGGCGTTGACACTGATGGGATCTGCGTCGGCATCTGTTGCTTTACCACTAACGCTGATTTGATTTGCACTCTGGCTTACACTGATAGTCGTCAGTTCTGGCGCACTATTGCGATTTACCCTTTGGTTATTGTCACTAAAATATTGCCCCAGATAACTGGCATAGTTAATACCGTTGCCATTGATATAAGAACCGCTGGCACCCTGACCACCAGACCAGGCGTGATCCACATTATTGAGCCACAACATAGACACCCGGCCATTTTGCCACAACGTTTCATCTGCAGTCCGGCCCGTGCCGTTGCTGATCAGATTTTCGCCATTGATTCGGCTTACATTGTATAAATCAGCCATGCCTGTGGCATTTTGCTCGTTATAGCAAAGATTCACTGTGGTGTCGTTACGGCCATGGGCAACAGAGGCTATTTGGCTGCTAAAGTGACTGGCATAACTGCCAGCGTATTGACTGCAACGCGCTGCAACATCCGCGGTTTCACAAGGCCCAAGAGCACCATTAGAACTGGTGCCTATGCTTGGGCCTGCACTTACCCCTACACCTGCAAAAATATCAGGTGCAATACAAGCTGTGGTATGGGCAAAAGAGGCTCCTGAGGATAAACCGGCAATATAGACCTGGTTCGGGTCTATCTGATAACCAGGGGTGGCCATTAAGGCAGTTGCCAGGTTGATCAGATTTTTATAGTCGCCACTGCTGCGGTTTCTGGTGCCCTGCCAGTAGGACCAGCAGCCAAAACCCGCTTTATTCATTGCATCAGGTACTGCGATCACTAAACCATGTTGCTCAGCAGCTTGCGCCAGATTGGCGGTTAAATATGCATCAACCGACTGAGTACAGCCATGCAATACCAGCAGCAAGCCCCGGCCCTGACCAATAGAAGATACTGAATCCGGGGTATATAAATGTACTTTGTTAAAGCCGCCAACAGCATGATTTTGTTGCCAGCTACCGGCCAAAGCAGGTGAAGAGAAGAGGCCCAGCGCTAACAGAGCCGCCAGAGGGTAAGAGTATTTTTGCACTTTGTCTGTTCCTTATCTTTATTGTTTTGATGAACACCGAAGCAACGCAGCCCTTCCCTGTTTGTTCATTAGCAACTACAGCAGCAGGCTTTGGCGTGAAAAAAACTATAGATGGAACAGCTAAAAAGCGCGGTAGTACTTTAGTGCTGTGACAAAAGCAGGAGAGATAAAGCTGACAGATCAAGGGCGCAACATTGCGCCCTTGATCTGTTACCAGAGTTTACTTAGCCGCAGTTAAGGTCACATAGCTATTGATCAGATTACGATAATCCGGAATATGATTTGAAAACAGCTGGCCCAAACCATCCACATCGTTACGCCAGTCACGGTGCAACTCACAAGCCACACCAAACCAGGTGATCAACTGGGCACCGGCTGAGGACATTCTGTCCCAGGCAGAATCACGGGTTAACTCATTAAAAGTGCCGGACGCATCAGTCACCACAAAAACATCAAAACCTTCAGCTAACGCAGACAAGGTTGGGAAAGCCACACAAACTTCAGTAACGACACCAGCGATAATCAGCTGTTTTTTGCCCGTAGCTTTAACTGCTTTGACAAAATCATCGTTATCCCAGGCATTAATTTGTCCTGGTCTGGCGATATAAGGGGCATCCGGGAAGGTATTTTTAAGTTCAGGTACCAGCGGGCCATTAGGACCCTGTTCAAAACTGGTGGTCAGAATAGTAGGTAAATTAAAGTATTTGGCCAAATCAGCCAGTGCCAATACGTTATTTTTAAATCGATCCGGGTCTATGTCACGCACCAGTGATAATAAACCTGTCTGGTGGTCAACCAAAAGCACAGCAGCATTGTTTTTATCCAGTCTTACATAAGGCTTGTTCATCAGTATTTCTCCTATGGTACAAAGGTTAGCCAGCGCTAGCCATCACACAAGCTTAAAACCAATGCGAAAACACGGATAGACTATTAAACTATGACTCATCGTTCTGAAAATAGAACTCTGAAGGATTATAAAAATGCAGGATCTAAACGACTTGTATTACTTCGTGCAATCCGTAGAGCACGGTGGTTTTGCTCCGGCAGGCCGGGCTTTGGGTATAGCTAAATCTAAACTCAGCCGACGTATTGCATTGCTGGAAGATCGGTTGGGGGTACGTCTGCTACAGCGTTCCACTCGTCATTTTATCGTGACCGAAGTAGGCCAACGTTACTATGAGCATTGCCGCGCTATGCTGGTGGAAGCTAACGCTGCGCAGCAACTGATTGACGAGCTGGCAGCTGAACCTGCCGGTGTGGTGCGACTCACCTGCCCTGTGGGCCTGCTGCACTTTCATGTCAGCGCTATGTTATCGGAGTTTATGCTGCGCTACCCTAAAGTACAGGTCCATCTGGAAGCCACCAACCGCAGAGCTGACGTGATGGCCGAAGGACTGGATCTGGCATTGAGGGCAAGGCCATTACCACTTGAAGACAGTGAGCTGATTTTAAAAGTGCTATCCGACCGGGGTCAGTGTCTGGTCGCCGCCCCTTCTTTGATCGCTCAGTATGGCACACCACAGGATCCGGATGATCTCAGTCTTTTTCCCGCTATGAGCAGAGCCAGACCTGAAGAGATACATAGTTGGCAGTTGTGTCATGCTGATGGTACTCAGGTAAACCTGACCTTTACGCCACGTTATATCACCACAGATATGCTGACCCTGAAAATGGCTGCTCTGGCTGGTGTAGGCATAGTACAACTGCCACAACTTATGCTGACAACAGAACTGGCAGATGGCCGTTTAATTCGGTTACTACCCGACTGGGAGCCGAGGCGCGAAGTGATCCATCTGGTCTATCCGTCACGGCGAGGTCAGCTCCCTTCAGTTCGGGCACTGATAGATTTTTTTGCTGAAAAATACCAGACGATCAATGAAAATTAATTCCGGACTTGCAAAGGCAGTATGAAATCTCAGCTTTAACCATCAGGCTAATTGCTGTTTGAGTACATCCACCACGGACTGAAACTCTGTCTTGTTTTTTTCATTTAACGCAATGAGTGCTTCGTGTGCATGCAGAATCATCAGGCCTTTTTGCTGATCGCTGTAGGGCTGAGCCTGAACACTGTTCATATCCACAGCATGGTGCGTAGGCTGTTGTACTATATCAAAAGCCTGATCCAGACAGAGGCTAAACAGCAGTTCGTTGACCTGGGGCTGGGTGGAAAACAAGGTAGGTTTTGGCAATTGCTGCTGCTGACAATAACGCGCCAGACTGGCCAGTAAACCTATATAGGTGCTGTCCATAAAGCTGGCTTCGTTTAAGTCCACCACCAATTGTTTACACTGCAGTTTTGCAGAAAACAGCCGTTCAACCAAATCGTCCATGCCAGTGGCATTGGTGTAACGCAGCTCGCCACATAATTTGAAATAACAGCAGTGTTCCACGCAGGCGAACAGAATTTGATCTTGTGGTGTCGTCATAGTTTTACTCTTTATTTGCGTGAGTGCCGGGTTAACTTCAGTATAGTTAAATCGTCTGGTAAAGGTTGAGTTGGATCTATAGCTAAAGTCTTAAGCAAAGCGGCAATGTCGTTTTGTTCTGCACTGACCTGCATTAAATGCTGCAGTTTCTGCTCCGTGTTTTGTTGTGGCAATACATCTAACACACCGTCGGACCACAAAACTAAGCTGCTGTTTTCCTGTATCAACAAGCGTTGGTTCGTGTAATGAGCAAAATCAAACATACCCACTGGGGTACTTTTTAATTCCAGATAGCTGCCATGCTGCTGTTGCACTAACAAAGGCCAGGGAAAAGCTCCAGCATTGGCATAGGTTATTTCTGCAGTCCGGGTGTCCAGCACCGCATAAAACAGCGCTATGTATTTGCCGATTTTTTCCTTCAACAGCTCTTTGTTTAATTCAGCCAAAACAGTAGCGGGGTCAATAATATGGTCGCAGGTGCCACGCTGATAACGTTCCAGTTTAGCGCTGATAAAACGCTTCAGATACACAGTCACAAAGGCGGATGCCACGCCGTGACCTGACACATCGGCAATATAAAACGCCACCTTATGCTCATCGACCGCAAAGTAATCGACAAAATCACCACTCATAAATTCAGATGGATATAAGGCATGGCAAAACTGATACTCAGCACAATGGAAACTTGGCGGCGGTAACATTTTAAACTGCACCTGCTTGCCGGCTTTTTCGCCCGCTTCCAGTTCCGCCAGAGAATGCTGTAATTGCTGATTACTGCTCTGCAATTGCTCTGTTCTGGCCTGGACTTGCTGCTCAAGGCTGGCGTTCAGCTGAGCCAACTGCTCAATCGCCATATAGGCTCTTAATGCAGACACCACACTGGTGGTCAGGCGCTGCACTGTCAGTTCAGTTTTAGAGCGGTAATCATTGATATCATAATCAAGCACTATACGATGCTCAGGCGCCTGACCCGGCTGACCTGTACGCAAAATAATACGCACCAGCTGGTTTTGTAGTTGGTCACGAATGTAACGTACCAGTACAAGGCCGGCATCGTCAGTTTCCATCACGACATCCAGCAGTATCAGCGCTATATTGCTGTTCGTTTCCAGAATATCCCGGGCTTCGGCGGCACTGTAAGCACTGATAAACTGCAGTTTATGCTGCAAAAAAGTAAAATCACGCAGCGCTAATAAGGTGATCTGATGTATTTCTGGCTCATCATCAACAATAAGCACTGTCCAGCTGGGTTGCTGATCGTCATCCGCTTCAGCATCAACGGCAAACAACAGTTCATCGTCATCAGAGCCTTGAGTGGGCTGGGCATTAAAGTGTTGTTCCATACAGCTTTCCTTCACATTAATGTCTGTTCGCACGAGTTGAAGAAGTGCAGAGGCATAGCTTAACTATAGCCGCCTGTAATAAACCTGCAGTCTCAGGCGTACGATCCCTCTTAGAAAAAGCTTTTCTTTCAGTGCCGGATCCGGCCAGCTTTTTTTTTGCCGCCAAGGTACACTCTGTTTAGTTTCTGCTGATGAGTCTTCGCCATGCTGGATCCCTTAGTCTGCCAACAAGCCCGATTATCGCGTGACAGCCGTTTTGATGGCCTGTTTTTTATTGCGGTAAAAAGCACTGGTATTTATTGCCGCACTATTTGCCCGGCAAAGTCTCCGGCTGAACATCAGGTGAGTTATTTTTCCTGCGCAGCAGCGGCAGCATCAGCAGGTTATCGGCCTTGTTTACGTTGCAGGCCCGACAGTGCGCCACAGTCGCCCGCCTGGCTTGGCGTGGAAACCAGTGTGCGACGGGCGTTAAAACTGATAGCAGAAGGTGCTTTAGTGCATGGCGATCAGGCTGCTTTAGCCTCGCGCCTTGGCATCAGCGAACGTTATTTACGTAAGCTGTTTCAGCAGCATTTAGGGGTTGCGCCCAAACAATATGCTTTGTATCAACAAGTGCTTTTGGCCAAGCAGCTGTTGCATCAAAGCCAATTGCCTGTGCATCAGATCGCCGCTTTATCTGGTTTTCACAGTATCCGGCGTTTTAACGATGCCTTTAAGCAGCAGTTGCTGTTAAACCCAAGCCAAATTCGCCGTAAAAAAATGACAGGACACTCTTCAGTGATTGAATTACAACTTAGTTACAGGCCGCCTTTAAACTGGCAAGCTCAGCTGGATTTCTGGCGTCAGCGTACTCTGGATGGCATGGAGTGGGTAAAAGATGATGCTTATGGCAGAACTTTTAGCTGGCCTACCGCAGAAGGACTGGTGCATGGCTGGTTTGAGTTAAGTCCGGTCAAAGAAGGTGTGATGCAGTTAAAACTGCATTGGCCCAGCCAGCAGGAACTGACCTCTGTGCTGCAACGTATTCGCCAACTGGCCGATTTAGATGCCAATATGCCACAGATAGAACAGCAGCTTGTACCAGTTTTTGGTGACTTTCTGGAGTCTGGTTTACGGCTGCCTGGTTTATGGAGCCCGTTTGAAGCAGCTGTACGGGCTATTTTAGGTCAGCAAGTCAGTGTGCAGGGAGCCCGTACTCAACTGAACCGTTTACTGGCAGAATTAGCGGAACCATTGGCTGATGATCCAGAGAAAAAACTGTTCCCAACACCGGAAGCTATACGTCAAAATGAGCTTTTAATGCTTAAAGTGCCACAAGCCAGACGCGATACCTTAAAACAGCTGGCCGCTACTGTGATCACTGAACCACAAAGCACACCGGATGACTGGTTAAAACTCAAAGGCATAGGGCCATGGACTGTGGCCTACAGCAAAATGCGTGGCCTTGCCGATCCGGACATCTGGTTAGGTGGTGATTTAGGCGTGCAAAAAGCTTTAAAACGCCATGGTGATATCACCCCAGAGCAACTGGCTCCCTGGCGCAGTTATGCAACCTTTCAGCTGTGGTTTAGCTTATCCCGCCCTGCAATAGCGGAGGAAACCAAATGAAACAACTGCAATTTCCAACGCCTTTAGGACCTTTGGTTGTCACTGCCACTACCAAGGGGATTGAGTCCATTTTATTTCGCGACGCTACAGAGGCACCGGATCACAGCAAGGATATGTTACTGCAGGACTGCAAAGCCCAATTTGATGCCTATTTTGCCGGCACCTTGCAGCAATTTGATTTGCCCTTAGCCGCCATTGGCACTGAATTTCAGCAAGCGGTCTGGCAGCAACTGAGCAGAATTCCTTTTGCACAGCTGCGTAGCTATAGCGATATTGCCCAAGCGCTGAATAATCCAAAAGCAGTAAGGGCTGTAGGTGCAGCCAATGGCCGTAACCCGCTGACCATTATTGTGCCTTGTCACAGAGTGATAGGAGCCAATGGCACTTTAACAGGCTATGCTGGCGGATTAGAGCGCAAAGACTGGCTGCTGAAACATGAGCAAACTACAGCTTTGGCTCTGGGGTTGTTCCAGTTGGAGGCCAACTGAAGGTTCAAATTTTTCGAACACTCAAAGCAAAACTATCCGCTATTGTTTCGATAAAGGAGCTGTTTTAATAGACCTATCAACAGCTAACAAATAGGTGAAGTCATTATGACAGCCCGTACTTTAAAACAACTGATCCCTGCCATGCTGGCGTCTGACGGCGCTGGCGTAAAAATTAAACGTAGTCTGGGCCAAAGCCAGGCGGTGCGACTGGACCCGTTTTTAATGCTGGACGCTTTTGGTTCAGACCAGGCCGATGACTACATCGCAGGTTTCCCGGCTCATCCCCATCGTGGCTTTGAAACTGTCACTTATATGCTTGATGGTCATATGCTGCACGAAGATCATTTGGGTAATAAAGGCCATTTAACCAGTGGCGGTGTGCAGTGGATGACCGCAGGCCGCGGTATTATTCATTCAGAAATGCCGCAGCAGGAATCTGGCCTGATGCGTGGTTTTCAGCTGTGGATCAATTTACCTGCCGCAGAAAAAATGAAAGAGGCCGCTTATGTTGATATTCCGGCCTCCGACATTCCGCTGGTAAATTTAACAGCGCAAAGTTTTGTCAAAGTCATAGCTGGTGAAACAGAGCTGGATGGCAAAACGGTGCGTGGTCCTATTTTTGGCTTATCGACTGAACCTTTATATCTGGATGTACAGTTAGAAGCAGGCCAAAGCCTGACTTTACCTGTCACAGTGGGCCACAACGCTTATCTTTATCCTTTTGAAGGCGAAGTGTTTGTTGAAGGTTTAAAAGTCGCCAATCATCACGGAGCAGTATTAACAGATGGCGACAAAGTGACAGTCTCAGCACAGGGCACAGCGCGTTTTATCCTGTTAGCAGCTAAACCCATAGGCGAGACTGTGGTGCAATACGGTCCTTTTGTGATGAATAAGCCAGAGGAAATTGAGCAGGCTATCCGTGATTATCAGGCAGGAACTCTGACCAATAATCAGCAAGCCAAAACCATAGCTATTCATAAATCAATCTAATGTGGGGGCTGTGGTTTATCCACGCCCGCCTATTGTTCGGGTGTAATTAATGAAGGGCAGATGCTATCATCTGCCCTTTCTAATTTTGAGGATCGGCAGATGCAACTTGTGGGTATTATCGGCGCTATGGAGCCGGAAATTGCAATTCTAAAAGCTCAACTAAGCGATATGACCAGCGTCAAACTGGCAGATTATGAGTTTTATCAGGGCCGTCTGGCCGATACCCATGTTGTATTAGTGCAATCAGGCATAGGTAAAGTCGCTTCAGCTGTAGCGACAACTTTAATGATTAGCCAATTTAAACCGGATTGTGTGATCAATACGGGATCAGCAGGTGGTTTTGATCCTGAATTAAATGTAGGTGATGTAGTCATTTCATCTGAAGTTCGGCATCACGATGTGGATGTCACAGCTTTTGGTTATGAAATAGGCCAGGTACCTCGTATGCCAGCGGCTTTTACGGCGCATCCGGCCTTGATTAGCGCGGCAGAACAAAGCATTACTACCTTAGGTTTTTGCAAAACGAAAAAAGGCTTAATCACTACGGGTGATGTTTTTATGTGTCAGCCTGAGCGTATTGCCAAAACCCGTGCTGAATTTCCCACTATGTTAGCAGTGGAAATGGAAGGCGCAGCCATAGCTCAGGCTTGCTATCAGCTCAATACACCTTTTGTGGTGATCCGCAGTTTAAGTGATATAGCAGGCAAAGAGTCGCCTACTTCTTTTGAAGCTTATTTAGAAATCGCCTCTAAAAACAGTTCAGCCATGGTGCTGGAACTGCTGAAAAACCTGAAAACGGTTCAGTTAAGCTAAATGCCGTATTGGCTGGACGATCTTTCGGCTTATCCACTGGTACTGCTAAGCATTTGGTTGCTTGGCAGTCTGGTTCTTTTGCCGCAGGATTATCAGCCTTTAACTTTTTTCCGCATTTTTGCGAAACAGCTGGCCGCTAAAGTTCATCCGGATCCAAACAGAGCCAGCAGTCAGCAGTTAATTTCCGGCAGTTTAGCTTTAGCTTTAGTGATCTTACCTACGCTCGGCTTGCTGGCTCCTTTATACTGGTTATCGGACTGGCCTTTGGTGCTGGATGGTCTGCTGCTGTATTTTTGCCTGGATTTTGTTTATTACCGCCAGCAAAGTCACAAAGTAGCTTTGGCTGTCAGTCAGCAACAAAACAGCAGAGCCAAAGATTTATTACAACCTTTGGTGTTACGCCAAACTCAAAGTTTAAGCAGTACTGGCTTATGCAAAGCCAGTATCGAAATGTTATGGCTTCGCACGGCCAAGCAATGGATAGGGGTCAGTTTCTGGTTTTTAATCGGTGGCGGTTTAGCTGCTGTGGCTTATCGTTTGTTGCTGCTGTGTAATCAACAATGGAACGATAAACACAGTAATTTCCGCTATTTTGGCCGCCCTGCCTCTTTATTAACCCAATGGGCCAGTTTTCCCGCCAGCCTGATCACAGCGCTGTTGCTGGCTTTGCTGACTGATATCACAGCCGCTGTGCGGCAATGGCGTCAGGCAGCTAAGCTGAACCTCTGTTTACCACATCTGCTTATTCTGGGGGCTTTGGCTTCTGCCTTGCGGGTGAATCTGGCTGGCCCTGTGATCTATCAGCAACAGAAAAATCAGCGCCAACGGCTTGGTCCAGCGCCCTTACCTCAAGTAAAAGATATGCTTGGTTCACTTAAACTGAACCGGCAATTCCAGCTTTATTCTGCCCTTCTGGTATTTATTTTCAGCTTGTTACAAAGCCTGTGGTTTATCTATTAATAAGCTTGCTGTTTTTGTAAATTTCTTTGGAACTATGCTGGACTTTGTAACGTCATTCACTGTATTTTCTTATGCTTCTCGCACCAGATTGACACCTATAACAATAATAACCCGACCTTCAGAGGAATAGTTTTGCCTGTTTTAGCCTTATTGCGCTATGTTTGTGGCCTGTTGCTGCTTTGTTGCCTTTGCAAATCTGCAATGGCTGCACCGCTATTGCAGCCATTAACACCAGATCAAAACTTATCTCAGGGTTCAGTCAATGATTTGTTACTCGACCGCCAGGGCTTTTTATGGATAGCTACAGATGCGGGTTTAAACCGCTATGACGGCTATCAAAACCTGCTGATTGGTGCAGACTCCCCTCAATTACAAAGCCTGGCTTTTACTCAGTTACTACTGGATCCAAAACAAAGATTGTGGGCTTTGGCGCCACGTTCAGGCTTATATATTTTTGACCCACTGAAAGCTCAGTTGTTTTTACATGCCTCCTTACCCGGTACTGCCACACTGCAAAACCGTTTCGTCAATTTAATACAATCCGATGACGAACACTTGCTCCTGAGCAGCAGAACAGAGCTATATAGTTATCAGACAGACAACAGCCAACTGACTGTTTTAGCCAGGTTGGCTGATATAGCATTAGCAGATGCCAATATACGTGTACTGCTGACCACTCCGGATTGGATACTGCTGGGAACCAGTCATGGCTTAGTGCTGTATGACAAAACAACGAAACAACTGCAGTTGGTGCCTCATTTGCCCCAAGGCCAGTCACTGGACTATCAGCGCCATGTTAAAGCTTTACAAATTCAGGATCAGCATCTGCTGGTAGGTACTGTCGAAGGCTTGTATCAACTGGAACTGTCGGCCATAAAGCGGTTTTTACAAACAGGGCAAACTCCGGCAAGCAAAGAGCTGATTGCCGGGCCTAATGTCTGGAAAATTAAGATCCAGTCTGATCATTTATTAGTGGCGACAGAACGTGGTTTGTTACGTTATACACCAGAGCAAAACAGCACTGAGTTGGTGCTGAAATTCAGTGAAAGTAATTTTAATTTATCTGACGACAATATAGTGGCTTTGCAGGAAGACGGTCAGGGTGGTTATTGGCTTGGCAGTCGTTTTGATGGTGCTTATTATTGGCATCCACGCAGCAAAGCCATTCGCAATTTCAGTCGTACAGGACCTGATGCTTTAAGTAATGACAAAATTACTGCCATAGCTGAAAAAAGCAGGGAAGAGTTGTGGTTGGGTAGTCGCAATGGCCTGAACTTATTAAATCTGGAAACTCAGCAGGTTCAGCATTTTCTGGTGAACCCGGATCCAAAAGCGGTCTGGCATACCAGTACTATTATGAATTTGTCGATGGATAAAGCCGGTGACCTATGGTTTTTATCCTCCAGTGGCCTGAACTATTTCTCCAGTCAACATAAAAAGCTGCAGCAAGCCCCTGTCAGAGGGCCGGAAGAACAAGCCGTGCTGAACACAGCGCGGCCCGGCAGTTGGCTTAACCAGCAACAGCCTTTTTATCTGCTGACCAGAGAAAGCTTTTATCTGTACCAGGTCGGAACAGGGCAAGTAGAGGAACTCACAGCATTAAAGCAAAAGTTGCCTGCCAGTGAAGTTCGGGCTGTTTTAGGCACATGGCCAGGCCAACCAGACTGGCTGGTATTATCTGCTTATGAAAAACTCTGGGCTTACAATGAAAAAACAACAGAGTTAAAGCTGTTGTACCAGGCAGAAGTAAGTACAGCTTTTAGTATGCGTTTTGCCGATCAGATGGCTTTGGATAAAAACAATACCTTATGGTTCAGCGCTGCAGATATAGGTTTGCTGGCTTTTGATGCGAAAACTATGCAGCTGAAACATCATTTTCACAGCAAAAATAAACTCAATACCAATGTGGTTTATGCGGTGAACCGCGATCAGCTGGGCCATATCTGGTTTTCCAGCTTGCATGGCGTTTCTTCGTTAAATGTCGATAGCCTGCATATAGAACAATTCAGTAAAAAAGATGGTTTAGCCAGTAATGAATTTATCAGCCAAAGTAGCCAAAGCTTAAGCAATGGCGAGATGGCTTTTGGCTCCATTCGCGGAGTGAACCTGTTATCGCCGGCTCAGTTAACAGAACCCAGACGTAAGCCCCGTATTGTCATTACTCAGCTGGACTTATTGTCTTCGCCTATCGAAAGCCCGCTGACCGATTTATCAGGTCAGTTTTTTAGTTTGCCTTATAACAGCCAGGGTTTAACCATCAGTTATTCCAGCCTGAATTTCAGGGACAGCGGCAAAATGCGTTACCGTTATTGGCTGGACGGCCCACAGCGTTTAGTTTTTCCGGAGCAAAGCTCCAGTTCGGTGATGTTCCCTCAACTGACGCCGGGCGATTATCAGTTTAATGTAGTGGCTGTATCCCCAGTGACAGGCCTTGAAAGCGAAGTAGCAACTCTGCGCCTTAAAGTAGAACCTGCCCCCTGGTTGAGTTATTGGGCCTACATGGCTTATGCTTCAGTTGCCCTGATTGTGATGCTGTTTTATTTGCGAACCCGACAAAAACAGCAACGTATGCTCAAAGTGGCTCATGCCAAAGTGACGGCCAGTGAACAGCGCTTAAAACAAGCGCTGGACTCCATCGACAGTGGCGCCTGGGAATGGCATGCCCGCAAAAACATTATGTTTGCCTCCCGTATTCACAGCATGTTGGGTTATCAGGAAGCGCTCAATCCGCTGGCGATGAGCCAACATTTATCTTTATTGCATCCGGAAGACAAAGACGCTTATCAGCAAGCCTGGCTAAAACTGATGCAAACGCCGGATAAAACCTTTGATCATACCTACCGTATGCAACATAAAAATGGCAAATGGTTGTGGTTCCGCGACATAGGGAAAGTGGCCGAAGTGGATGACGAAGGTCAGCCAGAACGGGTCATTGGTACCTTTAGTAACATTACCGAAACCAGAGCGAACCAGGAAAAAGCCCGGCTTTTTGGTGAGGCTTTCCAGCAAACCCGTGATTGGGTGGTGATTTTAGACGCCAGCCAAAGAGTCATAGCTGCTAACCAGTCTTTCGCTGATGTCTTTGGTTCTGTCGATCAGTATCTGGTCAGCCCAAAAACTCATCATCTGGGCATTAGCCTGCAACGTCGTCGTTTTTACACCTCTTTATTACGGGGTTTAACCGTCAACCAGCACTGGCAAGGTGAAGAGCTGGTGCACACCCCTGACGGCAAAGAGCGCCCTGCCCTGATTAATATCAGCGCTATAGGTGATGTGGATAAGGTTGAGTTTTTTGTACTGGTGTTTACCGACATCACAGCGCAAAAAGTAGCAGAAGAAGAGTTACGTTACTTAGCCAGCTACGACTCATTAACCGGCTTACCTAACCGCACTTTGCTGATGGATCGTATTCAACATGGCATAGATCAGGCTAAACGGGCTAAAAAATCTCTGGCTTTGTGTTTTATCGATCTCGACAAGTTTAAGCAGGTCAACGACTCTTTAGGCCATGATGTCGGCGATCAATTACTGCAGGAAGTCGCCAGACGTTTGCGTGCCACCTTAAGAGAAACAGATACCATAGCGCGTTTGGGTGGCGACGAATTTGTAGTACTGCTGGAAAGCTATAAAAACGATGACAATATCAGCCATGTAGCGCGCAAAATGCTGCAGTCTATTGGCGAGCCTATGCAGTTAGGCACCCATACCGTCAGCGTATCGCCAAGCATAGGTATAGCTGTGTATCCGGACGACGCCACGGACGCCAATTCGTTATTAAAACATGCTGACGTTGCCATGTATCATGCCAAAGATTTGGGCCGGAACAACTTCCAAT
Organism: Rheinheimera soli; assembly: GCF_031457405.1. Classification (GTDB taxonomy): domain Bacteria; phylum Pseudomonadota; class Gammaproteobacteria; order Enterobacterales; family Alteromonadaceae; genus Pararheinheimera; species Pararheinheimera soli_A. The sequence continues at coordinate 32,009 of NZ_JAVDWR010000020.1, read as the reverse complement.
TTTTTATTGCCGAAATGAACGAAAAAGCCCATATGCAACTGGCAAAAGAAACCCAGTTACGACAAGCCTTTAAAGATGGCGAATTCATTAACTATTACCAGCCTATTGTCGATTGCCGCAGCCAGTCCGTAATAGGGGTTGAAGTATTAATGCGCTGGAGTCATAAAAACACCCTGATTCCGCCAACCGAATTTATTCCTATGGCAGAAGATTTACGCTTAATTATTCCTATGACGTTATCGCTGCTGGAAAGGGCTTTGGTCGATTTACAGCAATGGCGCCAGGCCGGATTAGATTTGTATTTGTCGGTGAATTTATCCACCAGTCACCTGGAACAACTGTCCCTGGCGGAACATACCGAAAAGCTGCTGCATAAATACCAGTTGCCCGCCTCTTGTTTGCGTTATGAAGTGACCGAAAGTGCGCTGATGCGCGACCACGAAAAAGCCATTACCACTATGCTGGCGCTGAACCAACTGGGCATTCAGCTGGCGTTGGATGACTTTGGTACTGGTTATTCGTCGTTAAAATACTTAAAAGAGCTGCCAATAGACGCCATTAAAATTGACCGCAGTTTTGTTAAAGACATTGGCATAGATCCGGATGATGAAACCATTATCGAAGCCATTTTGTCGATGGCAAACAGCTTAGGTATGAGTTGTGTCGCTGAAGGTGTAGAAACTGAACAGCAACTGGCCTTTTTCAGCAGCCGCCAGTGTTATCTTATCCAGGGTTATTTATTTGCCAAACCTATGCCAGCCATAGAATTGATTAACTGGCTGCATAGTGAACACTTAAATTAAATTATTGATAAACAAAAATATTTTTTCTCAGCCTTGCCCTAAACCACCTCATTTCACCCTCTAATAGACTGTAACCAGCTGATTAACAGCTGCTGACACTTGACGATGCTGCAATGCCAACTATGTTGTATTTATCAGAGGAACTGAAAATGCAAAAAGTGGAACAGCTGCACTTATTACCTTTCCGTCTAGGTGAACATCGCTTGGCTATTCCGGTTGCGGAAGTCATCAAAGTATTGCCTGCAGTGTTGTGGACTGAATTACCAGGCAGTCCTTTGTCTGTGGACGGGGTTATTAGTGTCAAAGGTATGCTGCTGGCTCAGGTTGATTTAGCGCGCTGCTTAGGTTGGCCCTCGCCGCAACTGCAACTCTGGCGACCATTGATCTGGTTAAAACTGCGAAATCGTCAAATAGTGATCCCTGTGGACGAGGTCAACTCAGTGATCAGTTACGATCCACAGCAACTTATTTCCAACACTGATCCACAGATCAACAGCAATCAACTCAAAGGTGTTATTCAGACAGAGCAAGGTATTTTGTTAATTCAGGATATCGAACAATTGTTGTCTGCATCAGACGAGCTTCTGCTGCAAAATTCTATGCAGGCATCACAAAACAGGGAGCTGTTGCCGTGAACATCCCCATGGAGTGGATCAGCCACATTATGACCAAAGCCCAGCAGCATTTTGGCGCCAGCTATCAGCCGGATCAACACAGAGATCTGCTCAGGCGTCTGCAATGGCGTGCTCAGGAATTAGGCATAAAAAATACCAAAGCCTGGTTGCAGAAAGCAGCGCTTAAGCAGTGGGATTCAGAGTTAGCACAACTGCTGTTACCTGTCTTTACAGTGGGTGAAACTTATTTCTGCCGCGACCCAAAAGCCACACAATGGCTGATTGATGAATGGCTGCCGAAACGACTTGCTGTAACAACATCAACAACCAGACTAAAGATTTGGAGTGCAGGATGCTGCAGTGGTGAAGAAGCTTATAGCATGCTGTTTCAGCTGTCAGAAGCGCTGTCACAGCAAAAGAGTTCATTATCCCTGCAGATTTGGGCAACGGATCTGAACCCGGCTTTTCTGGCCAAAGCCAAACTTGGCATTTATAAAGCAGCATCATTCAGAAACTGCACACCGGAGTTTAAACAACGTTATTTTGACGAGATCGACACTACAAGCTGGCAAGTCAAAACTGAATGGCGTAATTCCATCCAGTTTATGCCATTTAATTTTCTGGACAGCACACCGCCTTTTGCCGATAGCTTCGATTTAATCCTTTGCCGTAATGTGCTGATGTATTTTTCGTCGACCCAGGCAGAACAAATAGTCCAGCGTTTTTTACACCGGCTTGATGCCGATGGACTGCTGCTATTAGGTGCTGTAGAAGCAAGCCTGGCGACTCAGTCCTGCCACTCAGGTTTTTGGGCAGCGGACAATTATGCGGTTCCGATGCAAACACAAGCTGCCGCTATTCTGGCCACGCCATCGATTAAGCCTGCTACAAAAAAAATAACAGCAGCCAAAAAACAAAGCGGCTTTCCAGCAATCCGCCCGCTTGCACCTGTAGTTCCATTGCAGGAAAAGTTATCGCCGAAACAGCTGTTATGGCAACAGTTGCATGAAGCGCGTCGTCAGGGGCAACCTGCTGTTGCACAACAACTTGCCTTACGCTATTTCGAATCAGGCCCTTTATCATTGCAGGAGCAACAACAGTACCATCTGGTGCAGGCGCAAATTTGTGCTGATTTACAACTCAGCAGCGAAGCAAGAAGCTGGCTGAACCAGCTATTGGATTTACACCCTGATTCAGCACAAAGTTATTTATTCTCAGCGCAGTTATATATCCAGCAGCAACTTCCCGAACAGGCTTTTACCGCACTGCAAAAAGCACTGTATCTGGAACCCGATCTGATCATTGCTCATTTGTTGCGTGCCCAATTGCTGTTGCAAACGGAACAACGCCCAGCAGCGTTAAAAGCATTAAGGTTATGTAGCCAACTGTTGTCTTCTTACGCCCCTGATCAGCAAGTCCCCTGCTCGGACGGTTTAAATGTGCATCAAATGAATTTGATCTGTGATCAACTCGCCAAGGAGCTGTCGGTATGCCTGCATCCCTGAATCCGGGTCATCAGTTCGACTGGCATCAGATCAAGCAGCAGTTAGCAGAGCTGGAACTTCAGTTGGATAACCAATGTAGTGCCGAAAATGAACGCATAACCCAGGCACTACAAAAAAGAACCGCAGCTTTAGCAGAAAAGCCTGCAGAAGGTAGTTTGCAGCTTGTTGAAGTACTTCGATTTGATATAGGTACGGAACGTTATGCCATTCACAGTACCTATGTTTCTGAAGTACTGCCCATTTATCAAATCACGGCTTTATTTGATTTACCTGCCTATATGGCTGGTATTTGTTATGTCAGAGGCCGGGTTGTTTCAGTGCTTGATTTACGCATCTTATTTCAATTACCCGGGGTTGGCTTAACCGATCGGAACATGTTGGTGTTGCTAAAAAATGAACAGATGGAATTTGGATTGCTGGTCGATGTCATTATAGGGATCCAACTTCTGGATTTAACGGGATTAAACAAAAGCCTGCCTAATCTGGACCCTATACGTCTGCGTTATCTGCAAGGAGTGACCAGGGATCAAACCATATTTTTAGATGGACACGCCCTGCTTACGGATCCCGAACTAATTATCAGCCAGGAGTTTAAATAATGATCAGGTACTTTTTAAGTTTACGCATAGGAAGCAAACTAATGCTGGCGTTCCTGCTGTTGATAGCGGGCTGTGGAGCTACCTTGTATCAGGGTTTTCTAACTTTGGACAGGTTTCAGTCAGAACTGGATTCCACCAGCCGTCGCTTTGACCGCATCTCGGATATTAAAGAGCTCAAAGCCAATATGGCGGTGCAAAACCAACTGGTTTTAAAAACCATTATTCAAAAAGCCGCAGCCCAAGGCGCCGATATTCAGAACATTGAAGATTTACAACAAAAAAATACAGCTCTGTTGCATCACCTTCAACAAGGGCAAGGTAACAAAGATGAAGTGAAAGCATTGATCTCTGCTATCCAGAACGCCAGAACTGAACACCTTCACTTCTTCCAGACTAATGTATTACCCAGTATCAAAGCGGAGCAATATGACCAGAGCTGGCTGCTGATGTCTGAACATGGTACAGAGTTAACCAGCAACATAGAGAAAAAAACCGATGAGCTGGAGCGTCTGACTGTTCAGCTCATGCAACAAAGCCTCGAAGACACCGGTCAGGAGTTTGCAGCATTAAAACAACGTTTAGTATTTTTTTCGTTGCTGATGGTTGGAACAGGTATTTTGCTGTCCTGGCTGTTAAGCCGGCATATAGCTTTACCTTTAGCCAGCCTGGCCATCATGGCAGAACAAATAGGTCGTGGAGAAATACCGAAAGAAGTCCCGCACAATGTAAGACGTGATGAAGTCGGTCGTCTGTCATTAGCTTTTGCCACTATGAGCAAATATTTACGCGAGTTGGTACAGGAACTAAACGAAAGCACATCGGTTTTGGCCACTTCAGGTGAAGAAATACTTGCAGTCACTAATCAGGTTGCCACCAGCACTCAGGAAACTGCAACAGCTATCAGTGAAATCACCACCACAGTGCAGGAAGTAAAACAGACGGCCACTATTTCCGGCGCGAAATCTCAGGAAGTGATGGATAGTGCAGAAACCACCAAACAGGAGGTGCAAAGCGGGCGCGTGGCCGTTGAGGAAACTTTACTGGGTATGGACCAAATCAGAGAGCAAATGCAGGCTGTTGCCGACAGCATAGTCCGGCTGGGAGAACAAAGTCAGGCGATAGGCGAAATAGTAGCTTCAGTTGGCGATTTAGCAGAGCAGTCCAACTTACTGGGAGTCAACGCTTCTATTGAAGCGGTCAAAGCAGGAGAAGCAGGTAAAGGGTTTTCTGTGGTTGCACAGGAAGTCAAAGCCTTGGCTGAGCAATCCAAACAAGCCACGACACAAGTCAGAACCATATTAGGTGATATACAAAGAGCCATGACCAAAGCCGTGTTACTGGCCGAACAAAGCAGTAAAACAGTAGAACGTGGCTACGAAAGAGCACAACAGACAGGTGAAGCCATTCAGGCCCTGAGCAACAGAATAGATGAAAGCTCCGGAGCAGCGATGCAAATTGCTGCCTCCAGCCAACAGCAAAAAATTGGCATGGATCAAATAGCTATTGCGATGGAAAACATCCGGCAGGCCAGTCAGGACAATGTGGTAGGAGCTCGCCAGGTTGATCTGGCAGCTAAAAACCTGAATCAGTTGGGTTTAAAACTAAAACAGCTGACTATGAAATTTACTCTCTGAGGTTGCGATCAGCATGGACCGTGAAGCGTTACAAAAGTTACTGCTCAGCAGTTTCAGACAAGAAGCTGAAGAACGCTTGCAGCTGCTCGCTGATCAGTTGTCCGGCTGGGAAGAAGAAAACACCTCAGAGGAGCAGGTCGAAGACTTGTTCAGAGAAGTACACAGTCTCAAAGGTGCTGCCAGAGCTGTAGGACAAAATGACACAGAACAACTGTGTCACCACTGGGAAAGTTTGCTCGCTGCAGCACGCAAAAAGCCGGCACTGCTCTGTAGCGCTAATCTGGAATTATGCCGTCAGGCTTTGACTATGGTTCGTTGCCTGAGCCTTGAGCAGCTGGTGGATATTCAACAACAAACAGAGTTGAAAAAAAACCTTGAAGCCGCAGCCAAAGGACAACAATGGCAAGCCCCCTCTTCTGCCGAACCGCCAGATTTAGCCAGCAACAGAGCCACAGCTTCTGAGCCGGAAAGAGTGAAAGTCAGCAACCATAACTTAACGACTCTGTTGTTTCTTGCCGAAGAAGCACAGCAACTGAAACAGGACAACATTGAATACCATAAACAGCTGAAGCAGGTTGTGTTGGATATAGAAGAATTACGTAAAAAGCAAAGCCAATCCGGGCTGCACTCCGACTGGTTCAGCAGGCTTTTATCCGGCCAGGAGCTACAGCAAAAGGAACAAAAGAGGGAATTACTAAATTATGCCGACTGGAGTCAGCAACATATGGATCAGCTGTACCATACAGCCCGCAAGCTGCAAAAAAGTTCAGCCCGTTTCTGCAGAGACTTAGTACAATTTTCAGATAATTTTTACACAGGAGTTCAATCTGTACTGCTGGTTGCTGGCTCAGTGCTGTTTGCCGGATTACCTGCTATGGCACAAGATCTAAGCCGCCAGACCGGTAAGCAACTGGAGTTAGAGTTACAGGACAATAACCTGCAGATTGATAAACGTATTATTGATGAGCTGAAGCCTGTGCTGCTCCACCTGGTGCGCAACGCTATCGATCATGGTATTGAGTCTGCTGCTGACAGGTTAAGTAAAGGAAAAACAGCCAAAGGTAAAGTTGTGCTGGCGTTAAACCAGAATTCCGCCGATCAATTTGAACTGTGCATCACAGATGACGGTCAGGGCATAGATATACAACGTCTCAAAGCTGAGGCTTGTGCCAAAGGTCTATTCACAGAAACAGAACTGCAGCTGATGTCCGAAGCTGAAGCTCTGGCACTGGTGTTTCATAGTGGCCTTTCAACCAGCGCTTTGATCACTGAAATCTCAGGACGGGGTTTGGGAATGGCCATAGTCCAGGACATCATTGAGCGTCTATCTGGTCAGATAGAACTTCAGTCCGTAGCTAATCAAAGTTGCAGCATCAGGATCTCTTTACCTGTTAGTTTATCTACCTTCCAGGCGCTGTTTATCCGTTGTGCTGACCGGACTCTGGCATTGCCTCTGTTTGCAGTAGAGCGCTGTATCAGGCTCAAAGAAGAGGACATTCAGTATGTTGAAAACAGAGCCACCTTAGCCGTTGGCTCGCAGGTGCTGGCGTTATGGCAATTGAGCGATGTACTGGAGCTGGCAGATACAAAAGTCAAAACTATGGCCTGCCCTAATGTGGTGATCCTCAAAGTCAGAGGTGAATCCTTCGCTTTGTCTGTCGATACTGTGCTTGGTGATCGGGAAATCACTGTCAAGGCTTTGGGGCCACAACTTAAGAAAGTCCAGTGTGTGTTAGGTGCAACTTTGATGGGTGACGGACAGCTCATCCCCATTCTGGATCCAACAGCTTTATATCACAAATCAAAACAAGTACATACCGGAGCCCAGGTCAGTGGTCAGGCCCAACAAAAATCGAAATGTATTCTGGTGGCTGATGACTCTTTTACGTCAAGAGCTTTGCTTAAATCCATTCTTGAAACTGCTGGCTACCTGGTTATGACGGCTAACGACGGTCAGGAAGCCTGGAATCAACTAAAACAACAACAATTCGATTTGCTGGTTTCTGATGTCGAAATGCCAAAAATGGACGGATTTCACCTGACGTTAAAAGTACGAAATGATGCCATGCTTTCTTCGTTGCCTGTCATTTTAGTGACAGCCTTGCAAAGCCCGGATGACAGACAACGTGGTCTGGAAGCAGGGGCTAATGCTTATTTAGTGAAAAGCGGTTTTGAACAGGACAGTTTGCTGGACAGCATACAGCGGCTCATCTGAATGGAGTGAAGTGATGCATATCTTAGTCGTAGACGATTCAGCTGTAGCGCGCCTGCTGTTGAGCACTATATTTATCGAGGCAGGACACCTGGTCACACAAGCTTCCAGTGGCTACCAGGCGCTTGAGTTGTTACAACAACATAGCCCGGATATAGTGACTATGGATGTGCATATGCCCGGACTCAATGGTTATGAAACCATAGGTCGTATTCTTGAACTCTATAACCTGCCCATCATTATATTAACCGCCAGTGCAAACGCTAAAGCGGCCACCACGGCGATACAGGCGTTGGCCGCAGGTGCACTTGCTGTTCTGGAAAAACCTGTTGGCCCAACTGTACCGGGCTTTGAGCGTCAAATAAACGATCTGTTACGAACCTTGCGCCTGATGTCTGAAATTAAAGTGGTCAGGCGCACCCGCTCTACTGCCACACTCACAGCCCCTATGGTTCAACCACCATCACCTGTCACCTCACCTGCGGTTATTGCCATAGCCGCTTCTGCAGGTGGCCCGGCGGCTTTAAAATTGCTGCTCTCAGAGCTGGACCCGAAGATCCCATGGCCTGTGATACTGATCCAACATATAGCTGCAGGTTTTTTAGACAGTTTTATCGACTGGCTACAGCAGTTGTCAAAGCTGAAAGTAGGAGTTGCCTGCCATGGACAGGAGTTACAGGCTGGACATATTTACCTGTCTCCGGAAGGTTTCCATCTGGAATATGATGCCAGGCACAGGGTCAAACTAAGCCTTGCCTCTCCTTCGGATCTGAATATCCCGTCAGCGGATCGTTTGTTTCATTCGTTAGCACAACATATGGCCAGAAAGGTGATTGCAATTCAGTTGTCTGGTATGGGCCAGGACGGAGCTGAAGGAATAAAAGCTGTTAGCCAGTCAGGCGGGCTTTGTATCATCCAGGATCCGGAAACTGCTTTAATAGACTCAATGCCTCAGGCGGCACTGCGTTTAGCTGCCCCCCACTGCGTACTTAGCCCTCAAAAAATTGCGTTTTTTATCAATGATTTGCAGCACAGTAAAAGGCAATCCTTATCACAGAAGGAGTCTGAATGATGTTTAATGAAGCGAATGTTCTGATTGTGGAAGACAGCGCAACTCAGGCGGCAGAGCTGCAATTTTTATTAGAGCAGTCAGGTTGCACTGTATGGGTGGCCAAAAATGGAATTGAGGCCCTGGAGATCCTGCAACACCGCACTCCAACAGTGATCGTCAGCGACATTGTGATGCCAAAAATGGATGGCTATCAGTTATGCCATAAAATAAAACAATCAGATAAAACCAAACAGATCCCGGTTATTTTGGTGACTGCACTGGCGGATCCCAGAGATGTGGTCCACGGTCTGGCCTGTGGCGCAGATAATTTTATTGTAAAACCTTATGAAGAGCGTTATTTGCTGTCACGTATCCGCTATTTCCTGGTCAATCATGAGCTACGCGCCCATGAGCGGGTTCAAATGGGGTTTGAAGTATTGCTGGAAGGCGAGCGGCATTTTATTACTGCAAGCCGGCAACAAATCCTCGACTTGTTGATCTCAACCTATGAACAGGGGGTCCGGATCAATCATGAATTAAGAACAAAACATGATGAACTGGCCCGCTCTAATTCCTTATTGCATTCTTTATTTCATTTCACCACTGGTATTACCGGCCAGCAAAAGGAAAAAGAGCTGATCGATGAAGCATTACAACGGGTGTTGGAGTTTCCTGATGTAGCTGCAACCTGGTTACTGATGCCTGATAAAGACAAGGAAGACAGCTTAATGGTCGCAGGCCATTCAGGTTTAGATCAGCTCATGCAGCCTCTGACTGAGTTAGATTGCATCAATCAATGCCCTTGCCACCATGCCATATTCAGAGACAAAATCAACCAGCCGGCAGACATAGATCAATGCCCTCTGTTAAAGCAAAGCTATCCCCAAAGGTCTCATGCCAGCATTCCGCTGTTGATCGGAGGCGAAACCATAGGTTTACTGAATGTTGTGCATGACAAAGGTATGGCCTGGTCAAAAGACGCATTGGATGCATTGGCATCCTTAGGACGTCAGCTCTCTATGGCTTTGGGCCGTGCCCGGCTTTTTAACAGTATGGAAATACTGGTGGAGGAACGCACCAAAGCTCTGGCGAACAGTGAATCCATGTTACGTAATGTGCTGGATAATTTACCTGTCGCAGTACTGGTTGCTGATCAGAATGGCAAATTGATTATCAGTAATCAGGAATTCCGTCAGATAGCAGATGGCGTGGTCATTCAGAGTCTGGATCAGGCAGGTCAGTTACAACATATACAGCAAGACAGCAGCAGTCACTGCGACCCGGGTCACTGGCTGTTACACCAAACCTTGCATCAACAAAAAGCCTGCAGAAATATACTGTTAGATGTGAAAACGGATCAACAAAACATCCAGACGTTACTCAGCTCAGCTGTGCCCTTTTTTAATAAACAAAATCAGTTACAAGGGGCTATTGCGGTTATGCAGGACATGACAGAGCAGCGGCAACAAGATTTACAGATGCGTATCCGAACCAGAGCTATAGAAGCCAGCATCAATGCTGTCATTATTACCGACAATGAAGCTGAAGATCAGCCCATTGTTTATGTCAATCCAGCCTTTGAACAAATGACTGGTTACACCTCAGCAGAAGTGCTGGGGAAAAACTGCCGACTTCTGCAAAGCCAGGATCGGCATCAACCCGGTCTGGACTCCATTCGCAGGGCCATCAGAAACAACAGTAAAGGCAAAGCTGAACTGTTGAATTATCGTAAAGATGGTTCGTCATTCTGGAATGAACTCACTCTTGCCCCCGTCGTCAATGACAGGGGCCATACCAGTCATTTTGTCGGCATATTGCGGGACATTACTGAAAGTAAAAACTACAGACAGGAGCTGGAGCATCAGGCCAATTACGACAATCTGACTGGCTTACCTAACAGAAATCTGCTCAACGACCGGCTGCAACAGGCTATCGCTTATGCTAAACGTCATGACCAGCAATTTACCCTAGCGTTTTTGGACATCGATCACTTTAAAGTGATTAACGACAGCCTTGGTCATACTGCCGGAGATGAGTTGTTGCAGCAGATTGCGGAACGTATGAAAAGGCAAATACGGGATACAGATACCATAGCCCGGCTGGGAGGAGACGAATTTGTTATTTTACTGACAGACAATTGCCCTTTATCTATTCATGTCAGACGACTGGAAAAGCTGAAACAGCAATTGATCCGCCCTGTTGTTATTGAACAACAAGAAATTGTGATTAGCTTCAGCACCGGGATCTGTCGTTACCCTATGGACGGAGATACCAGCGTTACTTTGTTACGAAATGCCGACACTGCGATGTACGAAGCAAAACATCAGGGACGTAACAGGATCTGTATGTTTAAGCCGGAAATGAACACTATAGTGCAACAACGCTTACAAATGGAACAAGCCATACGGCAGGGGTTATTCAGTAAAGAGTTTTTAGTTTATTACCAGCCACAGGCTGATTTAAGCACAGGCCGGCTTTGTGGCCTGGAGGCTCTGGTGCGCTGGTACCACAAAGAGCAGATGATCTCCCCACTGGCTTTTATTTCACTGGCAGAACAAAGTGGTTTGATCACTGAACTGGATTTTTATGTGTTTAACACTGTCTGCAGCCAAATCAGCCAATGGAAAAATGAGCTTCAGGGCGTTTCGGTTGCAGTGAACTTTTCAGCTTTAAGTTTTATGGATGCACAGTTTGTTCCCCGTATTCGCACCATACTGGAGCAGTATCAGGTAGAGCCTGACTGGCTCAAAATCGAAATGACAGAGAGTATTTTAATGCATGACGCAGATGAATCTCTGCTCAAAATGCAGGAACTCCGCTCCCTGGGCATTCACTTTTCTATTGATGATTTTGGTACAGGCTACTCCTCATTGGCCTACTTAAAACGTTTCCCTTTCGGACAGCTGAAAATTGACCGGAGTTTTATTAGCGATGTTTACACAGACCCTGATAGTGCAGCGCTGGTCCGCTCCATGATCTCCATGGGGCATAATCTGGGTATCACTGTGATTGCAGAAGGTGTTGAGACTATAGAGCAACTTGGTTTTCTGCTCAAAGCAGGCTGTGATGAAATTCAGGGCTATTTTTATTCATTGCCTTTGCCTGCAGAGCAATGCTTCCATCAACTTCAACACAGAGAACAGGCCCAGTTACCGCCTGAACTCTATGCCAATGGCCAACGCTGCTTGCTGGTGGTTGATAGTGAAACCAATATACTGCAGGCTCTGAAACGAGAACTGCGTCTGGAAAATTATAAGTTGCTGCTGGCAGAATCTGCAGCTCAGGCCTTAGATTTATTGGCTAAAAACAATGTAGACATAGTGCTGACCGATTTGCGGTTAGGAGATATGACAGGCATTGATTTCTTACAAAAAGTACGGGCTATCTATCCGGATATTATTCGTATGGTGCTCAGTGCAACCACCGAAATCAGTGGCATTCTGAAAGCCATCAATGAATGTGTGATTTACCGGTTTATTACTAAACCCTGGGAGCCAAATGAATTAAAACTACAGCTTGCTGAAGCCTTCAGGCTCAGAGCCATCCAGTTAGAAAATGAACAAATGAAACGGCAGTTACTCGCCAATGAAAAAAACAGAGGCTGAACAGCTCAGGTGGAAGATACGACAGGTTGTTGTACAGGTAACCAGATTTTAAAACTGGTGCCTTTACCTGCTTTGGTTGTCACCTCAAAACGCCCGTGATGGCGTTCAATGGTGTTAAGAGACAAGGCAAGGCCCAAACCCGTGCCTTTTCCTATAGCTTTAGTGGTAAAAAAGGGTTCAAAAATTCGTGATAAGTGTTCATCACTGATGCCGCAGCCATTGTCCTGCACTTCAATCCAGACCCAGTCTTGCTGAACTCCGGTTCTGATATGGATTTCGCCCTTTTCGGAGATCGCATGCCCGGCGTTCACCAGTAAATTCAGCATCACCTGGTTCAGCTGTGAAGGTATACACTCCACCATAGGCAAAGCTGCAAAGTCTTTGTGTATCACAGCTTTGTATTTCAGTTCGTTATTCACAATAGTCAAACTGGACAAAATTCCTGCTTCAATGTTGGCTAGCTGGAAATGGCCTTCATCGGTATGGGATAAATCTTTCAGTGACATGATCTGAGCGATCACCTGCTCCAGGCCAAAGGCTGATTCCTTTAACAAGTTGCGAATGTCTTCACAAATGTAGTCAAAATCAAATCTCTTCTTAATGGCCTCTGATGGCTCTGTACTACCAGGAGCAGACAGCACTTCAATGATTTTAATCAGGTTATCCACATAATCAGAAAAGGTATGCAAATTAGAATGCACATAACCCACAGGATTGTTTATTTCATGGGTCACGCTGGTCGTTAACTGTCCAATGACGGCCATTTTCTCCGATTGAAACAGCAGCTGTTGCATATGCTCTGACTTTTTCTGCAACACATTGTGATCCGATACCTGTTGAAACAGCAGGCAATAGCCTCTGCATTGAGGTTCAGTAAGAGGAACAACCTGATAGACCATTGGCCCGACCTGGCTCACCTGAACCGGGCCACAGAGTGCCAGTGTGTTGGTCTTATTTTCCAGCAAGGAAATGCCTGGCATCACATCAGATAAAAAACTACCTGTTTTATAATCAGAAAAAATACCAGTCGCAAACAACAGCACTCCTGATGGATCAACCACCAGCAGATCTTTATGCAATAGCTGTAATACGGCGCTCGACATTGAATCCAATACTGTCATAAGGTTTTACCCATCTAATCCTGAAAAGTACTAAACCTGAGCCAACACAATATCGGAACACCACAGATAAAGGCAATACAGCATACTCAGGACAGACTGGCGGCTTACTTCACTGCCGTCAGATAACTTTCTATCACCAGACTCAGCAGCTCTTTACTACATGGTTTGCTTAATACCTGATCAACCAGTCCTGCTTTTATCAACTCATCCGCAAAATCTTCACTGCTGCCGCTCAGCAACACACGCTTAACAGCATGGTGTTTGTTATCCAGGCCACGAAAAAACTCTGCACCTGTCCCGTCCTTTAAATAATAGTCGCACAGTATCAACTGAACCTGGTGTAGCTCCAGCAGCTCATAGGCCTCTTTCATCGTCAGACAAAATAAGGATTGCCAATCAGACTGCCGGAACATGCGCTGGTAAGCGTTAAGCAGAAATTGCTCATCATCGACAAACAATACAACAGGCGCATTATTGCTGTGCATCAGAGCACGCTTCTCCATTTGCCAAAACAAGGCTGTTATTGCTGTGCATCAGAGGGCGCTTCTCCATCTGCCAAAACAAGGCTGTTATTGCTCTGCATCAGAGGATGCCTCTCCGTCCGCCAAAATATAGCTGTCCACCTCTGCCAGAGTTTCCGCCCATACAGCTTCAAATATCGGATAACTGCGCTGCGCTTCAACCATATCTCTGGTTTTGAGCTGCCGCTCAAACACCTGACAAAGCCGTGCCATTCGTTCAGCCCCCACCATAGCAGCCATTGTCTTTAAACTATGTACATATCTTGTAATATCGTCAAAGGCGCCGGTGCGCCACAAGGTATCAATCTGAATCACATAACCCAGAGCTTCAGATCTGAATTGTTGCAGAGTGTCGATAATCAGTCCTGCATCTGATTCACCATAAATCAGGCTGATGGCTTCAACGGTCAATAAAGGCCGGTTCGAAAGGGGTCGCAACACAGGCCCTTTATTCATGACGGTCTGATTCATCAATAGGGTGTACAAAGGGCCTGTTCAGTGTCTGCACCCACCAATAGGTGATACGCTTAAATAAAGGTTGGATCTGTGAGTTATGTTTGGGGTTTGCTTTTGCCAGATCGCCCCCTAATTCAGTCAGCTTCTGGATCCTGTCATTAAAGAATACCCAAAAGCTTTGCTGACCATAGCTGGTATTTTGCAGTTTTTTCCCCACATAAATTAAGTAGTCTATGGCCTCAACAATGCGTTTTATTTCATTTGCTAATGCAATAGCTTTGCTTTCTTTAACAAATAAGTTGTGAAAGAAGTTGATACGTTGCGCCAGGATCAACATACGCCTGTCCAGTTGGTGAAAACCCGTTGTTGAGTTTTCCGGCCAGACCACTAATTCGGCGAGTTCGGTTTCAGTTTCATTCTCTTCCTGTGGCACATAGCCCTTGTGGTCAGAAGCAGACAAAGAACGGACTATGGCAACATGAGATCGGTAGGGTTCAGCGGTAAGAGCTGGCTCCGCCGCTTTTACTTCTCTTTTCTCGGGTACAAACACAATTTTTTTGTAATGTTCAGCATCAAGGATCTGTTTTTCGTGTTGTAAATGAAATAGCACTTTTTTCTTTAAACCATCAGCAGACAATGGTTTAGCTAAAAAATCATTCACATCGTATGCCAGACACTCTAAAACCATATCTTTATAGGTATTACCAGAAAACATTAAAACAGGAATATCGTGAGGGTTATTGAGCGCACCACTGCGTAGTTTTTTTAACAGCTCAAGGCCATTTGGTGCATTCATCTCAATGTCGGTGATCAACATATCTATGGTTTCATGTTCAAGAATATCGATAGCAGTACGCCCATCAGTTGCCTTTAGCACTTTGCAGTTTTTAATAGAGGTTATAACTTTAAATAAAAAGTCACACATCAGCAGAACATCATCTACAACCAGGATCGTAAAAGTACGGGTCGGTATCAACGAAACGCTCCTTGTTTTAACTTTATTAATCTCATCATCGCCTTAGGGCATCTTTAACTGCAGTTTAGTAGCGAAAATGGATATTTGCTTAGTTTGTCTTCTGTTTAGCATTTAAGTTCAGCTGGAATTATCGACAGAACCACCTGATGACTCCCTGAAAGCACAGTAAATTTCTGCGTTGCTCTGCTATACTGCGCGCCTCTTCGATGGATGTGATTTCCGATGCAACCCAATTTGCTGAAAGGCGCGTTATTGCTGTTACTGGCTGAAGCTTGTTTTGCCGGTATAGGTGCTTTAGTCAAACTGACCAGCGACAGCGCCAGCAATGCTCAGGTGGTGTTCTTCCGCAACTTTTTTGCTTTGTTGGTGATGCTGCCCTGGCTTTGGGTGCAAGGTAAACAATTGCTCTATACCCAGCGCTGGTATCTGCATTTAAGCCGTTCTGTGACCGGCATTATTTCGATGTACTGCTTCTTTTATGTCATTAGCCAACTGCCTTTAGCGCAAGCTATGGTGGTGCTTTTAATGTCGCCTTTTATAGTGCCGCTGATTGCTAAATATTGGCTCAAAGAAACCGCCAGTCTCCTGACTTTATTTAGCATAGCTCTTGGCTTTGGTGGCGTATTATTGGCTTTACCTGTAGCCAGCGGAGGGGGTGCTTTTTATCTGTTTTTAATAGCGCTGCTGTCGGCTGTATTAGTCGCAGTCACCAAAACCACCATACGTTATATGTCTGACACTGAGCCCGCAGCCCGTATCGTATTTTACTTTTCCTTGCTAACCGCCATTATCTCTTTTGTGCCCGTGCCTTTTTATTGGCAGGAATTACCCACCATAGCCTGGTGGGCTTTTGCTTTTATGGGTATTTTGGCTGCTATAGGTCAGATGGCCATGACCAAAGCTTATGCGTTAGCACCCGCTTCTGATATTGGCATCTGGACTTACAGTTCTGTTATTTTTGCCGGGCTTTTTGGTTATTTATTCTGGTCCGAACCTGTCACCATGAGCTGGTTTGCCGGTGTGGCTATTATCTTTTACGCTGGCTATATCAGCACCAGACAACGTTTGTGGTAAGCGAGCCAGCTGTCCCTGTGTGCGATGACACTTCCATTAAATTCCTTGTTTTGGTTAATTTTTTGTTGCTAAAACAAGAAACCAGGTCTAGCTTTATTTAACCAAAACAGGGAAAGGCTTTCAGACCGTTTAAAAAGCAACACTCTGCCGATTTTGGAAAACTCTGTCCGCCTCAGCAACAAGGAGTGAACCATGTCCAGGTTAAATTTCACCGTCTATGCCGAAGGTATTCTCTATCCGGATCACAGCCAGCAAGCCGTCAGTACCACCATTTCCCAGTTACAAAACTCAGGTTTTACCAGCCTGATCCTTGGCTTGTTTCATATAGGCCGTAACTACTCGATTCAGCCCAGCCAGATCCTGGGGGATATTTACTTTAACAATACGCTGATTATCTCCGAAGGCCATTATGTAGCAGACCCTGACTGGCCGGCCTTGATCAACAGCACCCTGGGCGGCACTGTCACCAGCCTCAGCGCTTCGATTGGTGGTGGTGGGGTGATGGACTTTGAAACCTTACAAAAAATCTATCAGCAAAACGACAACAGCTACAACGGCACTAATCTGGCCACTAACTTAAAAGTATTAAAACAGACTTTTCCGGCCATCAGCATTATTGATTTAGACTGCGAAGATAAATACGACCTGCCGTCTTTTGTGGCCTTTTGCCAGCTCGCCAACAGTCTGGGTTTTCACTTAACCTTTTGCCCCTACACCTATCAGCAGTTCTGGACCAACGCCTTACAGCAATTAAACAACACCAACAAAGGCGCAGTGAAAGGCTGGAATCTGCAATGTTACAACGGCGGCAAAGGCAACCAGCCTTCACAATGGGCTCATGCTATTGCTGAAGCTATTCCGGGTTTTGATACCACAGCTTTTATTGTGGCAGGAGACTGGACCTATGACAGTCCGGCACTGGTACGGCATTTGATGAAATCTTTTAAAGGCAGTAAAACTCTGGGGGGTGGCTTTATCTGGACTTTGGATCAGATAGTTGCCAACGGCTCTTCCGATCCACAGCAACTGATGACGTCTTATGTTGAAGCCATCTCTGCTGGATTAGGCAAAACACTTTAAGCCCCTGGCCGCAGTAGTGCGGCTTTTCCTCACAAAATAGTGGCAGTCCCCTGCCTGTTCAAATTTATTTTAATTCGCTTCAAACCTTTTTCCTGCTCCTGACGACTCATTGGTAATAGCGGCATTTTTAATGCCTGTCCAAAGAGCAAGAGTGCAGGAAAAACCATGAAAATAGCGGATACCAGCAGCCAGGATGAACGGCTGGCACCAAAAAAAACCACTAAGAAATTCTGGGTAGCAGGCTCCGTCAGTCTGCTTTTGGTCTTGCTGTTATGGCAGATTGTCCCTGCAGCACGCAGCTGGTCGCAGTCAGATATCTCAGTGTCTTTGTCGCGCGTGCGGCTGGATACAGTAAGAACAGCAGATTTTACCCGGGATATTTCAGCTCAGGGTCAGGTGGTCGCAGCGGTCAGTCCTAAACTTTATGCTCCGGCTGAGGGCACTATCAGCTTATTACTGGATGCAGGTACTGAAGTGAAACAAGGGGATGTGCTGGCGACTATCGACAGCCCCGAGCTGAATAATAAACTGCTGCAGGAACAAGCTACCTTTTACAGCTTAGAAACCAGCCATGACCGTCAAAAAATCTTAGCCAAAAAGCAGCAACTGACCGACAAAAAAGCGGTGGACATAGCACAAGTGACTTTAACCACAGCAGAGCGTGAGAAACGCCGTGCCGATCAGGGCTTTGACAAAGGTGTGATCAGCAAAATTGAGCACGAAAAAGCGCAGGACGATTTAGAAACTGCCAAATTGCAGCACCAGCACGCTGTGGAAGATGCCCGCCTGAATAAAGAAAACCTTGATTTTGAAGTGCAAAGTTTAGCTCAGCAACTGGACCGTCAGCGTTTGCTGGTGGAAGACTTTCAGCGCCAGGTCAATGGCCTGCAAGTCCGTTCTCCGGTCAATGGTTTGCTGGGTAATCTGGCGGTAGAAAACAAAACCTATATCACCAAAAACCAGCTGATTTTATCCGTCGTGGATTTAAGCCAGTTTGAAGTCGAAATTGCCGTGCCTGAAAGTTATGCCAACGACTTAATCATTGGTTTGCCAGTGGAAGTCACAGCTGAGCAAAAGCTGTATATGGGCAAGCTGGTGACCATTTCTCCTGAAGTGTTCGAAAACCAGGTCAAAGGCCGGGTGCGTTTTACCAAAGAAGCGCCCCCTGCTTTGCGTCAAAACCAAAGGTTAAGCAGCCGCATCTTATTGGAACACCGCGAAGGCGTGATGCAGGTCGCCCGTGGTCAGTTCCTCGACAGCAGCAATGGCAAATTTGCCTACAAAGTCAGCAATGGCATGGCGATTAAAACCCCGATTGAACTGGGCGCCCGTAGCCTGAATTCAGTTGAAATTCTGGCTGGTTTGCAGCCAGGCGATCAAATCATTACCTCAGGCACTGACATTTTTGAAGGCGCCAGCACAGTACAACTGAATAACTGAATAAATAACTAAGGCGAGAACGCCAGAGGACTTGTTATGTTAACTATGAATAAAATCAGTAAATCCTTTATCACTGACGACGTGGTCACTCATGCGCTGCGTGATATCCAGCTGCATGTCAACGAAGGCGACTTTGTCAGTGTGACAGGCCCTTCAGGCTCAGGCAAAACCACTTTTTTAAATATTGCAGGTTTGCTGGAAACCAGCACCAACGGTGAATACCTGCTGGACGGCGAAGACATCACCAAACTAAACGACAGCGGCCGCTCCCGCATGCGGAACCAGAAAATAGGCTTTATTTTCCAGAGCTTTAACCTTATTCCTGATCTTAACCTGTTCGACAATGTGGATGTGCCTTTACGTTACCGTGGCCTGAATACAGCAGAGCGCAAAAAACGTATTGAATACCATCTGGATCAAGTGGGTCTAGCTTCACGTATGAAGCATCTGCCAAGCCAGTTGTCCGGTGGTCAGCAGCAACGTGTGGCTATAGCCCGCGCCCTGGCAACCTCGCCCCGCTTTTTACTGGCGGACGAACCCACAGGTAACCTCGACAGCCAGATGGCACAAAGTGTGATGAGCCTGCTGGAAGACATCAATAAAGCCGGCACTACTATTTTGATGGTCACACACGACCCCAGCCTGGCGGCCCGTGCTAAACGTCAGATTTATATTAAAGATGGTCATGTCAGCGAGCTAACCAATAAAAACTCTAACCTGCATCTGGTTGGCGAAGCTTAAGGAGCGGCTATGTTTTCTTATTATGTAAAGCTGGCTTACTTAAGCTGCAAACGCACCTGGGGTATGACGCTGCTGATGGTCTGCGCCATAGGTTTAGGTATTGGTGCTTCCATGACCACCATTACAGTGAACTACCTGATGTCGGCCAATCCTATTCCACAAAAAAGTGAGCAACTGTTTTTTGTGCAAATGGACGCCTGGCAACCCAACAATCCATACAACGACGACGGTGACGCCCCCACTCAACTGACCTATCGTGATGGCACTTATTTATGGCAGGCACAAAAAGCCAAACGCCAGACGATTCAAAGTGGTATGGCGGCAGTGATAGAACCTGCAGATAAAGAAGTGTTGCCTTTTATGGTGCAAGGCCGCGCTAACAGTGCCGACTTTTTTCCTATGTTTGATGTGCCTTTTTTATATGGCACGGGCTGGGATCATCAGGCCGATCTGAAAAAAGAGCGGGTGATCGTAATCAACGCTGAGCTCAACGAGCGCTTATTTGGTGGCAAAGATTCGACAGGCCAGACAGTGCGTATGGCCGGTGAAGACTACAAAGTGACAGGAGTGATCGACAGATGGAACCCAAAACCTAAGTTCTACGACATCAGCACAGGTGCTTTTAATGATGTAGAAGAAGTTTTTGTGCCTTTTAGCTTAATTACCGAGCAAAAATTCAGCCGCTCTGGCAATACCAACTGTTGGAAACCCACAGGTTCAGGTTTTCAGGCCTTTTTAGACTCTGAATGTATCTGGCTGCAATTGTGGGTGGAACTACCCACAGAGCAGGATAAAGAGGCTTATTTCAGCTTTATGAATGCCTACGCCAAAGAGCAACATCAATATGGCCGCTTTGCCCGTACCGACAACAACAAGTTGCGTGACGTGATGCAGTGGCTGGAAAACCAGCAAGTGGTCGCAGACGACGCCAACATGATGATGGCCATGTCGTTGATGTTTCTGTTGGTGTGTTTACTCAATACTGTAGGTTTATTGCTGGCGAAGTTTTTAGGCAAAGCCTCAGAAATTGGCGTGCGCCAGGCCTTAGGTGCAAGCCGTAACGATTTGTTTATTCAGCATTTAATTGAATCAGGCTGCATAGGTTTGGCAGGTGGTTTATTAGGTTTAGTGCTAGCCATATTGGGGCTTGAAGCCATTAAAGTGATGTATGGCGACTGGATCCGCGATTTGGCCCAATTGGATTTGACTTTAGTCGCCATGGCTATTGGTTTAGCTATTGTCAGTGCGTTATTAGCAGGTTTGTATCCCACATGGCGTGCCTGTCAGGTGCAGCCGTCCGTTCAGCTGAAAAGCCAATAAGGAGTTTGCCATGTTAAATCTGTTTTCCGGATTAGAGTTAGGACCTATATTCCGCGCCTTAATGCGCAATAAAATTGGCGCTTTGCTGATTGCCCTGCAAATTGCCCTGACATTGACCATTATGGTGAACGCCATCTTTATGATGCAGGAACGCAGCCAGCAAATGGCCAGAGCCAGCGGTTTGGATGAAAGCAATACCTTTTATCTGAGCAACACTGTCTTTGCTCAGAATTACAACCTGAAGACAGCGTTGCAGCAGGATTTACAGCGTATTCGCCAAACTCCTGGTGTGGTGGATGCCACTCAAATCAATGCTATTCCTCTAAGCGGTGGTGGCTGGTCTATGAGCCTGCAAACCAAAGCTGGTGATGATATTGAAGGCACTGGTTCTGCAGTTTATATGGTCGACGAACACGGTATCAATGCTTTGGGCGTGGAGCTTATTGCAGGTGAAAACTTCCAGAACTCAGACATCGTCTGGCGTGAAGAAGGCAGTACCACCTGGCCTCCTAAAACCATCATCACCAAGGCATTAGCAGAAGCTATGTTTGAAGGCGACTGGAAAAGCGCCTTAGGCAAAACTGTCTACATTGACAATCATCAACCTGTGCAAATCACAGGCATTATCAACACCCTGCAAGCACCATGGAACGGCTGGAATGGTGTGGAGCGCAGCATGCTGGTGCCTCAACAACTGGATAACAAAGGCAGTCGCTTTTTTATTCGCACCGAACCAGGTCGTCGTGATGAACTAATGCCTGTGATTGAAAAAATGCTGGCCGAAAGTGACAGAGGTCGCATTATCCGCAACGTCACCAGCATGGAGCAAACCCGTGATAAAAGTTATCAGGAGCATCAGGCCACTAATACAACCCTGCTGACCGTCATTATTGTGCTGACGCTGATCACAGGTTTTGGCATTGTGGGTCTGGCCATGTTCAGTATTAACAGACGCACCCGCCAAATCGGCACCCGCCGCGCTTTGGGCGCCAGTCAGTGGCAAGTGATGCGCTACTTTATGCTGGAAAACCTGTTGATAAGCTCCGCCGGCGTAATCTTAGGCGCAGCTGGTGCAATAGGCCTGAATATCTGGTTGGTTTCAACCTTCAGCATGAGCCCGTTAAGTCCTGTGTTATTGGTAATAGGTGTAGTGGCCTTGCTGATCGTAGGCCAGCTGGCGGTCAGTTATCCGGCCTTAGTGGCTTCGAGAATTTCGCCAGCTACGGCAACCAGAGGACGGGCTTAAGAGTTTTATCTTTGATCCCTGATTAAGTAAAAAGTGACCAACCTTTCCCTCAGCTTTTTGTCCTTCGGCTGAGGGATTTTTGTTTGTGGTATTACATGCCAAAATCGTTAACAATCAACACTCGCCTTTAGATCACAAAGTTATGCAAAAAGCCTTTCTGCACTGCTCAAGGATTAGCAATGAAACTATATCAGTACCTGAATTTTGATGAGAAAGACGGCAAGTATTTTCGACTGGAAACTGTACGAAGAAATAAGCTGTGGCTGTCCAATCCAAAGACCTTTAATGACCCGCAAGAGCTTAAATACAGACTCGACACAGAATATAGGTTTAATTCTCCAGACTCTGCCAAGCTCTGTGAATTCATTTTAAATAATATAAAACACAGAAATCTGCTGGACCAAAATCTTCCGACTCTTGATAGTGATATGACCGAGCAAATACACACTCTCTTTGGGGAGAGAATTGAAGACGATAGCTATCTAAATGTGATCTTAGACTCCGCACAAACACATCATAGATGCGCAATCGCATGCTTTTCTGAAACGGTATCCAACACATTAATGTGGTCCCATTACAGCAAAGGTCATAGCGGATTTTGCGTCACATATGAAATAGTAGACGCCCTAGAAGGTCAAAAGACATCGTTATTTGAACACAATTCACATAACAGATATTTACGAAGTGTTGACTACACTAGCAAACCTAAATCAATCAATTATTGGGATATTTTTTTGGGCTCAGCCTTTGAAAAAATACTTTGCACAAAATCAATCGAATGGGCACACGAAAAAGAAATACGCCTTATCGCACCAAACAGCCTTGAGTCAGCAACACAGAAGGAAATAGCCGGGGTAGAGATAGATCTCCCGGATAGATTCAGAATTACTGAGATTACCGCGGGCTGCAAGATAGATGCTTGTCATTTGGAACACCTCAAACAAGCGGTAAACGCGCTTAGAGAGCTAACGAAGAATGATATTAAAATCACAAAAGCGGCAATCAATAAAAATGACTTTAATATTGAGATACATGATGTTGATTAGCTCCGTTTTCTAAACGGTTTCGCCGCTGGCGAGATACTTTCTTTTGCTTCGCCAAAAGACAAGTATCCAAAGAAAAGGCGACCCCAGGTCGCAGCGAAAGCCCGGCCCAAAATCGTGCGTCCAAGGCGACTCGGCAACTCGTTCGTCGCTACCGCTCCTCGCTCAAACACTCCTCGTCTTAAAACCTTGGCCTCCCAATTTTGTCCGGCTCGCGCCCCAATGGGGGCCCATTCGACATCAAGTCCGGTTGCTGTAGAGGTCTTTTAACTATAGTAGGCATTGTTCAAAGCTTTTACGCCAAAGCCAATCTCACTGCAAAACCGGTAAATAACAGGCCTAACAATAGATTGCCTGCTTGTCCTGCTTTGGGTTGGCCTTTGAAGAAGCTGGCTATGGCTGCTCCTGCATAGATCAATGTGGTCAGGTACAGCAGACTGATGATTTCCAGTACCACCGCCAGCACCAGATAAGGCAGCCAGTTGGGGGTGAAGCCGGAGTCGATAAACTGGATAAAAAATGACAGGAAAAACAGAATGGCTTTCGGGTTGGTCAGGCTTAATAACAACGACTTGCGAAATACTGAACCTGTTTTAATAGCAACTGCAACCGCCTGCACCTCTTGTGCATCTGCATTAGCTTTGGGTTGGCGCAAACTTAATAAAATTTGTACGCCCATATAAAGCAAATAGGCCGCACCTAAATACCGTATCCAGCGAAAGAGTTCCGGAGAGGCTAACAGCATGGACGCCAACCCGAGGTAAGACAACAGGATCAGAATGCCGTCACCCAACAATACGGCGGCAAGTGCACGCCACGCATGTTTTGGTCCCTGCACCATGCTGGTTTTCAGCACAAACAGACTATTTGGCCCCGGCATCAGGATAATCACTACTACTCCGGCCAAAAAAGTCCAGAACTGAATCACACCAAAAGTTTCCATCATTATCCTCTGAGCAACAATTTTACCGGCTCTGCGTTGTTATTTGTCTCTAAATATTATCAGGCCAACGGCTTATAAAAGTCACTGCAATTTAGCGGGGAAATTGACAAAACCCGGAGAACACTACCGCATGGAAGCAACTTAGCACCAGACTAAGCTACAAAAGTTGCTATGCAGGTTTTATGATACAGCTTTAAAGCAGTACAAATCCTCTCGCAGCCGATCCACTGCTGGCACTTCAAGCCCTACTAGGATAAAATGCGCGTCCTTTTTCTTGGCGTTAACTTTTTTACGGGCTACAACACAAATGGGCAAAAAGCTGCACATTAAGACCTGGGGCTGCCAGATGAACGAATACGATTCATCCAAAATGGCAGACCTGCTGGATGCAACTCATGGCTACACTCTGACTGAAGATGCTGCTGAAGCGGACGTGATCCTGCTGAACACCTGCTCTATTCGTGAGAAGGCTCAGGAGAAGGTATTCCATCAGTTAGGTCGCTGGCGTCCGCTGAAAAAGAAAAACCCGGATTTGATTATTGCAGTCGGTGGTTGTGTGGCTTCGCAGGAAGGCAAAGCCATTCGTGAGCGTGCGCCTTATGTCGATATCGTATTCGGACCACAAACTTTGCATCGTTTGCCTGAAATGATTAACTCAGTGCATGGCAACAAATCACCAGTGGTCGACGTGTCCTTCCCGGAAATCGAGAAGTTTGACCGTATGCCAGAACCAAAAGCCGATGGCCCTACCGCCTTTGTGTCCATTATGGAAGGCTGTTCTAAATACTGTACTTTCTGCGTGGTGCCTTACACCCGTGGTGAAGAAGTCAGCCGTCCACTGGATGACGTCTTACTGGAAATCGCTCAGTTGGCTGAACAAGGTGTACGTGAAGTGAACCTGTTGGGTCAGAACGTGAACGCCTACCGTGGTGCAACTTTTGATGGTGAAATCTGCCATTTCTCTGAGTTACTGCGTTTAGTTGCTGCCATTGACGGTATTGACCGTATTCGTTACACCACATCGCATCCTGTTGAATTTACAGACGATATTATCGAAGTGTACCGAGATGTGCCTGAGCTGGTGGATCACCTGCATTTACCGGTGCAATCCGGCTCAGATCGCATTCTGGCATTGATGAAACGTAACCATACAGCCATCGAATACAAATCGAAAATTCGCGCACTGAAAAAAGTACGGCCAAATTTATGTATGTCGTCTGACTTTATTATCGGCTTCCCTGGCGAAACTGCAGAAGACTTCGAAGCCACTATGGATTTAATCAAAGCGATGAACTTTGATATGAGCTTCAGCTTTATCTACAGCGCGCGCCCTGGTACTCCGGCTGCCGATTTACCGGACGATGTATCGGAAGAAGAGAAAAAACAACGTCTGTATCTGCTGCAAGACCGTATTAACCAGCAGTCATTACAAATTGCCCGTGCTATGCTCGGCACTGAACAACGTATTCTGGTGGAAGGCCCGTCGAAAAAAGACATTATGGAGCTGACCGGCCGTACGGAAAACAATCGTGTGGTGAACTTTGAAGGCTCACCCGATATGATTGGCCAGTTTGTAGATGTTTTAGTGACTGATGTCTTTACCAACTCATTAAAAGGTAAAGTGATCCGCACTGAAAAAGAGATGGATTTACGTCGTGAAGTATCGCCACAACAAATTCTGGCGGCTAAAGCGGCAAAAACAGACGAATTGGGAGTGGCAACTTTTACTCCTTAGTTAAAAACAGCATGCTGAGGCCAGCATCAAAACTGGCCTCTATGCGTTACCTACTGAAAAGAGATAAAACTTTTGGATAACCCCATCACCAGTTTAGAATTTTCTCTCTCCCCTTTCGAACCTCAGCGCCTGGCTTTTTTATGGGGCCCCTTTGACGATAACTTACGTCAGATTGAACGCCGATACCGTGTGCAGGTGTCCTACCGCGACAACCAGTTGCGTTTAGTGGGTTTAACTGAGCAACTTGAGCCGGTAAAACAAATCATCGAATCTCTGTATGGCGAAACTGCGAATGCCCAGGGCAAAGCTGTGCCTTTAAGCCCTGAGCAGGTGCATCTGGTGATCCAGCAACAGCAGCAGGAACCCACAGAGCAGCAGTTTGATGAAGAACAGGTCAGCATTAAAACCAAAAAAGGTGCAGTCAAAGGCCGCAACGCCACTCAAAGTGCATATGTGCGTAATATTCAGCGCCACGACGTAACTTTTGGTATTGGCCCTGCGGGTACAGGCAAAACCTATTTGGCTGTGGCTTGTGCTGTCGACTCGCTGGAAAAAGGTGAAGTGCGTCGTATAGTGCTCACCCGCCCTGCAGTAGAAGCCGGTGAAAAATTGGGTTTTTTACCCGGCGATTTAGCGCAGAAAGTGGACCCTTATTTACGGCCTTTGTACGACGCTTTATTTGAAATGTTAGGTTTTGAAAAAGTGGAAAAGTACTTAGAACGTGGGGTGATTGAAATCGCACCTCTGGCTTATATGCGTGGCCGTACTTTAAGTGATGCTTTTATTATTCTGGATGAAAGCCAGAACACCACAGTAGAACAAATGAAAATGTTCCTGACCCGTATTGGTTTTAATGCCAAAGCGGTGATCACAGGCGATATCACCCAAGTGGACTTACCCCGTGGTCAATACTCAGGCTTAAAGCATGCGATGGATGTATTGTCTGAAGTACCGGATCTGAGCTTTAACTTCTTTAAAGCCAAAGACGTGGTTCGCCACCCTGTGGTGCAAAAAATTGTCATGGCGTACGAAGCTTTTGAACAGAAAAAGCTGGAGGCCCAGGAAGAAGCAAAACAAGCCGAAAAGCAGGCAGCAAAACAAGCAGCTTTGGACGCAGCCAACACGAGTAAAGACTAAAACATGAGCATTACCCTGGATTTACAGCTGGCAAGCGAAGCGCCGAACCTGCCATCCGAAGCCCAATTTCAGCTCTGGCTGGAAGCCGCTATTCTGCCTTTTCAGGAGATAGCAGAAGTCACAGTACGAATTGTGGACGAAGAAGAAAGTCAGCAATTAAACTTTGATTACCGTGAAAAAGATAAACCCACTAACGTGCTGAGCTTCCCTTTTGAGCTGCCACCAGGCGTGGAAGAATTGCCATTATTAGGTGATTTAGTTATTTGTGCTCAGGTAGTGGCAGCAGAAGCTGTAGAGCAAGGCAAAGAATTACATCATCACTGGGCCCATATGGTGGTGCATGGCTGCTTGCATTTATTAGGCTTTGACCATATAAATGACGCAGATGCGGAGCAAATGGAAGCAGAAGAAATTCTGATTTTGCAGCAACTGGGTATAAAGAACCCTTATGTTTTAGAAGATTAACTGTTATTTTAATTTCTTGCGTACCTGAAGCTGCAGCCTGGTTGACTTTAAACTCTCGCCGCAACTCATTTTACTTTGGGTATTTTCTTTTTCATTACTTGGAGCTTAAGTTCACTCATGGGTGACGACCATTCCCACTCTAGTCGGGGTTCTGCCGCCAAATCATGGCTGGAACGTATAGCCGCGATTTTTACCGCAGAACCACAAGATTTATCTGATCTGGTTGAAGTGATCAACGAAGCTGCGATGCGCAAGCTGATTGATAACGATACTCACAGTATGTTGCAGGGTGTTTTGGATGTCTCCAAAATGCGCGCCCGTGACATTATGGTGCCACGTTCGCAGATGGCTACCATTAATATTGATCAGTCCCTTGAACAAATGATGCCGCTGCTGCTGGAAAATAACCACAGCCGTTATCCTGTGGTTAACGAAGACAAAGACCATATCGAAGGTATTCTGCTGGTTAAAGACTTGTTGCAGCACAGCTTACAAGGCAATACCGAATGGAGTCTGCGCGATTTATTACGCCCCGCTGTCATTATCCCTGAAAGTAAAAGGGTGGATGCCTTATTAAAAGAATTCCGTCAGAAACGCTACCATATGGCCATAGTGGTTGATGAATACGGTGGCGTGTCCGGTTTGATTACTATTGAGGATATTCTGGAACAAATTGTCGGTGAAATCGAAGACGAACACGACGATGAAGAAGATCTGGATATCAAAAAAATGGCCAGCCATGTCTATCAGGTCAGCGCTTTAACACCTGTCGACGAGTTTAATGAAAGTTTCGGCACCAGCTTCGATGAAGAAGAGGCTGGTACTATAGGCGGTATAGTGCTGCATGCCTTTGGCCATATGCCGGAAAAAGGCGAAACCATTGAACTGCAAAATCTGACCTTTAAAGTCAGCAAAGCCAATAGCAGACGTCTGGTGCAGTTGCAGGTCATTCGTGCTAAAACTGCCACAGAAACTACAGCGCTACAGAAGGACTAACTTTTGCTGTTGTCAAAAACCTCCTGGTTCCCAGCCCTGCTTTTAGCAGGGCTGGGTGCATTAAACACCTTAGCTTTTGCCCCTTTTACTTACCATATGTTACCGCTGCTGACCTTGTCTGTAATGGCGTATTGCCTGCTGCAGGCACAAAGTCCAAAACAGGCAGCCCTGTTTGGTTATGCCTATGGTTTGGGCTGGTTTGGTGTGGGGATCAGTTGGGTGCATGTCAGTATCGCCACTTTTGGCGGCATGCCACTGATTGCCAGCCTGGCTATTATGGCATTTCTGATAGGTTATCTGGCACTCTTCCCTGCCCTTGCTATATGGTTTAGCTGGCGATTTCGAGGCAACTTTTGGTTTCCGCTGCTATTAGCTTCCAGTTGGTTTATCGCCGAAAATATCCGTTCCTGGTTTTTAACTGGCTTCCCCTGGTTATCTGTGGGTTATAGTCAAACCGATGGCTGGATGGCGCCATGGGCTACGGTAGTGGGCGAAACCGGCATCAGCTTTTTAATGCTGTTGATTGCAGGTTGTGTGGCAGTAGCTATTCAGAGCAAGCTGTGGGTTTGGCCAGCGATAGCGGCCATAGTATTGATGGTCAGCCCTGCATTAAACAGCATCAAAGGCTGGCAAGATACTGGCGAGCAGGTGAAGGTAGCTTTAGTGCAAGGCAATATAGCCCAGGATTTACGCTGGGATCCGGAGCAGGAAGCCATCACTATGCGCAAGTATATGGAGCTGAGCCGCCCACATCTGAACGCCGATATTATGATTTGGCCTGAAGCCGCTATTCCACAACTCGAGCCTTTAGCTTTAGCCTATTTATTTAATCTGGATATGCTGGCGGCAGAAAACAATACAGCTGTTGTCACAGGTATTCTGGATTACAAACAAAACGGTGATGCTTATAACGGCATGATCGTCTTGGGGAAATTTTCTAAAGAAGCCAGTGGCGGCGATTACAGATACAACACAGACAACAGGTACCAGAAACATCATTTATTACCCGTTGGCGAGTTTGTGCCTTTTCAGGATGTACTGAAGTATGTAGCACCGCTGTTTAACCTGCCGATGAGTTCATTCAGCCGTGGGGATTGGCTGCAGCCTAATTTACAAGCCAATGGCTATTCACTGCTGGCCGCTTTGTGTTTTGAAATTGCCTTTCCACGCCAGATGATTGCCAACTTTGATGATAATACCCACTTCCTGTTGACGGTCAGTAACGACGCCTGGTTTGGTGCCTCTATTGGCCCCCACCAGCATTTAGAAATAGCCAGGATGCGTGCACTGGAATTAGGCCGCCCACTACTTCGCGCCACCAATAACGGCATTACCGCTGTGGTGACTGCTGATGGCAAAGAACAAGCACGTTTAGCTCAGTTTGAAGAGGGAGTGTTAACAGCTGAAGTGCCATTGGTACAAGGCCGTACTTTATACAGCCTTTTGAGCGACTGGCCAGTGCTAATAATCAGCCTGCTTTGTGTTGGTCTGTTAAGTGTCAGACGCTACCAGTTGGCTAATCAAGCTAAGTGACGCGCCTCCAATAAACAAAGCCACCTTGCGATGGCTTTGTTGTTTTAAAGACAACTTAAAGCTTGTAGCTTTGCTGATGTCCCAAGGTCGTCTGATACACAACTTTGGTGATGTCATCAACAAAAAACCATTGTGCATCTATTTGTGTTTTACTGAATGACACCAACAGGTAGCCGCGTTGATGCAAGTTACAGTAT
Organism: Rheinheimera soli; assembly: GCF_031457405.1. GTDB lineage: Bacteria > Pseudomonadota > Gammaproteobacteria > Enterobacterales > Alteromonadaceae > Pararheinheimera > Pararheinheimera soli_A. The sequence goes on along the minus strand of NZ_JAVDWR010000020.1, from coordinate 1,962 downwards.
TCCAGCTCGTTGATCAGTGTAGGTAACACATCAGCCAACTGCTCTACCTGAGCGGTATTGAGTTTCAGATAAGTCTCAATACCAGGGGAACTAACCGAAGCAGTAGCCAGCTCTATTCCCACTTTTTTACCTTGTTGATCATGTAAAGTCGAAGCCCAGGCATTATGGGTATCCCCTGCCAGGACCACCAGTTGTTTATTCTGCTGCTGTGCCGTCTGATAAATCAGTTCGCGCTCATAGGGATAACCATCCCAGGCATCCAGGTTGTAAGCAATCACTGACTCTATACGTTGCTTGTCCTGTGCAGTCAGGCTTCCATCACCTTGCTGTGCGCGCTGCTTTAATGCTGAAAGTTCAGCAATCTGTTTTACCAGCTCAGGGCCTGGTTTAGAAAAAGCTGACAACAACTCAGATGGAAACATCATCTTCGCCATTAAGACCTGCTGGCCTAACACCTGATACCGGGCTTTAGAACGCAGCAACTGAGTTTGCAGCCATTGCTGCTGTTTTTGTCCCAGCAAAGTACGGTTTGGACTGGTTAAATCGCCGACAAAACGCTGAGTATCAAAGGCGCCGGTTTCTTTATTTGTGTAATGCTTGTACTCCAGTTGCACATTACGCCCTTCAATCCGGGTGTCGAGCATATGCAAATCGACCAGATCACCAAAAGAAAAGCTGCGGTACAAACTTTGTTGTTGTCCTGAAACCAAAGGCCGTATTGGCATCCACTCGTAATAGGCCTGTAGCGCATTGAGCTTACGCTGCTGATAATCGCCTTCATTGGGTTGATGGTTTTCAGCGCCGTCTGTCCAGGCATCATTGGTAATTTCGTGATCATCCCAAACACAGATAAAACTGTGGCTGGCATGAGCTTGCTGTAAATCTTTGTCACTGCGGTATAAAGCATATCGGTTGCGGTAATCCGTCAGACTGATAATTTCGCCCTGATTATCTGCGGCTAAAGCCCGGCCTAATTCAACAGAGCGTTCTGTGGCATAACCATCGTGCTCGTATTCGTAAATGTAATCACCTAAATGCAATACGGCATCGAGTTGCTGTTCTGCCACTTGCTGATAGACATGAAAATAACCCGCCGGATAATTAGAGCAAGACAACACAGCAAAACGCACATGCGATACAGAACCTTCAGGCAAAGTTTTCGCATGGCCTGTTGCAGACATAGTATTGCTATCACTAAAACGATAATAATAACTGCGGCCAGGCAACAGGCCGGTTAAATCCACTTTGCAGCAATAATTGGCTTCTTTACGCGCCAGACAAAGCTGCTGATGTTGCACAACAGAAAAGTCGGCATTTTCACTGACTTCCAGCAACAACTGCACTGAATCCGGCTGTTGTTCAGGTGTCACTTTAGTCCATAAAATTAAGCGGTCTGTTAAAGGGTCGCCACTGGCAACGCCATGCAAAAACTGAATAGGACTGCTGTTTTTTGCTGTTTTGACTGAACTGCTGCAACCAAAGACAGCGGTACTTAGCCAGGCTGCTCCGGTTAAAAAAGCGCTGTTTTTAATAAAATTTCTTCTGCTAAAATTCGACATAGTTCCTCCGAAAGAGGATCACTTTAAATTGCTTTAGTGATTTTTTTATGACGAAAAGCCAGGGTAACAGCACTTTTTATTCACACTCCCCCTTATCACCAACAACATTAAAGTTACATACCTAAGCTAGGAGTTAGAACATCAGAATACTTAAAGAACAAAAGATGAAATCACACAATATCGTTAACAATTTTCCAGATAATTGCACTTTACAAACCAATTAAGGTACAGATTTGCAGAGAATTGTGTTTTACATAAAATAAGATAGGGAAAAACAAAAGAAAGATGTGAAATATACAACGCAAAAATTGAGAGTGTAAAAAAATCTGTGTAAGTGGCATTCTACCTAACTCCTTGGAAGGGATAAAGAATGCCAATTACAGACCAATTACTGGATCAGCTG
>NZ_JAVDWR010000019.1:0-66927 GCF_031457405.1 Rheinheimera soli | reverse complement strand
TCAACTGGATGTTTGATGTGGATGGAGCCCGGCGAAAATTGAACCGGGCGTATGGCAATTTAATCAGTCAGAATTAAGTGGAAAGAGCACTAGTTTTACTTCCCTTGACTGAAAATCGTATTTTAATCCTTGTGGAGTTCACTGTTTTAACCAGATTGCCTCGGCCAGTGCTTTGCCAAAACTAAATACCGCTCCAGCATCGCTAAGGCACTCAAGATGAGCTTCAAGGTCAGCCTCTTCAAAACCATCGCCAGCGTTCGTGGCTGCGTCGTAGGCATAATGCCCTGCTAATTGGTCACCATCTCTGAATTCTACTCCTCCAAAATATTCGATAGTCTCGCCTCGATTTGCAGCGTTCACTATTTCAACAACTTGCTTAATGGTCTGGGCATTTGTTATGGCGGGTGATAGCATTTTTCTTCTCGCTCTTCGGCCTAACGGGATTCTTTGAACTGCGGAGTTATAGGCAGGCCGAAGTAGTATGTCAAGCAGCCTAAAAGCAACTTACAGCAGTAAATTTTGTTGGCTAAATAATCGTTGGCTAGGGCAATACTCATTTCGGGGAGGCTCAAAAATCATCAGATTTCTTGCTTTGGCACAAACTTGACACAATTACGGCACAATGAGAATTTCTGGTTATTTACTCGAAATAGGGTAGGGTTCAAAGCGTGCTGAATAGGCAGTGTATGTCTTGGCTAATTTAAGAGGGCTATGTAGTGAAAAGTAGTTTAAGATTGTTTTTAAGTGTTTGATATTTATACGAAAATGGCCCACCCTGCAGGAGTCGAACCTGCGGCCTCTGCCTCCGGAGGGCAGCGCTCTATCCATCTGAGCTAAGGGTGGTTTACTAGATTTTTGACCGTTGCTCACGTCCTATGTTTTCCTCTCTACCCCTGCTTCCGGAGGGCGACGCTCTATCCAGCTGAGCTACGGGTGCACAACGGCGGCCATTTTATGGGGCTTTGTGGTTATTGTCCAGCCAGCATTTGGCCTAAATTCCATAGTCTGGTTTAACGGCATAAAATTTAACCAATCAACCTAAGGTAGTGTCTAACACCATCATCACTGCAAAGCCGACCATTAAGCCCAAAGTGGCTGCGGTTTGATGGCCGTTGCGATGGGTTTCGGGGATCACTTCGTGTGACACGACAAAAATCATAGCGCCTGCAGCTAAACCCAAACCTATGGGGTAAGCGATGGCAAAACCGCTGGATAAACCTACGCCTATTAAAGCCCCAATAGGTTCTAAAATACCGCTTGCTGCTGCAACAAAAACGGCAAAACCCGGTTTAAAACCTGCGGCGCGCAAGGATAAAGCCACAGCTAAGCCTTCGGGAATATCTTGCAGCGCTATGGCGGTGGTCAGTGGAATACCCACCGATAGATCACCATTGGCAAAACTAACACCTACTGCCATACCTTCGGGCAAGTTGTGCAGGGCTATAGCGAAGACAAATAACCAGATGCGGTCGCAAGCTTGAAAACCCGGGCCACAAGGGCCGGTTTTGTCGTGTTCGTGTGGCGTAAAAGCGTCAAGGCCCAGCATCAGCAATACGCCTAACGACATGCCAAAAACCACCACTAAAGCGCCTAAGGTGTCGCTTTGGAATAGCTCTGTGCCTGCTTCAAGACCTGGTAATAACAAGGAAAAAGCACTGGCCGCTAACATCATGCCTGCTGCTATACCTAATAAACTGTCTTCCATTGCTTGCGGCAAACTACGCAAAAACAAAGCGGGTAAAGCACCTAAAGTGGTGGCAACAAAACCTGCTGTGCCGCCCAGTAAAGCCATTTGTAAGTTGTCGGATGAAGGGGAGTTGGACAAGTGCACTATGCTCTGAGCCAGCAGCACCAATACGGCGAATAAACTTAAAGCTAAACCCACAGCGGCCAGTTTGTGTTCGCTGGCATGTTGTTTAAGTTCAAAGTACCAGGCTGGGTGTGCTGACAAGGGGTGAACCTGATCCGACATAACAGTTCCTTGGGAAATAAGTTGCTGTAAGTAGAACAAGTACCACCTTCAACTGCAATAGCGAAGCAGCCTGAACTGCGGCTTTTTATGCCGCAGGTTTTAGCTTATGAAAGCCATTGCTGCTTAAGATCAATAAAGCTAAAGGCAGCAACGTCAGGTAAAAGGCGGTTTGGCCACCTAAAGCGGCAAAGCTATGACCTGTGACTATAGAACCCGTAGTACCACCTAAAGCGGAAAACACTACTATAAGCCCTGTCATAGCGGCATGTTGTTGCTGCGGCAGGCTGGTTAAAATAGCCGAATTTAACATGGGGTAAATAGGTGCCATAAAAAAGCCAATTAAAGGCAGCAGGTAAGCAGCCAAAGGCGCAGTCCAGATAGTGACGTCCGGATCAGGCTGGATTTCGTGGGTTAAAGGCAAGGTTAACAACACTAAAGCTGCCATCGCCAGCAAGCAGATGTTGCAGAGGATGTGCCAGGGAATAAAACGTAAGATAAAACCTGCAGATAAGCGCCCGGCAGCCAAAGAAGCGGCAAAAATACTGGTGATTTGCACACTCAACTGACTGGGTAAATGCAGCACTTCGTTATTAAAAGTAGGCAACCAACTGCCAATACCTTGTTCAATCAACACATATAAAAAGGCTGAAATGACAAACACAAACACCAGAGGTTTGGCTGTTAGTTTCAGCATGGCAATAAAGTCTTTTAAACCTGTGCTGTGTGGGTCCAGCTCTACAGCCGGGAATTCGGTAGAGCTGACTAACAACAACGCCAGCAGGCTTAATCCGGCCAGATACCAGTACACATCCAGCCAGCCGTGGCCTGAACCTTCTGTCATAAAGGCGGCGAAAAACCAATAGGCCGTCAGTACACCCAGCATAAAAAAGCCTTCGATAAAGTTCAGCACTGAAGCGTGTTCGGCTTTGCTTTTGGTGATTAAACCTAAAGTGGCATACACCGAGACTTTGGTCAGCGCAAAAGCCACACCTACACAGAAAAACAATAACTTACTGGTGTCAAAAGCAGGGAATAGCGGCATCAGCACCGAAGCGCCGGCTATCAGCACCAAGGAAAGTTGCAGTGCTTTTTTGTAACCCAGTTTAGGCAAAGCCGAAGCCACCAAAAATGACACTATGGCAATGGGCAGGTCTTTAAAACCTTCCAGTACGCTGGCGGCTTCTTTACTGACCTGAAAATTCTGGATCACCTGCAGTATCACTATGCCCACGCTGTTCAGCAGCATAGCGAAAATAAAATAGATCAGCAGCAAGGCTGCTTTGATGCGGATGTTATGCATAGATGTGCTCTTTTTAGTTTTTATTTCAGCTTTTATTGCTGATTTTTTACCCTGTCTGAAAATCATAATACAGCTATTGCAATCGATTGCAATACTTGTATTATTAGAAATAACAGCCAATTTAAATCAAGTGTAGGTAACCACAGTGACTCTATCCGCAGTAACCAGCCAAATGCTAAAGCATGCCCTTGAAATTGATGAGTGGCAGCTTCTCGATCAGCAGTTTGACCCACAACAGTTGATGTTAAAAGAAACCTTATTCAGCCTGGCTAATGGTTTTATTGGCAGCCGTGGCACCTATGAAGAAGGCTGCAGCGCGGGTGCCAGCTGTGAAGGCAGTTACTTAAACGGTGTCTACAGCTCTGAACCTATAGTCTATGGCGAGTCGGCTTATGGTTTTGCCAAAAACAACGACAAAATGCTGCAGGTGCCTGATGGCAAAAGCCTGCAATTGTCGCTGGACGGTGAATGGCTGGCGGTGTCGGCAGAGCAACCTGGCGAGCGTTGCTTAGATTTACGTACTGGTATCTTAAGTCGCGAGCAGTTATTTACCAGCGCTTCTGGCAAGCAGCTGAAACTGCAAAGCCGGCGTTTAGTTAGCTTTGACCGCCCTGAACTGATGGCGATTGAATGGACCATCACAGCGCTTAATTTCTCTGGTGCTGTGTTATTAAATTCCTGCCTGAATGGTCAGTACAAATCGGTATTTAAGCCAGACGATCCACGAGTGGGGGATATGGCGCTGGAAACCAGCCTGAAGCCGATGGCGCAGCAGGGCATTAAAAACAAAGCCGATTGCAGTTATTTGCTGCATCAGGTGCATGGCGCTGATTTTCAGCTGCTATCTGCTATTCAGCATCAGTTTGCGGATGATGTGCTTTTTATCGATCAGCAGGTGGAAGCCAATCTGTTGGCGCAACGCTTTGAACTGACGTTACAGCAAGATCAAGCTGTTACCTTCTGCAAATACATCAGTTATCAGGTGGCCTCTAAACAGGCTGAAACCCCTTTGCCAGCAGCGAAAAATGTTTTACAGCAAGCAGCAACAGATGGTTTTGCCGTACTTGCAGCTGAGCAACAGCAGTATCTGGCGGATTTTTGGTTGCAGTCGGATATTCAAATCAGTGACGACCCGGCGCTCCAGCAAGGTTTACGTTTTAACTTATTTAGTCTGGTGCAATCGGCTGGCCGTAATGGCGTCAGCAATATAGGCGCTAAAGGACTGACCGGGCCTGGTTACGATGGTCATTATTTCTGGGATACCGAAATTTATGTGATCCCCACTTTAAGTTTTTGTCAGCCAGACACTGCCCGTCAGTTGTTATTGCAGCGTTTTAGTCAGCTGGACCAAGCCAAAACCAGAGCCCGGCAAATGTCGCATGACAAAGGTGCTTTGTATCCATGGCGCACCATCAGCGGTGAGGAATGTTCAGCTTATTTCCCGGCAGGCACAGCTCAGTATCATATTAACGCCGCCATAGCTTATGCCATTCGAAGTTATGTATTAGCGACAGACGACTGGGCTTTTATGCAACAAGCCGGTGCTGAAATGCTGGTAGAAACTGTGCGTTTATGGCTGCAACTGGGCTTTTTCAGCCGGCAAAGTGGCCGCTTTGAAATTCACCTAGTGACCGGGCCTGATGAATACACGGCTTTGGTGAATAACAACTTCTACACCAACGCCATGGCGCAACTGCATCTAAGTTTTACGGCGGAGGTGCTGGCAACACTTGCTGCACAAAACCCGGATTTTTATCAGAGTTTTTGCCAAAGATTGGCTGTAACGCCAGCAGAAATACAGCAGTGGCAACAAGCAGCAGAACTGATGTATTTGCCTTATGACAATAAGCTGCAAATCAGTGCGCAGGACGATAGCTTTTTAAACAAAAAACCATGGGACTTTGCCGCCACACCAGCAGACAAATACCCGCTGTTGCTGCATTTCCACCCGCTGGTGATTTACCGTCATCAGGTGTTAAAACAAGCCGACTTAGTGCTGGCGATGTATTTACTCGACCAGCAATTCCCTCGTGATTTAAAAGCGCGCAATCTGGCCTATTACGAGCCGTTAACCACTCATGATTCCAGCTTAAGCAGCTGTATTCATTCAGTAGCTTTTGCTGAAACTGGTCAAACGGAAAAGGCTTATCAGTTTTTTGCCAATACAGCGCGGATGGATTTGGATAACTACCATCACAATACCGAATACGGTGTGCATATTGCCTGTATGGCTGGCAGCTGGTTGTCTGTGGTTTGTGGTTTTGCCGGTATGCGCAGCCGCCCTGAAGGCTTGTATTTTGAACCTAAGCTACCAGCAGCCTGGCCAGAATTGAAATTTAAACTTAATTACCGGGGCCGGGTGTTGCAAGTGCAGGTCAGTCAAACCCAGGCGAGTTATCAGTTGCTAAGCGGTGTCGATTTGACTTTGCAGCATCAGGCTGAGTCTTTTAGTTTAACCGCAGGCCAAAGCCAGCAGTTTGTATTGTCGGGAGTTTTATCATGATCCAGGCCTTTGTTTTTGATTTAGATGGTGTGCTGACGGATACCGCTGAATATCACTTTTTAGCCTGGCAACAACTGGCAACCCAACTCGGCATCGACTTTAGCCGTGAAGACAACGAGCTGCTGAAGGGCGTGGATCGTATGGGATCGCTGGAGCTTATTCTGAAGCTGGGCAAGGTGCAGCTTAGTCAGGATGAAAAGCTGAAGCTGGCGGCGCAAAAAAATACCGACTATTTAAAGCTGGTGGAAAGCATGTCGCCTGCTGATTTATTTCCCGGAGTATTGCCACTTTTTAGCAGTTTAAAAGCGGCTGGTATTAAAACAGCTTTGGCTTCGGCCAGTAAGAATGCTGCTTTGGTACTGCAAAAACTGGGTATTCCGGATTTATTTGATTATGTGGCCGACTCGAATTTTATTCAAAACGGCAAACCCGATCCGGAGATCTTTTTAACCTGCGCCAAAGCTTTAGGCATTGCGCCAGAGCGTTGTATTGGGGTGGAGGATGCACCTGCAGGTGTAACGGCTATTAAAGCTGCTGGTATGTACGCTTTGGGCATAGGCGAAGCCAGAGCTTTGGCTCAGGCCGACTTAGTGATCCCTGCTGTTTCAGCTATAAATCAGCCTTTGCTGACCAGACTGCTGACGATGTGAACTGGTTTAAATCAGCTTCTGGCCGAGCTTTGACGGGTAAGGAGGCGCACGGGTAGCAGTTCAGATTCTGCCTGTTCGCCGTCCATTTGCTGCAATAACTTATACACCAGTAATTTGCCACCATTGATGGTGTCTTGTTTGACTGTGGTCAAGGCTGGTGAGCAATAGGCCGACATTGCAATATCGTCAAAACCTGCAACAGCCAGCTGTTGTGGCACTTGTACGCCATGCTCTTGCAGGGCTTTCATCGCCCCTAAAGCAATGGCGTCGCTGGCGGCAAAAATACCATCCAGCTCTGGCAACAGCGGGAATAACTGCTGTTGGGTTTTTAAATAGCCATCCTGAGCGGTAAAGTCGGTGATCAGTTCGTAATCTGCATTTAAAGCAAGACCGGCTTTTTGCAACGCATCCTGATAACCCAGATAACGTTGTTCAATTTCGTTGTGGCGATAATCTCCGAGGAAAGCGATATGTTTGCAGCCCTGGGCGACTAAATGGCTGACCGCAGCTTCAGCACCGCTGCGGTTTTGACTGCCGACTACAGTAAAATTGTCATGACCAGAACTTGCGCCCCAGACCACAAAAGGAACCCGGCTGTGTGACAGTTGTTCAATACGCTGGTCGTGTTCGCCCTGACCTATGATGATTAAACCATCGGCTCTTTTGGCATCTATGTAATAAGTTTTCCAGTCTTTGTCTTTAGTTTTGCTGGTGCTCAGCAGCATGTCATAACCTTTGTGGGTTAACTCATCTGCTATTACACCTAAAATTTCCAGCAAAAATGGGTCGGAAATAGCTTGTTGGCTTTTGGCGTCAAATAAAATGATCACGGCTATGGTGTAGCTTTTTTGTGTACGTAAACTGCGGGCTGTAGGGTTTACATTAAACTGATACTGCTGAGCAATTTGCTGCACTTTTAAGCGGGTTTCTTTGTTCACCACAGGATTGTCGCGCAATGCTCTGGAAGCTGTAGATTCAGACACTTCAGCCAGTGCTGCAATGTCGGCCAGCGTCATCATTTTTTTACCTGAATTCACAACTGATTTTCCATATTCAACCGCAGTAACCTCTGCCGACTTGACTGATTATGACAAAAGGACCATTTCAAATCGAGCCCCTTCTGTGACCTGGTAAAACCCTAACACATAATCTTTTTGCAAACGATTGCAAAAGTTGTTGTTTCGTTATTGCAATCGATTGCAGTATGGATTATGTTTATTTAAGCAGCAATAAATACACTAGCGTCATAGCTGCGTAATCCAAGACAACGGGGAGAGATCAGATGAATTTACAGCTCACTAAGCTGGCGTCAGCCATGCTCGTTACCTTACTGCCAGTTACTATGGTGCAGGCTCAGCAGCAAAGCGAAGACACTCAAAAAGTTGCAGCGGCAAAAAAACCAGCAGAAGAAAGTCAGATTGAACAAATAGTTATTACAGGTAAAGCCAGTGGTATTGCCGGTTTACGTGTAGATGCCAGTTATGCCATCACGAACGTGTCGGCAGAAAATATTGAACGACTGAATCCAAAAAGCACGGCCGAGTTATTTACTCTGGTACCGGGTGTCTGGTCTGAAAGTTCAGGTGGTGTGGCAGGGGCTAACGTTTTTGTCCGTGGTTTTCCTGGTGGTGGTGATGCGCCATTTTTAACAGTACAAATGCAAGGGGTGCCAATTTTTCCACCTCCAACTTTGTCCTTTTTAGAAAACTCCTCGATGTTCCGTCTGGATGAAACCGTCGACTTTATGGAAGCGCTGCGTGGTGGTTCAACACCTGTTATTTCTAATGGTCAGCCGGGTTTAACCACCAACTTTATTTTAAAAGAAGGTTCGGAAGAAACTGAAGGTTTAGTCAAAGTATCCACCTCAGATTATGGTCTGCAACGGGTAGATGCCTTAATCAGCGGCGAATTGGCTGAGGATTTGTATTTTATGATGGGCGGTTATGTCAGCAGCTCACAAGGCATTCGGGATGCGGGTTTTAACTCGGAACAAGGCCATCAGTTTACGCTGAATATCACTAAAGATTTAGACAACGGCCGTATCAACTTCTATACCCGCCAGACTGATGATCATGGGGTATGGTATCTGCCAACGCCTTTAAATGTCGCAGGCGTGGACAATACCTATACCCAGATTGGTCCGAACAACAGACAAGCCACTATCGAATATGGCCCTAATGGCGAAAGCCGCAGTGTTGATTTTGGTGATGGCCGTGGCTGGAAAGGTTCTGTGTCGGGCGGCAGCGTAGATCTGGATCTAGAAAACGACTGGAAACTGCTGTATCGCTTTAACTATACCCAGGGCGATGCCAATACCTTAGGTTTAGTGCCGGAAGCAGGCGCAGTCACTTTAGGCACAGTGGCGGATAACGGTTTAAATGCCACAGGTGCTGCCACTGGTACTTTGTATGATGCCAATACCATGGTGCAGCAAATTGGCCGTTGGGTGGTGGAAAAAGAGCTGGATTCTTTCACCAATGATTTAGCTGTGACTAAAACTGCTGACAGCGCTAAATACACTGTAGGTGTGTATAGCACTGCGTTTTCTGTCAATGACTGGTGGTCTATTGGTAATCAGGCCTGGCATGTAGTGGAATCTGGTGGTGAAGCTTTGACGGGCATCAACTGTAACGATAATGACGACAGTTGCAGCTGGAACTACGACATAGATGCCGCTGGCGATGGCACAACCCGGGCTTTATACGCAGCAGTGGAAGTTGCATTAAACGAGCAATGGACAGTGGATCTGGGCCTGCGGAATGAAAACCACACTATTGATTACACAGTAGATGAAGGCTTAACTGGTCAGGTCAGCAAAGCTGTCAGTTATGACGAAAGTAAAATTGCCTGGACTGCCGGTGTGAACTGGATGTGGCAAAAAAATATGGGTGTATTTGCCCGTGTGAACAAAGGCAATAAAATGCCATTTTTTGACGATTTCCGCGATAACTACACGGCTTTTACCAGCGGTGAGAAGCTGATTAAAGAAGTGACTCAGTTTGAGTTGGGTTATAAATGGGCTGAACAAAATTACAGCTTCTACGCCACGTCATTCTATAACCAGGTGGAAGGCGACACTTTTGTCCGTCGTCCTGGCGATCCGGCTGAAGTGATGACCAACAGAGCTTATGGGGTAGAGCTGGACTTTAACTACTTCACCAGTGTAGGTTTTTCGCTGAATCTGAATTCGACTTTGCAAAAAACTGAAATCACTGAAAGCCCAACCAACGAAGGCAACAGAGCGCAGCGTCAGCCTAAATGGCAAGTGCGGTTAACCCCAAGTTATGGTTTTGAAGCCTTTGAAGATACCTTCGCTTCTGTGTACGGCACTGTATCTGCAGTCTCTGATCGTTACGCTGACAATGAAAATACTGTCACTTTGTCTGGTTACACTAAAGTGGATCTGGGTGTACAGCTGGAGTTAACAGAACAGTTAAAAACTCAGTTGTCGGTAGACAACCTGACAGATAAACAAGGTTTAACTGAAGGTGATCCACGTAACCCAACTTCACCAAACGGCCGTTATATTCTACCGCGTTCAGTGACTTTAAGTATGACTTATCAGTTCTGATTGAGATCCGTCCTTCCATGGACATCGTCGTAACAGGCTTCCGGCCTGCGCCAGAGGCGAAGGCGTGATAACGGCGAAATGCCAAACTGTTGGCATTTCGAAAGACCGCTATCACCCCGACAGTTACGACATACCGTCCTTCCATGGACATAAAAAAGGCCAGCAATTTGCTGGCCTTTTCTCCCCGTCGAACGTCTATCGTCCCCTGTTGTTTTTATTCTTTTTGCCGCTAACTTTTATTAGCTTTGGCAAATTATGCATACCCGTAATTTCTATTACTTTGGGTATAAAAAATCAACTGCGTTAGTTATATCTAATTTAAGCGGTAATCGCCACCATCTTTTGCACGAAAGCATGGACTATTTTGTGTGCTGGCCATACAAGGTTGGGCTTGAGCATTGCCACGGATCATGCTGAACCAGCCTGCCTGCTCACCTGTCAGTTGCAATTGAATGTCTTCAATACCTGCTTTGTCCAAAGCACCATGCGCTCCTTTGTGGCAAAACAATAATTCGACATGGCGTTCGCCATCTTTTAATAACAGCGCTTGTGGCTGCTCCGGATGGCCGCCAAAAGCGACAAACTGCGCCGGAGTTCTTAAACCACTGTTGCTGCCGTCGGCAAAAAACGCCAATACATGCTGGTAATACACCACATAACTGCAAACATCTTTGTGTGAGCCGCAGTCCAGTGGAAAAACTTTATCAAGGAAGGCTTTGGAGTAATCCATGATCTGACGGACATAACTCTGGTTCAGCCCGGCGATGTAGCTGATCTCTTCCCGGATATCATGGTCCTGGTGTGAGTTTTGGGTGGCTGTCATGTTCATGATTTTTGTCCTGTTGTTTGTTGCTTGTAATAAGTTCTTAAGGCTGTAGGGCCAATAAAGCAGCATTGATGTTGCTTGATATTTAGTCTATGTTAGTTTTCTGAATAATTTCACAATAAAAACTTCACAGTGTGAATTTTACAAAATGACAGCAAATAAAAGTTTACTCAGAAAGTCGCATTTCCTTGGTACTAAGATCAGAAACCTGAGAAAGCGCAATAACTTAACAATGGAAGACTTGTCGACCCGTTGCATCAGAGTGAATTCTGAGTACGCGCCGTCAGTGTCTTATTTATCAATGATTGAACGCGGAAAGCGGGTACCCAGCCTGGATATGCTGCAGGTCATTGCTGAAGTTTTTCAAAAAGAAGTCGAATGGTTTCTGGATGGCGAAGAGCAGCAACTGGATATCACACCACAAAAAGGCAGCAGGGGCGGCGTATCTGGTATGGCGCTGGAGCCGGGCTTTTTGTTTTCCAACGATATTCTGCAAATTGCGATCCCAGAGATGTTGTCACAAACCGGCATCAGTGGCCGTCAGTTTGCCCAGTTGCTGATCCGGGCGCATCAGGAGCATCATCAAAACCACTTCCCCGAGCTGGAAAGGGCTGCTGAAGAAGTGGGTCTGAAGCGTATGCCCTTGTCGGTGGAAGATTTAATGCAAATCTTACAGCAGCTTGGTTTGAAGCTTTGCTGGTTTGAGCAAACGCCCAAAGAAGTACTGGACGAGCTGGGCGTGTTGTCGAAAAACGTACCGACGTCGTATTTTTTACCTCCTGCCACTTTGCATTTAAATAAGTTGCTGCAGCAGTGGCCCACCCGGCTGAAGTACGAGCTGGCGGTGCATATTGGCCATGCGGTGCTGCATAACAAAGATGGCGTAAAAAGCGGCATGATGGTAGGTGGTGCTTTTGAATCTGTGCCGACGGACGACAGTGCTGTGGCGCCTCAGGATATTTTGCATGCCTGGCGTGATTTTGAATCGAGCTTTTTTGCTGGTGCTTTGTTGTGCCCTAAAATGCCGTTTCGCCAGTTGCTGGATAAACAAGGCTATGAAATCAGTTCACACCATTTAGCTGGTGTGTCGGCCTCTGTCGCTATGCGCCGTATGACGGCTGTGTCGCCTTACAGTCATTGGCATTATTTTGATGCCTATACACCGGGTAAGTTGAAGGCCGTATACCGTGGCAATGGTATTCCTTTGCCCTGGGGCAATATGCGGCAGGTGGAAGATCCATGTCAGCACTGGGCTGTGTTTCGTATGTTTGAAGCGGCTGAATCGGCACATTCTGCTCAGTTGTCTATTTTGGATGTGCAGGGACAGCCACGGATTTATTGTTGTGAGTCGACCAAAGTGTCGGATTTAGCGGGCAATGCCCATGTGCTTTGTGCCGGTATCGACTTAAATCCGGCTATTGAAGCTCAGGGCATGGATGTAGACACTATGGCGCAGGAGTTAAAACAGTTATGTCGTACTCAGGGTGGCTCTGCTGTAGTACCTAAAGCTATCAGGTCTACTTTAACGACTGTGTCGAATATTTTGAATATTAACTGGGTTGCCCGCAGTTTAGATAAACCAGCCCAGCTGATTTGCTCTCGTGGTAACCATTGCCCACGCGAACCGGGCTGTTATCAGCGCTGTTCCGCCAAATAATAAGCACAAAAAAGGGGCCAAACCGGCCCCTTGATACGCTTATAAACCTTGCTTCAACTGCCAGCTTAATTGCTGTTCAGCGAAAAACGGCACTATAGGGCTGCCATCAGGTAAGGTGATTTCCGCTGGTACTGTCCAGTCTTGTTTCACTAAGGTGATGGTACCGCTGTTGCGGGGCAGGTTGTAAAAGTCCGGGCCATAGTGGCTGGCGAACCCTTCTAATTTGTCTAAACAACCTAAATCTTCAAACACCTGAGCGTATAACTCAATGGCACTCCAGGCGCTGTAACAACCGGCGCAGCCACAAGCAGCTTCTTTACGATGTTTCGCGTGAGGGGCTGAATCTGTGCCTAAGAAAAATTTGGTATTGCCACTGGCAACCACAGCACGCAAGGCTTCCTGATGCGTGCGGCGTTTTAATACCGGCAGGCAGTAGTTATGCGGGCGCACGCCACCAACCAACATATCGTTGCGGTTCAGCAATAAATGTTGAGGGGTGATAGTGGCGGCAACACGCTCTGGTGCTGCTTTCACAAATTCAACAGCGTCCGCTGTGGTGATATGTTCAAACACCACTTTTAAGCCAGGGATGGTATCTATCAGCTGAGTTAAATGCTGATCGATAAAGACTTTTTCACGATCAAAAATATCGATATGACTGTCTGTCACTTCACCATGTACCAACAGCAGCATCTGCTGTTCGGCCATCACTTCCAGTACAGGATAAAGTTTGCTTAAGCTGCTGACACCAGAGTGAGAGTTTGTCGTAGCGCCTGCCGGATACAATTTAGCGGCGACTACACCTGCGGCTTTGGCGGCTTTGATGTCTTCAGCTGACGTTTGGTCTGTTAAATACAACACCATCAGAGGTTCAAAGCTGCTGCCTGTTGGACGGGCGGCCAGAATACGTTCTTTGTAAGCTAAAGCTTCTGCAGCATTAGTGACAGGAGGAACAAGATTGGGCATTACGATAGCGCGCTTAAAACAACGGGCAGTGGCTGCCACAGTTTCTTTTAGCATATCGCCATCGCGAAAATGTAAGTGCCAGTCGTCCGGGGTTTGCAGAATTAATTCAGTCACAGCGCTCTCCTCTACTGATGCAGTGTCATGCCGTCAGGGCGTCGCAGTTTAACACGGCTGGGCGGGATACTCAGTAAGCGGATCAACTTTTATTCTGTTGCACTCTGTGATGGGGGCATAGAGTAATAGCTGCTGTATAGGTTATAGTCACTGGCGATACCAGAAGATGTTCAACAGGTTATGAACCATGGAACAGAGCAATGTGTTAAAACAACAATCTCACTGGCTGTTGCCCTGGCAATGGTTAGTACCGTTTTTATGTTTATGTTGTGCCGCAATTATTACCGAGTATCAGGCCAGACAACTGGTGGAGCAGCGGCAGAATCAGGCGTTGCAACAATTGGTCGGCTTATCAGGGCAGCTGCGTTCTTTTGTCGAATCCGAATTAAACCCCTCTTTGTATATGAGCCTGGGTCTGGCGTCTCATATACGCGCCAGTGACGGCAAGCTGGCCGAAAAAGAAATGTTATTTTTGCTGCACAGTTTGCTGGAGCAGGGCAAACATATCCGCAATATAGGTCTGGCGCCGGACAATGTGTTGACGCTGATTTATCCGGTGCAGGGCAATGAAAGGGCTTTGGGCCTGAACTACCAGAATTTGCCACAACAATGGCCTGACATTAAACAACTGATAGATGACAAAGAACCCAGGTTAGTTGGCCCTGTCGCTCTTGTTCAGGGCGGGGATGGTTACGTCTACCGGCTGCCGTTATTTCTGAACGATGGCCGTTACTGGGGCATTATCAGCACAGTACTGGATTTAACTACTTTTAATCAGATGCTGTTGCAGCAAGCCAACAGTTATCAGGTGCAGGTCGGGATCAGGGAAAAAGGCGCAGGCTCTGGTCAGGTGTTGTTTGGTTATTCGCATTTATTCAATGACGAAGCCTTGATCCTGGATTTAAATATCAAAGGCGCAGACTGGCAAATTGCTGTGCGTTTTATGGAGGAAGCTACAGGCTGGGGCTTGTGGCAATGGCGTCTAGCCGGAGCATCTTTGTCTGTTGTGTTTTGTCTGATGCTGGCCTGGCTGCTTTATTCTTACCGGCGCAGCGCCTTATTTGCCGATGCCTTGCAAGACAATGAAATCTACTCACGCCGTATTATGGACAGTGTGCTGGATGTGATAGTCACCACAGATCCGGATGGTACTATAGAGCGGGTGAACAGCGCTGTCAGTACTGTATTTGGTTACTTGCCGGCTCAGTTAGCGGGGCGGCCTTTTAGTATACTTTTGGCTTCGGGTCAGGCGGATATATTAGCCACTGTGGATCCTGGGGACGGCACTGCAATAGAATTGCTGGGAGCGCGCCATACAGGTGAAGTTTTTGCGATGGATTTATCACGCAACAGCACAGAGCATCAAGGCCAGGCGCGCCATGTCTGGCTTATTCGTGATATCTCAGCGCGGAAAAAGGTAGAGCAGTTAAAAAATGATTTTGTTTCTACTGTCAGTCACGAACTGCGTACACCCCTCACTGCGATCAGCGGCGCTTTAGGTTTGGCTGTGGGTGGTGCTTTGGGTGAGCTGAACGATAAGCAGCAACATATGTTGATGCTGGCGCAGCAAAACAGTCAGAGGTTAGGTAAACTGATCAACGATTTACTGGATATAGAAAAGCTGGCCGTGAATAAAATGCAGTTTAAGTTAAGGCTCTGGCCTTTGGCTGAATTGCTCAGACAAGCGATAGACTTGAACCAGCCCTTAGCCTTGCAGCGTCAGGTGACGCTTGAATTGTTTTCTGCTGAGCAGGATGATTTATGGGTGGAAGTAGACGAAGTCAGAGTGCAACAAGTGATGGCCAACTTATTGGCGAATGCGATACGGCATTCACCTGTAGGCGCTTCGGTGCGGGTGACTATGGAGTTATACGCCAAAACAGTCAGGGTGTCTGTGATTGATCAGGGCCAGGGCGTGTCTGACAGCTTTGAACCCAGATTATTTGAGAAGTTTTCTCAGGCAGATTCATCCGATCGCAGGCAAGTGGCTGGCACAGGGTTAGGCCTGGCCATTTGCAAAGATCTGATCAAGGCCATGCGTGGTGAAATTGGTTATCAGCGCGCCGACACAGGTGGTGCTTGTTTTTATTTTAGGTTGCCACTGGCAACTGAATTGTCTCTGGAATAAGGTTTGTTATGCTGACTTTGCTTGATTTAGTAGCTGTAATTTGGTTTTTGTCGCTTTGGGTCGGGTACACAGTAGTGGCCAAACGCAAAGCGAAAACCTTGAGCTGTTTATCCTTTGAACTGCGCCGCAAGCGTAATGACTGGATGAAACAAATGCTGAACCGCGACAACAAAATGGCTGATGTAGCGCTGATTTCAACGCTGGAGCGTAATGTATCCTTTTTTGCGTCCAGTACCTTGCTGATTTTGGCGGGTTTATTAACGGCTTTGGCCTCAAGCGGCAGCATCAGCGAAGTCTTAAGTTACCTGACTCCATGGACAGCACAAAATAAAGAAACTGTGCAGGTGAAAATCTTATTTCTGGCAGTCATTTATGTTTTCGCTTTTTTCCAGTTTACCTGGTCATTACGCCAGTATGGCTTTGGTGGTGTGCTGATAGGTGCAGCACCAGATGGCCGCGAAATGACATCAGAAGAACAAGCCTTGTATGCCAACAGAACAGCGAAAGTGATCGATCAGGCGGGGCATTCATTTAACTATGGTTTGCGGTCAATTTACTTCTCGTTAGCCACTTTATCCTGGTTTCTTGACCCCAGATTATTTATGGCCACTTCTGTTTTAGTATTACTGATTATGAAACACCGTGAATTTCATTCGAAAGTGCTCAAAGCTTTGCAGGAATGCTGAATTGCTGGGGTCAGAGCTTAGGCTCTGACCCTGATATCTCACTAGTTTTTGTATTCAAAGGCTTTAATGACTCGAGCTACGCCGTCGACATTACGCGCCAGGTTGACGGCTCGGTCTGCTTCTTGCTGACTGACTAAACCCATTAAAAATACTTCACCGTTTTCCGTCACTACTTTGATATTTAAGCCACTGACGTTTTTATCTGCCAGAAATTTGCTTTTAATACGGGTCGTGAGCCAACTGTCTTTGCTGCCAGTGCCAAAACTGATTTCGCTGCCAACACGTAATTGGTTATGCACATCTTTCACGCCATCCACTCTGGACAGTTCAGCGGCCACTTCACGTACACGTTCATTCGGCACCTGGCCTGTTAACAGCACTATGCCGTTGTAACTGGTCATATTGATATTGCCTTTGTCCTTGGTTTCAGGGTTTTCACTCAATAAGCGAGTGACTTTAATTTGAATACTTTTATCGTCAATCTGACTACCCAAAGTGCGAGGGTCGCCCGCTGATTTGACAGCTGTAGCTCCGCCTGCCAGCACAGCTGCGGCACAACCTTGTAATAGCCAACTGGTCAGTAACACCAGCATTATTTTTTTCAACATCAGAGATCTCCTTGTTGCGGAAACAGAGTTATGTCGATGAGTTCACATAACGCATGCAGTAAAAAGGTATAACACTCAAATACCCGGGCCGGTCTGTGCGCTGGCACCTTCAATTCAGTATCCTGATTGCCCAGTAAACCAGACAATTCACCACTGTTATCTACAGTGAAAGCCACCACTGTCATATCTTTGGTTAAAGCCGCTTCAACGGCTTTAATCAGATTATGTTCTTCGCCCGTCATCGAAATCGCCACCAACACATCGCCGGTCTGGCCTAAAGCCCGGACCTGACGCGCTAGATGATCAGGGTTAACCTGATTGCCTGGTTGCAGGCTTGAGTTGTTGGTTGACAAGGCAAAAGCCGGTAAACAAGGCCGTTCTGCTTCAAACTGATCCAACAACAGCTGAGCAAAATGCGTGGCTAAAGCTGCAGACGCACCTTCACCACAACAAATCACTTTGCCACCATTGATCAGGCAGTTCACCAGACTGACGGCGGCGTTTTCGATAGGCGCAGACAAAGCTTCGCCTGTCGCTATCATGGTTTGAATATTTTCAGTAAAAAGTTGCCTGATATGGTCTTGCATTAGTTAGCTGTTCCTGCAAAAGCGTTTTTAATCCAGCGAATCTCTGCCGGCTGTTCGGTAATGGCCACTACATCAAAACGGCAATGCTGCTGGCCAGTACTTTGTGAATGTTGTAAATAGTACAAAGCTGTACGTGTCAATTTTTGCTGTTTGCTCAAAGTGACAGCTGCAGCAGCACCACCAAAGCTGTTGCTGCGCCTGAATTTTACTTCAACAAAAACCAGCCTTTGTTGCTCGCGCATCACTAAATCAATTTCACCAAAGCGACAACTGTAATTTTGCTGCACCAGTTGTAAACCTTGTTGCTCTAAAAACACTAAGGCTTGTTGTTCATAAAACTGCCCTGTGCTTTTGCTCATTCAGGGCGTCCGTGGGGTCAGCAAGCCATCCTTACTGTATTTGCCCCAGGTTAACTGTCGCTGAACCTGTCCACCTGCAGACAACGCCAGATTCCCCGTTAAGCCCTGATAACGCAGAGCCGGAAATTGTTGCTGCTGCTTTAAACGGTACACTAAGTGGTAGGCGTCGTAGCCCATAGCAAATAAACGTTGCAGAGTTTCATCCTGCTGTGGAAACAGCTGCTCAAACTGTTGACGGAATTCCAGTTGCTGACCCGTACTGAGCATCCAGGGCATTTCGGTAAAAGTTAAACCCAGTAAGTCGCGCCTATCGGTAAACTCAGCCGATTTCTGATGACTGCGCGAACTGGCATACACAGGCACTGTTGTTTTAGTTGGGGCCACTGACACGTCTATATAAGGTTTCAGTAAACGGGTTTGTGCCGGGTCGGCCAGCAAATAAATGGCATCTATATCCTGACGACTATGAGGTTCAGCTTTGACACTTTCCCCTGCCAGTTTGCTGATATCACGAATACGCTGTTCGCTGGCTGCTGTTTCCAGTAACTGCTTAATGGTGCTTTCCATGCCTGCTTGATCTGCAAACCAATAAGTTTCAGGTTCTTTACCTGCTATTTGTTTCCAGTCACGGCTGAACTGTTCGGCCATACGCTGACTGAGCGGGTTACGGGAAGCCATCAGTACAGGCTGTTTATAGTTTTTCTGTTTAAACAGCATCGCCATTTGATGAGCTTCATCTTCCACACTTAAGGAGAAATAAAACTTATCGGCAGCTTGTTGCACCAAATCGGTTTTACCATTTAAAAACAGCGTAGGGATGGTCCAGTCGGCTTGCTGTGAAATGGCATCCACTTGCTCTCTTAACAAAGGCCCAATCACAAAATCCACTTGTTCAGCGGCCAGTTGTTGCTGCAGTGCCGCAGTGTCTGTCTGGCTGTCGATAAAAATCAAACGGGCTTGCTGGTTGGCTGATGCAGCCAGAATGCCTTGTTGAATAGCCTCAGCGTGCTGGCGGAAGTTGCTGCTAAAAGGCAGCAGGACTGCAATAGTTTGAGGTGAAAAGGCGTCTACAGCACTTAATTGCTGAATTTCATCTGGTAATTGCTGCAGAGACGGCAGGTTTGGGTATTGCTGCTGCCAGTTGCTAATCGCCTGAGTTAAAGCCGCCCTGTTGCCCAAATGCTGTTGGTGTAACTGCAATAGCTGAGCCCAACCTTGAGTAGTGTTATCACCACTTTGGCTCAGGTTTTGTAATTGATCCGGCGTAAGCATACCCAACTGCTGCCACAAACCGCTTTGATACGCACTTTGCTTCGGTTGCAGTGCCAACAATTGCAAGTAGGTTTTAACGGCCTTGTCCGACTCTCTTCTGCTGCTCTGATACTGCGCCAGGCTTTGTAAATAAGAAGTTTTGTCTGCAGCTCTGAATGAGCTTAACGAATACTGACTGCTGAATTTCTGAATATCTTCATGATTATCAGCTGCGATCAGACCCTGAAAAAAAGGCAATAAATTGGCTTGCTGCACTTCAGCAGTGGCTTGTTGTGCCAGCACCCGGCTTATCGCTAAGGCTTGTTCAATTTCACCTTGTTGCAAATGCGCTTTGGCCGCTTCCAGTAACTGCCATTGCTGCTCTGAACCTTGTTGCTGGCCCGCCTGTTCAATAAAGTCGGCGCCGGACAAAGGCCTTTCGATTTTAACTATTTCCACCTCATCTTCAGCCTCAACGGCAGGCTGGACTACAGGCGTCCGTTTGACCGGAGCTGCCTGTTGTGGCGAGGAAGAACAACTGGCTAACGCTATGGCGCTGCCCAAAAGAATAAGTGGCTTCAGTTTGCTGGATTTCACAATGCACAGGTACAATGAAGGAAACATGCAGGTATCTTACTCAGTGCCGTGCCTAAGCTCAATGAATTCCAGCCAAAGTAATTCAAGTACAACGGAATAAGCGCCATATGACTGCACAAAGCGGAAATTTATACATAGTAGCCACGCCCATCGGCAATTTAGATGATATCAGTCAGCGCGCTATTAAAACCTTAAGCTCTGTCGCCTGGGTGGCGGCGGAAGATACAAGGCACAGTGGTAAGTTACTCAGCCACTTAGGTATTTCAGCCAAAATGCTGGCGCTGCATGATCACAACGAAAAGCAACGTGCTGCCACTTTATTGCAAAAATTGCAGGCAGGTGAAGATGTTGCTTTGATTTCTGATGCAGGCACACCGCTGATTAGCGATCCGGGTTACAGCCTGGTGCGTTTATGCCGGGATGCCGGTGTACGGGTAGTACCCATTCCTGGCCCTTGTGCCTTGATCAGTGCTTTATGTTGTGCTGGTTTACCTACAGATAAATTCCATTTTATTGGTTTTTTACCAGCCAAAAGCCAGCAACGTCAGAACGTGTTGAGCGCTATTCCGCAAGGTGTGGGCACCTTAATTTGTTATGAAACCGCCCGTCGTATCAAAGACTGCTTAGAAGATGTGGTAAAAATCTTTGGCGCCGAACGTGAGCTGGTACTGGCAAAAGAGCTGACAAAAACTTTTGAAAACTTTGTTTATGGCACAGCAGCAGAAATCACAGCCTGGCTGGATGAAGACCCTGCCCGTTGTCAGGGCGAAATGGTGCTGATGATAGCGCCGACTTTAGCCGCCGAAGAAGAAATTAACCCTGCCGCTCAGCAAACCTTAAAACTCTTAATGAGCGAATTACCACTAAAAAAAGCCGCAGCTTTAACCGCAGAAATTCACGGTGAAAAGAAAAACGCCTTGTATAAATTGGGCTTAAGTTGGGGGGCTGCGGACTAATTTTTTGGCTTTGGAATTAAAGCTGGGCGATTAAACCTTATTCCCCTATAATGCGCGCCGTGAGTTGGCCCAGACAATCGCTGCCTGCGTAAGCAGGGGGAGGAAAGTCCGGGCTCCATAGGGCAGAGTGCCAGGTAACGCCTGGGCGGTGCGAGCCGACGACTAGTGCAACAGAGAGCAAACCGCCGATGGCCCTTGCGCAAGCAGGGGATCAGGTAAGGGTGAAAGGGTGCGGTAAGAGCGCACCGCGCGGCTGGTAACAGTTCGTGGCACGGTAAACTCCACTCGGAGCAAGACCAAATAGGCCCCCTTTGGCGCGGCCCGCGTTGGGGGCGGGTAGGTTGCTTGAGGCGTGCGGTGACGTACGTCCTAGAGGAATGATTGTCCACGACAGAACCCGGCTTAACGGGCTAACTCACACCTTCTTTGTATCATGCCCTTTTTACCGGTTAAAGATCGGTAAGAAGTGGCTTGTCACTTTCACTACAGCATTTGCTACTGAATAAATTCCTTTTTTATAGCGGCTGCTTGTCCCTTCTATTTGATGTCATGTTTTATTTATGTTGATGTTTTGTATTTTATTTGTTTGAATTCGATCCTGTGTAAAACAGGGATAAATAAATGAATTCAAGGACATATAGAGTTCTCGTTTCAACTGATTTTTTCTCAAATTTTGAGTATGTAGCCTGTAGCGTTTCCCTTCTGGCAGGTAAAGCTCAATGAAAACCAATTATGTATTAATTATTTCCGGACAATTTCAGTATGGTGTGGCCAGTAATTTCTTGCAGGAGCTGGCCATTGAACTGGGTCGACTGAACTATGAAGTTTTGTGGTTTCCTTTATCTGCAGAACAAAGCCATGAACAGCATTTACTGCACTTGTATAACCTTATCGCAAATAAAAATATAAAGTTTATTTTCGGTATCAATGGTTTAGGTTTGGATTATGTGAGTTGTCTTGATGCACTGAATCAGTTGCCTTGTTTTAGCTGGTTGTTGGATCATCCGGTGCATCACTATCAGCGTTTTGCCGCACATAAAACCTGGCTCAAACTCTTATGTGTCGACCAAAGTCATGTGAACTGGCTAACCCGACTTGGTTTTGACGCTGAACAGTTTCTGCATGCTACAAAAGTACGCAGTCTGGCACCAAGGCCAGCAACAGACGTTGGGATTTTATTTCCTGCCAGCTACTTTGATGAAACTGCACAGATTTCAGCTTTGCACGCAGCGCACCCCAAATTACTTGAATTGCTGATGGACCCGGCAGTCGATAGTTTGCCGACCTTATTATCTGTACTTCGTTTTGGTGAAAAGGGCGGTGTACTAGAGGCTGATGCTAATACTCTGAATTTTTTGCGGCTGGCTGATCTGTTTTTACGTGGCCGAAACAGAAATCAGCTGGTACACGACTTTGCAGAAGCGGGTATTCAACTGGCTATTGCCGGGCGGGGCTGGAATGAGGTTGGAGCAAGCTCTCATTTGATATTACGTAGTATGACCTGGCAAGAGTTAAAGCAATTGTTTAGCCGTAGTCAGTTTGTTTTGCATGATCACCCTGGTTTCAGCGCCGGATTGCATGAGAGGCTGTTGACCTCACTGGCGGCTGGCACTGCTGTATTAACGCGGCACAATAGTTTTCTTGAGCAGCAATTCAGCCCTGCGGAGGGGGTATACGGTTTTCATCAGGCCTCAGAGTTATTGCAACTGGGATTGGATGAACACAAACCTGAGCAAATAGCTCAATCCGAAGCTTTGCTTCGTCATAGCTGGTCCTGCAGGGCCAACCAATTGCTACAACTGGTTGGAAAGGAGCATTCTGACTCTGCTGAGCTGGTGATGAGGTAAGTTGCAGACAGACACTTTGTTTGTATTCACTCAGGCAAGGTAGCAAGCTTCAGCTGAATTTTGTTAACCTCTGCCTGTTCTTTCCTTGCAATGAGCTGTTATGACGCCCACAAAGCCATCACCATCGATCAGTATCCCCTTTTGGCAAGCCTTCTGGTTTTGGCTAAAGCTGGGTTGTATCAGCTTTGGCGGGCCTGCAGGGCAGATCGCCCTGATGCATAACGAGCTGGTAGAAAAACGCCGTTGGATCAGTGAAGGCCGGTTTTTGCATGCGTTGAATTATTGCATGCTGTTGCCTGGTCCTGAGGCGCAGCAATTGGCCACTTATTTAGGCTGGCTGATGCATCGCACTCTGGGTGGAATCATAGCGGGTTTGTTATTTATTCTGCCGTCTTTGCTGTTGTTGGTGCTGCTGTCCTGGGGTTATCTGGTGTATGGCGAGCACCCATGGGTGGCTGCTTTGTTTTATGGCATTAAACCTGCGATAGCCGCCATAGTGCTGCATGCCGCCTGGCGTATCGGTGGGCGGGTGATGAAGCATCCGCTGCTGTGGGTTATAGCCGTTGCCGCTTTTGTAGCTATTTTTGCCTTCAAACTGCCTTTTCCGCTTATTGTCTTGTCTGCTGCTTTGATTGGTTTTATCGGCAGTAAAGTTGCGCCTGCAGTGTTTTCACAAGACAACCACAGCGCAACACAACAAAGTTATGGTCCGGCATTAATTGACGATACAACACCCACTCCTTCACATGCGTTATTTCGCTGGAGCCGCTTTGTGGTTGTGATGGCTTGCGGTTTAGTGCTTTGGATTGTGCCTATGCTGGCATTGACCCTGAGTTTGGGCTGGCAGCATCAACTGACCCAAATGAGCTGGTTTTTTACCAAAGCAGCCTTACTGACCTTTGGCGGAGCTTATGCAGTCCTGCCTTATGTCTATCAGGGCGCTGTCGATAAATTTGGCTGGCTAACTCCAGGCCAGATGATGGATGGCCTGGCTTTAGGGGAAACCACACCAGGTCCGCTGATTATGGTGGTGGTGTTTGTCGCTTTTGTTGGGGCTTATGTAGAGGCCAGCTTTGGGCCTGATTTGATGCTGCTGGCGGGAATTACAGCCGCGCTTCTGGTGAGCTGGTTTACCTTTTTACCTTCCTTTATTTTTATTCTTGCAGGCGGCCCGCTGGTGGAATCCACTCAAGGCAAGTTACAGCTCACTGCACCATTAACTGCAATTAGTGCTGCGGTCGTCGGGGTTATTGTTAATTTAGCGCTGTTTTTTGCCTACCATGTGGTGTGGCCAACTGGTTTTTCTGGGGCCATCGATTGGCAAGCAGTATGTATCACTGTACTGGCGGCTATTGCCTTGTTTGTAGCGAAGCAGGGGTTGATGCGGGTGATAGCGGGAGCTGCTGTGTTGGGGTTCATTTTATATTTTTGGAGTCTTTATTAATGTGGATTAATTTGCAGCAACTGGAGCCTTCAGCTGCTTATAAGCTGTTAACCAGCACTATTACCCCTCGTCCTATTGCCTGGGTATCGAGCTTGTCTGCGGACGGTGTATTGAACTTAGCACCTTTTAGCTTTTTTCAGATGGTGACAGATCAGCCACCCACTTTGATGATCTCCACCCAGCATAAAGCCGATGGCAGCCGCAAAGACACCAGCTTAAATATTGAAGCCACTCATGATTTTGTCGTGAATCTGGTGCCTTATGCATTGGCGAATGAAATGAATATCAGTGCGGCTGCTGTACCTGCTGATCAAAGTGAATTTGAACTTGCCAGCCTTGAACAGGCCGCGTCCAGTCAAATCAAAGTGCCGCGGGTGGCTTTGGCTCCTGTGGCTTTGGAATGCCGGCTGGCAAAGTTGCAACCTTACCCACCTGAAAATCCAAGCTGCGAAGTGATTTTTGCACAAGTGCTGGCTCTGTATATCAATCCTTCGTTATTGGATGCCAATGGCATGCCTGATCCTCAGAAAATGGATTTAATCAGTCGTATTGGTGGTTCAGGGTACAGCAGGGTAGCAGCTGATATTTTTCAGTTAGCCCGACCCGCTTCTGCAGTGCGTCGCTGATTTCCCTGTTTTGAGCCCTGGAGCTCTAATCACTGCCAGGGCTTTTTCATCTCTGTTGTAAGTGCTTGCTTACTCTGAGGAGTTTTATTTTATTGGCTGTGTCTCATAGTTAACCGCGTATTGTTCTGCTTTTTTTGTCTTAATCCGAAACTGAGAAGCTTTTGCAGTTATTATCGTTTATAGCCAGCGCTTCTGGAGTCCTTTGGTGGTATGTCAGTTTTTATCAAATAAAATCATAAGGTTATTGAGAACTTCCGCACGGAAAAAGCGCTGTTATCAGTTTGGTAACAGCTCCTTGGTCGCATGCGGCTGGTCGTTAGTCTGAATCATTGAGTTATGCGTAACTAAATAAAAAATTTCAAACTATTTTGTGGTTTTTTTCTTCCACTTTTTCCCACAGAAATCAGGATCTTCGCGCTAAGCCGCGTTTTTACTGGATCTGACATGATCAAACAAAGGGGTTTTCACCTTGACAAGCTTTCTTCTGCGGCCCTAAACTGTACATCAGTGGGAAATTGTGGGTATTTGTGGATCAAATATCAGGATCAAACAACAATGAAGTGGGATTAACATGTTCCGTGGGTCGTTTTCTTTAACATTAGATGATAAGGGTCGGTTAGCGCTTCCAACGCGTTACCGCGATACCTTATTTGCTGATGCCGAAGGAGCCATGGTTTGTACTATTCACACCAAAGATCCTTGTTTACTGCTGTATCCACTGCCTGAATGGGAAGAGGTTGCAGAGCAATT
This sequence comes from Rheinheimera soli, assembly GCF_031457405.1. Lineage (GTDB taxonomy): Bacteria > Pseudomonadota > Gammaproteobacteria > Enterobacterales > Alteromonadaceae > Pararheinheimera > Pararheinheimera soli_A. Next base: position 41,529 of record NZ_JAVDWR010000019.1, on the reverse strand, counting down.
GCAGCGTTTATCCAACCAGAACCCACAAGAGTTGCGCTTTAAACGTTTATTGATAGGCCACGCGTCGGATTGTGACATGGATAAAAGCGGCCGCATTCTATTACCTGCGCCACTAAGAAGCCATGCCAGCCTGACAAAAAACATCCGCTTAGTCGGACAACTTAACAAATTCGAGATCTGGGACGAAGAGACGTGGAATAAACGTGTTGCCGAAGATATGGCAATTGAACGTGATATGTCCGTCGACGCCGAGATCTCAGAGCGGCTGCAGGATTTTGTACTCTAATGGATCAAAGCGCCCATATCTCTGTCTTATTGGCTGAGACCATAGACGGATTAGCCATCAAACCCGACGGGATTTATCTCGACGGTACCTTTGGCCGCGGTGGTCACAGCAGAGTGATCTTATCTAAACTAGGAGAACAAGGCCGTTTATACGGTATTGACCGCGATCCTGCTGCTATTGTGGCAGCTGCGCCTTTATTGGCTGACCCTCGTTTTTCTATTACCCATAGCCCCTTTGCGGCTTTAGCTCAAATTGCTGAAGACCACGGAATTACCGGCAAAGTAGACGGTATATTGCTGGATTTAGGCGTGTCTTCACCACAACTGGATGACGCTGAACGAGGTTTCAGCTTTATGCGTGATGGGCCGCTGGATATGCGGATGGATCCAACTTCTGGTATTTCAGCTGCCGACTGGCTGGCGAAAGCTGATGTCGAAGACATTACTTTTGTTTTACGTGAATACGGCGAAGAAAAATCAGCCTGGCGTATTGCTAACGCCATAGTGGACAGCCGCAGTGAGCAACCACTGACCCGTACTTCTCAACTGGCCAGCTTAATCAGTACAGTAGTACCCAAAAGCCACAAAGAGAAAAAACATCCTGCGACCCGCAGCTTTCAGGGCATTCGCATTTATATCAACAGCGAATTGGATCAGATCAAAACTGCGCTGGACGCTGCTGTACATGTATTAAAACCTGGTGGCCGTTTAACTGTGATCAGTTTCCACTCGCTGGAAGACAGGATGGTGAAGCAGTTTATGCGTTTAAAAAGCAAAGGCGCTGCCATTCCTAAAGGTTTGCCTCTGACTCAGGACCAACTGAACCTGTACACCCCATTAAAACTGATTGGCAAAGCTATTATGCCGTCGGATGCTGAGCTCGAGAACAACGTCAGAGCCCGCAGCGCTGTGCTACGTATAGCGGAGAAAACCGCATGAGCGCCATCAAACTGAACCGTCTGATCATCAGCGATATCTGGCAGCACAAGTTTCTGCTGGTGCTGATGTTGTGTTGTTTAGGTTCAGCTCTGGCTGTGGTGGAGTTCACTCATATGAACCGCCAACTGACAATGTACGAAGATAAAATACTGCAACATCGCGACACCCTGGAAATGGAGTGGCGCAATTTGTTGCTGGAGCAAAGGGCTTTGTCCGAGCACAGCAGGGTTGAAGAGCTGGCATCGAACAAACTCAATATGGTCAGGCCCAGTGGCCCACAAGATGTGGTGGTGCAGCAGCCATGATAAGAAAACCAGCAGCACCTAAAAAACAGGCGAAAAAGAATCAACAGCCGACTGTCATCAGTTGGCGTTTTGCTTTTGTAATAGTGTCTTTGTTAGCGGTATTCAGCGCTCTGATTATCCGTGCGGCATATTTACAGGTGCTGGAGCCTGAAATGCTGCTGGAACAAGGTGATATGCGCTCACTTAGGGTAAAAGCTGACGCTGCGATGCGCGGCATGATTTTAGACCGTAACGGCGAAGAGTTGGCGGTCAGTGTGCCTGTCAAATCGATTTGGGCCGATCCACAACTGGTGCTGCGTAACAGACATAAAATTGACGAACGTCGCTGGCATGCGCTGGCTGATATGCTGCAAATCAGCCCGCAGCAGTTGTCGGACAAAATTGGTGCCGATGATTCCAAACGTTTTGTTTATCTGCAGCGCCAGGCCAGTCCTGCTACTGTGGATTACATCAAACAGTTAAAAATCCCGGGCATAGCCTTTCAGCAGGAATCCCGCCGTTATTATCCGGCAGGTGAAGTGACTGCCCACATTCTGGGTTTTACCAATGTGGATGATCAGGGCATGGAAGGCATTGAACGTCAGTTTAACGACGTTTTAACCGGCAAGCCTGCGTTAAAAACCATCCGCAAAGATGCCAAAGGCCGTGAAGTTGAAGTCCTGTCACAAACTGATGGTCAGGCGTCAAACAATATTCAGCTGAGTATTGACCAGCGTATTCAGGCGGTGGCTTACCGTGAGCTGAAAAAAGCTGTGATGCAGTTTGGTGCTACTTCAGGCTCTGTAGTGGTGGTTGATGTGCATAACGGTGAAGTGCTGGCGTTGGCTAATGCACCTTCCTACAACCCAAACAACAGAAAAAATGCTGACAGCAACAGATACCGCAACCGTGCTATCACAGATACCTTCGAGCCAGGTTCCACCATTAAACCCTTGCCCGTTTTAGCCGCTTTGGAAAATGGCACTGCCACTATGAACACAGTGATCTCTACAGGTTATGGCCCTGTACGTATTGGTGGCCGCTTGGTGCGTGATGTCAATGGTTATGGAGATCTGGACCTGACCGGCATCATGCGCAAGTCCAGTAACATAGGGGTCACCCGTTTAGCTTTAGGTATGCCCACCGACAAATTTCTTGATATGTATTACAAAATGGGTGTGGGTTCAGAAACAGGTTTAGGCCTGACAGGCGAAACTTCGGGTGTGTTACGTGAACAACGTCGTTGGGGCGAACACGCTTTAGCCACAGTATCCTTTGGTTATAGCTTTACTGTGAATGCGGTCCAGCTGGCACGTATTTACGCCACCATCGCCAATGGTGGTGTGGCTTACCCATTATCTATTTTTAAAACCACGAAAAAGCCACAAGGTGAGCGGGTGATCAGCGAACAACATGCCGACAATATGGTCGCTATGCTGGAAGCTGTGGTTGGCCCAGGTGGCAGTGCAAAAAAAGCAGCAGTGCCGGGTTACAGAGTAGGTGGTAAAACAGGTACGGCGAAAAAAGCCGGTATCCGTGGTTACAGCGATGACTATATTGGTTCTTTTGCTGGCGTAGCTCCTATTTCTGATCCTCGCATTGCAGTTGTGGTTATTATCAACGAACCAAGTGGTGATTATTATTACGGCGGTGAAGTTGCTGCTCCTGTGTTTTCTGCTGTGTCGGGCGCTGCTATGCAGTTACTGAATATTGCGCCTGATGCCAACGACAGCCGTATCAGCAAAATCAGTGAGGTGCCTAATGCCGGCTAACTCACTTCAGCTATGGCTGACACCTTTTGCAATTGAGCTGCCCACTGCTGTGGCTGCTTTGCCGTTACAGAATTTACGCATCAATAGTCTGGAAGTGCAAAGCGGCGATGTGTTTTTAGCTCTGCCGGGCACCAAGACTCATGGCAATCAGTTTATTGAAAAAGCTTTAGCTGCTGGTGCGGCGCTGGTGTTGACCGACACTCAGAGCGCGCTGAATGATCAACGTATTGTGGTTGTACCTGATTTGGTTGAACTGTTGCCAGCCTTGGCTGCAACTTTTTATCCGCATCAGGCACAGCAACTTGTAGGTATTACCGGCACCAACGGCAAATCCAGCACGGCGATTTTTGTTAATCAGTTGGCTGTGCTGCTAGAGCAACAAGCCGCTGTGATTGGTACTTTAGGTTATGGCGATTACCGCAATCTGACGGCACTGAATAACACCACACCTCATCTGGTGGATATTCACCGTATTCTTCACCGTATTCAGGCGACTGAAGCGGCCAAAGGCAAAGCGCTGGTTGCGATGGAAGTGTCTTCTCATGCTTTAGTGCAACAGCGTGTGGCTGGTTTGCAGTTTGAAGTGGCTGTGTTTACCAATTTAACCCGCGATCATCTGGATTACCACGGTACTATGCAAGCTTACGGCGAAGCTAAGGCTTTGTTATTTAAGCCAGATTTAGCCAAAAAAGCTGTGATTAATGTCTCTGACGATTTTGGTCGTCAGTTGGCTGCTGACTGCACTCTGCCTGTATTGGCTTATGGTCAGTTAACAGACTGTGTGGGCTATAGCGAATATCTGGCCTACGACCAACTGGAAATTACCCCGCTGGGTTATCAGTTCCGCTTAAGCAGCCATTTAGGCCAACAGCAGCAATTACAGCTTAAAGTGCTGGGTGAATTTAATATTCAAAACGTTTTGGCGGCCATGGGGGCTATGTTGCAGCTGGGTCATAGCTTTGACACTTTAGTTGTGGCAGCACAACAACTATGCAGCGTGCCGGGCCGCATCGAACAGTTTTATCAACCAGGCCGTAAGGTGATGGCTGTGGTGGATTACGCCCATACGCCAGATGCGCTGGAACAAACATTAATTGCAGTTCGCAACCATTGTCAGGGCCAGCTTTGGGTGGTCTTTGGTTGTGGTGGCGATAGAGATAAAGGCAAACGACCGCTAATGGGCGCTATTGCAGAGCGTTTAGCGGATCAACTCATTATTACCGCTGACAATCCACGCACTGAAGATGTGAAAGCGATTTGTCTGGATATAGCGGCAGGCTGCACTGCTGGCCAGTATCAGTTGATCACCGATCGTAAAACGGCCATACGCAGCGCATTAGAACAAGCCAAAGCTGGTGATCTGGTGTTGATCGCCGGTAAAGGCCATGAAGATTATCAAATCATTGGCCATGAAGTTTTGCCATATGACGAACGTGCTTTTGTTCGACAACTGGTAACGGAGACTGCGTTATGATCCCTTTACAAACAAAAGAAATAGCACAGCTAGTGCAGGGACAATTGGTTGGCGCTGATATTCAGATCAACAGCGTCAGCACAGACAGCCGCAATATTAATCAGGGCGATTTGTTTATTGCCTTAAAAGGCCCGAACTTTGATGGTCATCAGTTTGCTGCTGATGTGGTCAGCAAAGGCGCAGTCGCTTTAATTGTTGAGCAGCAGTTGGATGTCGCAGTGCCGCAAATTATTGTCGCCGACAGCCGTTTAGCTTTAGGTGCTTTAGGGGCAGCCGTAAAGCAAAAGGTCAATCCTAAGTCTGTGGCTGTGACCGGCAGTGTGGGTAAAACCACTGTCAAAGAAATGATGGCTGCCATTTTGGATCGTATTGGCAATGTGCTGGCGACTGCCGGTAACTTTAACAACGATATAGGCGCGCCTCTCACTTTATTACGTTTAACAGAGCAGCATCAGTACGCTGTGATGGAACTGGGCGCCAATCATTTAGGTGAAATCGCTTATACCTCCTCTTTGGTCAAACCTGAAGTTTCTATTATCACCAATGTGGCGGCAGCCCATCTGGAAGGTTTTGGTGACTTGTTTGGTGTGGCTCGCGCTAAAGGCGAAATTTATGGCTCTTTAGGCCCTGCTGGTGTTGCCATAGTGCCGCTGGACAGTGAATTCTCTGATTACTGGTTAAAACGCCTACAGAATAAAAAGGTGTTGACCTTTAGCAGCACTCAGGCCGCAGATTTTACTGCTGAACATATAGTGCTGAATGAACAGGGTTGCGCCAGTTTTGACTTAGTCTGCCCGCAAGGCCGTATTTTTATTCAGCTGGTGTTACCTGGCAAACATAATGTGGCTAATGCGCTGGCTGCAGCCGCTGCGACTTTGGCCTTAGGTGCCAGCCTGACTGATGTGCAATTAGGTTTAGCGGCGATGAAACCGGTCAAAGGCCGGATTAATGTCACTCAGGCCAGCGACAAATTACGTCTGATTGACGATACCTACAACGCGAACTCTGAATCCACTAAGGCGGCTATCGATTTGTTAGCCACTTATCCTGGCTTCAGAGTATTAGTGTTTGGCGATATGGGTGAATTGGGCGCTGATGCCCGTTTGTACCATGAAGAAGTAGGTTTATACGCCAAACAAAAAGGAATTAATCTGTTATTCACCTTGGGTGTGTTATCACAGAGCGCCAGTGATTTATTTAACGGCCAAGGGGCCCATTTTAGTTCCCGTCAGCAACTGATCCAAAAGTTAAGCCCGATCCTTGATGAACAGTCGAGTAGCACAGTACTGGTCAAAGGTTCGCGCAGCGCCAAAATGGAATTGGTCGTGCAGGACTTGCTAGAAAGATGTCAGCAGGAGATCAGCTCATGTTAGTGTGGTTAGCCGAGTATTTAACTCAATATATCAATGCTTTTAACGTATTCAGTTACCTGACCTTCAGGTCTATTCTGGGTATTTTAACGGCCTTAATGCTGAGCCTGTATTTTGGTCCCAAGCTGATCGCCAGGTTACAACAACTGCAAATTGGTCAGACGGTACGGGATGATGGCCCACAAAGTCACTTCTCGAAAAAAGGCACCCCTACTATGGGCGGGTTGCTGATCTTAGCTTCGGTGTTGGCCAGTATTCTGCTGTGGGCTGACCTTGGCAATAAATACGTCTGGGTGGTGATTTTCACGCTGATAAGCTTTGGCTGGATTGGTTTTATTGACGACTACCGCAAAGTGGTTCGCAAAGATCCAAAAGGTTTAATCGCCAAATGGAAATACTTCTGGCAATCCTTGTTTGCCATCGCTATCGCATTTTTTCTGTATGCCACAGCTGAACGCCCGGTTGAAACCAGTTTAGTAGTGCCCTTTATTAAAGATGTACTGCCACAGCTGGGTTTTATCTACATTGCTTTGTGTTACTTCGTGCTGGTAGGTACCAGCAACGCAGTGAACTTAACCGACGGTTTGGACGGTTTAGCCATAGTGCCAACCATTATGGTGGCTTTTGCTTTTGCCATTATTGCCTATGCCAGCGGTAACGTGAATTTTGCCAACTATCTGAATATTCCGTATTTGCCTCATGCCAGCGAATTGGTGGTGGTTTGTGCTGCGCTAGTCGGCGCAGGTCTCGGTTTCCTTTGGTTTAATACCTATCCAGCTCAGGTTTTTATGGGCGATGTAGGTTCTTTAGCTTTAGGTGCTGTATTAGGTGTGATTGCCATTTTAGTCCGTCAGGAAATAGTGCTCTTTATTATGGGCGGTGTTTTTGTGATGGAAACCGTATCTGTAATTTTGCAGGTGGGTTCGTACAAATTGCGTGGTCAGCGTATTTTCCGCATGGCACCTATTCACCACCATTACGAATTAAAAGGCTGGCCCGAGCCGCGCGTTATTGTGCGGTTCTGGATTTTGTCAGTCATTTTTGTGCTGATTGGTTTAGCTACTTTAAAACTGAGATAAAAAATGAACGCTAAGTTGTTCCAGGGAAAACGTGTTGCTGTGATAGGACTAGGCCTTTCAGGTCTGGCCACAGTGCGCTTTTTGCTGAAACAAGGCGTGAAACCAGTGCTAATGGATACCCGCTTAAAAGTGTCAGGACTGGATCAAATTCCGGCAGACAAAGTGGACGGTATTTATTTAGGTGAACTGGATGCCAACCGTTTAGCTCATATGGATGTTCTAGTGGTCAGCCCAGGCTTAGATCCTAAACATCCGGCTATACGTTTTGCTTTAGCTCAGGGCGCCTTGCTGATTGGTGATGTAGAGCTGTTTGCACTGCAAAACCACAAGCCAGTGCTGGCCATTACCGGCGCCAATGGTAAATCCACTGTCACCAGTTTAACTGCCCATATGCTGCAATGTTCAGGCTTACATGCTGTAGCTGCAGGCAATATCGGTTTACCTATTCTGGATGCGCTGCAAAGTGATGCCGACGTTTTTGTACTGGAGCTGTCCAGTTTTCAGTTGGATACCACTTTTTCTTTACGCAGCAAAGCCGCCTGTATTCTCAATGTGACTGAAGATCATATGGACAGATACGGCACTATGGCCGCTTATGCTGCTTCCAAGCAAAGGGTGTATCAGGGCACACAACTGGCGATTTACAATAAAACCGATGAGTTGACCACACCAAAAGCTGCAGTTCCTGCTCTGGCTATTGATTTAGCGGGTGCAGACTACGGTGTCGTGCAGCTGCAGGGCGAAAGCTGGTTGCAGGTTGCAGGTTTGCCTTTAATGCCTGTGCGTGACATGACCATAGTGGGCCTGCATAACCAGTTTAATGCTTTGGTCAGTTGCGCTTTGGCTTTAGCAGCAGGTGCCAGCAGGGAAGGCTTAGTACAAGCCCTTAAAACCTTTAGCTCATTGCCACACCGTTGCCAATTAGTGGCGGATCATAAAGCTGTGCGTTGGGTGAATGACTCCAAAGCAACTAATGTGGGCGCTACCCTGGCTGCTATTGCAGGTTTACGAGCTGAAGTGACAGGCAAATTGATTTTAATAGCGGGTGGTGATGGCAAAGGCGCTGATTTCACTGAATTGGGCGCAGTGCTAAATACTGATGTGGATCACTTAATCACTTTAGGTCAGGACGGTCACGCTATTGCTGCACTCAAAGCAGGCAGCTTTGAAGTGAGAGATTTAATGGCCGCAGTAAAAACTGCTGCTCAGCTGGCAACAGCAGGGGATCTGGTGTTGTTATCACCTGCCTGTGCCAGCCTGGATATGTTTAAAAATTACGAAGACCGTGGTCAGCAATTTACTGCTGCTGTGCAGAAGGTGTGGTTATGAAGCAAATGCTGATGAACCTAATGCCTTCACCCAGCGAAGCAATAGCTTTGTGGTGGCAACGTGATGAAGCCAACAGCTACGACAAGCTGTTTCTGGTGTTGCTGGCGCTGGTGATTTGCGTTGGCATTATTATGGTGACCAGTGCTTCAGTGCCTGTGGCCGAACGTCTATATGACAACCCTATGCATTTTACTATCCGTCATCTGGTGTATTTGGTAATTGGTTTAGGCGCCTCTTATGTGGTGCTGAATGTGCCTGTATCCTGGTGGCACAACACCAATATTTTATTACTGATGCTGGCGCTGGCATTGCTGATTGCTGTGTTGTTGTTTGGTCGCAACGTGAATGGTTCAACCCGCTGGCTGGCGCTTGGTCCTTTTAATATTCAGGCGGCTGAGCCCGCCAAATTGTTCTTTTTTGTTTATCTGGCCAGTTATCTGGTGCGTCGCCATGAAGAAGTACGGGAAAACATTAAGGGTTTTATCAAACCACTGATTGTTTTGTTTGTGCTGGCGGTATTGCTGTTGATGCAACCTGATCTGGGCACAGTGATTGTGATGTTTGCCACTGCGGTGGTGTTGCTGTTTTTGGCCGGTGCTAAGTTATGGCAGTTTTTCTGCTTAATTTTCACAGGTTTGGCCGCTATTGGTGTGTTGATTGTGTACAGCGAATACCGTTGGCGTCGTGTCACCTCCTTTTTAGATCCATGGGCTGATCCTTTTGGTAACGGCTACCAGTTGACCCAATCGTTGATGGCTTTTGGCCGTGGTAGCTGGTTTGGGCAGGGCCTCGGCAACAGCGTACAAAAGCTGGAATATTTACCGGAAGCTCATACCGACTTTATTTTTGCTGTGATTGCAGAAGAAACTGGCCTGGTGGGTGTTTTTGTCATTTTAAGCCTGCTGTTTTTACTGGTCAGCCGCGCTTTATGGATTGGTAACAAAGCTTTGTTTAAGGGCATGAGTTTTCATGGCTTTTTAGCTTATGCACTGGCGATTTGGATAGGTTTTCAAACCTGCGTTAATGTTGGTGTGGCGAGCGGTGTTTTGCCAACCAAAGGTTTAACTTTGCCTTTTATCAGTTCGGGCGGCAGTAGCTTAATTATTATGATGGTGGCCGCAGCTTTGTTGCTGCGAATTGATTTTGAAGTGCGATTGAAAGGTCGACATGCCATTAGCGGAGGTCCTCATGCCTGAGCTGATTCAGACTGCTGACCAAGAGCAAAAAACAGCGCTGATTATGGCGGGTGGCACTGGTGGTCATATTTTTCCGGCAAAAGCTGTGGCAGAACTATTAAAGCAACAAGGCTGGAACATTCACTGGCTGGGTACAGCAGATCGGATGGAAGCGACTTTAGTGCCGCAGTTTGGTTTTCCATTTCATAGCATTGCTGTGGCCGGTTTACGTGGCAAAGGTTTAAAAAGCTTGCTGAAAGCGCCGCTGATGTTATGGCGCTCCATCAGTCAGGCCCGTGCTTTAGTCAGGAAATTGAACCCTGATCTGGTGTTAGGGTTTGGTGGTTATGCCAGTGGCCCTGGTGGTTTAGCTGCATGGTTAGCGGGTAAGCCTTTGATAGTGCATGAACAAAATGCAGTCGCTGGCACCACCAACAGGTTATTAGCCCGTATTGCCCATAAAGTCCTGGTGGCCTTTCCGCAAGCTTTTGCCGATCGCAAAGACAGACTGGTGGTAGGTAATCCGGTGCGTGCTGAAGTACTGGCTGTATCGACACAAAAGCAACTGCAGGCGCCAGGTGACAGCTTAAAAGTATTAGTGGTAGGTGGCAGTTTAGGTGCTCAGGTGTTTAATCAACAGTTACCTGGCATTTTTGCTCAGGCAGCCAACACTGGCGCGCTGGAAATACGGCATCAAACCGGTAAAAGCATGGAGCTTCAGGTGCAGCAGGCTTATGCCGCTTTACCTGAATTAGCAGCCAGTGCCAGTGCTTTTATTGAAGATATGGCTGCAGCTTATACCTGGGCTGACTTGGTGATTTGTCGTGCCGGTGCTTTAACAGTGTCTGAAGTGGCTTGTGCCGGGGTGGCGGCAGTTTTTGTGCCTTTGCCATCCGCTATTGATGATCACCAGACGGCCAATGCCAGCTGGTTAGTGCAAAAACAAGGGGCAGTCTTGTTGCCACAAAACGAATTCAGTAAAGGTGCTTTGTTGCCTTTACTTCAGTCCTGGTTACAGGACAAAAGTGCGCTGCGTCATTTGGCAAATAATGCCCGCAGAACAGCAATAGATGATGCCGCAGAACAAGTTGTAAGAGTCTGTGGTGAAGTTACAGGTAAGGCTAAATGAGCAATACAAAACAACAAAAGAAAAATGCTATGCGTCGTGTCGAGCGGATCCACTTTGTGGGCATCGGCGGCGCTGGTATGGGTGGTATTGCCGAAGTTTTAGTGAATGAAGGTTATAAAGTTTCAGGTTCGGACATAGCGCCAAACCCTGTGGTTGACCGCTTAGCTGCGTTAGGCGCCTGTATTGTGATTGGTCATAAGGCAGAGAACATTGAAGGTGCCAGCGTAGTGGTGGTCTCCAGTGCGATAAAAACCGATAATCCGGAAGTAGCTGCTGCGATAGAACACCGTATTCCGGTGGTGCGCCGCGCTGAAATGCTGGCCGAACTGATGCGTTTCCGCCATGGCATTGCTATTGCCGGTACCCATGGCAAAACCACTACCACCAGTTTAATAGCTTCTATTTTTGCGGAAGCTGGCACTGACCCTACTTTTGTTATTGGTGGTTTACTGAATTCTGCTGGTACCAATGCCCGTCTTGGTGCTGGCCGCTATTTAATTGCTGAAGCCGATGAAAGCGACGCCTCTTTCCTGCATTTACAGCCTATGGCGTCTGTGATCACCAATATCGAACCTGATCATATGGAAACTTATCAGGGTGACTTTGAAAAAATGAAAGCCACCTATCTGGAGTTTTGCCATAACCTGCCATTTTATGGTGTCGCCGTGATGTGCATCGACGATGCGGTAGTGCGTGAGCTGATCCCACAAATTGGTCGTTTTGTTATTACCTATGGTTTTAGTGAAGATGCAGATTATGTGATCAGTGACTTCGGCCAAACCGGTACCCAAAGCCATTTTGTTATCACCGACAAAGAAGGTGTTGCCAGCCAAATCGAGCTGAATTTAGCCGGTCGTCACAATGCATTAAACGCGACCGCAGCTTTTGCTGTAGCAAAAGATGAAGGCATAGCCACGGATTCTATTTTGGCTGCACTGCAAAAATTCGAAGGTATAGGCCGTCGTTTTGAACAGTATGGCGAGTTTGAAACAGGCCGCGGTAAAGTGCTGCTGGTGGATGATTATGGCCACCATCCAAGTGAAGTTGCGGCTACTTTAGCTGCAGCGCGTAACGCCTGGCCAGAGCGTCGTATAGTCATGGCTTATCAGCCACACCGTTACACCAGAACCCGTGATTTATACGAAGACTTCGCCAAGGTGTTGTCGTCTGTCGATTTATTGTTATTGCTTGAAGTCTACGCCGCAGGCGAAGCCGTTATTCCGGGCGCCGACAGCCGCAGTTTATGCCGCTCTATCCGCGCTCGTGGTCAGCTGGACCCTATTTATGTGGCGACTCCAGCCGACTTACCTGCAGCTTTAGCGGATGTGTTGCAGGATGGTGATGTGCTGCTGACTCAGGGCGCTGGCAATATAGGCGCGCTGGCCAAACAACTGGCGGCAACTAAATTAGCAATTTCTGCATTAAAACCAAACGAGGGAGCTTGAAGTATGAGCAGCAAATTTGGCAAAGTGGCGGTGATGTTGGGTGGAACCTCGGCAGAACGTGAAGTGTCGCTACGTTCTGGTGCTGCAGTTTTAGCTGCTCTGCAAAAGCAAGGTGTCGACGCCCATGCTTTTGATCCTAAAGATCAGCCGTTAAGTGCTTTAACTGCTGCGGGTTTTGACCGCGTATTTATAGTGCTGCATGGCCGGGGTGGTGAAGACGGCACTATGCAGGGCGCATTGCAGTTGATGGGCTTGCCTTATACCGGCAGTCGTGTTTTAGGTTCAGCTTTGGCGATGGATAAAATCCGCTGCAAATGGCTGTTTCAGGCACAAGGCTTGCCTACTGCTAGGTTTTTAGTGGCTGAAGCTGGGAAACAACTGAATTATCAGGATATTTTGCAGCAATTAGCTGGTAAAGTGATGGTGAAACCAGCGAATGAAGGTTCCAGTATTGGCATGAGTGCGGCAAGCACTGCACAAGAGCTGGAACAGGCATTGGCTGTGGCATCTAAGTACGATGCTGATGTGCTGGTAGAACAATGGATCCAGGGCCGCGAATTTACCGTGACTGTGCTCAATGGTAAGGCTCTGCCAGTCGTTGAAATGCGTACTCCCCGCTCTTTTTATGATTACGAAGCCAAGTATCAGTCCGATAGCACTGAATACCTTTGTCCTGCGCCTTTAACAGCCGAACAGACAGCCTTGTTGCAGCGTGCAGCAGCGTCTGCTTTTACTGCTGTGGGGGCTTCAGGTTGGGGCCGTGTGGATGCGATGCTGGATGAGCAGGGTAATTTTTATCTGCTGGAAGTGAATACTGTGCCGGGCATGACAGAAAAGTCATTGGTGCCAATGGCCGCCAAAGCAGCAGGTTTGAGTTTTGAACAGTTAGTTTTACAGATTTTAGAACAGACCTTATGACTAAAAACGGCAAAACAGTAACAACACCTGCGAACAAAGCCTTTTGGGCTGGTGTGGTGTTTTTCTGTTTTTCCGTCTGGTTTGTCAGCTGGTTAGGTTATCAGATCTGGCTCTGGAGCCAGGATCAACAAAGTGCGCCTATCCAGCAAGTGAAGGTTTATGGCGATTTTTCTCAGATCGAAGCGGCAGGGTTAAACCAAAAGCTGCAACAACAGTATCTGGGTAACTTTTTTAATTTGAACGTGGATCAGGTGCAGCTGTTTCTGCAGCAACAACCCTGGGTCGCTCAGGCTGCCGTGCGCAAACAATGGCCTGATACGCTCGTGGTGGTGGTGACTGAACATAAGCCAGTGGCGGTATGGAATGACCAATATTTACTCAATCAACAAGGTCAACTCTTTGTCGCTCCTGTGGCTGAACTAAAACAGCCATTGCCAAAGTTACAAGGTCCGGACGGGGCCGAGCAGGATGCACTGACCATGTTCAATCAATTGAATCAGATGCTGACCGTCCATCAGCATATGGCAACAGGACTCACAGTGTCAGCCCGTCAGGCCTGGCAACTGAATTTAGCAGAGGGCATTCAATTGACTCTGGGCCGTGAAGATACGGCAAAGCGGGTGCAGCGGTTTATCGATTTGTACCCTGTGATTAGTAAACATAAAACTCAGGCAGTTGCCGAAGTTGATTTGCGTTATGACACAGGCGTCGCTGTACGTTGGGTCGAAGCGCCAGAACAAAGAGAACAAGATGACAAAGTCGACAGAACGTGATCTTATCGTTGGCTTAGATATAGGCACAGCACAGGTAAAAGCCTTAGTGGGCGAAATTACCGCTGACAATCAGTTAAGTATTGTTGGTGTAGGTACTCATGTAGCCCGTGGTATGGACAAAGGTGGTGTCAACGATCTGAACCTGGTGGTGCAGTCTGTGCGCCGCGCCGTGGAAGAAGCCGAACTGATGGCCGATTGCCGCGTGTCTTCTGTGTATTTAGGTATTACCGGTAAACATATTCGTTGTCAGAACGAAAGTGGCATGGTGCCTATTAATGACGCCGAAGTGACAGCTGAAGATGTGATTAACGTCATCCACGCCGCCAAGTCAGTGCCTATTTCGGCTGAGCGTCGCATGTTGCACGTACTGCCACAGGAATTTTCAGTCGACATGCAGGAAGGCATTAAAAGCCCTATTGGCATGTCGGGAGTGCGGATGGAAGCCAAGGCTCACATCATCACATGCGCCAATGATATGGCAAAAAATATCGAAAAATGTGCTGAGCGCTGCGAACTGCATGTCGACCAGCTGATTTTTTCTTCATTAGCCTCCAGCTATGCAGTGCTGACGGATGATGAAAAAGAACTGGGTGTCTGCGTTGTGGATATGGGCGGCGGCACTATAGATATTTCGGTATTTACTAACGGTGCTTTACGTCATACCGCTGTGATCCCTGTGGCTGGTAATCAGGTCACCAGCGATATTGCCAAAATTTTCCGCACGCCTTTAGGCCATGCCGAAGATATCAAAGTGCAATACGCCTGTGCGCTTCGCAGTATGGTGGGTAAAGAAGAAAATATTGAAGTGCCAAGCGTGGGTGGTCGTCCGGCTCGCAGCATGTCACGTCATACCCTGGCTGAAGTGGTTGAACCCCGCTACCAGGAATTATTTGAACTGGTGCTGGAAGAAATTCGCAGCTGTGGTCTGGAAGAGCAAATTGCCGCAGGCATAGTGCTGACCGGTGGGACCGCCAAAATGGAAGGTGCCATTGAGTTTGCCGAAGATATTTTCCAGATGCCGGTGCGTTTAGGTTATCCGATTGGCATCAGCGGTTTAAAAGAATATGTACAGGACCCGGCCTACGCCAGCGTAGTGGGGTTATTGATTTATGGAAAAGACATGCGGACCCAGCAAAAAAAAGCTGTTGCTGCCCGCGAGTCAGTCGGCGGCATGGTGAAACGACTCACCAGCTGGTTTAAAGGCGAATTTTAACTTTTTGAGTAAGCGTACTAAAACGGAGAGAGAGCTATGTTTGAGTTAATGGAAAGCCACAGCGAAGAAGCTGTAATTAAAGTAATAGGTGTTGGTGGTGGTGGCGGTAACGCTGTTGAGTATATGGTTGCAAGCAACATTGAAGGTGTTGAGTTTATTGCTGCCAATACGGACGCGCAGGCGCTGCGTAACTCTTCTGCGCATATGACTCTGCAACTGGGTGCTGGCGTGACTAAAGGTTTAGGCGCTGGTGCTAACCCTGAAGTGGGTCGTCGTTCTGCAGAAGAAGACCGTGAAACCATTAAGAAAACGCTGCAAGGCGCAGATATGATCTTTATCGCTGCCGGTATGGGCGGTGGTACTGGTACTGGTGCTGCCCCAATAGTAGCTGAAGTTGCCCGTGAAATGGGGATTCTGACTGTTGCTGTTGTGACTAAGCCATTCCCGTTCGAAGGCAAAAAGCGTTTAGCTTATGCGGACGAAGGTATTGCTGAACTGGCAAAACATGTGGATTCACTGATCACTATTCCTAACGACAAGTTATTAAAAGTCTTAGGCAAAGGCACCAGCCTGCTGGATGCGTTTAAAGCGGCTAACAACGTATTGTTAGGTGCAGTGCAGGGTATTGCAGAGCTGATCACTCGTCCAGGTCTGATTAACGTCGACTTCGCCGACGTGCGTACTGTCATGTCAGAAATGGGTACTGCGATGATGGGTACTGGCCGTGCATCTGGTCCTGACCGTGCTGAAGAAGCGGCCGAACAAGCGATTTCAAGCCCGTTACTGGAAGATATCGATTTGTCAGGTGCTAAAGGTATTCTGGTGAATATCACGGCTGGTCTGGATATCAGCATTGAAGAGTTTGAAACTGTGGGTAATGCAGTGAAAGCTTTTGCCTCAGAAAATGCAACTGTGGTCGTTGGTGCTGTAATTGACCCGGATATGTCGGATGAACTGCGTGTGACTGTAGTGGCCACAGGTATAGGTGCAGAGCGTAAGCCTGATATCAGCCTGGTGCCAAATCACCGTCATGAACCAGTTCGTTCAGCGCACGTTTATGGTAGTGCTGGTACAAGCTATGCTCATCATCAGGGTAACGCCGCCCGTGATATGTCACAGGCGCAGTTAGAAGTACCGAATGTGCAAAGTAAACCTGTAGCGGAAAAACAAGCGAACATCGATATTTTCGATATTCCGGCGTTTTTACGTAAACAAGCTGACTAATTTTTAGTCAGCTTGCAAAAGGCCTAAAGGTTGGCATAGCTGGTCAGCTATGTTATGCTTCGCCGCCATTTTGGATTTGTTCAATATTTGAACAGGAAAAAATATGATTAAACAACGTACCATTGCAAAATCAATCAGCTCGATCGGGGTAGGTTTACACAAGGGAGAAAAGGTTACGCTTACTCTCCGGCCTGCTCCTGATAATACCGGTATCGTATTCCGGCGTGTCGATCTGAACCCGATCGTTGATTTTAAAGTCAGCCCTGAATTAGTGGGCGACACTGTGATGTGTACTTGTTTGATCAACGACGAAGGCGTACGCCTGTCCACCACTGAGCATTTAATGGCTGCAGTGGCTGGTTTAGGTATCGATAACCTGTTTATCGAAGTCGACTCTGCTGAAATTCCAATTATGGACGGCAGTGCCAACCCTTTTGTTTATCTGTTGCTGGAAGCCGGTGTCAGTGAACAGAAAAAAGCCAAAAAATTTATTCGTATTAAGCAAAAAGTTCGGGTTGAAGACGGTGATAAGTGGGCCGAGTTTGTGCCACACCACGGTTTCCGTATGGATTTTGCCATCGATTTTGATCACCCTGTGATTTCAGAAACCAAACAGCGCATGAAGCTGGACTTCTCTGCTGCGTCTTTTATTAAAGACATCAGCCGTGCCCGTACTTTTGGTTTCCTGCAGGACATTGAATATTTACGCGCCAATAATCTGGCGTTAGGCGGTAGTTTTGATAACGCCGTAGTGCTGGATGAGTTCCGGGTATTAAACCAGGACGGTCTGCGCTATGAAGACGAATTTATCAAACACAAAATTCTGGATGCAATCGGTGATTTATATATGGCCGGTTACAGCATTCTGGGCGAGTTCCGTTCTTATAAAACGGGCCACGCTTTAAACAACCAGTTATTGTCTGCAGTACTTGCTGATCAGGCGAACTGGGAATTTGTCAGCTTCGAAAAAGACGCGCAAATGCCAATATCGTACTTAGCGCCACAATTAGCCTAAGTCTTGGGGGCAGAGTCAGGTTTTTGAGCCAGCTCTGCCAGCCTTTGTAGTTTCTGCTTTAACTCACCTTCACTGTTTTGTGCTAAAGCCAGTAAATACACCGCAGCTTGTTCAGAGATTTTAGGTCCTTCAGTTTTGATTTCTTCCGCTTTGACATACTGCAGCTGGGTATTGGGTGACACTTCAATGTCGATACCTGCTAAATCCGGCAAGATTTTCTGGCGGAAATTGTCTAGAATGGCCTCTCTTTGCATTTTCAGCCGGGTTGCCCAGGCAGGCGATTGGCATAAAATTACTAAGCGACCAGCTTTTATGGTACTAATTTTGCAAAAACCGGATGGATCCAGTTGCAGAAACTGCGCTAATTCGGTATTAAGTTGGCGCAACAGATCGGCGTGCTGCATGGTAGACAACAAAGAGCTTTGTTGCAGCAACTGACTTAGATCCACTGGTTTCTGAGAATAGCGCGCCATCTTAACTTATGAATTTATACTGAGGTTGCATGAGTGTAACAGTTTTCTATCGTGGCCGACATCGCCACTTCAGCTTTGGCAGCACGCCATCGCAACTGACAGTCACGGCCGTCTTACTTTTTTGTATTGCGTCCGGTGCAGGAGCCGCTTTTGCAAATCTGTTTCAGAAAGGCAATGCCGAACTTGAAAAAGTCCAGCTGAGCCGTGCCGCTGAAACTGAAGAAATTGCGGATATTCGCCGTCGTGCTGAAAACCAGCTGGCGGCGTTAACTTCTAAAGTGGCAACACTGCAGGCTCAGGTAAACCGACTGAATATGGTCGGTGAACGTTTAATTGACGCCGCCAATTTATCGACAGAAGAGTTTAACCTGCACGAGAACCCGGCTATGGGGGGACCTGCACAAACCTCGACTGAAATCAGTCTGGCTGAACTGAATGCCGTATTGTTGCAGCTCAACGAGCTGGAGCAAAACCTGCAATCAGAACAAACCCGCTTTGCGATGCTTGAATCTCTGGATTTGAATCACCATATAGGAAAAAGCGTTCAGTTATCGGGCCGCCCTGTATTAAGTGGTTATTTATCGTCGAGTTTTGGTGTGCGCAGTGATCCCTTTAGTGGGGAGCCTTCAGTACACCGTGGGGTAGATTTCGCCGGCAGGGAAGGTGATTCTATTTTTGCAACAGCAGGTGGCATTGTGACCTGGTCTGGTGAACGTTTTGGTTACGGTAAACTGGTTGAAATTGAGCATAGTGATGGTTATCGCACTCGTTATGCTCATGCCAAAGAGACCACTGTCCAGGTTGGACAGATGGTGACCAAAGGGCAAGAGGTCGCCATTATGGGCAGCACTGGCCGTTCAACAGGTCCACATGTGCATTACGAAGTACTGAAAAATGGTCAGCAAATTGACCCTATGATGTTTGTTAATCGCCGTATTCAATAATATGTACCCACTTTCCTGAAGCCGGAGTTTCTGGGATGTGGGTAAAAAGGCTCAGGCCGGACTCGGAGTGAGTCTCAACCAAGAAGTGGTATTTATAAAATGTTTGGAAAATTTTTCGCCAAATTAATCGGTAGTCGTAATGATCGTTATTTAAAAAAGTTGAAAAAAACGGTTGATCTGATTAATAGCCTGGAACCTTCTTTTGTTGCCCTGACCGACGAACAACTCAAATTAAAAACCGCTGAATTTAAACAGCGCGTTGCAGACGGCGCCACACTGGACGATTTATTACCAGAGGCTTTTGCCACAGTACGTGAAGCCAGTAAACGTGTATTTAAGATGCGTCATTTTGATGTGCAGCTGATTGGCGGCATAGTGCTGCATCAGGGCAAAATTTCTGAGATGCGTACAGGTGAAGGTAAAACTTTAACCGCTACTTTGCCTGCTTACTTAAATGCTTTAGGTGGTCAGGCTGTGCATGTCATCACAGTCAACGATTACTTAGCCCGTCGTGATGCGGAAACCAATGCGCCTTTATTTGATTTCTTAGGCTTAACTGTAGGTGTGAATGTGCCTGGTATGGGTCATACCGATAAACAAGCGGCCTACAATGCAGATATCACTTACGGTACCAACAACGAATTTGGTTTTGATTACCTGCGCGACAACATGGCATTTTCTGCGGTAGAGCGGGTTCAGCGCCATTTAGCTTATGCCATTATCGATGAAGTGGATTCTATTTTAATAGACGAAGCCCGTACTCCACTGATTATTTCGGGTCAGGCGGAAGACAGTTCTGAGCTGTACCGAGTGATCAATACAGTGGTGCCTCAGCTTGTGAAGCAAGAAAAAGAAGATGAAGAAGGCGCTATGGGTGATGGTCACTTCACCATAGATGAAAAAGCCAAACAAATTTATCTGACTGAACTGGGCCAAATCCGTGTGGAAGAAATTTTGCAGGAACTGGGTTTAATACAGCCTGGCGACTCTCTGTTCTCTGCGGCTAACATTACTCTGTTGCACCATACCTATGCCGCTTTACGTGCACACAACCTGTTTAAGAAAGACGTAGACTATGTGATCAAAGATAACGAGATTGTTATAGTCGATGAACATACAGGCCGTACTATGGAAGGCCGTCGCTGGTCTGAAGGTTTGCACCAGGCCATTGAAGCCAAAGAAGGGGTTCGTATTAACCACGAAAACCAGACTTTAGCCTCTATCACTTTCCAGAACCTGTTCCGTTTGTACGACAAACTGGCAGGTATGACAGGTACTGCAGACACTGAAGCTTTTGAATTCCAGTCTATTTACGGCTTAGAAACCATAGTAGTTCCAACCAACAGACCTATGGTGCGTAACGATATGCCTGATCTGGTGTATCTGACGGTTGAAGAAAAGTATCAGGCGATTATCAAAGACATTGAAGAAAACCGTGCCTTGATGCGTCCTATTCTGGTGGGTACTGCCTCTATTGAAAGTTCTGAATACCTGTCGAAATTGCTGCACGAAGCAAAAATCCCGCATCAGGTATTAAACGCCAAATTCCACGCCAACGAAGCACAAATTATTGCTCAGGCTGGTCAGCCTGGCACTGTGACTATCGCCACCAACATGGCTGGTCGTGGTACTGACATTGTTTTGGGTGGTAACTTACAGGCTGAGCTGGCCGCTTTAGGTGATGTCAGCGCAGAACAAATTGAACAAGTGAAACAAGAATGGCAGAAACGCCATGACGCTGTGATTGAGTCTGGTGGCTTGCATATCATTGGTACAGAACGTCATGAATCCCGTCGTATCGACAACCAGTTACGGGGTCGTTCTGGTCGTCAGGGTGATCCGGGTTCTTCACGTTTTTATCTGTCGTTAGACGATGCATTGATGCGTATTTTTGCTTCAGACCGTATGGCGGGCATGATGCGCAAACTGGGTATGGAACCTGGTGAAGCCATTGAGCACCCATGGGTCAGCCGCGCTATTGAAAATGCCCAACGTAAAGTAGAAGCCCGTAACTTTGATATCCGTAAGCAATTACTGGAATTTGACGACGTAGCCAACGACCAGCGTAAAGTGGTGTATGAACAACGTAATGAGCTGATGGATACGGCTGATATTTCTGAAACCATCAATGCGATTCGTCACGACGTAGTGGCCTCTGTGCTGGATCAATACATTCCACCTCAGTCTTTGGACGAGATGTGGGATATTCCGGGCTTAGAAGCGCGATTCCGAGCTGATTTTGCCATCGACATGCCTATTGCCAAATGGTTAGCGGATGACAAAAAACTCTTTGAAGAGAAGCTGCGTGAGCAAATCCACGAAGTGGTCGATAAATCTTACGAGCTGAAAGAGCATATGGTGGGTCCTTCAGTGCTGCGTCAGTTTGAAAAGTCAGTGATGCTGCAAAGCTTAGACACACACTGGAAAGAACACCTGGCGGCAATGGACCATTTACGTCAGGGCATTAACTTACGTGGTTATGCGCAGAAGAACCCGAAACAAGAATACAAGCGTGAAGCTTTTGAGTTGTTCTCCACTATGCTGGACAATTTGAAACTGGATGTGATTGGTGTGTTATCACGGGTTCAAATCCGTGCAGCTGAAGACGTAGATGCGGTAGAAGAACAGCGCCGTAAAGCGGAAAGCACCGATATGCAATTCCAGCACGAAGAAATGGAACAAGTGGCTACTGAAGTTCCACAAAGCAGCGCTTCGGCTGTGTTTCGTGATGCTGAAAAAGTAGGGCGTAACGATCCTTGTCCTTGTGGCTCAGGTAAAAAGTACAAACAGTGTCACGGTAAACTGGTTTAATTATGACGCTGAAAGTGGTTCATGTCGCCGTAGGTGTAGTTTTAAGACAGCAGCAGGTGTTACTGGCGCTGCGTCCGGATAAATTGCACCAGGGCGGTCGCTGGGAGTTTCCCGGTGGTAAAGTGGAAACGGGTGAAACCACCAGTCAGGCTTTGGCACGAGAACTGAAAGAAGAAGTGGATCTGGATATTGCAGCGTCAAGCCCCTGGTTTGAACTGCAGTATGCGTACCCCGAAAAAACAGTGTTGCTGGATATTCATCTGGTACAAGAGTTTGAAGGCGAAGCGATAGGGCTTGAAGGCCAGCCAGTGCGCTGGGTGCCTTTGTCTGAGCTCCATCAGTATCAGTTCCCTGATGCCAATCAGCCGATTTTAGATAAGTTGTTGGCCGAATTCGGGCGGCCGTAATGGTCGTTTGGGATCGGTTTTAACGGGTAGACGGGCGACCATAAAGGTCGCGCCCCTACGGTTTTATTTAAAGAATTCATTGTCCTGTTCTAATAACTCATTCTCTAATTGCTCTAATTGCTGCTCAGAAAGAGGCAAGTCGGCACGGCCTTTATCCGGTATTTTATGCTCTTCATTGGCCCATGCGCCTAAATCAATTAAACGACAACGGTCAGAACAAAAAGGCCGGAAAGCAGATCCAGGACCCCAGACGACTTCTTTCTGGCAGGTCGGGCATTTAACTATAGTGGCCATAAGGCAGACTCCAACAGCATCTTCAAAAGAGCGCTAGTGTACCGCAGACTGCGGATTTCAGGTAGGGGTCGGGTTTATCCCCGCCCATCAGGCAGTTAATACAATCTAACAACAAGCCAATTTGAAGGGGATAGCTTTATCCATAGTGGTGCGTCCTACACTGTTGCAGAGCTGCATAAAACGTATGGCATAGCGGTATCTGTTACCGCTGATGGTAGGATAGCTTTGGTACTCCATGGAGTAGTCGATACGCAGTAATTCAAACTGTTCAGTATTACTCTGAAAAAAACCGTTTTCAGCGATGAGCTCTTTAAATTGTCCACGTTCCCGGATGAAGGTCAGCACATAAGAGATGGCAGTTTCAACCAGAGAGAGTTGGTCCAGCCACTCCTGGGCTACCTTTTTTCGCTGAGCTAAAGGCTGATAAAACCAGTACTGCAACTGAGGTAAATCAAAATAACAGGTGCCACCTGGTATAAAAAAACGCTGGCGCAACGGGGCCAGAAATTTATCTTCTTTTAAACTGCTGGCAAATTTTCCGCAGCGTAACAAATCACTTTGTAACCGCACTGCTTTTTGCAGCATGCTTTGTAACATCTCATCTGAAATGGCAGGGTGGCGGGACCAGTTCACCAGAGCTGATTCACAGCGCTCTACATCTTTGATCAAATCAGGCCGTACATCATTACGTTCCAATACTTCAATCAACGAAAATAACGAGCTAAAAAAGCCTTGTTGTTGCCATTCTGTTTCCAGCGGCTGCAGCTTGGTGACTTGCTGAAACAAGTACTCAACCCGTAAATAGGTGCGTACTTTTTCGTTCAGCGGATGTTCGTAGATGATTGAAGTCATGACTGAAACATTTGTTAACAATGTTCATTACCATAAACCTAAGTAGAGCTTTTTGCTAGTTTTTCCTTGGCAAACTGCTGATAACGCTGGTGCAGCTGCTGTATTTGAGCTTGAAGTTGTGAAAGTGGCACTGTATTGAGCAGCACATCATCTGCACCCTGCAAACGTTCAGGCCGTGAAAGCTGACTGTTCAGTATGTTTTGTACTTGTTCTGCCGGCACTCCATCCCTTTGTATAGTGCGGCTAAGTTGCAGTTCTGGGGGAACATCCACTACCAGTACTCTGTCGGTATAAGTTTGTAGTTTGTTTTCCAGCAGCAAAGGGGCAATCAGCAAGGCATAACCTGATGTACAGTCTGCTAACTGCTGCAGCAAACGCTGACGGATCAAAGGATGCAATAACTGATTCAGCCACTGCTTTTTTGTTTCATCGGCAAAAATCCGTGCTCTGAGCGCAGCGCGATCCAATTGACCATCCTGTTGCAGAATACCGTGGCCAAAATGCTCAGTGATAGCAACCAGAGCTGTCTCTCCCGGCATCACCACATCGCGTGCCACTAAATCGGCATCCACGCTCTGTACACCCAGATCATGAAATAAATTGGCGACTGTGGTTTTACCGCTGCCTATGCCGCCGGTCAGGCCTACTATATATCCAGACATGTTAAAGACCCATTCTTTACAGGCCCATGGTACCCAGATACCAGGCGGTAATATCTTTACCCCATAAAATAGCTATCCAGCCTGCAGCTGCTATATATGGGCCAAATGGAATAGGGGTGGCTTTGCCTTTGCCCTGAATAAGCAACATCAATGAACCCAAAACAGCACCTACTACAGAGGACAACAAAATAATCAGTGGCAATAATTGCCAGCCAAGCAGGGCACCAAAAATGGCCAGCAGTTTAAAATCGCCATAACCCATGCCTTCTTTACCCGTGACCAGCTTAAATAACCAGAACACAGACCATAAACTTAAGTAGCCGGCAGCAGCACCAATCAGCGAGTCTGTAGGGGAGACAGTAAAACCAGTGACACTAAGCAATAAAGCAAACCAGAGCAGTGGCTGAGTGAGTTGATCCGGCAGCAGCATTTTGTCGATGTCGATAAAAGACAAAGCAATCAGCAACCAGGTCACCAGCAAATAAATCAGAGTTTGTTCTGTCACACCAAAATGCATAGCAACCAGCAAAGACAACAGAGCTGTGAAAGCTTCAATCGCCGGATAACGCGCGCTGATAGGGGCTTTGCAGTAACGGCATTTGGCTTTGAGTACCAGCCAGCTCAACAACGGGATGTTGTCCAAAGCGGACAGCTGATGCTGGCATTTAGGGCAATGCGAATGAGGCAAAGCCAGATTAAATCGGGCTGGTGTTTGCTCTGCGTTTTGATTGAAATACTGTTGGTAGTCTTGTTGCCAGGCCAGTTCCATCATTTTTGGTAAACGATAAATCACCACATTCAGAAAACTGCCTACAGCCAGACTAAACAACACTACAACTACATAAAAGGTCACAGCTGATTGTTCAAACACCTGCACCAAAGGAGAAAAAAAATCCATTACACAATACTGCCCAGTTGGAAGATCGGAAGATACATCGCGATAATAAGTCCGCCTATTAAGACACCTAACACCGCCATAATCAAGGGCTCAAGCAAGGCGGTTAAACCATCGACTGCATCGTCTACTTCCTGCTCATAAATTGAAGCAACTTTAGCCAGCATACTGTCCAAAGCACCAGACTCTTCGCCTATCGACACCATTTGATTTACCATCTCAGGAAAACAGCCGGTATTTTTCATTGCCAGATGCATCTGATTACCAGCCGCTACTTCTTCCCGTACCGACAAAATAGCTGCCCTGTATTTCTCGTTGCCCGCAGCGCCAGCTGCCGATTCCAGAGCTTCAATCAAAGGCACCCCAGCGGCAAAAGTGGTGGATAAAGTGCGGGCGTACCGTGCAACTGCGGCCTTATTTAAAATCATGCCCATAATGGGCATTTTTAAAATGGCATGGTCGGCTGCTACTTTGAAGCTCTGACTGGTTTTATAGGATTTAGAAAAGATAAAAACTGCGCCCACTATAGCGCCCAGCACTATGTACCAGTAACTTTGCATAAACTCCGAAATACCTAATACAAACAAAGTAAAAGCCGGTAATTCAGCGCCCATGCTGCCAAAGATTTCCGCAAACTGCGGCACGACAAAAATTAACAAAATAGAAGTCACTATACCAGCCACCACAATAACGGCTATAGGATAAAACATGGCTTTTTTGATTTTGGATTTCAGCGCTTCGGCTTTTTCTTTGTAAATGGCGATGCGGTCAAAAATTCTGTCTAAAGCACCGGATTGTTCGCCGGACTTCACTAAATCGCAGTACAGCTCATCAAAATGATCTTTGTGTTCACGCAGCACTTCGGATAAAGGCGTACCCCCTTGTACTTTAACGGAAATTTTTGCCATCAACTGACGCAGAGTTTCATTAGTGGCACCGCTGGCAATCAGGTCAATACTTTGCACCAAAGGCACACCTGCACCTAACATAGTGGCGATTTGCCGGGTCACTACTGAAATATCGGAAGACTTGATGCCGGGCTGAGCAAAAGAAAGGGGTTTGCTTTTTTTCTTTACTGACGAAGGGGTAAAACCTTGCTGACGCAACAAAGCTTTGGCTTCAGCCACTGAGCCAGCTCTGATTTCACCATTGCTGGTTTTGCCTCTTCTGTTGATGCCTTTCCACAAAAAGATATCGAGTTGCTTTACTTTTACTTCGGCCATGATTCTAATCCTTGCTTGCACTGTGATCTGTGGCGTTGGTCACCCGATTCACTTCAGCCAGGCTGGTGAGCCCTGCGGCTGCTTTTTTTAGCGCGGACTGGCGTAAGTTTGGAAACCCCTCAGTTTGAGCCTGGGCTGCAATATCCAGCGAATTAGCGCCTGCCATAATTTTAGCGGCAATTTGACCTGTAATAGGCATAACTTCATAAATACCCAAACGACCTTTGTATCCGCCGGTGCAATGGTCACAACCCACAGGTTTAAATAGCTTTAATTGGCTGAGCTGAGTGGCTGAAAAACCTTGTTTTAATGCTTCCTGTTCTGGAATTTGTTCAGCGGCTTTACAATGATTGCACAAGCGCCGGGCCAGACGCTGGGCAATAATAAGCGTGACTGAACTGGCGACGTTATAAGCGGGTACTCCCATATTCAGTAAACGGGTGAGGGTCTCAGGGGCTGAGTTGGTGTGTAAGGTGCTGAGCACTAAATGACCTGTCTGGGCTGCTTTAATGGCGATTTCGGCCGTTTCTAAATCACGGATTTCGCCGACCATAATCACATCAGGGTCCTGACGTAAAAAAGCCTTTAGGGCTGAAGGGAAGGTCAGGCCTGCTCTTGGATTTACTTGCACCTGATTAATGCCGGGCAAGTTAATTTCGACCGGATCTTCAGCTGTGGAAATATTAGTTTCTTCGGTATTGAGAATATTCAAGCCTGTATACAGAGACACGGTTTTACCTGAACCTGTCGGGCCTGTGACTAAAATCATGCCTTGTGGCTGAGACAAGGCATTCAGATACAGCTGCTTTTGTTCAGCTTCATAGCCCAGAATATCAATACCCAGCATGGCACTGTCGGAGTCGAGGATCCGCATCACTACTTTTTCGCCCCACAAAGTAGGCAAAGTACTGACCCGAAAGTCGATCGACTTTTTCTGCGACAGTTTAAGTTTAATACGGCCATCCTGAGGCACACGTTTTTCCGCAATATCCAGACGCGACATCACTTTTAAACGGGCCGACAAACGCGTTGACAAAGCCACAGGGGGCGATGCCACTTCATGCAAAATGCCGTCGATGCGAAAGCGGATACGGTAGCTTTTTTCATAAGGTTCAAAATGCAGATCGGAAGCACCTTTACGAATAGCGTCGTGTAACATTTTGTTGATGAAGGAAATAATGGGCTGATCTTCACTGTCAGACCCCACGGTTTTGATGTCTTCTTCTTCACCACCAGCCAAGCCCATTTTGGCTAAATCCCATTGGGTGTCGGTAAAACTGTCGGTGGCTGTGGTATCAAACAACTTGTCGATGGCTTTGTGCAGCTTGTCGAACTCGACCACTATCATTTCGGCATTCAGGCCAGTATTAAATTCAAAGTCTTCCACTGACGTCATATCAGTAGGGTCGACCACAGCCAGAAATAAGGTTTTGTGCCTTTTGCTCAGTGGCAGAATATGGTGCTTACGGATCAGTTTTTCGTTACGTAACTGTTCCGGAATGGCATTGATATCAAAAAAATCTAAATCCAGCGAGCTGTGCAGGGTAAAAGAAGCGGCAGCTTCCGCCAGTAGTTTCGACTGGATCAGCTTTTCACCAATCAGCAAGTCAGCAATGGTCTGATACTGATGACTTTTTTCCTGCAGCAATTTAGAACAGTGCTGAGGGTCAACTAAATTAGCTTGCTGTAAACGTTTTAATAATATCGAGTTTGGGTTTAATGCCATACAGATTCCCGGTGCTGGATCTTGGCCTCTCTGGTCTTGCTTTATTCTGAGAAAAACGGCCCTGAACGGGCCGTTTATGATGCGAGAGACTAAAAACTAAATACCACAACCTTTAATTGGAACTGCGCCAGAACCTGTTAAGGCACAAGCCCAGGTAATATTCTGCCCCGCTTGCGCTGGTGCTGTTGGGGTCATAGTGGCGGTGATACCATCATAAGTCAGAGCCAAAACGCCTAATCCAGTGCAGTTTGGAATAGCTACGTTTGCTGAGTCAGTACAACCCAAAACCCCTGAGGTGGCAAAAGCTTCGGCGACTTTAATTTTTTGACCACCTAATGAAGCGACGGCATTCGAGCCACGGGCTTTGGCCGTGTAATCCTGATAAGCAGGTAAAGCAATGGCCGCTAATATACCGATGATCGCAACAACTATCATTAATTCAATAAGGGTAAAACCTTGATTACGTTTCATGGAACTTCTCCTGATTGGTTTGCCCACTGTTGGGGCTACTTAATTCTGGTTAATATTTGTTATTAAGCAAGCTTTGCTCTGATGTTTAATTTCAGTTGCAAACAGAGCGGATATAAAAAGTGAAATATAGGTTAAATAGCTGATTTTTAAAGACTGTTTATCTTTGCCTTGCTGCAGCGCTGAAGCTGTAGTGTTCAGAACAGCGCTACTTTGTGTAAAAACGCTGTGCCTGATTCAGATAATAGCCACAGTAAAAAACAACTATTGCCATAAATAACAAAACGAAACTCTCGCTGAAAAGGCGCCTTATGTACTTTATGATGCAAACGTTTTTGCGCCAGCCAGGCACCGGGCCAACCACCAATTAAACTAAACATCTGTAAACTTTCTTCAGGTAAACGGCTTTGTTGCCCGCTGCTCGCCAGTTTTTTATCAATTTGATAAAGCCAATAGGTAAACAAACTGGCTTCGAGATAAAACAGCGGCACGGTAAAAGCAAAAGAGCCAGCCAGCAAAGACAGTAACAACAAAACAAAAAACAAATAACGGAAACACCAGGCCTGATGTTGGATCTGATAAATAGCAGGCCCTTTAGGACTGATAGTTTTTGTGGATGGAGTGAGCAAGATAGTGTTGGCTGTCGCCAGTTGCAAAGCCAGAGCATAAGGACGATTTTGTTTATCCAGCCCCAATTGAAAACAGAGTAGATCGCCTCGTTGTGGCCTGTGTTGGGGAGTTGCCTCAAAATCACGGATATGGAAAAACAGCCGTTCACCAGAGTCTGTGGCAATAAAACCAAAACCTTTATCATCACGCCAGTAACAGACAGTGCCTTGCAATAATTGACCAGGATTCATAAGGATCACAGCGTTGCGGGAACACTGATTAAAGTGTATCAGCCTTTTATCACTTTGCTGTTTACTGCGACGAATGGCAGAAGGTTACGCCAAAAAGCGTAACCTCAGAGCAGGTGTCAGATACTGCGTAAACGCATAGATAAATCAATAGCCTGCAGATTTTTTGTTAAAGCACCGCTGGATATATAATCCACGCCAGTGCTGCTTAAAGAACGTAAAGCTTCAGCAGTAATATTACCTGACACTTCCAGTTTGGCCTGACCTTTGTTCATACTGACGGCTTGCTGGATATCGGCAATATGGAAGTTGTCGAGCATCACAATGTCAGCACCAGCTTTAAGGGCTTGCTCAAATTCAATTAAGTCTTCTACTTCTACTTCAACAGGTTTTCCCGGGAAGTTTTGCCGTGCAATGCTGACGGCATTGTCGATAGAGCCCGCAGCTGCAATATGATTTTCTTTAATTAAAAACGCATCATATAAACCCAGACGGTGGTTTTTACCACCGCCACAAGCCACAGCGTATTTTTGTGCTAAACGCATACCAGGCAAAGTTTTACGGGTATCGAGTAAGCGGGTGGGGCTGCCTTCAAGTAAAGCAACGTACTGAGCTGTGGTGGTGGCAGTGCCGCTTAAACTCTGAATAAAGTTTAAAGCGGTACGCTCGCCTGTTAACAAAATGCGGGCAGGGCCAGTCAGCTCACATAACATGGAGTTGGCTGCTACTTTGTCACCATCAGCGACAAACCATTCGACCTGCACCTCTTTGGATAACTGACGGAATACTTCTGTCAGCCAGGCACTGCCACAAAACACACAGTCTTCGCGGCTGATAATAGTGGCTTTGGCTTGTTGGGTCGCAGGGATCAGGGAGGCGGTAATATCGCCTTGCTCCAGTGGTAAATGGCCTAAATCCTCAGCCAGAGCCTGACGAACAGTCAGTTCAATATCCCGTTGCAAATCAATAAGGTAAGGGACGTTAATCATCTGTATTTATAATTCCGATAAATAACAGGCTCTGTGGCCCATTAAAAGTTAGCGTTGGATTAGCTTCAGCTCGTCCTGTTGTTGGCTGAATTCTAATTGTTTTAATGCACTCATGCCTAACAAAATATCTGTGCCATGCAAGCCAGGGGTAATACTGGCGCGTATTTCTGTCAGCACAATATCACCCAGTTGCAGGCTGTTCAGTCTGCTGTCGTATGCAGCAGCAGGCCCATTGGCTGTACTGACCTGATAACGCTGGCCTCTGGGCATGCCTAATTTGAGTGCGGCCTGCTCAGATACGGCTACTACAGTAGCGCCTGTATCAAGCATAAATTCCATAGGCACACCATTAAACAAAGCTGTACCGACGTAATGCCCTGCTTTGTTGCGCTTTAATATGGTGACTTTTTCACCACTGCTGCCGATCTGACTTTGCAGCTGCTGATTCGGATTTATTTGTAACGAAATCTGATCTTCAAAAAACCAATACAGCAGGGCAAGCAACAGCAGCCAACTGATCCAGCTAAATAACCGACCTAATTTAGTTGTATTGTCAGGTGCTTGCATTCCAAAGTCTCAGGGTTGACAATAAAGGCTCCAGCTTAACCGAGCATGAAGCGTTTTTGCAAAACGGGATTGACACTGTGACGTTAAATCAACTGCAAGTTCCGCTTGAACTTGAACAGCGTGCCAGTCCACATTGGAACAGGCGACCACAAGAGAGTGATATCAGCTTGTTGGTGATCCATTGCATCAGCTTACCTGCAGGTCAGTTTGGTACCAGTTACATTGATGATTTGTTTATGGGTGTTTTGGACACCAGCGTCGATCAGAGTTTTACTGATTTAACAGGAGTGCAGGTATCCGCTCATTGTGTTATTTTCAGGAACGGCTTGGTCCGGCAGTATGTGCCTTTTCACTACAGAGCCTGGCATGCTGGGGTATCTGAATTTGACGGACGACAAAACTGTAACGATTTTTCGATAGGAATAGAATTAGAAGGCACTGAGCATCAGCCTTATACCGATGCGCAGTACCAAAGTCTGGTGCTGTTAACCAGACAACTGATGCAAGACTTTCCTGCTATTAGCCTGGATCGTATTGTGGGACATCAGCAGATTGCACCGGGTCGGAAAACCGATCCTGGCCCGTCGTTTGACTGGAACCGTTATCAATCTGCGTTAAAGGAGAATGGATAAATGACCTTGATCAGTATGCTTATCGCCTTAATTATTGAACGGCTGGCGGTTCGCAGTGAGGCCTGGCAGTTTTCGTTTTATGCCAAAAAGTACCTGTCTCTAAGTCAGAGTTCAGGCTTGTCTAAACTGTCAGATGACAGCAAAGGTCAGTACCTTTGGTTAATCTTACCCGGCATCTTGTATGCCCTGCTGCTGTGGTTGATTGGCAGCAGCCTGGTGACTTTAGTGCTGAACACTCTTGTGCTGCTGGTGTGTATTGGTTGCTGGCACTACCGTCAACTCTACAAACAGTATTTAAATGCCAGCGAAAGAGCAGATAACGAAGCCGCTTTTTTAACTATGCAGCAATTAAGCAAGGACGCAGGTTTAACAGACCCTGAGCTGAGTTATGGTCAACGTCTGGTCTGGCTGAACTTTCGTTATTATGCCGCCGTATTGTTCTGGTTCGCACTTTTAGGTGGGGCTGGCGCTATTACTTACGCCTTGTTACGCCAACTGAACGAGCCTGGCAGCTGGGATAAACCAGTGAAACTGGCAGAAACTGAAGATGCAGAAACAGCCGAATTTGTCGAAGCAACCCCTGATATTCCTGCTGCATTCCAGCAAGTGATGTTCTGGGCCGACTGGGTACCAGCCCGTTTATTTGGCGTAGGTTTAGCTTTGGTTGGGCATTTCTCCCGCGCTTCCGCTGCGCTGCTGGCGTTTTTAGGAGATTTCAGTACGCCGTCCACTACTGTGATTACCAGTGTGGCCAAAGCGGCTGAACCTTTGCCTGATGATGCGTACAACTGCGCTGAAGAAACCGCCTGCATGGTACAGTTAGCCAAACGTAATGTACTGTTTTTCCTTGCTTTAGTCGCAGTGCTGACCTTGTCAGGCTGGCTGGGTTAAGCTTAATTCGGGTCAGGGTAAAGTTAAGCCTTTGCTCTGCCCCCAGTTCTTTTTATTGGTCAGACCAATTTTCTTGCCGCATTTTACCCTCTGTTTTTCTGAGCTTTTACTCTAATTATTTACCCGCTTTGGTCGCATAATTCCGCAGTTTAATTTACAGTTTGACTCCTTTCTGCTAAGTTATGCCGCATTAAATTGAATTGGTAAGACCAATTTACAAGTGATCAACTTAAAATAGCCAAACAATAACCATAGAATTAAAACCAAGGTGGCAATGTCCAGTCTGAGAATCAAACCTGCCAAATTGTCCGATCAAATAGTCCAGCAACTGGAACATATGCTGCTGGAGGGGACTTTTACGCCCGGACAAAAGTTACCGCCTGAACGTGAACTTGCGCTGCAGTTTGATGTCTCCCGTCCATCCTTACGTGAAGCTATTCAGAAACTCGAAGCCAAAGGTTTGGTCAATCGCCGTCAGGGTGGTGGCACTTATGTCTGCGAAAATCTGGCGGTTGGACTGACAGATCCGTTGTTTGCTCTGATTGGTCGTCACCCGGAGTCGCAATTTGATTTACTGGAGTTTCGTCACGCTTTGGAAGGCATTTGTGCTTATTACGCTGCACTTCGTGGCACACAAGCTGACTATGATTTGATTAAACAACGGTATGAAGAAATTTGTGCTGCCCAGCAGCAACAGGATTTAGACGCTGAAGCGCGGTCAGTTGGCCAGTTTTATTCGGCGGTTGCAGAGGCATCGCATAATGTGGTGCTTTTGCATTTGGTGCGCGGCTTAACGCCGCTGGTAGAGCAAAACATCAAGTTAAACCTTGAAGTTTTGCAGGAAAAAGAAGGCATAGTGAGCCAGCTGAATTCGCACAGGCATTGTCTGATGCAAGCGGTGATCAATGGCGAGCCGGAGCAAGCCCGGCAAGCCAGCAACAGCCATTTAGCCTTTATCGAAGAGGCATTGCTGGAAGCTGACCGGGAGCGCTCACGCATTGAACGCTCGCTCAGACGTTCACAACAGAGCGAATGAGCGTAAGCATACTTTTTAACTGTTAATGTTCCGCTCTCTGGCGTGGAACTGATTAAGGAAACTTTGATATGTCTGAAGTCAATAAGACTGACATCGACGCGCTCGAAACCAAAGAATGGTTAGAGGCTCTTGAATCTGTAGTTCGCACCGAAGGTGTAGAGCGCGCTCAGTTCCTGTTAGAACAAGTGCTGGAACAGGCTCGTCTGGAAGGCGTGGATATGCCAACAGGCATCACCACCAATTACATCAATACCATACCGCCACAGCAGGAACCTGCGTATCCTGGTGATGTAAATCTGGAAAAACGTATCCGTTCAGTGATCCGCTGGAACGCTATTATGATAGTTCTGCGCGCTTCGAAAAAAGAGCTGGATTTAGGTGGTCACATGGCCTCTTACCAGTCTTCCGCTGCGTTTTACGAAACCTGTTTTAACCATTTTTTCCGTGCGCCTAATGAAAAAGACGGCGGCGATTTGGTGTATTACCAGGGCCATATTTCTCCGGGTATCTACGCCCGTGCTTTTGTCGAAGGCCGTTTAACTGCTGATCAACTGGACAACTTCCGTCAGGAAGTCGGTGGCGAAGGTTTATCTTCTTACCCACACCCTAAATTAATGCCTGAATTCTGGCAGTTCCCTACTGTTTCTATGGGCTTAGGCCCTATCACTTCTATCTATCAGGCGCGTTTCCTGAAGTATTTAGATGGTCGTGGTATGAAAGATACCAGCCAGCAACGTGTCTATGCTTTCTTAGGTGACGGCGAGATGGACGAGCCGGAAAGCCGTGGTTCTTTATCTTTTGCTGCCCGTGAAAAGCTGGATAACTTATGTTTCCTGGTGAACTGTAACCTGCAACGTTTAGATGGTCCTGTGATGGGCAATGGTAAAATCATCCAGGAACTGGAAGGTTTATTCCGTGGCGCCGGCTGGAACGTGATTAAAGTGGTATGGGGCAGTGGCTGGGACAAGCTGCTGGCGAAAGACACCACAGGCAAGTTACTGCAGTTGATGAACGAAACAGTAGACGGTGACTACCAGACGTATAAAGCCAAAGACGGTGCTTATGTGCGTCAGCATTTCTTCGGACGTTACCCTGAAACTGCAGCTTTAGTGGCTGATATGACAGACGAAGAAATCTTCGCATTAAAACGTGGTGGTCATGAGCCGTCCAAGTTATATGCTGCCTTTAAAGCCGCTCAGGAAACCAAAGGTCGCCCAACTGTGATCCTGGCCAAAACCATCAAAGGTTATGGCATGGGTGAAGCGGCTGAAGGCAAAAACATTGCGCACCAGGTTAAGAAAATGGATATGACCCATGTGCTGCAAATTCGTAAGCGTTTGAATCTGCAAGATTACATCAGCGAAGAAGATGTACAGGCTTTGCCTTATATCCAGTTGCCTGAAGGTTCACCTGAGCATCAGTATCTGCATGCCCGTCGTAACGCCTTAAATGGTTATACGCCAGTGCGTTTACCTAATTTCACTAAGGCTTTAACTCTGCCAGAACTGAATGTTTTTGAGCCTCTTCTGGAAGAGCAAAAACGTGAAATTTCGACCACTATGGCCTTTGTGCGTTCACTGAACGTCTTGCTGAAAGATCCAAATATCGGCCAGCAAATTGTGCCTATTATTGCTGACGAAGCCCGTACTTTTGGTATGGAAGGTTTATTCCGTCAGATTGGTATTTATAACCCTCGTGGCCAGACCTACACGCCGGAAGATCGCGCAGTAGTGTCTTACTACAAAGAAGAAACTTCAGGTCAGGTATTGCAGGAAGGCATTAACGAGCTGGGCGCTATGGCGTCATGGGTCGCAGCTGCTACTTCATACAGCACCAACGATCTGCCGATGATCCCGTTTTATATTTACTACTCCATGTTTGGTTTCCAACGCGTGGGCGATATGGCCTGGTTGGCTGGTGATCAGCAAGCCCGTGGTTTCCTGTTAGGCGCTACTGCCGGCCGTACTACCTTAAACGGTGAAGGCTTACAGCACGAAGATGGTCACAGTCATATTCTGGCGGGCACAGTACCAAACTGTATTTCCTATGACCCAACTTACTCTTACGAGCTGGCGGTGATTATTCAGGACGGTATCCGTCGTATGTACGGTGCTGAACAGGAAAACATTTACTACTACATCACAGTGATGAACGAAAACTACCATCACCCTGCTATGCCTGCAGGTGCTGAAGAAGGTATTCGTCGTGGTATCTATAAACTGGAAAGCCATGTCGGTGAAAAAGCCAAAGTTCAGCTGTTAGGCAGCGGCACTATCATGAACGAAGTGCGTAAAGCGGCTGAAATTTTAAGTGAAGACTATGGTGTGGGCTCAGACGTTTATTCTGTGACTTCATTTAACGAGCTGGCACGTGACGGTCAGGATTGTGAGCGTTTCAACATGCTGCATCCTATGGCTGAAGAGAAAGTGCCTTATATTGCTCAGGTGTTAGGCACAGCTCCTGCTATTGCAGCGACCGATTACATTAAAAACTATGCCGATCAGGTGCGTTCATTTATGCCTTCGGTATCTTATAAAGTCTTGGGTACAGATGGTTTTGGCCGTTCTGACAGCCGTGAAAACCTGCGTCGTCACTTTGAAGTGAACGCCGGTTATGTCGTGCTGGCGTCTTTACGTGAACTGGCTAAACGCGGTGAAATCGATAAGCAGTTAGTGGCAGATGCCATAGCCCGCTTTGGTATCGACACCAACAAAACTAACCCACTGTACGCATAAGAGGATTTGTCATGACGATTGAAATTCATGTGCCTGACATAGGTGCGGATGAAGTTGAAGTCACCGAAGTACTGGTGAAAGTGGGCGATAAAGTCACGCTGGACCAGTCTTTATTATCGGTAGAAGGCGACAAGGCATCAATGGAAGTACCAGCAGCGCAAGCTGGTACTGTCAAAGAAATTAAAGTCAAAGCCGGCGATAAAGTAAAAACCGGCTCGCTGATTATGGTTTTTGAAGCTGAAGGTGGCGCTGTTGCAGCGCCAGCCGCGGCGGCTCCTGCTCCAGTGGCTGCACCAGCTCCAGTTGCCGCAGCTCCTGCTGCACCTGCCGCTGCAGAGTTAAAAGAAGTTCAGGTCCCTGATATTGGTGGCGACGCCGTTGAAGTGACTGAAGTGATGGTGAAAGTAGGTGACATTGTTGCCGCTGATCAATCTCTGCTGTCGGTGGAAGGGGACAAAGCCTCAATGGAAGTGCCAGCACCATTTGCAGGTACTGTCAAAGAGATCAAAGTCAAAGTAGGCGACAAAGTACAAACAGGCTCTTCAGTTTTTGTATTTGAAGTGGCTGGAAGTGCTCCGGCAGCTGCAGCTCCTGCGGTAGCCGCTCCGGCCGCTGTTACTGCGCCAGCTCCTGTCGCTGCTCCGGCGCCTGTTGCGTCAGCTCCTGCTGCAACATCCTCTGCACCTGCAAGCGAATTTACTGAGAATCAGGCTTATGCTCATGCTTCTCCTGTGGTTCGTCGTTTAGCCCGTGAGTTTGGCGTTGATTTAAGCAAAGTCACAGGCACAGCCCGTAAAGGCCGTGTACAGCGCGAAGACGTGCAAAATTATGTGAAAAACATTATTGCTCAGGTGGCGTCTGGCAAAGGCAACGTCACCAGCAGTAGCAACAGTGTGGGTTTTGATTTAATCCCCTGGCCAAAAGTTGATTTCAGCAAGTTTGGCGCTGTGGAAGAAAAAGCGTTGTCACGTATTCAGAAGTTATCCGGTGCAAATTTACACCGCAACTGGGTACGGATTCCGCATGTCACTCAGTTTGATGAAGCTGATATCACGACTTTGGAAGAGTTCCGCAAAGAGCAAAACGCGCTGGCTGATAAAAAGAAAATGGGCGTTAAATACACTCCATTGGTCTTTATTATGAAAGCTGTGGCTAAAGCTATGGAAGAGTTCCCAACCTTTAACAGCTCGTTATCTGAAGATGGTGCCAGCCTGATTCTGAAAAAATATGTGCATTTAGGCATAGCGGTCGATACACCAAACGGTTTAGTGGTGCCTGTGGTACGTGATGTAAACAAAAAAGGCATTATCGAGTTATCCCGCGAACTGCAGGATATTTCGTTAAAAGCCCGTGAAGGTAAACTAACAGCTGCGGATATGCAGGGTGGCTGTTTTACCATCTCCAGTTTAGGCGGTATTGGTGGTACGGCTTTTACGCCTATAGTCAACGCGCCTGAAGTGGCTATTCTGGGTGTGTCAAAATCGGATATCAAACCTAAGTGGAATGGTAAAGAATTTGAACCACGCCTGATGGTGCCTTTATCTGTCTCTTACGACCACCGTGTGATTGATGGTGCTTTAGCAGCGCGTTTCACTGCTACTCTGGCATCTTATCTGGCCGATATCCGTCAGATCATTATGTAAGACGAAACACGACTGAAAGTTGTCCCATGTTCTGAAAAGTTACGGGACATCTTTCAGGTAGGGTGATAAAATTCCGTCACTTTATTTCCTGGCCGCCTGATTTTACAGGTGGCTATCTTAGCAAAAGATAAAAAGGTAAAACGATGAGCAACGAAATCAAAACTCAAGTTGTGGTGTTAGGCGCTGGCCCTGGTGGATATTCTGCAGCATTCCGCGCTGCCGACTTAGGTCTGGAAGTGACTTTAGTTGAAGCACGCAGCACACTTGGTGGTGTTTGTTTAAATGTTGGCTGTATCCCATCTAAAGCTTTATTACATGTAGCCAAAGTGATCGACGATGCTAAAGAAATGGCCTCTCACGGTGTAACTTTTGGCGCTCCACAAATCGATTTAGACAAAATCCGTGCCTGGAAAGACAAAGTAGTAGCTCAGCTAACTAACGGCTTAGCCGGTATGTCTAAAATGCGTAAAGTCAAAGTAGTGACTGGTTACGGCAAATTCACTGGCCCAAATACGCTGGTTGTCGGTGATACCACTATTACTTTTGAAAGCGCCATTATCGCTGCCGGTTCTGAGCCTGTAGCTCTGCCATTTATTCCAAAAGATGATGCCCGCGTCATCGACTCTACCGGCGCTCTGGAATTAAAAGACATTCCTGGCGAAATGCTGGTATTAGGTGGCGGTATCATTGGTTTAGAGATGGGTACTGTGTACCGTGCTTTAGGCTCTAAAGTTTCTGTCGTTGAATTTGCTGATCAGCTGGTTCCTGCTGCTGATACGGATCTGGTGAAGGTCTACACCAAATACAACAAAGACAACTTCAACATCATGCTGTCGACTAAAGTGACTGCAGTTGAAGCCAAAGCTGATGGTTTGTATGTCACTTTTGAAGGCAAAAACGCACCGGCAACACCAGTACGTTATGACAAAATTTTAGTCGCAGTGGGTCGTCGTCCAAATGGCTCTTTGTTAGATGCAGCTAAAGCTGGTGTGAACGTCGATGAGCGTGGTTTTATCAATGTAGATAAACAACTGCGTACTAACGTGCCTCATATCTACGCTATTGGTGACGTGATTGGTCAGCCAATGTTAGCGCATAAAGCTGTGCATGAAGGCCATGTGGCTGCTGAAGTCATTTCTGGTCTGAAACATTTCTTCGACCCACGTTGCATTCCTTCTGTCGCTTACACAGATCCGGAAATGGCATGGGTAGGTATCACTGAAAAAGAAGCCAAAGAAAAAGGTGTTGCTGTTGAAACCGCCACTTTCCCTTGGGCTGCTTCTGGCCGTGCTATAGCTTCAGCCCGTACTGAAGGCTTCACTAAGTTAATTTTCGACAAAGAAACGCACCGTATTTTAGGTGGCGCTATTGTGGGTATTAACGCTGGCGAAATGTTAGGTGAAATCTGCTTAGCAGTAGAAATGGGTGCAGACGCTGAAGACATAGCTCTGACTATCCATGCTCACCCAACCTTAAACGAATCTATTGGTTTAGCAGCTGAGATGTACGAAGGTTCTATCACTGACCTGCCAAATCCAAAAGCGAAGAAAAAATAAGCTGAGTCTTCACTAAGACGCACAACAAAAAACCGGCAACTGCTTCGCATTGCCGGTTTTTTCATATTTTGTTACAACTTCCATTAACAAAAAATGGCCTGCCGGAGTAGTATAGTGCGGTTATTTAACCCTTTTGGCAGGAACCCTTCGAATGAAAAAAATTACTCTGACCGCCTTAAGCGTGGCTATTGCGCTTGGTCTGGCGGCTTGTGGCAAAGCCCCTGAAACCACTACTACAGAAACGGCAAAACCAGCAGCAGAACAACAAACAACAGCAGCGGTAGCCGCTTTAGTTTCGGGTGTGGATAAAGAAAACTTTGATTCGACAGTACGTTTTCAGGATGACTTCTTTTTAGCGGTGAATGGCGGTTGGCTCAAAAAAACTGAAATTCCGGCAGACAAATCTTCTTATGGTTCTTTCCATATACTGGCGGATAACTCTCAGTTAGCTGTGAAAGCTATTATTGATGAAGTGGCCAGCCGCACAGATCTGGCACCAGGTTCAGATGGCCATAAGTTAGGCAGCTTCTACAACAGCTATATGAACGAAGCCAAACTGGAAGAATTAGGCTTAACAGCCCTGCAGCCTCAATTAGAGCTAATCCAGAGCTTAAAAGATAAAACCCAACTAGCCAGTACTTTTGCTTCACTGCAACGTGATGGGGTGACTATTCCGCTAAGCTGGTATGTCAATAACGACGCGAAAAAGTCCACTGAATACGCTGTGTATTTTGACCAGAGCGGCTTAGGTTTACCAGACCGTGACTATTACACCAAAGAAGACGAAGCCTCGAAAAAAATTCAGGCCGATTACCAGACCTACCTGCTGGATTTATTTACTTTAGCTAAGCATGCCGACCCTGCAGCTGCAGCACAACGTGTGTATGCACTGGAAACTGAACTGGCCAAAAATCAGTGGACTCGTGTTGAAAACCGTGACGCAGATAAAACCTATAACAAGGTATCTAATGCTGATTTAAGCAAAACCCTGGGTGACTTTAGCTGGAGCGATTTTGCCGCAGGTTCAAAACTTGCGAACGTCAATGAAGTTATTATCGGTCAGCCAGGCTACTTTGAAGCTTTAGGTAAACTTGTTGCAACCACTGATGTGCAAAGCTGGCAGGACTACCTGACCTTCCATACCATCAATTCCTTTGCTGACAAGCTGAATAAAGCTTTTGAAGACCGTCAGTTCCAGTTTTATTCAGCGACTTTACGTGGTATTAAAGAACAAAAACCACGCTGGAAAAAAGCAGTGGATGCCAGCGACGCTGTGCTGGGCGAATTAACCGGCAAGCTGTACGTAGAACGTCATTTTAAACCTGAAGCCAAACAACGCATGGAGTTGTTAGTTGCCAATTTGATCAGCGCTTATGAGCAGTCGATTAAAGAGTTGGATTGGATGTCGGAAGACACCAAAAAGGCCGCTTTGGTGAAGTTGAGTACTTTTGTGCCAAAAATTGGTTATCCAAATAAGTGGAAAGATTACTCTAATCTGGAGATCAAAGCCGATGACTTGTTGGGTAACTTTGTTCGTTCCACCCACTGGGGTTACGATCAGATGCTGGCCAAATTAGGCAAGCCAATCGACAAAGACGAATGGTATATGACACCTCAAACCGTCAATGCCTATTACAACCCCGTCAACAATGAAATCGTATTCCCTGCCGCTATTTTGCAACCGCCGTTTTTTAATATGGCAGCAGAAGATGCAGTGAACTATGGCGGCATAGGTGCTGTGATTGGTCACGAAATTGGGCATGGTTTTGACGATCAGGGCGCTAAATACGACGGTGATGGTAACTTACGCAACTGGTGGACAGAGCAGGATGAAACCAAGTTCCAGGCTTTAGGCAAAGCCTTAAGCGCTCAATACAGCAAATTTGAGCCTGTCACAGGTCACTTTGTAAACGGTGATTTGACCTTAGGTGAAAATATCGGTGATTTAGGTGGTTTAACTGTCGCAATGAAGGCTTATCAGTTATCGCTGCAAGGCAAAGAAGCGCCAGTGATGGATGGTTTCACCGGTGATCAGCGTGTGTTGTTAAGCTGGGCTCAGGTATGGCGTTCTCAATACCGTGAAGAAATGATGAAACAACAACTGGCAACAGGTCCTCATTCACCACCACATTACCGCGTCAACGGCATAGTGTCTAACCTGCCAGTGTTCTACACAGCTTTTGATGTGAAAGAAGGCGACAAGTTGTATATAGCGCCGGAAAATCGCGTGA
Source organism: Rheinheimera soli (assembly GCF_031457405.1). Classification (GTDB taxonomy): domain Bacteria; phylum Pseudomonadota; class Gammaproteobacteria; order Enterobacterales; family Alteromonadaceae; genus Pararheinheimera; species Pararheinheimera soli_A. Next base: position 213 of record NZ_JAVDWR010000019.1, on the reverse strand, counting down.
AGATTTGGTAACTGTCAGACTAAATCTGAATAGTTAGATATCAGGGCCGCAATGCGGCCCTTGGTTTGAGAGTGTAAAATTTTCTGCATTACTCAGCGAAAATTCAGCTACGATCGGCGAGAGTGTAAAAAAATCTGTGTAAGTGGCATTCTACCTAACTCCTTGGAAGGGATAAAGAATGCCAATTACAGACCAATTACTGGATCAGCTGTT
>NZ_JAVDWR010000018.1:0-72634 GCF_031457405.1 Rheinheimera soli | reverse complement strand
GACTGGAAACCGGCGATGAATCAGTTCATCATCATGTACGGTGATCGTGTATCACTATGATAAACAGCCACTTACACAGAAAATTTTACATACTCATTAAATACCGCAGTTTTAATGAGGCTTTATGCTGACCCATTCCATTACCTTGTATCTGGCGACAGTGCTGATTTGGGGTTCTACTTTTTTTGCCATTAAGTTTCAACTTGGCGATGTGCCGGAAATGTGGTCTATCGCCTATAGGTTTGGCCTGGCTGCTTTATTACTCTGGTTCTGGTGTTTATGGCGTAAATTGCCTTTGAGCTTTAACCGCCGCCAGCATGGCTGGATGGCGCTGCAAGGCTTATTTTTATTTTGTTTAAACTACCTGCTGATTTACCTGGCTACCTCTGATTTAACCAGCGGCCTTATTGCTGTGGTGTTTTCCAGCATAGTATTGATGAATATCCTCAACGGCGCTTTGTTTTTTGGCCGGCCTGTGGAAACAAAAACCTTGCTGGGTGCATTATTAGGTATTTTGGGTATAGCTTTTGTATTCTGGCCAGAACTGGCGGGCCTTGAAGGTAACGGTTCAGCCTTTTGGGGATTATTACTGAGTATTGCCGGCACTTACATCGCCTCGCTTGGCAATATATTGTCATCCAAAAACCAGCAACAAGATTTACCTGTAGTCCAGACTAATGTTTTTGGTATGGCTTATGGCGCTGGCATGATGGCCCTATTGGCTTTAACACAGGGCATTATGCCGGTCTTTACTACCTCTGTCAGTTTTAGCCTGTCCTTGCTGTATTTGTCCTTGTTTGGATCTGTACTGGCTTTTGGCGCCTACTTAACTTTAGTGGGCCGCATAGGCCCGGCAAAAGCGGCCTACACTATGGTGTTATTCCCTATTGTTGCTTTAGGTATCTCCACCTGGTTTGAAAACTACCATTGGAGCTGGTCAGCTCTTGTTGGCGTTTGTATTGTGGCTTTGGGCAATTTAATTATTTTGTTGCCAGCGGCTAAGTTGAAGCGCTTATTCAGACTCTGACTCACGCCTTTGCAGTTCAAAATCAAACCGGGATTCTGAGCACTGCTACCCTGTTAACTTAGGTATGATTTTCTTTAATATGCCAGCCGAGAAGTAGACAACAAAATAAATAATCAGCAGATGCCACAGAAGTTGAACCAGAGACAAGGTAAAACTAACTCCACTCAGTGGATCGGTAAACATAGCATTTACGCCATTGTATAGAGTCAGCAAGGAATTCGGAAAAAGGGAGCTGTACACGTAATAACTAAACCAGATATAGAAAAGTAGCATGCCTGAGGCATAAATTAGTATAGGTTTGGATATATGGCTGTCTTTCTCTTTTACCCTAGTGAGCAACTGCTTTGGCTGAAAAAAAAACAGCTTAATAACATCATAAGCCACATAACGAAGATTTTTGACGTTTAACAAGTCGCTGGCAATCCAATACCCATCCATACGAAAAAATGGATTCAGATTAAAAAAGCTATACAAAGCCAGCAGCGCAGAAGCAGACAGAAATACAAAGTTATCGGTGGATAGATAAAGCAACCACAACAAAACACCAAAAATGCTTTGAAAATAACCTCCAGCACAGTCAATGATCACTCGTTTTCGCCTGCCAAACTGCCATGCTTCTGATAACTCGGCATAAAATACAATAAAATAAATATACCAGCCTACTCCTATATCTACACGACGACAGCCATATTTGTAAGCGGCAGCAGCATGGCCTAATTCATGAAATACCAGACCCAGGCTAATTAACGCTATGACATAGAGGCTATCAAGAGGAGTTAACAAAACTGTCTGTTGCACAAACTGATCGGAACTAATAAACCAGGCCAGGTAAATAAGACTGCCTATAAAAGCGACTAAGGTACATGCTGCAACTTCTTTTCTGAACATCAGCAGCAATGGTCCTGTAATAGAGTTCACTATGCTGTAAGGCAGCAGTCTTAGTTTAAATTTTAGAGAACCACTATTATATGCAGGCTCAACTGCTGAACCATCCACCGGAAGTAAAATATTTTTTTCTACTAAAAACTGCTGAAAAAACGCGTCAAAATTGGCTTTAGTCAGATACTGTTTTCCAACGGCAAAAGCCTCAATGTCGTCTTTGTCCTGAGCGGTTTTACAGTACTCTATTACTGCGGCTATCGCAGAGTTGACGACATAACTTCTGCGCCTGTTGCCTATTTGCACAGTGCAAAGATAATCGTCACTATTTTCTACTGCAGATAATTGCAGATTTTTATTGGGTCGGTATATCACCATAGGCTCACTGAAAAAAGGAGTTCGTTAGAACTCCTTTGTCTTTACGAAGATGATTTGATGAATACTAATTGTCATCAAATCTCTAAACTATAAGCGGAAAATGTTACTGCTGTGGCTGTGGCGGGCTCGGATCTTCTCCGCCGCAACCACATCCGCCACCGCCGCCACCGCCGCCACAAAGACCAAACTCTACGCGTTCCTCTAATTCAGTAATTTTTAACTCGACCAGGATATTATTTTCCATATTATTTTCCTTTTTTTGATGTTCCCCGTAAGGGTGTTTATTAGTTACCTTATACTTTCATATAAAGGTAGTAACTAATTCTTTACTTACTAACTCATTGATAAGTCTTACTTTCAGTTGATGTTCATCATCCTGATCTAACCAGCGCCTGATTTCACCTGCTGTGCCACCTTCACGAAGAAGATGACTAAGCTCTTTTGACCAATGAGGTAATTTGAATGCGGTTTGTTTGTCCAGATGAAGCAAGAGAATATCGTCGCCTTGTTGCACCAGCCGCACATTTTTCTGATTCAATCGTAGCCCTGCTCTCTCATCATAGACTGGAGCAAGATCGGGATCTGTATTGTGCTCTGAAGCCATCCATCTGTGACAACAGCTAATATATTCCCAATCTTGTGGCCGTTTTTTTACCTGAGTTTCCAGTTGCTGGTACAACTTCTGCATCAGATATGGATCTGCTGCTAACAATTCACCTGCTGTGATGCAATACCTATCTTCATCACCTGGTTGTTTCAGACTAAAAAGAGGCAACACTGGCAATTTGAATGTTGCAGCCAGCCGGGATATTCCTTCTTTCACCTGAACTTGCCGGCCAAAAAATTGAACAGCAACCCCACCTTCTTCGACATGAACGCCATCTGGCCCCATATTTCCGTCGACATAAATAGTGATCAGATGCCCTTTTCGCATTTGTTTGACCAACTGCTTACCCACTGAAGGGCTATCTACTTCCACTAAGTTAAAACAGTCAGCAAACTCTGCCGGAGCTATGTGTTTTTGCTGGTAAAAATCCCAGTATGCTTTTCCTGCGATAGGAGCCACCACAGGAACACCACTGCAGGCTAAATCAACAAGAATGCTGCGATGCAGACCAAAATGGAACAATGCCAGAATAACGCTACCATGCTGCTGCCGGATTGAGGCTATGTGCTGGCATACTTGCTCCCACCCCATATGCTCTGGGCCAGGTATATCAGCTTTATTTTGCCCGGAAAAATGCTCAACCAAAAAAGCCAGCCTGTTATCAAATTGAACAGTGCAAAATTCTCTGAGTTTCTGATTTTCATCCGCAAGCTTGTTTGCAATTTGTTCAGGAATATCTAACAAAGTCTGATAGTTAATTGATGAAAAAAAATTTCTGTCTAGTTCCACATACATCACCAGATACAAAACAATAACTTTTTTTACCACTTAAATTCATTTAGATCAATAACGGGAACTTATTCCAACCAAAATAGTTGTAACAAAATGTTCCGATCTTTCGCTAATTGTTATTACAGAGTAGTTAATGCCATACTGAGAGTTGTCAGAATTTAGATGCCTGACTATACCTAATACCTGATTCTTCATCAGAGAAAGCTGACCATGCGATGGATTGTGGGTGTTTTTTTGTTTCTTATCAGTTTCTCAGTTCAAAGTCAGGCGTTGCGGATCATCACTGTGGTGGAGCCTCCAGCCAGTTATCTGGATAGCCACGGCGAACTGACAGGTTTTTCTGTCGAGGTGGTACAAGCTATTCAACGCAGCCTGAATGACGAAACTAAAATCGAAGTTATGCCAGAAGCCCGTGCTATTTATATTGCCCGCACTGAACCTAATGTCCTGCTGTTCAGCTTTTCCAGAACAGAACAAAGAGAAAAAGAGTTTTATTGGATTGGACAGCTGGTTGTTAAAACCTCATCAGCCTACACTCTGAGCTCAAATCCTGTGCAAATTCAAACGCTGGACCAATTGCGGAAGGTCAAAGCCATAGGTGTGGTTCGGGGGGACATCAGAGAAGAATGGTTACTGGAACAAGACTTTAATAACCTGCATCCTTCAGTCAACCATCAGCAAAATATTCAAAGATTGCGTTCAGGTCGACTGGATTTAATCGCTTACGAAAGTCAGGGAATTCAGCATTTGTTGTGGGAAGAAGGCTTGCAAATAGATGATATTAAAGCCGTGTATACACTCAGAACCTCGGAGGTTTACCTGCTGATGTCTAAATCAGGCACAGACCAAAAATTAATGCAAAGCTGGAAATTAGCTGCAGAGAAATTCCGGCAAAGTGGTCAGCAGCAGTTTATCGCGGAAAAGTGGCAGCTGATTTTAAAGCATTACCACACTATTAATACCGAAGCTCGCGACGGTATTTTGCACTTCGAGTAACTGGAGGCTATTGATCTTTGTATGAAAAGTAAACGGCATAGCAACAAGGTATAATAGTTTCGCCAAAAATAAAAAACACCACTTAGATCGGACATTGCTATGTCAAGGATAACGCTAACAGATAAAGTCTGGGAAACCCAGGGCAAGAACGTGAGTGCTCATATTTTGTTTGTACTAGCCCAGACCTGAGCAGACAGTTACCAGTTTTGTGTAGGTCCGTCAGTATTTTTTGATCTGGCTCAGCTTTTCTTATCAGCCTTCTGGTTATTTCAGCCGCTTTATGGCAGTCTTCGGCTTAAATCGTCAGCTGGAATTCAATTGTAATGCGCCCGATATCAGAACTCATTGATGAAAGTAAAAAATTAATAAGCTCAGGAAACTTTGAGGCGGCGCAACATAGTTGTGAGCAAATACTTCGACTCAATGCAGCAGAGCCTTCAGCTCTAAGAGCCTTATTGCAAGTACATGTGCAAGCTAAACAATTTGCAAGGGCTCTGTTTTATTGCGAGTCATTGTTACAGCTCCAGCCTGCCGATATTGGCTTACACCAGATGTTAGCCGATTGCCTGCAAAAAGTATGTGAAGAAGACCCATCGGGTCAGACATTAGCGACCCTACTTGAACAATTGCCCGCAGCCTACTCCAGCCGCTTATTATATGGCCGCCAACTTGAGTTAAAATCAGCTATGTTTGCCGCTGGCCGCGAATATCTGATTGCACTGAAAACCGCCAATGCCAGAGGGTTTTGGCTGAATGCGGCTTCTACCGCTCCCTGGTGTCGTAATTTTGTCTCTTATGCTATGGGGTTTATTGAAAAGTACAGGATCAATCTGAGTCATCAGTGGCTAGAGCCTCTTTGGCAACGTTATGGTCGTGCTGAACTGGCAAGAATTAGCAAAGCCATTCAGATGTACACCGGAGAGCGGGCTTTAGAATTTGCTGATCCACGTCAGACACCAAACTTTCTTTATATACCGGATTTACCTATAGCTCCGGTCTTTGACCGTGCTGTATTGCCTTTTGCCGAACGCTACGAAAGTCAAGCGGCAGTTATAAAGACAGAACTAAAGCAGTTGCTGTCAGACAATAATGATTTCCGGCCCTTTCAAGAGGGTGAAGCCGGTGAGGGTCTGACCCAAGGCGGTGCATGGGATGCCTACTTCTTTTATCGTCATGGTCAAACTTATACTGAGCATCTGCAAAAATGTCCTGGCACAGCCGCAGCTTTAGCAGAACTTCCTTTGGTTCATGTGGCAGACCATGCCCCTGAAGTTTGTTTCTCTCTGATGCGCCCGGCTGCTCATATACTGCCACACCGGGGTGTGACCAATAGCAGAGCTGTGCTGCATTTAGCTCTGGATATACCACCGGAATGCAGATTGCATTTACCTGGTATCACCGAACTTAGCTGGCAGGAAGGAAAAACTTTTGCTTTCGACGACACCTACTTGCATGAAGCTTGGAACCGAAGTGATAAAACCCGCGCAGTAATTCTGAGCGATATATGGAACCCCTACTTGCGTCAGGAAGAACAATTAGCACTTACTGAACTGATAGTGCAGATTGGTTTATTCAACAAGCAAACAGCCGCAGTACCTCTTTAAGCACTTAAAAGCTAAGAATGTGTAGAGGTTTGGGGGATGAGTTATGTTTACACTGGAGCCGCCAGACAACCCCAAAAGGCGAGAACTGACACGAACGCCTGTCAGGTTTTATTTTTAATGCAGAGCAATACTAAGCCCTTCTGTCCAGTAAGAATACCGGACAGAAGCCTATAGGAATATATTCACGGCGAGTCTGCATGAACAATGCCTTTCCCGCAGCAATCTTCGGCAGCCTTTGAATAAATAAGCTGTTTTATTCACGACTTAGCTTATCTGATTGGCCATAGCTCAATCAATGGCTGTCTGAACGAGCTGTATCAGATCTGACCCATATAGTCTTTTTTGCCTACTTCAACACCGTTGTGACGCAACAAAGCGTAACTGGTGGTGACGTGGAAATAAAACTGTGGCAAACCGTATTGAGCTAAATATTGAGTACCGGTAAAACGTTTCTCTTTTGGTGTACCAGCACGCAATACAATTTCTTTTTCTGCGGCATTGGCAAATTGCTCTGCACTTAAGGTATCAAGAAAAGCCAGGGTTTTATCCAGACGTTGCTGCAGTTCAGCAAAGCTCTGCTCAGTGTCTTCATACCCCGGAACTTCAACACCAGCTAAACGGGCCGATACACTTTTAGCAAAATCAGCGGCAATTTGTACCTGACGCAGCAGCGGAAACATATCAGGGTATAAACGCGATTGCAGCAACACTGCATCGGCTAAATCTTTTTGCTGGCTGAATTTTTCAGCTTTAACCAACAAGTCTTTTAAGCTGGTGAGAAACTGTTTAAAGACCGGAACTGACGCGCTGTAAAAAGATAAACTCATGCTTTTTGCCTCATTTAAACCATCCTGCCCTTTGCAAGGATCTGATGACTGAAATGGGGATGCGAAAACCTATTACAAGGCTTCGAGTTGCTGAAACAACAAATCACAGCTGTGTTTTAACTGCTGTAACTGCTCTAACGGCAAGCCTGACTGTTGAAAAATAGTTTTTGGAATATGGCTGGCCTGGGCCTTTAACAACTGCCCCTGCTCAGTCAGGCGAATATGCACTACCCGCTCATCTTGCTGGCTGCGGGTTCGGCTGACGAAGCCTTTGTTTTCCAGCCGTTTTAACAAAGGAGTTAAAGTGCCTGAGTCCAGATGCAGTTTTTCACCTAAGTCTTTGACATTGAGTTCAGGTTGCTGCCACAACACCAGCATTGCCAGATACTGCGGATAAGTCAGATCTAAAGGTTCCAGCAATAAGCGGTAACTGCGCACCAGTCGGTGGCTGGCGCTGTAGAGTGAAAAACACAGCTGTTTTTCTAATACTAAATAATCGTCGTTTTCTGGGATCATCAGATAGCCGGACTCAATTGAATTGCGTGCAATATACTTCAATCCGGCCTGAAAAAGCCAGTTAAGGCAAACGTGAAGAATGCGATGCCTGTAGCTGCCATTGTTTATTCTGATAAAACCAGACCCGGGTAAAGCGGAATTCGCCCTGCCACTTTTTACCTGCTGAAATGCCTTGTTGCTTAGTGCGTCCTGTGACTAAAGCTGTATTCTCAAAACAGCGGATATGCACATCAAAGTTTTCAATTTGAGTGTTTACTCTGTTGCTGCTGGCTAAATCCTGTAAATAACTTTGTTTATCTTCCACTCTGCCATCGGAATGAGTCAGTACAAAGTTGTCCGACAACAAAGGAGCCAAAGCTTTTACATCAGAATGCAAACGGAACTGGTTCCATTGCTGATCGGTGCTGCTATCAAACTGGCCTGGGCAGGAAGCCCATGCCATGCCGGAACAACATAAAACAACAATAGCTATACAACGCATAATCAACCCTCAAGGATAAAAACATCAGTTTGTCGCCATTCGCAGAAATAATCTGTGATGAATTGTCAGCGCTGCTTAGCCAAAAATCAGCTGCCAGAAGCTGGGTTTCCGATGCTTATGGTATTTTTTTCGCAGTTCATCCATTTTCAGCAGTTGCTGCTTCGCCCCTTCCAAATTCTGCTGCTCTAATAACAATTGGGCCTGATCCACTTCAACAGCCAGTTCTTTTAAACCTTGCTGGTACAGATCTGCTTTATCCGCCTGAAATTTGCCTTGCTGCGCCTGCTGCAATTGAGTCTCAAAACTGGCTAATGCCAGCGTCATCTGTTCCACCGACTGCGCTTCTTTGGCTTGTTTAAAGTTCAGCGCCATTTGCTTCATGGTTTTTTCCATATCCACATCATTCGCAAAAGCAAAGCCACAAAACAACAAGCCTGTGATCACCACAAAAATTACCGTTTTCATCAAAAATCCTCAAAAAAATGCTGGAGTATTATAAGCAAAATATCCTGCTACCGGGTTTTTCTGATCTGATATGCTGCGACTTACCACCAAATACTGAGCTTATAACGATGAAACTTCCGATTTATCAGGTAGATGCTTTTACCGATCAGCTATTTAAAGGCAATTATGCCGCTGTTGTGCCTCTGTCGCAGGCCGTTAGTGATGAACTGATGCAGCAGATCGCCACCGAAAATAACTTATCTGAAACCGCTTTTGTATTGCCTTTGGCGAAAGATCATTACCAGATCCGCTGGTTTTCGCCTGTTACTGAAATTGATTTTTGTGGTCATGCCACCTTAGCTGCAGCTTTTGTCTTGTTCACTCAAAGCAACAGCACAACCCTTCGCTTCAGTACCCTGGAAGTAGGCGATTTAGTGGTGAGCCAGCAGGCCGATGGCTGGATCCAAATGGATTTCCCTAAGCGCCCTGCCAGTCCGGTCAAAGCACCGGATGCCCTGATGGCTGGATTATCCATAGCTCCGGCTTTGGTGTTGCAAAGTGCTCAGGCCTATTTTGCGATTTATACCGATGAAGAGCAGGTAAAGCAGCTAACGACCAACAGCCATGAACTGAAAAAGCTGGCGCCTTATGATGTGGTGGCCACAGCGCAGGGCACAGATTATGACTTTGTTTCACGTTATTTCTGGCCTGCCAATGGCGGTGATGAAGATCCGGTAACGGGTTCCATTCATGCGGGTTTAGTGCCTTATTGGGCAGAACAACTTGGCAAAACTCAGTTGATGGCCTGTCAGGCGTCGGCACGAGGGGGCATATTGCGCTGTGAATTGGTAGGTGAAAGAGTACTGGTTTCGGGTCAGGCAAAACTCTATTTACAGGGAGAGATTTTTTTAGCTTAACCTGTCATTGTGATAATAAGGGGCAGACAACTCTGCCCTTACTAGTGTTTTAATCAAATCGCTGGAATAAAACTGCTTAATAAACCAATAAGGCCACCAAAGACGCCACCCCAAACGACCAGCCAGCCTAAATGCTGACGGATCATCTGCTGCACTATGTCTTTTACCATTTGAGGTGTCAGTTCAGCTAAACGAGCTTCGACTACAGCGGCAATTTTAGGCTGCAGCAGATCAATAGTATCGCCCTGATGCAACTGGTTTTTAAGTTGTTGTTGTACTTCCGGGCTGTCTGCCAGCTCGATTAAAGAACGGCTCAGGTTTTCGATAAAAGGCTCTTTTAACGGCACTAACATCTGAGCTCCGCCAAACATCGCCAGCATGCCGCCTAAGGATGATTTTTGGACAGTCTCAAGCAAGGCATCAAAGGCGGGTGATAAGTCGATAGCTTCAATCACAGGTGCCAGTTTTAAGCTAACTGCGTCTTGCTCATGTTGTTCGGCAAGCAAACGCTGCAGATTTTCTTTGCTGAAAAACTGGCCCATGATCAGATCATAAATACCTTGTTTGAATTCGCTGAAACGCGCAGGTATGACCCCAGACCCGTACAATAAAGGCACTTTTTCAAACAACATATGAATAGCCAGCCAGTTGGTCACAGCACCGGAAAAGGCAAACAACCCAATAGCCCATAACCATGGCAAAGCGAAAAACCAGCCGGCAGCCATCAGTACTAAAGACAACAGATTGGTTAAAAGACTTTTATTCATCAGAACTCCATACAAACAGCGGAAATGGCAGCGATTGTAATCAGTGTACAGAAGAACAACAAGATCAGGATCTTAATGCCTGCGGATGAAGGCGCCGCGACCTGATCCAGGGATCTGTGGCCAACGCCAGAGTATCAAGCAGGGAGCACCGCAAAACTTTCAAGCAGTAATACAAAAGCACCCGTCAGTACAACGGCAAAGCCCAGCCATTGCCGAATAGTTTTAAACAGTGTGTTGGGTGTTTTTTGTGGCTTGGGTTCTGTCATCAGGTATATAGGCTTCAGTAAAAACAACTAAGATGATAATAATTCCCATTTGCAATTTAAGCAACAATTTCTGCTTTTCAGGCTTTTTTATACAAAGTCAGCAAGCGCGCAATAAACTGTACACCTGACCGCAGTTGCTGCTCTGAACTGTTGGCTAAGCCTATCACCAGACCAGTACGCGCAGGCGCTGCAAATACATAACGACTCAAAGGCTGTACTCTGTAGCCTGCTTTTAACAATTCGGCCGTGAACTGCTGATCTGCCACTTCATAGGGAAACTCAAGGCTGATATGTAAACCGGCATAACGGGCGTGTAACTTTGCCTCTGGCAGAAACTCCGCAATAAGTTGCAAACAAAGCTGCTGTTTGTGCTGGTACAGCTGACGCATTTTGCGCAAATGCCGGCCAAAATGCCCTTCAAGCATAAAATCCGCAGTCACTGCCTGAGGCAATAAAGCTACGTCGCCATACAGAGCCTGTAATAAAGCGGCCGCTTTCGCGGCCCAGGGTTTGGGTAACACCAGATAACCTAAACGCAGTGCAGGAAATATGGTTTTACTAAAGGAGCCGACATAGATCACCCCTTGTCCCTGTGCCAACCCCTGCAAGCTGGCAATAGGTCTGTGTTTAAACTGGAACTCACTGTCGTAGTCGTCTTCAACCAAAACGCATTGCTGCTGTCTGGCCCATTCAAGTAAATGCAATCGCTCTGACAGCGGCATAATACCGCCCATGGGGTATTGATGAGCCGGAGTCACAAACAAGGCTTTACAGCCGTTCAGACGAGGGAGATCAGCAGTGGCAAGCCCAGTGTCTGAACTGGCATCAATATAATGAATATCGGCTTCAGATAACTGCAATGCCTGCCGTAAACGGGGATAACCAGGCGATTCCATCGCCACTTTATCCCCAGCCTGACTCACCAGCTTAGCGGCAATAAACAAAGCTGCCTGAGCGCCTGGTGTGATCAAAATACAATCTTCATCACAAAGCACCTGGCGGGACTGACGTAAATAATGATTCAGCGCCTGGCGCAGTGGTAAATACCCCATCGCATCCGCCATACCGGCTAAAGCACTTCTGCCACTATGACGTTGGGTTAACTTTTGCCACAAGGTAAAAGGAAAAGCCGACAAATCAGGCACTCCGGTTTGCAGCAAACCCGAAGCAGGACCGGTTTTGGCTGTAACCCCATAGTCAAACACTGTTATTTGAGCTGGTGCCGGCGCCACTTGTGTATGCATACTTGCCTGAAAAAATTGATCCGGAGCCACAGCCAGCACCAGATAACCCCGGCCTGGTTGGCCCAACAAATAACCTTCAGCCACCAGTTGTTGCAACACCTGATTGACAGTATTGCGGCTTAATTTTAAATCCAGAGCTAATTGACGGCTGGAGGGCAATAAAGCCTCTACAGGCCACTGCGCTGTCAGCAGTTTTTCGCGTAATGCCTGATACAACTGCTGTTGCAGGGAGCCTTCACCGCTCAGAAAAAAACTTCCAAGTTCTATACGCAAACTGGATCTCTCACTTTAACAAAACTGGCACTTTCTATAGAACCAGTTTAGCGATAAAACAGCGTCTTCTACAAGCGAAGAGGAATGTATATGCTGAGTTATCAGGTGGAATCCAGTTTTGATTTAGAAGAAATGCTGACTTTGTATAAAGCCTCTGGCATCAACAGGCCCACAGAGGATAAAAGCCGTATGGCAACCCTGCTTTCCAGCGCGAATTTACTGCTGACAGCGCGGCAAAACGGTCAATTGGTTGGCTTAGCCCGCTGCATGACAGACAAAGCATGGGTGGTCTATATCTGCGATTTATTGGTCGATAAAAGCTTGCAGCAGCAGGGTATAGGTAAAGAGTTGTTACGTCAGGTGCAAGTAGTCACAGGGCCACAAGTGCAGCAGTTATTGCACAGTGCCGAAAGTGCGATGAGCTATTACCCCAAAGTGGGTTATCAGTTATGCCACAACGCTTTTGTAGTTAAAAGGGAAAGCTAAAACACTATGTATTTACCTAAACACTTTCAGAGCGAAGATTTAGATCAGATCCGCTCCTTTTTACAGCAGCATTATTTTGGTTTGCTGTTAAGTAACAGCCCGGATTTGTATTACAGCCCTTTGCCATTTTTAATGGACTGGCAGGACGATCATCTGACTGTATTTTGCCATCTGGCTCGCAATAATCCGCAGTTAAAGCAGCTCAATGAACAGCAGGTGCAGATTGTGATTATGGGGCCTCATGCTTTTGTCGCAGCAGATTGTTATGGCGATGCGCAGGCTGTTTCAACCTGGAACTACAGCCTGGTTGAACTTAAAGGCACAGCTTTTACTTTAGATAAAGAACAAACTCTGGCCTTAGTGCGAAAGCAGGAAAGTTTTTCCGCACCAGACATGCTGCAATCTGCGGATTATCAGCAAAAGCTGGTGAACGGCATTTGTGGTGTGCGAATAGAGATCAGCAGCATGATTGGAAAAATGAAACTCTCGCAGAATAAATCAGCAGAACAGCGGCAAAAAGTAGGCGACTATTTACAGGCGACGGAGCAACCTCAAAGCGTCTGGCAACTGATGCAGCAGCTGGCTTTGTATCAAAAAAACTGACATCGAAAAACAAGCAAGACAGAAGACAGCTGCGGGTTCATCGACTGCCTTGCTTGAGTACTGGCTAAAATCAGTAACTATAGATGAGTAACAACACAGCGGCCTAGTTATAACCAAGCTCGGCACAGTGATCTGTAGTGGAGTCATATCCTTTGGCTTTCACTGGCTCAGACTCGGTATCACACCAGACTAAACTTAAAGCCCGGCGCTCTTGCTGGGTTAAATCTGTATTGTTCTTGCTAGCGTCAAAGCTAAAGGGTTGCGCACTTTTCTGTTGTTTGATTGCACTCATAAGATGCACTCCTGTCTTTTTACTTAAGCTAATACCTTGTGGTATTGAGACTGCCACGGGGTAAGATCTAAACTTCATTACAGCCCCCACTAGCAGGTGGATTTTTAGTTTGCGCCTGTAAAGATGAGCCTCAGCTGAACTGAGTGGTTGTTTTTTGATCACTATTTTAACTCCTTTTCAAGCCCGCCTTTTCTGCGGAACAGCTTTAAACAGCAGTAAGCTGCCATTCAGTTAACCAAGGTACACTGCCGCCTTATGTGAACCGGGCAACTTCCGGTATCTGTTTTAAAGAGGGATCATAACAATGAAAATTAAATTAACTCTGGCCACCTTAGTAGTCGCAACATTAATGGCAACTACTGTTGCTCAGGCCGGTGAATTTGTACCAGCCGCAGGTGTTGGCTCTCAGTACGGCGACTTAGGCGGTAAATTTATGTACCGCGAAGATAATATGGCGGTTTACGTCGGTGTAGGTATTGGCGGTGCAGCTGTAGGTTTTCATATAGCGCCATCTGCAGGCAGTCAGCACGTATTTGGTGCTCAATATGCGTCAGGTTCCGATGTATTTGATAGCAAAGCTTTATTACTGGCCACTTATGATTACCACTTCAGTGGTTTCAGCGGTCGTGGCTGGACTTTAGGCGGTGGTTTAGGCACTGCAGATTACGATGGTGGCCGTCGTGACGGCGACAGCAGAACTGTGGCAGTCTTTAACGCTGGCTATAAATTCTGACATTCTTGTTCGACTAGCGCATTGAAGTTGAGGCAGCCATTTGGCTGCCTTTTTTATTCGCCGCCATCCATGGCGCTCACCCTTTTGGCCAAAGCTTCGCGTTGTTAAAAAAACATTCCCGTGTTTTTTTCGGTTATAAAAACAGCTTGCTGTATTCTGCCGGCATTTGCTCTATAGGTTTGATCAGTATGCCTTTATAGAACAGTTCAGCTGCTTCACTTTGCAGCTGAATTTTGCCTTCAATTAAAGGTTCAGTTTTACCTTCTGGCGTGACATATCTGGAATTACGCAACACCATCACCACATGACCATTCACTATATGCAGACTTTGACCTTCAAAAGTGATCAGTTCCAGCGTGTTCCACTGCCCTGCCGGTTTTTCGTGATTGTCTTTACGCAGCACAAAGCCCTGTAGCTCTTCCCCTTTGCCCACTTTTATAAAGGGCTGAGTCTCATCGGCCACCGCATTCATAATTGACTCAGGTAAAAAAGCCCTGACATCAATAGCAGACGTGGCTTGTTGCCAATAATCGCCGTTATGACCTTCCATGATTTGAAACTCCTGCGACAACATCCAGGTGCGGAAATACTCCTGACCATGTTCACCATTGGCATGATACAAAATACCGCTGTCTTTGAGTTTATTCAGACGTGGGGGCCATTTTTTATCACCCCAACGAAATTGCAGTTTTAAGTGATAATTTTTATAGGATTTTTTACTGGTCACAGCACCATAAATTTCACCACTGACTCTCAGCACTGGCTCATTGTTTTCTTGCTGCATAGTAAAAACTTTATGCTCGTCATTGCCCTTATTTAAACCTATAGGAGCTATAGGATTTCCCTGCTCATCTTTAGGCACAGAACCATCATAAGACTCTTTATGCTTATAGCTTAAGTAGGTATCCCACTGGCTCAAATCTTTATCCAGTAAGGGTTGCCAGTCAGCAGCGACAGCTGAATAACTACACAAGACGATAGACAAACACAGGAATTTAAGTTTCATAGCTTTTATCCAATAGTGAACGATTTCAATTGGATACCAGTTTAAGCGCGAAATGTAAAGGCTTACATTTTACAATTAGAGCAAAGCCTGTTACGTTTTTTCGTAATTGGGGTCAGAACACATTGTTAACAGTTAACATTGTGTTCTGACCCCAATTTCAGTTACCAGTTCAGCTTTTGTGCGTCTTTGGCCATACCTGGTTTTAACGGTTCTGCTTTTAGTTCAGGCACAGCCTTTTCCTGCAGTTGCTTTTGCAGCAAGCTGATGGCATAGGACAACTGCGCGTCCTGACCACTGAAGCTGGCATAAGGTAAGTTGTCGACCAGCACGTCAGGGCTAACACCTCGGCCTTCGATAATCCAGCGGCCATCTTTATCAAACTGTGCTGTTTCAGCCACACGGGCCACGCCCATATCTGCTAATAAATTACGGCCCGACAACCACACCCCAGCTCCTGCGGTTTGTTGTCCAACCACAGGGCCTAAACCTAAACTTTTAATACCGGCGGCAAAAGTTTCACCATCTGAGTAAGTCAGTGGATCGGTCAGCACCACCAACTGACCACGAAAGCTTTGCTGCATATTGGTGTAAGCTTTGCCCTGAGTTGGTTGCCAGAAGGCCCAAACCCGGCGTAATAACTTTTCTATCACCCAACTGTCGATATTGCCGCCTCTGTTGCGGCGCACATCGATAATCAGGCCGGGTTTATCCACATTGGCATAAAAGTCACGGGCAAAATTACTGATGTCGTTGGCTGTCATAGCGTACAGATGCAGATAACCCAGTTGCTGTTTGCCTTGCTGATCCACCTGCTGCTTTTTCTGCTGCACCCAATGCTGATAACGCAACATCTGCTCTTGTTGCGGACTGACAGGCACTACAACTTTTTTCAGGGTTTTCCCATTTCGCTCCAGCTGCAACAGCACTTGCTGACCTTGTTGTTGCTGTAAAACCTGATGTAAATCCAATACTGAAGCTACAGCTTTCCCATTCACTGCAAGCAGTTGATCGCCAGTTTTCAATTCAACTCCGGCTTTGTTCAGCGGACTGGCAATAGAAGGTAAATCAGGATCGGTCTGATAAATAGTCTGCAGTATTAATTTGCCATCGCGGCTGACAAATTCGCCCCCCAGACTGGCAGCTTTGCTGCTTTCGCTGGCTTTGGCATAATCACCGCCCCGTACCTGAGAGTGCAATACAGACAACTCGCCAATCAGCTGTGCCAGTAAATCATCCAGTTCAAATCTGTCGGTTACCCGTTCCAGTAAAGGCTGATAGCGTCTTTTGGTGGTGCCCCAGTCGACACCACGCATTGCCGGATCAAATAAAAACTCCCTGTGCATCAGCCAGGCATCATGGAACATTTGTTGCCATTCGGCTTTTGGGGTGACGTTCAGGCTGATTTTATCAATAGCCCAGGGTTCTGCTTCTTCGCCTTCTGGCGCTTTAGCTGCGGCTGAACCTAAAAAAAATCTGTATTTACCAGGTTCAGTTTCATACTGCAAAAACAACGATTTACCATCTGCACTACTTTGTATGGCTCTAACCTTAGCGGCAAAACTTAAAAGTTTTTTGTTTTCAGGCTCTATTTTTAAGGCCCGCACAGCACCTGCATCTCCACTGTGCTCAAATTCATGCAGGTATAAATAGTCAGAACTGACCTGCAGTTTCTGGTAATTCCCCGCTGCTGCCGGTACTTGCCATAACTGCTCTGGTAAGTCTTTCACTGAAACCGCTTTACCCTGGCCTTCAAGCCCGGCGGTTAATTCAGTTTCCGCATCAAAGGGAAACTGCGCTGAGCTGGTTAAGGCATAAGCAAATACCTGGGCTCTTTTATCAAAAGCAGGCCCCATATTTCTGTCCCCCCAAGGTGAACCCGGGGTAGCTTTTAACTCGCGTTCGGATAAAAAGTACAACCAGTCACCATCAGGGTGAAAAGCCGGGCTGTAGGAATTGTATTTATCTGTAGTCAGTAGTTTTGCCTGTTGCTCTTTGATGGAATACAGGCCAATTTGCTGACGGCCTGTGCCATCTTGCTCTGCAGTAAAGGCCAATATACTGCTGGATGTGTTCCAGACCATATCGCTGTACGGGCCTAACCCAAAACCAGTGTTGTGGACCAGTTGATTACTTTGGGTTTTCAAATCGAAAACCCAAAGCTGGCCTTGTTTATCATCATGGGCCAGATAACGGCCATCCGGCGACAAGGCTAAATTCCAGCGAAAACCTCGGCCGTCTTTGGTCAGTTGTTTGCCTTTGTCCGAACCATCGGCAGCATATTGCCAAATTTCCGGTTCACCGGACTGATCAGAAATCAGATACACCCGGTTGCCATCCTGACTGATCACAGCACTTCGGGCCCTGGCCGTTTCAGGCACAGCCAGCTCCACAATACGTTGTGGGGAGCGTGACAAGACCTGCACTTTGCTGCGAAGCGTCAGTACCAGTTTTTCTTTGGCAAAACCAACAGAGCTGGAGGTTAAATACTTCAGAGGTTCAGTTAATAAACGCTGGCGTTGCTGCGGTGAGTCTGTCACCAAAGCAGGAGCTACAGTGCGGCTTTGGCCTGAAGCTAAATCCAGTAGCTTCAGATCCGCTCCCAACTGATAAGCCACTTTGCCCTGATCCAGACGGGCAGAACGTACTGCAAAATCCTGATGTGTGGTCAGCTCTTTCAGTTGGGCAGAGACGGGATCGTAGGACCATAAATTAGCATTGCCGCCCGCGTCACTAACCAGTACCAATTGGCCTTGCCAAAGCATAGGGTTACGTAACGAGCCCTGATGATCTGTTAATAGCCGTTCAGCTTCGAGCACTGAACCCAGTTTCCAGCGCCACAGCTGGCCTTTGGCTCCGCCCTGATACTGACGGGCGTTGTCGCCTGTCAGCTGCAAACCATAACGGATAAAATACACATAACCATTTTGTTGATCCAACACAGCTTCTAACGCATCGAGCAGCGGCAAAGTTTCTGTTTGCTGGGTGTCTATATCCATCAGTTTCAGCACCCAGCTGTTTACAGGGCCCGTCATCGCATCAGTGCTGTAAAGCAATTTGCCATCCAGGCTCCAGCCTTGCAGTTTTACTTTGGCATTGTGGGCTGTTAAACGTTTAGGCGAACCACCTGTTAAAGATAAATAATAAATATCCGGGGTATCGTCATAAGCGGCCACATAAACCACAGCTTTGCCGTCTGGGGTAAATAGCGCCTGTGTTTCTTCGGCTGGATGTGTGGTTAAACGTTTGGCATCGCCACCGCTAAGTTGGCTTAGCCATAAATCGCCTTCTGCAGTAAATACCAGTTGATCATTTTGCAAAGCAGGTGAGCGGTAATACGCAGCATCGGCATAACTGCTGGCAAAAAGAGCGGCGGTCAGACAAGCGACTAAACTGAGTTTCATAGATGGCCCCGGAGTTTTTGTTTTTACTGTACTTTTAATTTGGCTTTACCTTATCAGCTTCAACCAAAAAAAAGCAGAGGGGGCCGCCTCAGAAATCAGTCAGTTAATCCCAGTCAGCCGCTGAATTTTTTTACCGCAGCCAAGGTCTGTTCAATATCGATTGTTTTGATATCCAGATGAGTCACCCAACGTACTCTTTTGTAGTGTTGATCTGCTTTGTTGTAATTACTGCTGGTTAGTTTTATGTTTTGTGCCGACAGATAAGCCAATAAAGGCTCTGCCACTTCGACAGCTATATCGGTAAATAAAATATTGGTATGAACAGACACCAGCTCCAGTTTTCCTTTCAGTAACGGATTCTCAGCGGCAATATGCTGTAAACCTTCTGCCAGTTGTTGTGCATGCAGATGATCCTCTGCCAGACGCTGAATATTATGCTGTAATGCATACAAACCGGCTGCCGCCAGCACACCAGCCTGACGCATGCCGCCGCCCAGCATTTTCCGCAGCCGTCTTGCCTGCTGAATAAATGCATGATTGCCCAGCAGCAAAGAGCCAACAGGTGCGCCTAAACCTTTGGATAAACATAGAGAGACGGAATCAAAACCAGCACAAAGTTGCCGCGCTTTTTGGATTGGATCCGAATCATCTTCCGTCGCTAAAGCCACTGCAGCGTTCATCAGCCGGGCGCCATCTATATGGCAGTTTAATCCCAGCTCTTTGGCCAAAGCCGCGACTGAATTCATATAGGCCAGTGACAACACCTTACCGCCTGTAGTGTTTTCCATCACAATCAATTTGGTGCGGGCAAAATGTGGGTCGTCTGGTTTTACCGCTACTCGTATATGCTCCAGCGCTAAAGTGCCATCGGGTTGATGCTCGATAGGTTGTGGCTGAATAGAACCTAACACCGCCATACCACCCCCTTCCCAGCGATAGGTATGCCACTGCTGCCCTACTATGGCCTCATCACCACGTTGGCAATGCGCCATTAAGGCTATTAAATTGGTTTGAGTGCCACTTGGCGCAAATAAAGCAGCTTCAAAACCCAGCAGGTCGGCCGCATAACGCTGCAGCTCATTGACTGTCGGGTCGTCCTGAAATACATCATCGCCCAAAGGCGCGACCAGCATAGCGGCTTTCATTGCTTCGCCGGGTTGGGTGACTGTGTCGCTACGAAAGTCTGTCATGCATTTCCTCTGCTCATTCAGGTTTTAAATATTAAAAAAACCAGAGTTTTAAAAGCTCTGGTTTTTTTATCAGTGTTAAGGTGCTACCTAAAGTAAAAGTACTAAAGGTAATTACTGCTTAGGCAGCTCTTTCACACCCATATTAAACAAAGTAAAACCAAAGATATCCGCAGCTAACTCGATTTGCTTGGATACCGGCACACCAGCGCCGTGACCTGCATTGGTTTCAATGCGGATCATCTGTGGGTTCGGGCCTGTCGCTTTAGCTTGTAACTCAGCGGCAAACTTAAAGGAGTGTGCTGGTACTACACGGTCATCGTGATCGCCAGTTGTCACCAGCGTTGCCGGATAGGACACGCCCTCTTTAACGTTATGCACTGGTGAGTAGCCTTTGATGTAGTCGTACATCTCTTTGCTTTGCTCAGAAGTACCGTAATCGTAAGCCCAACCAGCACCAGCAGTGAAAGTGTGGTAACGCAGCATATCCAGAACACCTACCTGAGGAATAGCAACTTTCACCAAATCAGGGCGTTGTGTCATCACAGCACCAACTAACAAACCGCCGTTAGAACCACCACGAATAGCCAGTTTGTTGCTGGAGGTGTATTTTTCTGCGATCAGGTATTCACCTGCAGCAATAAAGTCATCAAACACATTTTGTTTTTTCAGTTGAATACCGGCGTTATGCCAGGCTTTGCCGTATTCACCACCACCACGCAGGTTAGGCACAGCGTACACGCCGCCCATTTCCATCCACACCAGGTTGGCCACACTAAAAGCCGGAGTCAGGCTGACGTTAAAACCGCCATAACCGTACAACATAGTTGGGTTAGACCCATCCAGTTTGATGCCTTTTTTGTGGGTAATCATCATCGGCACTTTAGTACCGTCTTTGCTGGTATAAAACACCTGCTTCGATTCATAATCGTCACTGTTAAACTTCACAGCAGCTTTGTAATAAGTACTGGTTTCGCCAGATTTTGGCTCAAACGCAAAAGTACTGGGCGCTGTATTGTAGTTGGTAAAGCTGTAATACATGGTGCTGTCTTTGGTTTTGCCAGCAAAGCCAGACACAGTGCCTAAGCCCGGCAGCGCAACATCACGCACCAGTTTGCCGTCGTAGTCGTATTGTTTAACTTGAGAAATCGCATCCACCATGTAATTGGCGAATAAGAAACCTGCACCTTTACTGACATCCAGCACGTTCGCCGTTTCTGGGATCACATCTGTCCATTGGTCAGCAGCAGGTGCTGTGGCGTCAATTTTGATCAGTTTTTTGTTAGGCGCATTTAAGTTGGTAACAAAATACAGCGCATCACCACGGCTATCGACAAACTCAAAGTCGGCATTGCCTTCGGCATATAAAGTGACAAAAGCGCTGTCGGCTTTGGTTAAATCTTTCAGGAATACTTTATTACCAGAGGTAGCATCAGCGGCAGAAACAATCAGGTATTTACCATCTTCTGTAACGCCACCACCGACATAACGGTGTTTCTCTGCATCAACACCACCAAAGACTACAGGGTCGTCTTTTTGTGCTGTGCCTAACTTGTGGTAATACAACTTATGCTGATCGGTTTTTGCAGACAGCTCACTGCCTTCTGGTTTGTCGTAACTGGAGTAGTAAAAACCTTCGTTACCTTTCCAGGACACACCACTGAACTTGACGTCCACCAAGGTTTCTTCAATTGGTTTTTTCGTTTCAGTATCGATAATAATAATTTTGCGCCAGTCACTGCCCCCTTCAGAAATGGAGTACGCCAGAGTTTTACCGTCGTCAGAAAAAGACACATCAGCCAAAGAGGTTGTTGCATCAGTGCTGAAGGTATTTGGGTCTAAAAAGACTTCAGCTTCGCTATCGCCTTTTTTCCGATACAACACTGACTGGTTTTGTAAGCCGTCGTTTTTAAAGAAGTAAGTGTATTCACCTTCAATAAAAGGTGCGCCTACTTTTTCGTAGTTCCACAGCGCTTCTAAACGTTGTTTAATCTGGTCGCGGTAACTAATCTGGTCCAGGTAAGCAAAAGTCACTTTGTTTTGTTCTTTTACCCAGTTGCCTGTCTCGCTGCTACGGTCATCTTCCAGCCAGCGGTAAGGGTCTGCCACTTTTTCTTCAAAATAACTGTCTACCACGTCACCTTTGTTGGTGACAGGGTAAGTAAAAGGATGAGCGGCCTGAGTTTCTGTCATAAGGGTATCTTGTGTTTTTGTGGTGTCACTTGGTTGGCCACAGGCTGTTAACAAAGCCAATGCCACTGCGCTTAATGCGTATCTCATCTATCCTGTTCCCCGGATGTTATACCCTTCGCAGTCGAAGCCGTTGCTTCACTGACGAATGGGTGAGTGTTAATAAAATTCGATGTCGAGCATAACAAAACTGCCAGATCAAAGCACCCCTTTGAACCAAGGCTTTTAAAAGACGCGACTAATCACCAGAGCTATGCGGTTTATGGAATTTCCTGCCAGAAATTCCACCTGAAGCTTTACCTTCTTTTATGCTGAATAAAAGACTGGTAAGGTAATATTGATGTTCAGAATGAGTGCTTTGTTGTGGCTGGGTTTAGCTGTATTTTTTGCGTATGCCGATATCACAGTGCCAGTCAGTGCTGTCGCCACTTATCCGGGCAGCTGGCAAGCCTCAATACCAGTGCAACACTGGCAACAGCAGCAACGGCAGTTTTATCTGGATGCACTGCTTGCTCCGGCTGCAACCACTCTGGCTGCACCTCAACGACTGCAACAGGAAGACAGAGGCAGTTACCAGGCAGAACTATGGCAAATCCCGTTAAGCAGTATCAGTCATAGCAAAGCCTTGCTGCTCACACCTAAAAGCCAGCCTATTAAAGCTGCTGTTTTATTGCTGCATGACCACGGTGCTTATTTTGTCATTGGTAAAGAGAAAATGATCCTGCCTTTTGCAGGCTCCGCTTTTAAAACAGAAGCACAACACTGGGTAAACAAACACTACAGCGGCCGTTTTATTGGCGATGAACTGGCGGAACAAGGCTATCTGGTGCTGGCCGCTGATACCTTAGGTTTCGGTGAACGTGGGCCAGTGCTGTACGAACAACAACAGCAGTTAGCTGCTAATTTGCTGGCAACAGGGCATTCGCTTTCTGGCTTGTCGGCCTATGAAGATATGCAGTTAGCTCAATTTTTAGCACAAAGACCCCATGTGCCCAAAGGCAAAGTTGCCGCGATCGGCTTTTCGATGGGCGCTTACCGGGCCTGGCAGGTGGCGGCGTTGTCAGAGCATATTCAGGCCGCAGCGGCTATTTGCTGGTTTAACACTTATCAGCACTTAGTGCAGCCAGGACAAAACCTGACCAAAGGCCAGTCGTCTTTTTATCTGCTGCATCCGGGTTTAGCCCGTCAGCTGGATATAGCAGATCAGGTGAGTTTAATGGCGCCCAAAGCCTTGTATTTAATTAATGGCGGGCAAGATCCGCTGATGCCAGTGCAAGGAGTGATAGAAGGTCACAGCCAATTGAAAAAAGTCTGGCAAGCACATCAGGCTGAACAAACATTACGCACAGAGATCTGGACTGAAGCACGCCACGAATTTAACCAGCAACAGCAACAGCAAGTCTGGTTATGGCTGGAACAATGGCAAAAACAGCACTAAAACAGTGCGGTTTAGCACCAAAAAAGTGCCGTTTTGCACTGAATACGTATGCATTTATTAAACAATCATGTCATTTTGTTTACAAAACCACCAACTACTCATAACTTTTATCTGTCACCTGTGCATAGCGATGATGACCCGCAGGGAGAGCTCCGGGGACAAAAGCGAATAGCATTATAAAAGCAGCCATACACCCAAAAGCCATTCAGGCCAGGGTTGATGAGCATGACTATAAAAAGAAGACAATGACAGGGTAAAACGAATGAAATTATCACTACAAGCACTGTTGGTGGGCTCTGGCCTACTGGCAGCAAGCTCAGCTCATGCCGACGTAATTTTGCATGCATTTAACTGGAACTACAGCGAAATTACGGCTAAAGCCACTGAAATTCAGCAAGCGGGTTATAAAAAGGTGTTGATAGCGCCGCCGATGAAATCCAGCGGTAATGAGTGGTGGGCCAGGTATCAGCCACAGGATTTGCGCTTAATTGACCATCCACGCGGCAATAAACAACAGTTGCAAACTCTGATCCAAACTCTGACCAGCAAAGGTATTCAGGTGTACGCCGATGTGGTGCTGAATCATATGGCCAATGAAAGCTGGAAACGCAGCGATTTAAACTACCCTGGCACCGAGGTGCTGGGTAATTACCAAAGCAACTGGACTTATTCCAACAATCAGAAGCTGTTTGGCGACTTAACGCAAAACTTCCTGTCCGGCTCTGACTTTCACGCTCCGGCTTGTATCAGTAATTACCTGGACGTCTGGCAAGTGCAGAATTACCGCTTGTGTGGCGGCGCTGGTGATGCAGGTTTACCCGATCTGGACAATAACAACTGGGTGATCAGCCAGCAACAAGCTTACTTACAAGCCCTGAAAAATATGGGAATTAAAGGTTTTCGGGTGGATGCAGTCAAACATATGAGCAATGCTCATATCAACTCTGTGCTTACGCCATCCATCATCAGCGGTATGCATGTCTTTGGGGAAGTTATTACCTCTGGCGGTTCAGGCAATCAGGAATATGAGCTGTTTTTAAAACCTTATCTGGACAATACCAGCCACAGTGCTTACGACTTCCCACTCTTTGCCTCTATGCGTAATGCCTTTAGTTTTGGCGGTTCTATGGATCTGCTGGTCGACCCTGGTGCTTATGGACAGGCACTGGCCTGGAATAAAGCCATCACTTTTGCTATTACCCACGACATTCCCACCAATGATGGCTTTCGTTATCAGATCATGAACAGCACAGATGAAACCCTGGCGCATGCTTATATTCTGGGCCGCAACGGTGGCACGCCAATGATTTATTCGGATCACGGTGAAACCGCCAATTTAGATGGTTATCGCTGGCAGGATTTTTATAAAAGAGCCGACATTAAAAATATGATCCGTTTTCACAATAGTACCCAGGGCAGCGGTATGCAGGTACTCGGCAGTGGCCAGTGTTTCCTGCTGTTTAAACGGGATAAAAAAGGTGTGGTGGGCATTAATAAATGCAATACGCCACAAGAGTACTGGGTTGATACCTACGCCAATGAACTGAACTGGTATGTGAATTACACTGATGTAATTAGCGGCAACAGTTTTCAGGTTAATACGCAGTGGTTAAAAGTCACAATACCGGCCCGCAGCGCCCGGATGTGGTTACAGCAATAAAGTAATTCGGGTCAGAGTAAAATTAAGCGCCCAAGCTTAATTTTACTCTGACCCGAATTAATCAGCCGCCTTGCAAACGCACTCTTTCTATATCGGTTTTAGGTGGTGCCCCAAATAACCTGCTGTATTCGCGGCTAAATTGCGAAGGGCTTTCGTAACCCACTTTGTAACTTGCCGTGGCGGCTTCGACGCCTTCATGCAACATAATGCGGCGCGCTTCATTGAGCCTTAGTTTTTTCTGATACTGCAAAGGTGACATGGCAGTGACCGCTTTAAACGCCTGAAATAACGCCGATTCACTTAGATGCACTTCGTCGGCTAAATCTTTGATCCGCAAAGGCTCATTGTATTTTTTCCGCAGTATTTCTATGACTTTACTGATGCGATGGCCCTGACTGTCCAGCAGCATAAAGTCACGTAACTGACTGCCTGAATCACCCAGCAATAAGCGATATAAAATCTCCCGTTTCAAGAGTGGATACAAGACTGGTATATCAGCTGGTTTATCCAGTAATTGCACCAGACGGCTAAAGGCTGACAATAAGCTTTCGTCCACCCGCCCTACACTCATCGCCTTTACTTGCGCCTTGCTGCGCTCTACCCTGCCACCTAAATCTATCACCAGATCGGCCAGCTCTTTTAAGTCGATGGTCATACGAATGGCAAGATAAGGTTTGTCGGTGCTGGCTTTTGTAACTTTGCCACTAACAGGCACTGTCACAGGCACCAATAAATAACTTAAAGGGTCATACACAATACGCTCATTGTTCAGATACACCTCTTTTTCACCCTGCAGCATCAGGCATAAAGAGGGTTCATATACCACAGGAGTGACTTCTGTGGTCCCGTCGGTACGGTATAAAAATAGCTCAGGAATTGGAGTTTCTATGCCGCCATAGCCTGGCATATGAGGTAAAACCTGCGCTTTTAGCTGCTCAAGTTGCTGCTCAATTAAATTACTCACACTAAAACTCCTCTGAACCTCTGTAAACCCAGTATAAAAGCAAAGTAATACAGCTGCATCAGTCAAAGCAGTCCGCTGGACTTTCAGGCAAGAAGTGTGGAGCAACAGACAAAGCACTGCATCCCAGGTTCAAGTGAATTAGTCTCAAGGCGGGTGGTTATTTTACTTGCTCTGAGTTAAACAGTAGGCTGAACTAAAATAACAACAGTAAAATCAGGAAATGTATGAAAATTAGTCCACTTCTAGTGCTCGGCCTGTGCCTGAGCAGCATCAGTTTAAGCGCAACTGTTCAGGCAGACGAAGCTAAAACCGCAAAAAATGCATCAATACAAATAGATGCCGACTCAGTGGTGGTGACAGAGCATAAAACCACTGTATTGGATCAAAGCTTTAACTACAAAGCTTACACTGGCACTCAGCCGGTATGGAATGAACAAGGCGAGCCTACTGCTGCCATTTTTTATACCTATTATGAACGTCAGAATGTAAAAGACAGAAAAAGCCGTCCTTTACTGATTTCTTTTAACGGTGGCCCTGGCTCTGCTTCGGTCTGGATGCAAATTGCCTACAGTGGCCCTAAAGCCCTGAATGTAGATAGCGAAGGCTACCCACTGCAACCTTATGGTGTAAAACAAAACCCGTATTCAGTGCTCGATACGGCCGACATTGTGTTTGTAAACCCGGTGAATACAGCCTACTCCCGCGTATTGCCGGGCAAAGATGGAAAAATGCCAGGCCGTGATGAGCAGCAAAAAATGTTTTTTGGCGTAAACGCCGATATCAAATATCTGGCCGAGTGGGTCAATACCTTTGTCAGCCGCTACAACAGATGGGAATCGCCTAAGTATCTGATTGGTGAAAGCTATGGTACTACACGGGTTTCAGGTTTAGCTCTGGCGCTACAAAACCAGCAGTGGATGTATTTAAACGGCGTAGTGCTGGTGTCTCCCACTGATATAGGTATTAAACGTGACGGCCCTGTAGACGCAGCCAACCGCCTGCCGTATTTCGCCGCAACTGCCTGGTATCACAAAGCATTAAGCAACGATTTACAACAAAAAGATTTATTAGACTATCTGCCGGAAGTAGAGGCTTTTACTTTAAATACCTATCTGCCTGCTTTAGCTAAAGGTAACTCTTTGCCGGATGCTGAAAAACAACAGATTGCTGAACAGGTAGCGAAGTATTCAGGTTTATCAGTCAAAGCTGTGCTGCAAAACAATTTAGATATTGATAACAACTTTTTCTGGAAAGAATTATTGCGTGAGCGTGGCCAGACAATAGGCCGTTTAGATTCGCGTTATTTAGGCATAGATAAAAAAGAAGCAGGCTCGGCACCGGATTACAACGCCGAGCTCACCTCATGGCTGCACTCTTTTACTCCGGCTATTAATCATTATCTGAAAAACGAGCTGAACTACAAAACTGACATTAAATACAATATGTTTGGCAACGTGCACCCCTGGGACAGAAGCAATGACAATACAGGTGAAAACCTGCGTCAGGCTATGGCACAAAACCCCTACCTGCATGTAATGACTCAGTCGGGTTACTACGACGGCGCCACCAACTATTTTGATGCCAAATACAATATGTGGCAGTTGGACCCTAGCGGCAAAATGAAAGACAGATTAAGCTTCAAAGGCTATCGCAGTGGTCATATGATGTATCTACGTTATGACGACTTACGCCAGTCGAATCAGGATTTACGTGACTTTATCAAAGCCACTTTACCTAAGCCGGATCAAGCAGCTAAGTATTAATCGGCTGTAGTGTGCAATCGCCGCGAAGCGGCATTGCACTATCAAGCACTCAACCATAACCAACCAACCTCAATGCAGCATTTCATTTTTCCGCATAGGCATAACGTCAATTTCTAAGAAAATCGCTTCTAAATCCACACGGTCGAGCAAAAACTTTACCCCGCCATCTTTGCCAATCAGCATTATTTTCCCTGGCTTGATCGGGTAACGCTCTCTGGTTTTAGCTACAAAAGCCGCTGACAAAGTCCCCTGGTAGTTCGTCTGAGCCTGATTGCCTGTAAGCACAAACCAGACCATATCCCGCTCGTCGATTTTATTTTTGTTGCTCTCAAACAGAGCCAACAGAGTTTCCCGACTTTGAACTTCATTTACCACCACAATCCGCTTGTCCCATTTCAAACTGCCAAGGTCAGAAAGCACAGCAGGCTGATGGCCGAAAGCTGAACTACTGAGTAAAAGCAGCACAAGTTTAGTGAAGTTGTTCATCGTGACTCCATGGCAATAAGAGCACCTTTGGGATCTCGGCTCATTAGCCGCAGCGCTGCCTTAACTCAGTGATTGAACCCCGAATCAGTTGTTCCAGTATCGACAGGTCCAAATCAACCAACTGCTTAAAGTACAAACAAGACTTACCCATCTTGTATTTGCCCAGGCCAGACAACAAAGTTTTCTGCGGCTCACTATCCACCGACAGGTAAAACACCAGTTCCCGGCCGCGAATGACGAACCCGCTCAAAGGAACTTCTCCAGTCTTGCCGCTTTCGTCGGTATAACAATAAGAGTCATAACCTACTATGCTCGGTCCCCACATATTTGCCGATTGCTCTGTCACTTTTTCAAGCAGAGCCATCAAGTCCCTGCAATCAACGCTTTGCTGCGCTTAGGCTCTTGAAGCTATGTCATCATCGACATTGGCGTCTGTAGCTTTAGTTTTGTTTTCAGTCATAAAGATGCTCCGTATTGGCTGAGCTGTTTTCAAAAGTACTGAACAGCAGTACCCGGAAAATATTGAGGATCAATTAGAGCTGCAACTACAGCAGGTTCTCCGACGAAAACAGTCATCCAAACCGACCAATATCCTTGTTGTACTTGCACCATGACATTATCAAGGCTGGCATGTCCATTGCGATAGCTTTGAAGCATATATTGGGCGATTTTAAACGCATTTCTCCTCCCAAGATTCAACACCGATTGATGTTTACTATCTTCAAGCTTGACCAAATCGGCGATAGCCTTAGCCTCCACCTGAGCAGGACCTATAACGGCTTTCACCCGACCATCAACTAAATATTCAAATGAATGATAAGTATCGTGAGTATCCGGCCAAATATAACCAAGACGGCTGAGATTATTTGACCTCTTGAAATCTCTGTTACATCTCGCACAACCAAGCAATAAATTATTCCATTCTAATTCAAGCGCTGGTTGTCTACTTTTAGGAATAACATGTTCCACATCAAGCTTGTCGGGGCGTTCACAATAACTGCAATATACTCCAAATACCAAGCGGAGTGACTCTAAGTAAGCATGATAGTCTCGAGGCTGAGGTATAGGACAGACTGGTCTTGCAACAGGTCTCATTGTGACATCCTTATCTTTTCAGCGAAGCTTTTCTCTCAGTACTCAACAACGCCAACCACGCTGGATTGTCTGCAAATCGTGCTTCGATAGCATCGAGCTGCGTGGCAATAGATTGAACCGCCGGGTCCGATTCAAATTTACCGCTATCCAGTAATTGGTAATACTTTTTAGCTAGTTCAACGCGCTGCCGAAACCAAACACTGTGACTGGTGTGCTCCACACCCATTACCTCTTCACTGATCTCTTCGATTCCTTGCTCTTTAGTCAAAGTAACAGCATCTGCTTCAGCAGGAAACTCATCTAAATTGATGATGCAACCTTTTGCTAAGGACTGAATAATAAAAGGGGAATGTGTTGTCACGATAAACTGTACTTTGGGAAAACAATCCTGAAGTGCGGGTAACATGGTCTGTTGCCATGACGGATGAACATTCAAATCTATTTCATCTATCAATACAATACCTGAAGTTAATTGACCCGCGTCTAAACCCAGACCTTGATTAAGATGAGCACAACGAACCGCCATGTCTCCCGCAAGCGACACAATACTGCGTTGACCATCGCTCAACAAGGAAAAAGGGAACGCTTCACCTGAATCAAACTCAATAAAAAGCTCTCCGTGAGGGGGCGAAAAATATGCAGCTGTTGCACCTGGAATGACTTTGCATATAGTCGCATAAACGCCACGTAAGGCTGGAGAATGAATGCCTTTGACAAACTCAATTTCAGCAAAATGTCTGATCCATTCATGTAGAATTTTATTTTGCTGGTCGGGAGCCAAGCAATAGTAATATCCCAATGCAGTGTTCGCTTCAGCCAGCTTCGCTGAATTTTTCATACCAGACCACAATCTGCCTGTGCCGTAATATGCTATTAATGGTAACAATCCTTTCCCATCAACCGCATTTCTATACAACTCAGCAGCATAATCACGAATCTTAGATGCTCTGCTATTGTTAGTTCGACCATTTGCCCCTTTTATAAATCGTCGCCACTCGGTTACGAAAGATGGCCCATGAGAATCCATTGACGCGAAGGCTTCTACAATACAATCTGACTCAAGTTCAGGCGTCGAAATTTCCCGATTCTTTGCGAACACTCTGCGAATATCATCTTTTGCTATGGCACGGGTATGAGATTGCAGCGCGACCGATTTATTTTTCATCGGTGCGGGAATACCCAACATAAACCCGCCTAGTGCAACAGCAACAGCATCAAGCAGTGAACTCTTACCTGCAGTATTGTTGCCTATAATCAAGGTCATTTTGGCATCAAATTCGAATTCAACTTCTTTAAAACAACGAAAGTTAGTCATTCGGATTCTGTCAATTCTCATATTGTAAGCCTGCATAACATATTTTGTGAGGAACTATACCACAGCAAATGACAAATCTAGCCTCCTCCCCTACTGATTCAACTCCGCAAAATAGCTTAGCTGTAATTGGCTAAATAACTCGGATTGTTTGATTTCAGCCAGGGCCTTATTAAAACGCTCTGCCACTTCAGGGGTGCGGGCCAGTACATGGTAGTGATTCGGTTGGAAAAAACTCAGAATTTTCAGGCTGCTGTCATCAGGTGCGGTTTGGTGGTAATAATGCCAGAAGATATTTCTGTCCATCACCAGTACATCCACCCGGTTTTTTAACAACAATGCAGGCATTTTATTTTGCTCTACCACTTCCAGATAACTACTGGCTTTGGCTATGGCTTCTGTATAGTCAGGTGATAAAAACTGGCGGGCATTTTGAAAGGCCATCACTCTAAGACCTACAAGGTCCTGCAGGCTTAAGATTTCTTTATATAAGTCTTTACGCACAATCAAAATATTCTGATAACTGATATAAGGCTCTGTGGCATAAAATCCAGCCGGAGTGCTGCGTTGCAACGAGACTAAATCGGCCTGGCCATCGCTGAACAAGGGCAATAAACGGCCATTTGGCACATGAATAAACTGGCTGTCAAAGCCCATACGCTTTACCACAGCTTTCAGCAAATCCAGCTCGTAGCCGGTTTGAGTTGCCACTTTAATATAAGGAGGTTTTTCTACACCCACCAATAGCTGCAATTGCTGCGCCTGCGCCAGACCAATACAACTATTAATGCAAAATAAACCAAACCACAGCAGTGTTCTCATCAACCAGGTTCCATCTGAAGCAGAACTCAGCATAGGCCAGTCTTCACAAAAAATACCACTATTATCTTTTGAAGCCTCAATTTCTTAAAAATAGTTTTCATAAAAATCACATTTTAATTACTTCATTTTGTCACTTTCCTTTCATTTATCTGTCATCAGACCAGTCCAGAATGGCCGCGTTTTCTTCAATTCAAACAACAATATGGAGTTTCACGTGGCATTACATCACAAACATCTGCTCGCTTTGGCAGTGAGTTCAGCCTTGGGTTTATCGGTACCAGCAATTGCAGAAGAAGCGGCAGTTGCCGCAGCCGATGAGCAGGAAGTAGAAGTGCTGGCCATTACTGGCAAACGCATTAGTTATGCGAATAACAGTACAGATGAAGCGATTAAAAACACCAAAGCTCCTATAGGCAACGTACTGGATTTAGTCAGCCAGTTGCCGGGGATCAGTGTAGGTCAGGGTGACGCTTTTGGTGGTGATGACTGGTCCACTACCATTTCAATGCGTGGTTTTAACGTGAACCTGAATGAACAACAACTGGGTATTACCGTCGATGGTTTACCTAATGGCGGTTCAGCTTACGGTGGTGGCAGTAAAGCCAACCGTTACCTGGACACAGAAAATACAGCTTATGTTGAAGTGGGCCAGGGTACCTCAGACATAGCCTCGGCTTCATTGGACGCTTTAGGCGGCACTTTAAACTTTGTATCAAATAACCCTTTAGCTGAGCAAAACTTAGCTGTCGCTGTGACAGGTGGTGATCACAATGCCCGCCGTTACTACACTCGTTTTGATACGGGTGACATAGGGGCAAATACCACAGCTTATGTCAGTTTATCGGACAGCTTTAGCAACAGATGGATAGGTTCAGGCAGCAATGGCCGTACCGATCGTCTGCACGGTGAAGTGAAAACAGTGACTGAACTGGACAATACCACCATCACAGCACGTTTTTCTTATGATGATACTGAAGAAGATAACTACAACACTGTGTCTTTACAGCAGTTTTTTGATAACCCGGATTGGGATCGCCTGACCAACGTCTGGACGGGCAACCCGGATATCGATCAGAACTTCGCTGAAGCCTGGTCTACTTTGCGGGAAAACAGCTTCACTTACGTCAAAATTGATACCGATTTAACCGACAGCCTGAACCTGACGGTCACGCCTTATGTGCATATGCAATCAGGCCGTGGTGACTGGTTACCGCCTTATCAGGTGTATGCGGAAGATGCTGCTGGTAACAGAGTCAGCCGCGGCACAGGCAATGGCACTTTGATCCGTTACAAGTACGTGAATGCTGCAGGTCAGCCTATTCTGGATCCAAATGCTGATGTAACAGGTGCAACACGGGTGGCCTCTTACCGTCACACCCATTATGAAAAAGACCGTTATGGCCTGACCTCAGAACTAAAATGGGCAATGGACAATCATGAGTTGCGTTTAGGTGCCTGGATTGAGCAGCAAGACCGTAACGAAACCCGCGACTGGCACAACGTGATTGACCCGAAACAGTATCACTACTTCAATAACCAGCCGTACTGGGTACATTACGATCGCAACTATGAAACTGATACGCAGAAGATTTATTTGCAGGATCAAATGAACTGGAACGACTTAACAGTTACTTTGGGTGTGAAAAAGTTTTTTGTTGATGTCAGCCGCAAAGACAATATTGTGACAGCCAATACAGGTAATCTCGACAGCGATTCAGACTTATTACCAAGCCTGGGCTTAGTTTATCGCTTAAACGACAGCTACGAAGTCTTTGGTGGTTACGCGGAAAACTTTAAAGCCATCAGCGATGCCATTTTAGAAACTGATCAGGATTTTGATAGCCTTGAAGCTGAAACAGCGAAAAATATCGACTTAGGTTTGCGTTATTTTGGCGACAACCTGAACCTGTCTTTCACTTATTACGATGTGCAATTTGATAACCGAATTACCTTTTTACAGCCAGGCGCTAACGGCGGTGGCCCTGACTATCTGAATGAGCTAGATGGCACTTATGTCAACGTAGGTGGTATTAAATCTAATGGTCTGGAAGCCAGCTTAAACTGGAAATTTTCAGATGGCTGGAGTATTTACAGCGCCCTGACCAGTAATAAAGCTGAATATAATCAGACCATTAATTCAGTGTTACGGGATGAAGACGGCAATATAGTGCTGGGACCGGACGGACAACCTGTAGTCAACCCTGCGGCTATTTTCAAAGGCGATAAAGTAGCAGGTTCACCAGAAACTATGCTCAGCTTGTCGTTGCGTTATCAGGGCGATGCTTACCGTGCAGGTTTAACCGCCAAACGAACCGACAGCTACTTTGGTGCTGCTTTGGGTGGCAATAAAGATGAAATTCCCGCATCCACCCTGATGGACTTTTATCTGGGCTACAGTAAAGACTTGTCATCAAAAGATATGTTCAAAAGCATGGACTTATCTCTGGTGCTGAACAACCTGACGGACCAGGACTACTTAGCCGGTGGCCAGGAAGGTGCTTATTACTTAGGTGCAGAACGCACAGCTACTGTGACCTTAAAGCTGGATTTCTGATGTAATCCAGAGTGACATAAGCCGGAGCTTACACAGCTCCGGCTTTTTCATTGTGATCTGGCACCAGTGTGGGTATTCCTGGGCGCAGCTGTCTTTTAAGAAACCAATAGTTTGGTATTTGGCCGGACTTCTTTTATGCTGGTCGACCATGGTCGTAGTCAAAAGCCTGACCCTATGAAAACCAAACTGTATTTAATACCCGGTACTCTATGTAACGCCAGGCTCTGGTCTGAGCTTGCCCCTTACCTTAGCAACTACGAACTGGAGCATTTGCCTATTCCTTCAGGGGCAGATCCGGAACATCTGGTGGAACAGTTAGCCCCGGCTTTGCCCGCCCACAAATCAGTCTTACTCGGATTTTCTTTAGGTGCTTATTTAGCTGCATTATTAACGCTGCGTTATCCGGAAAAAGTGGCAGCTTTGATTTTGATATCGAATAGCCCTTGCCCGTTGAGCTCAGAAGAACAAGAGTCCCGCCAGCAAAACATACAACTGATACAAAAATTTGGTTACAAAGGCATCAGCCAGAAAAAAGCAGAAGCCTTAGTGGACAGCGCTAAGCTAAGCCCTGATGCACTGCAACATATAGTGAACATCATCCGCCAGATGGATGCAGAACTTGGCGAGCATGCGTTAAAAGCCCAGTTGGGTGTGACCTCAGAGCGCAGGGATCTGAAAGATGAACTACTCAAGCTGACGCAGCCGCTTTGTTTTGTGTACAGTGAACAGGACCCGCTGATCAATACCCACTGGATGCAGGATTTTATGCAGAGCAGTCAGAAACTTCATCAGCAAGACAGCCAGGTTGTTTTTCATGCCATTGCAGGTTCTGGCCATATGTTGCCCTTAGAGCAACCTGCTTTACTTAGCCGCTACATAAAACAATGGCTGAGTGAGAATATAAACGCTTCTACAGGGCCTTGAACCTATGGGGAACTGTTGTGTAAAAATTACCAGCAACGGGTAACTTCTACAGCCAGGCTGGAGGCTCGCTGAACAAAAAAACAGATAAAACACTGTTTTTATTGATATATATCAATTTGGCACAACCCATGCTCTAATTTAAACGTAAAAGTAAAACGCAAAGAGTAAGATGCAAAGTGCAGTCATTGCTGTATTTCACAGTGTTCACCAAGGAGATTTATTATGGCCACTTCACAAAGTGCAACAGAGCAAGCAACAAGTAAAAGCAACAGTGCGTTAAATTCACCTATTACAGAAAAAGCTATTGAAGCTGCACATCATGCAGTAGACGCAGTGGCAGAAAAAGCTGCAGTAGCTGAAGACACATTACGTAAAACAGCGGCCAGCTCTCAGGAAACGCTGGCTCATAAACAAGAAGAAATTACGCAGCAACTACAGCTGTCCTACAGTAAAACCCGTGAGTTTGCAGTGCAAAACCCACTGGCCGCTGCAGGTATCGCCTTTGCTGCTGGTGTATTGTTAACCGCTTTGCTACGCGGCAAATAAAGCCGTTACTGACGCAGTACCAACCAAGGCGGATTTATGCAACCTAGTGAAAGCTCTGAAGCAGCTGCAGAACAACCAGGGCAGCCTGTATCCACTCAGGCTGCCCTGACTAAATCGGCAGAGCAGGCTTTGGATCAACTGGCTGAAATAGCTGCGCTTGGCCATTCAGTCAAACAAGCTTATACCAGCCAACTAAAACTGACCGGGCAAATAGCAGCGGCGGAATGGCAGCTCACAGGCCGCAGTCTGACCATTGCCGCGGCTTTAGTCGTGTGTTTTGGTGCAGGCATGATTTTACTCTGGGGCAGTATTTTGGCTGTGCTGGGTTATGTGCTGTTTCAACTAAGCAGTTCAGTCGCAATGACAGCCACGGCTTTGCTGCTGTTGCAGTTTGCCCTATTGTTCTGGTGTTGGCGCAGTTTAGCTTATGTGCTGTCACAAGCAGGCTTTTCAAATACCTGGCGGCAATTGCAATTGCTATTGTTCAGGCCACAGAAGGAAAACACAGATGCTGATCCAACGGCTACTGACTAAGCAGCAACAGAAGCTGACTGAGCTGACAGCACAAAGCCAGCTAGAGCAGCAATTACTGCTGATAAGAAAACAGCAATTATCAGAAGTAAGCCTTAGTTTTATTGGTTCAACACCGGGTTTAATGCTGAGTTTTTGCGCTGGTTGCCTGTTTCAGCTTCGACACAACAGCGCGGTGAAAATGATGCGTAGCCTGGTGGGCTTTCGCTGGATCACCAGGCTGATTGGTTAGTTCAGAGCTGGTCTGTACCTGCTCTGAACTAAAGGAAAGCCAGCCACAACACTCCTTTGCCAGCACCGGCTAAAGCTTACAGCTTTGCTGGAACAAGGCGCGTTGTTCCAAAGCTAAATCCGGATAATCGGTAAAAAGCCCATCTATACCTTGCTTAAACAGGGCCTGCAGTTCTTCGTTATAACTGAATCTGGTTTTGTCATCTTTGGGCATTAAATAATTCGCTTCAGCTCTGAAGGTATAAGGGTGTACCTTTAAGCCCTGCTGCCGGGCCGCTTTGACAAAAGGCTTTAAATCCAGGCTGTGTTTCTGATACATACTGCTGCGCCATGGGCCAATACCAGCGGCATAGCTATGCATAAAGTTCAAACCTTTGTCGTTCAGTAAAACCGAATAATCCAGAGGTTTAGGCAATGCGGCTAAAAAGCTGCTGTTGTCTTTATAAATGGCAGCTAAATCAGCGTTTTGTTGCTGATGATAAAACACGTCATAAGGCACAGAAAAACTGTCTTTTGGTGGTAAATACGCTTTGTCTGTATCACCAATCAGCTGGATCAGCGGCAGTTGAAGCTTTAGATCCGGCATCCACTGCGTTTTAAGCTCCAGCAAGTTCTGCACTTCAAAGGATTGAATAAATACCCGGCCTGGATCAGTAAATCGCAGCTGTTTTAATTGCTGTACCAGCATTTTGCTGATATCCAGCGCTATAGGTGTTCCTGTTGCAGTTTTTCCTTCATACCGAAAATAAGTCGGGTGTTTGGTTTCAATATAAAGCCCCACTTTACGGCCTGTATCTGCTTCAAACTGCGTCACAAGACTGACAATCTCTGCCAGAGTAGCAATAGCTAACTTATCGTTCTGTTCCACTCCCTGAGGCCGTAGTGCAGGTAAAGGTTCGCGGGCTTTCAACTGCTTTATTTCAGCCAGAGTAAAATCTTCACTAAACCAGCCTGTGATCGGAATGCCATCAATACGTTTGGTGGTTTTTCGATCGGCAAATTGCGGCAATACAGCAACATTAGTGGTATGAGTTAAATCATTTTCATGGCGACTGATCAGTACGCCGTCTTTGGTCGGTACTAAATCGGGTTCAATAAAATCAGCCCCCATCCGCATAGCAAGTTGGTAGGCCTCCAGCGTATGTTCAGGTAAGTGACCACTGGCACCTCTGTGGGCGATGACCAAAGGAGCAGTAGCACAAGCATCAGCGGCTATAGCAACACCAGATAGCATAGTGACAGACAACAAGCTCAGAGGCAGCAGAGAAAAACCTTTTTTAATCAGCATATTATTCACACCTTTTGCAAAAACTTCATACTAAAACCACAGAATGACAATAGCATGACACAAAATGCAAAGGCTGGGCTGCCCTGCCCGTCTGGTGTTCAAAGCTGTACCACAAAGGTTAGATCAACGACGTTCCTGTACCCATAAATACAGTCCACAAGCCATAATCACTCCAGCACCAATCAACATAGATAAACCCGGAAATAACTGCCAAAGCAGGATATCAAAGCCTAAACCCCACACCAGTGCTGTGTATTCAAAAGGCGCGATCACTGAAGCTGGCGCTAAACGAAAAGCCTCAGTAATAAACACCTGACCTATAGCACCACTTAACCCCATCAGCGCTAATAACCACAGGTGATCCAAAGAGATCGACACCCACTGTGGATAAGCTAAAGCACCTGCCCCGAGGCCAATCATAGTCATCAGCCAAAATACCATATTGCCGCTATTGTCGGTGCGGGATAATACCCGAACTGTAATAGCGGAAATGGCGTAACAAAGCGCAGAAACCAAAGCAGCCAGCGCGCCTAAACTCAGTAGTTGGTCACCTTCAGGTTTAAGCATAAAAAGCACAGCCAGCATACCAATGCTTATAGCAACCCATTGACGCAGCTGCACATGTTCACCTAAAAACCAAACTGACATAGCGGTGATTAACAGTGGGGCTGCAAAAAAGATGGCATAAGCATCGGCCAGCGACAAAGTCTGAATGGCATAAACAAAAGCGGACAACATCACTATGCCAAGCACAGCTCTGAACAGATGCAAAGACCAGCGCGAATTCAGTAAATGCTGCACTCTGTTGGTTGTGACCAACCAGATGACTATTAAGGGCCAGGCAAACAATGCACGCAAACTGGTGATCTGCATAGGAGCATAATACTGCGTCAGCTGTTTCATACAGGCATCCATAGCGCAAAACATGCCCACGGCCAGCAACATACACAAAATCCCTTTAGTCGGCTGATCGACCGCAGGATGAAGCAGACTTTTCATAACTACCTGATTAAGGAAGAAAACAGCGGGCTAGTGTTCAAAAATCTTCAGACTAAAGCAAGTGCAAAAACGGCAAATATTAGGCCTGCTGCGGAAACACTGTGATTCCAGAAATTGCACTACTGAAACCGCTTCTGGTTTTGTCACAAAAAGCATCAGAATGTAAGAGGACTTAACAGCTTAGTAACTAACTGTTACCCCATATTCTGAGCCCCCCAGCCTGCTGATAGACTCGCATTTCCTCCATTTTCAGCCTATGGGTAGCCTAGTATGCAATCAGGTCCTTTGTTATCTCTTATCGTGCCTTTTTACAATGCCGCCAACTATTTTGCTCAGCTACTTCACTCTATTGAAGTACAGCTGACAGAGGCAATACAGGTAGTCCTGATCTGTGATGGTGCCACTGACGGTAGCCTTGAGTTGGCACAACGGCATATAGGAACTTCAGCGATACCACAAAGTTACCTATTGTTGAGTCAACAAAACAGTGGTGTCAGTGTCGCCAGAAATCAGGGGATAAAACATGCGACTGGAGAATACATTGGTTTTATTGATGCGGACGACTTACTGCTGCCCGGTTACATCAGTCAGCTACTGAGCGTGATCCAGCAGCACAAGCCTGATTTAATCGAATTGGGTTATAAAGGTTTTAAGGAAACATTTGATTTGACCCATGCCAAACCACGTTATTTGCATCGTAACGCAGGTTGGCTATTAAAAAATAAAGCTATTACCGAAGTGTACAAAGCCAGTCGCTGGTTTCCTTGGCTGAGGGTATATCGCAGGAAAATGGCACCTGACTTTCAGTTTCCAGCGGGCATTGCCTTTTGTGAGGATTTAATGTCTATGCCTTCTTTATATGAGGCAGCACAACATATTTATCATTTGCGTTTGCCGCTGTATGGTTACCGCGTGCATAGCGCCAGTGCTTCTTTTAACGTAAAAGTACAACATCAGCAGCAGTTACAGAGTTTTTTTAACGAGGTTCAGTTAAAAAACTCTTACCCTGCACTGCCAGAACTTCTGCGCCATATACTGCTGCTTCATCTGGCTCATTTATTGTACAAATTGCAGCTAAACAACAAAAATCAACAAAGCTTTCCTGACCAACTTGCTCAACAGCTGAAAACACTGATCTATCAGTTTTGGTGGTCACCACATTTCTCAGTACGAAAAAAATTAAATCTGGCTTTTGCACCATTTTTCTTCCGCTGGGAAAGAATTAAAAGCGGATAGGGGCAGAGAGCAGCAAAGTTGGGCTTTTATTATTTTATATCAAGGTACATAAAGCAAAACAAGTCCACAGTCTGTCTGCTGCGTTCTTGTCGTAAGACTGAACAGCTTGGAAAACTGGACGGGCGACCATAAAGGTCGCCCCTTGATTTCGCATAGGTTCCCACTGCTTATTTCGCTGCTAACGCCTGCTGAATTTCGGCTTCCAGATCCTGAGGTTTGGTCAGTGGTGCAGCCCGTAAAATCGCTTTCCCATCACGGCCAATCAGAAATTTAGTGAAGTTCCACTTGATAGATTCAGAACCTAACAACCCAGGTTTTTGTTGTTTCAGGTTTTTAAATAAAGGCGAAGCGTCCGGGCCGTTGACATCCACTTTAGCGAACATTGGAAAAGACACACCATAGTTCAGTTCACAAAACTCACTGATTTCAGTTTCATTGCCCTGCTCTTGCTTGCCAAACTGGTTGCATGGAAAACCTAAAATTTCCAGTCCCTGATCTTTGTACTTTTGATACAACTCTTCCAGACCTTTGTATTGCGGCGTAAAACCACATTTGCTGGCGGTATTCACAACCAACAGCACTTTGCCCTGGTAGTCTTTTAACTGCACTGGCTGGCCTTTGATGTTGGTCATAGCTAAATCAAAAATTGGGTTTGGCATCATATGCTCCTCTGGGGTTGCCGTTTTTTCAGGGTTTCAGTGCTCTGTGTGCTGAAAGTAAAAACATAATGCCTAACAATTAAATTGCATGCAATTTAATTTTATCGATGCAACTGATGCAAAAAACCGAACAGCGAAACAGCCCGGTTAGCTGGCCGGTTCGCTGATGAAGCCTAACTTCAACAAACCCGATTGCTGCACAGTAGCCATAGTTTTCAGCACATGCTCATAAGGGGCAGCTTTGTCCCCCCGAATATGAACTTCAGGTTGTGGCTGCTGTTGTGCCTGTTGCGCCAGCTTTAGCTGCAGCTGAGCAGCATCAATGGGCTGATCGTCCCAAAATACAGCGCCATCGGCTTTGACTGTTAAAATGACAGTTTGAGGTTTAATTTCCTG
The DNA here is from genome assembly GCF_031457405.1 of Rheinheimera soli. GTDB lineage: Bacteria > Pseudomonadota > Gammaproteobacteria > Enterobacterales > Alteromonadaceae > Pararheinheimera > Pararheinheimera soli_A. Next base: position 31,814 of record NZ_JAVDWR010000018.1, on the reverse strand, counting down.
TTTTTCATTGCTGACACGTGGTAAATCGACCTTCACGCTGTGAGTGATCACTGGCACTGTGATAATAAAAATAATCAGCAACACCAGCATCACGTCCACCAGTGGCGTCATATTAATTTCGCTCATCACTTCGTTGTCTGAGTCTAAACCACCACCAAAAGCCATCTACTTAGCCTCCTTTAATGGCACCACCACTCTGCTGCTTTTGGGGGCTGCCCCAGTCAGAAAGTAAGCGTGTAACTGATGGGCAAAACGCTGCATTTTATTCAGCACTTCTTTATTACCACGTTGCAAAGCGTTGTAACCCAGCACAGCCGGAATGGCCACAGCCAGACCAAAAGCCGTCATGATCAGCGCTTCACCTACAGGGCCTGCTACTTTATCTATGCTGGCCTGACCGGATACACCTATACCTACCAGCGCATGATAAATGCCCCAGACAGTGCCAAATAAACCAACAAAAGGTGCAGTAGAGCCTACAGAAGCCAAAATGGCCAAGCCTTTTTGCATCTGCTCAGCACTTTCATCTATAGCCCCCCTTAAACAGGAAACCAGCCACTCCGTCAAAGGTAAGTTACCATGTAAATCTTGTTGATGACTTTGATGATGCTCCAAAGCGGCCTGACCTTCGTCGGCCATGTAGCGGAACGGATTCATAGGCCCTGTTGCGGAGTCGGCCGAACTTAAAATCCGCAGCCCTTCAGCAAAACTATGGGCATGCCAGAAATCATTGCTGGCTCTGCTGATACGTTTTAAGCGCCATAAACTGATGGCCCGGATCACAATCACAGTCCAACTGGCGACGGACATCAACAACAGCATCACGGCCACGGCTTTAATAACAAAGTCACCCTGGGCCCAGAGTGCGGCAATACCATAGGGATTTTCTTGCATAATGAACTCTCTAATGAATTGAATTTAAGTTAAAAACCACAGGCTGCACAAACCAGAAATCTATCGGCTGTCCCAGTTTCAAAGCGGGTTGGTAAGTCCAGCTGCGTACCGTATTTAAGGCCGACTGATCCAGTCTGGAAAAGCCCGAACTTTGTTTCAGCTTTAACTGCCCTACTTTGCCGTTTTTCAGTACCAGTACCTGTAAATACACAGTGCCCTGTTCTTTCAGACGGCGCGACAACATCGGATAAAGTGGTGCTTTATTCACAGCTTTGTTGGCGGAAGCCACAGGTGGACTGGCTTGGGGTTCAGGTGCCGGAGTTTCAGGCACTGCTTTGGTTTGTGCTACTTGTGCCACAGGTTCTGGCGCACTGACGGCAGTGGGAGAAGCCTCTGCCACTGGTGCAGCTTTGACCGGCGCAGTTTTGGGTTTCGCCACTGCTTTTTTAGCTTCAGCTTTTTTATGTTTCGCTGGTATTGGCTTCGGATTTTTCACCTTTTCAGGTACAACAGGCCTGGATTTTGGCTTGTCAGGCACTGGTACTACAGGAGCAGAAATAATCACGCCTTCAATGGCTTTTTCCACCGTTTTAGCTTGTGGTTCAGTTGCCAGAGTCACGGCTGCAGTCACTAAAGTCAGATGCACCATCAGCACCAGCAAAAACAACAGGGAAGATCCTTTCACAGCTCGGCCCATAAACGCACTAAGTTATGATAATGCCCGGTCAGTGCCAGGAGCTGACTGCTGTCCCCGTGCTGAGCCCGCAACTGTTGAATGGTCTGATCCAGTTCAAACAACATAGAACGCTGTTGATCGTTACGCACCATGCTTTGAGTCCAGAAAAAACTGCAGACCCGCTCACCACTGGTGACGGGTAATACCTGATGCAAACTGCTGGACGGATATAAAATCAAATCTCCCGCTGGTAGTTTGATCTCATGCACACCAAAAGTGTCCGTGATCTGTAACTCCCCGCCCTGATAGTCTTCAGGTTCAGATAAAAACAAAGTTGAAGACAAATCAGTTCTTAAACTCAGGCCTGATCCTGGTAAACCACGAATAGCGCCATCTACATGCAAGCCATAATGCTCACCGCCCTGATAGCTGTTAAATAACGGCGGCACTGTGCGAAGCGGAATAGCCGCAGCCATAAAAAGAGGATGCTGATACAAAGCTTGCAGTATCACAGCCCCCAGTTGTTTGGCCAGTGGTGATTCGACAGCTAACTGTTTATTTTGCTTCACCAAAGCACCTTGTGGCCCAACAGTAACACGGCCGTCTGTCCAGTCTGCGGCATCAAGTAGCTGCCTGAACTCAGTCACCTGAGCTTTGCTTAGTAAATCCGGAATATGAATTAACATACAAAGATCCTGTAAAGGGCCTCAATCAAGAGGCCCCTTTTTATTTTAGAACTGTACATTTACGCCTAAACGGAACGAACGAGGAGTGCCGGCAAAATAACGCGATCCGCCGTTATTCAACTTGGCTATGTACTTTTCGTCCAGCAGGTTGTAGACGTTCAGCTGCAAATCCACATAAGGGGTCAAGGGGTACGAAGCCATTGCATCCACCACCCAATAATCCGGCATTTCAACCACAGCTGTTTTTGCCAGATTTAAGGTGGTGCTGCTGGAACGAACCACAGTATCGACATAACGCACACCACCCCCTAAGGTAAGGCCCATTGGCAGTTCATAGGTGTTCCATAAGGTAAAGGTAATTTCAGGAGTCCACTGGATCACACCACCATCTGTCGGGCTGTTACCGGCCCGATTACCGCGGGTAATCTCAGTGTCCATGTAAGCTGCGCCGGCACTGATATGCCAGGCTGATGTAATAGCCCCCACCATTCCCAACTCGATACCCCGGACCTGACGCTCACCCACTTGCGAGGCAGTGCCATCCGGGTCTGTCGCTATTTCGTTTTTGTTGGTGCTTTCAAACACTGCGGCAGTCACGGCCAGTTTGTTATCCAGCAGATCCCACTTAGTGCCAAACTCCAGATTGGTGCCTTTTTGTGGGTCCAGATTGGGGTTGTTGATGTTGTTGGCTGCAGCACTTAAGGTGAAATTAGCGCCCCCCGGTGGTAACTGACTGGTAGCGTAAGATAAATACAGACTGCCATTAGCTGCAGGTTTGTACAAAGCGCCCAGTTTGTAACTGGCCAGATTGTCAGAAGCGTCAACAGATGCCCCCAGCCTGGTTCCTACAGGGATAGTTTGTGGTGTTGAAGTGCCCTGAATAGTGACAGTGTCGGTTTTTGTTTTGTAATGATCTAAACGGGCACTGGCGTTTAACTGCCATTGCTCGTTTAAATGAATGGTATCTAAAAGGTACAAACCCGAAGTCAGGGTGCTGCCATCAGTGCTGGCACCGGTATGAACCGGATTTACAAAAGCATCCTCTGTGCTTGGATTGTATAAGTTAGCCACCACCTGAGTGGTTCCAGCTGGTAAAGCCAGAGTTTTGTTACGCTGACTTTCGTAAATAAACTCAACCCCTGAGCTGATATCATGTGTCAGCCCTGCCAGTTCCAACGAGGTATTTAACTGGGTTTGGTTCGTTAAGATCTGGTTTTGCTGATCTTTCCCCTGACGGCTGCGGGCTATAACCCAGTTGGCAGGATCAGGGATAGCAACAGCGGCAACACCAGTACCTGTTGTGGTGGTAATAGCATTCACACCTGTCAGCAGATAGTCCTGAGTTGACTGACCAAAACGTGAGGTATTTCGGATAGTGGTTGTATCACTTAGATCATGCTCAAATTTAGCCGTCACCATAGTGGCTTTGACATCGTCAAAGTCATTTGTAGAGCCATAAAAATTGCTGGTGTCCACAGGAGGCAAAGCTTTACCTGCATTTGGGCCTCCGTTTGGGAAGTTTGTGCTTGGATCCGCATCAAAAGCCGCATTGTAATAGCCTTCCAGCCCAGCAGTTGTCAGGCCACCGTCTGGCAGGTTGTTCTGTTCCAGATGAAACAGGTTTAAATAAGTGCGGGTTGCAGTGCCCAGACCTAAAGCCAAAGAGGTTGCTATACCCACTCTGTTGTCTTCCACTTCGTCACGGTCAGCCACACCTGAATCCTGTGCCAGCAGATTCACCCGCAAGGCAGAACTGTCTGACAATTGACGATTCATATCCAATGTGGCTCTTTTGTGGGAACCCGATCCTAACACCAGATTACCTGTGGTGAACTCATCCAGACTGGCTTGTTTACTCGCCAGGTTGATATAACCAGAAGATGTACCACGGCCGTTATCTGCACCGGCAGGGCCTTTGGCAATTTCCACTTGTTCGGTATTAAAAGTATCGCGGCTGATGGTGCCTAAATCGCGGATACTATCGACAAAGATACTGCCCTGCGTATCAAAACCACGCATAAAAATGGAATCGCCAGTGGCGGTATTGCCATTTTCCCCCATTAACATGGTGATGCCTGGTGTATTGCGTAAAGTGTCGGACAAAGTAGTAGCAGCCTGTTGCTGGAACAGCTCCTTTTTCACCACCACCAGAGTTTGTGGTGTATTCACCAAAGCCTGTGTCTGCTTGGTAGAACTTACTTTTTCTACTTTGTATTTTGCGTCTATTGTATCTGCAGTAACAACCACAGCATCCAGTTGAGTGTCTTGTTGCGATACAGCACCGGAGTTTTGTTGTTCAGCAACTGAGGTGGCAGGTAAGGCCAACGCAAAAGCTGAAGCTAACAAAGTGGTATTAAAACGAGCCACCTGCTGATGTTTTTTAGCGGTGATAAAAGCCATCGAATAAAGTCCTTCTATGAAAATACAGTGTTAACAAAAAGAAATGAAGGCATCGGCGCTGATCCTGCTGCGCATGCTATCGAGAATCATTCTTATTTGCAAACTGTTTTCATTCAGATGGAACCTTTTTATCACCCACTGCTATAAAAGCATAAAAAAGCCTTTAACGACGGCGGATCAACAACCTGATACCCAGCACTGTGGTGAGTAGCAGCAGGAACAATCCAAGCACACCCAATACCTGATCCAGACTTTTATTCCCTATCCATTGCAGGTAATGAGCTTTGTATAAATTGTTAATTAACTCAGTATCTTTACCTTGTTGCGACAGACTTAGGCTGGCCCAGTTCAGTTGAATTTGTACCCCTGTATCTGTCACATACCCTTGATCTGTTTTTAGCAGTTGTTCGCCATAACGCTGAGGATCGACGCTGATTGCATCCTGAAGCAGTAATTGCATTTCATCATCTGCAGGCTGGGGACGGACTGTGAAGTCTTGCGGGTTCAACTGCTGCCAACCATCCGATTGTTTGACCAACAGATGCATACCCAACACGCTTTGCAGCAGTTTAATTTCCTGCCAATCGGGTTGTGGGTGGATCTGAACTTTAGCGCTGATGGGGTAAGTTTTAACGGTCAGATAAGAAAAAGCAGCCTGATAACCTGGTTTAATAAAAAACACCAGGCCAGTGAAAGCCCAGATACAAAATGGCAAAATTAAACACCAGCCTAAAAAACGGTGAAGACGACGCGGTAATGACATAAAACACAACACTCAAACTCGTTGGAAAAACAAAAGTTTAACAGCAATAAGAGTAAAATTATCCGAAATTCTTGCCCGCTGGATCCAGCAGCTCTGTGGCACAACAGAGCTGATTGCCGCCTGCATGTTTGGCTCTGTACATAGCCCTGTCGGCCGCCGCCAACAAGCTGGCTTGATCCTGACCATGCTGCGGAAAAAATGCGATACCAATACTGGCGGATAATTGCAGAGGCTGATGTTCAAATAAAAACGGTTGCTGAAGTTTAGTCTGCAGGCTTTGTAAAGCGCTTAACACTGCCGCCTGATCCGTCACCGCATCCATCACAATAACAAACTCATCCCCACCCAGCCGGGCCACAGTGTCTGCTTCACGCACTGAAAACAATAAAAGTTCTGCTACTTTTTTTAAACACAAATCACCAGCAGCATGACCAAGCTGGTCATTGACCTCTTTAAATTTATCCAGGTCAACAAAACATAAAGCCAGCATGCCCTGCTCACGCCTGGCACGGGCTAATGACTGCTGCAGCCTGTCGTCGAATAAAGCTCTGTTGGGTAATTGAGTCAGCGGATCGTAAAAGGCAATATGCTGCAACTGCTCTAACAGTTGTTTATGTTTGGTAATATCGCGGGCCACGGCCACCCGCACTTTTTGATCTTCAGACCAGCGGGCCGACCACTGAATATAAGCAATCTGACCATCTTTGCGGATATAACGGTTTTCAAAATCGATTTTCTGATCGCCCGCCATAATTTCGCTGGCGGCTAATAAAGTACGTTCTCTGTCATCCGGATGTACTAATTCAATCATAGGCCGGCCAATCATTTCAGCACTTTTATAACCAAAAATCCGCTCACAGCCTGAACTCAGATACAAAAAATGGCCATTGGCATCCACCACACAAATAGCTTCAAGCAATTGATCAATATAGTCACTTAACGAACCTAACGAGGGGCTTGACATATCCTACCTGTAAATAGAAGCTCGGATAATCGCGAGGAGCTCACCATGAGCTCCAGCTTTCAAACTTATCACTTTTACATCCTGCCACTCTTTACTGTGTCGCTGCAACACATTACCCGAAGTCATCCCAATTTCAGGCAACACTGTCTACGAAGTTAAAATAACATTAGAGATCTGACACACCACATTATCTGCACCGGCTTTAATATCTGACATCACATCTTCAACCTCGCTGATACGATCATTCACCTGCTGAGCAGATTGATTTACATCTGTGATTACCGTCATCATGGCTTCAACAGTTTGCTGTGTAGAAGAAATCACAGTCGCTATTTCACTGGTTGAATTGGCTGTTCTGGAAGCGAGATTCCGAACCTCATCGGCTACAACAGCAAAACCCCGCCCCATATCACCAGCCCGGGCAGCTTCTATGGCTGCATTTAAGGCCAGCAGGTTTGTTTGTTCTGCGATAGCCCTTATGGTGCTGACAATGACGCCAATATTTTTTGCATGGGACGTCAGAGTTTCAGCTTGCTGATGGGCTCTGCTTATTTTTTTTACCATAGCGTTGGTGACACTGACTGTTTCTTGTAATTTTTCGGCCCCGGTTGCCACAATGACTGAAGTTTCTTCGGATGTGTTACCCGCCATATCGGCAGCATGACGGACTGCCTGCTCTTTATTCACAGAGAGGGTTACATCTGAGGCAAATTTAATAACCCGCACTACATTGCCGTTGTTGTCAAAAATAGGGTTATAGGTTGCTTCAATCCAAATCACCTGACCTTCTTTGGTAAAACGCTTGAAACGGCCAGATTTATGCTGACCCGCAGCCAATTCAAGCCAAAATTTTGGATTGGCCTGATAAAACTCATCATCACAAAATATACGATGATGGCGTCCTGTGATTTCCGCTGCTTTGTAACGCATGGCTTGCAGGAAATTTGCATTTGCTTCAAGCACGTTGCCTTGTGGATCAAAATGGATCACAGCCATAGAGCGATTAATAGCATCATAAACCGCATTTTTTGTATCCAGTTCAGTTTTAGATGCCGTGACGTCAGATGCAATTTTAATAACTTTTTCTACGACGCCGTTGCTATTCCTGACTGGGAAATAAGTCGCTTCCAACCAAGCAATCTGGCCATCACCGCGGATCCGTTGAAACTGGCCGTCAAAACAATCACCATTCTTTAAACTCTGCCAGAACTGACTGTATTCACGGGAATTTACATAATCTTTGCTACAAAACTTACTGTGATGCTGACCTATGATGGCATCTGCCTGCACTCGCATCATGGTGTTAAACAAGGCATTACTTTTCAGCACATTACCATCGGGGCTAAACTCGATCACTGCTAAATACTGTTCAATAGCCCCCAGATCGGCGTCGGCTATAGTCACGCGAGTTGTTAAGTTTTCTATCAGTTGTTTCGTTTTACGGCTAAAAATCATAGGTCACCCCGTTGTATTGACATCACACTTTGATACATAAGTCAGAGCCTGCTTCTGCATCTGTAAACTCACTTACGCTTTCTGTCCTGATTCCCCTGAACCTTAAAAACAGGCAATAGCGATACAACAAATGAGTAAATAGCCTGTAACAACATCCTTAGCGGCACAATAACAAGGCAAAAGCGAAAAATCAATAAAAACGATAAAAGTGATAAACCCATTCACCACAACTATCTGATGAAGAATCGTCATGGCCCGAACCTATGCTGCTCAGCAACAGAATTCAATCCGTTCCTATCTCCAAGCCAGTTCCGATACCAACAAAATAATCCGATTAAGCATGGAGCTCAAAAAGAATCAACGCAGAGAAATAGCATTTGCCTGAAGTGTCTGCGGCAAGAAAGTGGCCAGGGATCGGCCAGTGATGGGTATCCAACACTCAGCAAAGTATGTTGTTGCGTGCAGGAGAGCGGTTTTACAGGAAAATAGTTCGGTGTCAGGTCTGGGTGCAACTCAGTAGAGTCACGCTTACGGATCCACTAATCTCATGCAGTTGAAAAATCCGGATTTGCCAGACGCTCATCCCTGTCCAGACTGGCCAGTTGAGTCATCTTCTCTGAGGTAAGGTTCACGGCCAAAGCCGGGTTAGTTTTTGCTTATTTGCTTCGGCCAAAGCTTCAACATATGACTGCACTGGTACTTCATCCGGCAAAGGCCAGTGCACTAAAGTTAAATCCACTTTATCCAGCTGTAATTTTTCCAGGCTTTGTTCCAGAATGGCTGTGAGTTTGTTTTTGCTTAAAAACTCAGTCCATATCTTGGCCGTAACAAAAAGCTCACGGGCTTTTATACCACTGTCGCGGATAGCGCGGCCGACATCCTGCTCATTGCCGTAAATCTGAGCTGTGCCGATATGGCGGTAGTCCAGCTCTACGGCAGTGTTTACCGATTGATAGGCATCTTTCCCTTTTAAGCGAAAAGTACCAGCGCCTAATACAGGAATAATGTTTTTAGGAGTAGTGTTCATGTCTGGTTCTCCGTTAAAGTTGGCAGTAGCATATACCTGACTAATCTTCAAAATAAGCAAAGCCACAGACAAACATTTTTGCACTGACAGCAACAAAGGCTTTTATTTATGCGATTTAACAACATAGTAGTGCTGACCGGAGCTGGCATATCGGCGGAGTCCGGTATTAGAACCTTTCGTGATCACAACGGTTTATGGGAAAACCATCAGATAGAGGATGTGGCTACACCTGAAGGTTATGCCCGAAATCCGGCCCTGGTGCAGCAGTTTTATAATCAACGCCGTGCTCAACTGTTAGACCCCAAATTAAAACCCAATGCCGCTCATCTGGCGTTGGCGCAATTTGAACAGCAGCATAAAGCCAAAGGCGGCAATTTTTTATTGATCACACAAAATGTGGATAACCTGCATCAAAGAGCGGGGTCATTGCAATGCACGGCCAGTTGCAAAAAGTAAAATGCCCTCTGTCAGGCAAAAATCAAAGCTGGTTAAAAGATGTAGCAGCCACAGATTTATGCCACTGCTGCAAAACTCCACAGCCACTCAGGCCCGACATTGTCTGGTTTGGTGAAATGCCTTATCAGATGGAGCAATGCACAGATGCACTGATGCAAGCCGATTTATTTATGTCCATTGGCACTTCAGGACAGGTGTATCCTGCAGCAGGTTTTGTGCAAATAGCAGCGCATGCGGGTGCTCATACAGTTGAGCTGAATATGGAAGCCAGCCGTGGTGATTTTGCCGAAGGTTATTATGGCCCTGCCGCTAAAATAGTACCAGTTTATCTGGACACTCTTAGCTGACAAATAGCTGACTATTCACTGCCAAATAGCCGCTTTAAAAACATTTTTTCACTGCCGGACCAGGCTCAGCAGCCCTATCGCAACTCTGTTTTTCTCATTCTGCCTTCAGCCCATCTGTACTGAAATAACTTTATTCGCAGTTGATTTATCGAAAAAAGGGACTATTGTTCTGTATCTGATCCAGAAAAATCACATCCTCAGTAGGTTTTGCTCAGGATCAGGGATCATCTGTCACAAAAAGGATTTTGTATGCTCTGCGCTTTGCACAACACCAACAGACCGGGTGGTATCACTACAGGTCTAATCCGGCTGGAAACAGCACCAGCCAGTCCCCCTGAACATCAGACAACAGCCGGAACTCTCTGGCCATTATGGTATTAAATTTTACACAGGAGATTTTATGTCAGACCCTATTCTTCGCCATGCCGTCCGTTTTGCCCTGACAGGGGCCACAGTCTGCAGCTTTATGCTGCTGGCTGAACAACCCCGCCCTTTGCAGGACCCGCCTTTATTAGAAATAAAAAGAGCAATCCTGCCGCTGTTGACCAAAGCTCAACAACAAGCCGGAGCACCACAACCAGATGAAGCAAGCCTGGACTGGAACGTTATGCTCACTCGCAGTCAGTTGTGGAACCCCACTACCAGTAGTTGGGATCAAGTGAATTTACGCAGCTATCAAGGCAGTAAGGTTGATCCCAAAGCACCTTTTGTGGCTCCTACTCTTCGGGTTTTTCCGGGAGAAACCATCAGAGCCACTTTACACAACAAACTGGATCCGGATCCCAGTTGCATCAGTCACAGTCAGGGCGTGAATGATCCCCACTGCTTTAATGGCACCAATATGCATACCCATGGCTTGTGGATTAATCCGGCGGGTAACAGCGATAACGTGCTGATTTCTATCAATCCCGGAGTGTCTTTTCAATACGAATACAATATTCCGGCAGACCATCCGGCTGGCACTTTCTGGTATCACCCGCATCGTCATGGATCTACTGCTATTCAGGTGGCAAGTGGTATGGCTGGCGCATTAATTATTCAGGGCACTCGTCAGCCCACCAAAAGCCGCACTGGCGACATCGATCTGCTGTTAACCAGTTCCGCCAACCAAAGCTTTAAAGAACGCACTATGGTGTTTCAGCAAATTCAATATGGCTGTTACACCAAAACACCAGGGCAAAAACCAGTGCTGAAAACAGATGCCAATGGCGCTTATATTTGCGATCCGGGTGATGTAGGTGAAATACTGAATTACGATGGTTTTGGCCCGGGCGGCTGGAGTAAATCAGGCCGTTACACCAGTATTAATGGTGCAGTTCAGCCCTTTTTTGCGGATGCCAAAGCGGGCCAGATTGAACGCTGGCGTATGGTGCATGCCGGTGTACGCGACAGTATCAATTTAAAAGTAGTGAAATTAACAGGCTCACCATTACAAGGCCAGGTGTCTGCTGCTGATGAGCAAAAATTACTGCAAAAATCCTGTACTGGTGCCCTGGTACCCCAACATCAAATCGCTGCAGATGGTTTAACACTGGCCGAAATTGACTCCACTGAAGTGACTGTGCTTCAACCTGGTTATCGCTGGGACACTTTGATGATGTTTCCTGAAGGCGGCCAATACTGCGTGATTGACGATGCAGCAGCAGCTTCAGCCAATGTGGATCAAACGCCTTCACAGCCGCAATTGTTGGGCATAGTGCAGGTAGAAGCAGTTTCAGGACCAGTCACTTCAACTATTGGTCAGCAACTCATTCAAAGCGCAAAAATTAATATCAGCCCGGATATGCAAAGTGCTGTGATTACCGACTTGCAGGCGGGCCTGAAGCTGAGTAATTTTGTGCCACATCAGGATCTGCCTGAAACAGAAAATAAGCAGTTGCTGGAGTTTAATATCGATACCAACACAGATCCTATCCGCTTCGAAATCAATGGCGAGCCTTATCAGCCTGGCCGTATTGACCGGGAGTTGATTTTAGGCAACATCGACGAGTGGATCTTAACGTCCAAACTGGCCAGCCATCCGTTTCATATTCACGTCAACCCGTTTCAGGTGGTCGCAGTGCTGGATCCGAATGGCAAAGATGTCAGCGCAGAGGATGCAGTGGATGATTTTGACACCAGCAAAAAATTCCCCGATCCACAATACAGAGGCATGAAAGGAAAATGGAAAGACACACTATGGATTAAAAATGCCATGGGGAAATCTTATAAAGTGATAGTCCGGACTAAGTATCAGCGTTATATAGGTGACTTTGTGTTGCATTGTCATATTCTGGATCATGAAGATCAGGGCATGATGCAAAATGTGCGGATCAGTTTGCCGGACGGCAGTGGTGGCGCCAGTAAGGGCCATCATTAAAAACCGGAACGCGGTGTAATCAGCTTACACCGCGTTTTTCCTGCGTTCAGTCGCTTTTACCTTTAAAGTTAAATACCAGCCTTCATTTCATTAACAAAAAGTAATCTTACTGAAACAAACAACAGCTCTAATGTCGCGGCAGATTTCTAATTCAACCGACATCGGAGTCAAAATGCAGAACAAAAACTTCCAGATTGATAATTCGGGTATAGATCCACAAACTAACTTTTCCGATAACCCTGATTTTCAGTCCGTACTGGCCTCACGCCGCAGTTTCTTAAAAGGCTCTTTAGGTGCAGCCATAGCCACCATTATGGGCACAGCTTTAGTCGGCTGCAGCAGTGATACCGCTGAACCAGTCACAGGCCCTGTTGGCATAAAACCAGAACCTGCGCCTGTGTTATTAGGTTTCGCTGCTATCGCAGCGAATCGCCTGGATGATATTACAGTGCCAACAGGCTACACAGCCCGCGCTTTTTTACCTATGGGCACACCAGTCTCGGGGAGTTACCCAGCTTATCTGGCTGACGGCAGCAACACAGGTGCCGATATGGAACAGCAAGTGGGCGCTCACCACGATGGTATGCATTTTTTCCCTTTAGATGCGCGCAGTAGCAACCAAAACAGCAACGAAGGTGTACTGGTATTTAACCATGAATATTTAGATGCCAATGTATTACACCCTATAGGTCCAACAGGTTTGCCCCGCCCTGCTGATGAAGTTCGTAAAGAAGTAGCAGCCCATGGTGTGACTGTGGCTCATATCAAAAAAGATGCACAAGGCCAGTTCCAACTGGTGCAAGGCAGCCCGCTAAACCGCCGTATCACAGGCGCAACGCCTATGGATATCACAGGACCTGTGCGTGGCGATGCCAAAGTGGTGACTAAATACAGCCAGGACGGCACCCGCACTCGCGGTACTTTAAATAACTGTGGTAATGGTTTTACCCCCTGGGGCACTTATTTAACCTGCGAAGAAAACTGGGCTGGTTATTTTATGAATGCCGATGCGACCCAACCTCGTGAACACAGACGTTATGGCGTAGGCAGCAGAAATGGTCGTTATTACTGGGAAACTGCTGACTCAGATGCCGATCAGTACCAGCGCTTTAATGCAACCAGTCTGCGAGCCGACGCCACTGAAGATTACCGTAACGAGCCCAATACTTTTGGCTGGATAGTAGAAATTGACCCATTTAATCCGGACAGCGTGCCACAAAAACGCACAGCTTTAGGTCGTTTTGGCCACGAAGGCGTCATTTTTGGCCCTGTGGTGGAAGGTCAGCCTATCACAGTCTATTCAGGTGACGACTCTACTTTTGAATACATCTACAAATATGTCTCCAAAGCGTCGTACTTTAAAGCCACGGCTGGCGGTCATTTATTGAATGACGGTACTTTGTATGTGGCTAAATTTAACGCCGACGGCTCAGGCGAATGGCTGGCTTTGGATATCAATAACGAAACTCTGATGAGCAAAGCCGCTGCTGCTGGTGTCAGCTTCGACAGTCAGGCCGACATTTTGTTAAACACTCGTCTGGCTGCTGATATTGCCGGTGCAACGAAAATGGACAGACCTGAATGGGGGGCAGTGCATCCAACGACGGGTGAAGTCTATTTTACCCTGACCAACAACACAGCCCGTAAGCCAGAGCAGGTCGATGCCGTGAACCCACGCGCCAATAACGCCACTGGCCATATTGTGCGCTGGAAAGAAAATGCAGCAACTTCAGGCTTAAGTTTTAACTGGGATATTTTTCTGCTGGCAGGCGATGTTGGCACAACCACTCCAGGTACTGAGCTAACACTGACAGCTGATAATCATATGGCAAGCCCGGATGGCTTATGTTTCAGCGCCAATGGTTTGCTGTGGATCCAAACTGATATGAGCGGTTCTCAGCAAGGTACAGGCCCTTTTGGTAACAACCAGATGCTGGTGGCTGACCCTGTCACTCGTAGCATCAAACGTTTTCTGGTCGGCCCTGTTGATTGTGAAGTCACAGGTTTAGCCTTTACACCAGATTTAAAAACCATGTTTGTGAATATTCAACATCCTGGCGATCGCTCCACGCCAAACCAGTTTACCAGCAACTGGCCGGCGAACGACGGCAGCAGCAGACCACGTTCAGCGACTGTGATTGTCACCAAAGATGATGGTGGCGTAATAGGTTCTTAATCCGCTTTAAACACACAAAGCCGGTGTAAAAACCGGCTTTTTTATGCGCTTCAGGGGGACTTGCGGACTTAAGGTGTTTCAACAATAAAACTGGTTAGTTTTCGCACCAGCGGTAAAATCAGCAACAACACCGGATAAGCCACCACCCAGGATAAAGCCCAGGCTGCTAACCAGATGTTCGGCTCAAAGCCGCCCAAGCCGGTACTTTTTAAGGTGCTGATCAAAGACACAATGCAGCTCATAATAATGGATAAAATCAGCGGCATTACATAAGCCATAGAGCGGGCAGGTAGTTTCTTAAATACAGGTTTTGACATCATCAGGGCCAGACAACTAAAGAAGCCGTTATGATAAAGACTCACTTTATCTTTCCCCAACCCTAAACTATGAATTTGCGACTAAAACATAAAAACACAAGGCAGTTTCGGTCGTTTTAATTTTATCGCGGCTCTATTCGCAATAGGCTTCAGCGCATCCGGCAAAGCAAGCTGCATAAAACTGTTATGACGACTGCAATTCTGCCTGCTACAGTTTTTCTGTGTCTGTGAACTTTGTCATACTGATCCTGTTCACGCCTCTGATGAACCAGCCCTCACCAACCACAACTGGAGTATCTTTATGTTTAAAGCTGTATTGAACATCTTCGCTCTGGTGCTGCTATCAGGTTGTGGCGGTGGCTCATCAGACAATACAACCCCCACTATCTCTCCTCCAACAGGTAACAGAGTCGTATGGGAAGTAACAGCAGGCAATAGCTGGCAAAGCAGTACAGCCGAAGCAGAACACTTTAACAGAACCACTTTGAACCAGGCGTTTCAGGACGGGCAAAACTTAGCCTCTCTGTATGCCATGGTTGTAGTACGTAATGGTTTATTAGTCGGAGAAGCCTACTACCATGGCAAAACTGGCTCCGATTTATTACAAACCCGTTCTGTCACCAAAACTGTGATGATGTTGTTGATTGGTAAAGCCATCTCACAAGGCCATATTCAAAGTGTCGAACAACCTATCACTGATTTTCTGAGTGACGACTATGCGACTTTATTGACTGACAAAGCGGATATCCGGATCCGGCATTTATTAACTATGACGTCAGGCATTAGCTGGGATGAAAGCACCACTGCTGGTTATAACAACTGGGTACTGTCGGCAGATCCGACTCGTTATGTACTGCAACGAACGATGAGTAGCGTGGCTGGCACCAGTTTTAACTACAACTCAGCAGCAGTACATTTATTGTCAGTGATCTTGCAAAAAGCGACAGCGATGTCGACTTCTGATTATGCACAACAGGAGTTATTCGACCCATTGGGGATCTCCAACGTGGGCTGGGAATTACTTGAGGACGGATACATAAACGGCGGAGCAGGTTTAACCATCAGAGCGCGGGACCTGGCTAAAATTGGTTTATTGTTGCAGCAACAAGGACGCTGGCAACAGCAGCAGCTTATTCCTGCTAACTGGTTACAACTGGCAGCCAGCCCACACAGCACAGCGAGGAACCAACTCAGCAACCTGAACCTGACAAACTACGGTTATTTATGGTGGTTGGGCAACATCTCAGGACAACAGGCACAACTGGCCTGGGGTTTTGGTGGGCAGTTTATTTTGACTCTGCCGGAGAAAAACCTGACGCTGGTGCTATTACAAAACCATAGTTCAGGCACCAGCACTCAACAGCAGCAACAAGGTATGCAGTTGCTGCAACAAGTTCTGACATCAGCCTTATAGAGCGTAACTTAACTTTGGCGCGTCAAAATTTTCCGGCTCGTCGCTGTAGATACAGACATTCCAGTCCTGAGCTAAGCCTGTTTCCGCAAGACACCAGGTCTGGAAAAAGTCTTTAATTTCATTCCGCTGACAATGGGCTTCAAAACTTTGGATATCAGTCCAGATTTCATTAAAGACAATTGGAAAACTTTTTCCTTCGGCAAAAGGGCTTGAAATATGACGGGTCACTCTGTATTGCAGACAACCATCTTCACGCAAGGTATTGGCCTCTAAACCTTGCAGCACTTTAAAAAGTTCAGCTTCTTTGCCTGGTTTTGGTAAAAATTGAGCGATGCAATACACTTTTTTAGACATTAGTTTTCCTTCGATTCGGTACTAACAGGCCAGCTTTGCAACTGGCGGGTTGATTCAAACTGATGATCCAGACCTGTTGCCGGATCAACAAAACTTAAGCGTTTTGCCAATAATTGCAGTGGTTCGGCAAAATCCGTCTGCTGCTTTGGCAGCAACTCCGGGTAATATTTATCAAATAAAATAGGGCAACCCACAGACAGCATATGCAACCTTAGCTGGTGGGTTTTTCCTGTATGGGGGCACAGTTCAAATAATCCAAGTTCAGCGTGTTTCTCCACCAGAGTCAGGCTGGAAAACGCATTCACGTCTCCTTCCACTGGTTGCATTAAAAAAGCCGGAGTTGATTTTTCCAGCCGGTTTTTCACCTGCCAACTTTGTGGTAATTCGAGTGGCTGAAGCTCTTCAGATAACCGGGCCACCGCCTGATAACTTTTACGGATATGCCCTTGTGCAAACAGCTGATAATACAAAGGCCTGCTTTGGCTATTGACAGAAAACAGCACCAAACCAGCAGTTTCTTTATCCAGCCTGTGTACTGCCACCACATCGTGCAACCCCGTATCGCGCTTCACTCTCTCCAGCAGGCATTCATTGACGAATTCACCACCAGGCGTCACAGGTAAAAAATGCGGTTTGCAGGCGACAATAATATGCTCATCCTGATACAAAATCTGATGGGCAAAAGGAATCACAGGCTCAGCCACAACCTCACGGTAATAACAGACTCTGCGGCTGGGTAAAAAGGCAGTGTTTGCACTGATGACTTCGCCACCAAACCAACAAACTTTGCCATCAGCCACCCGTTGTTGCCAGATAGCAGCGTCAATACGATGGAATTTTTCAATCAGAAAATTCAGCACTGTACCCCAGCCCAAATCTTTGGGTGGCAAGGTAATTTCAGATGGCTTTGTTGCTTTGCTCATATACCCTCACGTCAGAGGGCCAGAGTTAAGACAATTCGGCGCTTTGAGTCAACCTGTTTTAGCTTTTTGTGCCGAATAAACCAGGCAACATAAGCTTTAACCTATTGTCTTTTGCAATCGAATGATGTGCCAAAGCACTCAAAACATCTATAGCAATAAAAATCTAGCCAGCTTTACCGACAACTTCATGCAGCGCACTCAAACAACACTAAACAACACAAGCCCTGCCAACCCCAGCACCAGCATGGCTGCGGAGATACGCAGCGCCAGATGTTGAGCGCCAGCCACCCACACCATGGCTGTTTTCACCAAAGAATTACTTAAGATGGCGATGCCAATAGCAGTAGCGGCCAGTTGAACAGACTCACTACGACTGGCATAATCGGCAAGAGATAAACTAATAGCATCCACATCGGTTAAACCCGCCAGAGCGGCCAGCCAATACAAGCCCTGACCTGGCGCATAATGCTCCGCCAGTTTGACCAGCAACAATACCAACGCAAATAACAAAGCAAACTGGATAGCCGACCATAAACTAAAAGGGTTTTTCACAGGCACAACAGTAGCAACAGAGGCTGATTGCAGTCTGTGACTGGCCAGAAAAAAAGCCATTGCCAATACTGCGGTGACTAAAACCAATCCCACTAAAGGCCATAACAGTTGCTGCATTAAAGGCACAGATATAGCAGTCACAATCAGTATCACCCGACCAAACATCACCAGCCAGGACACTAAAATGCCAGCTGCCAGCCGGTTAGCTGCTCCACTGTCATTTTCGGTTTGACTGCTCCGGGCAAAACTTAAGGTCATAGCTGTGGATGACACCAGCCCACCAGTCAGAGCTGTGATCATGGTGCCTTTGACTGAACCTAAAGAACGTACTGCTATGTAACCCACTAAAGACAAAGCAGAGATTAAAATCACCAGTAACCAGAGTTTATAAGGGTTGAGCACCTGCCAGGGGTCTATTGCTTCATTCGGCAACAAGGGCAATACAATAAAGCTGGCAATCAGCAATTTCAGGCCTGCATACAGATCATCAGCACCAATTTTGCTGATCAAGCCATGCAAAGGCTCCCGAAATGCCAGAATAGCGGAAGTGAAAATAGCCAGAGATACAGCTATTTCAGCAAAACCAAAAATGACAGCGCCACCCAATAAACAGACGGTAATAGCGGACAACTCGCTGGTTAATCCCAAAGCCGCAGCTTTGGCTTTATTCTCCAGATAATAAGCACAGAGTACTGTCACAGAGACAGCCGACAAAGCCGCGATAAACAACCAAGGTGTTTGTAAAAACACAGACAACCAGGCACTGACAGCCCCCAACTGAGCAAATAAAATGTAAGTACGGACTCCGGCAAAAGAACCGGGGTGATTGTTGTTTTTATGCTTTTCCCGTTCAATGCCAACCAAGGCACCAATAAGCAGCGCAATCAAAAAGTTCTGCGCCAGCGTGAGGTCAAATCCAGCCATCATTCATATTCTTAGGTATTTGATCCCAGCATAGCTGAATTTTTGTGTTGTTCGTTGATCTGTCACAACCCTAAGCCTGTTTGCAGCACTTCACCGCAAAAAATAAAGCCTTGGGCGGTAAAACCTGACCAAATACAGCACACCACTTGAATCCGCAACCCAAAGCACCCATTGCTGCATTAGTTCCATACCAAACGGTATTGAATGCAGATAATTAAAGCCTTGCGGAGTACTGATGATCCCTTTTTCTATTTTAGATTTAGCCCCTGTTTCTTCGGGCAGCACTATTAGCGACAGCTTTGCCAATAGCAAAGCCTTAGCGCAACTGGCAGACACTTTGGGTTACAAGCGGTATTGGCTGGCTGAACATCACAATATGCCGGGCATCGCCAGTGCTGCGACGTCTTTGTTGATCAGCCACTTAGCTGCCGCGACTTCACGCATTCGCTTAGGGGCTGGTGGCATTATGCTGCCCAATCATTCACCTTTAGTCATTGCAGAACAGTTTGGCACTTTGGCTACTTTGTATCCGGACCGCATCGATTTAGGTGTAGGCCGGGCACCAGGCAGCGATCAGCAAACCGCCCGGGCATTGCGGCGTAACCGCATGGAAACAGAAGATCAATTCCCAACTGATATCCTCGAACTGCAGCAGTATTTTGGCCCGGTAAAAGCAGATCAACTGGTGCAGGCGGTGCCAGGGCAAAACCTGCAAGTGCCTTTATGGATTTTAGGTTCGAGTTTATACGGAGCTCAACTGGCCGCTCATTTGGGTTTACCTTTTGCTTTTGCCTCCCATTTTGCTCCGGCCATGATGTTTCAGGCTGCCGCTTTATACCGCAAAGAATTTAAAGCTTCGGCTCAACTGGATAAACCTTATCTGATGCTGGCGCTGAATCTATTTGCCGCAGAAACTACAGCAGAAGCCCGGTATCTGTTTACCTCACCACAACAGCAGTTTGTGAACTTAGTAAGAGGTGTGCCGGGTTTATTACCAGCGCCAGTCGACGATATGAACCAGATCTGGCAAGCGCATGAAAAAGCTTATGTTGAAAAAGCTCTGGCCTGTTCAGTGATAGGCAATCCGGCTGAAGTGAAAAAAGGTTTGCTGGATTTTATTGAACAAACCCGTCCCGACGAGCTGATGCTCACCAGCATGATGCACGACCCCAAAGCACGGCAAACCAGTTTTCGGATTGCGGCTGAGCTTATTGCTGATTAATCCTTTTTATAACCTTTTTCTACATTTTTCAGATCGCTTAGTCTTTTACCTATTTAAGGGGCTGCAGCTGTTTTTCGTACAAAAAACTATACGTGCTACCGCTTACATTTAATTACAATTGAAAACAAAATTTAATAATCCAGTTGATTTTATCTACAAAAAAATGGCATTTAGGAGATGCTGATATACAGCACGAATGCGACAAGACTCCATATAACTGCGACCAAAGCACAATAGATGCTCAACCGCAGTGGAGAACATAATAAAAAAACAACGGGAACAACTAAATGAAAATCAATAAGTTAAATCCACTTGCAGTAGCAACTTTATTAGCCTTAGGTTGTGGAAGTGCAGCTGCAGCAGATCGAGTGATCATTCAGGTCGACAATGCTAACAAAGGTATTATCACTGCGTTAACAAAGCAGCTGGGTGGTGAAGTAAAAGTAGATGCGGATGGATTTATCGCAGCTCAATTTCATGGCAGATCAGTGGACGATATCAAAGGTATTTTAAAGAATCCTCATATCAAACTGATTGAAGAAGACTTAGTTCGTAAACCTATGGCGCTGTTTAACGACGACGCTGGTAATCCAATGCAGCAACAAATCACGCCTTATGCTGTGTACCAGTCTCAGGCCAACCAGGTGCAATTTAACCCTGGTGCAGGCATGAAAGTTTGTGTGATTGACTCAGGTTTAGATCAGTCTAACCCGGACTTTAACTGGGGTAGTATCACAGGTGACAACGACTCAGGCACTGGCAACTGGAATGTCAACGGTGGCCCACACGGCACTCACGTTGCAGGAACTATAGGTGCAGCTGACAACGGCATTGGTGTAATAGGTATGGCACCTGGTGTAGCCATGCATATCATCAAAGTATTTAACGCGTCAGGCTGGGGTTACTCTTCTGATCTGGCTTTTGCAGCACAAAAATGTAAAAACGCTGGTTCAAATATTATCAGCATGAGCTTAGGTGGTGGTGGTTCGAACACCACTGAATCCAACGCCTTTAAAACCTTTACTGATGGCGGTGGTTTGGTTTTAGCTGCAGCTGGTAACGACGGCAATAACGTACGGTCGTACCCAGCAGGTTATCCGTCAGTGATGATGATCGGCGCTAACGACAATAACAACAACATTGCTGACTTCTCTCAATTCCCAAGCTGTACCCTGAATGGTCAAACTAATGAAACTTTCTGTGTGGAAGCCACAGCTGGTGGTGTTGATACTTTATCAACTTACCCTGCCGATATGGCAACCAGCGCTACCTTAAGCGCCAACGGTACAGCCTATGCAACTTCTGCAATGGAAAACCCGGGCTCTGCCAGCGCAGCCACTTTTTTCATGGGAACAGCTCAGAGTGTGAATTCAGGTGCAGCCGGTAAAATCTGTATGATTGACCGTGGTGTGATCTCTTTCCACGATAAAGTAAAAAACTGTCAAAACTCAGGTGGTGTAGGTGCTGTACTGATCAACAACACAGCGGGCATGTTGTACGGTACTTTAGGTGAAGGTTCGGCCAACACCACATCTATCCCAGCAGTAGGTGCCGCTTTTGAAGACAGAACGGCACTACTGGCAGCTACTACCGCTTCTATCCACATTGGCACCAGCGATTACGGCCTGATGAGCGGTACTTCAATGGCAACTCCGGCTGTAGCTGGTGTCGCAGCTCTGGTGTGGTCAAATCACCCAAGCTGTACCGGTACTCAGATCCGTAATGCGTTAAAAGCGACTGCAAAAGACGCTGGCGCTACAGGTAAAGACGTATACTTTGGTTACGGTATTGTTCAGGCTGCTGCAGCGCATCAGTATCTGACAACCAATGGTTGTGCTGGTGGTGGTACTCCAACTCCGGGTATCAGCCTGAGTTTAAACTCAGTAAAAGTCAAAGGTAAGAGCTATGTTGATCTGACCTGGGCAAGCGCTACTACCAGTTCAGTAGACCTGTACCGCAACAATGTTAAAGTATTGACCACAGCGAACGACGGCGCACACCGCGACGGCCCGTTAAACCGTGGTAGCTACAGCTATAAAGTTTGTGAAGCTGCAAGCACAACGAAGTGCAGTGCCAGCACTTCTATTAATCTTTAAATCACTGGATTGGGGCTGAGTCAAAACTCAGCCCCTTTTTCAGAACTTAGCTCCTATGCTGAGTTTTTGATGTAAATCGCGACTGTCGGCAGAAATCACCAAATCTTGCAGCAAAACCACGTCAATTTTTGACCAGTCAAAATCCACAGAAAATGACAAACGAATACGTTCCGTCAGGTAATAACTCAGGCCAGCACTCAAATTCACATCCTGTTTAAATTGGATAAAACTCACGGGTTGATTCACTGGCTTTAAATAACTGCCTTCGTTAAAAAGCTCAAAACTGCTGCCAGGCCATAAATAACGCAGGTCCCATTCCAGCTGAATATGACGAAAATCCAGACTTTGCCTGTCCCCAATAAAAAGCTCGAGGCCAGCGGTTTCTTTAAAATAAGTACGCTTAACACCAGCCAGAGCTATCAGCTCTACCCTAAGCTCAGCCGTGTCGTAAAAGCTGTAACCCAAGCCTGAGCTTAAATCGATATTTTTGTATTCTGAGGTAATAAAATTCTGAGCATAATCCAGTTTATTACGCCAAAACAGCTGAGGTTGAAAAAAATAGTCGGCGCCGGGATTCAACAGGTATTTGTGGGTTTTCTTCAGCGAATTGCTGGTTTCGTAATCGTACTTTCCATCAAAGGTCAGTCGCAAATTATCATCTCGTTGCTCAAATGCGGTTTTAAACCCCAAGTTATCCGTGCTGTTGCTACTGCGCTTTTTGCCCGCAGTTAAATCTACACTGGACTGCCTGACTGGCTGGTTTTTTACCACTGGAGTTTCTGAGGGGACAGCAACAGGCTTCACGTCAACGGCAGTCAGTGTTGGCTGTTCGATACGGTCAATCTGAGTTGTGAGCAATTGTACTTGTCCTGAATAAGGCAAGTTCAGAAATACAATCTTTTTGTCCTGCTGGGTGATAGTGCCAGTTAATCTGTCACCATTTTTCATCCAGATCACAGCAGCCTGCCCTGTGGACGCTTCACTGCATACACACCACAACAAAACCACAAAAAGCAGCGTTTTCACCACAGCTATCTTCCTTGTGAAGACCAAAGCAAACTTGAATGCTGTGAGTTTAACAGCAGTGGATTTGTCTATGCAGCTGCCTCCAGCAAAAAGAGACAAAGAAAAAGGAACACAAGGCTCCTTTTCAATCAGTTTGCGAACACTGGTTATTGCGGTAAGACAACAGCATCAATCACATGAATAACACCATTACTGGTTTCAATGTCAGTGCTAATAACTTTAGCGCCGTTCACATAAACCACAGCCTCTTTGACTGCAATTTTCAAATCCTGGCCTTGTACTGTGGTTGCTGAGGTTAACTTCACCACATCAGCAGCCAGCACTTTGCCTGCCACCACATGATAGGTCAGCACATTAGCCAATGCGGCTTTGTCTTTAAGCAAGGCCTCTAAATCTGCTGCCGGCACTTTGGCAAAAGCGGCGTCGTTTGGCGCAAACACAGTAAAAGGGCCAGTACCTTTTAAGGTATCAACCAAATCCGCAGCTTTGACTGCAGTCACCAGTGTATTGAAACTGCCTGCAGCAACTGCAGTATCGACAATATCAGCCCTGGCTGAAGCATAAGTTGCAGCAGAAACGACTAAAGCTGCTGAAAGAACGGTTACATTCAATAATGAGCGAAATTTCATTCTGATTTCCTTTTAGTTGAACATAAAACCCGCAGTAACAAACGACACAGATGTTCAAAAGGATCAGAAGTATATTTCTCTATTTTTTAAAAACTTAAGCTGACAAACGCCGTAATACGTTTTAAAAACCAGACAGTTTATTTAAGCCCCTGCTTTTTGGTTCAGCTTTTGTCTTTTTGTGTTTGCGTAAGTTGCCAGCAGCGTGACTCATGCCGTGTTACAGCACCGAAGTCAATTGAAAATCCATTCGTTTCCAGCGCAGCTAAAGCTTCATCCTCATCATCTGTTGGATGAAAAACTTCAAAGGTATTTTCAGCATTTAAACTTTTTAAGGTTTGCTCAATTTGCCAGCGACCTATGACATCAGCAGGCCAAAGCACATATTCCAGAGTCAAACCTCGTTTTAAATCCTGTTGCAGCAAATGCACCATCAACTGCTGACTCTGGGCTGCAGTAACAGACCAATGGCGTAAATCCACAATACGGGCCCACGGCTTGCCTTGCATAGTTTGGCAAAACTGCTCCAAAGCTTCGGCATAGCGGGCCGTCAGATAGTCTTCGTGAATACCTTTAAAACACACATAAAGCGCATTTTTGCTGCACCTGAGTTCCAGTGATGACAAAAAACCATTCATAAAAAGTCCTGATTAATCCGCTCTCTCTGAGCATAGCAGCAGACAAATGTACCGACTGGAACAAAATAAAGATTGCATATCGAAAGCTCACGATATACAGTTCGCAACATCGCGATATAAGCATATGGATTAAACGATGAGCTCTGCAGAACTCGACGAGATGATCAAAGCCCTGTCCCACCCTGTGCGGCGGGACATTTTAAACTGGCTGAAACAACCTGAAGTCTATTTTGCTGATCAAGAGCACCCGCTGAGTTTTGGGGTCTGCGCCGGTAAAATTGACCAGAAAACAGGCTTGTCTCAATCCACAGTCTCAGCCCATCTGGCTACTTTGCAACGAGCTGGTTTTATCAGCAGCAAAAAAGTAGGCCAATGGAATTTTTTCTCGCGTAATGAAGAGGTTATTCAACAATTTCTGACGCGGTTAACTGATCAACTTTAAGGAATTACAGATGCCAACTTTATTTGATGCAATCACTGTAGGTGATTTAACTTTGAAAAACCGTATTGTGATGGCGCCTTTAACCCGCTGTCGCGCCGACGAAGGCCGGGTGCCCAATGCCATGATGGCTGAGTATTACGCTCAGCGCAGCGGCGCAGGTTTAATTTTATCCGAAGCCACATCAGTCACACCTATGGGTGTGGGTTACCCTGATACACCAGGCATTTGGTCTGATGCCCAAGTGCAAGGCTGGAAACTGATCACTGACGCGGTACACAAAGCGGGTAGCCGTATTTTCCTGCAGCTGTGGCATGTAGGCCGTATATCCGATCCATCGTATTTAAATGGTGCACAACCTGTAGCGCCAAGTGCTGTGCGACCGGCCGGCCATGTCAGTCTGGTACGTCCGCTGAAAGATTATGACGAACCACGGGCTTTAACTCTGGCTGAAATTAAAGATGTAGTACAAGCCTATCGTCAGGGCGCTATCAACGCCAAAGCTGCTGGTTTTGATGGTGTACATATACATGGTGCTAATGGTTATTTACTCGACCAGTTTTTACAGGACAGCACCAACCTGCGTAACGATGAGTATGGTGGTTCGTTAGAAAACCGTGCCCGCTTGATGCTGGAAGTAACAGATGCTTGTATTGACGTCTGGGGCAAAGACAGAGTCGCCATGCATTTAGCCCCCCGGATGGATGCTCACGATATGGGTGATTCCAATCGCACCGCCACTTTTGGTTATGTCGCCACTGAACTGGGTAAAAGAGGTATAGCTTTTATCTCTACCCGCGAACATGCAGCTGACGACAGCATCACGCCGCTGATCAAACAACTCTTTGGTGGAGCTGTGATTGCCAATGAAAAATTCAGCAAAGCAGAAGCGAATCAGTGGCTGGCCGAAGGTAAAGCCGACGCAGTAGCCTTTGGTATTCCTTTTATTGCCAACCCGGATTTACCACAACGCTTAGAGCTGGATGCCCCGTTAAACGAGCCACGCAAAGAGCTGTTTTACGGTAAAGGCCCTGCAGGCTATACCGATTATCCAACCTTGGCCTAATTTGATACGCCCAGATCACGACAATATCCAACATTAAGCGGGAGATAAGCCTGCCTGACAGGCTGAGCAGGCTTATCCTTTTCTTAATTAAAACTGAGTTTTACCGACTGAATATCAACCCATTTCGACTGACCTTTGGTCAAATCTCCAGAGGCGTCTGTCATTAAATGCTGTGGGTAGTTATTTGGTATAGCCATGCCCTGCTCGGGAAAAATATCCTGATGCTCAGCGCTGGACCAATTCCATGGCCCATCAGCGAATCCTTCCAGAATTTCAGGTTCAGGCGAAGGATAATTCAGGTAAGTGCTGACAAATATTGGAGTATCCGCTGCTATATGCATCAAAGATGCATGCTGCCTCGTGTCAGCAGTAAATCTCAGCATAGAACCTTGAAGCTCCACACCTAAGGTTAAAGATTCCAATGAGCTGCTTGTAACAAGAACACGGGTACTGCCATTTTCCGGGACATAATTCCAGACACTGGCTTTTATATCACTTAAAGGGAGTTGTATGTTTTCTGCACCACCAGATTTAAAGTGATGCAACATCAGTTGCACATCCCCTGCATCCAGCTTTGAGTTCTTATTGGTATCAAAGCTAATGCCATAAGAGTATTCGACATAGCCACTGGATTGCGCACTGCGGTTTATCGTGACATAAGGAGGCAGAGTATCCAGAGTAATATCAGCTGTGATTGTCTGGATCCCGTGAACGTTGGGGCAGCCTGGTGATGGCAAAAAATAGTCAATTGCTGGTAAGTCCAGGCTCTCTTTGCCTTCTTTAACCCGCAGCACCCCATTAATGAGTTCAAAAGAAGAGGTAGAAACCTCACCTGTTGCCACATCTTTTGCGGTCAATGATGAGCTGCTACTGGCCGTTACATTGAAAAAATCTGCTTCATAACAACTGCGGGTTTCGTCATATATATAGGTTGTCACACTGGTTGAGGAAATCATAACAACAGCCAGTCCATCAATACCCCAACTGCCGTGGTATTCAGCCAGCAGCGGTTTGCTTTGTCCCTGCCCTTGACCTGGCGCAGGATCTGCGTCGGAGCCTCCGCCGCATCCGCTTAAAGATAAAACAGCTAAACCTAATACTAAGCGCTTCATTTACAACTCCTTTTGCATTTAATTATGCTTCTTTTAGCATGTCTTATTCTGTTACACCAGAGCCGGAAACTTTCTTTTTTCTGCTCGTTTTCACAAAGCCCCAATAACAAGACAAGTAGCAATCAGCACATGAGAAAAAAGCTATCAGCAAGGTGTGGCACTACCTTGCCCATCGTGGCATAGATCAGTATGCTACCGCGATTTTTTAACTGTGCAGTTTTACTGCTTAGCTGGCAAAAGCTGAAAACCGCAAGGCTAATGCCGCCGTATACTAAGCCGTGAACTAAGGCCTGTCCTGAGATACCTCAAATAGTAGTGGAGTGATAAGTGCTGACTGATATGTTGTTATTTACAGCCCGACTGGGTTTGTTGCTGCTGTTGTTGATCAATCTGATTTACGTGTTTTTCCCCGGTGCAGAGATCACAAAAGAGAAAAGAACAGAACAATTGATTGAGCATTGCATTTTGGCCATTAGTGGCCTTGTTGGCCTGGCCGTATTGCAATTTGTCTGAACTTTTAGCTGGCACAGCAAAATAGTAAAACCAATGCCTGCTATGCAGGCTTTGTTGTTATGACTGTTTATTAGTCAGCTAGTTAACCAGCCTTTACCGGGTTCACATGCTGTATAGGCGGCTGTACTGCTAAATCGCCAGAGTTCCCCACAGCACCCCCATCAGTCTCCTGATCAAAATCAGTGCAGAAATACAGCTGTAACCTGCGTCATTTAAGCTTCTGAGTCGTAAAGTCAGAGTGTAAGACACAAGGCTGAAACCAAGTCCGGCTAAGTTTGCTAAACGCGGACATAAAATTCATAGATACAGCTGATTTTTTTTCGGGCAAATCGGAATAATTTCCTGTATATTACCGCACTATTTTCAAACCCTAGTTTATAGAGATTACTATGTCAGCAGATTTATCCTTATACAGAAACATTGGTATCTTCGCCCACGTTGATGCCGGCAAAACCACTACTACCGAGCGTATCCTGAAACTGACCGGTAAAATCCATAAGATAGGTGAAGTTCACGAAGGTGAATCAACCACAGACTTCATGGTACAAGAAGCTGAGCGTGGTATTACTATCCAGTCAGCAGCTGTAACCTGTTTCTGGAAAGGTCACCGCTTCAACGTAATAGATACACCAGGCCACGTTGACTTCACAGTTGAAGTATACCGTTCTCTGAAAGTATTAGATGGTGGTATCGGTGTATTCTGTGGTTCTGGTGGTGTTGAACCTCAGTCAGAAACCAACTGGCGTTATGCCAACGACGCGAAAGTATCTCGTCTGATTTTCGTAAACAAGTTAGACCGTATCGGTGCTGACTTCATCCGCGTGACAGAACAAGTTAAAAACGTACTGGGCGCTCAGCCACTGATCATGACTTTACCAATAGGCCGCGAAGACACTTTCACCGGTGTGGTTGACCTGCTGACTGAAAAAGCTTACGTATGGGATGATTCTGGCAAGCCAGAAAACTACGAAGTATTGGATATCCCAGCGGATATGGCAGATGATGTTGCTATGTACCGTGAGCAGTTAGTTGAATCTGCTGTTGAGCAAGATGACGACCTGTTAATGGCTTACATGGAAGGCGAACAGCCGACTATCGAACAGCTCAAAGCTTGTATCCGTAAAGGTACCCGTGAATTGGCATTCTTCCCAACTTACTGTGGTTCAGCCTTTAAAAACAAAGGTATGCAATTACTGTTAGATGCTGTTGTTGATTACTTACCATCTCCAACTGAAGTAAACCCACAGCCACTGACTGACGAAGAAGGTGCTCCAAATGGCCAATACGCTATCGTATCTGCTGACGAGCCATTCCGCGCCTTAGCATTCAAAATCATGGACGACCGTTTCGGCGCCCTGACCTTTATCCGGATTTACTCTGGTGTTCTGAACAAGGGTGATACCTTACTGAACTCTTTCACAGGTAAAACCGAGCGTATCGGCCGTATGGTTGAGATGAACGCGAACGACCGTACTGACCTGACCACTGCTCAGGCCGGTGACATCATCGCTTTAGTGGGTCTGAAGAACAACACGCAAACTGGTCACACCCTGTGTGATCCAAAACACGAATGTACTTTAGAACCTATGATTTTCCCAGAGCCGGTAATCTCTATCTCTGTAACACCAAAAGACAAAGGTTCTGTTGAGAAAATGAGTATCGCCATCGGTAAGATGGTGTCAGAAGATCCAACTTTCCGCGTAGAGACTGATGTTGATTCAGGCGAAACCATTCTGAAAGGTATGGGTGAACTGCACTTAGATATCAAAGTAGACATCTTAAAACGTACTTACGGTGTTGAATTAGTTGTAGGTCAGCCACAGGTTGCTTACCGCGAAACTATCACTCGTGAAATTGAAGATAGCTACACGCACAAGAAACAATCTGGTGGTTCAGGTCAATACGGTAAAATCGATTACCGCATTCGTCCGGGCGCACAGGCTTCAGGCTTCAAGTTCATCTCTTCTACTGTTGGTGGTAGCGTTCCAAAAGAATTCATGCCAGCCATCGAGAAAGGTTTTGCTTCAATGATGAGCACTGGTACTTTAGCAGGCTTCCCGGTATTAGACGTTGAAGTTGAAGTATTCGACGGTGCTTTCCACGCAGTTGACTCTTCAGCCATCGCGTTCGAAATCGCAGCTAAAGGTGCATTCCGTCAGTCTATTCCTAAAGCTGGCGCGCAACTGCTTGAGCCAATAATGAAAGTTGACGTCTTCACTCCTGAAGATCACGTAGGTGATGTAATAGGTGACTTAAACCGTCGTCGTGGCATGATCTCTGGTCAGGAAGCTGGCGTAACTGGCGTACGTATCAAAGGTGACGTACCACTGTCTGAGATGTTCGGTTACATCTCTACACTGCGTACTATGACTTCTGGTCGTGGTCAGTTCTCTATGGAATTCTCTCACTACGCTCCATGTCCACAAAACGTGGCTGATGCTGTAATTGCAAAAGAGAAAGAAAAGAAAGCTGCCGCTGCTAAGAACTAATTAGCCGCTAAAGCAACAAAAAGCCCCGCTGGTGAAAACCGCGGGGCTTTTTTTACATCTTTGTAAAAAATCCCTCCGGGACCAGCTAAAGCTGTCCTTCCTGGATGCTGGGTTTTACCAATGAAAGCTGATAAGCCACCCGTAGCTGCTGCATCAAGGTTAGTGCATCAAAATCTTCCTGGCTGCTGAATAAGTGAAGCTGCTGCCAGAACTCTGCTGAAACATAAGCTTTGAGCACAGTCAGATAAGTGGCAGCTTGTGCGGTTTGCCCTGCTTGCACCTGGGCATTAAATAACGACCATAATCTGAAGAAGGTCATCTCTGGATCCACCTGCCGCAGCTGCTGATCGATGGCATGGTTTAACAACAAACCACAGCTGTAATGTAGCTGAGTATTGGCTGCCGCCGCTTTGGTATAATGCCGCTGGTTTTCTAGTCCTGCCACACAATGTTGCCCGGCATCCGTCAGTTTTTGCTGCAACATCTGCTTATTCTGCTGCACTTCTGTTGTTGCCAGACCAGAGAGATACTCTGCTGCACCTTCATGTACCCAGGCATCCTGACTAGGTTCAATAGCGCTGGCTTCTCGCTGATACAAATGCGCCACTTCATGGGCAAAAAACCAGAAGACGGCATCTGGTTGCAGTTTTTCTATTGCCTTGTCCCCATACCAATGCATAAAAATTTGGCCTGGTAAAGTGCCGCCCTGATGACCATAACTGCCATCTGCTGTTGTGCTGAAAGAAGCAAAAAGTGCAGGTCTGAAGTTCAGAGCGCCCATCTGTGAGGTGAAATAAGCCATCAATTGCGGTAACTGGCTGTTGATTTGCTGCTGCAATATTAAGGGCAACTCAGAGTCAATCAGGCTGATAAAATCAGGCCCGGCTAAAGGGCTTGCTTTGCCCAGATACAGCTTTGAACCACTGTCCCGCTCCTGCCAGGTTACTTCATTTTGATACAGCTTGCCGCCAACAATAATATTCTCACCAACAGGCGCTTTTAGCGTCAAAGTCCAGCTATTCAATTCTGGCTGGCAGTGCTCTGCACAAGCAAAAAAGCGTCCCGAGTGCAGCAGCATGCCCCCATCTGAAAAAGGAGAAAAAGCAGCATATTCTTTAGGTAAAGGGGTATAAACCGCAGGAAGGTCAAAACTAACTTCGCGAAAAGGCTGACCATCAAGCCTGACCACAGCTTCTACACCGTCCTGGTAACTAATTTTATATAGTTCTGACTGTGCGACCCAGTGTTTTGCCCTTGAGCCATCAGGATTGCGTTTGAACACCATACGCTGCACTGGTGAAGCTGTGCTGTAGGTCACCTGCCATTGCCCTTGCGCTTTCTTTTCAATCAGGCTTGATACCTGACTAGCTGCCAGAGCTGATGTGTAAAGAGCAATAGCTATAAAAACGCTGGGCTTAACCATATGGATCTTACCGCTTTCAGTCAGAATCAATGAGTTTATTGCACCACAATTGGAAAACCATCTGCAAAACAAAAACCTTAAATCAGCGGATTAAACTGTAAGGTTTTGTGACGTTAATTGTTGGCTACAGCAATAAGCAAGCTGTGACTTGTTTGTGCCGGACTTTTAAGTCCGTACTGAAAAGCTGAGTGGGCAGTCAATATGCCTCAGCATCTGGTTCACTATCACTGGCAGGGTAAAACTTGTGGTGTTAGCTAATGTTGCAGTGATTAAAATATCGCAGTGGCTCAGATCCATGCCCTGACGAACATAAAACATGGTAATGGTTTCGATGTTTTCAGGTGTCAGTCTGATCAAAGCACTATAGTTGCGTGGCTTTGTAGAGTATGTAAAATTTTCTGTGTAAGTGGCTGTTTATCATAGTGATACACGATCACCGTACATGATGATGAACTGATTCATCGCCGGTTTCCAGTC
>NZ_JAVDWR010000017.1:0-74502 GCF_031457405.1 Rheinheimera soli | reverse complement strand
TGAAACGCAGCCGCGACGATGGTAGTGTGGCAGATGCCATGCGAGAGTAGTTCACCGCCAGGCTCCCAAATACAGAACCCCGCTCAGTGAGCGGGGTTTTTTATTTGCGTGAAATCCGGTGGTGGACCATTCGAGCAAGGCATCCCCCATGCGACCAGTTCGTCTGGAACGAACTGGAACGGCGCAGCCGGCCCGAAGGGTGGAGGGCAGGAGGCCCGGAATAATGTAGTTCACCGCCCCCGAATTCAGAGCTAATCCGCTGTTAAAATAGTTCACCGCCCACGAATTCAGAACAAATCCGCTTTTAAACTAACCAACAATTGCTTTAACGGCGCAATGCCTCCGGCGATTGCACCCGACATTTACTAAATCCCTCTCCCCAAAACAGCCCAATCGCACCAAAACAACTCATGAATATGCACCAATCTGATGCATCTAAATCATTGATTAAATTCACTTATTCATCAAAGTAAATTCAGTGGTAAAACCAGCTGCTTTATGTTTTTATAATGCTGTATCCATTTGGGGGCTGTTATGTCTTACATTAAAAATCTATCCATAAAACAAAAACTATTAGTGGCGGTAGGTGGCTCAGTTGCTGTGCTGTTAATGCTCTCTGCGCTTTTTACGGTGAACCATTTAAGCCAACTGACACGCCAGCAAGTACAGGCTGAGGTTGACTCTTTAGTCACTACTGAGTCGGTGAATATAGGTAAATTTTTTGCTGAGTACGCGCAGGTTGCCCGCACTTTTCTGGAGGCTCCGCAGTTTCAGGCCTGGTTTCAGGCTTACCCTGGCCGTAATGCTGAACTGAACTCAGTGCCTGGTTATCAGGACATCAACAACAGTTTTATTAAGATCAGTGAACGGGACCCCAATATACTATCGGCTTTTTTTGCACTGGATCGTAGTGCCGAATACTTTCGGGAAAGTTCCAGAACAGGTGTGGATAAAGAAGGGCCGGATGCAGGGGATATCAGCAAAGGCTATTTTGCAACCCAACGTCCCTGGTATAAGTTAAGTCTTGAACATAATAAGTTTTTTGTTGGCTCACCTTCTGCTGATTTCACCACTGGTATTGTGTCCGCAGTGGTAGAGGGGCCTGTGTATTTACCTGATGGCACTTTATTGGGGGTAGGTGGTCTGGATCTGCATTTGGATAAGTTAGGTAAACATGTAGAGCGTATTCGTTACCAAGGAGAAGGTTTTCCTTTTTTGCTGGATAACGCAGGACAAGTAGTGCATTTCTCAAAAGCTGCCGGTCTTGAAATCAAAGCCAATGATCCGCTGGACCTGTTAGATAAAAATATCGCTGATACAGCAGGTTTCAGCACATTGGCACAAGCAGCCAAAGAGCAAAAATCTGGTTTTACCAAAGTCAGTTTGTCAGGTAAAAGTTACTATGTGTCCTACCAGCCTGTCAGTCTCGAATTTCCGAAAATGAGCTGGCTGGTAGGTTTGTTAATACCGGCAGAGCTGATTGAAGCGCCAGTACAGCAAGCAACGGGTTGGGCGTTATTTGCCACCTTGCTCATGCTGGCAGTCATCACACTGGTTGTGGTATTGACGACACAACGTATTATTCGCCCTCTATCAGATTTAACCGAGGCAATGAAAGATATCGCCATCGGTGAAGGCGATTTGACCCGCACTCTGGCTATTCAAAGCTCGGATGAAGTTGGTGTACTGGCTCAGCATTTCAACAGCTTCATTGGCAAGTTGCGTTTGTCTTTACAAAGTACTTCAGAACAGTCGGCTTTGGTGCACCATTCCAGTCATCAGTTGAACAAGGTGGCTTCGCAAACGGATCAGGAAATTCAGAACAATAAACTGCAAATTGACGCTGTGTCTGCAGCTGTGACCGAAATGTCGGCCACTGTGCATGAAATTAGCCGCAACGCTCAGGAAACAAGCGCTGCTGCTTCTGCCGCGCAAAAACGTGGTACTGAAGGTTCCGCATTATCTCAGGCTGCATTACAGGATATGTCCGCTTTGGCGGGCACTATGGCTGATGCTGTAGACGTTGTGGTTGGCTTAGCAAAAGAATCCGAAAATATCGGTGCTGTAGTGGATGTGATCAAAGCCATAGCCGATCAGACCAACTTATTGGCGTTAAATGCAGCCATTGAAGCTGCGCGAGCTGGTGAACAGGGCCGTGGTTTTGCGGTAGTTGCGGATGAGGTTCGTTCTTTAGCAGGACGTACCAGCGAAAGCACAGGGCATATCCGTTCTATGGTGGAGAAGCTACAAACCATTGCCAAAGAAGCTGAGTTAAAAATGCAGCAAGGCCGCGAACAGACTCAGTTAAGTTCAGATCGGGCAAAAGCCATGCAAGGTGCTTTAGTCGCTATAGGGCAGGCGATTGAAGTGGTGCAGCAACAAAGCTCGCAAATTGCGGTAGCGACTCAGCAACAAGGTGTAGTGGCGGAAGAGATTAATCAGAATCTGCACCGTATTACCCAACTGGTGGATACGACTGCAGCCCATGCTGCTGAGCTAACTTCTGAGGCACAACAATTGGATCAGGCCGCCACGACGTTAAGCTCTGTGGTGTCTCAATTCAGAATTCATAGTTAATAACCAAATACCAGCAGGTGCCTGAACTATTAATCAGCGCCTGCAGGTGTTACTTCACTGAATACCAGTTGCTGTAAAGTTGAGAGCTGGCTGACTGGTGGCAGCATTAAAGCATGTTGCGCATCCAGCCGTATCGCCGCGTGTAGTGGTAAAGTAGCCAGACCTTGTAAGGCTACCTTTTCTACTTCAGGGGTTTTGATTAAACGTGGCACTGTTCTGCTGCCATGTTGAGCCACTGAAGGTATTAAAGGGCGTAACCTGCTGATCAATTTATCAAGAAACCAGGCGCTGACTTCGCCACCTAAAATGATGGTCTGGCAGTTAAAAATGCTTTCAAGGGTATGAATGGCAATACGCATAGGTTCAGCACTTTGTTCAAACCATAACTCCAGCTTGTCGGCTAACAATTCAGCCTCAGACCATTGATTACCTTCAGTATTCAGCTGTGTTTGCAGTTTTTTCTGTGCAAATTGCTGCAAAGAACTAACAGAAACAAAATCATTTAAACGGCCAAATTCACCGCTGTATTTGTCTTGTTCAGGTGTGACAAAAATCTCACCTAAAGCACCAGTCAGACCATTATGGCCCAATAAAATTCTGCGCTCGTAAACTACTGCAGCATCAACCTGCTGACCTAAATGGATATAACAAAAGCTTTGCAACGCCCGGGCTTCACCATGTAGTAAATGATAGGCGGCACAAGCTGCTGCGGTTTGTTCTGTCGCAACAGGCATTTTAAGCAGAGCAACCAACTGCTGCTGCAATAACAACATTTGTTGCTGTCGCTCTGTGATGTTTTGATCCGGCGAGACTTCAATAGTGAGACCCGCGCCCAATAATTGCAGAGCAGTCAACTGGTTGGATGCTAAAAGCTGCTGCAGCTGCTGTTCAATGACGTGCAATAACTGGCCAGCCTGAAAAGGCGCAGAGCATTGTGTAACCAAAGCCCCGGTCAAATAACATAAAGCCAGTTCCACTTGATTAGACTTCACTCGTACAGCCAGGCTGTAAGCCGCGTCATCGTTCAGAAGCAACTGAGTGGATGGTTTACCCACCCCCTCTTTTTTCACTCCGGTTTCTACTACTAATTGTTGTTGTAACAACTCGTCGACCAGATTGGTGATGGTTTGTTTTGTCAGGTAGGTCGCTCTGGCGATATCTGCTCTGGAAACGGGTCCCTGAGTGACAATCTGTGATAACACCAGTCGTAAATTCACTGATTTATTTTGTTTTGAATTCGAACCTTTCACTAACGACTAACCACCTGAATTTTGTGATGTGTTTATTGTACATACTTTACTGATGAACTGCTAAATGCAATGGTAGAAAGCTTTTTTGTTATTAAGTAAAAATGATTGACATATTAATGCTGCTCGTAATATAAACAACGGTATAGAAAGTAAACAGCATGGAGCAGGGGTTAGATGCGCGGTTTTTTCACTGATATGTTCACTATAAAAGGCTTGATGGTTTTATCTGTTGTTGTCAGCAGTTATGCACTTCAGGCCGTTGAGCTGAAGGATAGCAAAATGGCTGATTCTGTGTTGATGAGCCCAGAACAGCAACAGCAGATCCGTCAGATGAAATTGACCGCTGCTATGGTCTGGCATGGTTCCAGCCCCTGGATCCAGGCTGTGACTGCAGGTGCGAATAAAGAGTTTGCTGATTTAGGTATCAAAGTGCTGGCGGTGACTGATGCGCAGTTTGATCCGGCTCGTCAGGTTGCAGATTTGGAAAATGTCACAGTACTGAAGCCTGATTTGATTTTGTCTTTGGTGGTTGACCCAACCAGCGCTAAAACCAGTTACAGCAAAGTTGTTCAGCAGGGCGCCAAACTGGTGTTGTTAAGTAATCCTATTCCGGGTTTTGTATTGCACAAAGATTATGTCGGCATAGTGACAGACGATATGTTGGGCATGGGGAAACAGGCTGCTGTGGAGTTGTCGGCGCATTTTAATCAGCCAGCCCGTATCGGCATGATTTTTCATGATGCGGATTACTTTATTACCAACACCAGAGATAAAGCTTTTCGTCAGCAGTTAGCTCACTACCCTCAGTTACAGCTGGCCGCTGAAAAAGGTTTTGTCCGCGAGCAGGAAACAAGTCAGGTTGCTGCGGCTTTGATACTGCAACACTCTGATTTAGATGCAATTTACGTGTCATGGGATGCCGCTGCTGAAGGAGTGATTGAAGCCTTACGTTTAGCGGGTCGTAAAGACATTAAAGTGATCACTCACGATTTAGGTGTCAACAACCTGCTGGATATGGCGATGAAAGGCAATATGCTGGCGACCATCTCCGATCAGCCTTTTGTCATTGGCAGCACTATGGCGCGCCTTGCCGCTTTAAGTAAATTAGGGCAACAGGCTGCACCTTATACACTAGTGCCTTTTATGACGGTCACTGCCGACAATATAGCGCCAGCCTGGCAACAATCCTTTCGAAGTGACGTTCCCGCTTTATTACAACAAGTACTGAAACCTTAACGGAAAAAATTATATGTCTGGATTATTGCTGATGAGAGTACCACTACGACAGCTGTTATTACGCAAGGAAGCTTATATCTACTACATCTTCTTGCTGGTGTTGGTGTTGTTTGCTGTGCTGTTGCACGACACAGCGTTTTTATCCTTTGATAATTTTATGAATATTATCCGTCAGACCACCCCTATTACTGTGATGGCTGTGGCGCTTAGTTTTGCTTTGGCTGTGGGGCATATTGATTTATCTATTGGGGCTGTGGTTGCTGTCAGTGCTTTAGTGTCGGCATTGCTGTTGCAGAATTTTGGTATACCAGTCGCAGTTTGTGGTGCTTTGGCTGTGGGGGTGCTGGTTGGATTGGTGAATGGCCTGCTGACGGAGAAACTGCAGGTGTCGTCTTTGCTGATCACTTTAGGTTCTATGAGTGTGCTGGCGGGTTTTGCCCGTCAACTGACGAATTTAGAATCTGTGCCCATTATTAATCAGGATTTTAACTTCATGTTTGGCGGCGGTGATGTACTGGGTATACCGGTGTTATTGCTCTGGACTCTGGGTATAGCCGCTCTGGGGTATCTGGTGTTAAACAAGTTGCGGTTTGGCCGGCATTTACTGGCCGTAGGGGGCAGTCCGAATGCTGCCCGCGCTATGGGTATTCAGTTACAGCGCACCCGTGTTTATGCCTTGATGATCTCCGCTTGTGGTGCTGCTTTGGCAGGTCTTTTATATGCCGGTCGTTTGCAGGGGGCTCGCTACACCTTAGGCGAAGCCGATTTATTAACAGTGATAGCAGCTGTGGCTATTGGCGGCACCAGTTTGTTTGGCGGCAGAGCTTGTATTGTCGGAGCAGTTTTGGGCTCCTGGCTGATGGGCATGATTAATAACGGCCTGATTTTAAGTGGTTTTTCCACCAACGAACAAATGGTTGCCCGTGGCGTGATCCTGATTTTGGCTGTGGCTATTGGTGTGAAGGAGTCAAAAAATGGTTAGAACAGGCTTAGCACAAAAGGCACTGGAACTGAAAGGCATTACCAAGGAGTTTGGTGCGGTAAAAGCGCTGCAGGGCGTCAGTTTCAGTATTCATAAAGGCGAAGTTGTGGCTTTGCTAGGCGATAACGGCGCAGGGAAGTCGACACTGGTGCGCTGCATCGCCGGTTTGTACGCGCCGGATCAGGGCGAAATTCATGTGAATGAACAACAGGTGACTATCCGTACGCCTCAGGATGCCCGTGATCATGGCATTGAAACCGTATTTCAGGATTTAGCCATGATCCCGGATTTTGATATTGCTTCAAATTTATTTCTGAACAGAGAAATGCTCAGCAAAAATCCAATCTTGCGCTGGTTTGGCTGGCTGGATCAGCAGGGAATGCAGAAAAGAGCACGTAAGTCGTTAAATCGGCTGAATAGCCGCTTACCGGATTTTTCTGCCAAAGTCAGTACTTTATCCGGTGGTCAGCGTCAGGCTGTGGCTATTGCCCGCGCCGTGAATTGGGGGGCCGATCTGGTGATTATGGATGAACCTACCGCAGCCTTAGGGGTGGAGCAAAGTGCTCAGGTTAACGAACTGATTAAGTTGATCAGTTCTCAGGGCGTAGCCGTGTTGTTGATCAGCCACAATATGCAGCATGTGCTGGAAACCTGCGACAGAGCTGTAGTGTTGTATCAGGGGCGGTCAGTGGCCGATGTCGCTGTGTCAGATGTCAGCAAAGAAGATCTGGTGGCACTTATTACCGGCGCCAAAGTAGCAGCCTGAACCGCACAGGAGACAAATATGGAGTGGAGATCGTTATGGATATGAAACAGCGGGTCAGTCAACTGATCAGCACCATGCCTCTGGCTGAAAAAGTCGGGCAGCTGTTTATGCTGGCTTTTGCCGGGCCGGATCTGGAGTATGCAAAAAAGCTGATTAAAGACTGGCATATAGGCGGTTTTTACCTGACGGATGACAATAGCAGAAGCAGTGCTGAAGCTTTACGTTTAAATCAGCAATTGCAGCATGAAGCTGCGTTACGGCATTGCGACGCGCCGCTGATTTTGGGTGTGGATCAGGAAGGGGCCTGGGGCATTTTAACCAAAGAAACTGATCTTGGACCAGGTAACCTGGCTTTAGGTAAAGCAGATGATACAAGCCTGACCGCTCAGATGTATCAGGTGTTGGCCAGTCAGATGCAGCAACTGGGTTACAACACACTGCTGGCGCCTTGTGCCGATGTAAATACTAATCCGGATAACCCTATTATTGGCCAGCGCTCTTTTGGTGAGCAGCCACAAGGGGTTAGTCGTCATGTGAAAGCCGCGGTGCAGTCTGTACTTGAAACCGGCATGTTATGCAGCGTGAAACACTTTCCAGGCCATGGTGATACTGCAACCGACAGTCATAGTGGCTTGCCTTCAGTCGACAGGGGCCTGGCTGAATTAGTACAGACAGATTTACAACCTTTTGTGGCGGCCATAGAAGCGGGTGTGCCGGTTATTATGACCAGCCATATTTTCTACCCCAAACTGGATGCTGTGTACCCGGCGACTTTATCTTCGACCTTGCTGACGGGACTGCTCAGAAAACAATTGGGTTTTGACGGCGTGATCCTGACTGACAGTATGAATATGGGCGCAATGCGGCGACATTATGGTCCCGTTGAAGCGGTAGTGCTGGCGCTGAAGGCTGGTGCAGATCTGATTATGCTTAGTGAAGAGCATTATGAGAACGCCAACACCCCTTATAAAGAACTGCAGCAACAGACGATACAAGGGGTGATTGATGTTGTGGTGTCAGGTGAGCTGGCTGAATCACGCATTGATGAAGCGCTGCGACGGGTACTGTGTCTGCGTTATCAATGGCAATCCACCGCTGGATCCCCGACACCTCTATCAATGACACAAGCTGCGCACACTGCAAAAGAGTCTGCCCGCAAAGCCTTTAAAGTACTGCGTAATTCGGCAGGGCTATGGCCTTTAGGCAATACCAGGTTTCAGCTGGCTTTTGTCACCAACCCTCAGTACTACGACCGAATTTGTAACAGCAGGGGGATAGGACCCAACGATCCAATTCCGGCCAGTCAGTACTTTAGCGAAGGCTTACAGCAAGCTGGTGCTGAGGTTCTGCAGCACAGTTTTAATCAGCTCGAACAGATGCTACAGCAAGGCGCTGCGTTGCCAGAACATGGGCCTTTAGTGTTGGTTACAGAAGATTATCCTTTGCCTGGGGAACAAATGGACTTGCCTGAGCAGCAACACAGAGTGCAGCGTGCCTGTGAGTTGTGGGGAGAGCAGGTTCTAGTGCTGGCTTTACGTTCTGATTATGAACTGACACGGTACCCTCAGTTAAGCACCTATATCTGTAGTTATTCCAGTCGGAAGGTCAGCGCTTTACTTGCAGCTGAACTACTGGTTTCAAGTAATAATTCATAATATTCATTAAGTTAGATTGCATTTGATGCAGTTGAAAAATAGTTTATTTTATTTAGTCAAAATGATTGACAAATATTTAGTAAAACAAATAGACTAATTTTTAAACACTAAGTTATGGCAGGAATAAAGCAGTACCGCCATGAAAAAAGTGATGTTCGTAAAACGATATTTATAACAACAAGCTGCAGCAGTAAACGCAGATAACAACAAGCAACAGCAGAGGGAATGCCATCATGCGGCAAAGCAAAACTTACTTAGGCCTGTGTATTTGTGCTGCACTGAGCAGCACCACACTTTGGGCCGGACAGCAGCAGGAAACAGCAAGCAACGAGCAACAGAGCACAGAGCAGCAAGTGGCAACGCAGGACACTGAGCAACTGGAACGTATTTTAGTCACAGCCACTAAACGCAAAACCTATTTAATGGAAACTCCGGTTGCTGTCACTGCCTTTACGCAGGAGCAATTAACCCGGGGTGGTGTAAAAGAACTACGTGAACTGACGACCGCTATTCCAAACACTCAGTTTGTGGTGTCGGGTACAGATTCAGGTATTCAGGCCTCTATCCGTGGTGTGCGATCAGGCAACAATACGGAAACCGGCGATCCTGCCGTAGGTATCCATATCGATGGTATTTATTCACCACGGCCACAAGGTGCTTTAGCGCTGATGTATGACGTCTCTCAGGTGGAAGTTCTGCGTGGTCCGCAAGGCACTTTGTTTGGCCGTAACTCGACTGGTGGTTCTATCAATGTGATTCCCAACAAACCTGACACCACAGACAGCTACAGCAGTGTGGTGATGGGTTATGGCAAATACGATCATAAACAGTTCAGAGCCATGTCGAATCTGGCGGTCAATGACAGATTTGCTTTACGTTTTGCACTGATGGCTGACCGTCGTGATGGCTATATCAAACAGGATATGGATCTGAGGGATATCAATCGTCCTGATCTGAACGACCCGTTTTTAGGCACTCCATTGCTGGCGGATGGTAAGCCAGATACCGACCAGCGTGAAAACCGCCGTGTCTCTGAAAAAGACTACTACACCAACTCAGATAAATGGGCGATGCGTGGTTTAGCCCGCTGGATCCCAACCGATACGATCACCTGGGATCTGACACTGGAGCATTTTGCCGATCAAAGTGCAGGTGAACTGTTTTTTAAAGACTGTGAACAAGCTAAAGGCACAGTTGACGAATGTACCGAACAGCAATTTTACGCCAACATCAACGTACCAGGTGTGATGGATATGACCATAGACTCGATACGTTCGCATCTGAACTGGGCGCTGAATGACGATTGGGCCCTGGATTACCGTTTTAGCCTGGCAAAGCAGGAAAGATATCAGTTGTTTGATGAAGATGCTGGTTTTGCTGCTCATGAATCGCGTTCAGGTTTTAACTTCAGTCATCCAGTGCTGTTTGATCGTTATGCCCGCACTGACGCTGAATTTGATTCCACTATTCATGAATTGCAGGCCACTTACAACTCGGCCGATTGGAAGCTGGTGACAGGCGTGTTTTCGATGCGTGAGAAAAACAAAATTCGTTTTGATGTCGAGCTGGTGCATGGTTTACGTCACCCGGATTTAGGCTTTCACCCTGCTGCTTTTTCCTATCCGCAGGACGATCGCCGGGCTAACTCTGATGCAGTGTTTGCACAGGCCGATTACAACCTGACGGAAGACTTGAACCTGACTTTTGGTTATCGCCAAACCAAAGACAAAAAAATTGACAATGGTGGTGTTGGTTACGAGCTGGTGTTCAGCGACCTTTATTACAACGGTGATTATGATCCAACGACTCAGGGTAGTATTCAGGGCTCAGATTTAACCAAAAACATGGGTACTTACGCACCCTTGGGTGAAGTGTTAACCGCTGGCCGACGCACTTACCATACGGAAGAGTGGAATAAAGGCACCTGGAAAATTGGAGCTGATTACCGTTTAGCTTCAGATGATTTATTGTACGCCTTTGTGGCAACGGGCTATAAAGCCGGTGGCTTTTTTGAAGACTTTGATATCTGCGACTGCGGCGAATACTCCAACCTGCCATACGGCCCGGAAGAAGTAACGAACTTTGAGTTTGGTTATAAAGGCGTTTTACTGGATGGAAAAATGAACCTGTCTGCTGCGCTGTTTTACAGTGATTACAGTGACATGCAGGTGACGAATAATCAAAAAGTAGGCACCCGCCCGGATGGCAGTGAGAAGTTCCATAACGTCACCACCAACATAGGTAAGGCGGAGCTGAAAGGCCTGGAACTGGAGCTGGATTATATTCCATGGACCAACGGTCGCATCAGCGGTTATGTGGCCTGGCTGAATGCCCGTGTCAAAGAAATTCCGTTTGAAGACGCTTACTACTGTGCTGAGCGTCTGGAATACGGTCAGACACCATGTGCCGGTGTAGTGGATATCAGCGGTAACAGTCTGCCGTATGCTCCGGACTATTCCAGTACGTTATCAGTGCGTCACACCTTTGGACTGCAATCCGGTTTTGCGCTTG
The DNA here is from genome assembly GCF_031457405.1 of Rheinheimera soli. GTDB lineage: Bacteria > Pseudomonadota > Gammaproteobacteria > Enterobacterales > Alteromonadaceae > Pararheinheimera > Pararheinheimera soli_A. The sequence goes on along the minus strand of NZ_JAVDWR010000017.1, from coordinate 63,525 downwards.
AGCCACAGTTGTCTGCTCACTGGCAAAGCAAGATGTACACCTCGCTGAATAACTACGATGGTGCACATTTATCGGATGCCCAGCAGGCGTACTGGAAAGTAGATGCCACTGTCAAACTGATGCCTGCCAGTGGCGACTGGTATCTGGAAGCTTACGGTAGCAACCTGACGGATGAGTATGTGCGTAATGCCAACTACTTCCAATTCAGGGATGGTTTTATCCGCTCGACTTATAACCCACCCCGTATGTACGGTGTGCGCTTTGGTTACGACTTTTAACGGGTAGACAGATAAGCAAAGGATGTGCAGTACGCAGCGAACTGGTGAAAAGCGATGAACCAGTTCGCTGCTTTTAGTTTATAAAGTAGTAATTATTGCTTTAAAAACTCAGCAGAAAGTTTTAACTCGTCGTTTAAATTCACACCTACACCACGGCTGATAATGTTTTGTGCTATTTCTTTGGCTTCTTCCAGAGAATGCATCTGAGCTGTGCCACATTGATAAATGTTCAACTCAGGAATTTCAGACTGGTTTTGTACTGTGAGGACGTCTGCCATAGCGGCTTGCCATGCTGCTGCAACACGCTGCTCGTCCGGTGTACCAATCAGGCTCATGTAAAAACCTGTGCGACAGCCCATAGGGGAAATGTCTATGATTTCTACGCCATCGCCATTTAAATGATCACGCATAAAACCGGCAAATAAATGCTCCAGTGTATGAATGCCCTTTTCTGACAGAATTTCTTCGTTAGGCACGCAAAAACGTAAATCAAATACAGTGATAGCATCACCTTTTGGTGTGTTCATTTTTTTTGCCACACGCACAGCAGGAGCTTTCATAATAGTGTGGTCAACGGTAAAGCTGTCTAATAAAGGCATAATATCTCTCTCTGTTCAGGCTCTGTGTTCTGACAATGTACGCAATTAAGCAGGATTATACGCCGCAATTGCTTTTTGGGTTAAATGCTTTTCTGTTCTATCGCCTTAGTTTCAGCACTAACAAGGTGCTGAACCCGCCTTTTTGCTTATTTATCGCACAAACGGTAAATTTTTTTAAAAAAATAACCTTGAATCGAATAGGGGTAAACCCCATTAACTGGTCAACACAATTTTAATTGTACAGATTAATAAGCGGAGAGTAGTTATGGGTAGAATTATTGGTATTGACTTAGGTACAACAAACAGCTGTGTGGCTATTTTAGATGGCGACCAGCCACGCGTTCTTGAAAACGCTGAAGGTACCAGAACCACTCCTTCCATCATCGCTTATGCAGAAGACGGCGAAGTATTAGTAGGCCAGCCAGCTAAACGTCAGGCTGTGACTAACCCAAAAAATACTTTGTTCGCAATTAAGCGTTTGATTGGTCGTCGTTTTGAAGATGCTGAAGTTCAGCGTGACATCAAAATCATGCCTTACCAGATTGTGAAGGCTGATAATGGTGACGCCTGGGTTGAAGTTAAAGGCAAAAAATTAGCTGCACCACAGATTTCTGCTGAAGTGCTGAAAAAAATGAAGAAGACTGCTGAAGATTACCTGGGCGAGCCAGTGACTGAAGCGGTAATCACAGTTCCTGCTTACTTCAACGATGCACAGCGTCAGGCGACTAAAGATGCTGGTCGTATCGCAGGTTTAGAAGTAAGACGTATCATCAACGAGCCAACAGCAGCTGCGCTGGCTTATGGTATGGATAAGAAAAAAGGCGACACCAAAGTTGCGGTTTATGACTTAGGTGGTGGTACCTTCGATATCTCTATCATTGAAATTGACGATGTAGATGGCGAACAGACCTTCGAAGTATTAGCAACCAACGGTGACACTCACTTAGGTGGCGAAGACTTTGACTCTCGTGTGATCAACTACTTAGTAGACGAGTTCAAAAAAGAGCAAGGCATTGACCTGCGTAACGATCCACTGGCGATGCAGCGTTTGAAAGAAGCGGGCGAAAAAGCCAAGATCGAATTGTCTTCTGCTTCTCAGACTGAAGTGAACCTGCCGTATATCACTGCAGATGCCACTGGTCCTAAGCACTTAAACATCAAAGTAACCCGCGCTAAGCTGGAATCTTTGGTAGACGATTTAATTCAACGCACTATCGAGCCGCTGAAACAGGCATTAAAAGATGCTGACCTGTCTGTAAGTGATATCAACGATATCATCCTGGTCGGTGGTCAGACTCGTATGCCTAAAGTTCAGGAAGTGGTCACTGCTTTCTTCGGTAAAGAGCCACGTAAAGACGTGAACCCTGACGAAGCTGTAGCTGTAGGTGCTGCGATTCAGGGCGCTGTCTTGTCTGGTGACGTGACTGACGTCTTGTTATTAGACGTAACTCCACTGTCTTTAGGTATAGAGACTATGGGTAGCGTAATGACTGCCTTGATTGAGAAGAACACTACTATCCCAACCAAGAAGTCACAAACTTTCTCTACTGCAGACGACAATCAGGCTGCGGTAACTATCCATGTGCTGCAAGGCGAGCGCAAGCAAGCTTCTGCTAACAAGTCGCTGGGTCAGTTTAATTTAGAAGGTATTAGGCCTGGCCGTCGTGGTGAACCACAAATCGAAGTCACCTTCGACTTAGACGCCGACGGTATTCTGCATGTGTCTGCCAAAGATAAAGACACGGGTAAAGAGCAGAAGATCACCATCAAAGCTTCTTCAGGTTTAACAGATGAAGAAGTGGAACGTATGGTACGTGACGCTGAACTGAATGCTGAAGAAGACAAAAAGTTTGAAGAATTAGTGCAAACCCGTAACCAGGCTGACGCTTTAGTGCATGCTACCCGCAAGCAAATTGAAGAAGCAGGTAACGACTTAGCTACTAACGACAAACAAGAGATTGAAGCTGCTGTTGCTGCGCTGGAAACAGCCATCAAAGCAAACGACAAAGCTGAGATCGAAGCTAAAACTCAGGCTCTTATTCAGGCCTCTCAGAAACTGTCTGAAGTAGCTCAGGCGAAAGCGCAACAAGGTGGCGCTGAACCTCAGGCTCGTAATGCCGCTGGTGATGACGTCGTCGACGCTGAGTTCGAAGAAGTTAAAGACAACAAATAATCATTGTGTCTGTGGGGTCGCCTCTTTAAGATGCGCCCCATACCAGAGTAAATTTGAGCGACCGCCCTGTGCGGTCGCTCCTCTATCAAGATGAGTTGTTATGTCGAAGCGTGATTATTACGAAGTGCTTGGCGTCGAAAAAGGCGCTGACGATAAAGAAATCAAAAAGGCCTATAAACGGCTCGCCATGAAATTTCACCCGGATCGAACTCAGGGTGATAAAGCTATGGAAGAGAAGTTTAAAGAAGTGCAAGAAGCCTATGAGATCCTGTCGGATGACCAGAAGCGCGCTGCGTATGATAACTATGGTCACGCTGGTGTGGATGCTAACCGTGGTGGCGGTGGTGGTGGTGCCGACTTTAATGACATCTTCGGTGATGTGTTTGGTGATATCTTTGGTGGCGGTCGCCGCGGCGGTGGTCAGTCCCGTGCCCAAAGGGGTTCAGACTTACGTTACAACCTGGAGTTAAACCTCGAGGACGCTGTACGTGGTAAGTCTGTTGAAATCAAAGTGCCAACCTGGGTATCTTGTGATGTCTGCGATGGTTCAGGCGCGAAAAAAGGCACTCAGGCTAAGTCTTGCCCAACCTGTCATGGTGCGGGTCAGGTGACTATGCGTCAGGGCTTTTTTGCGGTGCAGCAAACATGTCCTACCTGTAGTGGTCGCGGCAAAATTATCCCGGATCCATGCACTAAATGTCATGGCGATGGCCGTGTAGAAAAAACCAAAACACTGTCTGTGAAAATCCCTGCTGGTGTAGATACTGGTGATCGTATCCGTTTAGCGGGTGAAGGTGAAGCAGGGCAGTTTGGTGCGCCAGCTGGTGACTTGTATGTGCAGGTGCATGTCAAAGATCACCCTATCTTTGTTCGTGATGGCAACAATCTGTATTGCGACGTGCCTATCAGTTTCAGCACTGCCGCTTTAGGTGGTGAAATAGATGTGCCTACTTTAGATGGTCGTGTGAAGCTGAAGATCCCGGCAGAAACCCAGACTGAAAAAATGTTCCGTTTACGCGGCAAAGGTGTGCAATCAGTACGGGGGGCTGGTGTCGGTGACTTGGTCTGCAAAGTGGTGGTTGAAACCCCTGTCAACTTAAATGATAAGCAAAAAGACTTATTGCGTCAGTTGGATGAAAGCTGGGGTGGTGATAGCGAAGCAAAACACAGACCCAAGTCTAAAGGCTTCTTTGATGGTGTGAAGAAGTTTTTTGATGATTTAACCGGCTAAAACAACGTGCCTGCATCAGCTAATGAAAACCACCTGCGGGTGGTTTTCTTTTTTCAGATCCCGCACAATGGCTGAACTTATTCGAGTTTTTATAGTTCTATTACCTGCCGTTTCAAGTACGAAAAGAAGGATCATTTGATGCGTACTAAGTTAGTACTTCCATTGTTAATCGCTAGTGTGCTGCTTGCAAGCTGCACTCAATCACCTACAGGCCGACGCCAGCTGATGTTATTTGATGATCAAAAACTAAGTAGCCTGGGTATTCAGACCTTTGAAGGGATGAAAGCTGAAGTTCCTGTCAGCAAAAACAAAAAAGTGAATCAGTATGTGCAGTGTGTAGCCAACAGCCTGCTGAAACATACAGATGCCAAATGGCAAAAAACACCTTGGGAAATCGTGGTGTTTGATGATGATCAGGTCAACGCCTTTGCTTTACCAGGCGGTAAAATGGGTGTGTATACCGGTCTGTTGTTAGTCGCGGACAACCAGTCACAACTGGCGGCAGTCATAGGTCATGAAATTGCTCACGTGATAGCAGGACACAGTAACGAGCGCTTATCCAGCGACCAGTTTATTTCAACTGCTTTATCTGTGGCAGATGGTGCTATGACTATGGCCAACTCGCCTTATCAGCAGCAAATGCGCACTGCTTTTGGTTTAGGGGCTCAGGTAGGTATTGTGTTGCCTTTTAGCCGGGCTCATGAAACAGAAGCCGATATTATGGGGCTGGAACTGATGGCTAAAGCAGGTTTTGTTCCTGCAGAGTCCGTAAAGTTATGGCAAAACATGGCTGCTAAGGGCAGTGGTTCAACGCCACAGTTGTTATCCAGCCACCCGGTGCCGGATAACAGAATTAAAGAGCTGAATAAACATATGGCGGTGGCAGAGAGTTATTATCAGCAGCGCCGCAGTCAGGGCGCCTTACCAAACTGTAATAAAGCTTCAAACTGAAATAACAGAGCCAGCTTAATGCTGGCCTGGTTTTTACATTTTGCTGTCCTGCAAAATGCCTGTCCAGGCCATATTCGCTGCGCTCTGACGTTAAAAATCGCTCCAGACGATTTTTTACATTTTGCTGTCCTGCAAAATGCCTGTCCAGGCCATCGTCGCTGCGCTCCGATGTTAAAAATCGCTCCGGTCGATTTTTTCAATCAAAATGCGGGCTGTCGCGAATACAGCAAGGATCAGGCAGTAATAACTGTGTGTCACCACATCCCATGGCGATAAACCAAAACTGGCACCCAGCAACAAAGCCTGAGCACCATAAGGCACCAGCCCTTGTGCTATGCAAGCAAACACGTCCAGTAAGCTGGCACTGCGTTTAGCTGTGATTTGGTGCTGCTGAGCTATATCTTTACTGACTTCACCCACTACGACTATGGCCACGGTATTGTTGGCAATACAGAGGTTGCTGGTAAAAGCCAAAGCGGCAATAGCCAGCTGTTGAGCTTTATTACCTGCCAATTTCAGTTTTAAAGCCAAAGCTGTGACATGGCTGGATAAATACTGCAGGCCGCCTTGTTGCTTCACAAACTCACCTAAAGCACCGACCATCATCGACAGCAGGAAAATCTCCTGCATAGAGCCAAAACCTTTGTAAATGTCTTTACCCAGATTAGCCAGTTGATACTCTGCAAATACCACACCTTGCAATGCAGCCAGAACTATACCCAGCAGCAGCACAGCGAATACATTCATACCTGCGACAGCCAGTACAAGGATAGCTGCATAAGGCAAAACACCAGTCCAGCTAAAATCTTTCACTGCTACTTCCGCCTGGTTTTGCGCTAAAAACGCAAACAGAAGAAGGACTACAGCAGCAGCAGGCAAAGCAATTTTCAGGTTTTCTCTGAATTTATCTTTCATCTGTGCACCCTGAGTGCGGGTGGATGCAATAGTAGTGTCGGAAATAATAGACAAGTTATCACCAAAGATAGCACCGCTTAACAGCACACCAGCCACTAAAGCCGGGTCCAACTGAGCCTGAGAACTTAAACCTACAGCGATCGGAGCCAAAGCACCAATGGTGCCCATTGAGGTGCCCATGGCCGTGGCAATCAAGGCTGAAATAACAAATAAGCCTGGTAATAAAAATTGCGCCGGAACTATGGTTAAACCTGCATTTACCACTGCATCTACGCCGCCTGTTGCCTGAGCTACAGTGGCAAAAGCGCCAGCCAGCAGGAAAATAAAGCACATCGTAATAATATTGCTATTGCCAGCCCCTCTGACTAGTACCTCCAGAGATTCAGTTAAAGGCGCTTTATACAGCCAAATGGCTAACACCAGAGCCGGGATAATAGCTACAGGCCCTGGCAATTGATAAAAAGCATAGTCAACTCCCTGAGACTGGAGGTATAAACCTGTGCCAAGAAATAAGCTGACAAAGAGCAACAAGGGCAGCAAGGACAAGCGAGCTTGCTGTTTTTGCGATAACGTCATGAGTTTTCCTCTAAACCTAAAAGGTTTTAAAATTTTTCGGAATATAGAGACGTCCAGAAGTCCTGTCAAATATTAAAGCTGACTAAGCTATAGCAAACTGTAAGTCTCATTCGCTTAAAATCAGCCTAACTGAATTCCGGTATTTTGCCTATGGCTGAAGAAAACCCCTCAGTGCGCTTGAACTTAAAGCGGTTCAGGCCCATATAAATAGCTAGATTTTGTTTTAAGCACCGGAGCTTTTATGTTTAATTTTTCCTACCAGAATCCAACCCGTATTGTGTTTGGTGATGGTCAAATCAGCCAGTTAGGTCAGTTGATCCCAGCAGGCAGCAGAGTATTGCTGACTTATGGTGGCGGTTCTATTAAACAAAACGGTGTCTATCAGCAAGTGATGGATGCGTTAAAAAGCCATCAGGTTTTGGAGTTTTCCGGTATAGAGCCTAATCCAGGCTATGAAACTTTAAGTAAAGCTGTTGCTCTGGTAAAAGCAGAAAGGATTGATTTTATTCTGGCTGTAGGCGGCGGCTCCGTAGTGGATGGCAGCAAATACATAGCAGCTGCTGCACTGCTTGAACAGGACGGCTGGGCTATTTTAGAGAAAAAAGCCCGTATTAAAGCAGCCTTGCCATTAGGTTGTGTTTTGACATTACCTGCCACAGGTACGGAGAGTAATGCCAATGCTGTCATTACCCGCCAAAGCACTCAGCAAAAGTTGGCGTTTTCGCATCCTTCAGTTTATCCGCAGTTCGCAATTCTTGATCCAAAAGTCACTTATAGCTTGCCGGCTAAACAAATTTCTAACGGTGTAGTGGATGCTTTTGTGCATGTGATGGAGCAGTACCTGACTTATCCGGTTAATGCCGCAGTGCAGGACAGATTTGCTGAGTCTTTATTACAGGTGCTGATTGAAGAAGGGCCAAAAGCCTTAAATGAACCCGAAAATTACGATGTCAGAGCCAATGTGATGTGGGCTGCCACTATGGCGCTGAATGGTTTGATTGGGGTTGGCGTCCCACAAGATTGGGCGACTCATGGCTTAGGTCATCAACTGACTGCCTTGTATGGCTTAGACCATGCACAAACTTTGGCTATAGTGTTGCCTGCTTTAATGCAGCAGCAACGTGCAACTAAGCGTGACAAGTTACTGCAGTACGCCAGCAGAGTATGGGGGTTGCAGCAGCAGGATCCAGAGCGCCAGATTGATGAAGCCATCAGTTATACCCGTGCCTTCTTTGAACAAATGGGGGTGCCAACCCGTTTAACGGCTTATGGTCTGCCAGCCTCTTCGGTTGATGAATTGATGGCTAAGGTGATGGCACAGGGCATGGCGAAGTTGGGTGAACATGGCGATATCAACTATAACGTCAGCCGGGCTATTTTTACCGCAGCGGTTTAATGGAGTAGGGCAATTAGGGTTGCATATCCATCCGGACTGCCGTTTAATAGCGGCCGTATTGCAATAGCCACACAGGATCAACAGATGAGTACAGTAGGTATTTTAGGTGCTAACGGCCGCATGGGCAGAGCTTTAGTCAGTGTAGCTAAAGAACATCAACTGCCAATCACTGCTGCTACTGTGCGTGCCGGTTCTGCGTTAACAGGTATGGATGCAGGTGAACTGGCCGGTTGTGGCAAACTGAATCTGGCTTTTACAGAGACTTCTGTTGCTGCTTTAGCTTTGGCTGATATCTGGATTGATTTCACTATGCCAGAGGCTATGCTTGTGCATCTGGAGCTGGCGGTGCAGGCAAAAAAAGCGCTGGTGATTGGTGTGACTGGTTTAACTGATCAGCAATATGCTGCAGTGCAGCAGGCATCCAAGCATATTCCTATCGTATGGGCTCCCAATATGAGTGTTGGCGTGAATTTATTACTGCATCTGGTACAAACCGCAGCTAAGGTCATGGGGCAAACGGCTGATATCGAAATTATTGAAGCCCACCACAGATTTAAAAAAGATGCACCTTCTGGCACTGCTATGGCCATAGGTCATCAGATTGCCAAAGCTTTGGATCGTAATCTTGCCGATGTGGCTGTCTATGGTCGTGAAGGCATGACGGGGGAGCGCGATCAAAAAACTATTGGTTTTGCTACGGTAAGAGGCGGCGACATTATTGGCGATCACACCGCGCTTTTTGCGGACTTGGGTGAACGCCTGGAAATCACTCATAAAGCGTCCAGTCGCAGTACTTTTGCTCAGGGTGCTTGGCGTGCAGCGCTTTGGTTGCAAAATAAACAGCCTGGACTTTATTCTATGCAACAAGTGCTGGGTTTGGCTGACTTAGCTTAACTTTTTGAGCGATATGTTATAAAAATGCGATCAAAGCGTCATTTTCATAAAATATCAAAAAATAGTTAGACCAAATAGCTCAAATCGCCTAGAATAGTCAGGTTTGCCTAAGCAAACTTGGATACAAAAATTCTGGGTCAAAACGGGTGGTGAACAACAATGTTTTTCCCCCGTTTTCTGCTGTTTGGAGGTTATTTTGACTAAGTCCGCCCTGCTCGTACTGGAAGACGGCACCGTATTTCGCGGTACAGCCATTGGCGCTGAAGGTATTTCTGTTGGAGAGGTGGTTTTTAATACCTCGATGACCGGGTATCAGGAAATCCTCACGGATCCTTCCTATGCTGAACAAATCGTCACTCTGACATATCCTCATATTGGAAATACCGGCACAAACGATGAAGATGAGGAATCCGATAAAATTTGGGCCAAGGGCCTGATTATCCGTGACCTTCCTTTGTTAGCCAGTAATTTCCGTAATCAAGCCTCTCTTAGTCACTATCTTAGCTCCCGTAATATTTTAGGCATTGCCGATATCGACACCCGTAAGCTGACCCGTATTTTGCGTGAAAAAGGCGCACAAAACGGCTGCTTAATGGCGGGTGATAACTTAGACGAAAACAAAGCTTTAGAACTGGCGCGTGCTTTCCCTGGTTTGTCCGGTATGGACTTAGCCAAAGAAGTTTCAGTGAAAGAGCCGTATCAATGGACAGAAGGCAGCTGGACTTTAGGTCAGGGTTTTTCCAAACCAGATAATTCAGCCTTTCATGTGGTTGCCTACGATTTTGGTGTGAAACGTAATATTTTACGTATGTTGGCTGACCGCGGTTGTCGTTTAACTGTAGTTCCGGCTCAAACGCCTGCTGAACAAGTATTAGCACTGAACCCTGACGGTATTTTCTTATCCAATGGTCCTGGTGATCCGGCGCCTTGTGATTACGCTATTAAAGCCATCGAAACCTTTCTGACCACCAACATCCCTGTGTTTGGTATCTGTTTAGGCCACCAGTTACTGGCATTAGCCAGCGGTGCTAAGACGATCAAAATGACAGTAGGTCACCATGGTGGTAACCATCCGGTGAAAAATCTGGATACCAACAAGGTATTAATCACGGCACAGAACCACGGTTTTGCTGTAGAAGAAGCTACCTTACCTGCCAATTTACGTGCGACTCACAAGTCGTTGTTTGATGGTACTTTGCAGGGTATTCACCGCACCGACAAACCAGCGTTCAGCTTCCAGGGTCACCCTGAAGCCAGCCCTGGTCCACACGAAGCCAGTGAATTGTTTGACCACTTTATCGAATTGATGCAACAGCGTCAGGCTTAATTGAGATGAGAGACAGAGAATAGCTATGCCAAAACGTACCGATCTTAAAAGTATTCTTATCCTCGGCGCCGGTCCTATTGTGATTGGTCAGGCTTGTGAGTTCGATTATTCAGGTGCTCAAGCCTGTAAAGCATTAAAGGAAGAGGGTTACCGTGTCATTCTGGTGAACTCTAACCCTGCCACTATCATGACCGATCCGGAAATGGCCGATGCAACCTACATCGAACCTATCCACTGGCAAGTGGTAGAGAAAATCATTGAAAAAGAACGTCCATGTGCGGTGTTGCCGACCATGGGCGGTCAGACCGCATTAAACTGTGCGCTGGATTTAGAGCGTCATGGTGTGCTGGCAAAATACAATGTCGAAATGATTGGCGCGACTGCGGATGCCATCGACAAAGCAGAAGACCGTGGCCGTTTCGATAAAGCTATGCGTTCTATCGGCCTGTCTTGCCCACGTGCGGGTTTTGCTCACTCCATGGAAGAAGCCTACGGCGTACTGGAAACTATTGGTTTCCCGTGCATCATCCGTCCATCTTTCACTATGGGTGGTTCAGGTGGTGGTATTGCTTACAACCGCGAAGAATTTGAAGAAATCTGTACCCGTGGCCTGGATTTATCACCAACTAAAGAGTTGCTGATTGATGAATCGCTGATCGGTTGGAAAGAATACGAGATGGAAGTAGTTCGTGATAAAAACGATAACTGCATCATCGTGTGTTCTATCGAAAACTTCGACCCTATGGGTGTGCACACGGGTGACTCGATCACTGTAGCCCCGGCTCAGACCCTAACGGATAAAGAATACCAAATCATGCGTAACGCCTCTTTGGCTGTACTGCGTGAAATCGGTGTGGAAACCGGTGGTTCAAACGTACAGTTTGGTATCAATCCTGAAGATGGCCGTATGGTCATCATCGAGATGAACCCACGTGTATCGCGCTCTTCAGCTCTAGCCTCTAAAGCAACGGGTTTCCCTATCGCTAAGGTAGCAGCCAAGCTTGCTTGTGGTTATACACTGGACGAACTGGCAAACGATATTACAGGTGGTAAAACACCAGCTTCGTTTGAGCCAAGCATCGACTACGTAGTCACTAAAGTGCCACGTTTTAACTTCGAAAAATTTGCTGGTGCAAATGACCGCTTAACCACACAGATGAAGTCTGTGGGTGAAGTGATGGCTATTGGTCGTAACCAACAAGAATCGCTGCAAAAAGCCTTACGTGGTCTGGAAATTGGTGTCTGCGGTTTAGATCCAATCATTGATATTCGTGCTCCTGAAGCCAAAGAAAAAATCATCCGTGAACTGCGTGAGCCTGGTTCGCACCGCATTTGGTATATAGCCGATGCGTTTCGTTTGGGCATGAGCATGGATGAAATCTATGCGCTGACCAAAATCGATCACTGGTTCCTGGTCCAGATTGAAGATTTACTAAAAGAAGAAGCCGCAGTGCAAGCTGCTGGTTTTGCCGGTTTAGATGAAAAACGCTTAAAGGTCTTAAAACGTAAAGGTTTTGCTGACCAACGTCTGGCCGATTTATTAGGCGTAGCTGAAGGTGAAGTGCGTAAAAAGCGTCACAGCTTTGGCCTGCACCCAGTGTATAAACGTGTAGATACCTGTGCTGCTGAATTTTCATCAGACACGGCCTACATGTACAGCACCTACGATGAAGAATGCGAAGCTGCACCCACCAATCGTGACAAAATCATGATTATTGGTGGTGGTCCAAACCGCATCGGTCAGGGCATTGAGTTTGACTACTGCTGTGTACACGCTGCTCTGGCATTACGTGAAGACGGTTACGAGACTATTATGGTCAACTGTAACCCTGAAACCGTATCAACAGACTACGACACCTCAGATCGCCTGTACTTTGAATCTATTACCCTGGAAGACGTACTGGAAATCGTGATCAAAGAACAGCCCAAAGGCGTTATTGTTCAGTACGGCGGCCAGACACCGTTAAAATTAGCCCGTGCTTTAGAAGCGAATGGAGTGCCAATTATTGGTACTTCACCAGATGCTATTGACCGTGCTGAAGACCGTGAGCGTTTCCAGCACGCGGTAGAGCGTTTAGGTTTAAAGCAGCCACAAAATGCTACTGTCACCAGTCTGGAAGAAGCCATCGCCAAAGCCCCTGGCATTGGTTACCCAATGGTGGTGCGTCCATCTTATGTTTTAGGTGGCCGGGCCATGGAAATCGTCTATGACGATATCGACTTACGTCGTTATATGACCGAAGCGGTCAGCGTGTCGAACGACTCTCCTGTCCTGCTGGACCGTTTCCTTGATGACGCCATTGAAGTGGATATAGACGCCATTTGTGACGGTAAAGAAGTCATTATCGGCGGCATTATGGAACACATTGAGCAGGCTGGTGTGCATTCAGGCGACTCAGCCTGTTCTTTACCTCCACACAGCTTATCTGTTGATGTGCAGGACAGAATGCGTGAGCAGGTGAAAAAGCTGGCGCTGGAGCTGGGTGTAGTCGGCTTAATGAATACTCAGTTTGCTGTCAAAGATAACGAAATTTATCTGATTGAAGTGAACCCTCGTGCTGCCCGTACTGTGCCTTTTGTGTCAAAAGCTACAGGTATGGCAGTGGCCAAGGTCGGCGCCCGCTGTATGGCTGGCCAGTCGTTAGCATCCCAGGGTATTACTAAAGAAATCATTCCACCTTATTTCTCTGTGAAAGAAGTGGTGATCCCCTTTAATAAATTTCCTGGTGTGGATCCAATCCTCGGCCCTGAAATGCGCTCAACAGGTGAAGTGATGGGCGTGGGTGATACCTTCGCTGAAGCTTTTGCCAAAGCAGAGTTAGGCGCAGGCACTGTGATCCCAACTGGTGGTCGTGCTTTACTTTCAGTGCGTGACAGCGATAAAGTGCGCGTTGTTGAATTAGCAAGAACTATGGTTGAGCTGGGTTTCGAGCTGGATGCAACTGGTGGTACTGCCAAAGCTTTAACTGCAGCAGGCATTGAATGCCGTACTGTCAGCAAAGTATTTGAAGGTCGTCCGCATATTCTGGACCGGATCAAAAACGGCGAATACAGCTATATTGTTAACACTACTGAAGGTCGTCAGGCCATTGAAGACTCCAAAGTGTTACGACGTGGCGCGCTGCAACATAAAGCCAACTACACCACAACTTTAAATGCAGCTTTTGCAACCTGTAAAGCCAATGCAGCTAATGCCTTTGCTACAGTTGCATCAGTGCAGGAACTACATAAGAGAGTATACGGATGAGTCAGATCCCTATGACGGTTCAGGGTGCTCAACGCTTGCGGGACGAACTGCAAGAGCTGAAAACCGTGAAACGTCCGGCTATCGTTTTAGCTATTGCTGAAGCGCGTGCCCATGGTGATTTAAAAGAGAATGCGGAATACCACGCAGCCCGTGAACAACAGGGGTTTTGTGAAGGCCGTATTCAGGATATTGAAGCTAAGTTATCTAACGCACAGATCATCGATATCACTAAGTTGCCTAATAACGGCAAAGTGATTTTTGGTTCTACTGTGACTATTCTGAACCTGGATACGGAAGAGGAAGTAACCTACCGTATTGTGGGTGATGATGAGGCAGATATTAAAAACTTCAGAATATCGGTGAATTCACCTATAGCCCGGGGTTTAATTGGTAAAGCAGAAGAAGATGTTGTGACGATCAATACGCCAGCTGGTATGGTGGAGTTTGAGATCACGCAGGTGCAGTATTTATAAACTGGGCTTGTTAAAAAGTAAGGCGGCTCAGGCCGCCTTACTTATCTTTGGGGACCAGACTATCTATGCAAAGAGGCCAGACAAAAGCTTATCAACTTCAATTGATAGATCGGGTACTTTGGGTACAGGTTTTTGGCGTATCTTCAGTCTTGAGTACTGAAGAATACATCAGAGATTTTCGCACTTTAGTCTTGCCTTTGGTGGCTGAACCCTGGGCTATAGCGCTGGATATGAGACAATGGCAAGCCAGCCCCGCTCAAGCCCTGGAGTTGATGAAACAAAATTCGGTCTGGGCTTTTACGCATAATTTGCATCACGTCGAGCTGCTGTTACCAGCAGACGAGATGCTCACCTGGCAGTATTTAAAAGCAACTGAAGTGGAAAAACCTGTCTATCTGACACGGCATATTGCGGAAAATGAAGAGTCGGCCCGCTTGTCGTTGCAGGCCGCAGGTTACTTAAAAGGTACAGATTAACCTTTTGGAATATGTAACTTTTTCTCTTTGGCAGCGCGATAGATCACCAGAATATGGCCAATCACCTGTACTTTTTGAGCTTTGGCTTCACGCACTATGGCGTCCATGATGGCAACTTTTTCTTCGCGATCGATGCTTGGAACTTTGACTTTGATCAATTCATGGTGCTCTAACGCCAAATCAATCTCGGCCATTACACCTTCAGTTAATCCGTTGCCACCCAGTAAAATGGTTGGCTTTAACTCATGTGCTTTGGCTTTTAAAAACTGTTTTTGTTTATTACTAAGGTTCATATGTGTAGATTTTCCGTGTTGGAAAGCTTGAAATTGCACTATTGTACCGCCATCTTGCTATGAAGACTATTTAAGAGTACTCAGATGACAAAGAAAAAACGTTCCGCCAGCTCGTCTCGCTGGTTACAGGAACACGTAAGCGACCCTTTTGTGCAAAAAGCGCAAAAATTAGGGCTAAGATCCCGCGCTGCTTTTAAGCTGGATGAAATTCAGGACAAAGATAAACTGATCAAAACGGGCATGACGGTCGTAGATCTGGGGTCAGCACCAGGCAGTTGGTCGGCCCGTGCTGCTGAATTGGTAGGGCAGGCTGGTTGTGTGGTGGCTTGTGATATTCTGCCAATGGACCCTTTAGCTGGTGTTGCCTTTTTGCAAGGGGACTTTCGTGAAGAGGTTGTATTAAATGCGTTGTTAGAGCGTATTGGTGGCCGCAATGTGGATGTCGTATTGTCCGATATGGCCCCGAATATGAGTGGTAACAGCACAGTGGATCAGTCCAGAAGTATGTATCTGGTTGAACTGGCGCTGGAAATGTGTAACAACGTATTGAAGAAAAACGGCAGTTTTGTGGTCAAAGTATTTCATGGAGAAGGCTTCGAGCCCTTTGTACAGCAGGTTCGCAGTGTATTTACTACGGTACGAATTCGTAAACCTGACTCGTCCCGGGCACGATCCAGTGAGACATATATCGTAGCGACAGGCTTTAAAGTCTAGTAAAGTAGCGATAGTTTCATTTTAATGTAACTGTTTTTTCGTAACTGTTTTCGTAACTGAGAGGTTCTCACCTTGAGTGACATGGCAAAAAATCTCATCGTATGGCTGGTTATCGCCGTTGTATTGATGTCGGTATTTAATAGTTTTGGTCCTGCTGATAAAGCAGAAAAGCAAATGAGTTATACCCAGTTTCTGAAAGAAGCCAGTCAGGGCCAGATCCGCGAGGTGAAGGAACAGAAAGGCGTGATCACTGGTATAAAACGTTCAGGCGACCGTTTTGAAACTGTGATCCCAACTGGCTATGATCCAAAACTGATTGATGACATGTACAAAAATGACATCACCTTTTCTGGCACTGCGCCGGAAAGCCCAAGCATGCTGGGACAGATTTTTATTTCCTGGTTCCCTATGCTGTTATTAATAGGCGTCTGGATTTTCTTTATGCGCCAGATGCAAGGTGGCGGTGGCAAAGGCGCTATGTCCTTTGGTAAAAGCCGTGCCCGTTTAATGGGCGAAGATCAAATCAAAACTACTTTTGCTGACGTTGCAGGTTGTGATGAAGCGAAAGAAGAAGTGTCTGAGCTGGTGGATTATTTAAAAGACCCATCACGGTTCCAGAAGCTTGGCGGTAAAATTCCAAAAGGTATTTTAATGGTCGGCCCACCAGGTACAGGTAAAACCCTGTTAGCCAAGGCTATTGCCGGTGAAGCTAAAGTGCCATTTTTCGCGATATCAGGTTCTGATTTTGTTGAAATGTTTGTGGGTGTTGGTGCCAGCCGTGTGCGTGATATGTTCGAACAGGCTAAAAAGGCAGCGCCTTGCATTATCTTTATCGATGAAATTGACGCCGTTGGCCGTCAGCGTGGTGCAGGTTTAGGTGGTGGTCATGATGAACGTGAACAGACATTAAACCAGATGCTGGTGGAAATGGATGGTTTTGATGGTAACGAAGGGATCATCATTATCGCCGCAACCAACAGACCAGACGTATTAGACGCTGCTTTATTAAGACCAGGCCGTTTTGACCGTCAGGTGGTGGTAGGTTTACCTGATGTGCGTGGCCGTGAACAAATTCTTAAAGTACATATGCGTAAAGTGCCTTTAGGTGACGATGTGAAAGCCAGTGTCATAGCTCGTGGTACTCCGGGATTCTCCGGTGCCGATTTAGCGAACCTGGTGAACGAAGCAGCATTGTTTGCTGCCCGTGGTAACAATCGTGTAGTTGGCATGGAAGAGTTTGAAAAAGCCAAAGATAAAATCATGATGGGTGCAGAGCGCCGTTCTATGGTGATGTCGGAAGCAGAAAAAGAAATGACGGCTTATCACGAAGCAGGACACGCTATTGTGGGCTGTCTGGTGCCAGAGCATGACCCTGTGCACAAAGTCACTATCATTCCACGTGGCCGTGCTTTAGGCGTAACCTTCTTTTTACCAGAAGCCGATGCCATCAGTATCAGTCGTCGTAAACTTGAAAGTAAAATTTCAGTGGCCTACGGTGGCCGTTTGGCTGAAGAGTTGATTTACGGTATTGATTCAGTATCAACAGGCGCTTCGCAGGACATCAAATACGCGACCTCTATCGCGCGTAACATGGTGACTCAGTGGGGCTTTTCGGACAAGTTAGGTCCTCTGTTGTATGCCGAAGAAGAAGGCGAAGTATTCCTGGGCCGCAGTATGGGTAAAGCGAAAAACATGTCTGATGAAACGGCCAGTATTATTGATTCAGAGATCAAAGCTATTATCGACCGTAACTACAACAGAGCAAAAACCCTGATTGAAGAAAACATGGATATTTTGCATGCGATGAAAGAAGCGCTGATGTTGTATGAAACTATTGATTCCAGACAAATTGATGATCTGATGAATCGTCGTACTGTGCGTCAGCCAGAAAACTGGGAACCAAAGGACAAAAACAAAGGCTCGGACAGCGATGACACCAAGCCTGTTGATGCTGTAAGTCCGTCAGAACCATCCACAGAAAACCCTCTGTAAAACTTTAGTTCTGATCAAGCAAACCCCGGGAATCCCCGGGGTTTGTGCTATGTGCAGGATGTGCGGTATGTCGCAACTGTCGGGAACGTTGTTGCGACGATGTGCAGGATGTGCGGTATGTCGCAACTGTCGGGGTGATGTCGGCTAAATGCCTCAGGTGGAGGCCGGACTCTTGTTGCGGTGATGGAGAGGTTGAAGGAGTATTTTTATGGTGTTGCAGTTACCCCGCAATCGTCAGCTGGATTTATCCCGCCCTAAAGTGATGGGAATTTTGAATATCACCCCAGATTCATTTTCTGATGGCGGCCGTTTTATTGGGAAAGCAGCAGCTCTGACTGAAGCTCGCGCCATGCTTGCGGCTGGTGCTGCTATTTTGGATATTGGCGGAGAGTCGACCCGCCCTGGTGCACAAGAAGTGCCTTTACAACAAGAACTCGACAGAGTCCTGCCTGTGATTGAGGCTATTCGTTCTGAACTGGATTGTGTGATCTCCATTGATACCTGTAAAGCACAAGTGATGAAAGAAGCTGTGGCTGCTGGAGCTGATTTAATTAACGATATCAAAGCCTTGCTGGACCCCGGTGCTGTTGAGGTGGCTGTTGCCGCCAAAGTGCCTGTTTGTCTGATGCATATGCAGGGACAACCCAGAACTATGCAACAGTCTCCTCTGTATCAGGATGTGGTCAAAGAGGTGTGTGATTTTTTAAAGCAAAGGGCAGAGGTCTGTATCGCCGCAGGTATCCCCAAAAACCAGATTATTCTCGACCCTGGTTTTGGCTTTGGCAAAAGTTTGCAGCATAACTACCAGCTGTTAAGTCAGCTTTCAGAGGTACAGGCGTTAAATTACCCTCTGTTAGTTGGAATGTCGCGCAAATCGATGATTGGTCAGTTATTGAGCGTTCAACTGGATGATCGTTTGGCAGGTAGTTTGGCCTGTGCCACAATAGCTGTCATCAAAGGTGCGCGCATTATTCGTGTGCACGATGTGAAAGAAACTGTGCAAGCCGTTGCTGTTGCTTGTGCCACCTTATTTGGAGTAGAGCATGTCTAGGAAGTATTTTGGCACTGATGGTGTACGTGGCAAAGTAGGCGAGTTTCCAATTACGCCAGAATTTGCGATGAAGTTAGGCTGGGCTGCTGGCAGGGTGTTATCTCAGCGTGGCACCAAAAAAGTATTGATTGGTAAAGACACCCGTATTTCAGGGTATTTATTAGAAACTGCATTAGAAGCTGGATTAGTGGCTGCTGGTGTGGATGTGCGTTTGTTGGGCCCTATGCCAACACCTGCAGTGTCTTACCTGACACGCACTTTCCGTGCAGAAGCAGGCATTGTGATCAGCGCTTCACACAATCCTTATTATGATAACGGTATTAAGTTTTTTTCTGCCGACGGTACTAAATTACCTGATGATGTAGAGTTGGCGATCGAAGCTGCAATGGAACAGCCTATGGTTTGTGAATCGTCTGAGCGTTTAGGTAAGGCGATGCGTATTGATGATGCAGCTGGCCGTTATATCGAATTTTGTAAAAGTCATATACCAAATCATTTATCCCTGAATGGTTTAAAAATAGTATTGGATTGCGCCCATGGTGCCACTTATCACATAGCCCCTAACGTATTCCGCGAACTAGGAGCTGATGTTGAGGCCATTGGTATTCATCCAAACGGCTTAAACATCAATGATCATTGTGGTGCCACCCATACCGACCTGTTACAGAAAACTGTGGTAGAAACCGGCGCAGACTTAGGTATTGCCTACGACGGCGATGGTGACCGCGTGATGATGGTGGATCACACTGGTCGCGTCATTGATGGCGATGAAATTGTTTATATCATTGCCCGTAATGCCCAAAAGCTGAATAAGCTGCAGGGCGGTGTAGTGGGAACTCTGATGAGCAATATGGGATTAGAGCTGGCATTAGCCGAGTTAAATATTCCATTTGCCCGCTCTAATGTCGGCGACCGTTATGTGGTTGAAATGCTGGCGCAAAAAAACTGGCGTATTGGTGGTGAAAACTCTGGTCACGTACTGAACCTGGATCACGCAGGCACAGGCGACGGTATTATCGCATCCATCCAGGTTTTAACTGCCATGCTGGAAGCAAAGCTGTCTCTGGCTGATCTGGCACAGGGCATGACCAAGATGCCACAAGTGCTGGTGAACGTGAAGTTTGAGAAGGGCACAGCACCTTTAGATAATTTACACGTCAAGAAAGTGATACAACAAGTTGAGCAGGATTTAAACGGCCAGGGCCGTGTTTTGATCCGAAAATCTGGTACTGAACCCCTGATTCGTGTAATGGTTGAAGGAAGGATACAAGACGAAGTACAACAATTTGCACAAAAAATAGCCGACGCAGTGAAGATCGCCAGCTAAAAATTGCTAATTTAGCCATCAAGTCTTGTTTGAACGGGTGAGGTTCGTTACTATCTCGCCCGTTTTACTACAGAGGCAATAACATGAGACAACGTAAGCCGTTAGTGGTCGCTAACTGGAAAATGAATGGTAACTCAGATCTGGTTCAACAGATGTCAGATGCCTTGTCTGTGTTAAAACAGCCCTTACCAGAAATTTTGATCTGCCCACCGGTAATTCTTCTAACTGACTTTCCAAAACATCAGAACTACAAGTTGGGTGCTCAGAATGTGAGCGAACAGCATAGCGGGGCCTTTACCGGCGAAATTTCAGCAGATATGCTACTGGCCGCTGGTGCTTCCCATGTCATTATTGGTCATTCTGAACGCCGCGCTTTGTATGGCGAACTTGATACTGTGATCAGTCAAAAAGTGAAAGTAGCCATTGATGCAGGTTTAACCCCAGTAGTTTGTGTTGGCGAAACTCTGCAGCAAAGAGAAGAAGAAAAAACTTTAGAGGTTCTTGCACGGCAATTAGATGCGGTGTATGCTGCGCAGCCTTATTTGCTGGCGCGTTCTGTGGTAAGTTACGAACCGGTTTGGGCCATAGGCACAGGTCGGACAGCGACACCTCAGCAAGCTCAGCAAGTGCATCACTTTATCCGCCAACATCTGGCGCAATATGATGCGCAGGCAGCAGATGTGTTAAGAATTATTTATGGTGGCAGTGTCACTGCAACCAATTGTGAAGCCCTGTTTGCAGAGGCGGACATAGACGGTGCCCTTATTGGTGGCGCCAGTTTGAAAGTGGCAGAGTTTTCTGCGATTTGCACAATGGCAAAGGATTCATAATGTACGAATTGTTTATTGTATTGTATCTGTTAGTCGCATTGGCCCTGATTGTTCTGGTATTAATCCAGCACGGTAAAGGCGCAGACATGGGCGCTTCATTTGGCGCTGGCGGTTCAGCCACTATTTTTGGCTCTTCAGGTACAGGTAACTTTTTAACTCGTACTACGACTGTACTGGCGACTTTATTTTTTGCTCTGAGTCTGTTGTTAGGTAACTTAAGCACAGACCGTGTGAAAGCTGTAGACGAGTGGCAGGATTTATCTGTGCCAGTTGACACTAAAGCAGCTGACGCCGTCGAAGAGAAAAAGCCAGCATCAGATATTCCTGTAGGAAACTGATTGCACCTCTGATTTTTAGCCGAGATGGTGAAATTGGTATACACGCTACCTTGAGGTGGTAGTGCCTTCGGGCGTGCGGGTTCAAGTCCCGCTCTCGGCACCAATATACAAAGCACGGCAAGCAAAGTAGAAGAAACTAAGCTTGCGATAGTCAGACCAGGACTATATAATGTGCGTCGCTTACGGACGCGGGATGGAGCAGCCTGGTAGCTCGTCGGGCTCATAACCCGAAGGTCGTCGGTTCAAATCCGGCTCCCGCAACCAAATTCGCCAAGGTTCGAAGGAAATAAAGAAATTAGCCCACGGGCTCCTCTTTATAACCTCGGGCGAAGGTCGTCGGTTTAAATCCGGCTCCCGCAACCAAATTCGCCAAGGTTCGAAGGAAATAAAGGAATTAGCCCACGGGCTCCTCTTTATAACTCCGGGCGAAGGTCGTCGGTTCAAATCCGGCTCCCGCAACCAATTTAATTGACTGATAAATAAAACTTCGCAAGTTTCATTAAACAGACAAATTGTAACCGTAAGATGCTTTTGTTTAGCAGAAGCTATGCCCAGGTTAAACAGTTCACTGTGAAGCCTACAGAATTCAGGATTTTGATTGGCGATATCAAAGTCCAGTCAGCTCTAAAGTCGCCCCGAGATTTCGGGGCGTTTTTATATCTGGCGCCAAGGTTGTACTACTATTCTGGGCTCTATGCCCTTTTTTTATTTCTGGAGGTCTCTTTGACTAAACAAGAACAGCAGTTAACTGAGCTGTTAACGCCAACAGTAGAAGCCGCAGGCTTTGAGCTGGTCGGCATAGAGTTCGTTCGTGCTGGACGTCACTCTATTCTGCGGGTTTATATTGACCATCAGGATGGTATTACTGTGGACCACTGCGCCACCGTAAGCCGTGAAGTGAGTGCGTTACTTGATGTTGAAGACCCTATCCCGAATGAATATTTCCTTGAAGTGTCCTCTCCTGGTTTAGACCGCCCTCTTTTTACTCCAGAGCATTTTGCCAAAGTTGTTGGTCAGATCATTGATGTAAAATTGGCTATTCCTCAAGATGGACGCCGCAAATTTAAAGGCCTGCTGACACAAATCGAAGACGATATGTTAGTAGTGGAAGTGGATGGCAAACTCTACCGTTTGCTGATGGATAACGTAGATAAAGCGAACGTAGTGCCTGTGTTCTGATACACGGGTCGAAGCGAGGCAAAATAATATGGCTAAAGAAATTTTATTAGTAGTAGACGCGGTCTCGAACGAAAAATCAGTTCCGCGCGAGAAAATTTTCCAGGCGTTAGAGTACGCGTTAGCGGCCGCCACTAAAAAGAAAAACGAAGGCGACATCGAAGTCCGCGTGACTATTGATCGTAAAACCGGTTCTTATGAAACTTTCCGTCGCTGGATGGTGATACCGGACGATCAGGTACAAGAACATCCGTACCGCGAAATTACCTTGTCTGCAGCTCAATACGACGAACCTCATTTACAAGTGGGCGACTATGTTGAAGAGCAAATCGATTCTATTACCTTTGACCGTATCACCACACAAATGGCGAAACAGGTCATAGTACAAAAAGTACGTGAAGCAGAACGTTCACAAGTGGTTGAAGCTTATGTGGACCAGGTCGGTGAGTTAGTGACCGGCGTCGTGAAAAAAGTAAACCGCGACAGCATCATTGTCGACTTAGGTAACAATGCGGAAGCTATGTTAGCTAAAGAAGAGATGTTGCCACGTGAGACTTTCCGTCCAGGCGATCGTATCCGCACTTTGTTGTTTGAAGTAAAACCAGAAGCTCGTGGTGCTCAACTGTTTTTAAGCCGTACCCGTCCTGAAATGCTGATCGAATTATTCCGCATCGAAGTGCCTGAAATCGGCGAAGAGATGATTGAAATTCGTGGTGCTGCACGCGATCCAGGTTCACGCGCTAAGATAGCAGTGAAAACCAACGACCGCCGCATTGACCCTGTTGGTGCTTGTGTCGGTATGCGTGGTTCACGTGTACAGGCGGTATCCAGCGAATTAACGGGCGAACGTGTTGATATCGTTTTATTCGATGACAATCCGGCTCAGTTTGTGATTAACGCTATGTCTCCGGCAGAAGTGGCTTCTATCATCGTTGATGAAGACAAACACTCTATGGACATAGCCGTAGAAGACAGCAACCTGGCCATGGCCATTGGTCGTGCTGGTCAGAACGTACGTTTAGCCAGCCAGTTAACAGGTTGGGAATTAAACGTGATGACAGTTTCTGCAATGAAAACCAAACACCAGGAAGAAAACGCCAAGGTGTTGGAACTCTTTATGACTGCATTGGAAATCGACGAAGATTTTGCCGGTGTATTAGTAGACGAAGGTTTCTCAACCTTAGAAGAAATCGCCTATGTACCAGTCAGCGAACTGTTGTCTGTTGATGGTTTAGACGAAGATACAGTAGAAGAGTTACGTAAACGTGCTAAAGCAGTGTTAACCACACGAGCTCTGGCCAACGAAGAATCACTGGAAGGCTCAGCGCCTAGTGAAGCATTAGTTAATCTGCCAGGTGTTGGTACCCACACAGCTTATGTGTTGGCCAGCAAAGGGGTCATCACTCTTGATGATCTGGCAGAGCTTGGGGTAGATGATTTGATTGAAATCGAAAAAATGACTGAAGAAAAAGCGGCAGAGCTGATTATGGCTGCCCGTAATATTGTTTGGTTCAGTGAAGACAAATAAGTGGGTCAACGGAGGTAAAAACTGACATGGCAGATGTAACCATAGAAAAACTGGCCAGTGACGTCAATACGACTGTTGATCGTATAATCCAACAGTTTGCGGATGCAGGCATAACAAAACAAGTCGGCCAAATGGTCAATGAAGAAGAGAAAAAAACTCTTCTGGATCACTTAAGCCGTGCCCACGGCGGTCAGTCCGCTGAACCGTCCAAACTGACGTTAGTTCGTAAAGAAAAAACCACCCTGAGTGTGGCAGGTGGCGCTGGTCGCAACCGTGAAATTCAGGTTGAAGTGCGTAAGCAAAAAACTTTTGTTAAACGTCCTTCTGGCGAAGAAGCTGCAAAGCTGGCTGAAGAAGAACGTATTGCCGCAGAACAAGCAGCAGAAGCTGCAAAACGTGAACATGAGCGTTTAGCTGCAGAGCAAAAAGTGAAAGAAGAAGCCAATCGTAAAGCAAAAGAAGAAGCTGATCGTAAAGCTGCTGAACAGAAAAAACGTGACGAAGCAAAACATGCTCAGTTAATGAAAGATGATCCGGAAGAAGCGGCTCGTCGTGCAGCGAAAGAAGAAGCTAAGGCTGAAGCTGAGCGCATCAAAGCACAACAGGAAGCTGAGCAGTTACGTAAGCTGGAAGCCGAAGCTTTACAACAAGCTGAAGCTGCACGTCGTTTAGCTGAAGAAAATGCTGAACGTTGGGCTAAAGAAGAAACGAAACCTGCAGCAGAAGACGCTGATTATCACTTAACCAGTAATGTCTATGCCAAGGCCGCTGAAGACGAAGTGGACGCCCGTGAAGAACGTGGTGGCCGTCGTACAACGAAAAAAGCCCCTGCTGGCAAAGCCAAGAAAAAAGATGATGCTGATGATAAAGATGCCTTTAACCGCGCTAATCGTCACAAGAAAAAGAAAACTCCTGTCAGCATGCAGCATGGTTTTAACAAACCAGCTCAGCCGGTAGAACGTGAAGTAAAAATTGGCGAAACCATCACAGTAGCTGAATTAGCTTCGAAGATGGCCGTTAAAGCTTCTGAAGTGATCAAGGTCATGATGAAAATGGGTGCTATGGCAACCATTAACCAGGTGATTGATCAGGAAACCGCAGCTATCGTGTGTGAAGAGATGGGCCACAAGTTCACTCTGACCAAAGAAAACGAGCTGGAAGAAGCTGTCATGTCTGACCGTCAAGGTGAAGGCGAGTTAGAGCCTCGTGCTCCGGTTGTTACCGTCATGGGTCACGTTGACCACGGTAAAACCTCTACACTGGATTACATCCGTAAAGCAAAAGTAGCAGCTGGCGAAGCCGGTGGTATTACTCAGCATATAGGTGCTTACCATGTAGAAACAGAACGCGGTATGGTGACTTTCCTGGATACACCAGGTCACGCTGCCTTTACTTCAATGCGTGCCCGTGGTGCTAAAGCGACAGATATCGTTATTCTGGTGGTTGCAGCAGACGATGGCGTAATGCCACAAACCAAAGAAGCTATTCAGCATGCGAAAGCTGCTGGTGTGCCTCTGGTTGTTGCTGTCAACAAGATGGATAAACCGGATGCAGATCCGGATCGTGTTCGTAACGAATTATCTCAGTTTGGCGTTATTTCTGAAGAGTGGGGCGGTGATACTCAGTTCGTGCCTATCTCTGCAAAAACCGGTATGGGTATCGATGACCTGCTGGAAGCTATCCTGAACCAGGCCGAATTGCTTGAATTAAAAGCAGTGAGAAAAGGTCTGGCCCGTGGTGTGGTGATTGAATCACGTCTGGATAAAGGTCGTGGTCCTGTTGCTTCCATCCTGGTACAGGAAGGTACACTGCAACAAGGCGAAATCGTACTTTGTGGTTTCGAATACGGCCGTGTTCGTGCAATGCGCGATGAAAACGGTAAAGAAATCAAAGTCGCAGGCCCATCCATTCCGGTTGAGATCTTAGGTCTGTCCGGTGTGCCTCAGGCTGGTGATGAAGTGACTGTAGTGAAAGACGAGCGTAAAGCCCGTGAAGTTGCTTTGTACCGTCAGGGTAAATTCCGTGACGTCAAACTGGCTCGTCAGCAGAAGTCTAAGCTGGAGAACATGTTTGCCAACCTGGCCGAAGGCGATGTGTCAGAACTGAACATAGTTCTCAAAGCAGACGTACAAGGTTCTGTGGAAGCTATCAGTGAATCACTGAGCCGACTGTCGACTGATGAAGTGAAAATCAAAATCATCGGTAGCGGTGTGGGTGGTATTACTGAAACTGACGCTACTTTAGCCGCAGCTTCTTCAGCTATCGTTATCGGTTTCAACGTGCGTGCCGAAGGTACTGCCCGTAAGATCATCGAAGATGAGAACCTGGACTTACGTTACTACAGCATCATTTATGAACTGTTAGACGAAGTACGTGCAGCCATGACAGGTATGTTAGCTCCTGAGTTTAAACAACAGATCATTGGTCTGGCTCAGGTTCGTGCCGTGTTCCGCTCACCGAAGTTTGGTGCTATCGCAGGTTGTATGGTGACCGAAGGTATCATTAAGCGTAACGCACCAATTCGTGTACTGCGTGACAACGTAGTAATTTACGAAGGTGAACTGGAGTCGCTGCGTCGTGTTAAAGACGATGTATCCGAAGTACGCAACGGCTTCGAGTGTGGTATCGGCGTGAAGAACTACAACGACGTGCGTGAAGGCGACCAGATTGAAGTGTTTGAAGTAGTTCAGGTTGAACGTACTTTATAAACACTTTGTGCTGGTAGAAATATAGATACAGAGATCAGCAGGGGCTTACTTAGGCCCCTGTTTCTTTCTGCTCAAATGTGTTGGAAAGAGTTATGGCTAAAGAATTTACCCGGGTAGACCGTCTGTCGCAGCAAATGCAGCAGGAAATCGCAGTGATTTTACAACGTGAAATCAAAGACCCACGTTTACACAACATGATTACAGTGTCTGATGTGGACGTGTCGCGTGATTTATCACACGCCAAAATTTTTGTTACTTTTTTAGGCTTAGAAGCTGACAAGGTAAAAGCAAACCTGGATATTTTAAACGACGCCTGCGGTTATGTCCGTAGCTTGATCGCTAAGCGTATTCAGGCCCGTATTGTGCCCACTATACGTTTCTACTTTGACCAGTCTTTGGATCAGGGGATTCATATGGCAAATCTGGTTGAACAGGTACGCCGTGAAGATGAGAAACGCCGTATTGATGCAGGCCAGGAACCAGAGCGTAAACCTAAGGTCGACCAGGACGAGGACGAGTAATGGCGCGTCGTGCTGTCCACGGCATTCTGTTACTTGATAAGCCGTTAGAAATTTCCAGCAATGGTATTTTGCAGCGCGTGCGTTGGTTGTATCAGGCGGAAAAAGCCGGTCATACCGGTGCTTTAGATCCACTGGCCAGTGGTTTATTGCCGATTTGTTTTGGTGAAGCCACTAAGTTTTGTCAGTTCTTATTGGATACAGACAAAACTTATCTGGTGACAGCGCATTTTGGTTTGCGTACTGATACCAGTGATGCGGCAGGTGAAATCATCAGCCGTAAGCCAGTGACTTTTGATCAAGCCCTGCTTGAGCAAATGATGCAGCAGTTCCGTGGCCCGCAGATGCAAGTTCCGACTATGTTTTCTGCTTTAAAGTATCAGGGGCAGCCGCTGTACAAATATGCCCGTCAGGGCATTGAAGTACCACGTGAAGCCAGGCCTATCACCATATTCCGTTTTGAATTGCAGCAGTTTGACGGCGAATACGCCAGCTTTCTGGTGCATTGCAGCAAAGGCACTTATATCCGCACCTTAATCGATGATTTAGGTGAGGCTTTAGGTTCAGGTGCTTATGTCAGCGCCTTACGTCGTATTCATGTGGGGCCTTTTGATGCCGCGCAAATGCTGACGCAGGAACAGTTAGTGCCGTTTAACGAAAAGCAAGACTGGGCTGGCTTAGACGCTTTATTGTTGCCAATGGATTTAGCTTTAACCGGTTTACCGGAACTCAAGCTCACTGAAGCGCAGCAAAAACGTTTGGTGCATGGCCAGACTGTGCTGTTAAATGAATCCGAACTGACTGATCTAGGCACAGAAGCCGCTGATGCTATTAAATTGTATGGCCCTGCGCAGCAGTTTATTGGTGTGGCCTCGTTAGAGGCTGGCGTGCTGTCGGTACGACGTTTATTGAATACCAGTGTGTGGCAAACCCCAGTTTAATGCTTTATTACTTGTTTATTGGGTAGAAAGCGCATAGAATGCGCGCTCATTTTCGTTGTTGCTGGATTAGTGGCCGGCACAACATATCTCTCTATTGGAGGCTCTATGTCACTAACTACAGCTGAAAAAGCGCAAATCTTAGCAGATTTCGCAGTTAAACAAGGCGATACTGGTTCACCAGAAGTACAAGTTGCATTATTAACTGCAACTATCGCTAAGTTACAACCACACTTTGCTGACCACAAGCACGACCACCACTCACGTCGTGGCCTGTTACGTATGGTTAGCCAACGTCGTAAGTTATTAGATTACTTAAAAGGCAAAGACGGTCAGCGTTACGCTACTCTGATCGAGCGTTTAGGTCTGCGTCGTTAATTCGCAGCTTATGCCTGAAAAAGCCAGTCCTAGACTGGCTTTTTTTTCGCCTTCAAAACAGAAAAATTCATCTCAATGCAACTTAATGCCTTCATGATGTTCTTACCGCCCGGACATGCTTAAATTTTATACCCTGCGACTCTGGTGCCAGCTATCTTTTCAGCCTTGTAACAGGCTATACTGTGCCGCGAAAAACAGACCAAAAGACTCCGCGAAAAAACGCGAAAAATAGAAAGGAAATAATCAGTGAACCCCATCGTAAAATCATTCCAGTTTGGCCAACACACTATCACTCTGGAAACCGGCGTTATCGCCCGTCAAGCTGACGCGGCCGTACTTGCAAGCATGGGTGATACCTCTGTGTTAGTCACAGTGGTCGCTAAAAAACAACCAAAACCAGGTCAGGACTTTTTCCCTCTGACCGTGAACTATCAGGAAAAAACGTATGCGGCAGGCCGCATCCCTGGTGGTTTCTTCAAGCGTGAAGGCCGTCCGTCAGAAGGCGAGACGTTAACTTCACGTTTAATCGACCGTCCAATCCGTCCATTATTCCCTGAAGGCTTCACGAACGAAGTTCAGGTAATAGCTACTGTAGTTTCAGTACAACCTGAAATTCAGCCGGACATTATCTCTATCATCGCTACTTCTGCTGCTTTGGCTATCTCTGGTATCCCGTTCAGTGGTCCATTAGGCGCGGCCCGTGTAGGTTATGTAAACAGCCAGTACGTGTTAAACCCGTCAGAAACTGAATTAAAAGACAGCAAACTGGATTTAGTGGTTGCAGGTACTGCAAACGCTGTATTGATGGTTGAATCTGAAGCTGGCGTATTGTCAGAAGAAGTGATGTTAGGTGCAGTCGTATTTGGTCATGACCAGATGCAAACTGTGATCAACGCTATCAATGAATTTGCGGCTGAAGCTGCTAAACCAGTGTGGAACTGGGTTGCTCCGGTGAAAAACGCGACAGTGACCAGCAAAATTGCTGAACTGGCAACAGCTCCTGTTGGCGAAGCTTACCGTATCACTGAAAAAGCAAAACGTTACGAAGCCATTGGCGCAATCAAAGCTGAAGTCTTCGCTAAAATCAAAGCTGAATTAGCGGAAGGCGAAGGCTTTAACGAAACTGAAGCCAACGAGATTTTCCACAACCTGGAAAGCCAAATCGTACGTAGCCGTATCATCAAAGGCGAACCACGTATTGATGGTCGTGACAACGAAATGATCCGTGCTTTAAGTGTAATGACTGGTTTATTACCACGTACACACGGTTCAGCTTTGTTCACTCGTGGTGAAACTCAGGCTTTAGTAACCTGTACTTTAGGTACTGCCCGTGATGCGCAAACAGTAGATGACTTACTGAGCGAAAAAACTGACAACTTCCTGTTCCACTACAACTTCCCTCCGTACTCAGTAGGCGAGACAGGTATGGTAGGTTCACCAAAACGTCGCGAAATCGGTCACGGCCGTTTAGCGAAACGTGGTGTAGCTGCTGTAATGCCAGATTTCAATGATTTCCCATACACAGTACGTATGGTATCTGAAATCACTGAATCAAACGGTTCAAGCTCTATGGCTTCTGTGTGTGGTTCTTCATTAGCTCTGATGGATGCTGGTGTACCAATCAAAGCATCAGTAGCTGGTATTGCTATGGGTCTGGTGAAAGAAGGTAACGATTTCGTTGTTCTTTCTGACATTTTAGGTGATGAAGATCACTTAGGTGACATGGACTTTAAAGTAGCCGGTACTACTGAAGGTATCACTGCGCTGCAGATGGATATCAAAATTGAAGGTATCACCCGCGAGATCATGCAGATCGCTCTGAAACAAGCCAAAGCTGCCCGTATTCACATTCTGAACGTGATGGACCAGGCAATCAGCACGCACCGTGAAGAGCTGTCTGAACATGCTCCACGTATCTACACTTTAAAAATCAACCCGGAAAAAATCCGTGACGTGATTGGTAAAGGTGGTGCTGTGATCCGTCAGATCACTGAAGAATCTGGTACTACTATCGAAATCGAAGATGACGGTACAGTGAAAATTGCTGCGACTAACTCGCAAGCTGCCAACATTGCCATCAACCGTATCGAAGCTATTACAGCTGAAATCGAAGTGGGTGCTGTGTATCAGGGCGAAGTAGTACGTATTGTTGACTTTGGTGCTTTCGTTAACGTTCTGCCAGGCAAAGACGGTTTAGTTCACATTTCACAAATCTCTGATGAGCGCGTGAGCAATGTAGCTGATCACTTAGTCATTGGTCAGAAAGTTGCTGTAAAAGTGATGGAAGTAGACAAGCAGGGTCGTGTGCGTTTAAGCATTAAAGAAGCTCAGGACAAGCCTGCAGCTGTTGAGTCTGCCGATGCTGTTGAAGCTCAGTAAGGTCTCCGACCTGACCAAAAGTGCAGTGCTGCTTGCAGTACTGCTGGCTCTGGGCGCTTGCGCCCAGAAACCTTCAACTGAGGTTGCTGTACTGGTGGAAAATCCACTTGCACCAGAGTCAGTTCCTGTTTCTTACCGCACTGAAATCGCAATAGCGCGAATTTCTGAGCTGCTGACCAAAACCGAAACCACAGATGAACAGCGAGCCCGGTTGTTTTACGACCGCGGTGTGATGTACGACAGTGTCGGTTTACGTTCATTAGCCCGTTTTGATTTTTTGCGTGCATTACGGTTACAGCCCGATATGGCGGATGCCTATAACTTTATTGGTATTCACCACACTTTGGTGGGCAACTACACCGAAGCTTATGAGTCTTTTGATGCTGCTTTAGAGCTGGCACCTGATTATGATTATGCCTATCTAAACCGGGGTATAGCGCTGCTGTACGACAGTAAAACTGCGTTGGCTGTAGGCGACTTTGAACAGTTTCATCAGGCGAAACCTGAAGATCCATACCGTTCATTGTGGTTGTATTTTGCTGACGCCAATTTATCTGTTCCTGAAGCTCAGGCGCGTTTAGCTTTAAATCAGGCTAAATTAGATCCGGACCATTGGGCCAGCAAGATAGTGGCTTTTTATCTGGGTAAAATCTCAGAACAAGAGTTACTGGACGTTGCCGCCACTTTGAATACCGATCAACAGCAACTGGCTGAGCGTTTATGCGAAGTTTATTTCTACCTGGCCAAATGGCATCAGCAACAAAACCCAACTAAAGCGCTGGATTACTATAAAAAAGTACTGGCGACTAATGTGTATGAGTTTGTTGAACACCGTTATGCCCGTATAGAGATGAACAGATTGCGTGGTTTAGATGCCAGTGCACTTCCTGTTGAATAACAGACAGATGCGATTAAATAAAAAAAGCCGGTTTTCTGGCTTTTTTTATATAAAAAATGCTCCGGGCATTCTTTTATTCAGCTGTTTGCTTGGCTGTGAACCTGCGCTGGAGCATTTGCCTGAACAACAGTTGATGGATAAAGCACAGCAAGGTCATGGCGCTGCCGCCGTACTGCTGGCAAAAAAACGTGAACGGCAAGGTGACTTTCCTGCCGCACTGAACTGGTATCAAAAAGCGCTGGATGCAGGGCTGACCAATGAGCTTGATGCTTTACTTGCATTAAAACAGCGTCAGGATGGCTTTTTAGCGACAGCAAGCTATCTTGAGCACCATCTACAGCAACAACAGAGTGTAAACGCAGCAGAGGCTGATTTAGCCGCTGATTATGGCCTTTGGCATTATGCTCAGAGCCCGGCTTACTTTGCATCAAACTCAAATTTTTCCTGTAGTTTAACTTTACAACCTGTAGTGCAATCCAAAGCGGGTAGCCGTCAATTGCAGCTGTTACAACAACAGTGGCAACAGGACTCTCAGCTTTCCTCTTTACCAGTTTGCTTTTTACCTGAAAAGCGCATGAACAGTACCGACTTACAGTGCAGTTATCAGGCCGGACAACGGATTCAGTGTCAATATCAGGTATTGAAGCCTGATGTGGCTCAGGGCGGATTTAGTCAATTACTGGTGGTTGCAGGTGAAGGCACTGCCAATTATAACAATGGCATAGTGCAGCTGGCTGAAAGCAGCTCTTTTGAGGTATTCAGGCATGAATTCGCCCATATCCTGGGCTTTATCGATGAATACAGTTTAAGTACAGAAGTGGCGCAAGCTGAGTGTCGTAGCGATAAAATCCGGCCTAATTTACTGACTGATCAAACCCAGCTGGATTTATACCTGCAGCATTGGCAATTGCAAAGGCATGATATTCAGATGCAGCCAGTGGAAAGTTGTGACAATGCGGGCGTACAGGCTTTTGCACCAGTGGCTACTATGAGTTTTATGCGCTCACACGAAGCAGAGATTCCGGAACTGTACTTTAAACTGATGCAGAAGGTGTTGGCACAGCCAGAATTGATTATGCCGGTGCAGTATTTTTATGCTTATTTAGCCAGGCAAGAACAGGATTGGTACCATTGGCGTTTATTGATGGATCAGGCTGCTAAACAAGGTTATCCGGATGCTCAGCACTTGTTACAAGAGGCCTCGGCTATTCCGACAGCTCCGTAAGCTCGCGGCTTAATAAATCGGCATCACCTAAATTCAGCTCAAGCAAACGGCGTAAATGGCTGGCAGAGTCGATATCAATTTTATCGCAGCGTACACCCACACAAGAGCCATTCAAATGCGCCACAGTCACATCCATAAACAAATCCACGCCGGACTCGTTCAACTGAAACTGCAGTTGGAAGCTTTGGCCTGATTGCAAAGTTGTTGCTGCATCTAGTTGTAACAAAGCACCTTTGAGCGACAAATCCTGCAACTGACCTGTGTACAGAGTGTCTGCATTTTTCAGTTGTACAGGACCGGAAAATAACACCCGGCTAAAACGTCTGTTGTCCATACCAAATCCTTTAGTTCTTTGCGTTGAGCATAGTTGTTTCCGGCATGAAAAGACAGCACAGGCAGCTAAATTTAACTGCCTGCACAGTCACTTAGTTACTAGCTGACTTCCTCACCAGCTGCCTGGCGGTCGGCGTGATAACTGGATCTCACGAAAGGGCCGGAAGCGACATGTTTAAAGCCTAACTCGTAACCAATACGTTTGATCTCGTCAAATTCGTCCGGAGATACGTAGCGTTTCACTGGTAAATGGTGTTTGCTTGGCTGCAGGTATTGGCCTACGGTCAGCATATCGACGTTATGAAGACGTAAGTCCCGCATCACTTCGATAATTTCTTCTGTGGTTTCGCCTAAACCTACCATCAGGCCTGACTTAGTCGACACTTCAGGATGGGCTTCTTTGTAGCGGCGCAGCAGTTCCAATGACCATTTATAGTCAGCGCCCGGACGTGCCAGTTTGTATAAACGTGGCGCTGTTTCCAGGTTGTGGTTAAACACGTCTGGTGGCGTTTGCGTCAGAATGTCCAGCGCTGCATCCATACGGCCACGGAAATCCGGTACCAGTACTTCAATTTTGATGGCCGGGCTTTCACGACGAATAGAGCTGATACAGTCGGCAAAATGTTGAGCACCGCCATCACGTAAGTCATCACGGTCTACCGAAGTGATCACCACGTATTTCAGCGCCATGTCTTTAATAGTTAAGGCCAGTTTTTCCGGCTCTTCCGCGCTTGGAGGCAAAGGGCGGCCATGAGCCACATCACAAAACGGGCAACGTCTGGTGCAAATGGCACCTAAAATCATAAAAGTTGCTGTGCCGTGGTTAAAACATTCTGACAGGTTAGGGCAGGAGGCTTCTTCACAGACTGAGTGCAAACCATGTTTACGCATAGCGCCTTTGATTTGTTCTATGCGGTCTGTGCTGCGTGGTAATTTGATTTTTAACCAGTCAGGTTTACGTAACAATTCTTCACGTTCAGTTGGCAACACTTTGATTGGGATCAGGGCCATTTTGTCGGCATCCCGTAATTTGACGCCTGGTTCCATACGAGCTGTTTTGATGGTCATATTACTCACTTAACCCTGTTTTGTGTTCAGTCTGGCTTGCGGCCAACCGGGCAACAAATTGTGACTGCAGCGCCTGTCTGGCTTCATCCACAGATTGTGGACCTGCAATATCTTTGGTTTGGATCATCTGCATGCCGGCATAACCACATGGGTTGATCCTGGAAAAAGGTGACAAATCCATATTCACGTTTAAAGCCAGACCATGAAAGGTACAGCCTTTTCTTACCCGCAATCCAAGCGAGGCGACTTTTTGTTCCTGCACGTACACACCAGGTGCATCGGCTTTGGCATAAGCTTCAATGCCATAAGGAGCTAAAGCTTTAATGATCACCTGTTCAATTAAGGTCACCAGTTCCCGTACGCCCAGCTTACGTCTTTTGATATCCAGCAACACATAGGCAACCAGTTGACCAGGGCCGTGATAAGTGACCTGGCCGCCTCTGTCGACTTGCACCACAGGAATATCACCAGGCATCAGCAGATGTTCTGCTTTACCGGCCTGACCCTGGGTAAATACCGGGTCATGTTCAACAAACCACAGCTCGTCCGGACTATCTTCAGTCCGCTCATCTGTGTATTTTTGCATGGCCTGCCATACCTGAATATAAGGCTTTTGCCCTAAATTCCGTATCACTAAGCCTTGAGAATCAACCACAACGAACTCCGGTTCAGTTGAAAGTGCCGGCATTATACCCGCACTACCACTAAAAAGGGCAGTGTCACTCATCAGATCACATAGCGAACCAGTTCTAAACGGCCAAGTTCTGTGTACAGCAGCTCCATATGTTCTTTGCTGGTCACGGTCACAGATACTGATACAGAGTGATAGCTGCCTTTGCTGCTAGGCCGAATTTGCGGATTGTAGTCGTCCGCTTTGGCGTGTTCCTGCAGCACAACCACTATATGATCCACCAGCTCTGGCACAGCGACGCCCAGCACTTTAAAGTTTACAGAGCATGGAAACTCTAAAAATTCATCAAAGCGGGTGTCTTTTACTTCAATTGTCATGATGTTCTGCTCACAAAAATAATCTTGATCTATTCTAACAAAAAGTCCCGGACTTGCCGGGACTGTTTTTATCTCTGGCTATGTTTCCATACTTATTGGAAGCGCATTTTCACCATATCTACTAAGCGGCTGAATAAGCCAGCCTGTTCGATATCTTCCAGCGCGACCAGCGGGAACTCGGCGATATCTTTGTCACCTAATTTCAGATAAACAGTACCCAGTACCTGGCCTTTAGATATGGGGGCAATCAGTTCCTGATTCAATTTAAAGTCAGCTTTTAAATCTTTACGCTGATTACGC
The DNA here is from genome assembly GCF_031457405.1 of Rheinheimera soli. Classification (GTDB taxonomy): domain Bacteria; phylum Pseudomonadota; class Gammaproteobacteria; order Enterobacterales; family Alteromonadaceae; genus Pararheinheimera; species Pararheinheimera soli_A. Next base: position 27,987 of record NZ_JAVDWR010000017.1, on the reverse strand, counting down.
TGCAAAGTAATAGGGGTTTCAGAAAGCACACCTAAAGTAATGATCTCTTTGGTACCTTGCCATACCCGTTGTTCAGCAAACTTTTCACCGGCTTTATAAGGAGAAAATGTTTCGAAAAAACGAAAGCCATAGGTCAGTAATTTTTTGTTTTCTGCTTCACGGATTTTTGCGCTGTCAGTACCCATGACGACAGAAATCAGCCGCATATCATCTTTAGTAGCCGAGGTCACCAGGCTATAACCAGCCTCTGAGGTGTGGCCTGTTTTGATGCCGTCTACGTTCAGGCTTTTATCCCACAACAAACCGTTACGGTTGTATTGTTTAATGCCGTTAAACACATACTCTTTTTCAGCGTAAATTTTGTATTCTTCCGGCGTGTCCCGAATTAAAGCGATAGACAGTTTGGCCATATCACGGGCTGTGGTTCGCTGGTTTTCATCAGGTAAACCATGGCTATTGGTGAAGGTACTGTTGTCCATGCCCAAACGCACCGCATGGGCGTTCATCAGTTCCACAAAAGCGCCTTCAGTGCCTGCTATATGTTCCGCCATTGCTACACAAGCGTCGTTACCTGATTGCACTATAATGCCGCGGTTTAACTCTTCCACACTGATGGTTTTGCCTACTTCGATAAACATTTTGGAAGAGTCTGAATACTGTTTAGCCCAGGCATTTTCAGTGATAGTGACAGGATCCGAGGGTTTGATAGTACCGTTTTTAATTTCTGTACCAATAATGTAGCTGGTCATCATTTTAGTCAGGCTGGCTGGTGCTAATAAACCGTCTGCATTGCCTTCGGCCAAAACAGCACCTGTATGGTAATCCATCAGGATATAACCTTTGGCATTCACTTCAGGAGGTTGTGGCGTCATTTGTGACGCTGTCAGTGGTGCTGTTTGTCCGGCTGCTAAAAAACTGGCAACACCAAAGGAGCAAGCAATAAAAATTCTGGAGTACGTATTCATGAGACCTTTCTTATGTTGTTGAGCTGAGTTCATTCTTAAACGAAATCAACCGTGGTTTTAACCACAGCTTTTTTTATCTGTAATATAAGCCGATGGATAATCAGCACTTTTAAAACGTTCCAGCCAGCTGTTCGCTTCGGCCGCAGATGGCATTGGACCCGCCAGTAAACGGAAAATTCCATTGCCATCGTTAATTTGTGTGGATATAGACCATTGTTGCTGTAAATCCATACCTAACTTCTGCAGTTTGTCTTTATTACTGCTGGCAACCAATTGAATAAAGCAGCCTGTCACTTTGGATCCCGCAGCTACCGGCGCCGGTATGGCGGCAGCTGGAGTTGTTCTAACAGGAGTAGCAGGGGCAGCGACACTTCCTGGCCTTGGACCAGCAGGGTTTGAGGCTATTGTCGTTTCTTCAAACTGATTGCCTTTATTGCCCAATCCCATGGCATAACTTTCCTGATTGACCATAGCAGGAGATGCCAGCAGTTCTACCTGAACCCGGGCCGTGCCTCTGCCCATCATGCCAATTTTATAAGCAGCCGAATAAGACAAGTCGATCACTCTGTCCTGATGAAAAGGGCCACGGTCATTCACCCGTACTATGGCTGATTTACCGTTGTCGAGGTTGGTGACCCGGACATAAGAAGGTAAAGGCAGTGTTTTATGTGCAGCTGACATGGCAAACACATTATAAACTTCACCGTTGGAGGTCAGATGACCATGAAATTTATGACCATACCAGGAGGCTATACCAGTTTCTTTGTATTCCATCAGATCGGTGCGGGGTGAATAATCCACACCATAAATATTGTAAGGCTTGTTACCACCACGGCTGAGTGCTTCTGCCCTTGGTTCAGGATCCGTCATCTCCAGTAAGGTTGGTAACCGATCCGGATGGCTGTCCGTCGCCTGTGAATAACGGCCTTTGTTAGGTTCTTCCCAGCTTGGTGCTGGTTTAGTTTGGGCTGATTTTTGTGCCGGTGCCGGAGTTTGTGAACAGGAAGCCAGCATCAAAGTACAACATAACGCGCTTAATTTTTTTATCATTCTCTTCTGTATCTTCTACTGCTGAGCTAAAAGTCGTTTATGGGTGCTGATGGACATTAGCATACCAAAACCTGCCATCAGTGTAACCATGGATGTCCCGCCGTAGCTCACCAAAGGCAGGGGAACTCCCACTACAGGTAATAATCCGGATACCATACCAATGTTGACAAAAACATAAACAAAAAATGTCAGGGTAATACTGCCAGCCAGCAACTTGCTGAAATTGTCCTGAGCCTGACTTGCGATAATCAAACCACGGGCAATGATGAAGGCATACAGGGCCAGCAGGAATAATACTCCTATCATGCCAAGCTCTTCGCTGAAGACAGAAAATATAAAGTCAGTATGACGCTCCGGTAAAAATTCGAGCTGAGACTGAGTACCATGCATCCAGCCTTTGCCCTCAAAACCACCTGAACCTATAGCGATTTTTGACTGAATAATATGATAGCCAGAGCCTAAAGGATCACTTTCAGGATTGATAAAGGTTAACACCCGGCGTTTCTGGTAGTCGTGCATCACAAAAAGCCACATACTGTAGCAACCTGCAGGAATAATAAACGCCAGTGCTGTGATTATTCTCCAGCTCATACCGCCTAAAAACAGTACAAAAATGCCAGCTACAAAAATGAGAATGGAGGTGCCTAAATCGGGTTGTTGTTGAATAAGCACAGTTGGAATAGCGCACATTATAAAACCGATGATCAAATGCCGGAATTTCAGCGGTAATGGGTGGGAGGATACATACCAGGCCACAGCCATAGGCACGGCCAGTTTCATCACTTCAGAAGGCTGAAACTTCATAAAACCTAAATCCAGCCAACGTTGTGCGCCTTTGCCAACATGGCCAAAAGCCAATACCATAACGAGCATCGCAGTACCTGCCAAAAACAACGGTACAGACCAGAAGCTAAAAGTTTGAGGCTTCACCTGGGCTAAAAACAACATAGCACCAAATGCAATGACTAATCTGGTACTGTGCGCCGCCATCATATCCCAGTGCTGGCCACTGGCACTGTAGAGCACAAATAACCCTGTAATACACAGTAGTAACAAACCCGCTAATAAAGGGCCATCTAAGTGCAGCTTGGCCAGCAGTCCTTTATGGCTTGGGTCTTTCAGCAGACTCATGGTTGGGCTCCTGCTGCGCTTTGACGTGTGAAGTAATAATCCATCATTTTACGGGCTATTGGCGCAGCATTTGAACCACCACCGCCAGCGTTTTCAACAGTTACCGTCAATGAAATGGTTGGATTTTCTGCTGGTGCGTAGCCGATAAACATAGCGTTGTCACGATGGACTTCTTTAATTGCATTGGCATCATACTTTTGGTTGGCTGCCATATTAATCACCTGTGCTGTGCCTGTTTTGCCGCCGGCGCTATAACTGATGCCTTTAAAGGCATTAAAACCGGTGCCGCCTTGTACCATCAGAGTTTGACGCATAGCTTCTTTGGAAATGTGCCAGTTTTTGGGGTTTTTGACCTCTATAACACGTTCCAGCGGAGCAATAAGGTTGGTATCTTTCAGCTGGTTACGAAAATAACGGCCCATATGCGGCGTAGGTTTTAAACCGTCGTTCAGCAGAATAGCGGTAGATAATGCCAGCTGCATAGGGGTTGTGCTCCAGTAGCTTTGGCCTATCCCCAAAGACACTGTGTCACCAGGAAACCAGTTTTGTTTGTGCCGTGCTCTTTTCCATTCTTTTGATGGCATAAGGCCTGCACTCTCTTCCATTACATCTATACCGGTACGGGAGCCAAAACCAAACTTTTTCATATAATCAGAAATACGATCTATGCCAAGCTTTACCGCTAAGTCATAAAAGTAGGTATCACAACTTTTAGTAATTGCAGTGTACACATCCACCCAGCCATGGCCCCATCTGACGTGGTCGCGGTAAGGCCGGCTGTAATTCGGCAGCTTGTAAAAGCCCGGATCAGCGATACGGCTTTGTTCTGTGACAGTTCCGTGCTCCAAACCTAATATCGCCATATGAGGTTTGATGGTTGAGGCGGGTGGATACACGCCCTGAGTAACACGGTTTACTAAAGGACGGTCAGGAGATTCCAGCAATTCGCGGTAGTTTTTACCGCTGATGCCGTGCACAAATAAATTCGGGTCGTAGCTTGGATTACTGTAAAAAGCGATCACGGCACCATCACGCGGATCCATAGCCACTATAGCTCCACGGTTTTCGCCCAGCAGCTCTTTGGCTTTTTGTTGCAGATGCATATCAATGGACAGGATCAGATCATCACCTGAAGTCGCAGGTTTGGAATCGAGAATACGGATCACCCGGCCTCTGTTATTTACTTCCACCTGCTGAAACCCCACCTGACCATGCAGCTGGCTTTCGTAATAACGTTCAAGACCAATTTTGCCTATATCCCGGCTGGCAGCGTAGTTTGCTGTAACGCCTTCTTCTTCAAGTTTATCCAGCTCTTTGGCGTTAATTTTACCGATATAACCTATGGCATGAGTAAAGAGTTCAGCATAAGGATAGTGGCGGGTTAAACGGGCTTCTAAAGTGACTCCAGGTAATCTGTGCTGATTAACCGCTATGATAGCCACTTCCTGTTCAGTCAGATGCTCTTTGACAGCTATGCTGACAAAACGTCTGTGGTATTTCACTTCTTTTAAAAACTCTTGCTGACGCTCTGGAGAAATCTCAATCAGTTTGGCTAGTTCTGCCAGCATTTCAGGGATGTTTTTCACTTGCTCTGGGATCAATTCTACCGAATGAATAGGACGATTTTCGGCCAATAAAATACCGTTGCGATCGTAAATCAGCCCCCTGTTTGGCGGCTGTGGAATAAGTTTGATCCTGTTGCCATCGGCACGAGTCACGTAATGGTCGTGCATCACCACCTGTAACTTATATTGGTTAAACACCACCACCAAAAAACAAATCATCACCACCATAAAACCAAACAAAGCCCTTTGATTAAACATCTGGCTTTCAGCTGCAGGGTCCTGAATGGAGGGGCGTCTTTTAATCATGGTTATTCGCGGTTATATGCAAGGAGAGGGTGGTTGGTACTGATACTCCCACAAATCATTGCCTTAGCAAAATCAAACCAGGCCTTTTGATGAAATAGCTGGTTTTGTGTGGCGTTTGTTTGAATGGATGGGAGCTGCTTCATCATGGTTATTCGCGATGGTATGGGTGGTTTGTACTGATGCTCCATGCCCGGTACAGGCTTTCTGCCAATACCACACGAACCATGGGGTGTGGCATAGTCAAAGCAGACAATGACCATTTGCCTTCACTGGCCGCTATACAAGCTGGTGCTAAACCCTCCGGGCCTCCCACCAGTAAACAGACATCCCGGCCATCCATTTGCCATTGTGTCAGTTTTTGTGCCAGCTGTGGACTGCTCCAGTTGGCGCCTTCCACCTCCAGCGTAATAATGCGGGCGCCTTTTGGGACAGCTGCCAGCATTTTTTCGCCTTCGGTTTCCAGAATACGTTTAATGTCCGCATTTTTCCCGCGTTTACCAGCAGGAATTTCAATCAAATCCAGTGGCAAATCACGTGGAAAACGACGGGCATATTCTTCATAAGCCGTAGTGACCCAATCAGGCATTTTAGTGCCGACTGCAATCAGCATTAACTTCATGCCGTTAAACGCTCCAGAGTTTCTCTAACTGGTAAAAACTGCGGCTGTCTTCCTGCATAACATGGGCAATCACGTCACCCAAATCAATCAGAACCCACTCACCTGAACCTTCACCTTCAATGCCTAACACACTGATACCCGCTTTTTTCGCTTCTTTGGCCAGATGATCTGCAATAGAACGGGTATGACGGTTTGAGGTGCCTGAGCAGATCACCATCGAATCCGTCACATTGGATTTTTCACTGACATCCAGGCTGACAATATCCTTGGCTTTCATGTCGTCCAGCTTGTCGAGGACGAATGCTAATAACTCTTGTGCTTGCACTTTTTACTCCGGGATCTAAAAACGCGGTATGTTAACACTTCTTGCAGCGATCTTATACGTTGCTGTACAGCCTTTCTGTTTTTATATACTGCAATACTTCGGCTGGTATCAGCTGACTTAGTTCGGCACTTTGCTGGTTTTTTCCCAGCAAGGCCCGGATTTCAGTAGCGCTAAGCTCAAGAGGGGGATTATCCAGCAACATGATTTTGCCCGAATCCAGTAAATGCAGATCTTGTAAGGCCCTGGTGCCATACTGTTCGAGTAGTTCCGGGCAATCGCCATCTGCTGCTGTACTGCCAGGTCGTTGACAGACTACCAGATGCGCCAGCTGCAAAATACTTTGCCACTGATGCCATTGTTTAAAGTACGCCAATGAATCCATACCCATCACAAACAATAAGCCACCCCGTGGATGTTGTTCCCGCAATAAACGCAAACTGTCGACAGTGTAGGAAGGGCTATGTTTATTTAGCTCCAGTGGCTGAAGAGAAAGGCCAGGAACATGCTCAATGGCAAGTTGTACCATGGCCGCTCTGTGTTCTGCACTAACGCCAGGACTGGCGCGATGCGCCGGCAGGTGACAAGGCATTAATTGCACTTCACTGACAGCGCAATGTGCTAACACGTACTGAGCACAAGCTAAATGTGCCTTATGTATTGGGTCAAAGGTGCCGCCAAACACGGCAAAGGCGCGATCAGGGCGTGAAGTCGGCATAACGCTGCTGCAATAAAAATACTTTGGATATGGGGCTGACCAGTAAACTGACTAAATGCGCCAAAGCCAGTTCAGGTTTATTTAAAGCACCGGATTTAAAAGCACGGTCAAAAGCGGCTAGTTCCTGTTGTACATAACCCAGCCATTTTGCCGGTAAACGTGATACCGCTGTTTGATACATAGGCTGACGCTTAGGCCAGATGGCATTCTTTTTGAAAAAATCCGCCAGTGGTTTACCTTGCTGCTGGGCTAAATGCATTTGCATCAGGGTGGTGACTTCTTTTTGCAATTGCCAGGCAATAATCACAGGTTCGGTATCTTGCTGTAATAAACGGTCAAGGCGGTGCAAGGCTTCGTTGCCTTGACCTGACAGCAAGGCATCCACTAATTGAAATACAGAAAAATGCGATTGGTCGGCTAAATGCTGCTCTAAAAGTTCTGCATCTACAGTACCGCTAACCAGACTTAAGCCGAGTTTTTCCAGCTCTTGTGCCGCAGCCAACAGATTACCTGCGCAGTGATGCTGCATCAGCGTGATGGCATCCGGGGTTAAATGCAGTTTCAATGCAGAGGCACGTTGCTGTAACCAGCGGTGAAACTGCTGATCGTCCAGTGGATAAAACTGCACCTGCACTGCCTGTTCTGCCAGAGTTTTAAACCAGGCCGATTTAGCGTAGTCATTGGCATTTTTGGCAGCGTGTAACACCAGGATCAGATCCGGATGCAATAAAGAGGGCAGTTGTTTTAACAGGTCGGTGGCGCCTGTGGGCAATTTAGCCGGCAGTTCGAGCTCAAACACACGACGTGGCGAAAATAAGGATAAATTATTCAGTTCCATCAGAAAGTCGTTCCAGCTGAAACTGTTGTCCCAGCTGTAACTTTGCCTTTCATCAAAGCCATGTTTTTTCGCAACAGCACGAATTAAATCTATGCTTTCCTGTTTTTGCAACGGCTCTTCACCAAACACCAGATACACCGGTGCCAGGTTTTTTTGTAACTGTGCAGCAAGCTGATTGCTATACAGTTTTAGCATTAGTGGATCCGGTTTAACTGACGAATAATACGGCTGGCCGCTTGAGAACGTAACTCCTGAAGCAGCAGATCAAGTTCTTTGGCTTTCGCAAGAGCGAGGTTTGGATCGTCCTGATAATCACGGGTCAATTCAAACTGAAACTCTTGCAGTTCTTGATCCGGCAGCAATAACTGGTACTTCACTCTGTAGATCAGTTCATATTCTGCGACCTGACCGTTAGGGAATAAGGATAAAGTACGGCGTTCCAGGCTATCTTGCTGCAGCATCAGAGCCGGAGCTTTTGGATCCAGCTCGCTCAGCAGTTTTACTTTATTACTTTCCAATTGTTCCGATAACAAGCTTGCCAGTTCCGAATGCTTTTTGGCATCGACAAAAATAGCCGGGTAACGTTCCAGCGGCAGGCTGCCACGAAAGTGGAAACCGCAGCTGGTCAATAACAGGCTGCCTGCAAGCAGCCCTGTCCATACGGAGTGTTTTTTCATTTTATCCTACGGCTAAGCTCAGCAGTTTACCCGGCACATAAATCACTTTACGAATAGTGACACCTTCAAGGAAACGCTGCACATTTTCTTCAGCATGGGCCAGTTCCAGCACCTGTTGTTCAGTAGCATCAGCTGACACTGTCACTTTGGCGCGGACTTTACCGTTAATTTGCACCACCACCAGTTTTTCATCTTCGACCATAGCAGCGGCATCAGCCACCGGCCACGGGCTTTGTTCCAGTGCAACACTGAACCCTAATTCCTGCCACAGGTGCTGAGACAAGTGAGGCGTGATTGGGTTCAGTAACTGAATTAAAGTCTGAATACCTTCACGTTTCACTTGTTTGTCGGCGTCTGTCTCCACCGGGGCTTTTTGCACCTTATTCGCCAGCTCCATAATGGCAGCAATAGCGGTATTAAAGGTGTAACGACGGCCAATATCATCCGATACTTTGGCAATAGTTTTATGAATGTCGCGGCGTAAGGCTTTTTGGTCTGAGTTTAATTCCAGCGCCGTGGCAGCTGCGCCAAACAAGTCTTTGTGCTCAGAAGCTAAAGTCCAGATACGGCGTAAGAAACGGTTTGCACCTTCAACAGCTGAATCCTGCCATTCCAGAGTTTGCTCCGGTGGCGCGGTAAACATCATAAATAAACGCACTGTATCGGCACCGTACTGATCGATTACCAACTGAGGGTCAATACCGTTGTTTTTTGATTTGGACATTTTGCTCATGCCAGCCGACAACACAGGTAGGCCATCTGCTTTTAATACTGCAGCAGTAATACGGCCTTTGTCGTCACGTTCTGTGGCTACATCGGCAGGGGAGAACCATTCTTTGCCGCCGTTTTCAGTTTCACGGTAGAAGGTTTCTGCCAATACCATGCCCTGACACAATAAACGTTTAAAGGGTTCGTCACACTGGACTAAACCTACGTCACGTAACAGTTTGTGGAAGAAGCGGGCGTACAATAAATGCAGGATCGCATGTTCAATACCACCCACGTACTGATCAACAGGCAGCCAGTAGTTGGCTTTGGCCGGGTCCAGCATGGCTTTGTCATGATCCGGGCTGCAGTAACGGGCATAGTACCAGCTCGATTCCATAAAGGTGTCGAAGGTGTCGGTTTCATGGAAAGCGGCCTGGCCGTTGTAGGTGGTTTTTGCCCACTCCGGGTCGGCTTTGATAGGCGAAGTCACGCCGTTCATCACCACATCTTCTGGTAAACGCACCGGCAGCATATCTTCTGGTACTGGCACTTGAGTACCATCTTCCAGCGTCAGCATAGGTATAGGTGAACCCCAATAACGCTGACGGGATACACCCCAGTCACGTAAACGGTAATTCACTTTGACCTGACCAATACCCATGGCAGTTAATTTGTCGGCAATAGCTTTAAAAGCAGCGGCAAAATCTAAACCGTTAAATTCGGCAGAATTGACCAGCACACCTTTTTCTGTAAAGGCGGCAGTGGTTAAATCGCAAACTAAGGCGCTGCCAGCTTCAGGTTGCACTACTTGTTTAATCGCCAGGCCGTACTTGGTGGCAAACTCAAAGTCGCGCTGATCGTGACCAGGCACGGCCATTACTGCGCCTGAGCCGTAATGCATCAGGACAAAGTTAGCAACCCAGACCGGGACTTGTTCACCTGTTAAGGGGTGAATAGCAAATAAACCTGTTGGCGCGCCTTTTTTCTCCATGGTCGCCATATCGGCTTCGGCCATTTTGCCGCCTTTGCAGTCGTCAATAAAAGCTTGTAATTCAGGGTTATTCACAGCAGCTTGCTGGGCTAATGGATGCTGGGCAGCAACGGCAACGTAAGTCACACCATATAAGGTATCAGGGCGGGTGGTGTAGACCGACATGGTCTGGTCAGAATTAGCTACTTTAAACTCGATCTCAACGCCTTCTGAGCGGCCGATCCAGTTTTTCTGCATGGTTTTAACTTGCTCAGGCCAGTCGTCTAACTGATCTAAGTCTTGTAATAACTCTTCGGCGTAGTCGGTGATTTTAATAAACCACTGCGCCAGTTCACGCTGTTCTACCAAGGCGCCTGAACGCCAGCCGCGGCCGTCGATCACTTGCTCGTTCGCTAAAACGCACTGATCCACAGGGTCCCAGTTCACTGTCGCCATTTTTTTGAAGACTAAGCCTTTTTCAAACAACTTAGTGAAAAACCATTGTTCCCACTTGTAGTATTCAGGTTTACAGGTCGCCACTTCGCGGTCCCAGTCGTAACCAAAACCTAAGCGTTTCAGCTGGCCTTTCATATAGTCGATATTGGCGTAAGTCCATTTAGCTGGTGCTGTTTTATTGGCAATAGCAGCGTTTTCCGCTGGTAAACCAAAGGCGTCCCAACCCATAGGTTGCATCACGTTTTTGCCTTGCATGCGCTGAAAGCGGCTGATCACATCACCTATGGTGTAGTTACGCACATGGCCCATATGCAAACGGCCACTTGGGTACGGAAACATGGAGAGGCAGTAGAATTTTTCTTTCGAAGCATCTTCCACTACTTTAAAGGCCTTTGTTTGTTCCCATTCCTGTTGCAGTTGTTGTTCAATCAACTGCGGATTATATTGTTCGTGCATTAAAAACCTTCCAACGTGAAGTCAAAACCAGACCGATAAAACCGGCGGGAAAAATTGCCGCTAGCATACCGCAAGCGAGGGGGGCGCAACAACACTAAGGCTGCGGAATATCGCTATTACACAGCATAAAAAGCTCGCAGCAGAAAAATGGGGTGTCAGTTATTTACTTGCGTTGGATGGCAGGGACTTCAGCACTTTGCCCACCAGTTGATCCAACTCATCACCATTACCTATCCAGCGCGCGACCATCAGCAGATCGTTTTTTTTGTCGATGTAGATGATATTACGGCCAGCGCCCTGGAAGGTTACCGCCGTTTCAGGTGCGTTCGGCAACGCTTTACGGCCCGGGTTTAAAAACCAGTTGGCAAAGCCATATTCAGGGTTGGCTGAGCCGCCAGTGCTGGCCATTTTGATCCATTCTTTGCTGACGAGTTGCTTGTCCTGCCATTGACCGTCGCGTAAAAACAGATAACCAAAACGGGCTAAATCCCAGGCATTAATAAAGATACCGCCGCCCCAATGACCACCACCGGACACCGACTGCATTTTCTGACCATCCAGTTCAATCCAGCTATTGTCGTAACCATACCAGCGCCAGGTGGATGAGGCGCCTATAGGAGTCATAATCTGCTCATTCAGCACTTGGGGTAAAGGTTTACGCCAGACATACAAAGTGGATAACGCCAGCAGATTAATTCGCACATCATTGTATTTGTAATGGCTTCCTGGTGCGCGCAAAGGCCGTTTTGGCCAGTCGGATGGTGTTTTGCCTTCAGGTCTGTCGGCCCAGTCAGGTTTGCCCCATAAGGTTCCTTGCCAGTCACTGGTTTGGCGCAGCAAATGATCCCAGCGAATCTGGCTGTTGTGTTCACCCTGATATAAATCGACGCCGTGCGGCATGTAGGGGTTCACTTTATCCTGTAGGTTATGTATTAGTCCTTGTTGCCAGGCAAGACCTGTCACAGTCGTTAAAAAGGTTTTGGCGATGCTGTGGGTCATATCTACAGCCTGGGTATCGCCCCACTGCGCTATCACTGAACCCTTGTAAATAATGATGCCGTTGGCTGGGGCGCGGGTTTTCATTGGGCCAATAATCTGATCGTAGGGCTCTTTGGCACCAAAAGTGGTGGCCTGCACTATGGCCTGATCCCGGTCTGCTTTGTTTTCTGCAGCTATGGCGTAGTCGACTGCCTGCTGCAGCAAAGTTGCATTTACTTTTAATTCGGCGGCAGGTTTTTGTTGCCACTGCCCTGCAGGAGGAAAGTAGTGTGCAGTGCTGCAGGCACTGAATAACAAAGCAAAAGCGCTAAAAGCAAAATAAAATTTCATTCACAATCCCTTTTCAAGTTCTGTGTGCAGACTGAGCTTCAGAGCAAAAAGCCGCAATAGCCTTGCGACTAAAAAGCCTTGCAACAGGTTTAAAACACAGTGGCTTGTTTGCAGCCGACTATACTAAAGAAAAGTAGTAAGGAGGTTTTATGTCCGAATTTAAAGATAAATATCAGAAATGGCTCAATGAGTTAGCGGATATGTTCAACGAAGGGCGGCAGCAGCAACTGGATCATCTGGTCGAATTTGCCGACACAGTTAAAGCTTATGTCAAAGCGGGCAAAGAGCTGACAGCTTATGAAACACAACTCTTTATCGAAACCTTTAAACGTCAGGCCAGTGAAGCTGAACAGGCGCCATCACTCTGGCCTGAAACTTTGTGGTATGAGCTTTCGCTTATTACCGACAAAACTCAGATTGAGTGGCAGGAATTGATGCAGGATTTTGAACATCAGGGCACTTATCAACAAGGAGAAGAAGTGGGGATGGGTTTATACCAATGCCAACAGTGTCAGCAACAACAGGCCTTTTATCATCCGGCTGAATTAGGGGCTTGTGTGTATTGCGGCGGCACGCACTTTAGTCGCGAGGGTCTGCCTTTTTAAAACCTTCATTTTATTCAATGATTTGTTAAGATGACGTCATTGTAGTTTTCATCTTTCAACACTGAGCAGGTTGCATGACGCACAACAGCCATAAGTATGCTTTAACCGCCGAACATTTAGGCCCACAACTTGATAAAAACCTGATCCAGCAAGCTTTGGATGTGAGCGGTTTATCCAGTACTTTTATTGGCCAGGACAGAGCAAAGGCGGCTCTTAATTTTGCCATCGGCATGGATATGCCGGGTTATAACCTTTATGTGATGGGCGAGCCTGCTTTAGGCCGCTATACCTTAGTCCAGGATATTCTGCAGCAAGCTGCCAGCGAAAAAGCCACGCCGGACGACTGGTGTTATATCAATAACTTTGACGACGAGCGTATTCCGGGCACCTTACGTTTAGTGCCTGGCGAAGGCAAAGTGCTGGTGAAAAAGGTGGAAGCCTTAATAGACGAGCTGTTGGATACTTTCCCTGCCGCTTTTGATAACCCTGGTTATCAGCGCAAGAAAAAAGCCATTCATCAGGAATTTGATGATAAATACGAAGCCGCCATTGAGTTAGTGGAACGTAAAGCCTTAGAGCAGCAAGTGGTGTTGTATGAAGAAAACGGCGCAGTCAGCTTTTCGCCTGTGGTGGATGGCAAAGCGCTGGATGACAATGAATTTGCTAATTTATCTGAAGAAAAACGCCAGTTTTTTTACGATTTAGTCTCAGAGCTTGAAACCATTCTGAACGAACAGTTGCTGGAATTACCGCAGTGGAAACGTGAGCTGTCGGAAAACCTGCGGGCGCTGCGTCGTGAAACCATAGAACAAGCCATTAAACCTTTACTAAAGCAGTTAGAACACGACTATTCAGGTGAGTTGGGTGTATTACGTTATCTGCGTGAAATGAAACCCGCTTTGGTCAAAGCCATGCTGGAGCTGCTTCCGGAAGAAGCCGAAAGCGATAAGCTGGAAGAGCTGGATATTCGTGGCATTTTTGTCGGCGACTTTGTACCTAATGTCTTGATGCATCACGAGCTGATGGACGGCGCCCCTATTATTTTTGAGCCCAACCCAAGCTACGGCAATTTATTTGGCCGGGTGGAATACAGCTCAATGCAGGGCTCCTTGTACACCAATTACCGTATGATCCGCCCCGGCGCTTTGCATAAAGCCAATGGCGGTTATCTGGTGTTGGACGCCGATCGTTTATTGTCACAGCCAAGCTTGTGGGATGCGCTGAAACTGGCGCTGAAAACCGGCGAAATTCTGATTGATACTTTAAGCGATCATGCAGTGACTAACTCCACCATTATTACGCCAAAGGCGATACCGCTCAGCGTCAAAATTGTGCTGCTGGGTTCACGTGATTTGTATTATCTGGTGCAGGACGTCGACGACGAGTTTAACGAGCTGTTCAGGGTGTTAGCTGACTTTGAACACTATTTACCGTTTAACGAGCAGACAGTGCGTTATATGTCGCTGCAAATTCAGGATCAAATTCAGCAAATGGATATGGAAACTTTATCCGCTTGCGGTTTAAAGCAGTTGCTGAATTTCAGTTTCCGTCAGGCAGAACATCAGCGCAAACTCTCAGCCCGTTTTGCTGAAGTGCTGGAGCTGGTGCGCGAAGCTTGTTTTTACGCCGCTCAGCATGACTCGACTGAGCTGCGCGCTGAGCATGTGCAAATGGCACTGGAAGGCAAACAATACCGCACAGGCCGCATCAGCGAATCCTTTTTAGAAGATATTCAGGAAGGCCAGATTTTAATAGACACAGACGACTGGGCCGTTGGCAAAATTAACGGTTTAACAGTGCTGGAAATTGGCGACACCGCTTTTGGTACGCCAGCCCGTATCAGTACCACTGTATTTGCCGGCTCCACCGGTGTGGTCGATATTGAGCGCGAAGTAGAGCTGGGTAAATCCATTCATTCCAAAGGCGTAATGCTTTTGACAGGGTATTTAGGCGCTAAATACGCTCAGCATTTTCCGCTGACCTTGTCGGCCAATATAGCGATGGAGCAATCCTACGGTTTAATAGATGGTGATAGTGCATCCTTGGCTGAAGTTTGTGCACTGATTTCAGGCATAGCCGATATTCCTATTACCCAAAGTCTGGCGGTCACTGGTTCTATTAACCAGCATGGTCAGGTGCAGGCGATAGGTGGCGTGAACGAAAAAATTGAAGGTTTCTTCCGCTTGTGCCAGTCCCGGGGTTTAACTGGTAAACAAGGTTGTATTATTCCTGCCAGCAACCAGTTGAATCTGGTGCTGAATGATGAAGTGATCAAAGCGGTAGAGCAGGGCCAGTTCCATATTTATGTGGTCAAAGGTGTGGATGAAGCACTGGAACTGTTGATGGATATGCCGGCCGGTGAGCGTAACAGCAAAGGCCAGTATCCAAAACGTACCATCAACTATCTGGCACTGCGCCGCCTGGAAGAGATAGCAGAGATAGTTAACGGTTCATCTGACAGTTAAGCTTCAGGCTCAGAGCTATCAGCTCTGAGCCACAAATACGAAGTTTTTTTACACATATTAAGAGTACTTAAGTGAAAGCTTTTTCCTGGATTTTATTCGACGCCGACGAAACCTTATTTCATTTTGATGCTTATGCCGGTTTACAGCTGATGTTTAAAGGTTATGGAGTTGATTTTACGCTTGAGCATTATCAAGTCTATCAGGCATTAAATCAGCCACTCTGGCTGCAATATCAAAGCGCAGAAATCAGTGCAAAACAGCTGCAGGAACAGCGTTTTAGCTATTGGGGGCAGCAGCTTAATGTTGCGCCTTCTGTGCTCAACTCAGGTTTTTTGCAGGCGATGGCAGAGGTCTGTACGCCTTTGCCCGGCGCTGTCAGTTTGCTCAATGCACTGCAAGGTAAAGCCAAATTAGGCATTATCACCAACGGTTTTACCGACCTTCAGCAAATTCGCTTAGAGCGCACAGGCTTACATAACCACTTTGATATTCTGGTGATTTCTGAGCAAGTGGGCGCTGCTAAACCTCATCCGCAGATATTTACGCATGCCAAAGAACTAATGGGGTTACCTGATCCAGCCAGCGTGCTGATGGTCGGTGATAACCCTATAGCTGATATTGGCGGTGGTAAACAGGCAGGTTTTTATACCTGCTGGTTAAACCGCTTTGATGCAACTTTACCAGCAGGTATTACAGCGGATCTGGAAGTGCAGTCTCTGGAACAACTGGAAACTGCACTCAGCACCTTTCTCTGATGAAAATATGACAGCTCAGAACATGGAGTTCAATTTACCGCTGAACCATAAAGCGGCGACAAAAGCCGGTGTTGCCACTAGCTGAACCGCCCATAAGCCGATTTTTTGTGCCTTGCTCAGCGGGCCAAAACGATGGATCAGAGTAAAGAGACTCGCCATCGCCATCAGATAACAAAGCAGCGGCATAAACCAGCCGGAACTATAACTACAGGCCGCATTAAAGGCGGCAGCAGCTGTAATAGTGATAGCCAGGTGAAGCTGAATTGAAGTGGAAACTGTTGTAGATTTCATCGATATGTCCTTTGTTTTGTGTTGCAATAACCAGCGTTATTACAAAGACACGACGACATTTAAAACTGTGACAAAATTTTAGAAAATAACTTAACCTGATTAGATCAAAGACTGCCATGGTCATTAAAAGCAGAGCGGAGTTTTAGTTCCGCTCTGTCTGCTGAGTGATTTAGCAGGAGAAACGGCTGGCGAGTTGATTAAGTTGTTGAGCCAGTGTTAACAAGCCTTGGGAGGCTTGTTGCATCTGCTCAGCGCTGCTGACGTTCGCCTTATTCACGCTGTTCATCAGGGATAATTGACTGCTGACGTCAGCTGTCACCATAGCTTGTTGCTCTGTGGCTGCGGCAATTTGCAGGCTCATACTTTCCAGACTTTGAATTTGGCCGGCGATAGCGCTCAGGCTGTGGCTGACCTGCTGACTGAGTTCAACTCCTTGCTGAGCTTTTGCATCAGCCTTAGTGACAGCTGTTACCGCCGCTGAAGTGCTGGAAAGCAGACTGCTGATCACATCCTGTATTTCTGTCGTAGAACGTTGGGTGCGTGCCGCCAGATTACGAACTTCATCTGCAACCACGGCAAAACCACGGCCTTGTTCACCCGCTCTGGCTGCCTCTATGGCCGCATTCAGTGCTAATAAATTGGTTTGTTCGGCCACATTACGGATCACATCGAGAATTTGGCTGATGCTATCGGCTTTTTCTGCCAGCAACTTGATCACGGTTTCCACTTGAGTGACTTCAGCAGACAAACTGCTGATATGAGCACTGGCCTGATCAACACAGGATTTACTCTTTGAGCCTAACTGACTGACATTGCTGGTGCTATCGGCAGCCAGAGCTGAATTCTGCGCTATGTCGGCCACAGTTGCTTCCATTTGGTCCATCGCTTGCTGCACATTGTTATAGGATGCCAGCTGTTGTTGATTTTGCTCCAGACTCAGCGAAGATTGTTCTGATAAGGCTTTTGCCTGGGCATTAAGAGTGATGCTGCTCTGATGAATATCGCTGATTAAATTAGCAATTTTGCTGATGAATTGGTTAAAGCCATCTGTCAGTTGTTGCAGTTCAGCACCTTTTTGCTGTTCAATTCTGACCGATAAATTCGCTTCCCCCTGACCCATACGCGCAAAAAGTTCACCTAATTGCTGAATAGGGCGGCTAATGCTGTTACTGAGCAGTATAGATATAAAAGCAAAAACCAGGGTCACCAGAAATGCCGTTACCCAACTGGTTTGTTTGATCTGATCCAACACAGAGAAGACTTCATTTTCTGGGACCTGAGCCACTAAATACCAGTCCATACTTGGTACATAAACGGAGGCCAGCACCAGTTTCTGCTCTTTCACCGTTGCAGAAAGCACTTGAATACCTTGTGGTTTTAGCAGGGCACTGAGATCGACTTCAGGTAAAACAGCGGATAATGCAGTACCAATACTTTGCTCTGGATGCAATTGGATCTGACCCTGAGGGTTCACCAGATAAACAAAACCTGTCTGTTCGATTTTGTACTGACTGATCATGGTCACCATTTCAGTCAGCGGCTTGGCGATGCCAGACAAACCTCTGCCATCCAGCTGCTGATAGTTGACAAAAATCTGGTAACCCACTTCCGGACTGTTGAAGACTGAAACCTGACTGGCTTTGCCACTGTCTTTAAATGCAAAAAACCAGCTGTCCTCCTGCTGATTTAACCTGCGTAAAAAGCCAGCTTCGTTCCAGTAATCTCCCAGTTCTCTGTTGCAAAAAGACGCCGCCTGCAAAGCATGGCGTTGCTTTATATTTTCCAGTTCAGCGACCAGCAATTGTTCACGCGCCGGATCTCTGTTGCTGTCCAAAAAGTCATGAAACTGGGGCGACGTTGCTAATTGCTGTGCAATACGGCTCAGATGGTCAATTTCGGTTTCTATACTGGTTTTAATCTGTTGCAGACTTTTTGGCAGTTCGCTGTTGAGCATTCTGTCGGTTAATACCGTCTGAGTCATAGACTGGCTGATCAGACTGATCAGCACACTGGCAATCAGCACTGCACTACTTAAACTGAGTAACAACTTGTGTCTGATAGACAAATGGTTAAATTGCATAACTTCCTCTATTTAACCTGAAATGGGGAATAAAAGCCGGAAAAGGCTGACATTTTCTGAGTACAGCCTGTCAATTTTGCCTGTGCTGTGTGTATTTTTTGTGAATGGTAGCCTGAGTTAAAACAAGACTCAAATAGTGTTTGGGTTTCGAGCCAGATGATTTCAGAGCCTTAAGCTAGTACTATGGTTTTTTATACAGAATTCCGGAGTACAGAATGCGACAATTAAGTGGTTTACTGCTGCTTGTTTTATGTCTGACAGGCTGCCAACAAGCCTATTACGCCACCATGGAAAAGTTTGGTGTGGAGAAACGTGAAATTCTGGTCGATAGGGTCAAAGACGCCCGCGATGCGCAGGTGGAAGGGCAGCAGCAGTTTAAAGACGCGCTGGACGAACTCAGTCAGTTGCTGAAATTTCATGGTGGTGATTTACAGCAGAAATACGAAGCGCTGGATGCTGAATACAGGCAGAGTGTCAAAGCTGCTGAACGGGTCAGTTCCCGCATCAACAAAGTGGAGTCTGTGGCTGATGCGTTATTCAACGAGTGGCGTGATGAGCTGGAGCAATACCAGAGCGCCAGTTTAAAAGCTCAAAGCAAACAAAAGCTGGTGAGCACGGAAAAACAATTTAGTCAGTTGCTGAAAAAAATGCGTTCTGCTGAAAAGAAAATGCAGCCTGTGCTTAAAATCATGCATGACAATGTATTGTTTTTAAAACATAACTTAAATGCCAAAGCTATTGGTTCTATTCAGACTGATTTTGCCGGTTTACAGCAGGATGTCAGCAGTTTGATCAGTGAAATGAACAAGGCAATAGCAGATTCGAATAAGTTTATTGCTCAGATGCAGTCTGATTCTTAAGCTGGATTTTCAGCAACAGGTTCAGCTGTTCTACACAAGCTTCAGGCACTGTTTTTTTACTCAACATCAAATGAATACTGCTGTGATGTAACAGAAAAGGCAATAATCTGAGCTCTGACAGTTCTTTGTGCTGCCGGATATGATAATGGGCCACATTGTGGTCCACTATCGAATAATGAGCCCGGCCTTGAGCCACCATTTGTAAACGCCTGAATTCTTCCGCTACATGAAACAACCGGCCTTGGCCTTCGTTTTGTTTAAAGTGTTCAAATTCATCACCATAGTAGCCTGCTGTATTGACAGCACCAGACCAGCGTTTAGCTGCAAGTTGATAAAAGTCGGATCTGGTTTTTAGTTCAGGATGTTGCGCTATTAAGTCGGTACTTAGCACTGCAGTAATGTTTTCTTCCCGATAAGGCAGTGAAAAATAGGCGTAACCGGCACGTTCTTTTGTGTAAGAAGCGGCAAACACCAAATCCAGTTCGCCCTGTTTGAGTTGTTGCAGGGCTCGTTGTTCTGACATTCTGACCAGTTGCAAAGCGCTGCCCAGTGTGTGAACCAGGCTTCGCACCAACTCAATATCTGAACCCGTGACTGTTTCATCCGTCAGTTGGACATAAGGTAACCAGTTATTGTTGTAAGCCATACGCAGCTGCAATGGACATGGCATAGCAGCAGACACTGTAAAGAAAAATAAAACACAGCACAGCAACAGAACCTTCATCTGCCTGACTCCAGACTTCAGCCAATGCTCTGACTATAGTCAAAAATGGAGCAGACGCCTTGAGTTTAAGGGGGGCTGACAGCAGGTATTACAGGGGCAGGTTTTAATAGCTCCAACTGGGCTTTGGCTTGTTGCTCTTCATCTTTTTGTTTAATGCGTACCAGCGAAGCATAAAACTGCGCCGCAGTAAAAGAGTGGGTGGACTGGATTAAATCGCTGACGTCAGCTGTGCTTTGTTGCAGCATCTGGCGGAAAATCTCCAGATGGCCATTTTTCTGTAACAAAGGCGCAAGGTTGGTTTCTTCAGCACCATCCCGGATGGTGTAGTACTTCAGTAATAACTCTGCTCTGGTGGCCAGACTTAGTGTTGGCGCATCGACAACTGAAGTTGAACTGGCCGCTAGCGTATTTTGTTCTGCTTCGATCGGGATTTGTTCTGATGCAACTTCAGTTTGAGTCAAGGAGTTAAATAAAAAAGCGGAGACAATCAAACCACTAAACAGCCCCCAGAAATAGCTTAACAATGGTGTGGGTTTATACATAACAACCTGCCCGACTACGGCTTAACAACAAAAGACTGCGGCGATTATAACTGGGTAAGCTGCAACCAAGGCAACCTTTTATAGGTTTTTTCCTGCGGTTAAACGAGAAAAAAGCCGGATCTCTGCCGATCTCCGGCTTTTTATACCCTTACAAGTCAGCTTGTGGTGTTAAATCAATTTGCATCCGGCCTGGTACTATATCTAAACGGACCTGATGGGCGCTGCTATTGTCCTTTAAACCATCCAGATATTGCCAGTACCCTCTGGTTTTTTCATCTTTGCTGAAGGTTAAACCAAACACCAGACCATTGCCCTGATGCAGGTAACTAATGGCTTTGCTGGCCGCTTTATTGTCGGTCAGTTCAAAAGTAATAAAGTCTTTCAGGCGGGTATTGGCACTAAAAACCCCGGACATCACAGGCTGTGGATTGTGGCCGTACTCAGCGCCTGTAGTGGTCACTTTGTCCGGATGAGGTAACAGCTGCTGGCTTTGAACATCGTATTTATCGCCACCTTGCAGATAACTTAAGCGGATATTTTCCATTTGAAAACCCAGCGGGTTCGTCACTTTTTTAGCCTGACGTAAATCAATCACAGTGACACCGCCTGAACCTAAGGCCTGAAATTGCCGGGTTTTGGCCTGGTAAAATAAAGCGGAGTCTTCATCCACACCATAACCTATAGCAGAACCAGACTTTTGTTCTGCCACTGCGACAATCAAACGCCCAAAGCGGGCTCTGCGGTCAAAGTGTTGATCAATCACCCCCTCAGGGAAAAAACCTAAGCCGCAGCGTAATTGCTGGGGCTCATCCGCGGCTTCGTCGACTTGTGTGTCAGGCTCTGCAATGGTTCTGGCTAAAGCTGTCCAGGACGAACCTGAGGCAATCATAGTTTCACTCATTACTGCAGCGCCTGCACTGGTGCCTCCGATAATACCGCCGCGCTGATAGACCTGCCAAACCGCATCAAGTACAGGGCTGTTTTTCCCTTTTGCTCTTAAGGTATCAACCAGATGATTTTGGTCGCCACCTAAAAACCAGACGGCTGTGGCTTGTTGCACTTGTGCCGCCAGTTTTGGGTTTGCAGCATTATTACGCCATAAAGATTCATCTTCTGTGGTGCTTTTGTCATCTTTTACCGCTATGGGCACAAGTTGCACTTGCTGCTCAGGCACGCCATATAAGGCTAAATCCTGCTGGAATTGACGAAAGTATTTCACCGGTTGACTGCTGGCCGCAGGGATCACCACTATTCTGGCTTTATCTGCTCCGCCAGCACTTTGAATAAACTGTTGGTATACCGCCTGGTTGGAACTGGCTAAAGCTCCACCTACTATCATCAGTTCGCCCGCAGGCTGAGTTTTTGCGTATAAAAAGGGGCTGCCAAGGCTCAGACTAAGAGCCAGCAGGTAGGTTTTTTTCATCAGGTTCAGACTCCATTTTTGCTTTATTGATTTTGATCTATGTGCTTCATCTGTTGCCACATCCGGCATCTTTGGCCAGGTTTTTTATTGATCTTTGAATGACAACAGCCCGAGCATAACAAAAGCCGGCAGGCTCTCAAAGCGCTGAACGAGGATAAACACAGCTTCTGCGCTTAAAGAATGAACAAACAAAAACCATTACAACTGATGCGGTTACAGAGCTTGTGTTGCCCTGATATAGTGCTCTGATAAACTCAGAATGTGGTGGCAAGATGAAACAATATGCACTGCTGCTGGCTGTAGCGGCGTTAAATGCGGGAGGTTGTGTGGCACAAACATCAATGGATCAGCAGGAATTACGCCGTCAGATTGGGCAAAAGCTGATGATCGATTTACGGCATTTTTGTACTCAAGGTTTATCAGCACAATGCAAAACCGATTTGACGGAGTTACCCAAAGAATTTGCCGAAGCTATACAGCAGCTGCATTTAGGCGGGGTGATCTTATTCGCCAATAACTTAAAAGATAAAAACCAAATTCGCCGTTTAACTGCTGATTTGCAAGCGGCCAGCAGCGATGGTTTACCGCTGCTGATAGGTATTGATCAGGAAGGCGGTCGTGTGGCTCGTCTACCGACTCACGAGTTTCCTGCCTTTGCCGGTAATATGGCCATTGGTGCCACTTTGGCTAGGTCTGGCAACAGCTACGCTAAGGATGTTGGCCGATCTATAGCGCAGCAATTAAGCTCGCTTGGTATTAACTTAAATTTCGCTCCCAGCCTGGATGTGAATAATAATCCGGCTAACCCTGTGATTAATGCCCGCTCCTTTGGCGATAACCCTGTCGCTGTAGCAGCGGCTGGTGGCGCTATGCTGGATGCCATGCAACAGGCGGGCGTCTTAGGCACCATTAAACATTTTCCTGGACATGGTGACACTCATGTTGATAGCCACACAGGTTTACCTTTAGTGGAACATGACAAAGCCACGGTAGAAGCTGTTGATTTATATCCATTTCGCCAACTGATTAAACAGCATCAGCCTGCCATGGTGATGACGGCTCATATTCAGTATCCGGCTTTGGATAACAGCCGTCTGATCAGCAAATCCGGTGAGGCTCTGATTAAGCCTGCTACTTTATCCCGTGCCATTCTGACCGGCTTGTTACGTGACGACATGGGCTTTGATGGCATTATCATCACAGATGCACTGAATATGGCTGGCATCAGTCAGTTTTTTACGCCAGCAGAAGCTGTGATCCACACTTTTGCTGCTGGTGCTGATATAGCGCTGATGCCTTATGAAATGAAAACTCCTGCTGATATGACAGCTTTGGCAAAACTGATTGATCAAGTGGTGCTGGCTGTACAGCAAGGCCAGCTGGACAGCGCTGAAATAGCACAATCGGCCAGGCGTATTACCAGATTGCGTCAGCAGCTCAAAGCCAGCCCGGCTCAAAAGCTGTTACCTGACGCCAGACGTTTAGAAAAGGATCTGCAACTGGAGAGGGAACTGGCAGAGGCAAGCCTGACTCTGGTGGGCACTAATAAATTACAGTTACCCTTAAATCTGGCCGCTTTAAAACTACACCTGATTGCCCCTGATCAAACCAAATGCCAAAGCTGGTTACAGGCGTTAAGCGGCTGGGGGATAAAGCCAAAGTCTGTCAGCTGCAGCGATTTAACCTCTTTTGATCAAAAGCTGGCAATACAGCAAATAGCTCAGGCTGATCTGGTGTTAGGTTCACTGATTTCGCCAGCCCAAAGCGCAGCTGAGCTGGGAGTATTAGCCGACTTGCAAGCTTTACCTGCGATGAAATTAACGGTGACAGAACAAAAGACCTTGTTAATGCAGCTCTTGCAGCAAGCTAAAGCTTCAGGCAAAAAAACTGTGATGGTGTCTTTGCGTACCCCTTACGAGCTGACTGATTTTGCCAACAGTGCTGACTTACGACTGGCGACTTATAGCTACAACCAAAAACCTCAAACCGCAGAGCGACCATTTTCAGGGCCAGCTTATGATGCGGTGATTGGATTTTTAGTTGGAAAGGCCAAAGCGCAAGGCCAGTTACCTGTAGTACTCAAATAACTAAGTGGAGAGCATCAATGACAAAGGCTATTCAAGCTCTGGACCAGTTGCTGAACACTATGCAGCCAGTACTGGAGCCAGAAGTCTATGTGTATTGTATCTGGCCTTTGGATAAAAGCTGGCTTGGGCCTTTGCCTTTAGCCAGCTTCAAAGAAAAAGAAGGTCTGACCTTAGTGCTGACCGAACAACAAGCGGCAGAGTATCAACTGGATATTTTATTCAGGGCGCGTTGGATCAGCCTGACAGTACATTCTGATTTAGAAGCTATTGGTTTAACTGCAGCTTTTGCCACGGCATTAGCTGATACCGGTTTAAGTTGTAATGTATTTGCCGGCGCTTTTCATGATCATATTCTGGTGCCTGTGCATCAGGCAGAGGCCGCAATGCTGGTGTTACAGCATTTACAACAAAAATCAGCAAAGCAGTAAGAAGGGAGATTTTATGTCACTACAACAGATTTTTGGCTGGGGTACCTTACGACTGGCTGTCGCAGGAATAATAGGAGCACACGGTTGGCACAGAGCTTTAACTGGTGGTGTAGAACCTTTTGGTCAGTGGCTGGATAATCAGGGCTGGCCTATGGGGGTATTAATAGCAGTCGCCATCACTGCTTTTGAAATTATTGGCACTTTATTTCTGGCCTTAAACCGTTATGTCACTCTGGTCTGTCTGGGGTATGTTGGCATCTACGCCACTGGTATTGCCATTTTGCACGCCAAAGTCGGCTGGTTTGTTGTAGGGCCTGGCCGCAACGGTGCAGAATTCAGTGCCTTGCTGATACTGGTGTTGTTGTCTGTAGCAGTACATCACTGGCCGTCACGCAGAGCATAAGATTCTGTGGCTGGTCAGTGTTTAATTCTTGCTTTGAATAAAAGCTGATTTGCACAACCATAGTGGATAAAAAAAGGGGCTCAACTGAGCCCCTTATGATTAAAAAACAATTAAGCTTTTCTGAAACGACGACCTAACACTAAAGCAATTAAAGCAAAGACCGAAATCCAGCCTGAGCTGCCACCAGAGCTTTTAGGTTGTTGAGTTGCTACAAAGTTTAATGTTGCTTGTGAGGTGGCGCCCGCACTGTCTGTCGCAGTGATCAGCGCGCTGAAGGAACCTGCTGTAGTCACTTTGCCAGAAATGGTGCTGCCGGACAGAGTTAAGCCTGCAGGTAAGTTCATTGCACTGAAACTGATGCTTTGTCCTTCTGCATCCGTGAATAGGCTGGCCAGATTAATGGACACCGTCTCCTCAGTGAACATGGTCAGACTGCCAGAACCTGATAATACAGGAGCAGCGTTAACATTTAATGGCAAGGTATGGCTACTGATTGCCCCTTTGTTATCTTTTACCACTACGTTTAACTGATGAGCTTGTCCTGTGGTGATAGTGCCGCTGACAATGCCTTTCGCCGTCACCGTCAGAGCTGCGGTAGACGTGATTTCATAGCTTAATACAGAACCTTCAGGGTCGACAAAAAACTCATTTAAATCCAGTAAAAAGGCTTGGTTTTGGTTCAGTGCAGGTGCTATCCATTCCTGGCTTAATACTGGCGCTTTATTGCCATTAAACGTCAGGGTGATATCTGAATACAGACCTGTATTGTCTGTTGCTCTGACTGTGATTGTGCTGGCAGATAAAGCACTACCGTCATAACTCAGAGTCCCTTGTTCTGACAGCGTTATTCCAGTGACTGCATTGACCAGACTGAATACTACTGTATTACCTGCATCTGCATCTGATACTAAGCCTGCCAGTTCTGTGCTGTAACTTACCCCTTCGTGCAACGCTATTGCGGCAGGTGTAGTGGTTAAATCCGGAGCCCTGTTGACCATAAATTGTATAAAACCAGCCGGAGACTCAGAATTTTGCAGATAAAGATAAGGACCAAACATAAAGGCATTTCGTAAATACCAGGAGTCATCAACAGTAATATCATTGATGACTTCTGGAATACCTGAAGTTTTATCAAATTGCAGTATTTCTATAGCATCTGAATTGTATTGATTTAATGCAAAATTCTTATCAATGTAAAACAGCGGGTTAGAGTTAATGTTGCTCAGTGACAACAAGGTAAATTTAGAGTCTATCTGTTGGAAAACATAAAGCGTTGAGCCAGACTTGACATGTAGCTGCTGTCCTGCCGCTACGACTTGTGTTGAACCCCAGCCTGAGGATGGCATTTCGAACACTTCTTTTTGCTTTAATCTGTTGTTTTCAACACTTAGTTCATGAATAGCATTGTAACCATTGTTATAGATGTAAAGCTTGCCGTTGAATTCAGCGCTCGAAGTCAGTTCTGGAATTGCCGTGACGTTATTTACACCTGCTACCGCTGTATCTAAATAAGACAAAGTGTTATCCAAAACCTGAAACAGATGCAGTTTGGAATTAGCCCGTACCAGTAAATGAGAACCTAACATGCGCATGCTGTCGCTATAGTTAAAGCTGTTTGCTTCAGGTACCAGTTTGTTTAAGTCAATTTCTTTAATCAAAGTTAAACGCTCAGTTGCCGTATCAAAGCTCAGCAAACGCGCCTTATTACCTTTTGCGGTTATTATGGTTGTATCGCTAAGTTTGGCGATAGTACCTTGACCGTTTCCATCTTCCGGCATCATTGCAAAGGCGGAATAGGTCCTCACTATACTGAGTTTACCTGCACTGTCTGCTTTGTATAACTCACTATACTGTGAGGATGATCTTAGTAAGTAGTTGCCAGCCAACTGGATTTGCTGGCCTAATGCAGGGTCATGTTGTACCCATGCAAGGCCTTGTGCTCCGCGTTGCAATGAGGTTCGCGGTGCATTAAATCCCTGACTGTAATAATGAAGACCTTCATTATGCAGAGTCAGCAGATTACCGCCCAATTGCGCTATGCTTGGGTAGTATTGGTTAGACAAATTTTCTTTGCCAGTAATTGTTGTACCAGTTAAAGACAAAGCATGAATTTCACTATTATAGGATGCAAAGAGTTTATTGGCAGACAATACAAGCTTGCGTGGGTAACTATTAGGTAAATTAAAACCACTGTTATTGGTAATTTGCTGTAACACCCCATTATCCTGAACATGGAACTGATAGGTTGTGCCTGTAGCAATAAATAAGTTTCCTGAATCACTGGAATAGGCAACATTATCCTGCCCCAGAGAACCTGAAGGCAGCTCAATGGTTGAAATCAAACTAAATTGATTGAATGCATCGCCTTTATAAGTTTTTACTTCATGTCTGTAGGAGCTGTATGAAAAACTGCCGACAATCAGCAGGTTTTTGCTTTCGTCGTACACCGCAAAATTCATATTATTAGGCTGGCGGACTAAATCTTTTGACGTAAAACGGTTAGCACTGGCATTAAAACTATTTAAAACCAAGTTATACCCGGATTGACTGTATTCAGAGCTGATATAGCTGTTGCCTTCAGAACCGTAATTGTACCTGTAATTGTTGCTACTGCTATGGGTTGCCAGTTTGCTCAGGCTACCGTCAGGTGCGACAGAGAAAGCGTTGACTTCATTGTAATCCCGAATAAAAAGCACAGACGCGTCTGAGTTAAAACGTAAAACAGAACCTGAATCCAGATCTAATTCTTTAAAGGTATAATCTTTCAGCAATGTGTACTGGCCGTCAGTAAAACGTACCAGGCTGAAACCTGTGTTGTTAGAAGCCGCTATCAGATTGTGACCTGTCACTATAGTTGAGGCCAGGTGAACAAAGCTTTCTTGTTGCAAGGCTTTGTTGGACAACACTAAAGGTTGTGGGCTTTCTGCCTGCAATGAACTGTTTGGAATTTGTTCGTACAGTGGGATTTCAAGGGCGGACAAGGGGGTCGATAAAAGCACGGCAATAGCGCATGCCATAGATTTAACACGAAACATCAATACAGTTCCTTGTAGTTTGTATAATTGAGGGGTTAAAGGTCGGAAATCATACATTCAGACAGAATATAAAATCAAATTTTTGGAGTATGTAAAATTTTCTGTGTAAGTGGCTGTTTATCATAGTGATACACGATCACCGTACATGATGATGAACTGATTCATCGCCGGTTTCCAGT
>NZ_JAVDWR010000016.1:0-81600 GCF_031457405.1 Rheinheimera soli | reverse complement strand
TACAACCACAGGCGGCCACACAGCTTTAATGCTGGGTTACCGCCAGTGATAGCAGAACAACCTAAGTTAGTGTCCGGAAATACTTGACCACTACAAGAATCCATAAACGCCCGCCCACAAGGGACGTCCCTACAGACCATAACACCCTATGCGATTGCACCCTACAGGCAGCAAAACCAGAAGATTTAGTCTAAAAACTTAAGTCGCTTGCATAACTCCGGCAGCTTTTGTTTCGCGGAAGGTAAAGAAATCTGCTGCCAGTCCTGTTTTTGCCAAAGACGTTGTACTAACAAGAGCGCTGTTTGATGATCCACTTTGGCATAATTGAGATTAAGCCAACACAACAGATGGGTTTCTATCAGCTCATAAGGACGCAAGCCTGCCTGAAACAGCTCTAATTCAGTGTTTTGCTGCGGTGTGATTTCTATAGAAGGAGGCTCTGCCCACAATAACGCCAAAGCTGGATCCAAAGCGCGTTGTTTGTCAGCAAGCTGCCAGTACAGCTGTCTGGAAAACTGCTGTTGTAAAGGCCTGAACTGCTCACCATAAAGCATCAAAACCGAGGCTTCGTTGCTGGCTTGTTCGTTTTGATGGCTAAGTTTTACAGGAATAAACCCCGCTTTTTGCCAGAACTTCACTAAAGCTAAAGTGGCGCCAAAACTGGTGCCAATCAGATACTGTTGGTCTAGTAAATCCTGCAACACAAAGCTTAATAACTGACTGCCAAGTCCCTGAATTTGCACTGACGGATGCACCACAATACGCTGAATTCTTGCCAGTTTTTGCCCTGCCAGTTCACTCTGCAGGCAATGAAAAGCCAGGCTTTGTGCTAACAAATGTCCATGTACTCTGCGTTTGCCATGCGACACCGCCATAGCAAGTTCTTTGTCCAGCTCGCCTTCAAAACTGATCAAAGCACAGGCGATCAGCTGCTGATCCTGCTCCAGTGTATAGAGCTTCAGTGCCGGGTTATCCAATAAAGCCCAGAGGTCCATTACATCGGTTTGGTAATGCGCCAGGCTTAATAAACTAAAAATGTGTTGTAGCTTTGTAGGTTGTAGCAGTAAGTCTTTTACCTGATAGCTGGCAAGCTGAGTTTCCGGTAATGCAGCCGAAACAGAGTCAGTTTGCTCCAGTAAAAAACCTTTAAAAATCAGCTGCTCCAGTGGATCGTTCGCCTGATAACGTATAGGTTGATGCAGATGCAGTTTCTGAAAACCAGGGCAATGCTGCTGTAAATAACTTTGGAATCGCAGCTGAAAACCACGGCCTGTGCCTTCGTAACCATGTTCAGTCGTAGCGAAAACTAAGCGGCTATACAGATCAGTCAGTTGCTGCAATTGAGGGGTTGGAATAGCAGCTGCTTCATCCACCAAAATCACAGTGTTCTGCTGCTTTTCTGCCAGTAAAACATCCACAGGCACAAAACGAATAGTACCGTTTAGCAGTTGATTTTGACCTGGCTGATAGGGCTCTTTTAAAAGATGAGCAGCGATAAAAAATGCAGTTTGCACAGCAACAGGCGAAGGGCCTGTCAGCAGAATATCGGTTTTACCCTGTTGCACTAATAAAGCTGCAGCTATACCCAAAGCGCTGGATTTACCACGACCACGATGCGCCGTTAGTACTAAAGGACGGCGTCTATGGCCTGTCACTACTTTATGAATTGCGGCCACTGCGATTTGTTGTTCAGTTGTGCGATAGGGCAATTCAGCCTGAGCTGAGGTCATAGCTTCCGGTAAGGCTGGAATCACAGCAGGGCGCCCTTCAATAAGCTGTACCCAATGAGCATCCTGCAGTTGCTCTAACCAAAACTGTTTAAAAAAGCCTGTATAAGTTGCTGCATCCAGCGGGTAAGGCAACACTCTTTTAGCGGCAGGGTTGGGTTGCTGTTGCCATAAATCCGGCTCATTGGTGACAAATAACCAAAGCCCACCGGATTTTAGGCAACCACTGCTGGCAGCTACTAAATCCCAGTCGACGGAATAACGTGCATCCACCACCAGCACATCACATTCTGTGCCCAGCCATTGCTGCTTTTGTTTGGCTGACAATAGCGTAAAGCCGACAGGGGGCTCATGGCCTAACCAATAACTTATGCCTTCTGGCTTTAAAGCAGAAAGTTGCTGCTGAGTATAATCTTCTGAACCTGCTAACCAGATGGGTAAACGCCAGCCACGCTTCTGATAAGCGTTTTGTTGCTGACGGATGATCTGCAGCAGGTCTGTCATAGATTAAACTGGTTCTAACCTGGCATAAGCTGTCACCAGCCACTTACTGCCCAGCTCGTCAAAGTTCACCTGAATACGGGATTGTGGACCTGTACCTTCATAATTCAGCACTGTGCCTTCACCAAACTTATCGTGTAATACCCGTTGGCCCAGCTTAAAGCCGGTATTTTCAAAAGCACTATGGCTGGCAGCACTGCCAAAACGGTTCATTTGAGCAGGCTTGCTGACATTAGTGGTCAGGCGGATTTCTTCTAGGCAGTCGGCAGGAATTTCGCGAATAAAACGCGATGGTCTGTTGTATTGCTCCTGCCCATATAAACGGCGACTTTCGGCATGAGTTAAATACAACTTCTGCATAGCACGGGTCATACCGACATAACATAAACGCCGTTCTTCTTCCAAACGTTCACTGTCATCCCCACTTTGTTGACTTGGGAACATGCCTTCTTCCAAACCACAGATAAACACCAGTGGGAATTCCAAACCTTTGGCGCTGTGTAAGGTCATTAGCTGCACTGCGTCTGAATGTTCTTCAGCCTGATATTCACCAGCTTCTAATGCCGCCTGAGATAAAAAGGCAGAAAGCGGTGTCATTTCTTCCGTATTGACATAAGTGGCGTTGGCGCAGGCGTTCACCAGTTCATTTAAGTTTTCTACCCTGGTCTGGGCTTTTTCGCCTTTTTCGGCTTTATACATCGCCATCAGGCCAGATAGTTGGATCACATGATCCGCCTGCTCATCCAGACTTAAATCTTTGCTGTCGGCTTCGAGCTGATCAATCATCTGCACAAAAGTGCTGATCGCATTGGCTGCGCGGCCAGTCAGTTGTTTATTGGCCAGCATTTGCTGCAGGCTTTGCCATAAGGTTACTTGCAGAGAACGGGCATTTTCCCGCACTTTGTCCATAGTGGTATCGCCAATACCACGCACCGGGGTATTGATAATACGTTCCAGCGCAGCGTCATCTTGTCTGTTATTAATCAGACGCAGATAAGCCAAAGCATCTTTGATTTCCTGACGTTCGTAGAAACGTAAGCCGCCATAGATACGGTAGTTAATACCGTCCTGAATTAAAGCTTCTTCCAGCACCCGTGACTGGGCGTTGTTACGATACAGCACTGCAGCTTCAATCAGCTTGCCGCCTTCACGTTTCCACTCCCGAATACGGCCAACAATAAAACGTGCTTCGTCCAGCTCGTTAAAAGCTGTATAGAGCGAAATGGCTTCGCCTTGTTCGCCGTCCGTCCACAGGTCTTTACCCAAACGGTCGCTGTTATGTGAAATCACACAGTTGGCGGCTTTTAGAATAGTGCCGGTGGAGCGGTAGTTTTGTTCCAGCCGGATAGTGACAGGGTTTGGATAGTCTTCTAAAAATTGCTGAATGTTTTCCACTTTAGCGCCACGCCAGCCGTAAATGGACTGGTCATCGTCACCTACTATCATCACTTTACTGTCAGTGCCTGCTAATAAACGTAGCCATTCATACTGAATAGAGTTGGTATCCTGGAACTCGTCGACCAGAATATGGCGGAAACGCTGCTGATAATGAGCACGAATTTGCGGCTGCTGTTTAATCAGCTCGAAGCTGCGTAGTAATATTTCGGCAAAGTCGACTAAACCCGATCGGTCGCACATTTCCTGATAGGCGGCGTAAATTTTGATCATGGTTTGCAGACTGAAATCGCCATGTGCATCCATAGTGCCGGGGCGCAGGCCTTCGTCTTTACGGGCGTTGATAAACCATTGAATTTGTTTAGGTGGCCAGTGTTTTTCGTCTAAATTCAGTGCTTTTAATACCCGACGTACTAAACGGTATTGATCGTCCGAGTCGATGATCTGAAAACCCTGAGGTAAACCTGCTTCCAGATAATGGGCCCGCAACATTCGGTGTGATAAACCGTGGAAAGTACCCATCCACAAATTATTTAAACTGACGCCTATGGTCTGTTCGATACGGTTACGCATTTCCTGTGAGGCTTTATTGGTAAAAGTCACAGCCAATAAACTATAAGGCGCAACCCGTTCCACCTGCATCAGCCAGGCTAAGCGATGCACCAGTACCCGGGTTTTGCCCGAGCCGGCACCGGCCAATACCAGCATATGTTGAGGAGGAGCGGCTACCGCATCACGTTGTTTATCGTTTAAGCCATCCAGTAAAGAAGAGACATCCATTAGCAGTAAGTACCTGTCGCTGACGCAAAATTTGCCGACATTATATACCCATCTTGCTTGTCACCCCAGCTTTGATGCCCAGGCTATTGATAATTGCCTTGAGGGCTTAAAGCAAAGCCTGTAACTGCTCTAACGAATCAATTTGCAGATGAGGCAATACTGCCGTTTGAAAATGAGCTTCATGCTTGAGCCATACCGCCTGACAACCGGCATTCAGCGCGCCCCGCACATCAGCTTTGCTGTTATCGCCTATATGCAGCAGTTTATGGGGCGCAATAGCAAGTTGCTGACAGGCTTTATGAAACATATCAGGGTAAGGCTTCATTTTGCCGCTTGGGCCTGCATGATAAGCGTGCTGAAAATAATGACGAATGCCAAGCAGTGTTAAATCTGCATTGCCATTGGTAATAGCGACCAGCGGATAACGTTCTGCTAAGGCTTTGAGCAACTGATGGCTCGAATCCGGCACTATTAAGTTACTGCGGGCATTATAAAAAGCACTAAAAGCCAGTTCTGCAATTTCACCCGCTTCACAGCGACCTATACCAAGCTCCGTTAAGCCCTGTTCCACCGACAATAAGCGCCAGCGGCTGACATCGTGGCGAACTTCCGGGTTAAGCACCGCCAGCTCTTTGCGTTTCTGCCACCAGAATTCAGGGTCAATCAGGCCAAGCTTAGGCGCTAATTGCAGTAGTTTTTGCTGCATAGCCAGTTCCGCCTGCTCAATCACAGAGCCGTTGTTATACAGCGTATCGTCCAAATCAAAAGAGATGGCTTTAAAAGGCAAAAGGGCTTTGTAAATACGCATAAGCTTTAGTGTCCGCTGGCAAGTGCTGTTAGTTTATCCGCAATTGCTTGGGTTGTATGCAGTGGGGGCTGGTTGGGATCAGTCAGGTTAAGTTTATGATTTTTCCGGAATGGAAAAATTATTTGTCAGGGTTTGATTTTGAAGGTAGGGTCTGCCTATTCGGTAAGATATAAGTTTAATGGGATTATTATGAGCGAAAATGATTCGTGGATTGACGAAACTTTAACAAAACATAAGGCCCTCACAGAATCCGTAGTAACAATTATGCAGAACCTACTGAAAAATAGAGGTGTAGACTATTTGTCTGTTACTGGCCGAACAAAAGACAAAGCTAGTGTTTTAGATAAAATTAAAAGGAAAAATTATAAAGACCCACAGATACAGCTCACAGACTTAACTGGAATTCGCGTGATTACGTATCTTGAGTCAGATATATCTGTTGTAAGTGAAGTTATTGAATCAACATTTAGGGTTGATATAGATAATTCACTCAACCAAGATGAACGGCTGCACGTAAATCAAATTGGCTACAGATCGGTGCATTTTGTCTGTGATTTAGGTGGAATTAGATCAAAACTCCCAGAGTTTCTGGGGTTGCTAGGCTTAAAATTTGAAATTCAGGTAAGGACAGTATTGCAACATGCATGGGCAGAATTGGCGCATGATAGAAATTACAAATTCAACAGCACTTTGCCAAAAGATATTGAACGAAGTTTGTATTTATATGCTGGAATGCTTGAAATAGCAGATAAAGGGTTTGATGAACTTTCAAGGAAAATAGACGCTTATACTGAAGATGTGAAAAGAAAGACTAGTACGGGGAACTTGAATTTTACAATCGACTCTGTGTCATTAAACGAGTTTGTAGAGGGATGGGCTAAAACGAATAAAATAGTTCTTCATGAGGTGCCAATTAAAAGTGACCTCAGTGATTTAGTAAATGAGTTGAGACAGTTTGGTATCAAAACTGCAGAAGACTTGAATCAGATTATTCCCGCAGATTACGCATCAAAATGTAAAGAGATCGGTTATTACTCCAACTTATATGGTTATGTAAGGGATTGGATGTTGATTTGTGACTGGAGGCGTTTTAAAGCGCAGGTAGAATTTGCTTGGGGCTTGGGCAATAGGGAAGAAATATTCGCTCAATATTTCAATCGAGACGAATTAGAGCTGTTCTATGCCGAATTCGAAGGTTAAACACCCTTCTTCTTCGCCCTTGGATGCGCATTATCATACACCTTGGCGAGCTGCTGGAAATCCAGGTGGGTGTAGACCTGAGTGGTGTTCAGGTTGGCGTGGCCCAGTAGCTCTTGTACTGCGCGCAGGTCTGAGCTGGATTCGAGCATATGAGTGGCGAAGGAGTGGCGTAGCATATGCGGGTGTAAATGCTGCGCTAAACCCTGACGTTCAGACCAGAGTTTGACCCTTTGTTGTACTTGTCTGTGGCTGATGCGGCTTTTTTGTTTGCTTAAAAACAATGCATCCGGCTCTGTGCCTATATAAGCGCTTCGTACTTTTAGCCAGTCTTTAATGGCGGCTACCGCCATACGGCCTATAGGTAATACTCTTTGTTTATTGCCTTTGCCACGCACCCGTATTAATGCTTCGGACCAGTCAATATCCTGCAAATTGGCGCTGACCAGTTCGTCCAGCCGTAAACCTGATGAATAAAACAACTCCAGAATTGCTTTGTCGCGGCAGGCGAGGGCGTCTTCGCTGGTGTCAAAATCCAGCAGATGATTCACCTGATCGACATCGAGGTTTTTTGGCAAAGGTTTATCAAACTTGGGCACCTGTAAATAAGACGCCGGGTTTTCTTTCAGTTTGCCTTGCTGCACCAGATAACGGTAAAAGCTGCGCAAAGACGCCACTCTAAGCGCTAAGCTGCGGGCTTTTAGGGTTTTGCGGCATGAGGAAATATGCAGTTGCAGCTGGGTTTCTGTCAGCTCGACCCAATGGCTGGCTTGTTCCGCCACTTGACTGGCTACAGCACAAAGTTGTAATTGGTAGCTGATTAAGGTTTTGTCGCTGTACCCCCGTTCATGCTTTAAATAAGCCAGGAAAGCCGACAGATCGGCTTGCCAATGGGCTAATTCAGGCGGCAACATAAGAGGGTAAAACAGCCAATACCAGTTTCGCCAGATGGTCTAAAAATAAGGTGTCCATGCCTGGCTGGAAATGCTCGTCTGAGTCGCTGCCAAAAGCCAGCAGGAACTGTTGCTCTTCCGATAACTTTAACAGTTGTAACGATACCGAATGAATATGAGGTTCAAACAAAGCGGCCATTTCGTCGCGGTTCATCCGGCCAAAATAATAAGTTTTGCCACTTAAACGGCGCTGTAAAATCAGCTGTAACTGCGCGACCTGATCGGTCTTTTGCTGCAAATCAACCAATACACAACCTTGCACATGCGGCATTTGGGCGGTAAAAGCCTGCAAGGCTTCCAGCAAAGCAGTTTGATCGGCCGCTTTTAGTAACTGCAGGTGCAGATCGTTCAGCGCATAAAAAATCTGTTCGTTCTGGCGGGCTATGCCCATCAGGCGGGTAATGTCGTCTTCTAAAGAACGGATTTTTTCGCGTTGTAATTCCAGCTGACGTTCTACTAAAGACACCACACCGCGCTGTTGATGCGGTAAACGCAAACGGCTTACCAGCTCCGGATGTTCAAGAAAAAATTCCGGATGATCATAAAGATAATCAACAATCAGGCTGGCTTCGGCCAGTTCAGGGTTTACCAGTGCTGTATCGAGAGGAAGGTCGCTCATAAGAATAATTGTCCATCAAAAACATGTTCGGCTGGTCCTGTCATTTTGACGGGTTG
This sequence comes from Rheinheimera soli, assembly GCF_031457405.1. Taxonomy (GTDB): domain Bacteria; phylum Pseudomonadota; class Gammaproteobacteria; order Enterobacterales; family Alteromonadaceae; genus Pararheinheimera; species Pararheinheimera soli_A. The sequence goes on along the minus strand of NZ_JAVDWR010000016.1, from coordinate 73,564 downwards.
ACCAGGCCCTTGCCAGCGGATCTGTAAGGAGCCGCCTGGTAAATCTACCCTTACCTGGGTTTGTAATTTTTTCTGCATCTGACCAATGACTGCAGCAGCGCAAGCGCCAGTGCCACAGGCCATAGTTTCGCCAGCGCCCCGTTCCCATACTCTTAATTTGACATGAGAAGGGGACAGCACCTGCATAAAACCTATATTGGCGCGCTCAGGGAAACGTTCATGATTTTCAAAAACCGGCCCCCACTGATGCACAGGAGCAGTCTGAATATCATCGACCAAAATCACCGCATGCGGATTGCCCATCGAAACTACGCCACATAAAGTGGTAGCGTCTTCGCTGTGCAAAATATAGTTCAGCTCTTGTTTCTGTGCTTTAAAAGGCACTTTGGCCGGATCAAACTGCGGCACGCCCATATTGACAGTCACCTGACCATCCTGCTCTATATACAAAGTGATTTTGCCCGACTTGGTGCTGACCGCAATTTTATATTTATTGGTCAGGCCTTTATGCCGGACAAACTTGGCAAAACAGCGTGCACCGTTGCCACATTGTTCTACTTCAGAACCGTCAGCATTAAAAATGCGGTAATGAAAATCCAGGTCCGGATCGTAAGGCGGTTCCACCATCAGCAACTGGTCAAAACCTACCCCAAAGTTACGGTCGGCCAGCTTTTTGATTTGTTCTTTGGTTAAAAACACATTTTGGCTGACGGCATCTATCACCATAAAGTCATTGCCCAAACCGTGCATTTTTGAGAAATGCACTAAGCTTTGGTGGGGACGATCTTTAAATTTATTGTCTGGGATCATTCAGGGCACCAACTGTTCACCGCGCCACAGGTCCTGCCATTGTTCACGCTGGCGGACTAAATAGCTGCGGTCACCATCCACCAGCACTTCTGCGGCTCTGGGTCTGCTGTTGTAGTTGGAACTCATGGTAAAACCATAAGCGCCGGCTGAGCGCACCACCAGTAAATCACCTGGTTCCAGCGCTAAAGCGCGATCTTTACCGAGGAAATCGCCGGTTTCACAGACCGGACCTACCACATCGTAAGTTACGGCTGGAAGATGCGGCTTTTGCTGCACAGCAATAATAGCTTGCCATGCACTGTAAAGCGCCGGGCGAATTAAGTCGTTCATGGCCGCATCAACAATAGCGAAATGTTTTTCCTGGCCAGGTTTTAAATACTCTACTTTGGTCAGCAGTACACCGGCGTTGGCCATAATGGCGCGGCCTGGTTCAAAAATAATGGATAACTGTGGATAAGCTTCCAGTTTTTCTACTACTTTGGCTGCGTATTCAGCAGGATGTGGCGGCGTTTCACCATCGTAAGGCACACCTAAACCGCCACCAATATCTATATGACTTAAGTGGATACCTAGCGTAGCTAATTTGTCGATCAAGGCCAGTAATTTATCTAAGGCATCTAAAAACGGCTGAGTTTCAGTCAGTTGTGAGCCGATATGACAATCCACACCACAGACTTTTAAATGCGAAGCGGCATCAGCTTGCTGGTACATAGCCACAGCGTCGTTAATATCTATACCAAACTTATTGGCTTTTAAACCGGTAGAAATATAAGGATGGGTTTTGGCGTCTATATCCGGGTTCACCCGAATAGAAATAGGCGCAATAATATTCAGACGGCTGGCCACTTGCTGAATACGTTCCAGCTCAGGAATAGATTCCACATTAAAACACTTGATACCGGTTTGCAGGGCAAACTCAATTTCAGTGACAGATTTACCTACACCTGAGAACACCACTTTTTTCGCATCGCCACCTGCTTGCAGCACACGACGCAATTCACCTTCAGACACAATATCAAAACCACTGCCAAGGCGGGCGAGCAGGTTTAACAGCGCTATATTGCTATTAGCTTTAACGGCGTAACAGACTAATAAGTCACGGCCTGGCGCAGCCTCAGCAAAAGCTTTGTAATGGCGCTCGATAGTAGCGCGGGAATAGACATAAGTTGGCGTGCCAAATTCTGCAGCAATATCGGCTAATGCAACATCTTCGGCAAATAAGTTCTGATCCTGATAATTAAAGTAATCCACTACTGTTCCTTTGATACTACTGGCTGATCGGCTGGCGCAGCTTGTTCTGTTTGCGCCTTATTGGGTTGTGGGGTTTGAGGCAATGTTAAAGGACCTTTTTGGCCACAGGCCAGTAACCATTGGCTGAGCAACAGGATGCACACCAGTCTTTGTCGCTTTGTATTCATGGTTTTTATTTCATTAATTATTTTGCGCTCTATAATCGCATCCTTAACAGCAAAAGCAAACAGGTGAAACCGATGAATGACGTAGAATATGACGAACTGACCGATCAGGTGCTGCTTGCGGTGGAAGACGCTATCGAAGCATTGGACCTGGATTTGGATTATGAGTCGCACGGTGGCTTGTTAAGTATCAGCTTTCCTGATGGCAGTAAGGTGATTATTAATAAACAACCTCCGCTGCATCAGCTGTGGGTAGCGACTAAATTTAACGGCCACCATTTTGAATTAAAAGACGGTGTCTGGATTGATAACAGAACAGGTTCTGAGTTTTGGGCTTTGATTTCGGATGCCTTTAGTAAACAGTCTGGTCAAAACGTAGTGCTTGCCGATAACTACTGAGTGATGCGGTCAGCAAACAGAATAAATCAATAGAGAATTACAATGGCGTTACTTCCTTTTGTAGATGTAAAACCCGCAGGTCAGGCCGATGCCGCTGTGATCTGGTTGCATGGTTTAGGTGATTCGGGTGATGGTTTTGCCCCTATAGTGCCGGAATTGCGTTTGCCAAAAACGTCGGGCATCCGGTTTTTATTCCCTCATGCTCCTGTACGCCCTATTACTATCAACGGTGGTATGCAGATGCGCGGTTGGTACGATATTAAAACCTGGGATTTAAACGACAGAGCAGATGAAACAGGTGTGCGTGAATCTGCGGCTGCAGTAACCGCCTTAATAGACAAACTGATAGAGCAGGGTATTGCGGCGAATCGCATTTTATTGGCAGGTTTTAGTCAGGGTGGCGTTATTGCGCTACATTTATTACCCCGTCTGCCTTATAAACTGGCCGGTGTGATGGCGCTTTCAACCTATATGGCTGTGCCAGGCAAGCTGAAAGAAGAAATGACCACGGCCAATAAAAGCACTGCTGTGCTGGTGAATCATGGTACTCATGATGAAGTGGTGCCTTACAGCGCAGGTCAGGCGGCTTTTAACGCACTGAAATTTGCCGGCTTTAATGTCAATTGGGCCGAGTACCGAATGGGCCATAGTGTTTGCCCACAACAAATTGCTGATGTCAGTCGTTTTATTCAGCAACAATTACCAGCACTTTAAAATGGAACAAAAAAAGTGACAACAGCACAGGAAAAACTGGTGGTTCGGGTCAGTCTGGGCGCTGCGGCAGCGGCCTCGGGTGATTTGCCAGAACCAACAACAGAGCAGCAGTGGCACTGGCGTCGTATTAGCGGTGCTGCTCTGACGCTTTGTGCTGCTGCTGTGTTGTTGTATGGCTGGTTACATCTGGATTCAGCTGATATCGAGCTGACAGCTGTGGCTGCCACAGCTCCTGTTGCCATGACCTCTGAATCTATTGAAGTGGCGACTCCAGAGCTGGTGCTGGAAGCTGTACCACAAAACCCCGAACCGGAGCCTGTACTGGTTAAAACTGAAGCAGTGGCTGCTGAAACCGGGGCCGTGGCTAGTGCAACAAAACCAGCAGAAGCTGCTGTAGTGGAAAATACCATTACAGCAGCACAGGCAGTGGTCGCTGAAACCGCTCTGGTTGAAGTTGAAACAGCAGCGCCCTTATTTGAAGCCGACTCTGGTGTATTAAGGCTGGCGTTGCTGACCAACGAGCCCCCTTCAGCTCAAGCCCGCAGTTTAGGTGAACAGATTGATGCCACAGCTGTGCCACAGCTGGCTTTGTATTCTGAAATCAAAGGTTTAAATGGCCAGAGCATTGAACATTTGTGGTACTACGAAGGCAAGCTGATGACCCGGATTAAACTGCCGGTCAAACTGGATTACTGGCGTACCTACAGCAGAAAAGAATTCGACAGCAGTCAAAAAGGCGAATGGAGGGTCGAAATTCTGGATCCACAGCAAAATTTATTATTTAGTCATCATTTTCATTATCAATAAAATACCCCTGGTCTTTGCAGCCGCAACTTTGTTGGCTCTGACATTGTATTCCAGGTTAGACGGACAGGGACAAGCCCTGCCGCTGCGGTGAGTTTGGGTATATACTAAGCGGCATTTTCAGACAAACCAGTTTTTATCTCTCTGTGCTGGTGTTGTTTTTTCCGGTTTAAGGAGTTCCTATGCAGCTTGTTCGTATTGCCACCCGTAAAAGTGCTTTAGCCTTGTGGCAAGCCAACTTTGTCAAAGCCGAACTGGAAGCCGCTCACCCTGGTTTGCGAGTTGAGCTGGTGCCTATGTCGACTCAGGGCGATAAAATTCTGGATACACCTTTGGCCAAAATTGGTGGTAAAGGTTTGTTTGTAAAAGAGTTAGAAACCGCCATGCTGGAAGGCCGTGCTGATATAGCAGTGCACAGTATGAAAGATGTGCCTGTCGATTTTCCTGAAGGTTTGATGCTGCATACCATTTGCCAGCGTGAAGATCCGCGTGATGCTTTTGTCTCCACCAGATACCAACAACTGGCTGATTTACCACAAGGTGCAGTGGTGGGAACCTCAAGTTTACGTCGTCAGTGTCAAATCAAAGCCATCAGGCCGGATTTACAAATTAAAGACTTACGTGGCAATGTGAATACCCGTCTCGCTAAGCTGGATGCGGGGGAGTTTGATGCCATTATTCTGGCTTCGGCCGGTTTAATACGTTTAGGTTTTGAAGCGCGCATTGCCAGCTTTTTAGAAGTCGACACCAGTTTACCGGCTAATGGTCAGGGTGCTGTTGGTATTGAATGTCGTACTGATGATCTATTGGTGCAGCAACTGTTAGCTCCGCTGGAACATAAAGAAACCCGCATTTGTGTGCTGGCAGAGAGAGCGATGAACCGCAAGCTGCAGGGGGGGTGTCAGGTGCCTATTGGTGCTTTTGCTGTCTTTCAGCAGAATGAACTTTGGTTGCGTGGTTTAGTTGGACAACTGGATGGTTCTGAAATTTTACGTTCAGAAATCAAAGGATCTGCAGAACAAGCTGAACAGTTGGGAATGCAACTGGCGGAACAGTTATTGGCGTTAGGCGCAGATCGCATTTTAGATGCGGTCTATCGTCAGGCCTGATTGGCGTGACGACTCCACTGCTGGATCCACTAAGCCCGGTACTGATCACCAGACCAGCAGGCAAGGCGGATCAGTTGCTGGCCAGTTTAGATGAACTGGAAATTCCGTATTTATATCAACCTTTGATCACCACCCAATTAGTGCCATTAAAAGCCAAGGCAGGCACTCTGCTGGAGCAGGCTGATCAGGTTATTTTTGTCAGCGTCAGTGCGGTCAGCTGTTTACAACAACAATATGATTGCAAGAAAATCACTGCACCTTTAATAGCTGTAGGCACCACAACAGCCACAGTGCTGGAAAAATGCAGTGGCCGCGAAGTGCTGGTGCCACAAGATCAGCGCAGTGAAGGCTTGTTGGCTTTGCCACAACTGCAGGATGTCGCTGGTAAACGCATTGTCATAGTGCGAGGGAATGCCGGTCGTGAGCTGATTAAAAAAGGTTTAATGGAACGGGGTGCCCATATTCAGTATGTGCAAAGTTATCGCAGAGTACCTTTGCTGCTGGATGGACAAAGCTTGTCAGACCAGTGGCATCAGCAACATATTCAATGTATTGTGGTCACCAGCAACGAAATTTTACAGCTTATTTTTGAATTATTGCCCAAAGAGCAACATAGCTGGTTACAGCAACAGTTATGGATAATGGTCAGCCCGCGGATGAAAGAAGCCGCTATAGAACTTGGGATTTTAGAGTCCCGTATTTATTTGTCAGCCAGTGCCAATGATCAGGCGTTACTGGAGGCTATTTGCCAGTTAAGAGGAACTTGTCATGACTGATACGCCGGTGGCTGTTACCGCCTCTGAATCTCCACTTCCACATGAGCCGGTTAAAAAAGAACCGATAAAAAACAATTCGCTAAATAAAGAACCGCCTAAAAGTGAAAACCCAAGGCCTGTAAAAACTGGCCGCGCTGTCGCCTGTTTTTCTTTATTACTAAATATAGTGTTGGTTGCCGCTATTGTCGCTGCGGTTTGGTGGTTATGGCCACAATGGACAGCAGTGCAACAACAACAGCTGGTACTGCAACAGCAGCAACAGCAACAAACGGAACAAGCTAAGCAGCAACTGCAACAACTGACCGATCAGGTGCAGCAGCAAATGGCGCTGGTTGTGGATCAGCAAAAACAGCAGGAAACTCTGGATCTACAGCAGCAACAGGCTTTAGTGCAGTTGCAACTGGAGAGCAAAAAACAATTAAGTAATGGCCGCACCTGGCAGTTGTGGCAACTTCAACAGCTGTTGCAATTGGCCGGACAAAAAATCTGGTTAGAGCAGGATATGCCAGCAGCGTTACGTTTGTTGCAAGGCGCTGAACAGCAACTGGCTTTATTGCAGGACAGCAGCATGCAGCCGCTTCGTCAGGCGATCCAAACTGATTTAGCTGAACTGCAAAAAAGCACAGTGCCGGATTTAGCCAAAATTCAGCTGGCTTTAACCAGCTTACGCAAAACTGTGAACGATTTACCTTTGCGCCAAAGTGAGCGGGTACTGGATGAAACACCAGTTGTAGTTGTTGCGACAGAGGCGGACTGGCAAGATACTCTGCTCCACCACTGGAATTCGTTCTGGAGTTCACTGGTGCATGTGCGCCCGACTCAGCCGGAAGATTTGTCGGTGTTAACTGCAGGTCAACAACTGAGTTTACGTAATACCTTACAACAACAGTTGTTATTGGCCGAGCTGGCCGCTATGAAATATCAGCCAGATCTGTATCAGGCTGCATTGCAGCAGGCTATGGATACCTTGCAGCGTTATTTTGCAGCTGCAGATCCACAAGTCAGTTCCGCATCTGAACAGCTGGTACAACTGGCTGGTTTAGCTGTAGCTTTTCCGACCCCTGCGGCGCTGGAATCCACAGCTGTGCTTGATCAGGTGATGCGTCAAAGCATGGTGGAGAGCAGCCAATGATCCGTTTGCTGATAGTGGTTTTACTGCTGGCTGCTGCCATGTGGGTGGGACCTTGGCTGACGCAGAATCCGGGCTACCTGATGCTGGTGCTGGGTCCATGGACAGTGGAAATGACGCTGATAGGTTTTGCCATTGTTTTGCTGTTGAGCATGAGTTTGTTGTGGTTGAGTTTACGTATTCTGCGACCCTTATCAGGTTTTCGTAACTGGACCTTAAACCCCTTTCGTGGTCGTCAGCAACGCAAAGCCCGTTTAGCTTTTGAACAAGCGGCTTTGGCTTTAGCGGCTGGCCGTTTTCAGGATGCTGAGCAGTATTTTGATCGCTCTGACGCTATGCCTGAATTCACTATACTGCGCCAGAGTATGGCTTGTTACGCTGCGTTGCAGGCCGGACATGCGACCAAAGCTATGCAGCTTGCTGAGCAACTGGATGCAACCCAGGCTCAGAGTTGTTATGTCAAAGCCGATTTATTGCTACGTCAGAATCAGGCTAAAGCGGCGATGGAGTTATTACAGCCTCATATGCTGTTGCCTGCTGACGCCCCTTTATTAGCGCCTTTGTATTTCCAATCTCTGCTGGCTGCGGGTCATAATATTGAAGTTTTTCATACTGTACTAAAAGCCATAGAGCAAAGATGGTTTACTAAAGCACAGTGGCAAGCGCAGCGTTATCAGATTTACCCACAGGCCATCCGTAATCTGGCAGCCCAGGGCGTGTTTGACGAAAGCAGTGATTATTGGCTGGCTTTGCCATCGAAAGAGCGTAAGTCGATGGCTGCTGTAGTGGGCCGGGTTTGGGCTAAAGTGAAAGCGGGTCAGGCTGAGCAGGCTGAAAAGTTGCTGGTTGATCACCTGGCTTATAGTGACTTGCCATTGGTATGGCCTGTGCTGAGACAAATTCCGTTAAAACGTCATGTAGTATTGCTGCGTAAACAACTGCAGCACTGGTTGCGTGATCACAAGGAAGATGCAGTGCTTTATGCAACACTTGCTTATTGCGCCGAGCAGGACGGTGAGCCTATGCAAGCTGAGCTGGCCTGGCAAAAGGCGATGCAGTATCAGCCGGGTTTAAAAATTTAGTTTATGTCCTCTGAACTGTTAACAGGTCTGGCGCCAATCCTTGGTGTCAGGCCTCGTTTTCTGTTGCTGGGTAGTATGCCTGGCGCAGCTTCGCTGACTGAGCAACGTTATTACGCCCATCCCCGCAATTTATTCTGGCCTTTTATGCAGCAGCTGTTTGCCATTCCGACAGAGCTTGATTACCAGCAGCGTTGCCAGTTGCTGACAGAGCAAGGTATAGCTTTATGGGATGTGATTGCACACTGCGAACGACCCGGCAGCCTGGATAGTGCCATTAAAAAAAGCAGCGTGATTTGTAATGCGATACCGCAATTGCTGGAAACAGAACCGCAAATTTTAAAGATTTGTTTTAATGGCGCCAAAGCAGCAGAAGAGTTTAAACGTCATCTGCTGCCGCTTTTGAAACACCGCACTGATATAGAGTATATTCAACTGCCGTCCAGCAGCCCTGCTCATGCCAGTCAAAGCAAAGAGCAAAAGCTGGCGGTATGGGCTAAAGCTTTATTGGAATAAGGCGTCCAGCGCTCTGGTGCTTTTGAAGCCCGCATTTTTAGCTGTGGCCAAAGCTATTCTTGCTTCTGCTAATTTGTTTTCGCTGAGCAACTCAATGGCAGACCAACCTAAGGCATCTGCATCGTTTTTTCTCTTTAAGTATTCTGACCAGTAAGGCTGATCCAGAGCCCGGGCCCGTTGCGCTGCCAGTACGCCATTACGGGCAGCCTGATCCAGCCAAAAGGTTGGAGTCCACTCAACTGGTACGGCAATAAGAGCTTCAAGATACATTTGGTCTTCTGCAAACAGAGGTGGTTTTTGAGTACCATGATGCAGGTTAAATGGGCTGATCCGGTAATAGCGTGGTTCCAGGTCGGACAAACTTTGGCCTTTGGCTAAAGGGAGTGGAGTTAAGTTGCTTTCTATCTTTTCTATTTGCTGATCCGCATTCACCTGTACCAGAGCTTTGCCCGGAAATACAGGCATTTTCCTGCCCTGTCCGGGTTTTACGTAAGCGATCGAATCGATATCTGCCATAGTTGGTGGTGTAACTACTGCGGCTCCGGATACAGCGTAGAAGCTCCGTTCATTCATCAGATAGCTTAGTAAGGTGGTGGTATTTAGCTGAGAGACAGCACGCCCGGCAAAAGCTGCTTTCCACTCTGATTCAGCCAGAGCCTTGACCATGGATGATTTCCGTTCTTGCTCCAGATGTGGGAAGTCTTTACCTGCCACTGTTAAGCCGAAATCAATTTGTATCTTGTGCAGTGAAATATTGCCGGCTTGACCGAACTTCCATTCCATCAGTGCATTTTCTGTCTTTTTAGCAAAAGAGCTGTCTTCCGGCACGCTGTATACAGTTTTGACGTAGACCACATTTCCAGCCTTATCTACCACAAAACGGGATTTAGTAAATCCAGGCAAACCTTTGCGTGCAAGAGTTTGTGGATATTGAGGCGCTACAGTTTTAAGGCGTTGCCGCACATTATCCCATGCAGGCTGCTCAAATTCGTTTGCTGTGTATCCGGGCACACTGTGTTTTTGGAGTAGGTGGTATAAGTCTGTTGCCTGCTGTTTCTGGCTTTCTGACAACTCAGCTTCTAACCTATGCATGTCATTTAACGCACTTTGCTCGCCTAAATGTACTGCTAAAGAAAAGTAGGCGTAAGCACGCACCAGATCTTTTTGTTCAGCTTCAGTATTAAGTGCCATCAGTGCCAAAAAATAGGCTGCTCCGGAGTTTCCTGAGTCAAGGAGCTGTTCGAATTCCGCCTTGGCTTCGACGTAGTTTTGCGATTTGTAGGCCTGAATTGCCTGATACAGATCTGCATGACAGTAAAGAGGGAGCAGCAAAGCTGCAAAGGTAAATACTTTTCTTAACATCCGTTGTTCCTGACCACCTAATGAAATAGCCGCAGAATGTTATATGCAATCAGGCTTTAGGTAAATAATTTGTTATGCCAATTTACTGCCATTCTGCACCGCTTGTTCCGGCACAGCTAAAACTACAGCACCATCAGGTCGGTAAAAGCCTGTGATCAGGCATTCGGAGCGAAAAGGGCCTATTTGTTTGGTCGGGAAATTGACTACCCCAATCACTTGTTTACCCAGCAGTTGTTCTTTGCTGTACAAGGCTGTGATTTGAGCACTGGATTGTTTCACTCCGATGTCAGGGCCAAAATCTACTTTGAGTTTATAAGCTGGCTTGCGTGCTTCCGGAAAATCTGTCACTTCGATCACTGTGCCCGTGCGCAGCTCAACAACTCCAAACTCTTCCCAACTAATGATATCCACTTTAATGACTCCCCTAATAAACAACGACTTAGCTTTGCATACCCAAATAGAGTTGTCATGAGTTTTGCGGTCAAACACCTGCCCTATGAAAGGAACTTGATAAGAGTATAAAATTTCGCCTTGACAGAAAAAGCAAATGCATAAATATTAAGTGACATCGACTATTTAGTTTTGACCTTTTATGACTTCAATTCACGCTTGCTTTATCACATTTGCCCGGACAGCAGCTCCGGCAAATCTGCATGCGTGCTCCACTGATTACCACTTGTCCGAGTGGTTCGACGAATAAATATCCGCAATTAATCTGACCGAATTTTATATGCAGCTTTGCGGCTGCCTGTAAAACCATGGCCTTTGGCCGTTTTAAAATCATAAAAAGAAGCAGGAAAATAAAAATGAAAGCACCTCTCTTAGGCGTGTTGGCGTTGCTATTCAGCAGCCACAGCTTCGCCTGTTTGCAACAAGAAAGCGAAAACAATAATACCGAAAGCGCAGCCGATGGGGCTTTATGCAGTGGCACCGCAGTAGCCGCCAGCATAGGCAGTAGTTCGGATGTCGACTGGTATTATTTTGACACCACAGCAACCGGAGATATCAGCGTCAGTTTAAGTCATGGCTCTGGCAAAGACTTTGACTGGTTTTTGTATCGCAGCTCAGGTAGTTACATTATGTCGGGCCAAAGCAGTGCTAATCCGGAAACCGGTACTTATACCGCATCCCCGGCAGGGCGGCATTACATTAAAGTGACCCGTTATAGCGGTACTGGCACCTATCAACTGACTGCAAACTTTGTCGGTAGTACGGGCGGCGGCGGTGGTGAAAATCCTCCTCCAACAGGAGGCTGTAACTACGGCGCCCGGCCGTCAAAACCCAGCAATTTAACCAGTTATATGACAGGCTCTGCCACTGACACTTGCGTCACCTTGTCCAACCCTGCCTTATTGTTGATGGGCGGTGGCACTGATGTGGATAATGCTTTTAGCCTGAGAGTAGGACCGCATATCCAGGGGGGTAATATTGTAGTTTTGCGTACTTCTGGCACCAATGCGTATAACAGTTACCTGCAGGGCTTAACCAATGCAGCTTCTGTCGAAACTATTATTGTGGATACAGTGACCAAAGCCAATATGGATTATGTGGACTGGGCTATCCGCTCGGCTGAGTTTGTCTGGCTGGCAGGTGGTGATCAGTCGGCTTATCTGAATGCCTGGCAAGGCACCAAGGTTCAGGCTGCTATTCAGCATGTGTATGACAAAGGTGGTGTAGTGGGTGGTACTTCAGCTGGTGACCATGTGCTGAGTCAGCATATTTATGATCCGGATGGGGTAGCTGGTGCTATCAGTGCTGAAGCAGTGACGGATTTCTGCCATGAAACCATCAACATCAGTACAGGTTTCCTGAACTTCCCTGCGATGCAAGGCGTGATCAACGATACCCACTTCCGTCAACGTGATCGGATGGGGCGCTCTATGGTGTTTCAGGCGAAAGTTGGAGCTGCCAGCCGTGTAGTTGCTATTTCAGAAGCGACTTCGTTGTTTGTTAACAGTGCAGGACAGGGCATAGTGGATGGCACTAACGAAGTCTATATCCTGAAATCTGATGCTCAGACTGTGTATGCTCAAACCAGCTGTGGCCAGCCTGTGAAGGTCAATAACCTGTTGCGGTATAAACTGGTGAGCGGCGATCAGTACAACCTGATTAATAACACTACTTCTATAGTGCCAACCCGTATCAGTCTGGATGGCAGTAAAGCAAGTTTCTACACACCAACTAGCCCCTATTAGTCTGGATAGCAGTAAAGCAAGTTTCTATACATGCAGCAGCCCGTACTAAGGGCTAAGTAGATGGAATAAAAAAAAGCCAAAGGACTGGCTTCTCTTTTTGTTTTAACGGGTTTTGCTTTAACTGGCCGCCTGATTGGCCAGACGAGGCTCAAGACGGTTTTTTAAATCCCCTTCAATCACCACTGCACGACCGGTATTTTTATCCAAACAAACAAAAGTAATATTGGCGTCGGCCACTAATGTGTCAGTACCGTCCAGCCAAATTTTCTGATGAATGACAGAGCTTTTGGTATTAATAGCACTGAATTCGGTATCAATACGCAGTTGCTGGCCCATAGTAGCCTGAGCTCTGTAGTTAATATTGATATTGACGATCACCCAGGCCAGACCCAGCCGTTCAAAATGTTCGATATCGCCATGTTGCTCCAGATAACCCCAGCGTGCTTCTTCCAAAAATTCTAAGTAGCGGGCGTTATTGACGTGCTGATAACCATCAAGGTGATAACCCCGGACTTTAATAAAAGTGTGATGTAACATAAAACTCTCTGGTTGGACCTGCTTGGATCTGTATGGGCCATGATGCCATAAATTTCGCTTTGGGTTAATGGCGTTTTTTCCTGCCCAACACTGAGATTTTTTTGGTCTGCTGCTCTGGATTCAGTAGAATAAGCGCACTTTGGTTTTTTGGTGCTTTTATGCGTCTGTTACAGCAGCTCTCTGCTAAATCCTATTCCACTTTTGCATTGGATACACAACTTGCCGAATTGGTCGAGTTGGACTCATTGGCTGAGTTAATAGCTTTTCAGCCTGCAGTCCCGCCTTTGGTATTGGGCGAGGGTAGCAACAGTATTTTCCTGACTGATCAAAACCGCACTGTATTACGTTATTTAGCCAAAAGCAGGACTGTGCTGTCAGAAAACGATCAACAAGTGCAACTGCATATAGAAGCAGGGGATAACTGGCATCAACTGGTCAGCTGGACTGTAGCTCAGGGTTGGTGGGGTCTGGAAAATTTATCCTTAATACCTGGCAGCGTAGGTGCTGCTCCGGTACAAAATATTGGTGCTTATGGCGCAGAGCTGGCCGACTGCTGTGACTATGTCGATTTTTTTCACTGGCAAAGCCGTGAGGTGCAGCGTTTAAACAAAAATGATTGTGGTTTTACCTACCGTGACAGTCTGTTCAAAAGCCTGCTGGCCGGTCAGGGGGTGATTGTGGCTGTGGGTCTGACGCTGAAAAAGCAGGGCCAGCCGAAATCAGGTTACAAAGGCCTGGAGCATTTAAACCAACACAGCAGTGTTGCTGACGTTGCACAGGCTGTGATCGCTGTGCGTCAGTCCAAATTACCAGACCCGGCCGTATTGCCAAACTGTGGTAGCTTTTTCAAAAACCCTGTGGTCAGCCAGTCTGTGTTTGACGCTATTCAACATTCTTATCCGGCAATGCCGTTTTATCCACAAGCTGATGGTCAGGTTAAACTGGCGGCTGGTTGGCTGATAGAACAAACAGGTTTAAAAGGTCAGCGTATTGGCGATGTCGGCTGTTATGAAAAACAAGCGCTGGTGCTGGTGAATTTTGGCCAGGGTACAGCCGCAGAATTACAGCAAATGATTGCCCTGATCCAGCGAAAAGTCCTGACACAATTTGCGGTTCAGCTGGAACCTGAGGTGCGCTTACTTGGCCAGTGAACAGCGTAAAACTTTACCCCATAGCCTGATCGTACAGCGGCAACTGGTGCATTATCTGGCCGATGGCGCTTTATGTTCAGGCCAATGGCTGGGCGAACAACTGGGTATCAGTCGCACTGCTGTGGCTAAACACTTAGAGCAATTGCAGCACTATGGTCTGGATTTATACAAAATTAAAGGCAAAGGCTATCGTCTGGCCCAGCCTGTGCAGTTGCTTGATGCAGCGCTGATTAAACAACGGCAGCAACAACAGGCGCCGGTTTGGGTGCAGTCCGTAACAGATTCCACCAACAGCCAGCTGATGCAAAAGCTTAAAGATGGGGTAGGGCTGGAAAAAGGCGCTGTGCTGGTAGCAGAAGCCCAGACCGCTGGCCGGGGCCGACGGGGTAAGCAGTGGTTTTCACCCTTTGGCTGCAATTTGTATTTTTCGATGTACTGGCAACTGGAGCAAGGCATTCAGGCCGCTATGGGCTTAAGTTTAGTGGTAGGGCTGGCAGTCGCTAAAGTGCTGCAACAACAATGGCAATTACCAGTGCGGTTAAAATGGCCCAATGATTTATACCTGGAACATAAAAAACTCGGTGGCATTTTAGTTGAACTGGCGGGTCAGACTCATGCCCAGTGTGATGTGGTGATAGGCTTGGGTTTAAATATCCGTATGCCGGATCAGACTGATAAAGCCGTCGATCAACCCTGGGCCGATTTAACTTCGGCTTTAGGCCAGCACATTGACCGTAATTTGCTGGTGGCTTTGTTACAGCATCAGCTGGTGCTGGAATTGCAGCAGTTCAGTCAGCAGGGATTTGCCGGTTATGTGCAGGCTTTTAATCTGTTGGATCAATTTGCCGGGGAGCAGGTGACTTTGTCCAGTGGCAGTCAAACCATCACAGGTTTTTGTGCAGGTGTGGATGCGCAGGGGGGGCTGGTGCTGGATATCAATGGCCAGAAGCAAAGCTTTTATGGCGGTGAACTTAGCTTAAGAAAGGCGCTTTGATGGAATTATTACTGGATATAGGCAATAGCCGCAGCAAAGCCCGTTTACATGATGTCGGCGCTCTTACGGAAATACAGCTGGAAAACATCAGCGCAGAACAGTGGTCATCAATAAATGCAGTGTATTGCGCCAGTGTGGCGGCGGACGACCGGGTATTGGCAATACGCCAACAAATTCCTTCTGCTATCCCTTTTATTCAAATCCGCAGTGACGCTCAGGCTTTTGGCGTGACTAATAGTTATCAGCAGCCGCATTTATTAGGGGTGGACCGCTGGTTGGCGTTAGTTGCTGCAGCAGAGTTATACCCCAATACAGATCTGTTAATAGCAGACGCCGGCACTGCTTTAACTATTGATTGGTTAAGCAGCACAGGAACACATCAGGGCGGCTGGATTTTAGCCGGGCAAAAACTGCAGCAGGAAGCCGTATTAAGTAAAACAGCCAAAGTATTTTCAGCAGAACTGGAAACCGAGTTGTTGTCGCCCGCTACTGATACAGCCACAGCTTTATATCAGGGCGCTATTGCTGCCTTAGTGGGAGCTATTCGTCAGGCATGGGCAATTAAACCAACGCAGCTGATTATTCTAACGGGTGGTGATTCCTTGCTTTTGCAAAAATACCTGGCGGATCTGCCCATTCAGCTCGAATCTCAACTGATCTTTCAGGGATTAGCCCGTTATATTCAGCCGAATTGACCATTTTGTGTACTTATTGAGCATTCAGGCCAGAATTTATAAGTTTTTTTTTATTTCCTGTTGCGTGGGGTGGGTCATTCCACTAGAATTCGCACCCACTGACGTAGTGCCGCTTTAGCTCAGTTGGTAGAGCAACTGACTTGTAATCAGTAGGTCATCCGTTCGACTCGGATAAGCGGCACCATTAGTATAGTGGAGGGGTTCCCGAGTGGCCAAAGGGATCAGACTGTAAATCTGCCGGCACTGCCTTCGAAGGTTCGAATCCTTCCCCCTCCACCATTTTCAGTGCAATAGCTACGAGTAGGCCGCGGGCATCGTATAATGGCTATTACCTCAGCCTTCCAAGCTGATGATGCGGGTTCGATTCCCGCTGCCCGCTCCAAACAGATCAAGTTGCTGATATAGCTCAGGCGGTAGAGCGCATCCTTGGTAAGGATGAGGTCCCCAGTTCGATTCTGGGTATCAGCACCATCTTAAAAGCCTCTCTTGTTATACAATCAAAAAACACTTATTTCATTCAACCGCCGTTTGTTAAAAAGGGTCTATTTATGGCTAAGGCTAAATTCGAACGTAATAAACCGCACGTTAACGTAGGCACCATAGGTCACGTTGACCACGGTAAAACTACTTTAACTGCTGCTATCACTAACGTACTGGCTAAGCATTACGGCGGCCAGGCATTCGCTTTCGATCAAATCGACAAAGCACCAGAAGAGAAAGCTCGTGGTATCACGATCAACACTTCACACGTTGAATACGATACACCAACTCGTCACTACGCCCACGTAGACTGCCCAGGCCACGCTGACTATGTTAAAAACATGATCACTGGTGCTGCTCAGATGGACGGCGCAATCCTGGTTGTTGCTGCGACTGACGGCCCAATGCCACAGACGCGTGAGCACATCCTGTTATCTCGTCAGGTAGGTGTACCTTTCATCGTTGTATTCATGAACAAATGTGACATGGTAGACGACGAAGAGCTGTTAGAGCTGGTGGAGATGGAAGTTCGTGAACTTCTGTCAGACTACGATTTCCCAGGTGATGACCTGCCGGTGATCCGTGGTTCAGCGTTAAAAGGTCTGGAAGGCGATGCAACGTGGGAACCAAAAATCCTTGAGCTGGCAGCAGCTTTAGATTCTTACATCCCAGAGCCGGTACGTGCTATTGATAAGCCATTCATCATGCCAATCGAAGACGTATTCTCAATTGCTGGTCGTGGTACTGTAGTAACAGGCCGTGTAGAGCAAGGTATCGTTAAAGTTGGTGAGTCAGTAGAAATCGTGGGTCTGAAAGACACAGTGACTACTACTTGTACTGGTGTTGAAATGTTCCGTAAGCTGTTAGACGAAGGTCGTGCAGGCGAGAACATCGGCGCGCTGTTACGTGGTACTAAACGTGAAGACGTAGAACGTGGTCAGGTATTAGCGAAGCCAGGTTCAATCAAGCCACACACCAAGTTCGAAGGTGAAGTGTACGTATTATCAAAAGAAGAAGGTGGTCGTCATACTCCATTCTTCAAAGGTTACCGTCCACAGTTCTACTTCCGTACCACTGACGTAACTGGTTCAGTGGAACTGCCAGAAGGCGTAGAGATGGTAATGCCAGGCGACAACCTGAAGTTTGTTGTTGAACTGATCAACCCAATCGCGATGGACGAAGGTTTACGCTTCGCAATCCGTGAAGGTGGCCGCACAGTAGGTGCTGGTGTAGTATCTAAAGTACTGGCGTAATAGTCAGAACTTTTTAAAGGGCTCCAACGGGGCCCTTTTTTATATAGCCTTCTTACTTGAAGCTGCAGCTTTGTTGGCTGCGTGGTTTCGCACCAGTCACATAGGAAACTATGCTCCTGGCGTCTCAATCACTTGCCGCCTCCCTGCAACTCCAATTACTTTGGCTATATAGGTAGTATTTAATGATGATGCTTTGTTAGCTTAAGCCGCAAAATTAACAACCACAGGCTTGAGTTCGACACAGCAAACCCTGATTAAATAGTTTCAAGTCGGATCCTTATCTTGTTTTAGTCGTCTAAGACAGTATAATGAGCGGCTATTTTTGCGGGACTGCTTTAGCGGTTGATGCAATTTTCTGTAGGGGCGTAGTTCCAATTGGTAGAACAGCGGTCTCCAAAACCGATGGTTGGGGGTTCGAATCCCTCCGCCCCTGCCACTTATATTAGGCGCTAAGGTGTTTTGCACGTTAGTCGAAGTAGTAGCTTGTAACAACAAGCCATGGGAAAGTGAGTTAAAGCATGAATGCAACGAGTGAAACCCCAAAAGGCGGCTTAGATTTAGTGAAATGGCTGAGCGTCTTAGTTCTGCTGACCCTGATGGTCGCAGCGAACTATATATATGAGTTTTCTGCAGTTGAAAAAGCTGCAAGCATAGTGGTTTTAGTCGGTTTGGCGGCTTTTATTGCAGCCAAAACCAGCAAGGGCTCTGCATTTATTGAGTTTGCGAAAGAAGCCAGAACTGAAGTTCGCAAAGTTGTATGGCCAACCCGTCAGGAAACAATGCAAACCACTATTATTGTAATGGTTGCAACCTTGATTGTTGCATTATTACTTTGGGGCTTAGATTCAATTTTATTAAGCCTTGTATCATTTATCACAGGTCTGGGGATCTAAGTTATGTCAGGAAAAATGCGTTGGTATGTAGTTCAGGCTTTTTCGGGTTTTGAACAGCGCGTAGCGACTTCATTGCGTGAGCATATCAAGATCCAACAAATGGAAGACAAGTTTGGCGAAGTGCTGGTTCCAACTGAAGAAGTTGTTGAAATGCGCGCTGGTCAGAAACGTAAGTCTGAACGCAAATTTTTCCCTGGCTACGTTTTAGTGCAGATGGAAATGTGTGAAGAAGCATGGCACTTAGTGAAAAGCGTGCCACGTGTATTAGGTTTTATCGGTGGTACTTCCGACCGTCCGGCACCTATCAGCCAGAAAGAAGCTGACACAATTCTGAACCGTCTGCAGGACAACGCTGATAAGCCGAAACCTAAGACTCTGTTCGAAGCAGGTGAAGTAGTGCGTGTGACTGAAGGTCCATTTGCTGACTTTAACGGCGTAGTAGAAGAAGTAGATTACGAGAAAAGCCGCGTGAAGGTGTCAGTTCTGATTTTCGGTCGTTCTACTCCTGTTGAACTGGAATTTGGCCAGGTCGAAAAAGCCTAAGCAGAAATAGTTTGTATCGGGCCGCTGATTAAAATATAATCGCGGCCTTTTTTAACGTCAGGGGAGCCGTTTGAGTAAGTGTCCTCGCACTTACGAGGCGAATACCCTAAATTGAGGTGAAACATGGCAAAGAAAGTCACGGCACTTGTAAAATTACAAGTTAAAGCTGGTATGGCAAACCCGTCGCCACCAGTTGGTCCAGCATTGGGTCAACACGGTGTGAACATCATGGAATTCTGTAAAGGCTTCAACGCCCGTACAGAGTCACTGGAAAAAGGCATGCCTATTCCAGTAGTGATCACTGTATACAGCGACCGCTCATTTACATTTGAAACCCGCACCCCACCTGCTTCTTTCTTATTACTGAAAGCTGCTGGTTTAAAAGGTGGTTCAGGCCGTCCTAATACCCAGAAAGTGGGTAAAGTAACTGTTGCTCAGCTGGAAGAGATCGTTAAGATCAAACGTGCTGATTTAACAGCAGGTAGCGACGAAGCAGCACTGAGCACTATTGCTGGTACTGCCCGTTCAATGGGCTTAGTGGTGGAGGGTTAATCAATGGCTAAATTATCAAAGCGTGCTAAATTAATCCGTTCAAAAGTAGATTCTACTCGTGAATACGCGATCAATGACGCAGTTGCGTTATTAAAAGAATTAACAGCTGGCAAGTTCGTTGAATCAGTTGATGTTGCTATCAACCTGGGTATCGACGCACGTAAGTCAGATCAAAACGTTCGTGGCGCTACTGTGTTACCACACGGTACTGGCCGCACTGTACGTGTTGCTGTGTTCACTCAGGGTGCTAACGCTGAAGCTGCTAAAGCTGCAGGCGCTGACATCGTGGGTATGGAAGACTTAGCTGAATTAGTTAAGAAAGGCGAGATGAACTTTGATGTTGTTATCGCTTCTCCAGACGCAATGCGTGTTGTTGGTATGTTAGGTCAGATCTTAGGCCCACGTGGTTTAATGCCTAACCCTAAAACTGGCACAGTGACTCCAAACGTTGCTGAAGCAGTGAAAAACGCTAAAGCTGGTCAGGTTCGTTACCGTAACGACAAGAATGGTATCATCCATTCTACAGTCGGTAAGGTTAACTTCGACACTGACAAACTGAAAGAGAACATCGAGTCTCTGTTAGTTGCATTAAAGCGTGCTAAGCCATCTGTAGCAAAAGGTGTTTTCATCAAGAAAGTAACCATTTCTACTACTCACGGCGCAGGTATCGTTTTAGACCAGGCTTCTTTGGACGCCAAAGTCTAATTCAGTTCACTGAAATAGCTGCTTTACAGGAGCGCGTGGTTATTTTATAATCTCGCGCTCAAAAATTCGGGTAGAAGCCGGGCTTTGTTTACAAAGTTTTCGGCTTCCGTCCAAGACCGTAGGTGCCGCAAATTTTTTTAAAAGGCGTGGCTTAAAAGCACAACCTACGCAGACGGTGTTAGCCCCAGAAAGATTCCTATCAATCTGGCTCTCACCGTAAATCGCGCGTTAAACAGTAGTTTTTACTGCTTAACGTTGTGTAGGCAACCAGACAATACCGTCTGGAAGAACCAGGAGTTAAGAGCCAATGGCTATTAAGCTTGATGACAAAAAAGCGATCGTTGCTGAAGTTCAGGAAGCTGCCATAGGTGCTTTATCTGCGGTAGTTGCAGACGCTCGCGGTGTTACTGTAGGCAAAATCACTGATCTGCGTAAGCAGGCCCGTGAAGCTGGCGTATGGATGAAAGTTGTCCGTAACACGCTGGTACGCCGTGCAGTAGCTGGCACCGAGTTCGAGTGTTTAAGCAACGCGTTCGTTGGCCCAACACTGATTGCATTCTCTAAAGAGCACCCAGGTGCTGCAGCGCGTATCTTCAAAGATTTCGCGAAAGAAAATGCTAAGTTTGAGCTGAAAGGCGCAGCCTTCAATGGCGCCACAGTAAGCATTGACGTTTTAGCATCGTTGCCAACATACAACGAAGCTATTGCACGTTTAATGAGCACTATGAAAGAAGCAGCAGCCGGCAAATTGGTACGTACCATCGCCGCAGTTCGCGACCAAAAACAAGCCTAAACAACGTAATTTTACGTTTTGTTTGGAATTAAAGTTTAATACGGGATACGTCCCCTTAATTTAGGAATCTGAGCAATGTCAGTTACTAAAGATCAAATCTTAGATGCTATCGCTGCAATGTCTGTAATGGAAGTTGTAGAATTAGTTAGCGCTATGGAAGAAAAATTCGGCGTTTCTGCTGCTGCTGCTGTTGCAGTTGCTGCTGGTCCAGCTGCTGCTGTTGAAGAACAAACAGAATTCAACGTAATTCTGGCAGCTGTTGGCGCTAACAAAGTATCAGTAATCAAAGCTGTTCGCGGCGCTACTGGTTTAGGCCTGAAAGAAGCTAAAGATTTAGTTGAAGCTGCTCCAGCTGCAATTAAAGAAGCAGTTTCTAAAGCCGAAGCTGAAGCTCTGAAGAAAGAGTTAGAAGAAGCTGGTGCTACTGTTGAAGTTAAATAATCTAGATTTTTCTAGATTATACGCCTGATTTCAGGCTAGGCTGGTGGTGAAATAACCACCGGCCTTTTTGCGCTGTGGGACATTGATTTTCCCCACCCTAATGTTGCCATGTCGGCGACATTCAAGCCGCCCCTAGAGGGTAGGTAGGGTAAAAAATCAGCTAGCTGAGGAACCCCATGACTTACTCTTATTCTGAAAAGAAACGTATCCGTAAGGACTTCGGCAAACGTCCACAAGTGCTGGATGTGCCATATCTGTTGTCGATTCAAATTGAATCGTTCAGCAAATTTATCGAACCTGATCCAGAAGGTGGATACGGCTTAGAAGCTGCATTCCGTTCTGTATTCCCAATTAAAAGCTACTCAGGTAGTGCCGAGCTGCAATATGTCAGCTACCGCATTGGCGAGCCGGTTTTTGACGTCAAAGAGTGCCAAATTCGTGGTGTGACTTACTCAGCTCCGCTGCGTGTCAAACTGCGCATGGTGTTATTTGATAAAGAAGTACCAGGTACAATCAAAGATATCCGTGAACAAGAAGTCTATATGGGCGAAATCCCGTTGATGACTGAAAACGGTACTTTTGTAATCAATGGTACTGAACGTGTTATCGTTTCTCAGCTGCACCGTAGCCCGGGTGTGTTCTTTGACCACGACCGTGGCAAGACTCACTCCTCAGGCAAGGTTTTATACAATGCCCGCGTGATCCCTTACCGTGGTTCATGGTTAGACTTTGAGTTCGATGCCAAAGATAACCTGTTCGTGCGTATCGATCGTCGCCGCAAATTGCCAGCCACTATTTTATTACGTGCGCTGAGCTTAAGTACTGAAGAAATTTTAAGTACTTTCTTCGAAAGCACCCGTTTTGAGATTAAAGACGGCAAACTGTTGATGGAAGTGGTGGCAAACCGCTTACGTGGTGAAACAGCTGCTTTTGATATCAAAGACAACGATGGCGAAGTGATAGTTGAAGCTGGTCGTCGTATTACTGCCCGTCATGTGCGTCAGTTAGAAAAAACTGGCATGACACTGATGGAAGTTCCACATGAATATGTAGTAGGCCGCGTTTTATCAAAAAATTACGCTGACCGTTCAACCGGAGAGATTATTGCCGAGGCGAACGCAGAGCTCACACTGGAGCTGTTAGCAAAACTAGCAAAAGCGGGCTACGAAAGTTTCGAAACTCTTTACATTAACGATTTGGACCAGGGTTCATATATTTCTGAAACCATCCGGATCGATCCAAGCAGCAACCGCATGGAAGCATTGGTAGAAATCTACCGTATGATGCGTCCAGGCGAGCCACCAACGCGTGAAGCTGCTGAAACTTTATTTGAAAACCTGTTCTTCTCTGAAGACCGTTATGACCTGTCTACTGTAGGTCGTATGAAGTTTAACCGTCGTGTTAACTTCGAAGAAGGCAAAGGCGTAGGCGTTTTATCCAAAGACGATATCCTGGCTGTCATGAAAGTCTTAATCGACATTCGTAACGGTAAAGGCGAAGTGGACGATATCGACCACTTAGGTAACAGACGTATCCGTTCTGTTGGTGAAATGGCTGAAAACCAATTCCGTGTTGGTTTAGTTCGTGTGGAACGTGCAGTAAAAGAGCGCCTGTCTTTAGGTGATCTGGACGCTGTGATGCCACAGGATCTGATCAACGCTAAGCCTATTTCTGCTGCGGTGAAAGAGTTCTTTGGTTCAAGCCAGCTGTCTCAGTTTATGGACCAGAACAACCCACTGTCAGAAGTAACGCACAAACGTCGTATTTCTGCGTTAGGCCCGGGCGGTTTGACCCGTGAGCGCGCAGGCTTCGAAGTACGTGACGTTCACCCAACACACTACGGTCGTGTTTGTCCAATCGAGACGCCAGAAGGTCCAAACATCGGTTTGATCAACTCGCTGTCTATGTTTGCTCAAACCAACGAATACGGTTTCCTCGAAACACCTTACCGTCGAATTGAAGATGGTATTGTGACTGACGAAGTCGATTTCTTATCTGCGATTGAAGAAGGTAACTTTGTTATCGCTCAGGCGAACGCCGAGTTAAGCGCAGAAAACCGTCTGGTTGAAGATTTAGTACCGTGCCGTTACAAAAACGAATTCACCTTAATGCCGGCCGATAAGGTTCAGTATATGGACGTTGCACCACAGCAGATCGTATCTGTTGCTGCTGCTCTGATCCCGTTCTTGGAACACGATGACGCCAACCGTGCATTAATGGGTTCAAACATGCAACGTCAGGCCGTTCCTACCTTACGTGCTGATAAGCCGTTAGTAGGTACTGGTGTAGAACGTGTTGTCGCCAAAGACTCTGGTGTAACTGTTGTGGCGAAACGTGGTGGTACTGTTGACTATGTCGACGCCAGCCGTATCGTTATCAAAGTACACGAAGAAGAAATGGTCGCCGGTGAAGCCGGTATCGACATCTACAACCTGACTAAATACACCCGTTCTAACCAGAACACCTGTATCAACCAGCGCCCATGTGTGAATCATGGTGAGCCGATTGAACGTGGTGATGTACTGGCCGATGGTCCGTCTACGGACTTAGGTGAACTGGCTTTAGGTCAAAACTTACGCGTGGCATTCATGCCGTGGAACGGTTACAACTTCGAAGATTCGATCTTGTTATCCGAGCGTTTAGTACAGGAAGATCGCTTAACCACTATTCACATTCAGGAACTGAGCTGTATCGCTCGTGATACTAAGTTAGGGCCTGAAGAAATCACTGCCGATATTCCAAACGTAGGTGAGTCTGCTTTATCTAAGCTGGACGAAGCCGGTATCGTTTACATCGGTGCAGAAGTGAAAGGCGGCGACATTCTGGTTGGTAAGGTGACACCTAAAGGTGAAAGCCAGCTGACTCCGGAAGAAAAACTGTTACGCGCTATCTTCGGTGAAAAAGCTTCTGACGTAAAAGACAGTTCATTACGTGTGCCTAACTCTGTAACTGGTACTGTTATCGACGTTCAGGTCTTCACCCGTGATGGCGTTGAAAAAGACAAACGTGCCCGTGAAATCGAAGAAATGGAAGTCAAACAGGCTAAGAAAGACCTGAATGAAGAATTCCGTATCCTTGAAGAAGGTATCTTCTCACGTGCCCGCAACCTGGTTGAAAGCACAGGCGTTGACCGCACTAAGCTGAACGGCTTACGTGGTGATGCTCTGTTAGGCTACAGCCTGGCTGATGAAGATAAGCAAAACGATCTGGAACAATTAGCGGCTCAGTACGAAGAAATCCGTATTGAATACGATAAGAAATTCGAAGCCAAACGTCGCAAGATTGTTCAGGGTGACGATTTAGCTCCAGGCGTTCTGAAGATTGTTAAAGTGTACTTAGCTGTGAAACGTCGTATCCAGCCTGGTGACAAGATGGCCGGTCGTCACGGTAACAAAGGTGTGGTTTCTACCATTGTTCCAGTTGAAGACATGCCATATGACGAAAAAGGTCAGCCGGTTGATATCGTATTGAACCCGCTGGGTGTACCGTCTCGTATGAACATCGGTCAGATCCTTGAAACTCACTTAGGCTTAGCGGCCCGTGGTATAGGTGACAAGATTGACGGCATGATCAAAGACCAGAAAGAAGTTGCGGAAATCCGTGCCTTCCTGAAAAAGGTCTACGAGCTGGGTGAGTCACGTCAAAACGTTGATATCGCCAGCTTCACAGATGACGAAGTGCGTCGTTTAGCAGAAAACCTGCGTAAGGGTTTACCTGTAGCTACACCGGTATTTGATGGCGCCAAAGAAAGCGAAATCAAAGAACTCCTGGCTTTAGGTGACTTACCGACCAGCGGTCAGATCACATTGTATGATGGTCGTACCGGCAATACCTTCGAACGTAAGGTTACTGTTGGTTACATGTACATGCTGAAACTGAACCACTTGGTAGACGACAAGATGCACGCCCGTTCTACTGGTTCATACAGTCTGGTTACTCAACAACCATTGGGCGGTAAAGCTCAGTTTGGTGGTCAGCGTTTCGGTGAGATGGAAGTGTGGGCTCTGGAAGCATACGGCGCAGCATACACGCTGCAAGAGATGTTAACAGTCAAGTCTGATGACGTGAATGGCCGTACCAAGATGTATAAGAACATCGTGGATGGCGACCACCGCATGGAACCAGGCATGCCAGAATCTTTCAACGTATTGATGAAAGAGATCCGTTCACTCGGTATCAACATCGAATTGGAAGAGGAATAACCCCGGTTAGGAAAACTAATCGAATTGTCCGGGGCGGCACGCCGCCCCTTGCTGGTTAACCTCTTACAGGAGAGCAAAGGTGAAAGACTTATTAAAGTTTCTGAAACAACAAACTAAAACTGAAGAGTTCGATGTGATTCGTATCGGCCTTTCTTCACCAGACATGATCCGTTCATGGTCTTTTGGTGAAGTGAAAAAGCCTGAAACGATCAACTACCGTACCTTCAAGCCAGAGCGCGACGGTTTGTTTTGTGCACGGATTTTTGGCCCGGTAAAAGACTATGAGTGTCTGTGTGGTAAATACAAACGCTTAAAGCACCGTGGTGTGATCTGTGAAAAATGTGGTGTTGAAGTCACTCTGACTAAAGTACGTCGTGAGCGTATGGGTCACATTGAACTGGCCAGCCCAACAGCCCACATTTGGTTCCTGAAATCACTGCCAAGCCGTATCGGTTTGCTGTTAGATATGACATTACGTGATATCGAACGTGTATTGTATTTTGAATCTTATGTTGTGACCGAACCAGGCATGACTTCTTTAGAACGTCGTCAGATGTTGACTGAAGAAGAATATCTGGACGTGCTGGAAGAGCACGGCGACGAGTTCGAAGCCAAAATGGGTGCAGAAGCAATTCTGGACATTTTACGTGGCATTGAACTTGCGACGGAAATCAAACAAATGCGTGAAGAGTTGCCAACTATCAACTCTGAAACCAAACGTAAAAAGATCAGCAAACGTCTGAAACTGATGGAAGCATTCCACACTTCTGGCAACAAGCCAGAGTGGATGATCATGACAGTACTGCCAGTACTGCCACCAGATCTGCGTCCTTTAGTTCCATTGGACGGTGGCCGTTTTGCCACTTCTGATCTGAACGATTTATACCGCCGTGTGATCAACCGTAACAACCGTCTGAAACGTCTTCTGGACCTTTCAGCTCCTGATATCATAGTACGTAACGAAAAGCGTATGTTGCAGGAAGCTGTGGATGCGTTGTTAGATAACGGTCGTCGCGGTCGCGCTATCACGGGTTCGAACAAGCGTCCTCTGAAATCTTTGGCCGATATGATCAAAGGTAAACAAGGTCGTTTCCGTCAGAACTTGTTAGGTAAGCGTGTTGACTACTCAGGCCGTTCTGTTATCACAGTAGGTCCTACTTTACGTCTGCATCAGTGCGGTTTACCAAAGAAAATGGCTTTAGAGTTATTCAAGCCTTTCATCTACGGTAAGTTAGAAGCCCGCGGTTTAGCCACTACTATTAAAGCGGCTAAAAAGATGGTTGAACGTGAAGAAGGCGCTGTATGGGACGTTCTGGACGATGTGATCCGTGAACACCCGGTGCTGTTAAACCGTGCTCCTACACTGCACCGTTTAGGTATTCAGGCATTCGAACCTGTACTGATCGAAGGTAAGGCTATCCAGTTACACCCATTGGTGTGTGCTGCATACAACGCCGACTTCGACGGTGACCAGATGGCCGTTCACGTGCCTCTGACCATTGAAGCTCAGTTAGAAGCCCGTGCGCTGATGATGTCGACGAACAACGTTCTGTCGCCAGCGAACGGCGAGCCAATCATAGTTCCTTCACAGGACGTTGTATTGGGTCTGTATTACATGACGCGTGACGCGGTAAACGCCAAAGGCGAAGGCATGATCTTCAAACATGCCAAGGAAGCTGAAAAAGCATTCCGTGCCGGTGTTGCCAGCTTACACGCCCGTGTCAAAGTACGTATCACTGAAGTAACTATTGCCGAAGACGGCACCCGTTCTTCAGATACTCGTGTACGCGACACTACAGTAGGCCGTGCCATTCTGTACTCCATCATGCCGGAAGGCTTAGCCTTTGATTCAATCAACCAGGCTATGGGTAAGAAACAGATTTCACGTTTACTGAACGGCTCTTACCGTCGTATTGGTCTGAAAAATACCGTTATTTTAGCGGATCAGATCATGTACACAGGTTTCCATTACGCCATGTTGTCTGGTGTCTCTGTTGGTATTGACGATATGGTCATCCCGGCAGCCAAGGTTGATATCATTTCTGCTGCAGAAGCTGAAGTGGCTGAGATCCAGGACCAGTTCCAACAAGGTTTAGTAACGGCCGGTGAAAAGTACAACAAAGTTATCGACATTTGGTCAACAGCCAACGAAGCCTTATCTAAGGCGATGATGGACAACTTATCGAAAGAGTCAGTTGTAGATCGCGATGGCAACACAGTCACTCAACCGTCATTTAACTCTGTTTATATGATGGCCGACTCTGGCGCACGGGGCTCACCAGCTCAGATCCGTCAGTTAGCCGGTATGCGTGGTCTGATGGCTAAACCAGATGGTTCAATCATCGAGACGCCAATTACAGCGAACTTCCGTGAAGGCTTGAGCGTACTTCAGTACTTCATCTCTACTCACGGTGCTCGTAAAGGTTTGGCGGATACAGCGTTAAAAACAGCAAACTCCGGTTACCTGACTCGTCGTCTGGTTGACGTTGCACAGGATTTAGTCGTGACTGAATCTGACTGTGGCTCAACAGAAGGCATCATGATGAAGCCACTGATTGAAGGTGGTGACGTTGTAGAAGGTCTGCGTGAGCGCGTGTTAGGTCGTGTTGTGATCGGCGACGTGGTAGTTCCTGCAACTGGCGAAGTGCTGGTTGAAGACGGCACCATGTTAGACGAGAAGCTGTGTGATGCGATTGAGAAAAACTCGATTGACGAAGTGTATGTTCGTTCTGTAATTACCTGTCAGACCAACTTTGGTGTTTGTGCCAAGTGTTACGGTCGTGATTTGGCCCGTGGCCACATCATCAACGCTGGTGAAGCTGTAGGCGTTATCGCTGCTCAGTCCATCGGTGAGCCAGGTACACAGTTAACGATGCGTACATTCCACATCGGTGGTGCTGCATCGCGGTCATCAGCTGAGAACAGCGTACAGGTGAAGAACTCAGGTATCCTGAAGTTACACAATGCGAAGTTCGTACGTAACAGTGACAACAAAATTGTTATCACGTCACGTTCAGCCGAAGTGACTGTGTTCGACGACATGGGTCGTGAGAAAGAGCGTTACAAGCTGCCATACGGTTCTATTTTAGCCACAGACGACAATGCAAAAATCGTTTCTGGCCAGATCGTTGCAAGCTGGGATCCGCACTCTCACCCAATTATCGTAGAACGTGGTGCCAAGGTTTCGCACAGCGATATCGATGATACCAACACTGAAGTTCAGCAGGACGACCTGACTGGTTTAACCCGTACTGTGGTAAAAGACCTGTCCAAGGCCAATGCGAAAGAACCTAAGTTAATTTTAGAAATGGACGACGGTGCATTACAGGAAATCCGCTTACCGAGCTTCACCACTATTGAAGTGACTGATGGTTCGAACGTAAAAGCAGGTGCTGTATTAGCCCGTATTCCACAAGAAAGCTCGAAAACACGCGACATCACGGGTGGTCTGCCACGCGTTGCCGACTTGTTCGAAGCCCGTAAGCCAAAAGATCCTGCCATACTGGCGGAAATCTCTGGTGTCATCAGCTTCGGTAAAGAAACCAAAGGCAAACGTCGTCTGGTTATTACACCAGAGCAAGGTGATTCTCATGAAGAGATGATCCCGAAATGGCGTCAGGTGAACGTGTTTGA
Source organism: Rheinheimera soli (assembly GCF_031457405.1). Classification (GTDB taxonomy): domain Bacteria; phylum Pseudomonadota; class Gammaproteobacteria; order Enterobacterales; family Alteromonadaceae; genus Pararheinheimera; species Pararheinheimera soli_A. The sequence goes on along the minus strand of NZ_JAVDWR010000016.1, from coordinate 44,384 downwards.
AGGTGAACGTATCGAGAAAGGTGAAGTGATCTCCGAAGGTCCAGAGTCACCACACGATATCCTGCGCTTACGTGGTATCCACCATGTAGCCAGTTACATCGTGAACGAAGTACAGGATGTATACCGTCTGCAAGGCGTTAAAATTAACGACAAGCACATCGAAACTATTATTCGTCAAATGCTGCGGAAATGTTTAATCATTCACCCGGGCAGCAGCGAGTTCTTAGAAGGTGAAATGGCGGAAGTGTCACGCGTTAATATTGCAAACGCTGAACTGGAAGCTGCAGGTAAAATCCCTGCGAAGTACGAGCGGTCGTTGTTAGGTATTACCAAAGCATCACTGTCAACGGACTCTTTCATTTCTGCGGCGTCGTTCCAGGAAACAACGCGCGTATTAACAGAAGCTGCAGTCGGCGGAAAATTCGACGAGCTGCGTGGCCTGAAAGAAAACGTAATTGTCGGCCGTTTGATCCCGGCAGGTACTGGTTTTGCGTATCATCAAAACCGTATCCGTCAGCGTCAACGTGTCGCCAATGGCGAAGTCGCTGAACCGGCGATGAGTGCAGAAAGTGCTGAACAAGCTCTGACTGATGCTCTGAATATGGACTTGTCTGGCAACGACGAATAAGCCGAAGCCGCAGATTGGGATGGTCGCCAGCAATTGACCATCCCTTTTTGTTCCTTGACAGGTCAAAGGTTGACCAGTAGAATTCCGCAGCCCCAATTTTGGGTGCGGAATTTTCACGTTTATAGGTAGTTATTAACCAGGAGTATTTAATGGCAACAATCAACCAGCTAGTGCGTAAGCCGCGCAGCCAGGTGGTCTCTAAGAGCACCGTGCCGGCGCTCGAAGCTTGCCCACAGAAGCGTGGTGTTTGTACCCGCGTATACACCACCACACCTAAGAAGCCAAACTCTGCATTACGTAAAGTATGCCGTGTTCGTTTAACTAACGGATTCGAAGTGACTTCTTACATCGGCGGTGAAGGCCACAACTTACAGGAACACAGTGTTGTTCTGATCCGTGGCGGCCGGGTAAAAGACCTTCCAGGTGTGCGTTATCACACCGTACGCGGCACTTTAGACTGTGCAGGCGTTAAAGATCGTAAGCAAGGCCGTTCTAAATACGGCGCCAAGCGGCCGAAGAACAAATAACTTAACTCCGTTAAGTAAGGCCAAACTAAGTAACTTTTTTCATTAAAAGTTTTGGAATCCCCTGAAGCAATCGGAGTTTCGAATGCCAAGAAGACGCGTCATAGGTCAACGTAAAATCCTTCCAGATCCTAAGTTCGGAAGTGAATTACTTGCCAAGTTCGTAAACGTCGTAATGATCGACGGTAAAAAATCTACAGCTGAATCAATTGTATACGGCGCATTAGACATCGCTGCGACAAAATCTAAAAAACCAGAGCTGGATCTGTTCGAAGTTGCATTAGACAACATTCGTCCTACTGTTGAAGTTAAATCACGCCGTGTGGGTGGTTCTACTTACCAGGTTCCATGTGAAGTTCGTCAGGTTCGTCGTAACGCTTTAGCTATGCGTTGGTTGGTTGAAGCTGCCCGTAAACGTGGCGAGAAATCAATGGCCCAGCGTTTAGCTGGTGAAATGCTGGATGCCGTTGAGAATAAAGGTTCTGCTGTTAAGAAACGTGAAGACGTTCACCGTATGGCTGAAGCGAACAAAGCTTTCGCTCATTTCCGTTGGTAAGACAGACCTTTTTAAGAGGATTCGATTGTGGCACGTACAACTCCTATTGAGCTTTACCGGAACATTGGTATTTGTGCTCACGTTGACGCGGGTAAAACCACGACAACTGAACGAGTTTTGTTCTATACCGGCTTGTCTCACAAGATCGGTGAAGTTCATGACGGCGCCGCCACGATGGATTGGATGGAACAGGAGCAGGAGCGTGGTATCACTATCACGTCTGCTGCTACTACGACCTTTTGGCGTGGTATGCAGGGCCAGTTCCCTCAACATCGTGTAAACATCATCGATACACCGGGGCACGTTGACTTCACCATTGAAGTAGAACGTTCCCTGCGTGTTCTGGATGGTGCTGTTGTCGTGCTGTGTGGTTCTTCAGGCGTTCAGCCTCAGACCGAAACAGTATGGCGTCAGGCAAATAAATACGAAGTTCCACGTTTGATCTTTGTTAACAAGATGGACCGCACCGGCGCTAACTTCCTGCGTGTTGTGAAGCAAGCCCGTGACCGTCTGAATCACACCATAGTGCCTATTCAGTTACCTATTGGTTCTGAAGAGAACTTCCGTGGCGTGGTTGACTTGTTAAAAATGAAAGCAATCAACTGGAACGAAGCTGACCAGGGTATGACCTTCACGTACGAAGAGATCCCTGCGGACATGCTGGCTGAGTGTGAAGAGTGGCGTGCAAACATGGTAGAAGCAGCAGCTGAAGCCAATGAAGAGCTGATGGAACGTTATTTGGAAGGCGGTGAGCTGACTGAAGACGAAATCCGTTCGGCCTTGCGTCAACGTACTCTTTCTAACGAAGTGGTTCTTGTGCTTTGTGGTTCTGCATTCAAAAACAAGGGCGTTCAGGCGATGCTTGATGCCGTGATTGAATACTTACCATCACCGACTGAAGTCAAAGCTATTAAGGGTATTAACGAAGATGAATCAGAAGGCTTACGCCATGCTGATGACGATGCGCCATTTGCGGCACTTGCGTTTAAAATCGCAACTGACCCATTTGTTGGCACATTGACCTTTTTCCGTTGCTACTCTGGCGTGATTAACTCTGGTGACAGCGTTTATAACCCGGTAAAACACAAGAAAGAGCGTATTGGCCGTATCGTTCAGATGCATGCCAATGACCGTCAGGAAATCAAAGAAGTTCGTGCTGGTGATATTGCTGCCGGTATAGGTTTTAAAGATGTGACTACAGGTGACACTTTATGTGACCCTGATCACATCATTACGCTGGAACGTATGGAATTCCCGGAGCCGGTAATTTCTGTTGCAGTGGAACCAAAAACCAAAGCTGACCAGGAACGTATGGGTGTCGCTCTGAGCAAACTTGCTGCAGAAGATCCATCTTTCCGTGTTCACACCGACGAAGAAACCAGCCAGACTATTATTTCAGGTATGGGTGAGCTGCACTTGGAAATCATCGTGGATCGTATGAAACGCGAATTCAAAGTGGAAGCTAACGTTGGTAAACCTCAGGTCGCTTATCGCGAAACTATTCGCGCCAGCACTGAAGTTGAAGGTAAATTTGTTCGTCAATCTGGTGGTCGCGGTCAATTTGGTCATTGCTGGCTGAAAATCGAACCTCAGGAAGAAGGCAAAGGCTATGAGTTCGTTAACGCTGTCGTTGGTGGTGTGATTCCAAAAGAATACATTCCTGCTATCGACAAAGGCATTATCGAACAGATGAAAAACGGTATCCTTGCTGGTTACCCGGTCATTGACGTGAAAGTTACCGTATTCGATGGTTCATACCACGATGTGGACTCAAACGAAATGGCGTTCAAAGTTGCCGCCTCTATGGGCTTCAGAAAAGGCGCACTGCAAGCTAAGCCAGTGATCCTTGAACCCGTCATGAAAGTTGAAGTGGTAACACCGGAAGACTTCATGGGTGACATCGTTGGTGACTTAAACCGTCGTCGCGGTATCATCAACGGTATGGAAGATGCTCCTGGTGGTATCAAGATCGTTGATGCTCAGGTTCCTTTGTCCGAAATGTTTGGTTATGCAACCAGCATGCGTTCATTGACCCAGGGCCGTGCTTCTTATTCAATGGAACCATTGAAGTATATGGAAGCACCAAACAACGTGACTGAAGCAATTATTGCAGCTCGTAGTAGTACTGGTAGTAACGATTAATCACTTAATTTGGTCCACTTTAAGTTGGATCTATTTAACAGAAGGTAATTAAAATGGCTAAGGCTAAATTCGAACGTAATAAACCGCACGTTAACGTAGGCACCATCGGTCACGTTGACCACGGTAAAACTACTTTAACTGCTGCTATCACTAACGTACTTGCTAAGCACTACGGTGGTCAGGCATTCGCTTTCGATCAAATCGACAAAGCGCCAGAAGAGAAAGCTCGTGGTATCACGATCAACACTTCTCACGTTGAATACGATACACCAACTCGTCACTACGCCCACGTAGACTGCCCAGGCCACGCTGACTATGTTAAAAACATGATCACTGGTGCTGCTCAGATGGACGGCGCAATCCTGGTAGTAGCAGCGACTGACGGTCCAATGCCACAGACGCGTGAGCACATCCTGTTATCTCGTCAGGTAGGTGTACCTTTCATCGTTGTATTCATGAACAAATGTGACATGGTAGACGACGAAGAGCTGTTAGAGCTGGTGGAGATGGAAGTTCGTGAACTTCTGTCAGACTACGATTTCCCAGGTGATGACCTGCCGGTAATCCGTGGTTCAGCGTTAAAAGGTCTGGAAGGCGATGCAACGTGGGAACCAAAAATCCTTGAGCTGGCAGCAGCTTTAGATTCTTACATCCCAGAGCCGGTACGTGCTATTGATAAGCCATTCATCATGCCAATCGAAGACGTATTCTCAATTGCTGGTCGTGGTACTGTAGTAACAGGCCGTGTAGAGCAAGGTATCGTTAAAGTAGGTGAGTCAGTAGAAATCGTGGGTCTGAAAGACACAGTGACAACTACTTGTACTGGTGTTGAAATGTTCCGTAAACTGTTAGACGAAGGTCGTGCAGGCGAGAACATCGGCGCGCTGTTACGTGGTACTAAACGTGAAGACGTAGAACGTGGTCAGGTATTAGCGAAGCCAGGTTCAATCAAGCCACACACCAAGTTCGAAGGTGAAGTGTACGTATTATCAAAAGAAGAAGGTGGTCGTCATACTCCATTCTTCAAAGGTTACCGTCCACAGTTCTACTTCCGTACCACTGACGTAACTGGTTCAGTAGAACTGCCAGAAGGCGTAGAGATGGTAATGCCAGGCGACAACCTGAAGTTTGTTGTTGAACTGATCAACCCAATCGCGATGGACGAAGGTTTACGCTTCGCAATCCGTGAAGGTGGCCGCACAGTAGGTGCTGGTGTAGTATCTAAAGTACTGGCGTAATAACCAGAACTTTTAAAAAAGGCCCTTCGGGGCCTTTTTTTATCACTCTTTTATCCTTTTCGTAATTGTCTGTTCTTCAATACAAAGCCTCTCTGACTCTTTTTGAAAAATTCAAACGTTTGTTTGAATTTGCCTGTTGAACATGCTAGAACTAACTCATCCGACCATTAGGTTTTTTTTAAGGAGAGTTATTGTGAGTCACTACCAGGCGCCGCTGGCCGATATGTCCTTCCAACTTTTTGATGTCTGGCAAGTTCAGCAGTTTTGGCAACAACAAGCTGAGTTAGCTGAATTGATAGATGCCGATACTGCAGCCGCCATTTTAGAAGAAGCGGCAAAAATTACTGCCGAAAAAATCGCCCCTTTAGCTGCTGCAGCCGACGAGCAAGGTGTGTCTTGTATTTCTGGCGCAGTAACAACTCCTTCTCATTATAAAGAATGCTATCAGTTGCTGTGTGAAGGTGGCTGGACGGGATTGTCCGGCGATCCTGAATATGGTGGCATGGGCATGCCAAAAAGTTTGTCGGGTTTGTACGATGAAATGATGTGTAGTGCCGATATAGCTTTTTCCTTATACCCGGGCCTGACATCAGGTGCGTGCGTGGCTTTATTACAGCATGCTGATGAAGCAACCAAAACTTTGTATTTGCCAAAGTTATACAGCGGCGAGTGGTCTGGCACTATGTGTCTGACCGAATCTCATGCCGGCTCTGACTTAGGTATTATGCGCAGCAAAGCCGAGCTTGCTGCGGATGGCAGCTATCGTATCAGCGGCGAAAAAATCTTTATCACTGCGGGTGATCATGACCTGACAGAGAATATCATTCATCTGGTACTGGCTAAGTTACCGGATGCGCCAGCTGGCAGCCGTGGTATTTCTTTATTCTTAGTGCCTAAGTTTAAAGTCGATGCCAGTGGCAACTTGGGTGAGCGTAATAGTCTGATCTGTAGTTCAGTTGAACATAAGATGGGGATTCATGGTTCCGCTACTTGTGTGATGAACTTTGACGGCGCTGAAGGCTACCTGATTGGTGAACCGCACAAAGGCCTTGCTTGTATGTTCACTATGATGAATTACGAACGTCTGGCTATGGGCAGTCAGGGTTTAGGTGCAGCAGAGCGCGCTTATCAGAACGCGCTGGCTTATGCTAATGATCGTCTGCAAGGCAGAACAGTGACCAAAGATGGTAATAAAGCCGACTCTATTATTGGCCATCCTGATGTCAAACGTATGCTGCTGAATATCAGCAGTATCAATGAAGCGGGCAGGGCCTTTAGTGTTTATGTTGGGCATCTATTGGATCAGGCCAAGTTTGGTCAGGATGCTAAAGCGCAAGCCAGAGCCAACTTGCTGACACCAGTCACTAAAGCGTTTATGACGGACAGAGGGTTAGATGCTTGTGTTATAGCTCAGCAGGTATTTGGTGGTCATGGTTACATCCGTGAGTGGGGTATGGAGCAACTGGTCCGTGATGTCCGTATAGCGCAGATCTATGAAGGCACAAACGGTATTCAGGCGGCTGACTTTATGTTACGTAAAGTAGCATCGGATCAGGGCGCTGTACTGTTAGACCTGATGCGTGAGTTAAAGGCAGGCTTAGCTGGTTCAGCGAGCAAACAAATCAATTTAGCTGTAGAGCGTTTCGAGTCAGCAACACTATCCCTGTTAGAACAAGCTAAGGTTGTGCCAGAACTATTATCCTGGGTAGCGAATGACTATCTGGATTTAACTGGCTATCTACTCTATGCCTTTATGTGGAACAAGATGGAAGCTGCGTTAGATACCGAAAAACACGGCGAAGATTTTATCCAGTCCAAACAACTCAAAGCTAAGTTTTACTACAGCAGAGTTTTACCCCGTATCGAAAGCCTGTTTTGCCTGATTGAACAGTTCCCGGCAGAGTTATCATCAGCAGAACCAAAGCTGTTCTGATCTCCTTTTGAGTACATTGGCTGATCATAAAACAAACCCCTGCTGTTTAATTATTCAGCAGGGGTTGTCTTTCTCAATCAGTTGAGTATAATGCGCGGCCAGCCATAATTTTGGCAGGCGGTTAACCAGCAATTGAATTGGTTAACGACAACAGTGCTCCCGATTGGGGAGCAAACGTTACATTGGTGCAGGGGCATTCTTCCATTTATTGATGGGTCAGAAAGCTTCTGTTTTATTTTGCTCTTTTTGCTCTTTGAGGCTTTGGTTTATGAGTAATCAAAGGATTCGCATCCGTCTGAAAGCGTTCGATCACCGTTTGATCGATCAGTCAACTATGGAAATCGTTGACACAGCTAAGCGTACGGGCGCGCAGGTTCGTGGTCCTATCCCACTTCCGACTCGCCAGGAACGTTTCACTGTATTGATTTCTCCTCACGTGAATAAAGATGCACGTGACCAGTACGAAATCCGTACCCACAAGCGTTTAATCGACATCGTTGAACCAACAGAAAAGACTGTTGATGCTCTGATGCGTTTAGATCTGCCTGCTGGCGTTGACGTTCAAATCAGCCTGGGCTAATCAGACAGGTTTTTAGAGAGGTTTAGGATATGGCTATCGGTCTAATCGGTCGTAAAGTGGGCATGACTCGCATCTTCACTGAAGATGGCGTATCAATCCCAGTAACCGTAATCGAAGCAACACCAAACCGCGTTACTGCCATCAAAACGCAAGACGTTCATGGCTATAGCGCATTGCAAGTGACTGCTGGCACAGTGAAGGCTTCTCGCCTGAACAAACCAGACGCTGGTCAGTTTGCAAAAGCTGGTGTTGAAGCTGGTCGTGGTCTGTGGGAATTCCGCCTGCAAGATAACGAAGGTGCTGACATCACTGTTGGTAGCGAGATTACTGTTGAAGTTTTCGCAGAGACGAAAAAAGTTGATGTCGTCGGTACATCAAAAGGTAAAGGTTTTGCCGGTACTGTAAAGCGCTGGAATTTCCGTACTCAGGATATGACTCACGGTAACTCTTTATCTCACCGTGCACCAGGTTCGATTGGTCAAAACCAATCACCAGGTAAAGTATTCAAAGGTAAAAAAATGGCCGGACACATGGGTGCCGAGCGTGTAACAGTCCAGTCTCTGGAAGTTGTACGTGTAGACGCAGCACGCAACATCCTGTTAGTGAAGGGCGCTGTCCCTGGTGCTATCGGTGGTGATGTGATTGTTAAACCTGCTGTCAAAGGCTAACGTCTGGAGGAGATGAGTGATGGAATTAGCATTAAGAGACGCTAAAGGCGTTCTTGAAGTTTCCGAAGCTACCTTTGGACGTGAGTTCAACGAAGCATTGGTACACCAGGTAGTAGTTGCGTATGCAGCTGGTGCCCGTCAAGGTACACGTGCTCAACTGACACGTTCAGAAGTACGCGGTGGCGGTAAGAAGCCATGGCGCCAGAAGGGTACAGGTCGTGCCCGTGCTGGTACAATCCGTAGCCCAATATGGCGTGGCGGTGGTGTGACGTTTGCGGCTAAGCCACAAGATCACAGCCAAAAAGTAAACAGAAAGATGTATCGTGGCGCGATCATGAGCATTTTGTCTGAATTAGTTCGTCAAGAACGTTTAATCGTGGTTGAAAACTTTGTTGTTGAAACTCCGAAAACGAAAGAACTAACAGCTAAGTTAAAAGCGATGGAACTGAAAGACGTTTTAATCGTGACTGACGAAGTTGACGAAAACCTGTTCTTATCTGCACGCAACCTGTACAAGGTTGACGTACGTGATGTTCACGGTATCGACCCAGTCAGCTTAATCGCCTTCGACAAAGTTGTAATGACTGCTGCTGCAGTTAAACAAATCGAGGAGATGCTAGCATGATCCGTGAAGAACGTTTACTGAAAGTGATTCTGGCTCCGCACGTGTCTGAAAAGAGCACCATTGCGGCAGAAACCAACAACACTATCGTGTTCAAAGTAGCTACTACTGCTACTAAAGCTGACATCAAAGCTGCTGTTCAAAAATTATTTGAAGTAGAAGTTGTTGGTGTTCGCACTGTTAACGTTAAGGGTAAGACTAAGCGCACTGGTATGCGTACTGGTCAACGTAGCGATTGGAAAAAAGCTTACGTTACTCTTAAAGAAGGCAGCGAACTTGATTTTGTTGGCGGCGCTGAGTAATTAGAGGAGTTAGGAAATGGCACTTGTAAAGTGTAAACCTACGTCACCTGGTCGTCGTCACGTCTTAAAAGTCGTGAACCCTGACCTGCACAAAGGCAAGCCTTACGCTCCTTTGTTAGAGAAGAATACTAAAACTGGTGGTCGTAACAACCACGGTCGTATTACTACTCGCCATATCGGTGGTGGTCATAAGCAACACTACCGTCTGGTTGATTTTAAACGTAATAAAGATGGTATCCCTGCTAAAGTTGAGCGTCTGGAATACGATCCAAACCGTACTGCTAACATCGCTCTGGTGTTGTATGCAGACGGCGAGCGTCGTTACATCCTGGCGCCAAAAGGCTTAAAAGCGGGTGATACAGTACAGTCAGGCTTAGATTCACCAATTAAATCTGGTAATACTATGCCACTGCGCAACATCCCAGTGGGCCAAATCGTCCACAACGTCGAATTGAAGCCTGGTAAAGGCGGCCAATTAATGCGTTCAGCTGGTGCATTTGCCCAGATCCTGGCGCGTGACGGCGCGTACGTTACTCTGCGTTTACGCAGTGGTGAAATGCGCAAAGTTCTGGCTGACTGCCGTGCAACTATCGGCGAGATCGGCAACGCCGAACACATGCTGCGTCAATACGGTAAAGCCGGTGCGATGCGTTGGCGCGGTGTCCGCCCAACAGTGCGTGGTGTGGTAATGAACCCGGTTGACCACCCTCACGGTGGTGGTGAAGGTAAAACTTCAGGTGGACGTCACCCTGTTACTCCATGGGGCGTTCCGACCAAAGGTTACAAAACCCGTTCGAACAAGCGTACTGACAAGTTCATTGTCCGTCGTCGTGACAAATAATTTAATGTGAGGAATTGCCATGCCACGTTCTCTCAAGAAAGGTCCATTTATCGACCTTCACTTGTTGAAGAAGGTAGAGAAAGCGTTGGAAAGCGGTGAAAAGAAACCAATTAAAACTTGGAGCCGTCGTTCAATGATCATTCCACAAATGATCGGTTTGACCATCGCTGTCCATAATGGTCGTCAGCATGTACCAGTACTTGTCTCGGAAGAGATGGTTGGTCACAAGTTAGGTGAGTTCTCACCTACTCGTACTTACCGTGGTCACGCAGCCGACAAAAAGGCCAAGAAGCGCTAAGGGGTAAATAATGGAAGCATTAGCTAAACACAAATTTGCCCGTTCTTCTGCACAGAAAGCTCGTTTGGTCGCTGACCAAATCCGTGGTCTGTCAGTTGATAAGGCGTTGAATGTTTTAACTTACAGCCCTAAAAAAGCGGCTGATTTAGTTAAAAAGGTTCTTTTATCAGCCATTGCGAACGCAGAACACAACGAAGGTGCCGATATCGACACTTTAAAAGTGAAAACTGTGTTTGTTGACGAAGGTCCGTCAATGAAGCGGATTAAGCCACGTGCCAAAGGCCGTGCTGACCGTATCGTCAAGCGTACCAGCCACATTACTGTGGTTGTAGCTGATAACTAGGAGTGAGAAATGGGACAGAAAGTACATCCTACTGGTATTCGCCTAGGTATCACTAAGCCTTGGAGCTCAACCTGGTACGCGAATACAAAAGACTTCCCGGACTTCCTGGTTGGTGACTTTAAAGTTCGTCAGTATCTGACAAAAGAACTGAAAGCCGCTTCAGTAAGCCGGATCGATATTGAACGTCCTGCGAAAAGCATCCGTGTGACTATTCACACTGCTCGTCCAGGCGTGATCATCGGTAAAAAAGGTGAAGACGTTGAGAAACTGCGCAAAGCCGTAGCGACTATCGCTGGTGTGCCTGCTCAGATCAATATTTCTGAAATCCGTAAGCCGGAATTAGATGCCAAATTAGTTGCTGACTCAATCAGCAGCCAGCTGGAACGCCGTGTAATGTTCCGTCGCGCTATGAAGCGTGCGGTACAGAACGCCATGCGTTTAGGCGCTAAAGGTATCAAAGTTCAGGTCAGTGGCCGTTTAGGCGGTGCTGAGATTGCTCGTGATGAATGGTATCGTGAAGGCCGTGTGCCACTGCACACTCTGCGTGCTGACATCGATTACTCAACATCAGAAGCTTTAACTACTTACGGTATCATTGGTGTGAAAGTTTGGATTTTCAAAGGCGAGATCTTAGGAGCTATGCCATTGAACAACAACGCGAACGCCAACAACGACAAACAGCCTAAGGCGCCGAAAAAACCGGCTCCCCGCAAGGCTAAGTAGGAGTATTGAGCGATGTTGCAACCAAAACGTACTAAATTTCGTAAAGTGCACAAAGGACGTAACCGTGGCTTAGCGCTGGTAGGCGATAAAGTCAGCTTCGGTACTTATGCACTTAAAGCAGTTGAACGTGGTCAAATGACTTCACGTCAAATCGAATCTGCACGTCGTGCCATGACTCGTGCCGTTAAACGTGTTGGTAAAATCTGGATCCGCGTGTTCCCGGACAAGCCAATGACGGAAAAACCACTCGAAGTTCGTATGGGTAGTGGTAAAGGTAGCGTGGAATATTGGGTTTGCCAGATTAAACCTGGCAAAGTCCTGTATGAAATGGACGGTGTGTCGGAAGAACTGGCTCGTCATGCGTTTGCATTGGCTTCAGCCAAACTTCCATTTAAGACAACCTTTGTAACGCGGACGGTATTGTAATGAAAGCAAGCGAACTGAAAGTAAAAAGCGTTGAAGAGTTAAACGCTGAATTACTGGGCTTATTACGTGAGCAGTTCAACCTGCGCATGCAAGCAGCTACAGGTCAGCTGGCTCAGACTCATTTGTTAAAGCAAGTGCGTCGCGATATCGCGCGTGTTAAGACTATCTTAACCGAGAAGGCAGGTGCCTAATGAGCGAAAACAACACCCGTACCCTGCAAGGTAAAGTGATCAGCAACAAAATGGACAAGTCTATTACTGTTGCTATCGAACGTAACGTGAAGCACCCAATCTATGGGAAATTCATCACACGTACTACCAAACTGCACGTACATGACGAAGCAAACCAGTGTAAAGAAGGTGACATCGTGACTATTCGCGAATGTCGTCCTCTGTCCAAGACGAAGTCATGGACTCTGGTTTCCGTTGTCGAATCTGCATCTTAATGATTAAGATGTAAGCGAAAACGGCCCCTTCGGGGCCGTTTTTTTCTCGTTCGACTAAAGGCTACCATTTGTACAAAAGTGCTGTTATAATCACGCGCCCTTTTGTTGGGGGTAGTTTATAGTCGAAAGCAGCGTAACCCGAGAGGGTTATAGTAGTGGAATAGCGGAGCACTAAGATGATCCAGATGCAATCTATGCTGGAAGTCGCAGACAACAGCGGCGCGCGCAGCGTAATGTGTATTAAGGTCTTAGGTGGTTCGCATCGCCGTTATGCAGCAATTGGTGACGTTATCAAGATCACCGTTAAGGAAGCAATTCCTCGCGGTAAGGTCAAAAAAGGTGACGTTCTGAATGCTGTGGTGGTGCGTACACGCAAAGGCGTACGTCGTCAGGACGGGTCAGTAATCCGTTTTGATCGCAATGCAGCGGTGTTATTAAACGCCAAGCTGGAACCGATCGGTACACGTATTTTTGGACCGGTAACGCGCGAACTTCGTGGCGATAAGTTCATGAAGATCGTTTCCCTGGCACCAGAAGTACTGTAAGGAGTCACAATGGCTAATAAAATCCGTCGTGATGATGAGGTTGTTGTTCTTACTGGTAAGGACAAAGGCAAAACTGGCAAGGTTCTGAAAGTGTTAGTTGCTGAAGACCGTGTGTATGTTTCTGGCATTAATTTTGTTAAGAAACACCAGAAGCCAATCCCAGCGTTGAACACCCCAGGTGGCATCGTTGAGAAAGAAGCCTCAATTCACGTTTCAAATGTAGCGATCTTCAATCCAAAAACTGGAAAGGCTGATCGTGTAGGTTTCCGTTTTGAAGATGGCAAGAAAGTTCGCTTCTTCAAATCGAATAACGAAGTAATTTAATTGCTATTGGAGTAATACGATGGCGAAACTGCATGAAATTTATAAAGACACCGTAGTTCCAGAACTGTTTAAACAGTTCGGCTACACGAGCGTCATGCAAGTCCCTCGGATTGTTAAAATCACACTGAACATGGGTGTGGGTGAAGCAGTAGCTGATAAGAAGATCCTTGATAACGCAGTAGCAGATTTAACTGCTATCTCTGGCCAAAAGCCATTGGTTACCAAGGCTCGTAAATCAGTAGCTGGTTTCAAAATCCGTGAAGGCTACCCTATTGGTGCAAAAGTTACACTGCGTGGCGAACGTATGTGGGATTTCTTAGAGCGTTTAGTATCTATTGCTATTCCTCGTATCCGCGATTTCCGCGGTGTGAATCCTAAGTCGTTTGACGGCCGTGGTAACTACAGCATGGGCGTTCGTGAGCAAATCATATTCCCTGAAATCGATTACGATAAAGTAGATGCGGTACGTGGTTTAGATATCACTATCACTACTACTGCTCGTACTGATGATGAAGGGCGTGCATTACTTGCCGCGTTTAACTTCCCATTCAAGAAATAAGGTGTAGGGTCATGGCAAAACAATCATCAAAAGCGCGTGAAGCAAAGCGCGCAGTACTGGTAGCCAAATACGCTGAGCAACGTCATGCACTGAGAGATCTGATTGCAAATCCGACGACTTCTGACGAAGACCGTTGGGCAGCAGTTCTGAAGTTGCAGTCGTTACCGCGTGATTCAAGCCCTTCGCGTCAACGTAATCGTTGTCGTGTAACAGGTCGTCCTCACGGTTACCTTCGTAAATTCGGCATGAGCCGGATCAAGGTACGTGAAGCAGCGATGCGCGGTGAAATTCCTGGCCTTCGTAAGGCTAGCTGGTAAGAATCACGGGAGTAACAGCTATGAGCATGCAAGATCCAGTAGCGGATATGTTTACTCGCATCCGCAACGGCCAAGCTGCCAAAAAGTTTGCGGTTAAGATGCCATCTTCAAAAATGAAGGTTGCCATCGCGAAAGTATTAAAAGACGAAGGTTACATCGAAGATTTCGTTGTATCTGCTGATGTTAAGGCAGAGTTGGAAGTTACATTAAAGTATTTCCAGGGCAAATCAGTAATTGAGACTATCGATCGAGTTAGCCGTCCAGGCCTGCGTATCTATAAGAAACGCGGCGAATTACCAAAAGTAATGGGTGGTTTAGGTGTAGCTATTGTTTCTACATCTAAAGGGCTAATGACTGACCGTGCCGCGCGCAAGGTTGGAATCGGTGGTGAAATCATCGGCTATGTAGCGTAACGGAGGGTAACTATGTCTCGTGTTGCTAAGACCCCCGTCACGGTTCCTGCAGGTGTAACAATTACACTGAATGGCCAAAACCTGACAGTAAAGGGTAAAAATGGCGAGTTAACGTTGAACGTTAACCCTGCAGTCGAAGTTGTTATTGAAGGTAACGTACTGCGTACGAATCCTCGTGACGGCATCGCAAACGCTGACGCACAAGCGGGTACCGCTCGCGCGTTGATCAACAATTTAGTGACTGGCGTAACCGAAGGTTACACTCAGAAGCTGGAATTGGTTGGTGTTGGTTACCGTGCAAAAGCAGAAGGCAAGGTGTTAAACCTGAGCTTAGGCTTTTCTCACCCGGTGGCTTTCGAGGTACCAGCTGGTATCACGATCGAAACCCCTTCTCAAACAGAAGTGTTGGTGAAAGGTTCTGACAAGCAATTAGTTGGTCAAGTTGCTGCAAACATCCGCGCGTACCGTAAACCAGAGCCTTACAAAGGCAAAGGTGTTCGCTACGCTAACGAAAACGTGCGTCGTAAAGAAGCGAAGAAAAAGTAGGGTAGGACGATGGATAAGAAACTTGCTCGTCTGCGCCGCGCTAAACGCGTTCGCAGAACAATTATCGAACAAGGTGCGAACCGCTTGGTTGTACATCGTACACCACGTCACATTTACGCCCAGCTTATCGCACCAAATGCTGAAGTGATTGCTGCTGCTTCTACAGTTGAAGCAACAATCCGTGAATCATTGAAGTACACCGGTAATGTCGATGCTGCTAAAGCTGTAGGTAAAGCAATTGCTGAACGTGCAGTGGCTAAAGGCATCAGTAAATGTGCTTTTGACCGTAGCGGTTTCCAGTATCACGGGCGTGTACAGGCATTAGCTGATGCGGCGCGTGAAGCCGGTCTTCAATTCTAGGAGTAGATCATGGCTAACGTAGAAGCTAAACAACAATCTGATTTACAAGAGAAGCTGGTTGCTGTTAACCGTGTTTCCAAAGTTGTTAAAGGTGGCCGGATTTTCTCCTTCACCGCTTTAACAGTAGTTGGTGACGGTAATGGTCGTATCGGTTTCGGTTACGGTAAAGCGCGCGAAGTACCAGCTGCTATTCAAAAAGCAATGGAAAAAGCTCGTCGTAACATGACTCAAGTTGAGTTAAACGGTAACACTCTTCACCACCCGGTAAAAGGTATCCACGCTGGTTCCAACGTGTATATGCAGCCGGCGTCTGAAGGTACTGGTATTATCGCCGGTGGTGCAATGCGCGCAGTGTTAGAAGTAGCAGGTGTACAGAACGTTCTGTCTAAATGCTACGGCTCAACCAACCCAATCAACGTAGTTCGCGCTACTATCAACGCCCTGTCAGCGATCAAATCGCCTGCTCAGGTTGCTGCGAAGCGTGGCTTACGCGTTGACGACATTCTGGGGTAATTCGCCATGTCTAAAAAGACTGTAACAGTAACCCAAATTAAGTCAGGCATCGGTCGTTTACCGAAGCATAAAGCGACTTTAGTTGGTTTAGGCTTACGCCGTATCGGTCACACTGTAACGCTGGAAGATACACCTTCAGTTCGCGGTATGATCAACACTGTGTATTACATGGTTAAAGTGGAGGAGTAATAAATGTTTTTAAATACGTTATCTCCTGCACCAGGTGCTAAAAAAGAGAAACGCCGTTTAGGTCGTGGTATCGGTTCTGGCTTAGGCAAGACTGGTGGCCGTGGTCACAAAGGTTTGAAATCTCGCTCAGGCGGTAAAGTACGTCCAGGTTTCGAAGGCGGTCAAATGCCTCTGAAACAACGTCTGCCTAAGTTCGGTTTTACATCACGTAAAGGCTTAGTATCTGCTGAAGTTCGTTTACACGAGCTGACAGCCGTAGCTGGTGATGTAGCTGATTTAGCAAGCCTGATGGAAGCTAATATCATCTCTCGTATCGTTAAGTTCGCTAAAGTTGTGTTATCAGGTGAGATCACTCGTCCAATAACAGTTAAAGGCTTAAGCGTTACTAAAGGTGCGCGTGCTGCGATTGAAGCCGCTGGCGGCAAAGTCGAAGAATAATAAGGATAGTACGCGATGGCAAAACCAGGTTCGGATACAAAAAGTGCAAAAGGCGGTTTCAGCGAGCTGAAAACCCGTCTGTTGTTCGTACTTTTAGCCATAATCGTGTTTCGATTAGGCTCATTTGTGCCAATTCCTGGAATTGACGCCGCCGTGCTGGCTCAATTATTCGAGCAACAAAAAGGCACCATCGTTGAAATGTTTAACATGTTCAGCGGTGGCGCCCTTGAGCGTGCATCTGTATTTGCACTTGGCATTATGCCTTACATTTCTGCTTCTATTATTGTTCAGCTGTTAACCGTGGTTCATCCCACGCTGGCTGAATTGAAGAAGGAAGGCGAGGCAGGCAAGCGTAAAATCAATCAGTATACACGTTACGGTACCTTAGGATTGGCAATAGTCCAGGCGATCGGTATTTCTACCGGCTTGCCAAATCTGATGCCGGGTTTAGTAGTAAACCCAGGTATTGGTTTTACAATCACTGCTGTGATCAGTTTAGTTACCGGCACCATGTTTTTAATGTGGTTAGGTGAACAAATTACTGAACGTGGCATTGGTAATGGTATTTCGTTGCTGATTTTCACCGGTATTGTTGCTGGCTTCCCGTCTGCCATTGGTCAGACGATTGAGCAGGCACGTCAAGGCGATTTGCACTTTTTGCTTTTATTAGCGATTGGAGCCATTGTTGTGGCTGTTACCTGGTTCGTGGTTTTCTTCGAACGTGGTCAACGTCGCATTGTGGTTAATTACGCCAAACGCCAGCAAGGCCGTCAGGTATTCGCTGCCCAAAGCAGTCACTTACCTTTGAAGGTCAACATGGCTGGTGTAATACCACCAATCTTTGCTTCAAGCATCATCCTGTTCCCTGGTACTATTGCCAGTTGGTTTGGGTCAGGCGAAGGTATGGTTGCTAACTTCCTGCAGGAAGTTGCATTAACCTTATCTCCGGGTCAGCCGCTGTATATGATTTTATATGCCGCTGCGATCATCTTTTTCTGTTTCTTCTATACTGCGTTGGTATTTAACCCACGTGATACTGCAGATAACCTGAAAAAGTCTGGTGCCTTCATCCCTGGTATTCGTCCTGGTGAGCAGACATCTAAATACATTGATAAAGTAATGACACGTTTAACCTTAGCGGGCGCGGCGTATATCACCTTTATCTGTTTGGTTCCTGAGTTCATGATGGTTGCATGGAATGTGCAATTTTACTTCGGCGGTACATCTTTGCTGATTATCGTAGTAGTTATTATGGACTTTATGGCACAGGTACAAACCCATCTGATGTCTCATCAGTATGAGTCGGTACTTAAAAAGGCAAATCTTAAGGGCTACGGCCGTTAAGGTAATTTTGCGGAGTTAAGTCATGAAAGTACGAGCTTCCGTTAAGAAGATCTGCCGTAACTGCAAAGTTATCAAGCGCAACAATGTTGTGCGTGTAATTTGTGTAGAGCCTAAGCACAAGCAACGTCAAGGCTAACAGCAGAAAAATTATAGGTCAGGGCTAGGCTTTTTGGTCTAGCCCCGACTTATTGTTGCAATATGGCCGCCGTTTGAGTATCCTTACGGGCTTTTCAAGTCGGCACCCTTTTAATCTTTTATAGGAGAACGTTAGTGGCCCGTATCGCTGGCATTAACATCCCCGATAATAAACATGCTGTCATCTCTTTGACGTATGTTTTTGGTATCGGTAAAACCCGCTCTAAAGCTATCTTAGCTGCAGTGGGAATTGAAGAAACTCGCAAAATCTCTTCTTTGTCTGACGCAGAGCTTGACTCTCTTCGTGACGAAGTAGGTAAGTACACTGTTGAAGGTGACTTACGTCGTGAGATTACATTAAACATTAAACGTTTGATGGACCTGGGTTGTTACCGTGGTTTACGCCACCGTCGTAGTCTGCCTGTTCGTGGTCAGCGCACTAAAACTAATGCGCGTACCCGCAAGGGCCCACGCAAAGCTATTAAGAAATAGGACGGGGTAAAACATGGCTAAAGCACCAGTTCGTACTCGTAAAAGAGTAAAAAAGCAAGTTTCTGACGGTATGGCTCATATCCATGCCTCTTTCAACAACACCATCGTCACGATCACTGATCGCCAGGGTAACGCTCTTTGCTGGGCAACTGCTGGTGGTTCTGGTTTCCGTGGTTCGCGTAAGTCTACGCCGTTCGCTGCACAGGTTGCTGCTGAGCGTGCTGGTACTGCCGCGTTAGAATATGGTCTGAAGAACCTTGAAGTGTTTGTAAACGGTCCAGGCCCAGGCCGCGAATCAGCGATTCGTGCTCTGAACGCAGCTGGCTACCGCATTACAAATATCACCGACGTGACGCCAATTCCACACAATGGTTGTCGTCCACCGAAAAAACGTCGCGTGTAACAAGCGCTTCTAGGATTATTGGAGAAAGAAGATGGCAAGATATTTGGGTCCTAAGCTCAAGTTAAGTCGTCGCGAAGGAACAGATTTGTTCCTGAAAAGCGGCGTTAGAGCAATTGATTCAAAGTGTAATTTAACTACTGCTCCTGGTCAGCACGGCGCTCGTCGCGGTCGTTTATCAGACTACGGTTTACAATTACGCGAAAAACAAAAAGTACGTCGTATTTATGGCGTATTAGAGAAGCAGTTCCGTAACTATTACAAAGAAGCTGCTCGTTTGAAAGGTAACACTGGCGAAAACTTACTTCAGTTACTTGAAGGCCGTTTAGACAACGTGGTTTATCGTATGGGTTTGGCTAGCACACGTGCAGAAGCACGTCAGTTAGTAAGCCACAAAGCTATTATGATTAATGGCGCTGTGGTAAACATCCCATCTTACGCTGTGTCACCTGATCAAGTCATCGCTGTTCGTGAGAAAGCGAAGAAGCAAGCGCGTATCGTTGCTGCTTTAGAGATTTCTGAACAACGCGAAAAACCAACTTGGATCGAAGTCGATACCAAGAAAATGGAAGGCGTTTTCAAACGTGTTCCAGAGCGTTCAGACTTGTCTGCAGACATCAACGAACAGTTAATCGTCGAGCTTTACTCTAAGTAGTAGGGCGTTTTCTTAAGAGAGGATAAAATGCAGGGTTCTGTCACCGAATTCCTTAAGCCGAGATTAGTTGGTATCGAAAAAATCAACCCAACTCGTGCCAAAGTTACTTTGGAACCACTTGAGCGCGGTTTCGGGCATACCTTGGGCAACGCGTTGCGTCGTATTTTACTTTCGTCTATGCCAGGTTGTGCAGTGACTGAAGTAGAGATCGACGGCGTTCTTCATGAGTACAGCGCCAAAGAAGGTGTTCAGGAAGATATCATTGATATTTTACTGAACCTGAAAGGTTTAGCCGTCCGCTTGGAAGACAAAGACGAAGTCACTCTGACTTTAACTAAGAAAGGTGCTGGCCCTGTAACTGCTGGTGATATCCAGCGTGGTGACGGTGTAGTGATCGTTAACCCAGAGCACGTAATATGCAACCTGACCGGCGAAACTGAATTCAGTATGCGCCTGAAAGTTGAACGTGGTCGTGGTTATGTTCCTGCTTCGGCCCGCGTATCCTCAGAGGATGACGAACGTCCAATTGGTCGTCTGTTACTGGACGCATCTTTCAGCCCGGTAGAGCGTATAGCCTACTCAGTTGAAGCTGCTCGTGTAGAACAGCGTACCGACCTGGACAAACTAGTTATCGACATGGAAACCAATGGCACAGTAGAGCCAGAGGAAGCGATTCGTCGTGCTGCGACTATTTTAGCTGAACAGCTGGAATTCTTCGTAGAATTACGCGACAAGAGCGAGCCAGAAAAACGTGAAGAGAAGCCGGAGTTTGATCCGATTCTGTTACGTCCAGTCGATGATTTAGAATTAACAGTTCGTTCTGCTAACTGCTTAAAAGCAGAGCAGATACAGTACATCGGTGATCTGGTACAACGTACTGAGGTTGAGTTGCTGAAAACGCCAAACCTTGGTAAAAAGTCGCTTACCGAAATCAAAGACGTGTTGGCTTCACGCGGTTTATCCTTAGGCATGCGCCTGGAAAACTGGCCTCCAGCAAGTTTGGTAAATAAAGACTAACCAGATTCCAGTTCCTGGTTTAGTAAGAAGGAATAGATCATGCGCCATCGTAAGAGTGGTCGTCAGTTAAACCGGAACAGCAGTCACCGTACTGCAATGTTCCGCAACATGGCTAGCTCGTTGGTGAAGCACGAAATCATCAAAACGACTCTGCCAAAAGCAAAAGAGTTACGTCGCGTAATCGAACCTCTGATTACACTGGCGAAAAATGATAGCGTTGCAAACCGCCGTTTAGCTTTTGCTCGTACACGTGATAAAGAAGTAGTTGGTTTGTTATTTAACGTGTTAGGTCCACGTTATAACGCCCGTCCAGGTGGTTACACTCGTATTCTGAAGTGTGGCTTCCGTGCAGGCGACAACGCACCAATGGCTTACATCGAGTTAGTAGACCGTCCAGAAGTGGCCGGCGCTGCATTACCAGCTGAAGAAACAGCAGCTGAGTAAGTAAGACTCCAAATAAAAAGGCCAGCGCAAGCTGGCCTTTTTTTGTCTGAATGTTGACCCTCTGAAATAAGTTGACCGATTGGTCATCTATTTTGTATAAGCCAATACGGTCAAATCGTAAAATTCGCGACTCCTCTCAAGTCCTTTAACTATATGCCTCTTAGTAGCAACCCAAGTGCGGATGCTTGACGGCTGTTTTTCGGCACTTTGATATTATCCAATTCCGCGACTCTGATTGAGCGAACCGGGAGTGAAAACCTAACCGAAAAACATCGCAGCTACCAAGCCAACAGTAGGCATTGTCCAGAACACAAAGTATTGTGACCTTGCTGCACTTACTTGTTGTTTTTACCAGCTAACAACGTTACTTAAAAAGACTCTGCAGAGTTCTCGATCGCTTCAAATTAAACCCGAACTCAGGTGTCAATGCCTCGTAAGGCATGCACCACCTGCCTTGTTAAGTAAGGCCGCACGCAACCCAGTACAATCAGTGTTGTTAACAGCAACACAGTCAGCAGTGCTAATGCAGCATTCAGCGGTGCTATTTGTAGCTGCTGCGCAAAGCCAAAGGACCAACCTAAGCTTTGACTGTGTTGTAAAACGCTATAAGCAACTGTCAACAACAGCACCGCCCACAGTAAGGGTTTTAAGCTGTCTACTAAGGTCAGTTGCAGCAAATGCTGCGGCCGTGCACCCAAAGATTGGCGCACGGCCAGTTCATATTGACGCAGTTGAATTTGCGTGCGGATCACCGCGAAAATACCGAGGCCAGCGAGAGCCAATGCCAGCAATGATAACGCTGCGGTCACCACAGCCGCGACTCGCGCATCTTTGGTATGGTCGGCAAAAATCTCGGCGGTGGTGTTAAAGCGGGAAACTTTCAATTGCGGATTGGCCAACGCCAAGGCTTGATTCACTTGGGCACGAGTCACCGTATGGCCCTCAGGCATTTGCAGCAGGATAAATGGATAAGCCGACGGTATAAAATTACGGTAAACCGCGTTGGTGGCCGCTTGGTTCGGCAAATGCAAATCTTTGACCACACCAACGATACGCACAGGCGTTGTGGCACCCCGTAAATACAAGGGTTTATCCAGTACATCCGCATCCGGACTGATGGCTCTGGCCAGACTTTCACTGATCAGCACCACCGGCTCTTGCGCCTGTACTTGCGCCGGGCTGAAAAAATCGCCGCTTTGCAGTTGCAGGCCAAGGGTTTTCAGGTAACCATCATCGCCAGCATAGTCTTGCGTGCGCAAAGCGGGACTATCAAGCTCGGGGGTGGTACGTATATCTCCCAAAGGGTCCGGCTCTAACCAATAGGAAATCGGCGGATAATAGCCAAGCCCGGCGGAAGTCGCATTGGTTTTGGCTTTGACATGCTGCAGCGCCTCTAGATAACGCTGACGGCGCTCTGTTGCAGGCATAGTCTCTAATAAAGCGCCGGGGTTCAGGGCTATCTGGTAGCTTTGTAAATTCAGCCCCGTTGGTTTTTGCAGTGTGCTAAACGCCTGTATAAAAATTTGGCTGCAGTAAATCAGTGTTAACAGACAAAACAGGGTTTGCGACATCAACAGCAATTGTCGTGTACTTTTGGACACCTGTACCGAAGCACCTTTACCACTTTGTTGCAGGCTTTGTTGTAACTGGCGGTAATTCAATTGCCGGGTTAACCAGGCCGCCAAAGCTAAACACCACACCAGTAATGAAACAACCGTCAGTAGCAGACTACCTGTGGTGCTCCCCAGTTCCTGTAGCCGCGGCAAGGGGCCAGCATAACCGGCTTTTAAACTGAGAAAGCAGGCTTGCGCCACCAACAGACAAAGTACAAAAGCGGGCAATGCCAACACACTAAATTCCAGCAGATATTGGCGGAATAAGTGTTGCGGCCGGGCACCGAGCGCGATGCGAATGGTCAGGGATCTTTGTTGTGCCATGGCGCGGCTCAGTACCAGATTGGCAATATTGGCCAGCGCAATGGCGCATAATAAAGCACTCCCGGCAAACAGGCTCAGGCTCAGCTTGCTGGCATCCCCCAGAATACGACTACGCACTGACTCCAGCCGAAGCGCTATATGATGGTTATGCAGTTGCGGGCGCTCCAGCGCAGCGCTTTGAAATTGTGGCGCTGCCCATTGCTGCAGATCGTGGGTCAATTGGCGTGGATCGGTGTTTGTTGCCAGCTTCAGCAGCAAATGGCGTTGGTTATTATTGGCATTCCAGCGACCTGGGCCCGCATTATGAAAGTCGAAACTTAGCCAAACCTCGGTATACCAGCCCGGTGCCGCCATCACTGGTTCGACAAAATTTTCCGCCAGCACCCCGATCACTTTAAAAGAGACGCCTCTAAACGACAGGGTTTTTCCCAGCACTTGTGGGTCGAGCGCAAAATGTTGTTGCCAGACGGCATAACTGAGCACCGCGACCGGCACCTGACTGTCCAACCCTTCGTCCGGGTTCAGATGACGGCCAAGCGCCAATGGCGCGTCAAACATCGGCAAAAACTCCGGTGTGACATAACCTAATTGAAACGTTGGATTGTCCGGTAAACTTTGTTCCACCCCTAAGCTGATATTATGCAAGGCTTTGCTCTCGATGCCCGGCCAGGATTGGCGGTATAGATCGAGTGATGCCTGTGACGGTAGCCACTCAGAAGAGACGGGGCTTTCCTCGTTGAGCAAACTTCCGCGCAGTAGCTGTAACTGCGGCTCATCTTTGTAAGGCAAAGGGGCAAACAGCAGCTGATAATTCAGCTGAAAAGTCGCCAGTAAGGCACCAACGGTCAGGCCAATGGTGAGTATGATCGTCAGCGCATACAACTGCTGGCGTAGCAGCAGTAACTTCGCAGTGTGGAACCAGGTATGTAGTGAAGGGCGCAGCATATTATTGTCCTTGTAATGCATAGATGGCTGGTTTGCGGATAATGCCCCAGACCGAAAGCAGAGAAGTGAGCGTGGTCAGTAATATAATCAGCACCAGCGGCAAGGCGAAGCCGCCAGCCGACAGTTCAACCATGAATGTTGTGTGTTGCAGACCCAACCAAAGGGCAACCAGCAGTGCGGCTGCCAGCACTAAACCTGCCAGCACCGGTTTCAGATTTTCCCCCAGTAACTGGCGTAAAATCGTCCCCGGCCTGGCGCCAATCGCCATCCTTACGCCCAGCTCAAAGCGGCGTAGCTGTACGCTGTAACTCAGCACACCATAGATACCGATGGCAGCCAGTACGAAGCTTAAAACGACCAGTGCTGTTGTTACGGCCGCGGCCAGATAATTGCGCAGCAGTACCCGGTCGATGTTATCGGCCATGCTGTGGAGCGCAGCGGCTTTAAATTGCGGCGACACTTGTGCCATGGCCTGATTAATCGCTGTTTTGTCGATGGACATACCGGGTTTTAACTGCAGCGCCAGACTGGCTGTCCCAGTGACACTTCGGGGCATATAACTGCGGTTGGGTTCAATCGCCGACCATGCATCCGGCAACTGATGATTGGCACTGACGCCGATGACTTCATAACTTTGGCTGCCGGTTTGGTTGTGCAGCCGCAACCCTAAAACCTGGCCATCGGGCCGCAGTTTTTCGGCAAAGGTTTGATTGATAATGATGACTAATGCCTGAGTGCTGACTTCCTGTGCGGTAAAGTTGCGGCCTTGCAATAACGGGATCGCAAACAAAGGGAGGTAGTACTGGTCTGTGCTGGTGTAGCGGCTGATCAAACTCTGAGTGGATTCAGCCGGATCCGCCACCGCATTTAAAACACCAAAGAGTCCATCAAAAGACACCGGCGGGTAGTTGGTCACAGCGGCCGCTTCGACTGCCGGATGTTGCAGCAGAATGTCCCTTACCTGGCTGAGTTCCATGTTGCGCTGGCGCAACAAGGCGAGCCGCTGATCTCCCGGTAAACCGGCAGCAGGTGCTGGCGTGGCATCGTCAATGGTGATCTGATAGCGATCACGACTGGCAAAGCCCACATCTTGGTGTAATTGTGTCAGCGCTTGCAGCAACACCTGCAGACAGCAAACCAGCAGCATGGCGGCCAGCGTCACCTGAGCACAAATCAGCCACTGACGAGTGCGGCGGCTGATTTGTACACCGCTGCCTTTGCCACTGCTTTGCAGGTTTTTCTGGATGGCTCTGTAGTTGATCTGGGTATTGATCAGTTGCCCAAATATCAGCCCCAGCAGCAGGCAGCTGAGGATCGCAAACAGCAACACCGGCCAGTCCAACCCCAGCGTAGCGATACCTGGCAGTGAATCCGCCGCGTATTGGCGCAGCAGAGCGTAGGCAGCTTCGGCCACCGCGAAAGCCAGCAACAAGGCGCCCAGCATGAGCCAGCTCAGCTCTGCCAGAATGGTGCCTAAAATATGCCGGCGCTGCGCCCCTAACGCAACCTGAATGCTCATCGCCCGCTGCTGACGGGCGGCACGGGAGAATAACAGGTTCATAATGTTGGTGGCGGCAATCAGCAGCAGTAGCATACTGCCGGCCAACATCCACAGGGTGCGGCTGCCGCTGTCGCCATGCAATATCTGCCGCAGAGGTTCAGCATTAAACACCAGACTGCGGCCAGCCTGACCTGGTAAGGCTGCTTCCTGATAGCGATCGTTCGTCAAGGCAGTTAGTTCCTGCGCAAAGGCCTGTCGTAAATCCGGGCTTTTCAGCTTGGCCAGATAAAACTGCCAGCCGGAGACAGAACTCCTGTCGCGAGGTACCACCGGGTTAAAATCCCAGGGTAACCAGACGTCGGTGTGGCGGGCGGTGCTTATCAAACGCGGTTCGCTAAACCGGGATGATGCAATACCGATCACTTTGTAATCCCGCTCCCCGATCCGCACTGAACGGCCGACCAGTGCCGGATCGGCATTGTAATGGCTGCGCCAGATCTGTTCAGATAACACTGCGACCGGCTGATGGCTGCCGGTATCTTCTTCCTGACTAAAAGCCCGGCCGTGCAACATCGGCATCTGGTACATCCGCATAAAACCAGAGGTGGCATAGGCCACCTGGATCACCGGACTATTTGCTAAATCGCGCAGCGTCAGATCGGTAAAAGAATAACCATACAGTGCATGATCGCTGACTTTGTCGGATAGCTGCTGATAAACCGGAAAAGTCGAGTTCGGCAGCACCCGTTGAAACAGCACTGAACCATCTTTTGCTAACCAGCTGGCGCTCCCCACCACCAGTTGTTCGTCATCCGGATACGGCAGTGGCGCCGCCAAAATCTGGTAGTTCAGGTTAAACATGGCAATCAGCGTGCCGAGGGTCAGGCCAAGCGTCAGCACGACAGTCGCGGCATAACCTTTTGCTTTACTCAGTGCATACAGTGCAGTGGAGAAATCTTTGCTGGTGAGCATGTTATTGGCCCTGTAATGCATAAATAGCGGGTTTGCGGAGAATGCCCCACACTGACAACAAGGTGGTCAACACCGTGAGCAGCGCAATTAACAGCAGGGGAAATGCAAAACCACCGTTGGACAGTTCGACCATAAATGTGGTGTTTTGCAGACCAAACCAGAGTGCAATCAGCAGCAAGGCGGCCAGAATCAAACCAACAACCACCGGCTTCAGATTCTCGCTGAGCAATTGGCGTAAAATACGGGCAGGCCCGGCACCAATTGCCATCCGCACCCCCAGCTCAAAGCGGCGCAGTTGTATGCTGTAGCTTAATACGCCATAGATGCCGATAGCCGCGAGCACAAAGCTCAGCAGCACCAGGGCGCTGGTGATGCTCAGTGCAAGATAATTGTCATACTGCAAACGGGTCATATTGTCAGCAATACTGACGACCCTATTGACCCGGTAATTTGGGGACACCGAAGTGAGCGCGGCGTTAATCGCTGTTCTGTCGATCTGCTGACCTGGTTTGAGCTGCAGCAGCAAACTGCGGCCAAACACCGGGTTCAGCGTGCTGTAAACCCGGTATTTTTCGGGTTTAGCCAGCTCATTGTCTGCAGCATACCAATCGGCAGCGATGCCAATAATTTCCGCTGGCGGCTGGTTACCTTGGCTATGCAGAAACTGGCCCAGCACCTGACCATCGGGCGATAGCGCCCTGGCGAGCGTTTCACTGATCACCACGACTGGCGCCCGGCTGCTGACTTCTTGTGCAGTAAAGCCACGGCCGGCCAATAAATCGATGTTAAACAGTGTCATAAAATATTGATCGGTATGCGTGATGCGGGCGTCGAGCAATTGGTTTGGGCTATCAGGGGATACCAGCACCATCAGCCGATCGCCGGAGGGTCCATAAAAAGACGCCGGCGCCCCGTTGGCAAAGGCCGCCATGGCAATCGCCGGGTGTTGTTGCAAGACGTCGCGGGCCTGCATCATCTGATCTTTACGCCCCCGGTTAATAGCGTCTTGTTCCGCGGCCGACAAGTTGGCAGCCGGATATGGCGTGGTATCTTCGATATACACCTGAAAACGGTCTTCGGTGGCAAAGCCGACCTGTTTATTCAGCTGGCTTATGCTCTGCAGTAACACCTGCGCGCTGCAGACCAGCAAGATGGCGGCGAACATCACTTGCGAGCCAATCAGTAACTGACGGGCGCGCTGGCTGACCTGCACACCACTGCCTTTGCCACTACTTTGTAATGATTGCTGCAGCGCCTGCATGTTGATGCGCCGGCTAATCAGCGCAGCAAACGCCAGCGTCAACAGCAGGCTGCCGATGATGGCAAATGCCAGGCTACTCCAGCCAAAGCCCAATTGGATATAAAGCGGGATCAGATCACTACCATAGCGGTGCAACAGCATACTGACGCCTTCGGCGACCCCTAAAGCCAATAGCATCGCAGTGAACATCAAACTGCTGAGCTCTGCCAACACCTGCGCAAACAAATGCTTACGTTGCGCCCCCAGTGCTGCCTGAATACAGAAACTGCGTTGTTGTTTGACTGCACGTGATAACAACAGATTGGTCACATTGGTGGCAGCAATCAGCAGCAGCACCAAGGCGCCTGCCAGCATAAACAGCGTTTGCGTTTCGTCGTTGGCCAGAAAGTCGCGCAAGCTGTGCGCCTGAAAAATCACCTGCCGCCCCGCCACGCTGGGCGTATCGGCACTGGTTTCCAACCAACGGCTGGCAATTTGCGGTCGCATCTCCTGTTCAAATTGTTGACGCTGTTTGGGATCGGCCAGTTTTGCCAGATAAAAGAGGAAGGGTGAGCCTCTATGAGCAGGTATGGAATGCAAGGGGCGGTCAAAATCCAGTGGTAGCCAGACATCAACGGCGCCCATCAATGGTCCATAAAAGTCGGGTTGTTTAAACTCAGCGCCAGCGATGCCTACGACACGGAACTGCTGATTATCGACAGTAATTTGCCGTCCTAATATCGCCGGATCGGCCTGATAATGTGCACGCCAAAACTGTTCACTGATCACCGCCACCGCTAGCTGACTGCCAAGCTCTTCGGTGTTGTCAAAGGCACGGCCTTGCAAAATCGGCATCTGATACATCCGCATAAACCCTGGCGTGGTATAAGCAATCTCGGCCAAGGGTGCATCAGGCAAATCGCGTAAAGTATAGGTACCGGCATAGGCAAATAAGCCATGGTCGCTCAGGCTTGCCGAAGGTTGGTGGTACATTTGTAACATGACTTGCGGTAAGGTGCGCTCACTAAGCACCTGACCGTTGCGATCAATCCAGCGCGCACTGCCGACCAGCAGTTTGTCTGCTTCCTGATACGGCAGTGGCGCGGCAATAATTTGGTAATTGAGGTTAAACATCGCGACTAATGCACCTAACGTCACACCCAAGGTGACAATGACTGTGGCGGCATAACCTTTGGCTTTGCTTAGCCCGTAAAGCGCAGTAGAAAAATCTTTGATAGTCAGCATGTTATTGGCCCTGTAATGCATAAATGGCAGGTTTTCTAATAATGCCCCACACAGAAAGAAGCGAGGTGAGGGTGGTCAGCAGCACAATCAGCAGCAGTGGTAGTGCGAAGCCGCCTGCGGACAGTTCAACGATAAAAGTTGTTTGCTGCAGACCCAACCACAGCGCAGCCAGCAGCATGGCTGCCAGTGCCAGACCCGCCAGCACCGGTTTTAAGTTCTCGCTGAGTAACTGCCGTAAAATAGTGCCAGGCCGCGCGCCAATTGCCATTCGCACACCCAGTTCAAAGCGGCGCAGTTGCACGCTGTAACTCAGCACACCGTAGATGCCGATGGCAGCCAACAGGAAGCTCAGCACCACCAAGGATGTGGTTACAGCCGCGGCCAGATAGTTGCTTAGCAGTACTCGGTCAACATTATCTTTAATGCTATAAATACTGGCGGCACGAAAGTTCGGTGAAACCTGGGCCATCATTTGGTTCAGCGCCGTTTTATCGATGTGCATGCCGGGTTTCAGGTGCAGCAGCAAGGTGCTGTTGTTAATCAGGTTGCTGGGTATGAAACTGCGAAAAGGCTCCTCTACCGACCATTCATCTGGCAGGTTATGGTTGGCACTGATGCCGATAATTTCATAAGCCAGACCCTGGCGCGAATACAGACGCTGCCCCAGCACCTGGCCATCAGGTTGTAACTGCTGGGCAAAAGCCTGATTGATAATCACCACCGGCGTCCGGGCTGTCACTTCCTGCGCGCTGAAGTTGCGGCCCTGCAGCAATTGGATGTTAAACAGCGGCAGAAAATACTGATCGGTGGTGGTGATCCTGCTCTCGACAATATGGTCCGGATTGTCCATCGCCGGCAAAAAGGTCATGGCACTGAAGGTGCCAGCATAGGAAATCGGCGCGTCGTTGCTGACCGAAGCTTGCAGTACCGCCGGATGTTGCCGGAATACCTCGGTGATCTGCATCAGTTCATCTTTACGCAGGTTGCTCGCCATTTGTCGTTGTTCGGTCGTCAGTGAACTGTCCGGCCTTGGTGTTGTATCATCGATGGCAATTTGAAAACGCTGTTCACTATTAAAGCCAATTTGCTGACGTAACTGATCCAGCGATTGTAATAAAACCTGAGCGCTGCAAACCAGCAACAACGCAGCCAGCGTCACTTGAGAGCAGATCAGTAGCTGGCGGGTATTACTGCTAATCTGCACACCACTGCCTTTGCCACTGCTTTGCAGGTTTTGCTGCAATGCCTTGTAGTTAATTTGCCGGCTGATCAGCTGTGCAAATAGCAGCGCCATCACTGCGGTTGTCAGCAGTGCAAATACTAAGGTCGGCCAGTCAAAACCTAATGCCGACAGGCGGGGCAAAGTGCTGGCGGCATAGCTTTGCAGCAGCCAATAAGCGCTTTGTGCTACGCCCAGCGCCAGCACCAATGCTGCGGCCAGCAAGCAGCCCAGTTCCGCCAGGATTTGACTGAATATGTGATGACGCTGTGCGCCCAGCGCCGCCTGAATACTCATGGTTCTTTGCTGTTTGGCGGCGCGTGACAGCAACAGATTGGTAATATTAGCGGCGGCAATCAGTAGCAACATCAGGCTACCGGCCAACATCCATAAAGTGCGATAGCTGCTGTCGCCTTGCAGCAACTGCCGCAGTGGTTCGGCATTAAATTGAACGCTACGGCCAGCTTCGCTGGCAATGGCGGCATTGACATCCTGATACTTACTGTTCAGCTCTGGCCCGATCTCCTGTTCAAAGGCTTGGCGTTCTGCGGCATTTTTTAGTTTGCCAAGGTAAAAATGCCAACCATTAAGACTGGCTTGACTGATGTTTTGTTGTCTTGGATTCATATCCCAGGGCAACCAGACATCGGTATGGCGCGACGGGCCAAGCAATTGCGGCTCACTAAAAGCGGCCGCTGCGATGCCCACGACGGTGAAATCGATATCACCGATGCGTACCTTACGGCCAACCAGCGCCGGATCAGCATTGTAATGATTGCGCCAGACGTGTTCCGTCAGCACGGCCACCGCGCTTTTAGTGCCAATATCTTCATCGGCACTAAAAGCGCGACCTTGCAGCATCGGCATCTGGAACATCTGCATATAACCCGGAGTGGTGTAACTTACCTGAACCTGCGGGCTGTCAGCCAAATCGCGTAACGTCATGGCTAGCGTTTGATAACGTAGCAAGGCGTGGGCACTGAGTTTATCGGACGGTTTGTCATAAAACTGCTGGATCAGGCCCGATGGCATGATGCGTGGGTATAATACAGAGCCGTCTTTATCCAGCCAGGCGGTACTGCCTACCACTAACTGCTCTTCATCTGCATAAGGCAGCGGCGCCGCTAAAATCTGATAATTCAGATTAAACATCGCAATCAGAGTGCCGAGCGTTAATCCAAGCGTCAGTACTACAGTAGCGGCATAACCTTTGGCTTTGCTGAGCCCGTAAAGCGCCGTTGAAAAATCTTTGATAGTCAGCATCTTATTGACCCTGTAATGCATAAATAGCCGGTTTGCGGATAATGCCCCAAACGGAGAGCAGCGAGGTGAGTGTGGTCAGCAGCACAATCAGCAACAGTGGCAGCGCAAAGCCGCCTGCCGACAGTTCGACAATGAGCGACGTTTGTTGCAGACCCAGCCATAGCGCGGCCAGCAGCAATGCTGCCAGCGCTAAACCCGCCAGCACCGGTTTTAGATTCTCGCCCAGCAACTGCTGCAAAATGGTCACCGGCCGCGCACCAATTGCCATGCGTACACCCAGCTCAAAGCGGCGCAGTTGCACGCTGTAGCTGAGCACACCGTAGATGCCAACAGCGGCCAGTAACAGTGTTAACAATGACAACCCGCTGGTCACGCCCGTAGCCAGATATTTAGCAAACAGAATGCGTTTGACATTGTCTTCCAGCGAGAACACCTCGGCAGCACGGTATTGTGGCTGAACTTGCTGCATGATTTGATTCAGTTCGGTTTTAGCAATAGTCATACCTGGCTTTAGCTCGTACAGCAGGGTGTTAGCTGCCCCTACCTGGCGTACGCTGTAAGCACGCAGCGGTTCTGTTGCGGCATATTGATCTGCCAGCTTAAAGTCTGAAACAACACCAATCACTTCCCAGAGCGCTTCCGCCCGCCCGATACGTTGTCCGACCGCTGGTTGATCCGGCCAGGTTGTTCTGGCAAAGGTTTCGCTGACGATTAATACATAACTGTTGTCATTGATATCTTGCGCGGTAAAGTTGCGGCCACTGAGTAACTTGATGCCAAATAGCGGCAAAAAATGCTGGTCAGTGTAAGTCACTCTGGCAGTCACAATATTGGTTAAATCATCAGGGGTTTTTAACCAGCTGCTTTCAGCGTAAACACCATCAAAATTAGCGGGCGCAAAGTTGGCGAGTGACACGGCATTGACTGCCGGATGTTGGGCCAACGCATTGCGTACCTCCGCCAGCTCACGTTTTTTCTGCTGAATTCTGGCAATGCGGGTTTCCTGGGTGAGCACGGGCGCTGTTTCATCAATATCGATTTGATAAATATTTTTGGTATGAAAGCCCACATCCTGGCTCAACTCAGTGATGGACTGTTGCATCACTGTCATACAAACAACTAACAGCACTGCAGTGAGCGTCACCTGACTGATAATTAACAACCGGCGCACTTTTGCTGATATTTGCAGGCCACTGCCTTTGCCGCTGCTCTGTAACTGAGAGTTCAGCATGCGGTAGTTAATGTGCCGTACCACCAGAGACGCAAAGGCACCACCTAGCAGGGCCGTCACCACAAACGCAAAGGCCAGCGTCGGCAGATTGAGCTGCAATTCGTTGACCCTGGGTAAATAGACTTCGGCGACCTGTTGCAATACACGGTACTCCAGCTGAGCCACAACTAAAGCCAGTAATAAAGCAACCAGCAGCAGCAGAGCCATTTCGGCAAACATATGCATAAATACATGCTTTTTCTGCGCACCTAAGGCTGCCTGAATGGCCATATTGCGCTGCTGACGCACTGCGCGGGCCAATACCAGATTAAGAGTGTTGACACTGGCAATACACAGCAAGACCAGACTGCCCACAAATAACCACAGCGTTTGGTGGCTGCTATCCCCCAACAGCTTTTCTCTGAGCGGTTGCGCTTCAAAACTGATGCTAAGATTAGCTGGGTTTGGACGATCGGCATTAGCGTCCTGAAATTGGCTGTTTAATTGTGCAGTTAGCTGTTGTGACACGCGTTGATAATCATCAACTGATTTAAGTTTACCGAGTAAAAACTGCCAGCCGGTCATACATGATCTGCCGTCTAACCCTCTGGTACAAGGAGAAGGATTAAAGTCCCAGGGTAGCCAGATATCATTGATCCGGGTTGGGCCAATCAATCGGGGTTCGACAAAATGGTCGGCAGCTATACCCACCACTGTAAATTGGTTAGCGGCAATTTGGATGCTTTTTCCCAGCATAGCCGGGTCTGCATTGTAATGTTGTCGCCAGACCCGCTCGCTGATAATCGCGACGGCAGCATTCGAATTTTGATCCTCTTCAGCACTAAAAGCCCGGCCATGCAGCAGCGGCATCTGGTACATCCGCATATAACCAGGCGTGGTATAGGCAAGTTGCACCTTGGGTGTATCGGCTTTATCACGCAAAGACGCTGCCAAATAAGAATACGCCAGCAGTGCAGTGTCTTCAAAAGTACTTTTATCCTGTTGATAAAGCGTTTGGAGCAAAGGCACGGGGGATGCATAGTCGAATTCCATCACATTGTCTCTAAAGCGCGGCGTTTTGCTAACGAATAGTCGCTCTTCATCCAGATAGGGCAAGGGGGCCGCAAGAATGGTGTAATTCAGGTTAAAGGCGGCCAACAAGGTGCCGAGAGTCACTGCCAGAGTGACAACGACTGTGGCGGCATAACCTTTGGCTTTGCTTAGCCCGTAAAGCGCAGTAGAAAAATCTTTGATAGTCAGCATCTTATTGGCCCTGTAACGCATAAATAGCCGGTTTGCGGATAATGCCCCAGACCGACAACAGTGAAGTGAGCGTGGTCAGCAGCACAATCAGCAACAGTGGCAGCGCAAAGCCGCCTGCCGACAGTTCGACAATGAGCGACGTTTGTTGCAGACCCAGCCATAGCGCGGCCAGCAGCAGTGCCGCCAGCACTAAACCGACGCAAACAGGTTTCAGGTTCTCGCCCAGCAACTGGCGCAAAATAGTGGTAGGTCTTGCGCCAATCGCCATCCTTACACCCAGCTCAAAGCGGCGCAGTTGTACGCTGTAACTCAGCACACCGTAGATGCCGATGGCGGCTAGTACAAAACTCAGCACCACTAATGATGTGGTTACAGCCGCAGCCAGATAGTTGCTCAGTAAAACCCTGGTAACATTGGCTTCAATGCTATGGATATTGGCGGCGCGATAATGCGGCGATACCTGTGCCATCGCCTGGTTAATGGCTGTTTTGTCTATCTGCATACCGGGTTTTAGCTGCAACTGCAGACTGGCGGTTGTGCCTATATTGCGGGTTAAATAACTGCGGCCGGTCTCTTCCGCCGACCATGCATCTGGCAAATGGTGATTAGCGCTGACGCCGATAATCTCAAATGCCAGGCTGCCGTTCGGGTTATACAGTCTTTCGCCAAGCACATTGCCGTCGGGCTTGAGTTGTTGCGCCAGCACCTGATTAATGATGATTACCTGTGCCTGTGCCGCGACCTCCTGTGCTGTGAAATTACGGCCCTGTATTAACTTAATGTCGAACAGTGGCAGATAAAACTGATCGGTGAACACGGCACGGCTGAACAGTTGCTGGTTGGGGCTGTCTGGCGATGCGATGAAGCTGGCAGATCCATAGTAGCCATCGAAAGAAATCGGCGGGTAATTACTGACCGACACCGCCTCTACTGCCGGGTGTTGCTGCAGTATATCCCGCACCTGCATCAACTCGTCCTTTTGTTGGCGGTATATCGCGCGGCTTTGTTCCAGCGGCAAATCGGCGTCCGGTGTTGCGGTAATGTTATCAATCGGGATTTGATAGCGATCTGAGCTGGCAAAACCCACTTGCTGGCGCAGCTGTTGCAACGACTGCAACAACACCTGCGCGCTACAGATCAGCAGCATGGCGGCCAGCATCACCTGAGCGCCTATTAATACCTGACGGGTGCGGCTGCTGATTTGTACACCACTGCCTTTGCCGCTGCTTTGCAGGTTTTGTTGCAGCGCACGGTAATTAATTTGTCGGCTGATAAGCGCAGAAAAACCCAACGCCAGCAGCGAGGTCGTCGCCAGCGCAAATGCCAGTGCTGGCCAGTCAAACCCCAACTCTGCCAGTCTTGGCAGCATGGCACCGGCGTACAGTTGCAGTAAGTGATAAGCACCTTCGGCCACGATAAAAGCCACTACCAGGGCGCTGCTCATTAACCAGCTAAGTTCAGCCAGCACTTGCCCCAGTAAATGATGGCGCTGAGCCCCCAGAGCAGCCTGAATACTCATACTGCGTTGCTGGCGGGCTGCGCGGGATAACAATAAGTTCGTGATATTGGCTGCAGCGATCAGTAATAACAGCAGGCTGCCGGCCAGCATCCATAAGGTGCGGCTACTGCTGTCACCTTCTAACACTAAACGTAGTGGCTCGGCATTAAATACCAGGCTGCGGCCGGCCTGTCTGGGTAAAGCTGCGATATCTTCCTGATACCTGTTGGCTACTTGCGGTCGCAACTCCTGCTCAAAGGCCTGATGTTGGCTGGCGTCCTTAAGTTTCGCCAGGTACAAGTGCGCGCCACTTACGTCACCGGGACCAAAGCTACTACCAATGCTAAAGTCCCAGGGTAGCCAGATATCATTGCTGCGAGCTGGTCCGGTCAAACGGGGCTCGATAAATTCGGCGCCGGCGATGCCCACCACTTTAAACTGCTGGCTGCCAATATGCACACTGCGGCCTACCAGCGCCGGGTCCGCGTTATAATGCTCACGCCAGACTTTTTCGCTAAGCACTGCGACAGGTTGCTGGCTGCCGACATCTTCTTCGGCACTAAAAGCGCGGCCATGTAATAGCGGCATCTGGTACATGCGCATATAACCGGGCGTGGTGTAGGCAATCTGCACTTGTGGGCTGTGCGGCAGATCCCGCAGCGTTATACCGATGTAAGAAAAACTAAATAAGGCCTGATCGCTTAAATGTTCTGAGGGGGCTTGGTAAAACTGGCGGAAAATGTTTACTGGCAGCATACGCTGATACATCACTGTACCGTCCTTATCCAGCCAGGCGGTACTGCCCACCAGCAACTGCTCTTCATCAGCATAAGGCAGCGGTGCCGCTAAAATCTGATAATTCAGATTAAACATCGCTACTAAGGTGCCTAGTGTTAACCCAAGCGTCAGCACCACAGTAGCGGCATAACCTTTGGCTTTACTCAGGGCGTACAGAGCAGTAGAAAAATCTTTGATAGTTAGCATCTTATTGCCCCTGTAATGCATAAATGGCGGGTTTGCGGATAATGCCCCACACCGAAATTAGCGAGGTGAGTGTGGTCAGCAATACAATCAGCAGCAGTGGCAAGGCAAAACCGCCGACCGACAGTTCGACCATCAAGGTTGTGTGTTGCAGACCTAACCAAAGTGCCACCAGCAACAATCCCGCCAGCACCAAACCTGCACAGACTGGTTTCAGGTTCTCGCTCAGCAATTGGCGCAAAATAGTGGCAGGCCGCGCACCAATCGCCATGCGCACACCCAGTTCAAAGCGGCGCAGTTGCACGCTGTAGCTCAACACGCCGTAAATACCGATGGCGGCGAGCAGGAAGCTCAATAACACCAAAGCTGAAGTGACTGAAGTCGCCAGGTAATCGCGGATCAGCGCCAGATTGACATTGTCCTGGATCCTGTAAATCCCTGCTGCGCGATAATG
This sequence comes from Rheinheimera soli, assembly GCF_031457405.1. GTDB lineage: Bacteria > Pseudomonadota > Gammaproteobacteria > Enterobacterales > Alteromonadaceae > Pararheinheimera > Pararheinheimera soli_A. Next base: position 7,696 of record NZ_JAVDWR010000016.1, on the reverse strand, counting down.
CGGCGATACTTGTGACAACGCCTGATTGATGGTGGTTTTATCAATCTGCATCTCGGGTTTGAGTCGCAACAGCAAGTAGCCGCCATAAAACAGACTGCGGGTGGTGTAGGTGCGATAGCGTTCTGTGTTGAAGCCTGCTTCAGGCAGATTGTGGTTGGCGCTGATGCCGATAATGTCGTACACCGGACCACCACTTTGCGAATGCAGCTTCTGGCCAACCACATCACCACCGGGTTGCAGTTTTTCAGCCAGCGCCTGATTAATCACCACCACCTGCGCCTGTGTGGATATTTCTTGCGCGGTAAAATTACGGCCTTGCAGTAATGCGATGTCAAACAGGGGTAAAAAATGCTGATCGGTATGCGTGACGCTTGCTTCAATAACATCTGTCAGGTTGTCTGGCGACACCAGATAGGCGCCCCAGTTGCCAGAAAAACCATTAAATGAGGCTGGTGCGCCGCTACCAACAGATGCATCGACAACAGCCGGATGCTGTAATAACAGATCCCGTACCTGCATCAATTCTTCTTTCCGCTGCCGGAAAACCGCCCGTCGCTGTTCAATCGGCAAGCTGCTGTCTGGTGCCGGGGCAATATCTTCAATGCTAATCTGATACCGGTCTTCTGTCGCAAACCCAACCTGACTGCGCAATTGCGACAGTGACTGCAACAATACCTGTGCACTACAGACCAGTAATACTGCAGCCAGCATGACCTGGGAGCCAATCAATAACTGGCGGGTGGTGGTATTGATTTGCAGACCACTGCCTTTACCGCTGCTTTGCAGGTTTTGCTGCAGGGCCCGGTAATTCAGCTGACGGCTGATCAACTGGGCAAAGCCAAAGGCCAGCAGCAGTGTAGACAGCAGGGCAAACACAAAGGCAGGCCAGGCAAAACCAAGTTCCGATAGCCTTGGCAGTGTGTCTGCAGCATAACTGCGCAGCAGGCGATAAGCGCCCTCAGCCATGAACAAGCCCAACACCATTGCGGCCAACATTAACCAACTGAGTTCAGCCAGAATTTGGCCAAGCAGATGATGACGCTGCGCGCCGAGCGCTGCCTGAATGGTCATATTGCGCTGTTGCCGTGCAGAACGTGACAGCAGCAAATTAGTGATATTGGCGGCGGCAATCAGCAATAAAACCAGGCTACCGGCCAACATCCACAAGGTTTGCTGGCGGCTGTCACCTTCTAATACCAGCCGGGCCGGTTCAGCATTAAACCGCACGCTGCGCCCGGCCATACTGGTGACTACCGCGCTGGCATCCTGCCACAAGCTGTTGAGCTGCGGCCTGATCTCCTGCTCGAATGCATGTCTTGTCGCCGGATCTTTGAGTTTGGCCAAATACAATGCCGAGCCCAGGTTCGAGCCGGGCATGTTATGAAATGGGGCATTAAAATCCCAGGGCAACCACACATCAATCCGGTTATCTGCCGGGCCGGTAAAGGCGGGTTGGATGAAATCGGCAGCGGCAATGCCAATGACCCTAAAGTCGGCATTGCCAATACTGATATGACGTCCCACCACCGTTGGATCCGCCTGGTATTGACCGCGCCAAAGCTGTTCACTAATCACGGCAACCGCATTATGGTTGCCAACTTCTTCATCTGCACCAAAAGAGCGGCCATGCAGCAGCGGCATCTGGTACATCCGCATATAACCCGGTGTGGTATAAGCCAGTTGCACAGTCGGTGAGTGCGCGAGATCGCGCAAGGTGGCAAAACCTGCATAGTCAAACAGTGCCTGATCGCTCAGGGCATCAGAAGGTTTTGCATAAATCTGCTGGATGACTTTGGGCATGATCCGCGGACTTGTCACTGAGCCATCCTTATCCAGCCAGGCGGTACTGCCTACCACCAACTGATCTTCATCAGCATAAGGCAGCGGTGCCGCCAAAATCTGATAATTCAGATTAAACATCGCAACCAGAGTGCCTAGCGTTAATCCAAGCGTCAGCACTACAGTGGCGGCATAACCTTTGGCTTTGCTTAGTGCATAGAGCGCAGTGGAGAAGTCTTTGCGGGAAATCATCTTATTGTCCTTGTACCGGAGATATCAGACCGGCATTGATTTGTCTTTGGTTTTTTTCCAACAGAGAAACCAGCAACGCAAAAACCAGCAGACATAATAATTGCAATAAACCGAACACCAACAACAGCCAGCTGCTTTGCAATAGCCAGACGCTTCGTAAGGTAGGCAACAAATTCAGTAAGCTGATAAATAGGCTTAAGCTAATACCGCATGTAAAAAGTCGGCTGAGTTGCATCCTTCACTCCTTGTTTGGCAGCTTGTACTGCAGCAATGCTGCGGCTGGCCGCTACGAACACAGTTACTGAGCCGCAACCTGGCGTAAAGCTGTGGTGTGTTGTTGCATAGGTGTGCCGTCACTATCCAGAATGCGCCCATCCAGCAGATGTAACTTGCGGCTGGCCATATCGGCATAACGTGGGTCGTGTGTCACCATACAAAGGGTGGTGCCGTTGTTATTCAGTTCACACAACATATCCATCACGGCGTCGCCATTTCTGGAGTCCAGGTTACCTGTAGGCTCATCGACTAGCAGCAAAGCAGGGCTACCCACTAAAGCGCGGGCTATCGCAATACGTTGCTGCTGACCACCGGATAACTGATTAGGTCTGTGACCCGCTCTGTGAGTCATATCCACAGTTTTCAGGCAAGCCATGACGCGGTCTTCAATCTCAGATTTAGCAACAGACTGGCGGCGATAGCGCAGGGGCAGGGCTATATTGTCGAATACAGTCAGCTCATCTATTAAGTTAAATGACTGAAAGATAAAACCTATTTTTTCATTGCGTATAAAGGCCGCTTCGCTCAGGCTTAAGCCACTGACTTCCTTGCCTTCAATCTGATAACTACCACCGCTTGGCATGTCCAATAAGCCAAGCAGGGATAATAAGGTGGACTTACCACAACCGGACGGGCCGCAAATTGAGACAAAGTCGCCTGAGGAAATTTGTAAATCGATACCCCGTAAGGCATGGGTTTCCATTTCATCTGTGGCGAAAATTTTGGTGATGCCCTGCATCAGAATAGTTGGGTGTTGCATAAAAGTTCCTTTGCTTAATAGTCTTTAACGCACAACGCTGACTGTGTCTGCGTCCTGAAATCCCGCCATGTCGGATAAGACAAATTGTTCACCTTCAATGGCACCTTGGTGTAGTTGTAAAAAACGTCCGGCTTCGTCGCCAAACTGCACTGCTGTGGCGGATAAGGTATTAGTGTTTGGATCCAGTTTAAACAGTCTGGTCTGGCTATGACTTTGGCTATTCACCGGACGGTCGAGGTATAAAGTGTTCGTCAGCTCAGCGGTAAAAATCTGTGCATCTATATTCAGTTCAGGGCGGGCAGAGGTAGGTATGGCGTCAACAAAAGTCAGTTCCACTTCGATAGTGCCTTCGACGACCTGGGGCGTTACCCTGCTGACCACAGCATTGGCTTGTTCACGCCTGGTATTAATTCGGGCTTTTTGGCCGGGCCGAATTTGTTCAGCCTTGCTTTGGGACACCCGCACCAGAGCCAATAAATCTTTATCACTGCCTACCAATGCCAGCTCCTGACCTGCGGTTACACTTTGGCCCAGTTCAACCGGAACCCGTTGCAACACACCTTCAATCCCAGAGCGTACTGTCAATTGATCAAGACGCTGTTTTAAGCGTTGCTCGCGGGCTATGGCCTGATTCAGTTGCTCTTGCGAAATGGTCAAAGCTTCCTGATTTACCAGCTTTAGCTGATCCAGTCGCTTCTGTTGTAACTGAACTTGTTGTGCCAACTGAGATTTCTCCAGCACAGTGGTCTGAAAACTTAACTGTGAAACTATGCCCTTAGCTGCCATTTCCGCTTCTGCGCTGTGACGTAATACCAGCATTTGATAGCGGGCATCTAATTCTGCAAACCGGCCTTCTTCGGTCAGCATGTCACGCTGGTTGTTTAAATGCTGACGGCGGAAATTGGCATGTTCCTGTGCTGTGGCCATGCTGGCTGTTTCGATCTGCTGCATCAGTTCCGGATCGCTTAAACGCAGGATGATCGAATCTGCTTGCACTACAGCGCCGGCTTTTAATACTACTTCTTCCACTGTGGCAGGTGCTAAGGCGCTGATCAGCTTTTGTTTATCTGAACGCAATACGCCATAACCATCCACTGTGACCTGCAGATCGCCACGCTTCACAGTACCCAGCAATAAACCGGATTGTTCAATTTTGTATTGATGGCCAGGGGATGCAAACAAAGTACCCATCAGGACTAAAGCCGCCAGTGCGCTAACGACTAACACTGGCTTCTTCCAGAGAGCTGCAGCTTTTTCTTTTTTTATATCCATAATGATCTTCCGCCTTGCCTCTTATTAGTTGAATCTAAGCACAGCCACGTCGAATTGTTGCAGGGAGACACTTCAAATCGGCGCAGCTATGTTTTTTCAATAGAGCAAAGGGCGTGCCACTATATAATTGCATGATTTATATGGATATTTGTTAGTCGCTTTGAAAAGGGCGTCCGGGATCGGACGCTTTGAGTCCGGAATCGGACTTTTAAATGGAGAAAAAGAATCAGTCTTGCGGCAAGAATAAAGTAGCGCAAGAGCCTGTTATGCCGTCAGTTCTGTTGGTCAGATTCAGTTCGCCTCCCAGTTGTTCAATGATCTGGCGGCATAAGGCTAAACCTATGCCCTGACCCTGGGGTTTAGTACTGTAAAATGGCACAAATAAATCTTGCTGGTTACTAAGGCCAGAGCCTTGATCCAACAGCTGAATTTCAAGATTGTGATTTTGTAGCTTGAAATGCAACAACACTGTGCCCGGCGGACTGCCTGCTTCAATGGCATTTTTTATCAGGTTAATCAGCACCTGTTGCAACAACATCTGATCACTTTTAAATACCAGCTCTGTACCGCAGGCTTGTAGTTGATGCTGTTCAAACAACAGCTGCAAAGAGTGAAACAATTGTCCGGCGTTAATCTGCTGGTGCTGGATCCGCAGTTCTTTATTCAGTTCAGCATAACGGCTGACAAAATCCTGCAAATGCTGACTACGTTCGCGTATTAAGGCCAGCGCTTCCTGATCACGGCCTGGCGGCAATTTCTGCTGCAAATGTTCTGACAAACTTAGAACTGGTGTCAGCGAGTTGCGAATTTCATGGCTCAGAACCCGGATCAATTGTTGCCAGGCCTGGAGCTGAGTTTCCCGCAAAGCTGCCTGAATATTAATAAACACCAGCAGTTGGTGGCGTTGGCCTTGATCCAAAAAACGACTCTGGCGGATCTGCCATTGTTTTGCCTTCTCTTTATTGACAAAATTCCAATGAGGCAGGGCGCTCAGCCCCAAACTTTCTGCCGTCGCATGGCGCATACTTTGCCAGGGGCGGCCAAACAATTGGCTGAATTCGTTATTGGCGTAACTCAACTGCTGTTTATGATCAAATACCAGAATAGGGGTGTTTAACTGATCAATCAGCCGATACAGCAAAAACTGTTGTTCATCAAAATAACTTTTCCGTTGCTGTAACTGTTCGCTGAGCTGCTGTAACTGGAGTTGCAGTTGCGCTGCTATCCCTTTCTGAAACACAGCTTTAGCCTGCAAACTGTAATCCTGATTTTGCATTGCTTCTAACTGCACACTGGTGCGACGAAAAGCTGCGATAGTTTGCTGTCTGGTGAAGTGCTGCCACCTGGTAATGAGAATAAAAGCACAACAGCTACTAAGCCAAACCCACCAATGGGGCCAGAACCAGCAAAGCAGAGTTGCCAATACCAGACAAAGTAAAGCAATCAGCAGTGACTGCTTACGGCTTTGCGCTTCTATGCTGTCAGAGTTCCAGGCCATGTTTTTCCAGTCTGCGGTATAAAGACGACTTGGTAATACCAAGCTTTTCAGCAGTTTTTTGCTTATTGCCCTGACAAAGTTGTAATGCTTGACGGATCAAGGTCAGTTCAGCCTGTTCCAGTGTCATCAAAGGTAAAACTGCTGCTTGTGTTGTTACAGACTGCGGTTCATCCGGTAGTGCCAACTCTTTGAGTGAGATCTCTGTGCTTTGGGTTAATAACACGGCGCGCTCAAGCAGATGACTCAGTTCTCTGATATTGCCAGGCCAGTGGTACTGTTGTAACCGGCTTAATGCATTGTGATGCAAAGTCAGGCCAGTCTTATGGTAACGCTGGCCATGTTTGTGCAGGAAAAACTGGCAAAGTGGAGCTATATCTGCAGGTCTTTCTCTTAAAGGAGGTATACGAAATTCCAGTGTATTAAGGCGGTAATACAAGTCCTGACGGAACAGGCCATTTTGGATCAAGGCAGAAAAATCAGCATTGGTTGCCGCAATCAGTCTTAGATCGCTGTGTTCAGTCTGACTGGATCCTACAGCTTCATACTGGCCTGACTCCAGCACCCGCAACAACTTCGCCTGTTGCCCTAAGGGTAAAGTGGCGATTTCATCCAAAAACAAAGTGCCACCTTTAGCCAGACTAAAACGTCCGGCTCGCGCTTCTTTAGCATCGGTAAAAGCTCCCTTTTTATGACCAAAGAGTTCGCTTTCAAATAATGCCTCAGGAATAGCTGCCATATTGACTGAAATCAAAGGCCCGGCTGATCGGCCTGAATGCTGGTGCAGCCAGTGTGCCAGCTGACTTTTTCCTGTGCCGTTTTCGCCGGTCAACAGAATATTAGCTTCTGTGGCTGCTACGGTTTGCAGCTGCTGCATCAATGTCAGCATTTGTGAGCTTTGCCAAATGAGCTCAAGTGGTGGTGATGACAGCTGCTGGTGCAGGGCTTTATTCTGTCGGGTCAGAGTGGACAGCTTCAGCTGCTGCTGCAAAATTTGCTGCAGTCGTTGGTTATTCCATGGCTTTTCAACAAAGTCACCGGCACCAGCCTGCATCGCCTGCACTACTAAGGTGGTATTCGACCAGGCCGTCATAGCTACGACCGGAATGTCATAACCCTGTTGTTGCAGGTAACGTAAGAAGCGTAGCCCTTCATCTCCTGAAGTGGTATCGAGCTGAAAGTTCATATCCAGCAGGATCAAATCCGGTTGTTGGTGTTGCAGCCATTCGCGGGCTTGTACAGGGTTCTCCAGTTCTTCAATTCTGTAGCCCAGATCTTCCAGCATAAAACGGGCTGCAAGTCTGACTTCGCGGTTATCCTCTATAAGCAGGATCAGGGGCTGATAATCCGGGCGCGTTTGCACCATCTATAATTTCTCCATCTTCTTCTATATATAGAGCGGCTCTATATAGCTTGGCTAAGCTGATTGCTTCATTGCATATGCGGCACTATAGCAAAAGCTTCAGCAAAATAGATGCCAAAGCAAAAAACCAGATCATTTTGACGTTTAAGGGCTTAGCTTGATCGTCAGGATCCGGTTGAGGATCCGTTTTTTGAGCACATTTTGTCTGGAAAATGAGCATAAAAACCAAATTCGATTAAAAACTAAGCGGTCGAACAGCTTTTCTTAAAAAAGATCTTGCGGCTTAGTCTCAGATCTCTATAATGCGCTCCACACGATGCGACGGACTGATGCGAATCAAAAAGTCGATGTGAACAAATACTGAAAGGCGTTGATTATAAACGACTTTCGCTTCAGTGAAATGAAGCACTGCTCTTTAACAATAAGCAATCAATCATCTGTGTGGGCACTCACGGTTTAGATTCTGCAGCGAGCAATCGCACAAAGAATATATATCAGT
>NZ_JAVDWR010000015.1:0-89163 GCF_031457405.1 Rheinheimera soli | reverse complement strand
TCCGAAAACCCCGCTCGACTTGCATGTGTTAGGCCTGCCGCCAGCGTTCAATCTGAGCCATGATCAAACTCTTCAATTAAGTTTAATTTGCCACCAAAGTGGCTACTCAGTATCACTGACTTAAAACATCCATCCTTTCGGACAGAGTATCTGTTAGTCACTTCACTGATATATATTCTTTGTGCGATTGCTCGCTGCAGAATCTAAACCGTGAGTGCCCACACAGATGATTGATTGCTTATTGTTAAAGAGCAGTGCTGATGCGTCAGGGACGTTCAGCGGGAGGCGTATCTTACACTTCCCAGAATTTGTGTCAAGCCAGCGATTTGAATTTATTTATCAAACTCACCACCGACTTACTGCCTTAGCAGCTTCGCTTCACTTTTGAGCCTTTCGACTCCACCGCGTTGCGAGGCGGCCATTTTAGTGATTTTCATCGTCGTGTCAAGCGATGTTTTGCATCATTTTTCACTTCATTTCAAAACCACCCCAGAGCTGCTTTCGCATTACCCCGTTGGCATGGCGCGCATTATAGGGAGTTTTAAATCCTGTACAACCCCTAAAATGACAATTTGATGATATTCGAGATCGTTCGCTCAGAAAAAAAGCAAAACGACCAAAAAAGAGACTTTTTTGGTCGTTTGACTAGTGAAATAGGGAACTTTAGAACAAAAACCTGCTATTGCACCTTAAATTGCTTCACCAGATCTTTTAAATCCTGGCTTAGTTGAGTTAAACGCTGAGTAGATTGATCGCTGCCTTTAATAGCTCCGGCGGTCTGATGCACCAACTGGCTAATGGTATGCACGTTCTGATCAACTTCGCCTGCCACTGCACTTTGTTGTTCGGCTGCGGTCGCTATATGCGCATTCATATCGGAAATCTGTGCTATAGAATTGGCAATGTCCGTCAGAGCTTGCTGAACCTGGGCTGCCAGATTGATATTCAGTTCTGCTGCAGTTTTACTTTCCAGCACAGCGGCAGTCATTTGCTGAGTGCCTTGTTGCAACTCTGCAATAATGCCGGTTATTTCCTGAGTCGATTTTTGCGTTTGGTGCGCCAGAGTCCGAACTTCATCTGCAACCACAGAAAAACCCCGGCCATGTTCACCAGCCCTTGCAGCTTCAATTGCCGCATTCAGAGCCAGAAGGTTTGTCTGATCAGCCAGCTTATTAATGATGTTCAGTACATGGCTGATGTTTTGTGAAGAGGTATATAAAGAAGAGGCAACTACCGAACTTTGTTCTATGGTTTGGCTTTGGGTATGAATACTCTCAACTGAGGCTTTCATCAACTTCATGCCCTGCTCTACCAGAGTTTCAACCTGAGCTGTTTCATGATTCGCTTGTTCGGCACTTTGAGCTACTTCAGCTATGGCTGAACTCATTTGTGTAATAGCTGTCGCCACCATATCGGTTTCTTGTTGCTGCTGTACACTCTCTTTAGAAATTTGCTGAGAAATGCGAGCTACATCCAATGCGCTTTCGCTGACATCAGCAGAAGTGATTCCTACTGAAGTAATCAACTGGCGGATTTTGCCAACAAAAAGATTAAAGGCTGTCGCCAGAGCTGCTAATTCATCTTTACCGTCATAACTGAGTTTTACTGTCAAATCGCCATCGCCTGACGCAATGTCTTGCATAGCAGCAACCACATCTGTCATAGGTTTCACTACAGAACGGGTAACATACCAACTCAATGCCAACATAAAGCCGACCACAAGAAAAACCAGAATAGTGAGTTGCAGTGCAACCTCATAAAAAGACGCGTCCACATCGTCAATGTAAATACCTGTCCCTACTATCCAACCCCAGGGTTTAAATAGTTCAACATGGGTAATTTTAGGCACTTCTGCAGTGGCGCCAGGTTTGGGCCAGTTGTAGAACACAGAATGTGAACCATCATCGGCCACACCGTCAGCCATGTTCTGAAACAACAGTTCGCCTTGCTTATCTTTGAAGTCTGCAACACTTTTACCATCCAGATCGGGTCTGAACGGATGCATCAGCATAGTGACCTGCTGATCGATCACGAAGTAATAGTCATTTTCTTTGTAACGAAGGGATTTCAGTTCGGCTAAGGCAAGTTGTTTAGCCTTGGCTTCGTCTAACTCTCCGCTGCCTACTTTGCTGTGATAGTTATTGACTAAAGCCACAGCAACCTGAGACAGATAAAGAGTGGAAAGGCGCTTTTCTTCCAGAATACTTTGCTTTAAACCGGACAGGACTAACCAGCACACCAGAAGTTGACCCAACACTGCTACGCCAACTATGGCAAAAAGGCGGGTTTTGATGCTCAGATTCTTTAACATGAGGCACCTATACGACAAGAGGTAAATGTTTGTTTTGTTGAGAGTAGGCTGAAGATAAGAAATAGCAAGCACAAAAAACTTAACAAGAACTGGTTCAAAAATGTCTTCAACAGCGAAACTGAATAAATGAGAAATTTATTGAAGGAAAAATAAGACTGTAAAGCTGGGGAAAATTCATTTAAAGAGAGTTGGTGCCGGGGGGGGGACTCGAACCCCCACGCCGTGAAGCGCTAACACCTGAAGCTAGTGTGTCTACCAATTCCACCACCGCGGCAACTCAATTTGTCTCTGTCAACGAAGTTTTGGTGCCGGGGGGGGGACTCGAACCCCCACGCCGTGAAGCGCTAACACCTGAAGCTAGTGTGTCTACCAATTCCACCACCGCGGCGCAAAGCGTCGTTGACGGCGTGCATGTTATGCGTCAAGTGGGCAATCGTCAACTGTCTGATGCAAATTTTCAGTTGTTTTCACCGTCACTGCTGAAATATTCAACAAAGTGTTGGCTTTTACATCAAAGACCAGACTTTAGCTCAGCGCAAAAATAAAAGGCGAACCAGAGTTCGCCTTTTATGATTAAGTAAGCTGAACGCTATCAGTACTTGGCTTTTTTAATTAAACCAATCTCTTCCAAACGCTGCATAAGATAGTCGTTTGAGTTAATAGGTTCAGGGTAACGGTTTGGCTGTTCTGCTGTGATGCAGCTATCCAGAGTTTCAATCACGTAATCCGGATTCGGGTGCATAAAAAACGGAATAGAGTAACGGGGCTGACCTGCAGCTGCTCCGGCCGGATTCACCACGCGGTGAGTGGTCGAAGGTAACAAATGGTTGGTCAGACGCTGCAACATATCGCCGATATTCACTACTATAGTGCCTTCAATAGTAGTGACTGGTAACCAGCTACCATCACGGCGCAGAATTTCCAGACCCGATTCGTGCGACCCCACCAATAAAGTGATCAGGTTGATATCTTCATGCTGACCAGCACGAATAGACTGAGTCGAGGTATCCTGAATAGGCGGATAATGAATTGGGCGTAAAATTGAATTGCCATAGTTCACTTTGTCTGCAAAATAAGTCTGATCCTGCTCTAAGAATAAAGCCAAAGCTTCCAGTACCGTATTGCCTAACTTCTCAAGCGCCGCGTACAAACCGTAAGTAGCCTCTTTGAACTCTTCAACCTCAGACGGCCAAAGGTTTGGGTACAAACTTGGATGCGGCGCCGGGCCTGATAACTCGCGACCAACGTGGAAGAATTCTTTTAAATCAGGATGATTACTGTCTTTGGCTTTTTCAACACCAAATCCCGTATAACCACGTGCTCCACCCTGTCCTGGCACATGGTACTTTTGTTTTACTTCAGTCGGTAAAGCAAAAAACTTCTTAATTGCTTTGTAGGTATTGTCCACAACTTCATCCGGGATCCCGTGACCACTAATGCCACAGAATCCAAACTCAGTGTAGGCCTTGCCAATCTCGGCGACAAAGGTGTCTTTGTCGGTGGCAAACCGTCTGATGTCCAACGTAGGGACTTGTTGTTGAGTCATAGTTGCAACCTATGTATCTATGTTTAACTTAACGAAAAGAAAAAGCCTGCTATTGCCGCACTCATCAGGTTAGCCAGAGTGGCAGCTAATAGAGCTTTCAAACCCAGCTCTGCAATATCTGACCGACGATTCGGAGCCATCACTCCTAAGCCACCTAACAAAATGGCAATCGATGAGAAGTTTGCAAAACCACATAACGCTATAGTGACGATAATTTGTGTATGTTCACTCAACTGTCCGGCTTTGACATACTGGATAAAATCCAGGTAAGCCACAAACTCGTTGATCACTAATTTCTGGCCGATAAAGCTACCTGCCAAACGGGCTTCTTCCCATGACACACCTAAAATGAATGCCAAAGGCTGAAAAATATAGCCGAAGATCAACTGCAGCGTTAAACCTTCAAATCCAACTAAAGTACCAACCCAGCCGATTAAACCGTTCACCAATGCGATCAAACCAACAAAAGCCAGCAACATAGCGCCGACATTTAATGCCAGTTGCAAACCACTGGCAGCACCTGAAGCAGCAGCGTCAATCACATTGGTATTTTGTTCCATCATACCAATGTCAGTTAAATCATTTTTTGGCGCTTCAGTTTCTGGTAACAACAGTTTTGCCATCAACAAACCACCAGGGGCGGCCATAAAACTGGCGGCGATCAGATACTTCAGTTCTATGCCCATACCGGCATAACCTGCCAAAACAGAACCTGCCACTGAAGATAAGCCGCCTACCATCACCGCAAATAATTCAGAGCGAGTCATGGTTGGAATAAAAGGACGAACAACCAGCGGAGCTTCTGTCTGCCCCACAAAGATATTGGCTGCGGCACTCATAGATTCAGGACGACTGGTACCTAATAGCTTTTGCAAACCTCCACCTAATACGGTGATGACGATACGCATCACCCCTATGTGATACAGCACTGCTATTAAAGAAGAAAAGAAGATAATGACCGTCAGCACATGAATGGCAAATACAAAACCATATTTCTGCGCGCCTGCATCACCAAACAAGAAGATGATACCGGACTGGGCATAAGAAATAATATTGCCAACAAAGGCTGAAATGCTTAACAGCACATCTTTACCAAAAGGCACATAAAGTACAAAAGCACCTATTGCCAGTTGGATCACAAAAGCACCAACTACGGTACGCCATTTGATGCGGTTTCTGTTGGCCGAAGCCAAATACGCAGTTACTAAGATGGCAAGAATGCCAACCAAACTCATCATAGTTATTCCTTGGATATAGGGTCCGGCCATGAAGGCGCAGATTTATTGTTCTTGTGATGCCAAATCCTAGAATAGCATCAAAAGATCAAGTAGTTACAGTTTCCGAGCGGGGGTGTTCGTAACCTGTACTGGTTTTAAACACCTGAAGTTGCTGTTCTGGGGTTGTCTAAACTTGACGTTTTGCCGGGCGATTATAACAGAATTGAAAAGCTTGCAAAGCAAATGTTGCAACACAAAAATGGATGAAGGCGACGGCCAGAACTGCGGCCTGGCTGTCGCTACTTGTTGTAAATCTTGTGGTTATTCCTGCAATAACTGGCGAATTTTGGTCTTGATGATATCAATCGCTATTTCGTTTTTGCCACCACGGGTTACAACTAAATCGGCGTATTGTTTGGATGGGTTAATAAATTCAAAAAATGCAGGGCGTACATAGTTTTCGTATTGTTCTGTAATAGAACTCAGACTGCGGCCTCTGTCTTCCATATCACGTTTAATACGACGCAACAGACAGACATCCAAAGGCGTATCCATAAAGACGGTAATATTAAACTGCTGGCGTAACTTATCGTCGGTCAGTAGTAAAATACCTTCCACCAGCACCACTTTCGCCGGATGCACAGTAATAGTTTCAGCTTTGCGGGTATGAGTTTTATAACAGTACTGTGGCATAGACACAGATTTGCCATCTTTTAACTGCTGTAGATGTGATGCCAGTAATTCATGCTCAAAAGCGGCAGGATGATCGTAGTTGGTCAAAGTGCGCTGATCAAAAGACAAATGCGCCTGGTCTCTATAATAGGCATCTTCAGCCAATACAGCGATACGCTCGCCCCCCAATTCAGCGACCAGTTCCTGATAAACAGTAGATGCAAACAAACTTTTACCAGAGGCCGAGGCGCCGGCAATAGCAATAATGGTACTTTTTGGCACAGTGTCACTTCTATTTCAAATCCAGACTTTGTGCATTATCGCGGATTTTAGCTTTTGATTAAATAAAAAATGCCGGTATTACACCGGCATTTTTAAGTTTAAGGTTTTAAACCTTTAGACTAGAAGCGGTAGTTGACACCCACTTTGATGCGATAAGCAGATTCCTGAGCAAAAAACTCATCATATGCTTTATCTGAATTACGCACGCCAGCGTAAACCGTCTGTTTAGTCGTTGGATCAATTGCAAAGTTAGCTAAGGTAATAGTACCAAAGCGAGTTGCATACACTTGACCCCAATCGTCGTTAAGTAAGTTCAACAGGTTGTTCACAGTTACGTAGAAAGTACCAGTATGGCCTTCGACAAAACCAGGAATAGACTGACGGATACTCAGATCCATTGAGCTAACCCAAGGCGAAGTTCCCGCACCTTTAGGCAGATATTGACCAGCGTATTTATCTAGACCCAGTTCCTTAATACGCGCAAAGAAATCAGCTTTTGTCGCGTCGTTTAAGAATGCAATGGCAGGATCTGATTCAGACAATGGGATATAAGGTAAAAATGCTGCGTTGGTTGTACGTGGACTTACAGAGGTATCCCGACCAGCATCAAATGGCGAACGCAATGGTCCTGAACCATCAATGTCAGAACCATTGATCACATAGCTTACAGGGCGCCCTGAGCGTCGTTCGAAAAACAAGTTCACATTGGTTGGATAACCAGAGAAAAACTCGTGTTCATAACCTAAGTTAAATACAAAGCGGTGCTCTGTCTCAAAGGTAGAACGACCTAACATTGCGTCGTTACGGTTGATCACAACGTTGTTGCCATAGTTACTTGAAGCTGTTGAGCTGGTACTTACATGCACATCTTCAATATCTTGATTGGTATAAGATATGTTGGTTGTCAGACCATTATTCCAGTCTTTATATAATGATGTGTTGAATATCCGTGACTTGCCTTCAAGATCCGTATTGGTCAACATCAAATCCCGACGTAAGTTAGACGGTACATTGTATAGCTGACGTTGGCCATCAGCAGTGGTACCTGCTTTGTGATCTTCTAAAGTTAAATCAACCCAATATGATTCATTCTGGCGCCTCATATACAATAATTCAGTGGTCCAGGAAAAATCATCACCTAAGCCAGGAATACTGAATACATAGTCAGCAGCTAACTGAGCACGCCAATCAGACGGTAATTTGTAGTTAGGATCAACAAAGTTGACATCACTTGCGACGCTGCCACTTGCAACCTGATCACGCAGAGACTGAGGTACTGATGCTAAATCCACATTTTCAAATATAGGTGAACTGCTTGAGTTAGGCGTAGTTTCGCCAACACCTACGCCTGGGTTGGAATAGCTATTAGACACCCAAACAGTTGGCTGGCCACCAGAAAAACGACCAACGCCACCACGCACAGTTAAATCAGTAGTCGCATCCCACTTGAAACCAACACGTGGAAGGAAGATATCTACACCATCAAGGTTTTCTGTATTGGCGAAACCGCGGCGAGTAACAAACTGCGAATTCAAGAGTGGAACATCACCTGAAGTTAAACGCTCATAGCGTAAACCATAGGTCAAAGTAACATCATCTGCGATTGCGTATTCATCCTGCGCATAAATTGCATGCTCAGAGCGAACAAAATTTGCAGCTGCATCATCTGGATTTAAGCTAAGTGCATTCTTATAAAACACATGTGCTTTGCGCGCTTCAAAGTCTGCAATGCTATCAAACAGATAGACACCCTTGGTACCTTGTAAAAACAGGTTAAAAATATCAGAACGCTTTAACTGATAACCGAAGCTAAAGTGGTGCTCATCCATCAGGTAATCACCATCCAAACCCAGGATAAAAACTTTTTTAGCTAAATCGTTAGAGTGACGAGAAGTATCAGAACCAATGGCTATATCAGCAAAAGCAGCACCTGGAGCGGCAGTGCGGATAGTGACATCACCAATACCTTTCTCAAAAGATTCCTGAGCAGTTGCAACATCCATATAAGTCGCACTGATCTGTGTGGAGAAATCCGAAGTCCAGTCTGAATAGAGCTTATAAGCATAGTTGTTCAGCGTTTCTTCTTTGTTATACCAGTTAGAAGACAAACGCAAACTTGTCGCACCAGTACTGGTATTTTCTGTTTTATTGCCTTTGTTGTATTGATAAGTAAAAGCTGAACGATGCTGATCGTTCATATTCCAATCCAGCTTAATCAGCAATTTCTCATCATCTTCAGCAGGTGAAAGATCCCAGCTACCTGGGTCTACACCATAAACCTCTTTGGCAATACGAGTAACTTCCGCCAGATTAGCTTGAGTTACGTTAGACACACCACCAGCGCCACTGCCTGCAGGGCCCCAAATTGGCTGACTTTCATTTTTGTATTTTTCAACTGCGGTGAAGAAAAACAGCTTGTCCTGAACTATGGCGCCGCCTAAAGTTGCACCAAAAGTTTTGGTATCATAATCAAGCTCGACTTCTTTACCTGTCAACTTGTTGGTAGGTGTACCGGCCATACCATCATTCATAAACTCATAGAAAACAGAACCTTTTGTTTCATTGGTCCCCGACTTTGTGACGGCATCAATCAGTGCCCCCTGAAAACCGCTGGCTTTGGCATTAAAAGGAGATGTTTCAATAGAAAGCTGCTCAATTGCATCCATAGAAATAGGAGGACGCTGTGTCGGGTAGCCATTTGAATTCAGACCAAAGTCGTCATTTTGTGCAATACCATCGACGTTGATACTGTTGAAACGCGGGTTTGTACCAGCCACAGACAATTCCGCGTTGGCGCCTGGAGAAACAACTACCAGAGGATTATTTCTGACTAAATCTTTAATATCGCGGTTTAAGCTTGGAGCATTTGCAATGTCATCAGCACCAAAATAACTGGCACTTCCTGACGAACTATAAGCGATAGCAGAACCAGTTACCGCAATACGTTCTATAGACTGAGATTGCAATGCTTGGTTAATTTGATAAGTATCACCTAACTGCAGAAAAATACCGTCTAAGGTTTCGTCAGAATAAGTATCTGAATCTACCACTACTTTGTAAGGGCCACCCACACGTAAGCCAGACGCAACAAAGCTACCAGAACTATTGGTGACAACTTCACGACTTGTGCCTGATGGTACGTGAGTAATGATAATTTTAGTGCCAGCAGCTGCGTTACCTTCTGGAGTGGTTATTTTTCCACGAATAGCAGAAGACGTATCAGCAAGTACAGCGCCTGACCCCATCGCTAATGCGACAGCTAGGGCAATATGTTTAATTTTCATATCGTTTTTCACCTGGTAGTTGTAAATTATTTTGTTTCAGCCAAGCTGAAAACTTCCTGCTTCCAATTTGGGCGACAACTATAACTAAGTTTTATTACGTTTTTCTTACATCGAACCAGATCACCGTTGAACTTATACCAACTTTGGCTGTCAGGTCCGATTTGTCACGCAAGTGTAACATATCAACTGTAAAAATCGTACATTTGCTGCGCTTAATCAAGCCCTTCTTCAACCCGGTGCAGAACAACTTGTCTTAGAGCAAAATCAACGCGGAAACTGGGTTTTAACACCGATTCAGGATATGCTTGCGAAACTGTTTAACGGGTCAGTCACTTATGAATTATATTTTTTCATCTATTTTAATTACATCTTTTTTATCTTTCAGCGGAATAGCTATGGCTAAAGAGCAAACACTGACTGTCGCCACTTTTAATGTCAGTATGGAATCAGAAAACTATCTGGCGAAAGGCGTTGCAGGAAGCCCTGAAGTACTAAGCAGCCTGTTGTCTGCCGGAACAAACCCACAGATCAAAAATGTGGCGGCCATAGTTCAGCAAATCCAGCCGGATATCCTGCTATTAAACGAGTTTGATTACATTGCAGACCCAGAAGCCGGGGTGCAGTTGTTTATCCGCAATTATTTAAATAAAGCACAAAGCGCGGATGGCAAAACCATTGATTATCCGTATTTCTATTACAGCACAGTCAATACAGGCCAACCCAGCGGTTTTGATTTGGACAATGACGGCCAACTGACCAATAAAGGCGCTGATGCCTGGGGTTTTGGTCAGTACCCGGGCCAATATGGCATGATGTTGTTGTCGAAGTTCCCTATAGACAGCAGTAAAGTACGAAGCTTCCAGTATTTTAAATGGAAAGATATGCCGGGTGCTTTGCAAACGACAAAAGCTGATGGCTCGCCCTGGTACAGTCCGGACGCCTGGCAATTAATGCCTCTTTCATCAAAGGCACACTGGGATGTGCCTGTACTGGTGAATAAAAAGCCTGTGCACTTGCTGATCAGCCACCCTACTCCACCTGTGTTTGACGGCGAAGAAAACAGAAATGGTAAACGCAACCATGACGAAGTACGGTTTTGGACTGACTACCTAAGCCCAACCAAAGCAGGTTATATCTATGATGACAGAGGGCAAAAAGGTGGTCTGGCGGAAGATAAGCGTTTTGTAGTGTTGGGGGATTTAAATTCATCCCCTGTAGAAGGCGGTGCCTATAAAGAGGGCATTGGTAATTTACTGATGCACCCGCGGGTCAACAGCAGTTTTACGCCTCAAAGTGAAGGCGGCAAACTACATAGCCCTGATAGTCCTTATGGCGCTACTCACACCGCAGGTTGGCGAATGAGAGCGGATTATGTATTGCCTTCCAAATCAGGCTTTAAAGTGTTGTCCAGCGGAGTATTTTGGCCAGCGACTGGTCAGCCATTTTATGAACTGGTGGCGGATCGTGCAGCAAGCTCTGATCATCGGTTGGTGTGGGTAAAACTTAAATTAACCAAGCCATAAACAGATAAAAAAACGGAGCTTCACGGCTCCGTTTTTTTGCTTAGTACATCACTTAAGATTTCTGCTCAGCCAGTGGTGCGCTGTAGGCCAGCTCCATATCCCATGGCAGCTGGATCCAGGTGTCCTGTTCAATGTCTGTCACATAGTGATCCACCAGCGGTTTGCCCTGAGGTTTAGCATAGACAGTGACAAAACAGGCGGTTGGGAAGTGCTCACGCAGCGCCTTTGCCGTTTCTCCGGTATCCACTAAATCGTCCACTATTAACAAACGTGGGCTGTCAGCCAATGATGCATCCTTCAGCACTTTTAACTCACGTTGTTGATCATGGTCGTAACTGGACACACAAATGCTGTCCACCACACGGATTTCCAGCTCACGCGCCAGAATAGCAGCAGGTACCAAACCACCACGGCTGACCGCAACTATGCTGTCAAAGTCACGATTTAGTAAACCCTTTGCCAGTTCTTTAGTTGCTCTGTGAAAGGCTTCCCATGACACATAAAACATTTTGTTAGTGGTCAGTGACATAACTCTTCCTTATTCCCTTGCCCTTAAACCAGAGCCAATGCGATTTCAACCATCTCATTAAAAGAGGTCTGACGCAGTTCAGCGCTTAAAGCTTCGCCAGTACGAATATGGTCACTGACAGTCATAATGGCCAATGCTTTAATACCAAACTCTGCGGCTACGCCATATAAACCAGCGGCTTCCATTTCAACGCCCAAAACACCGTACTTTTCCAGGCGATCAAACAAAGTTGGATCCGGGTTGTAGAATAAATCAGAGGTAAATAAGTTACCTACTTTGACATCAATGTTTTTAGCCCGGGCTGCCGCTACTGCACGCTCCAGCAAACCATAATCAGCTAAAGCAGCAAAATCCAGGCCGCCACCTAAACGGTTACGGTTAACATTGGAGTCTGTACTGGCGCCCATAGCTATCACTACATCACGTACCTTGACATCCAGTGGCAAGCCACCACAGGAACCAATACGGATAATGTTTTTTACACCATAAAACTTGACCAGTTCAGTGGCATAAATCGACATAGATGGAATGCCCATACCTGAGCCTAATACGCTGACTTTTTTGCCCTGATAAGTACCGGTATAGCCAAACATGTTACGTACTGTGTTCACACACTCAACATCCTGTAAAAAGGTGTCGGCAATATGTTTAGCGCGCAGCGGGTCGCCAGGCATTAATACGGTTTCTGCAAAAGCGCCTTCTGGCGCATTAATATGAGGAGTTGCCATGAGTTACTCTGAATTAAGAAGCTAAAAAGGATTGGCCATAAGGCATGGCCGCTAAATGAAAATAGTCGGCCATGGTTTGGCCCATATCAGCGAAACTTGCTCTTTCGCCTAAATCTTTGGCAGCGCGGTTTTTACCATAAAACAGCACTGGTACATATTCGCGGGTATGCTCTGTGCCTGGCCAGGTTGGGTCACAACCATGATCGGCAGTCAGCAACAACACTGCATCTTCGTCCAGTGCTGCCATAATTTCCGGTAAACGCTTATCGAAATACTCCAGTGCTTCACCATAGCCTATAGGGTCGCGGCGGTGACCATAGTTTTGATCAAAGTCGACCAGATTGGTAAAGACCAAACTACGCTCTGGCGCTATCGCCATTTCTGCCAGCGTTGTATCTACCAAAGCAGCCAGGCCATTGGCTTTCACTGCTTTGCTGATGCCCTGATGGGCGTAAATATCTGCAATTTTACCAATGCTGATGACAGTGCCACCAGACTGAGTCAATGTATCCAGTACAGTAGGAGCCGGAGGCAATACTGAATAATCTTTTCTGTTGCCTGTGCGGGCATAGTTAGTTGCATCAGTGCCAAGGAAAGGACGGGCAATCACCCGGCCAATATTGTAACTGTCTAAAAGCTCACGGGCGATGTCACAGAACTGCAAAAGCTTATCTAAACCAAAATGTTCTTCATGAGCAGCCACCTGAAATACACTGTCAGCCGAGGTATAACAAATAGGTTTACCGGTTTTAATATGCTCGTCGCCCAGCTTGACCAGAATGTCGGTACCTGAAGCATGACAATTACCCAATATGCCGGGCACACCAGTACGGCGCACTAATTCGTCAATCAGTTCAGCAGGAAAGCTGTTTTGTTTGTCGTGGAAATAGCCCCAGTCAAACAGCACAGGCACACCAGCAATTTCCCAGTGACCACTGGGTGTATCTTTACCGCTGGATAGTTCACGGGCGTAACCGTAGCTGCCAAGCAAAGTTGGGCTATCGTCTACCAATGCCATTTCACCACTGGCTGCAAAACCCGCTTTGACTAAACCTAAACTGGCCAGATTAGGTAATTGCAACTGACGGCCTTTGGCCTGAAAAAACGCTTTACTGATGCTGGCAAAAGTATTGGCACCGACGTCACCGAATTTATCAGCATCGGGCGCACTGCCTATTCCAAAGCTGTCCATTACTAAAATTACTGCCTTTGACATACTTACCTACCTATTACATCAAGCCTCACCATATAAAATGATCATGAGGTTCGGTACAGCCAGCCACAAGTGGCAAAAATTAAAAAGGGCACGCAGCTTATGCAAAAACGTGCCCTTTGGCAATCCCATATTTTTACATCCTGCTAACTGATTTTGAATTTACCTACTAAACCAAACAAGGTATCAGACAGCAGGCGGATTTCATTCGACAAACGATCATTATCTTTGGCAATGTCACCTGCTGCACTGGCCTGATCATGCAAAGCATAGAGGTTTTTAGTGATTTCCTCAGACACCAGCGCCTGCTCCTCAGTAGCCGATGCGGTTTGAGTAGCCATATCATTTACTTTAATGGACGATTGCTGTAACTGGCGGAACACCTGCTCGGCCTGAGAAAAACTGCTGACTGTTAAGTCGGCATTGGTTTTACCGCTGCTGATGGCCGTTGCAGCCTCATTCACGCGGCTTTGCAGGGCCTGGATCATTTCCTGAATATGATTGGTGCTTTGCTGAGTTCTAGAGGCTAAAGTACGAACTTCATCGGCCACCACTGCAAAACCACGGCCCTGTTCTCCAGCACGGGCAGCTTCAATGGCGGCGTTTAACGCAAGCAGGTTGGTCTGTTCGGCAATACCACGAATCACATCCAGCACTGAGGCAATATTTTCAGAGCTGTTTTCCAATTCACCTGAACAGGCCAAAGCCTTGTCTACGTCTTTGGTTAAACTCGCCATACTTTGAGTCACGCTGTTTACCACCACCAAACCACGCTCAGCATTACTTTTGGCTTCGTCCGCTTCATGAGCCGAATCAGTGGCAACTTGTGCCATTTCTTTATTCGCCAGTGTCATTTCATGCACGGCACTGACAATAGAATCGGACGCCACATTCAGTGAACGGGTAATATCATTGGTTTTAATGGCTGACTCAGACAAGACTTGTGTCAGTTTGCTTAGCTGTGCGGCCTGCTGCAGCACTGACGCTATCAACTGGCATAAATTGGCAACAAAGCCATTAAACTGCCCTGCTAAAGCGGCAAATTCATCCTGAGAATTAGTATCCAGCCGGGCTGTTAAATCGCCATCCCCTGAGGCAATTTCCGATAAACGAGCTGTCAGTGTATTAATTTGTGTGGTCAGCGACTTAGGTACGCTGTAACTAAACCAGCCAGCAATCAGCAGTATAATAAGGGTGACAAGGTAGGTCGTGTTCTGGAAAAAACTGATTTCAGCAGTTAAATCTTGTTGTTCGCTGACAGATTTAGCCAGCGCCGCCTCACCCGCTTTATCCAATACAGTACGTAAAGCGGTAAACTGTTGTTGTTCTTCAGCTATTAAATCAGCACCTGCGTTGCCGCTTTTACTGGCATTCACCAAAGCCACAGCACTTTGATACCACTTCTGATAGTCCTGCTCAAAACCGGAAAACTGTTGTTTGATATCCGGATACTCTTTTAATAATTGCAAATACTGGTTAAAGCGCTGTTTCACCTGTTGGGCATTTTCTTCCACTTCAGCTTCCAGTATAGTGCTGTCGCCTTGTTTAGTCAGGTGCATAGTAGAAGCCAGTTTGGCCTGATATAAATCACGATCCGCATTTAAAACCACAGAAATGGCTTGCAGAAAGTTGTCCGCCTGAACCGCCAAAGCGTTTTTCTGTAAACCGGATAAATAACTGAACATGGAAACCACAATCAACAAGGTCAAAGCCAGAATAAGCATAGGTAAAGTGCTTTTCACTCTGATACTGTGCAGGTTCATAAAAGGTCCTTATGACAGGTGGAGCATTTTACTCAGTATTGATAACAGAATGACTTTCCGCCAAATTTCTTAAAAAATAGTTTTAAGCTGCGTTACATCAGTATGCTGGCGGGTGACAATGAACTGAAACCAGATAACAGCGTATAAAGCAGCAGACAGATTGATGGAGTTGGGTCATGAAAACAGCAGTAATCACAGGAACAAGTCGCCGCCTTGGTGCTTATCTGGCAGAAAAGCTTAGTGCAGAAGGTTATCAGGTGTTTGGCCTCACCAGGCAATTAAACCCAGCTCAGCAGTATCTTACTCAAATAGTTGTAGATTATCAGTCGGCCGATTCAGTGATGTCCGCTATTCGTCAATTACAACAAAACGGCAGCATAGATCTGTTGATCCATAACGCCTCTTTGTTTGAAAAAGACGAGTTACATGCTCATGACAGCATAGATTTTTATCAGGCGTTATTTGCCGTACATATGCAACTGCCAGCACTGCTGAACCAACACTTAGCAGCACAAATCGCCACAACTCAGGGCAGTGGTTTGATTGTGCATATCACGGATATTTACAGCGAAAACCCTAATCCGGCTTTTTCATTGTATTGCAGCACCAAAGCCGGGCTGGAGAATTTAATGAAGTCGGCAGCCAAAGCCTATGCACCACAGATAAGGGTGAATAGCATTCAGCCTGGCCCTATCATGTTTTTGCCAGAGCACAGCAACAGCGAAAAACAGCAAGTGATGCAACAAACCTTAATTGCAGAAGAAGCCGGCTTCGAGCCAATTTATCAGGGCGTCCGGTTTTTGATCGATAATAAATTTGTCACCGGCCTCAGCCTGAAAATAGATGGCGGCAGGTCGCTCGGAAAATAACTGACAGCCCAACTGAATAGGCGCCTGTTTGCTGGCGGGATCAAATACCTGCTGAATATAGGATTCTGTCAGTTCAGTTTGCCATACTTCTGACCATACTTGTTGATGCCAGATAATATCCAGATCACAGCTGCGATCTTTGACACTACGTCGTGGATCGCTTCTGTCCCGTCCAAGCAATTCTTCAACACGGCAGAGCTCTGCTTTTAATTGGGCTGCTGGTAATACTGAGCGCAGCACCAGCACTGAATTGATAAAGACATGATTAGATTCCACCAGTTCAGCCTGGGTATAAACCCGCTGGTAAATGTAGATCGAACCAAAGATTTTGGTCAGAGCACTGACGGCTGCTGCAACATGCTGTTCAGGCTGAATATTTGAACCTATCGAAATCACATAATACATAAACTTCCTTGTTATTCAGCCTGGTGCTGTATCCGTTTGATATTCTCTGCTTAACACCACGCGCTGCCCCTGTTGAGCAAAACCGGCAAAGTGTTGTTCGACCATCTGCCGATACTCTGGCCAGTGATCTTCATAACTCATTAAATAGGTTTTTTTACAAAGCTCAGGCGGATACAAACTCAGCAGCGAATGCACCGAAGCATGCACAGGATTGTAGTCCGTTAAGGTCACATCATGAAAAATCAGATCCGGTTTTAACTGCAGCAGAAGTTGCGGAATAGCCGCAGTGTCGCCGGAATAAAAAACACTGTGGTTAATCATCACGCCAAAACACACTTTTCCCGGTGTATGAGACACTCTGTGCAGCTGATAAAGGTTACCAAAAAGCTCGAACTCTTCTTTGTATAACAGCACCAGCTCAAAATAGTCAGCAAGCTCATTTTCGCCTTCACCATTTTTTGCCAGCACACCTTTTAAACACTGATGCCATAACTCGTCATACAACTCATGATGCAAAATCAGCCGGGCTTTTTTATGGTATTTGTAGCGGCCTTCATTCGCCAGCCGCTCCAGGCCAAACACATGATCGGCATGCACATGAGTAATAAATACTGCATCAATATCCTGTAACTTTAAACCCTGAGCCAACAAAGCAGGTTTGATAGTGTAACCACAGTCAATCAGCAAATTTCCGTCAGAGTTGCTGACCAACGCATTGTTATTAAACAAAGTATCGGATCCTGAATGGCCACAGCCGAGAATTAACAGTTCATTGCAGTTGGACAACATCATTTATTTCTACCCAAAGCGAAGTGCTCTTATAGTACGGCTTTTGCCACAGATTGTATCACTGCTTTAGCGGATCTTTTTTACCAAAGCAGTTCTGATCACTTACTGTACCTTAGTGCTATAGCGGCATCAGCCTAAAGCAATCAGAATGTTATCCATCAAGTTTTAGCCTTTAAAAGGACAGTTCAGATGAAAACCTTGCCTTTTGTGATCTCCTCTTTCGCTTTTGCGCTGAGCAGCGCAGCTTCTGCCACTTTACCGCCATTAAAGCTGAATGTAGACCAAACCACAGTATCGGGTTTATCCAGTGGTGGTTATATGGCAGCCCAGTTTCAGCTTTCGCATGCCGATTGGGTCAAAGGTGCAGCTATAGTGGCTGCCGGCCCTGTGTATTGTGCACAGAATAATTTAATGAATGCGCTGGATCACTGTATCAACAAAGTAGCCAGCCCTATCCCTTTGGCTGAGATTAATAAACAGCTAAAAGACTGGTCAGCCCAAGGACTGCTGGCGTCTGAAGCAGAAATTAAACAAAGTAAAATCTGGTTATTACATGGCACTGCAGATCAAAAAGTGACCAAAGAAGTGGCTGATGCTCTGTACCTGCAGTACCAAGAGTGGTTACCGGCAGAGCAATTGCATTATGTGCAGGATAAAATTTTTGCTCATCATATGCCAACCTTAAACGAAGGCAGTGCTTGTGACAGCTCCGAAGCGCCGTTTTTAGGCCAATGTAATTATGATGCAGCAGGGGAAGCGCTGAAGTTTATTCAGCCCGGTTTAAAAGCCCCTGCCGAAAACAGCAGCGGCACTGTTTACCCAATTGAACAGCAAAAAATAGCGGGCGACCTGGCTGATACTATGGCTGAACAGGGTTTTGTCTATGTGCCCAAAAGCTGTGAGCAAGGCCAAAGCTGTACTTTGCATATCAGTTTTCATGGCTGCAACCAGCATGCGGATGCTGTGGGCATGGCTTATGTTGAAAAAGCGGGCTTTAACCGCTATGCCGACAGCAACAACATAGTGGTGCTGTATCCACAAAGCCGCACATCAAACCTGATGCCAATGAACCCACAAGCCTGTTGGGACTGGTGGGGTTATACAGATGCCAATTATGCCAACCGCAAAGGTCAGCAAATTCAGGCTGTGGTGAAAATGGCCCAATTTTTAGCTCAATGAATTGAGCGACATCAAATCCAACCTCAAAGCCGGGCTTTTAACCATAAAGCCCTTTTTGCTAACTGCGCTGCTGTCGCCTTTTTGTTTTCTGTTAAAGCCCAGCGTGGATCAGCGCTAAAGGTAACTTGAGTGCTGTAATTTTTACCCCGGCTGCTAAAACTCAGCTCTGCTGTATCCCCCACTTTGTAATAGGATAAAGCTTTGTCCCACTGGGCTTTAGAACTTAATTTATACCGTCCCAGCTTTAACAACATATCTCCTTTGTCTACACCAGCCTGATACAAAGGCGTACCTATCAGTGTATTGCTGTCGACTTTGAGTTGCTTGTCCTGCTCAAGCAAAGTGGCTGCAGTTAAAAAAGCCTGCTTGGGTTGAGCTGGCGCTAACTGCAACCCCATAGCGGCAAATAAAGTTTTGAAATCAGGCAATTGCTGCCCGTTGTTCCCGTTGATATAGCTGTCGAAAAAGCTTTTGGCGAAATCCGGATTGGCCGTCAGTGTGGCCAAAGCCTGCTGTAAATCCTGCTCAGTGTAAAAGCGGCCGGTTTTACCAAAGTCCTGCCATAACTTTCGCATCAGCAAATCAAGGTTCAGTCCTTCAAACTCAGTACGCAAGGTTAAATCCAGCGCCAGACCCAATACCTCGCCATAGGTGTAATAAGAGATAAAACTATTGGCATAGTTAGTTGGATCCACAGATACAGCAGCATCAACAAAAGGTGCCAGCTCACTCATACCAGTTGCCGCGAAAAACTGCCGGCCTGGTGATAGTTGCACTCTGTTCAGTGCAGCTACTGTTTTCTCCAGATAAGTTGCTAAATCAAAATGACCAGTGCGGCTTAAGGTTAGTTTGCCGTAGTAGTTAGTCACTCCTTCGGCAAACCATAAGTTGCGGCTCATATTGGCGCGCTGAAAATCAAAAGGTTCTAAATCGGCCGGACGCAACCGCTCTACATTCCAGGCATGAAAAAACTCGTGCGACAAGGTTTCGATCTGAGCGTAGTTTGCTTCCAGCAATGAACGCTCATCGGTCAGAATAGTGGAGTTGCGATGCTCCATACCGTCACCATCTACATAAGGCAGATAATCAGCAATAAAGACGTACTGGCCATAATCAAACCTGGGGTATTCACCAAAAATCTTTTGTTGCTCTGCCACTACAGCTTTGGCTTTTTCAGTGAAGATATCGAGTTGTTGCTCTGTGCCCTGATGATGCATAACCAGATGAATAGTGGCTTCAGACTGATGATCCGCGACTTGCCAGCTACGGCTGCTAAAAGCACTTAATTCAACCGGACTATCCATCAGATACTGCAGGTCTGGCGCTGTGTAACTACCGTCGTTCTGTAATTGCAGCTGAGTTGCTATTTTCCAACGTGGATCGGGCAAGTCGAACCTTAAGGACGATGGCAAAGTTGCATAGTCATTCGAAAACAACAAGGTAGCAGGCA
This sequence comes from Rheinheimera soli, assembly GCF_031457405.1. Classification (GTDB taxonomy): domain Bacteria; phylum Pseudomonadota; class Gammaproteobacteria; order Enterobacterales; family Alteromonadaceae; genus Pararheinheimera; species Pararheinheimera soli_A. The sequence goes on along the minus strand of NZ_JAVDWR010000015.1, from coordinate 69,403 downwards.
TATTTAAATGGGCATGAGAACGGTCTATTTGGTTGTAAGTGCCATCGGCTCTGTCGCCATAAAGCCGGTAGTTCACAATCACAGTGCCATCATGCTGGCTTACAGACCACTGACCTGGGCTGATGCGCCGCAGCGGTAATGCTTTGCCTGTACTGTCTGTGGCTTTTAAATCGTAGATATTTTTGGCAAAAGCATGAGCAGCATAACGACCAGGGGAGGCGCTACTCATACTCAGCAACAGATTGGCAGAACTGACAGCGTCAAACCTCGCCTGAATGGCGGCTTCATGATGCGCCGCATTATCAAATGATAACTGATAGCTCACTGCGGGTTTTACTAAGGTTTCTGCAGCCAACAGGCTGAAACTGCACAAAAATACCGAAGACAAGACAAAAGACAGGCGCACTACAAGATCCTTTTTTTAAAAGTGACGCTTTACCATAAAACAATTGCCCTCAGACTCCAATCTGGTTTTTTGCACTTCATCGCAAAAATAAAGCCAGGCACAGAATTTAGCCTGCGAAAGCGGATAAAGCTGTGGTGCAGAACCGTCTGCTGTTGAATAATAAAACCAGAGACAGCAAAAAGAGGGAGCAGTCAGGTGGTTCAGGCAGTTATTTTTGATATGGATGGGGTACTGATAGATTCTGAACCTTATTGGGCTGAAGCAGAGCAGCATGTGTTTCGTCAACTTGGCGTAACACTGGATCCGGCTATTACGTCACAAACCAGCGGTATGACCACCAGAGCTGTTACCGAACTTTGGTTTAAGCATTCGCCCTGGCAGGATTTAACCATTGAACAAACCGAACAAGCCGTTATTGATTATGTGGCTTTGGCTGTGCTTGAACGTGGAGTGGTGAAAAAAGGTGTAGTGGAGCTGTTGCAACAACTGCAAAGCTGGCAAATTCCGGTAGCACTTGCCACCAACTCCCCTGCCTCATTAATGAATACAGTGCTGGATAAATTACAAATCCGCTCTTACTTTCAGGCACTTTGCTCTATTGAACTGGTGACACAAGGCAAACCCAAACCTGAAATTTATCATCTGGCTGCCAGCAAACTGGGCGTGGCTTCAGAACATTGCCTGGTGTTTGAAGACTCAGTCACAGGTTTAACCGCAGCCAAAGCGGCAGGCATGAAAGTAGTAGCCCTGCCGGCCGAACACCACTGGCACAGGACTGAATACGATCAGGCCGAAAGTCGCTTAACCTGCTTTAGCGAAATACAACCAGCACATTTTCAGTCCTGGGGGTTCAGGCAAAGCTAACGGGCTTATAACAGCTGCTTGTCTTGACGATGGGCGGCTCTGAACTGCGCCGGACTTTGGCCTGTACTGGCTTTAAACGCCTTGTAAAAAGACGAGCGGGCATTAAAGCCTACAGACATCGCAATAGCAAGCACAGAGGCATCGCTTTGCCTGAGTTGGAGTTTTGCTGCCTCCACGCGAGCCTGATTCACATACTCAAAAAACGATAGCTGCAGCTGTTGATTTAACGTCTGGGATAAATAGTGTGCTGGTACAGCAAGATGTTCGGCCAACTTATATAAGGTCAGTGTGTCATCCAGATACAACAACTCAGACTGCATAGCTTCCTGAAGCTTGGCGGCAATACGTGCAGACTGTTGCTCGCCCAAGGCTGAGCGTTGGTATTTTGTGGTGCTATGCGCTGCATCTGTCGTTTCAGTTTGATCAGGCTTTAACTCTTCAGCTTCAGTGGAAGCTGTCTGTAGCTTATAGGTTTCACTAAAACCCGGTTGCTGCGTTAAACCACACCAGGCGACTAACCAGACCGTAAGTAACAAGCAAAACAGCACCGCTGCATCTGATAACCAGACAGAATTCAAGCGCTCAGCCAGCATCAGGTTCAGCACTGCATAACTCCAGCTGAACAGCAGCAACAACACCAGCATTTCCAGCCATGCCAAGCGTTTGCCACTGTCTTCGGCAAACACCTGCCGCAGCTTTCGTCTGTAACTTCTGACCTTACTGAGCATCAGCCAGAGGTAAAAACAACTTTGCCCCAACCATAACAACACAGCCACTAGAAATACGATAGCAACCAGCAAAGTGTAACCAGCCACATCTGACGCCTCAGAAAAAAATAACAACTGCTGTTGTTCATAAGACAAGCTCTGGATCAGCACCGCCAGTACCCCGGCAAAAACCAAAGGTAAAATATGCCAGCCATCTGCACCTGTGAAGCGCCAGGGCTGCTCTGCAGTTAAAGCTTTGATGTAAAACCACAAGGCAGGATTCAGAGCAAAGAAAGCCAATGGCATCAGCGCAATGTACGCAAAAACCAATGAAGGCCACAGGGTAAAAACCACAGGCCCAGTGGCAATAAAGGCCAATGACAAAAGCACTATGGCAAGCGGTATCATCTGCTTAGTCTGCTGCAGTTGCAAGCAAAAGTAAGGCACAAGCAGCAGCACAATACCCAAGGCCATAGCGGCAAAAACCAACTCAAGCATCAACAGACTTCCCTACCTTATCATTTGCGATGAAGAACCCCATCAGTCTAAGTAATAACAGCTAACTGCGGCATAAAAAACTGTCCGCGCTTATAGTCGCGGACGACATAAGCTTCAGCTTTGCATAAGATTTTATGCGAACCCTTACCACATTAATTCAGTTTTTTTCAGGAGTCATTATGTCCTTTTATCAAGGCACATCCAATTCAGCATCCTTTTTCACTTTACAACGCTGCGGGGGTTTAGCCTCCATAGGCATGGCTTTGTGTTACTTCACAGTGGCACTGATCTTTTTTGTGGTTTTATCTCAACCTGAACAAGCAGAACCTTTACAGAAAATTCAATACATAAACCAACATCAGTTTTTGGTAGCGGCAGGTTATGCCATAGGTTATTTGCTGTTTGGTTTTTTACTGGCCGTGATGGTGATTGCTATCCCCCAGCAGATGCCTCAGCCGCGATCAGCCTTGGTGCAAGTCTCTGGGTTGTTTGGCAAGGTTTGGGTGGTTTTGATGATGGCTTCCGGCATGATAGCCCTGCTTGGGCTTCATCGCTCTATCCATCTGATCGATACAGATCCAATGCTTGCAGTGACACTATTTCATGTCATGGGACTATTGACCAATGCTCTGGGCGGCGGTATTGAATTGGTGGGTGGTCTGTGGATACTGCTGTTCAGCCTGGCTGGATTACAGCAACAACCACAAAGGGCAAAACTACATGGGCTTGGTCTGCTCACAGGTAGCTTTGCCATACTGACTGTCTTTCATACCCAACCTTACCTGAAAGAAGCTTTTGGCTTGTCTCAACTGGTGTGGCAGCTATGGTTTGGGGTTGTGTTATTGCGTCAAAGCCAACAGGAGATCACCTAGGAGTAGAGTAAATCTGACAGCAGTAAATTTGTAACCAAGCTCTAGCCTTTGAATAACAGAAAACAAAAAGCCCGTCACAAGGACGGGCTTTTTGTTTTTTATGGTGCCCAGAGGCGGAATCGAACCACCGACACGCGGATTTTCAATCCGCTGCTCTACCGACTGAGCTATCTGGGCAAAAGGTGAATGGTGCCGCTTATCCGAGTCGAACGGATGACCTACTGATTACAAGTCAGTTGCTCTACCAACTGAGCTAAAGCGGCAACCTAAACCGGGTGACAGGATTACAAAGCAACCACATCACAAAAAGTTATGGTGCCCAGACGCGGAATCGAACCACGGACACGCGGATTTTCAATCCGCTGCTCTACCGACTGAGCTATCTGGGCAACGGGGGGTATTAAACGGATTTCGGCAACCCAAGTCAACTTATTTTTTAGTTGCCTGAATTGTTAGCTTAATACTTGAGCAAAGCGGATGTTTTTCATCCCTTTCTTACTTGAAATTGCGGCATTTGTTTGGAATTTGAGACGGGCGGGTACAAGACCCGCCCCCTACGGTTTTTTAATTTGCTGAAGTATCCAAAGGCGCAAAAGATTTGACTAACTGATCCAATTCTTTCATTTGCTGCAGGTAAGCTTCCAGTTTATTCAGTGGTAAAGCACAAGGGCCGTCACATTTGGCTTCATTTGGATTCGGATGCGCTTCGATAAACAAGCCAGCTAAACCCAAGGCCATACCAGAACGGGCTAACTGAGCAGCCTGAGCACGGCGGCCATCGGCTGAATCAGCACGGCCACCCGGACGCTGCAACGCATGAGTGGCATCAAAAATCACAGGCGCGTATTGCTTCATGTCGTCCATGCCCAGCATGTCGACCACCAGGTTGTTATAACCAAAGCTGGAGCCACGTTCACAGAGGATAATTTTATCGTTACCCGCTTCCTGAAACTTGGTGATGATATGACGCATTTCATGAGGCGCTAAGAACTGTGGTTTTTTCACGTTAATCACAGCACCAGTTTGTGCCATAGCAATAACCAAATCGGTTTGGCGGGCTAAAAAGGCCGGTAACTGAATCACATCTACCACTTCAGCCACTATGGCAGCCTGATAAGGTTCGTGTACATCGGTGATCAGCGGCACGTTAAAGGTTTTTTTAATTTCTTCAAAAATTTTTAAGCCTTCTTCCATGCCAGGGCCACGGTAGGAATGCACAGAAGAGCGGTTGGCTTTGTCAAAGGAGGCTTTAAAGACATAAGGAATGCCGAGCTTTTCTGTGACTTTGACGTAGTATTCCGCCACTTGCATGGCTAAATCACGCGACTCTAAAACGTTCATGCCACCAAAGAGCACAAAAGGTTTGTTATTGGCGACTTCAATAGCGCCAACCTGAATTGTATGTTGATTCGTCACTTTCAATTCCTCAGACAAAATACCGGATACTGCGGCAATGATACTCTTAATGCAGCCACTGTGGGTAGGAGGCTAGCTGGCGGATTTGTTGTTTCATATGATCGTTGGACGGGTCATCCGGTTTTTGATCAACAAAATACTGATAATCGCTAATCGCCAAAGACCAGTGATCCAACAGCTCAGACAATAACCCCCGCTCGCGATGCAAATAAGGGTCACCCGGCTTTTGGTCCAATAAATGCTGCACCACAGCCATAGCCTGTTCACGTTTACCTAAAGCCAGCAACAGCTGTTTTTGTAGCTGCCATAGCCCGGCACAAAAGGTCGGAAAATCGACAGACTGTGTCGCCAGCTCCTGAGTAATACTCAATGCCAGACCATTTTCAGGGCTTAACAAACATTGCCAGGCGCCGGTATAGGGATCGATCCACACCTTTTCCGCTTTGGATAAACGCACCTGTACTAAATATTCGCCTTTGTAACGCACTATATCGCTTTGAAAGCCAGCTTGTTGCAACCAGCATAACAGCAGCAGGATCAACACCAGCGGGTCGGCTTCACGCTGGTTAATGGCATAGCTAAGCAATGTGGGCTGATGCATCTCTTCAATCAGCAAAGGTTTTATTGGAGGGGTAAAAAAAGCTTCCCGGTAAAAACTGTCCACGTGGCGGGCTAACGCATTCATTGTCAGCGTTTTTTCCGCCTGAGCTGGTGCCATAGCAAACCAGCTTTCTTTTGCCTGCTGGATTTGTTCAGCATCTGTCCACTGCTGTTCAATGGCTAACAATAACTCAAGCAGGGCCTGACCCTGCTGTTTTAACTCAGACTTCATTGACTACCCAATACAACAAAAAAGCACATCACAAAAAGCATACTTAAATAAAAATAAGGCTGTTTTGAGCAAAAGCGCCCTTAGCCAAATAACACAGGGGTTTTAGTAATAGCTACTTTGCCCACCAGCGCCAGCCAGCTTAAAGCACCTAAAAAACCAACCCAACGCATCAGCAGAGTGCGGCCTTTTAACGCCATTACAGCTAAACCAATATAAGCAAATAAACCAAAAAGTTTATCGGTCAGCCATGGCGTCTGAAAAGGGTATTGCTGAATAGTCAGCATCAGGCCAATAGCCGTCAGCAGTAAAAAGGTATCCACAACATGAGGCGCAATCTTTAAAAATTTATTCTGCAGCAAAGCCGGAGATTTTAAACTTAATAAAAACCGTACTGCTAAAAAAGTGACGCTGAGCGCGATAAACAACATATGAGAATGTTTGAGTGCCATATACATAAAAATAATCCCTACAAAATCTGCTAAAAAATTAGAAATAAAAAGCCACCCGCAGGTGGCCTGAAATCAGCTATCACTGCTACTTATCTTCGTCGTCCGGGTATTTTTGCAGTATTGCTTCGAGTTTGTCGACCCGGCTTTTAAATATTTCGACCAGTTTAGGGTCAAAATGTTTGCCTGACTCGCTGCTGATTTTCTCCATCACCTGCTCCAAAGTCCAGGCCGATTTATAACAGCGTCTGTGACGCAATGCATCATAAACATCAGCTAAAGCGGCAATACGGCCATAAATATGAATGTCTTCGCCCTTTTTACCATTGGGATAACCAGAACCATCCCATTTTTCATGGTGGTCCTGCGCTATGATTGCGCCCGCCTGAATAATGGTGCGTTTGGAGTTCTTTAAAATTTCATAACCTATGCTGGCATGGGTTTTCATCACTTCCCATTCCTGCCCATGCAATTTCATTGGTTTATTTAAAATGCCATCTGGTATACCTACTTTGCCGACATCATGCAAAGGAGAAGCAAACATCAGCTTTTCGGCTTCTTCTTCAGGTAAGCCATAAGCTTTGGCCAGATCGTAACAAATAAAAGCCACACGTTTGACATGATTACCGGTTTCGATGGAGCGATGCTCCACAGCTTCACTTAAGCGATACACAATTTCGCGTTGGGTGTCTTCAATTTCGCTTTGCAGTTGCACATTTTCATAAGCAATTTGCACATTTTGTGAAAACAGCTCTATTAAACGTTTTTGTGTGTCTGTCATCTGGTTAGGTAAACCCGACACATAAAGCAATGAACCAGAGGTAAACTTGCTGGTGCAATAGGCCACCAGATAATTATCACGGTACACTATGCTGCGACTGTTCAGCGCCTGATGAAAAGCGTCCAGCAATGGTGGTTCCAGCACATCACTGATCTGTTTACCTTCCTGATGTTCAAACTGGCCTAAACCGGCAAATACCACTAAACGTTCCGGATCGGCTTCTTCATTAATGGTGCCCGCTACCAGAGATGAGGTAACCAATAAAGCGTTGTCGTTGCAACCTAAAATAGAGGTCAGTTGCTGCAGTACGCCATCAATAAACTGCTCCATCGAATGAGCAGAAAATAAATCTGCAGAGGCGGTGATTATTTTTTCAAGGCCCTGGCGGCTATGATCAATGGCCAGAATGTCGCGGTAGGAGCGTAAGCTCGACATCACTACAGTAAAGAGTTTTTGTGCTGTCAGCTCAGTTTTGGATTTGTAGTCGTTGATATCGTAATTAACGATCACCTGACGTTCAGGCGCCTGCCCCGGCTGACCGGTACGCAAAATAATACGCACATAATGGTTATGCAATTCCTCGCGGATATAACGTGCCACCAGCAAACCGGCATCGTCAGTTTCCATCACCACATCCAAAAGCACTATGGCCGCATCAGTATGCTTTGCCAGCATTTCTTTCGCCTCACGGCCTGAATAAGCGCTGATAAATTCGAGGTGTTTGCCCTGAAAAGAAAAGTCACTTAATGCCAGCTTAGTAACAGCATGAACCTCAGGCTCATCGTCCACTATCAATACTTTCCAACTGCCTCGGGAAACATGTACTACTTCCTCGGGTTCCTCAGCAAACAAAAAATCATTCGCCATGCCACACTCCTTTAGCTTGCCGCGCTTTTAATCGCTTTGTGTTTATTTATATGCGTTAAACAAGGATGGGTCAAAGCAAAGTCGTTGAAAATATAAATATTTTGGAGTTGATCCAAAGCAAACCTAAGACTGTTGACACCAACCCCATAAAGCAAACTGGCTAATTAACTGATTCCACGGTATTACTATAGAAACCGCAACCCACGACAGCTGTAGCACTTTGAGTGTCAGACAACGGAAATACACTATGCTCAAGACGGTCTTGTTCTACGCTGTCTGCCTGAATCTTATTCTGTTCGTGTTCGGCCGCCCCCTCAGCGCGCATGCCACTGAAGCCAGAGAGCGCAGTACCTTAATACCTTTACAGCTCAGCGCTGGTGAATGGCCACCCTTTCTGAGCGAATCCTTGCCGCATCAAGGTGTGGTAGCACATCTGCTCAGCGATATTTTTGCAGCTGCAGGTTATCAGGTCAGTTTTACCTTTTTACCCTGGGGCCGTGCCTACCACGACAGTGCTAATGGCAAATATGCCGCCACAGCGGTGTGGATGCAAAGCGAAGACAGAACCCGCGACTTTTTATACAGTGAGCCTGTGCTTAGCGAAAAATTTGTGTTTTTCCATCTGAAAAAACGCCCTTTCGACTGGCAACAGCTTTCTGACTTACGTGGCCTGCATCTGGGAGGAGGACTGGGTTACAGCTATGGCCCGGCCTTTGATCAGGCGCTACAAATGGCAGTATTTAAAATGTCACGTGTAGGCAGTACTGAACAAAACTTCCGCCGTCTGGTGGCTGGCCGTATTGATGCTTTTGCTGAAGAAATCAGTGTGGGCTACCATACGCTTAACCATCAACTGCCCGGGTTGGCCGATGCCATCAGCCATCACCCCAAACCCCTGCTCATTAATCAAAGCTTTTTACTATTCCCCCATAAAATGCCAGACAGTATGCGGTTAGCTGCGCTATTTAATCAGCAGTTGCAGCAGTTTAAACAAAGCGGGCGTTATCAGACCTACTTTGACCGCCTGGCCCGAGGGGATTATCAATAGCAGGTGGACGCTGACGTTTTCTGGCAATGGATTGGATCAAAGGCAAACACAGATCAACCACGCCCTGCAGCAGATTTTCAGGTAAAGGACAAACCCAAACTACGCGGGAAGCAGACCACCAGTAATACGCCATTGGTCGCCGTAGTCTTTGACCGATTGCACTGATGTAAAACCAGCGTTGGTTAAAATCTGCTGCACAGCGTCGCTTTGCTGGTAGCCGTGTTCCAGCCATAACCAGCCGGATGGAGTCAGAAATTGAGGGGCTTGGGTGCAAATATGGCGGATATCGGCAAGGCCCTGTTCTGGTGCTATTAAAGCCGAGTCAGGTTCAAAACGTACATCGCCTAAAGCTAAATGCGGATCTTGCGCGTCTATATAAGGTGGGTTACTGACTATTAAATCAAAACGCTGACCCGTTAAAGCTTTAAACCAGCTACTTTGTTTAATTTGGCAATTGGCTAAGGCTAGAAGCTTAACATTCTGTTTTGCTAACACCACTGCTTCAGGTTCTAAATCGACTGCCGTTACAGTCCAGTTGGGCTTTTCTTTAGCTAAAGCCAAAGCTATAGCTCCTGTGCCAGTGCCTAAATCCAGTACTTTGGCGTTGGCAGGCAAAGGCAAAGCTAAAGCCTGTTCTACTAACAATTCGGTGTCTGGTCTTGGTATTAAAGTACAGGGCGCAACAGCAAGTTTAAAATCCCAGAAATACCAGTAACCCAGAATATGGGCCAGAGGCTCGCCGGTCAGGCGGCGTGTCAGCACTGGTTCTAACAACACTAACTGTGGTTCTGTAAGCTCACGATCCGGATACAACATCAAAGTAGTGGCGTTGATATCCAGTACTTCCAGCAGAATACGCCGTGCTTCCTGTTTTGCATCTGCAGGCACAGGGCCGGTTTCAAGCAAAGGAGTAAGTAACGCAGCGGCATGTTGCAGCCACTGCGTCAACGTTGGATTATTAGCGGTTTTCATCAGCCAAAGCAGCTAACAAGTCCGCCTGATGTTCATGGCTTAATGGACCAATCACCAGGTCTAAATCCCCTTCCATCACATCTAATAAACGGTAGATGGTCAGGTTAATACGGTGATCCGTTAAGCGGCCTTGTGGGAAGTTGTAAGTACGGATACGTTCTGAACGATCGCCACTGCCGACTAAAGAGCGGCGGGTGGATTCTTCCACTAAACGGCGTTTTTCATCTTCAGCGGCCTGAATACGTGATTGCAACACACTCATAGCGCGGGCACGGTTTTTATGCTGCGAACGCTCGTCCTGACATTCCACCACTATACCTGTTGGTAAGTGAGTAATACGAATGGCAGAGTCTGTTCTGTTGACGTGCTGACCACCTGCACCAGAGGCGCGGTAGGTATCTACTTTTAAGTCAGCAGGGTTAATTTCAATGGCTTCGCTTTCCGGTACTTCCGGCATAATAGCCACAGTACAGGCTGAAGTATGCACCCTGCCCTGAGATTCAGTGGCTGGCACACGTTGTACGCGGTGACCACCGGATTCAAATTTCAAAATACCATAAGCGCCTTCGCCCTGAATGCTGGCGATCACTTCTTTATAGCCACCGTGTTCACCGTCGTTGCAACTGACAATTTCTACTTTCCAGCGTTTGCGTTCACAAAAACGGCTATACATACGGAACACGTCGCCAGCAAAAATTGCGGCTTCATCACCACCAGCACCGGCACGAATTTCAAGGAAGCAGCTGTTGCTGTCATTAGGATCTTTAGGTAACAACAGAATTTGTAAGTCTTGATCCAGCTGTTCAATGCGCTCTTTGGCCGCTTTGTATTCGTCCTGCGCCATATCACGCATTTCAGGGTCTGAGTCTTTCATCATGTCTTCAGCGCTGGCTAAATCATCCTGCGCCTGACGATAAGAACCAAAAGCCTGGCTCAGCTCTTCCAGTTGGCTGTACTCTTTGGACAATTCCCGAAAGCGACTTTGGTCAGAAATTACGCCAGCGTCACTTAATAACGCCTGAACTTCTTCATAACGTTCGACCAGAGCTTCGAGTTTGCGGTACACCGATTCTTTCATGTTGTTTCTTTTTACCTGATTACAGATCTAACAAAGTGTTGATCATAGATTGTTGTTGAGGTTGCTCATCCTGCAGTAACTGCCTCAGCGCCTTGGTTGGTGCATGCATCAACCTGTTGCTGAGTTTAGTCGCAAGTTCAGCTAATACTTTTTCCGGGTCCTGCCCTGCGGCAATTTGTTTACCTGCTTTGGCCAGCAATTCATCCCGTATGGCTTCGCCTTTTTCGCGATAATCGCGCACCACGTCCAGTTGGCCATGCAAACTCAGCCACTGGCTGAACTCGCTGACGCCCTGTAAAATCATGTGCTCGGCTTCGGCCGCCGCTTCCTGACGGTTCTGCAAATTTTGCAGCACTATGGATTGCAAGTCGTCCACTGTATACAAATAGGCATCTTCCAGCTCAGCTACTTGTTCTTCAATATCGCGTGGCACAGCTAAATCGACAAAAAACATAGGTTTATGGCGGCGTTTTTTCAGCGCCTGTTCCACCATACCTTTACCGACAATAGGCAAGGTACTGGCGGTCGAACTAATCACCACATCGGCATAAGCCAAAGCTTGTGGCACTTGTGAGAGACTCACTGCTTCGCCGTTAAACTGGCTGGCTAAAGCTGCGGCTTTGTCATAAGAGCGGTTCGCAACGGTAATTTTTTCCGCGCCCTGCTCCAGTAAATGTTTCGCCACCAGCTCTATCGTCTCACCGGCACCAATCAACAGCACTTTAACTTTGCCTAACTGACCAAAGATTTGCCGGGCCAGACTGACTGCAGCAAAAGCGACGGACACAGCACTGGCGCCAATATCTGTTTCAGTACGAACCTGCTTAGCAACCGAAAAGGTCTTTTGAAACAAGCGTTCAAAAGCCGGATTAATAGTGCCGGCCTGACGGGAATGGCTATAGGCCTGCTTCACCTGACCGAGAATTTGTGGTTCACCCAGCACTAACGAATCCAGGCCACAGGCCACCCTCATTAAATGACTGCTGGCCTGCTGATCCTGATGCAGGTATAAATGATGCTGCAATTCGGATAAATCCAACTGATGAAATTTGCTCAGCCAGTCAATTACTTGTTTCGATTGCTCAGCGCTGCCGCTAAAATAGAGCTCAGTTCTGTTACAGGTGGACAAGATCACAGCGTCAGACACTTGTGTCGTTGTGGTCAGATCCCGTAAGGCGTCCAAAATTTGTTCAGGCGCAAAAGCAACCTGCTCACGTAAGGAGACAGGTGCAGTTTTATGATTAATACCTAAAGCAAAAATGGTCATTCACCTGTTTGGCCGGTTTTGAAAAAAACGGTCGTTAGTCAAAAGAGGGCGAATTGTACGAAAAAGCCCAAACTAAAAAAAGCGTAGAGAAGGAATTAGTGTGTTTGCAGCGATAAAAACTGGTTGTTTTGTAGTTTTCTGCCTGATTTTGACAGGTTGTGCCAGCAACAGCAGTCAGCTAAAACCCATTGTCCCCTTATCTGCTCAGCAGAGACAACTGCAATTAGAGCAATTGCAGGAGTTTACTTTGACCGGAGCCTTAGGTGTAAAAGCACCGGAACAAAGCATCAGCGGCAGTTTAAACTGGCAACAACAAGGGCCTTTTTTTCAGGCCAGCATGACCAACTTTGTTGGCATCAGTATCTTTGAACTGGAAACCGATGCCAGAGGCGCTACCGTTAAAGCCGACGGTGAAACTCATCAGGCCCAGTCAGCCAGTGCCCTGCTGGATTATTTATCCGGCTGGAGTTTACCTATCGAAGAAATGCCACTCTGGCTCAAAGGTGTGGCAAGCGCAGAAAGTTTTAACCATCAGTGGGATGCCCAAGGCCGTTTAACCAGTTTTACGCTAAAAGACAGCCAGCAACGGGACTGGCAAGTCAGTTATGGCGAGTTTTTCCCTGATGCCTTAGCATTGCCAAAACGTATTCAGCTGGATTCTAAAACCGATGGCAGCCGTATTAAGCTGGTGGTGCGTAAATGGCAACGTTAACCTTCTCAGCTCCGGCCAAACTGAATTTATTTTTACATATCACAGGCCGCAGGGCCGATGGTTACCACAATCTGCAAACTTTGTTTCAAATGCTTGATTGCGGCGACCAGCTGAGTTTCACACTCACCAGGGACGGTGAAATTAACTTTAGTTGTTCAGATAAAAGCATAGAAAACGACAGCAATCTGGTGGTTCGCGCTGCTAAGTTATTGCAGCCTTTGGCATACAAAAACGCAGGCGTTCAAATTTATCTGGATAAACAAGTGCCTATGGGCGGCGGCTTAGGGGGCGGCTCCTCCGATGCAGCCACCACTTTGCTGGCATTAAATCATTTGTGGCAGTTAAAACTATCGAACGCACAGCTTTGTGAGCTTGGCTTAACCTTAGGTGCCGACATTCCTGTTTTTGTATTCGGAAAAACAGCCTTTGCTGAAGGGGTTGGAGAAAAATTACAACCCATTAGTTTGCCGCAAAAATATTACCTTATTGTGACGCCTGATGTGCATGTCAGCACAGCTGAAGTCTTTAGCCACACTGATTTAATCCGTAATACCCCCGTCATGTCTGTCAAAGATCTACTAGACTCAGAGTGGCAAAACGACTGCGAAACTCTGGTTAAAGGGCTATACCCCGAGGTTGCAATGGTACTGAACTGGTTGATAGAATACGCGCCGTCCAGAATGACAGGTACCGGCGCCAGTGTGTTTGCCGAGTTCCAGGATGAATTAAGTGCCCGTCAAACCCTTGCAAAACTGCCGCCACAGTGGCGCGCCTTTGTTGCGAAAGGGGTCAATCAGTCTGCTGTCCTGACTGAACTGGAACATGCCGTATGACGCACAGCAGGCGACACAAAAGGCCTGCTGTATTATTAACCGGACTCATAAACTGCCCTGAGGATCCTGCCGTGCCCGACATGAAGATATTCGCTGGTAACGCCGTACCAGAACTCGCCAAGAAGATAGCAAGCCGTTTATATATCAAACTGGGCGATGCCGAAGTCGGCCGTTTTAGCGACGGTGAAGTCAGTGTGCAAATCAATGAAAACGTCAGGGGATCTGACGTTTTTATTATCCAGTCTACTTGTGCGCCAACCAATGACAACCTGATGGAACTCATTGTTATGGTAGACGCCTTACGCCGCGCTTCTGCCGGTCGTATTACTGCAGTTATTCCTTACTTTGGTTATGCCCGCCAGGACAGACGCGTACGTTCTGCCCGTGTGCCTATTACTGCTAAAGTAGTGGCAGACTTTTTATCCAGCGTAGGTGTGGACCGTGTACTGACAGTAGATTTACACGCTGAGCAAATTCAGGGTTTCTTCGACGTGCCAGTGGACAACGTATTCGGCAGCCCTATTTTGCTGGACGATATGCGTAAACGTGAATTTGTTGCACCAGTGGTAGTGTCTCCGGATATAGGTGGTGTAGTACGTGCCCGTGCTATCGCCAAGCTGTTGAACGATGCCGACTTAGCCATTATCGATAAACGTCGTCCTAAGGCCAACGTGTCTCAGGTGATGCATATCATTGGTGATGTCAAAGATCGCGACTGTATTATTGTCGATGACATGATTGATACAGGCGGCACTTTATGCAAAGCCGCTGAAGCCTTAAAAGAACAAGGTGCAAAACGTGTATTCGCTTACGCGACTCACCCTGTGTTCTCTGGCAATGCAGCTGAAAACATCAGAAACTCAGTGATTGACGAGCTGATCATCACCGACACTATGCCACTGAGCGCTGAAATTCGCGCCATCGCCAAAGTGAAGCAGCTGACATTAAGCGATATGCTGGCCGAATGTATCCGTCGTATCAGCAACGAAGAATCTATCTCTTCGATGTTTGATTAATTTCAGACTGAAGATGTGAAGAAGGCACCGTTTGGTGCCTTTTTTTATGTCCATGGAGGGACGGTATGTCGAAAATGCAGGAGCATATTTTCGACGATGTCCATGGAAGGACGGTACGTCGCAACTGTCGGGAACGTTGTTGCGACGATAGCTGCTTTATCATTTGCAGCCTTAAAGCTCCAGTGATACCATAGCGCGCTTTTTTGCGTCGGCTGAATTTTAAAATTCAACTTTTTGGCCCACCGAAAAAGCTTCTTCCTGGGGTCAGGTCGCGGAACTCAGGGTCTATTAATTATTGGAGAATACCATGTCAAACGCCATTTACACGTTAAATGCAGAAGTCCGTACTGATTTAGGGAAAGGTGCGAGCCGCCGCCTACGTCATGCAGACAAAGTACCAGCTATCATTTACGGTGGTCACCAGGAAGCTCTGTCTATCACTTTAGATCACTCTAAATTGTTACAAGCTCAGGCTAACGAAGGTTTCTACACTCACATCCTGACTATCGTTGTTGGCGGTGAAGAAGTGAAAACTATAGTTAAAGCTATGCAACGTCACCCGTTCAAGCCAAAAGTTATGCACGTTGACTTCCAACGCGTAGAAGCTGGCCACGAGTTACACACTGTAGTTCCAGTACACTTCATCAACGAAGCTGCTGCAACTAAGAAAGGTGGCATCGTTGCTCACCACATCAACGAACTGGCTATCACTGTGTTACCACAGAACCTGCCAGAATTCATTGAAGTGGATTTAGCTGATGTTGCTGTTGGCGTAACTCTGCACTTGTCAGACATCAAAGTTCCTGCTGGCGTAACTATCACTGAGTTAGCCAAAGGCGCTGGTCATGACCAAGCCGTTGTATCTGTGAACAAGCCTGCTGGTAAAGCAGACGAAGACACAGCTGAGTAATGACTGAAGCAATTCAGTTAATTGTGGGCCTGGGTAATCCAGGCCCAGAATACAGCCAGACCCGCCACAACGCAGGTCAATGGTTTGTAGAACAACTTGCCCGCCGCTATAACGTTTCTCTTCGTCCTGATAGTAAATTTTTTGGCCTGACTGGTAAATTTGTCACCCAGGGTCAGGAATATAAACTGCTGATCCCCACTACTTATATGAATTTAAGTGGCAAATCCGTTGCAGCTATGGCGCAGTTCTATAAACTTTTACCCGAAAACATTCTGGTGGCTCACGACGAAATGGCGATAGCGCCCGGCGTAGCTAAATTTAAACTGGGTGGCGGCCATGCTGGTCACAATGGTTTAAAAGACATCACCAGTAAACTCGGCAATAATGCCAATTTTTATCGCCTGCGACTGGGTATTGGCCATCCTGGCCACAAAGATTTAGTCACAGGTTATGTGCTGGGCAAAGCACCGCAATCGGAACAGAAGCTGATCGACGAAGCTCTGGATGAATCGATGCGTTGTTTTGAACTTTGGTTAAGCGATGGTTTAATTAAAGCGCAGCACAGGTTACATAGTTTTAGCGCGGCTTAAGCAAAAGTTTAAGCGCGTCCGGTTCGCAAACAGCACGGCTTTGCCGTCTAAGCACAAAGGATACACCCATGGGTTTTAAATGTGGCATCGTTGGTTTACCAAACGTAGGTAAATCTACTCTGTTCAACGCACTGACAAAAGCTGGTATTGAAGCGGCTAACTTCCCGTTTTGTACTATCGAACCAAACACCGGTGTGGTGCCTGTGCCTGATTTGCGTTTACAGCAACTGGCCGACATTGTAAAACCACAACGTATACTGCCAACGACCATGGAATTCGTCGATATCGCAGGTTTGGTAAAAGGCGCGTCTAAAGGTGAAGGTTTAGGTAATAAGTTCCTGGCCAACATCCGTGAAACCGACGCCATTGGCCACGTAGTACGTTGTTTTGACGATGAAAACATCATCCACGTTGCAGGCAAAATTGATCCGGCTGACGACATCGATACCATCAATATGGAATTGGTATTGTCCGATATGGACAGCGCCGACAAAGCTATTTTCCGCGTTAGCAAAAAAGCCAAAGCTGGTGATAAAGACGCTAAAGCTGAAATGGAAGTGCTGGAAAAAGTTAAAAAGCATTTGGAATCAGGCTTAACTTTACGTCAGCTGGATTTAAGCGACGACGAAAAAGCGCTGGTGTCGTACATGAACTTCCTGACCATCAAACCTACGATGTACATAGCTAACGTACTGGAAGATGGTTTTGAAAATAACCCACACTTAGACGTAGTAAAAGCCATAGCCGCCAAAGAAGGCGCTATTGTGGTGTCTATTTGTGCTGCTATTGAATCTGAAATTGCCGAGCTGGAAGACAGCGAAAAAGCTGAATTCTTAGAGTCTATGGGCTTAGAAGAACCAGGCTTAAACCGCGTGATCCGTGGTGGTTATTCGCTGTTAAACCTGCACACTTACTTCACTGCTGGTGTAAAAGAAGTTCGCGCCTGGACTATTCCGGTTGGCGCCACAGCACCACAAGCAGCTGGCGTGATCCACACCGACTTCGAACGTGGTTTTATCCGTGCTCAAGTGGTGTCATACGACGACTTTATCGCCTGCAAAGGTGAAGCCGGAGCCAAAGAAGCAGGCAAACTGCGCGTTGAAGGTAAAACCTACGTCTGTAAAGACGGCGACGTAATGCATTTCTTGTTTAACGTTTAAGTTAGACTGCTCTGCCTTACCAGCCAAAACCGGACTTTTTAGTCCGGTTTTTTTTGTTTCATAAGATCATTCACTTGAAAGTATGAAGTTGTGATGGTTTTATAGTTGTACATGATATAGATACGGTTTTGCTCACTTCGATAAGAGTCTTTGAAAGATAGCTCGAATGTAAAAATGAATAATATTGCAGTTGCCACCCAAAGAATGGAGATCTTAAATGACTATTGAAGAATTCAAAAATTTAGCACAGGGAATCCAAGCAATATTGATCGCTATCGCTGCCATTATCGCTAGTGGTTGGGCTGTATATACCTTTCGCTCTTTATTATCAGTACAAAAAGCGACAATTGAACTTGAAAAAATCCAGACGGAATTAATCAAACATAAAGCAGAACTCAGCAGAATTCAGAAAGAGTTAGAATCTAAACCGATGGTACAAATTTCTGTCGAACCTTCTTTACTTAAAGGAAACAACAACCTGTTCATAAGGGTTAAAATAACGTTTGAGAATACAGGTAACACACAGGAATTCATTGACTGGGAGAAATCATCTATTACTGCTGCGTTAGTTCTAGGTATTACTGACGGTAAATTACTGCATACAGACCCTATCGTTGGAATTTTAGGTCGAATTAATGCATTTGCGGTAGGCGAACAGTTATGGCCAGGAGAAATAGCTACAGACGAAGCAATAATTCCTATCAACGAGCATGGCATTTACGTAATTGAAGTAAAGGGGAATCTTTCTGTCGAATCAGCTGCAATATTAAAAAATCAATCAGGCAAGGAATGTGACTCAATCATGGCAGGGACATCTCTATATTTTGACACTGGCTCTTAACTTGTAGGCTCAAGTCTTGCGGTGTGCGTTATTGCTGCAATTCACTTTTTACAGTCATCAGCAAAGGCTAAACCAACTACTGGCACCAAATCCCCATTGGGGCGCGAGCCGGACAAAATTGGGTGGCCAAGGTTTTAAGGCTGGGAGTGTCTGAGTGAGGAGCGGTAGCGACGAGCGAGTTGCCCAGCCGCCTTGGACGCACGATTTTGGGCCGGGCTTTCGCTGCGACCTGGGGTCGCCTTTTCTTTGGATACTTGTCTTTTGGCGAAGCAAAAGAAAGTATCTCGCCAAAGGCGAAACGCTTTGGGGCAAGCAAAGGCACCACATAAACTTAATCCAATAGATCTATAATTACTCAGCAAAACAAAACTTCAATCCAGAGCCCCCCAAAATGCCGATCACCCTGACCAAAACAACACCTGATGATCTGCACTACCTCTATCAAATTCAGCTCGATGACGATGCAAACCAGATGGCGGCTTTTACTTCTGAGAGTGGCACTGACTTCAATCTTTATTTTGAGAAGTATTCCAAACACCTGGACGATCCCAACATCAGCATGTGGACCATCAGACTTGAGCAACGAATTGTTGGTAGCGTGGCGAAGTTTCTCATTGCAGGAGATGCAGGCATCACTTATTGGATTGATAAAGAGTTCTGGGGGCAAGGCATAGCCACTGAAGCGCTGATGCAACTGCTTCAACACGAGACAGTCCGCCCCATTTATGCTTATGTCGCCTTTGATAATTCGGGCTCGCAGCGGGTGCTGGAAAAATGTGGGTTTCGTAAAGTAGCCACGGACAGAGGCTTTGCCAAAGCCCGACAAGCAGAGATTGAAGAGTTTATTTATCGACTGGATTAATTCTTAGCCCCCTCAGGCCGTTCGCCCCACCCCAGCCACTGCAAAATAACAGCATAAATTGAATTAACTCCAATTATGAAGTATCCTTTTACTAAAGAAATAGCGGAGAGTCATGATGTCGGCAAATACAGAGGCGGTATTACAGCAGGATCCGGAGAAAACGGCTCAGGTTGCGCTTAGCGTGTTTTTTAACATCATGAACGCCTGGCAGGTGAAAGCCAAAGACCAAATGGTTTTACTGGGCAAACCTGCTGAATCCACCTTTTACAACTGGAAAAAAGGCAAAATAGCCAGTTTGTCACCCGACACATTAGAGCGGATCTCCTACATCATGGGGATTTACAAAGCTTTAGGTATTTTATTTGCCAGCCGCGAGCAAGCTGACGCCTGGCCGCAGAAACCCAATGCAGCCTTTAACAATGAAACCGCTTTGGATTTTATGCTCAAAGGCAGCGTGATGCATTTAAGTGATATGCGCAGGTATCTTGATGCACAACGAGGTTAAAACCTGCCTGCCTGACTGGGACAAACTATATCGGCTGGTTCCCAGTCATTTCCCACCCATCAACTTGTTTGAAGAAGTCGCCAACCCTGCAGATCTGGACATAGTCTTTGCGCTGGAGTCGCTCACTAATGACAGGCTGCGGCAAGAAGCCGGTGATTTAGCTTTGGTGCCTTTAGAAGAACGCATTTCCGGCCCTGGCAGCTCTCCTGTGATGGCCGCTTTTACTCATATCAGGGCCGCAACCCGATTCAGCGATGGCACAGCTTATGGGGTGTATTACGCTGCAAACAGCTTAGCCACAGCCTTTGCAGAAACTATTTATCATCGTGAGCAATTTTTAGCCGCGACTCATGAGCCAGACACAGAACTGACGATGCGCTGCTATATCAATAAAGTAGTTTTGCCTCTGCACGATATCCGAAGTACTGAATTCAGCCATCTACACAGTAATGATTATGCAGCTCCACAACAGTTTGCAAAAACACTGCGAGCTTCAGGCAGTAATGGCTTGGTATACAACAGTGTTCGGCATCAAGGCGGGCAATGTATCGCTGCCTTTAAACCTAAAGCCGTCAGCATCCCTGTTCAAGCTGGACACTACAAATACGTCTGGAGCGGAAAAAAACAAAAAATTGAACATATATTGGAAGTCAGTCTGGTGAAGCTGTCTTAAGTGTTGAGGCTCAGCCCAGAATCTTGCTGGTCATTTGATATAGCAAGAACAAAGACTAAGCCGCAACTCCTGCCAATCTTTTAATTCAATGGCCCCCCTTCACCTTTTACGTTCTGATAAAAACTGCACTTTATTTGTGCTTTGCCTTTAAAAATAGTTGAAAAAGTTTCTCTTTCAGGTAAGTCTGTTTTACATCAAATACCTCTGTTTTCGGGAACTAAGTGGCTTGTTTTTTGGCACCTGAAAATGAAGAACGACCAACACCATCAATTTATTGGCTGACAGAGCGGGTTACATCCACTGGGCTTATCAGCTTATTGCCCCTGCTTCTTCAAGTGGCTTAGGGCTCTGCTTTATCTAAAACGGAAAAAGGAGTGTTTAATGAGTCAGCTAAATGAAACAACAGAAACTAAGACAATACAGCCAAATCCGGAAACACAACGATGGGGAGTGCTGGCTGTTTACGCTGTAGCCCTGCATAACGCGGCGTTATTTCGTCAGGATATGCTTGAAAAAGGCTTCCCGGCAGAGCGTTTGCTGACAGCTGAAAACAACTCTCCTACAGTCATACCAGGACTAAATACCTATCAGGCCGAAGGCCTGATTTTTAATACCCGTTACCAGTATCACCCCTTTGCTATTGTGATGTGCGAATCCACTGAAGAGGTGCAACAGGCCTACAAAACAGCAATACACTATAACCTGCCAGTCCGGGTCAGGGCTGGTGGCCATGATCATGCGGGCGAATGCAGCGGCGATAATGTGGTACTCATTGATGTGACAGGCATTAAAACTTTCTCATTAGATGACAAAGGTGTAGCCAGCATTGGTGCTGGTTATCGCTTCTATCAGCTAACACCAAAACTGGCTGAAAAAGACCGTATGATCGCGCACGGCACCTGCGCCACTGTTGGCCTTGCAGGTTTTATTCAGGGCGGAGGCTGGGGACCATGGACGCGAAAATATGGCATGTGCTGTGAGTATTTAACAGGTGCTACAGTGATCCTTGGTGATGGATCTAAAGTGAATGTAAGTGAAACTGAGCACCCACAACTGCTATGGGCACTGCGAGGGGGTGGTGGCATGAGTTACGGTATTGTCACTGAGTTCAAATTACAAACCTTTGAACTGCCAAAAGAAATCCATCGTTTTGAAATCGAATGGAATAGACCTGTACAAGCACAGGCCCAGCATAACTACTGCACACCTCAATCCAATGAAACCACTTTGGCCGTATTAAAAAGCTGGGAGAATGCCATTTCGTCAAAGGATACAGTGCAACTGCTTGGTACTAACCTTAAAATCAACGCCATCCCAGTTCCAGAGGGTGATTATGATGTCACTCAGCTGTACCACCACTGCTTAATGTATGGCTACTGGGAAGGAAACGAGACTGAACTACTGGGTTTCATTCATCGTTATTTCCCACAAGTCTCAGCACCACAAATCACCATACACCCAGCCAGTGGCGCCGGATATGACGATAAATACAATCATCAACTGATGGGTAACTGGGGCAGAAACTCACTCTACGATGTCAGCCGCAGGCTTGGTCAGACTGGCACCTTAGCCTTGGGTGGAACTCCTTTTACACCTGACTACGACGCTCCGGCGCCACATAAAATTACCTCGCGTTTTGTCGATCAAACCGGGCTGTCTGAACAGGGTTATCAGCAACTGCTGCATTCCCTGACCTCAACCTTGTTGCAGCTTGAAAACGAGCAGCAAGGGTTATTTAGCTATGTGACCTTAGGGGCTATTCAAGGCGAGTTTTACCAGACAAAGCAAAAGCTGCCGCAGATCGCATTCCCTTATCGCCAATGTCAATACACTATTCAATATCAAACCTGGTGGAATGAAGACATCAAGAAAAAAATCGAACAGCAAGATAATCTGGTGTATGTGGACGTCAATCGTGCCATGGACTGGATAGACACAGGTCGCTCAGCCAGTATTGAAGGAACACATGGCGCTTTTATTAGTTTTAAAGATCCGGCGATCCCCACTGAAATCTATTTTGGCGACAGCTATGAGCAGTTGGTGAAAATAAAAGCAACTTATGTGCAGGACCATTTTAATCACCTTCGCACACGCAAGACCATTATTTAGCCAAAAAGCATGGAAGCCACACAAGTGGCTTCCATTTAAAACAGCATAAACCTAAGCCGCAGTTCTATTCTGCGGAGAGGCAAGCCTATTAAGCGGCCCTGTAGTTATCCAACATGGTATAACTTCGGGCATAAAGCGCAAAAACAGCAGCTGCCACTAAGGCAAAACCTGCGAAGAAAAACATTAAAAAGGCGGTTTCCGATAAGCCTGTCGCTTCGACTTGCGACAATACGGTTTCACTGCGAATACTGTTATTCGCCAGCAGCACCCATAAGTTACCCACTGTGACCGATAACTGCCAGAAGCTGGTAATAGTGCCTTTCATGGCTGCAGGCGCCTGGCTGTAGGCAAACTCTAAGCCTGTGGCCGATACCAATACTTCGCCAAAGGTTAACAGTGCATAAGGCAATACCTGCCAGACAATAGACATCACAGTGCCACCGTCCATCGCCAGTTGTACTGAGCCAATCACAATCCAGCTTAAGCCCGCAAAAGCGATACCAGCACCCATACGGCGTAATGCTGTAATACGCACACCACAACGCTCCAACAACGGGTACAGCACCATATGATTAAAAGGGATCAGCAGCATCACCAGCAGCGGGTTTAGCGCCTGCATCATGGCGGGTTCAAACCAGTCCGGTTTGCTCATATCATTGGCTTGTAAAATCCAGGTCGAAGCTTTTTGATCAAACAAAGACCAGAAAGGCGTCACCAAAGCAAACAAAATTAAAATACGCAGCACTGAACGCACACCATCTACGGCTATATCAGGGTGTACACCCCGAGCCCTATCCAGCTGAATAGCTGCACCAGCACCACCAAAACCCATCACCAGCACTAAAGCTAAACAAAAAGCTGCGACAAAACCTAAAGTTGGGGTTTGGCTTAAACTAAAAATCGCCAAAGCAAAACCTACTAAAGCCAGATAGAGGCCGCCATTGGCCTTGCCCGATTCTTTGGCGAATAAAGCGGTTCTCACTACTTTTAAAAAGCTGTGTGGGTTTTTAGGCTCTGGTGCTATATGCACATAACGTTTACGACCGAGCCAGAAAAACAAGGTGGCTAAAGCCATCAGAATGCCTGGTATACCGAAGGCCACTGCAGCACCAAAGTGCTTTAAGGTCAGTGGCATCAGCAAGGACGCAAAAAAGGAGCCGAAGTTAATAGTGAAATAGAAGATATCAAAGGCTTTTTGCGCCAGCTTTTTATTACTCTGGTCAAATTGGTCACCCATAAAGGCCGAAACTAAGGGTTTAATGCCGCCCGACCCCAGCGCTATCAGAAACAAGCCGGTGTAAAAGCCTTCCTTACTGGTTTCAAACAAGGCCAAAAACAAATGGCCAATACAGTACACAATACTCAGCCATAAAATGGTGTTGTATTTGCCAAGGTAACGGTCTGCTAACCAGCCACCTAATAAAGGGAAAAAGTAAACACCAATCACAAAGGAGTGAAATACTTCTTTCGCCATAGAGGCGCGCATTTCTTCAGGTATAGATAACAGCAAAGCTGTCATTAAAAAGGGCGTTAAAATATTGCGCATACCGTAGAAGCTGAAACGCTCACAAGCTTCACTGGCAATAATATAGGGGATTTGTCGTGGCCAACGGGCCTGTTTTACATCTGTGGACATGGGTTTTCCTTCTGCTGACTCCATAGCTGTGGAGTTTCTTTTTTAGTTTTAATAACAAACCGATACTACCCCATCAGTCGTATAAGCCCAAGTACAGAGCGGAAAAACCGAAAAAACTGGCTGTGTTGACATCAACTTGCATAGAAAACCAGCAAACAAACCGAATAGATAAAGATGTGGCAAAAAAACGGTTGACGCAAAAAAGCCTGATGAGCATAATACGCGCCACTTGCTTAGGACAACTAAGACATAGTGGCTACATAGCTCAGCTGGTTAGAGCACAGCACTCATAATGCTGGGGTCGCAGGTTCGATTCCCGCTGTAGCCACCACTTAATTTGTTCGTCCAGTGTTTGCGGAAATGGCGAAATTGGTAGACGCACTGGATTTAGGTTCCAGCGCCGCGAGGCGTGAGAGTTCGAGTCTCTCTTTCCGCACCAAGCAAGTAAGAATTCTGCAGTTTCTGCAGGGGTATAGCCAAGCGGTAAGGCAGCGGGTTTTGATCCCGCCATTCTGGGGTTCGAATCCCTGTACCCCTGCCATTTAATTGAAGTGGCAGTGTAATCATCAAATTACACAATTTTAGCTACAACAGTTCTGCAGGGGTATAGCCAAGCGGTAAGGCAGCGGGTTTTGATCCCGCCATTCTGGGGTTCGAATCCCTGTACCCCTGCCATAAATTGGAACCCAGCCTCGGCTGGGTTTTTTCTTTTCTGTTATCTTCATTTCCTTTGATTTCAGGCGCGCAGAAAGAGCAGAGCTTTCGCTGTAAAAGCTCTGTGAATTACCTAAGCCCTTTTAAGCCTTTTGATCCCAAACCATCCTATAACACCAACTCCAGCCAGTAACAACGTCAACAGCAGCCATTTAAAAGGCCTTAGCATTTGTCTGAGCTTGAGTTCAAGGTTGTGGTGTTGCCGTTGTTTGGCTGCGACAAAATCCGGCTCAGGGCAGTTCTGACCGAATTCAGCCCCCCAGCTGACATAAGGCCCATGTTGCAAATAGTGCTGATAATAGCCTTGCGCCAGTTCTGGCTGGCGTATTAATAGCCATTTTGTCGAATGACACAAAGTTGCCGCAAAAGCCTGGCTGTTTTTTGGCACCAGCTCTGCAGATTGTGCCGACAAGTCAGCAGCAAGGTGCCGGTAATGAAACCTGCTGTTGTATTTTGGCGCTGAACTGCCTAAACGCTGTAACTCAGCAACAGGCAGAGTTTGTGATCTGCTTTCGTCTTCGTAAGGTTCAAGCTGGCCATAAAACACCTGATAATCTGGTGCCAGTTCAAAACCTAATAACTCCAGGCCATGCACTCTGGCCAGTTTTGCCTGTTCAAACAAAGCTTCAGCTTTGGCATTGTCAGTCCAGCTACTTTGGGCAGCTTCGGCATAGCTCTGATACTGCTTTGCCAGTTGCTTTAATTCGGGGTCAACAAAATAGGCTTGTGCTTGCTGGTAGTGACCTGCCCTCATTAAGCGTCTGGCTGTTAAATGATGCAATAACACTTCTACCGACGTATCACCAAAATAATGCCACTCGCTTTTCTCCGGTACTGCAGTCACAGGATGCAAAGCGACAAAGCTTCTCAGTTCATCCAGCGTCAGTACCCGTTCAGCTATATAAGCCGTATCTTGCCAATACTCCATACCGGCAGCCGTCAGCAGAGAAATCGCCTGCAGGTAATCGCCCCGACTTAATTCCAGAATGCCGTGTTCGGCCTGCACACGACAATAGTGTTGGGTTTGCAGGTCTTCGATTGAGACTTTGCTGTAGTAGTCTTGCTGCACCGGCACCACTTTGGTTTGGGTGAGCATTGGGGCAAAAGATTTACTGGCTTTGGCATAAAACTCTGCAGCCTTAGCTGTGTCCCCTGCTTTTAATGCCATTTTTGCCCGCAACGTAAAGGCCAAAGCCGTTTGATCCACATGAGGTAATAACTGCTCGCTCAAAGCAAACTGACCTTGCTGGTAGGCGGCGACGGCCAGCTGTGTTGCATTGTGCAGCTGAATATCCGGCACCTGGTTCAACACAACAAGCAAACGCTGTAACTGATCTGGATCTATATAACTTAAAGCACTGAACTGCGTCATCAGGTAGCGGCTTAATAAAGCCGCTACAGCAGGAATTTGCACCAGCGGCATTAACTCCTGATCCGGCATAGAAGCCAGCTCTTTACTTAACCACAACAAAGAAGCGCGGCCACTCTCACTCCAGCGGCTTTGCGCTGCATACAAAGCTATAGCTATAGTCCAGTCCCCTTGTTGCTTCGCAAGTTTGGCCTGCTCGCCTAAACTGGCCACAGCCAGCTGCAAAGGATCGGCAAGGCCAGAAGCCACTTCCTGCTGTAACTGCTGATACAAAGCCATGACTTCAGCCCGGTGATCCACATCGTATTGCCGTAACAAAACCCGGCTCAGTGAATACAAAACCCAGCTGCGTCTTTGCTGCTGTTGCTCCAAAGGCAAAGCCAGCACCTGACGAAATAATTCAATAGCCTGCTGATCCTCTTTTTGTGCAAAAGCCACAGCAGCTGCAGTGTAGAAACGTAGTTCAGCAGGTAAAGCTTCACCTACGGCTAAAGCTTGCTGCACTGTGGCGCTTTGCCGCATCTGCTGAACTATTAAGGACTGTTCTTTACTGAGCAACTGCTGCTCAGCTTGTTCTGTGGCACTAAGCCAACGCTCGTTCTGATAATCATAACTGTCTGCAAAAACAGTAGCGCCAGCCTTTGCTAACACAACAGAAAAGTCAGGCACAGTGGAAGCCAAAGCCTGAATTTCAACTAAAAACACCGGTTCTGTCAGTGCCGCAAAGGTGTGAGCTCTGTCTGAACTCAGCATCATCGGAAAATCCGGACCACAGGCCCAGGCACTGCTGCATAACGCAAGGCTGCTGAACAGCAAGCTTCTGTTAAATTTCAGCATAAAATCATCCTTGAGAATGAAAGAGGGTTAAGTTTTTACATAAAGCCCAGCCTAGCACTAAAGCTTGACCGGGTTGCAGCATAGCCTCAGTTTTGGTTAAAACAAACTGCAGCTGATTTTTGTTTTTTGAAAAGTCTGGCTTGTAGCCTGAGACCGCATCAGCAGCACTGCAAGAGCTGCCCGACAGGCGGATTTGGGCCGGCAACTGAGCCGCCACAAAACCATGGTTTTCCGCCACCAGTTCAAATTGTGGAGCTATGCCCTGCACTCTTAGCTTTAACTCAGCGGCCAGAGGTTTGCCCGAACTAACCGCCTGTAACTGTGCATAAGACCAACTACGTTTGTCGGATGGCAAAGGCAGTCGAAACCAGACCAGCCCTTGCAGCAGCGGCCAGTGTTGTTGCTGCAACCACAGACTAAAGTCCTGCACTGCCGCAGCATCCAGCCATAATTCCTGCCGTTTGGCCTGACTTTGTAGTGGCTGTTCACTTTCAACCAACCAACCTTGTTCTTGTTGCAATAAAGCTGAATGATACGAAGGCACAGCAATATAAAAAGGCTTTTGCGCCTGCTGTGCTAATTGTTGTGCCCAGTTTTTGGCAAGTTCGGCCTGAAACAGCCCCTGCTCTGGTGATAACACAGAATGCACCTGTAAGGTCAGTTGATCCGCCTGCTGTTGCAGTTCAGACCAACCCGGCTTGCCTAACCAGTCCGGTAAAGCGGTAATAGCCACAGCAAGAGTCTGAGGCAATAGCTGACGTAACTCTTTGATCCAACCAGCATAAGATGCGAGCTGGCTGCTGGCACAGTCATAATCCAGCTCCAGTTGAGTCACCTTCACCCCTTGCTGTTGCCATAACTGCAGCAGCGTTGTGAGTTTTTGCTGCAACAACGCTGTTGGTAACAGTTTTAACTGACCATCAAGCCGCACCACCAGATGCACAGGCCGTCCATCGGCAGCCAGCAGAGGTAAATCAACTTTCGCTTCTGTCCAGACGGGGCCAGCTTTGGTCTGATGCAGCTGCAAAGCCAATACCCTCAGTACAGTGAAATCTGCTTTGCTTTGTGCCAAAGCCCCGGCATGTTCAGCAGTCCAGAGTCGCTGCCAGATATAAATATGCTGAGAAAAAGCAGAGCTGCCCTGTGGGCTGCAGGAGCATAATATGCAAAGGCTGAGCACCAGACCGAGTAGTTTGAATTGAGACTTCAAGCGCTGTACTTAGTTAACGAAGGAATACCCGGAGTATAAGGCCCTGCACAGTGGCAGGGCCATAGCTTTAGATCAGAAACTATCTGCAGTAATTTCTACTTGTGTCACTTCGCCATAAGTTTTGGCGATGTCTTTAATGGCTTCAGCCTTGCCGACCAGCACAAATTGCAGCTGATCTTTTGGGAAGTAGCTGTTGATCAGGCGTTTGCTTTCAGCCACTGTCAGTTGATCCACTTTACTTTGGAAACTATTGATAAAGTCCTGATTAAAACCATACAGATACATATCACCTAACAAACCAGCTAAAGCAGTATTAGTTTCAAAACGAGGTGGAAACTGGCCTTTCACATAAGCTTTGGCTGAATCCAGTGTGACCTGGTCTATGCCTTTGTCCCATAGACGCTGATAAGTCTTCAAAGCCAAATCCACAGCAGCCTGAGTGCTTTCGGTTTTGGTAAAACTGCCGATACTAAAAGTACCGCTGGCTGAATAGCGATCAAAACCAGAGCCGGCACCATAAGTTAAACCAGAATTTACCCTCAGCTCGTCGTTCAGCCAGGAGGTAAAACGGCCACCTAACACAGTATTCACCACACTGATGCCCACATAATCCGGGTTGTCCTGTTTAATGGCGATGCCACCAAGACTAAAAGTGGTTTCTATCGCATCGGATTTATTGACCAGCAAGACTTTGGCTTTTGCTGCTTTTGGCAAAGCTGCAGTTAAATCAGGCTGTTGCGCTGCTGCACCGTTTTTCCAACTGGCAAACAACTTTTGCAACTGCGCTTTCATCACCTCTGGTTTGAAGTCACCCACTATACTAATCGCCGTATTGCCCGGCTGATAATAACTTTGATGGAAGCTTTTGACCTGCTGCTGGCTGATGCTCTGTAATGAAGCTGCCGTGCCTGAAACCGCATTACCGTATGGGTGAGCGCCAAATACCAGTTTATTAAAGTACTGATCGATCACCATACGTGGACTTTCTTTGGCCTGAGCAACGGCAGCAACCTGACGTGCTTTTAACTTCTCAAACTCTGTTGCGTCAAAAGCAGGCTGAGTCAGTACCTGATGAAATACAGCAAGCATTTGTTCTGTGTCTTTCGCCATAAAATCAGCACGCAGACTGGAACCTTCCATAGAGCCATCACTGTGTAAACTGGCCCCTAAAAAGTCGACCAGTTGTTCAATTTGCGCTTTGCTTTGACCACCAGCGCCCAACAATAACGCCTGACTGGTCAGTTGGGCTAAACCTGCCACTTTGTCGTTGACGGCACCAGCACGCACTGTGGCCTGCACTGTGATTAAGGGGACTTCATGCTGGGGTAATAAAAATACAGTTAAGCCATTGTCCAGTTTCAATTGCTCATAAGCTGGTAACTGGAAACTGCCTGGGTTGTTTTGCTGATCAGCCATCACCGGCAAGGCAAATACAAAAGAGCTCAGCAGCGCCAGTGCTACTACTTTTGGGGCTTTCATTAGATGCTTCATAGATCTTTATCCTCAGCAGAGTCCAGCACAGCAACAGTGCGGTTGGATTTTTTCAGGTAACTTTGTGCAACCCGCTGAATATCAGCAGCCGTCACTTTCTGATACTCTTTTGGCGCATCAAA
Organism: Rheinheimera soli; assembly: GCF_031457405.1. Lineage (GTDB taxonomy): Bacteria > Pseudomonadota > Gammaproteobacteria > Enterobacterales > Alteromonadaceae > Pararheinheimera > Pararheinheimera soli_A. The sequence goes on along the minus strand of NZ_JAVDWR010000015.1, from coordinate 39,759 downwards.
CAGCTTCTGATAGCTGCCAAAATACAACTCATAGGTGCCAATAATATCGGCTTTACCATTGATGGTTTCCATTTCACGGTAAAACTGCATCAGCTTCTGGTTTTTGGCTTTTTCCAGCTCGTTTTGACTCACCCCCTCTTTGGCGACTTTATTGATCACTGCAATCAAAGCAGCTTCAAGTTCAGCCGCTTTTACGCCAGGACTGGCGATGGCCATCGTATAAAACAAGTTAGGGTCAAAGGACATAGGCAAATAACTAAACACATCCACGGCCAGTTCTTTGTCCACCAGGCCCTGATACAAACGTGAGCTGTTGCCCTGACTCAGAATAGAATTCAGTAAATCCAGCGCATAATAATCCGGGCTGGAGCTGGCAGGAATATGAAAACCTAAGAGTATATTCGGGCTGGTAACTGAAGCTTTTTGCACATAAACCCGACGCTCGCCTTTTTGCTCTGGCTCTACAGTACGCACAGCTTCAGGCTCTGGCTGAGAGGGAATAGGCGCAAAATACTGCTCCGCCAGCTTTTTCACTTCAGCTAACTTCACATCTCCTGCAACCACCATCACTGCATTATTCGGCGCGTAGTAGGTTTTATGAAAACGTTTTAAATCATCCAAAGTCCAGGCTTTGATATCAGACTCATGACCAATGACAGACCAGCTATAAGGATGGGCTAAAAATGCCACACCTTTCAGTGCTTCATGCATAGTTTGGAAGTTAGAATTTTCAAGGCTGGTTGAGCGCTCAGACGTCACCACACCTCTTTCGCTTTCGACCATTTTGGCGTTGATATCCAGATGGGCTATGCGGTCTGCTTCCAAATCAAAAATGGTCTCCAGTACATTGGCCGGAAACCAGTTGGTATAGACTGTTAAATCTTCAGTGGTGTACGCATTATTGGCGCCACCTGCGGCTTCCATGGTTTGGTCAAACATCTTTGGACCATACTTTTTAGCGCCGTTAAACATCATATGTTCAAAAAAGTGCGAAATCCCTGTAATGCCCGGATATTCGTTGCGCGAGCCTACTTTCCAGAATAAATAGCTGTTGGCATTAGGAATAGATGTATCTTCCAGCACCAGAATTTTCATGCCATTTTTAAGCGTAAAGCTTTGAATATCTTTAGCTTCTGTCGCCTGAGCTGAACTGATCATCAGCCCAAGCATCAGCGCCAAAGCCGACTGTTTTAACTTCATACTCACTCCCTGCCAATATTTAACCAAAGTTTTGCCTTGCTCTTTCTTCCAGACAAGGGAAGGAGAAAAGCAAAGTAAAAGTTTAAGACTAATCGAAAAACAAAAACGCCCTGCAACAAAATTGTTACAAGGCGTGTATTTTTTGATGACGCACAGCGGAACAATGAGTTAGTCAGGCTTGTCCTGAGCAAAGTCTAACTCGCCTTTATCTGTCCAATACAAGGGGCGGACACGAGTATGGCGATTGCCATCCTGCAGCGGATTGCCCTGAATGTCTTTGTAATCACGGGCGTGGTACAGCATTAAGTCCGTTACCCCATCTTCGGCCACTACAAAGCTGTTATGACCCGGGCCAAAACGTTTGAGTTTATCATTGGTGTAAAACACAGGTTTGGGCGCTTTGCTCCAGCTTTCGGTTTTCAGCAAGTCGGCATCAGTTGATGCGGTTAAAAGCCCCATAGCGTATCTATGATCAGTCGCACTGGCGGAATAAGCCAGCCAGACTTTACCATGTTTGATCAGTACTGCAGCGCCTTCATTAACTTTATAACCTAAACGCTCCCAATCCAAAGTGGGCTCTGTTAACAAAGTAGCGGGCAATTGCAGCTCTGTAGCACTGTTCATTTTGGCTATCCACAAGGCGCTGTTATAGCTTTTGTTTTTATCCTGCTGCGCCCACACCAGATAATGCTGGCCCTGATGCTCAAAATGAGTGGCATCCAGATTAAAACTATCCCAGCCTGTGTTCAGTGGCCCCAGCTCTTGCCACTCTCCTTGCAATGGATCAGCAGAGCTGTTTTTCAGCACATAAGTGCGAATATGAAAAGCTTGATCGGCCTGACCCGCAGCAAAGTAGATATACCAGCTGCCGTCTATACGGTGCAGTTCAGGTGCCCAGATATTGGCACTCATTGGGCCTTTATCTTTTTTACGCCAAATGACTTTAGGTTCAGCATCAGCCAGCCCTTGAATACTGCTGCTGTGGCGCAATTCAATACGATCAAATTCAGGCACTGAAGCGGTAAAAAAGTAAGAGTCGGCAGCAGCACGATAGACCCAGGGATCTGCCCGGTTTTTAATCAAAAGACCAGTATCTTGCGCCAACAGATTAAAACTCAGCAGGCTTATCAATAAAAAATTAACCAGCTTCCACATCACAACCTCCGCTTTTTTGTATGGCCGTCCAATCCAGCACCGCCAGTTCAGACTCAGGCAAGCCCTGATAAGGCGACTGATAAATCAATAAACTACCTGCATCTGGTTCGGCATTTAACTGTTCTTCAGTTAAACCTTGTCGCGCTGTGGTAACAAACAGCAGGTTTAAATCAGGCCCACCAAAAGCCAGACACGTCGGTTGATTGACAGGTAAAGCGTGTAATGCAGTTTGCTGTCCTGAAGGCGAAAAACGGGCTATAGCAGCGCCGCCCCATAAAGCACAGAGCAAATGGTCTTCTGCATCTATCACAGCACCGTCAGGTTCTGCGCCCTTGGGTACTGTGGCAAACAACTGCGGCTGACCTACGGAGCCTTTAGTTGAGTCAAACCTATAAGAATAAATCTCTCCTGTGGGTGAATCGGCGTGATACATAATGCTGCTGCTTTTATTCCAGCACAGGCTATTTGGAATCTGTAAGCCGGTTATCACCGCATCACAACCCTGCTGATCCAGCCGATATAAAGTGCCATGCTGGCCCTGATCCTGCTCTTTCATAGTGCCAGCCCAAAACCGGCCCTGATGATCGATACGGCCATCGTTCATGCGATTGCCGGATAAATGTGGTTCAGGTTTCACCAACCAGAAAATGTTTTGAGTTTGTGGCTGATACAAAGCAAAACCCGACTCAAAGGCCACCAGCATCGAATAATCTGCCCGCATTGGGTCATGTGCATTTAATAAAGCAAAACAGCTGATACGCTCAGGCAACGGAAAACTATTAAGCTGCAATGAAGGCCAGAACAACTGATATAAAAAGCGGCCATGAATGTCAGTCCACCAGACTGACTGAGTAGCTCCATGCCAGATTATGCCTTCGCCTAATTTGTTTTTAAGTGGGATGCTGTGCAATAAGGTGAAGTCGCTCATGCCTTACCTCCGGCTTTACTTTGCCATTTTTTGCTAAATAGATCTTTACTAAGGAGTTTTTGCAAAGCGATAAAGAAAAACAGCAGACCCCCTATGACTATTTTGCTCCACCAACTGCTTAAGCTGCCGTCAAAATTGATATAGGTTTGAATAAGGCCCATCAGTAAGACACCCAGCACTGTGCCAATAATAAAACCACTGCCGCCCGTGAGTAAGGTACCGCCTATCACCACAGCAGCTATCGCATCCAGCTCTACGCCAACTGCGGACAGGGCATAACCTGAGTAGGTATAGAAACTAAAAATAATACCGGCCATAGCCGCCAGCATACTGCTTGAGGCGTACAACAAAATGGTAGTACGGGCGACAGGAACCCCCATCAGTTGAGCTGACTGGCTATTGCCTCCCAAGGCATAGACATAAGAGCCAAAGCGACTGTAGTGAGTAAGTACCAACATCAGCAGCACTAAAGCTATGGTGAGCAGAGAAGTAGCACCCAGCCAGCCGCCATCGGGTAGCTCCAATCCAAATTCTGCTACCGCATCATAAAAAGGATGTTCAATAGCCACAGACTCTTCACTTAATAAAGTCGCCACACCACGGGCTAAAAACATACCGGCCAAAGTGACAATAAAAGGCTGCAACTGGTAATACTGAATTAAAGCGCCCATACCAGCGCCAAAAAGCGCAGCACAAGGCACTATCAGGGCAAAAGCCAGTAGCGGATGCCACTGATAAGGCCCAATCAGCAAGGCTGCTGCCACGCCGCTTAACGCAATCACAGAACCGACTGACAAATCGATGCCACCGGATAAAATCACCAGCGTCATACCCAAAGCTGTTACCAGCAAAAAGGCATTGTCGCTAATCAGGTTAGTAACCACTCGCAGACTGGTAAAACCATCAAACTGGCTGGCACCAGCGCCAAACATCAACAGCACCAGGGCAAAAGTGATCCACAAAGGTAAATAAGTGCGGGACATCAGGCTTTTCCTCCACGCAGCTTGCCAAAACTAAACAGGGTTTTAAGCTGATTGCGAAAGAGTTCAGACTGCAGCATGAGCACAAGCAATATGACTAAAGCTTTGATCAATAAGTTAAATTTGGAAGGTAACCCACTGACGACTATGGTGGTGCTTAGCGCCTGAATAATCAGCACCCCTATCACAGCACGAGGCAAGGAGAAACGCCCTCCTGTTAAGGCTGCGCCGCCTATCACCACAGCTAAAATGGCATCCAGCTCTAACCATAAGCCAGCGTTGTTGGCGTCCGAGCCCTGAATATCTGCTGTGGCAATAATGCCAGCCAAAGCAGCACAGCCGCCAGCCAGTAAATACACCGTCAGCTTGATGCCTCTGTCGTCTATGCCCAAATAACGACTGGCTTTGGCGTTACAACCCACAGCTTCAATAAATAAGCCTAAAGCTGTGCGTCTGAGCAACAACTGCATCATAAGCAGCGCCAGCAACACCAGCCAGACAGGCACGGGCAAAGCTAAAAAGGAGCCTGAACCTAAAGCAGCAAAGTCAGGGTTCTGAAAGGTAACAATCTGGCCCTGGTTTAATAGCTGCGCCACACCACGACCTGCCACCATCAACACCAGCGTGGCGACTATAGGCTGAATACCGAGATAGCTGACCATAAAGCCATTCAGCAACCCACAGCCTAAACCTGTCAGTACAGCCAGACCTATGACTGCAGGAATGGACCAGTCTCCCAGTACCAATAAGTTAGCGCACACTGCGCCGCAAATTGCCATCACAGCGCCGACCGACAGATCAATACCACCAGTGGCTATGACTAAACTCATACCGATAGCCAGCAATGCCACAGGCGCACTGCGATTCACAATATCAATCAAAGGCCCATACAAACGGCCATCCTGCCATTGCAGTGAAAAAAACTGCGGGTCCAGCAGCAAATTCACCAGCAATAACAAAGCTAAAGCCAGCAACGGATAGAGGTATAAGCTAAATTGATGCACCGACTGGCCAGGGCTATAACGCGCCTGCCTCGCGGCTTTTAATTGGTCAGACTGGGTAGAATTCAACACTGTTGTCTCGTTCGTCATACACTGGCTCCTGCGATAGCCGCCATAATGCGATCCGGGTTCAGATCTTCACCACTTAACTCTGCTACCTTTTTCCGGTCACGCATGACCACCACTTTGCTGGAAAAAGCTGTGAGTTCCTCCAGCTCAGACGACGTCACCAATAAAGACATGCCCTGCTGACAAAGCTGCCGGATCAGCTGCAGAATTTCTGCATGAGCGCCAATGTCTATGCCACGGGTAGGTTCGTCCAGTAACAACAGCTTTGGCTCCACCGCCAGCCAACGTGCCAGAATCACTTTTTGCTGATTGCCACCACTTAGTTGGCCTATAGGTTTATCAGCGTCCGGTGTGGCAATTTGTAGTTTTTCAATATAAAAATCAGCCAGTTGTTGCTGCTTCTTTTTCGAAATCACCCGCCACCAGCCTTGTTTGGCCTGCAGCGCTAAGCTGATATTTTCCCGGATGGATAAAGGCGCAATCATGCCCTGGGATTTACGATCCTCAGGACAAAGTGCAATACCAAGGGCTATGGCTTGCGCTGGACTAGTCAGTTTAATGGGCTTACCTGCAAAACTTAAAAAGCCGCCATCAGCTTGATCCAAACCAAACAGCAGACGACAAATTTCGGTACGACCTGAACCTAATAAACCCGCTAAACCCACAGCCTGGCCTTGAGGTAAATCCAGATCCAACTGCTGCACCGACTGACCAGAATTTAATTGCCGCGCTGTCAAGATAGATACTGAGTGTTCCACAACCTGACAAGGTGCTTGATGAAGCTGCTGACACAGCTCTTTACCCAGCATAGCGGCAATTAACTCTGCTTTATTTAAATTGGCGGTCTGGTATTCACCGACAAAACAGCCGTTACGCATAACTGTAATGCGATCACTAATTTGATAAACCTGATCCAAAAAGTGAGTGATAAAAACTATGGCCACACCCTGCTGCTTTAGCTGGCGCAGCACTTGGAATAAAACCTGAACTTCATCGGCGTCTAAACTGGCGGTGGGTTCATCCAGTACCAGCACTTTGGTGCGAGCAGCACCTCGCTTAGGTGCTATACCTCGGGCTATCGCCACCAACTGCTGCACTGCAACTGAGAACTCAGATAAAGGCGCTGTGACATCAATACTAAGGCCAAAACTGCTTAATAATTGCCGAGCCTGATTTGCCATAGCTTTTTTATCAATGAAGCCAAAACGCTTAGGTTCTGAACCTAAAAACAGGTTATGCGCTACGGATAAATTCGGCAGTAAATTCACTTCCTGATACACAGTGCTGATACCAGCTTGCTGTGCATCTTTAGGCGTAGCAAAACTGAAAGCTGTGGAATCCAACAGCAGTTCGCCGCCATCTTTTTGCAGCACCCCTGTCATCACTTTAACTAAAGTAGATTTACCGGCGCCATTTTCACCTAATAAGGCATGCACTTCACCGGCATATAAACTCAGCTGGGCTTGCTGCAGTGCTTTTACACCGGGGAAGTGTTTATCTATCTGCCGTAGTTGCAGCACTAGCTTGGCGGCATTGTTGATCTGTTCTGACATCAGAAGCTCCTGAATAACCAAAAGAGTGGATTAATTCAGGCGTCTTTTTTCATATTCAGCGGCAGCCGTATCCTGCAGGAATAAATCCCCTGTGGTACGGATCAGCTTTTCTGTGTCTTTTTTACCTTTCAGATAAGCTTCAATCACATCAAAAGCCGGGCCACCTAAATGCGGGTTCAGCTCCACTGTGGCATTGGCATCACCATCCGCCATGGCTTTAAAGTAATCAGGCACAGCATCCACAGACACCACCAGCAAATCTTTACCCGGCTTCAGGCCCGCTTCTTTAATGGCCTGAATAGCACCTAAAGCCATTTCATCGTTATGAGCCCAGAGTGCGCAAATGCCTTTGCCGCCCTGCTCAGCTTTGAGCAAAGACTCCATCACTTCTTTGCCTTTGGCGCGGGTAAATTCAGCGGTCTGACTGCGGACAATCTTGGCTTGTGGGTGTTGCGCCAGGACTGCGTTAAAACCTTTAGCACGGTCGATTGCTGCTGTAGCTCCGACAGTACCTTGCAATTCGATGATATTGCATTTGCTTTGAGCCTGGGGTTGACTCATTAACCAGGTTGCGGCTTTGCGGCCTTCTTCAACAAAGTCGGAAGCAATACGGGTCACAAATAACGACTCGTCCTGCACTTGCACATTACGGTCTACTATCACAACTGGAATACGGGCACGTTTGGCTTCTCTCAGCACCGGAGTCCAGCCGGTTTCGACTACTGGGGCAATGATAATGGCGTCCACACCCTGAGCAATAAAACTACGCACTGCTTTGATCTGGTTTTCCTGCTTTTGCTGCGCATCGGAAAACTTCAGCTCTATGCCGCGTTTTTTTGCTTCAGCTTTAACAGATTCAGAAAAACTGGTACGCCAGCCGCTTTCAGAACCCACCTGAGCAAAACCTACAGTGGTGGCAAAACTACTGTGACAGACTAAATACAGGCCAAGACCTGCAACTATGGATTTGATTCTCATACACGAACTCCCCTTGTCAAACAGGTCCTTATGATGTTTTTTTAAAGGCGGACCCGCGATTTTTTGATTGAACCCTTTGTTTGAAAGCTTTAGCTATGCCCCAATACGAAACGACTGCTTTGCCGGTATAACTGGCCGGCTTTAAGCAAAGCCGTTGGAAAATTTGGTTTATTGACCGCATTTGGATAGCCATGAGGCTCCAGACATAAAGCAGCGTATTTCTCTATTGGCGTGCCTTGGTTACCCTTGATGCTGCCATCGAGAAAATTGCCGCTATAAAACTGGATACCAGGTTGGTCAGTAAACAACTGCAAAAAACGGCCTGAAACAGGGTCCCGCACTAAAGCCGCCGCTCTGTTCTGATCGCGGTCTTTATTCAATACAAAATAATGGTCGTAGCCATTTTCAAGCTGGCCAATATCCTGACCAATCAGCTTGCCCGTTTTAAAATCAAAAGCGCCGGCTGCTGGCACTAACTCGCCTGTGGGCACCAGTTGTTTATCCAGTTGCAGAATAAAATCGGCATCCAGCTGTAATTGCTGTTCAAGTACAGTGCCTTTACCCACTCCGCCAATGGCCCAGTAGGCATGATTGGTCAGGCTGACCGGAGTGTCTTTATCTGACACAGCGCTGTATTCCAGTACCAGTTCATTGTGCGCCAGCAAGCTATAACGCAGTTGCACATCCAACTGACCAGGAAAACCCTGATCACCCTCTAAGCTGGTGATGCGAAAGGTGACACTGACTCTGTCTTTTTGCTGCTCTATATCAAAACTCCAGAAGCGACTGCCTAAACCATCAGGGCCACCATGCAATTGATTGGGACCTTCATTGGCCAGCAAGGACATGACCTGACCTTGTTGCATATAAGCGGCAGCCCCAATACGATTGGCCACCCGACCTATAGTCACGGCGAAATAATAAGAGTTGCGGGCAAACTGGCTTGGGTCCTGGTAGTTTTGGATTAGCTCTACTGCCTTGTTTGTTAGAAGCTCTGGCATAAGCACCGACCATAAACCGGCACCCAGATTACTTAAGGTAACGCTGAGTCCGGCCGGATTGGTCAGTTTAATCAGCTGCAAAGGCCGCTTTAACGCAGCCAGCTGCAAAGTGTCGGTCGTGACGACAAAACCCATTTAAGCCTCAACCGCTGCGCTGGTTTTTACCCCATTGACCAAACGCGGCAGCGCCCATGGATTGGCGTTTTGCAGCTCTGGTGGTAATAACTCAGCCGGGTAATTTTGGAAACAAATAGGACGAACAAAACGGGCAATAGAAGCTGTACCTACTGAGGTAAAACGCGCATCTGTAGCCGCAGGGAAAGGTCCGCCGTGCATCATGGCATCACAAACTTCCACACCAGTCGGGAAGTTATTCACCACCAGACGGCCTACTTTTTGCCGCAGCACACTAATTAATTCAGCCTGAGTGGCAAGCTCAGCTGCTGTGGCCTGTAAAGTGCCTGTCAGCTGACCTTTTAAAGTGCGCACTACCGCCAGCAATTGCGCCTCGTCGACACAACTCACCAGCACAGAGACATGACCAAAGACTTCTTCCTGCAAATGTGGATTGGCTAAAAAGGCTTCGGCTGTCACTTTAAAAAGTTTGGCCTGAGTGCAGAAGCCTGCTTTGTCGCCCACAGCTTCACCGCTACCAACCAATTCAACACCAGCCTGCTCCGACAAATGCGCTGTGCCTTTTTGATAAGCAGCCGCTATACCTTCGTTCAGCATCACACCAGCTGGTACTTTGGCTAAAGCAGCAGATGCTGCTGCGCAGAATCTGTCCAAAGCCGGGCTATGAATAGCCACTGCCACACCTGGATTGACGCAGAACTGGCCCACACCCAAAGTTAAAGAACCAACAAAACCTGTTGCTATAGTTTCAGCATTTTGCTCAAGCGCCTCTGGCAATAACACCACAGGGTTAACACTACCCATTTCTGCAAATACAGGAATAGGTTCAGGCCTGTTATTGGCCAGTTGAAACAGCGCCATGCCACCTGCTAAAGAACCGGTAAAGCCCACAGCTTTTACTTCAGGCGCAACCACCAGTTCAGAACCTACTTCACGACCAGAACCCATAATCAGAGAAAACACACCTGCAGGTAATCCGGCTTTTTGCACCGCTTTATGCAAAGCTTGCGCGACCAGCTCACAAGTACCGGGATGCGAGTTATGACCTTTGACAATAACAGGGCAGCCAGCAGCTAAAGCAGCAGCTGTATCACCACCTGCCACAGAAAAGGCTAATGGAAAGTTACTGGCCCCAAACACCACCACAGGACCTATAGGTTGATTGGTGTAACGTAAATCCGGCCTGGGCAAAGGCTGACGATCAGGCAAGGCGGTATCAATACGAATATTCAGGTATTCACCAGAGCGGATAGAAGATGCAAATAAACGCAACTGATTGACAGTGCGGGCGCGCTCACCTTCACCCCGGGCTTTTGGATAACCTGTTTCTAATGCCACACGTTCAGGCAATACATCCCCTAACGCCATAATTTCATCAGCGCATAATTCTAAAAACTCAGCACGCTGTTCAAGCGAGGTGGCAGCATAAAGGGGCGCTGCTTCTGCTGCTGCCGCCACCGCCTGATGCACCTGAGCTTTGCTGGCATAACTCATCACAGGTTCAATAAAAGCTGCTGTAGCTGGGTTGACCGCCTGGTACTGACCCGCTTCGCCTTGCACCCATTGCCCGTTAATCAGTTGTTGGCCTGTAATCATCATTGCTAAACCCTTGTTTACTCTTAAGTCATAAAAAGTGGTGGTAAAAAAGTGGCTGAATCACTGCACATGCAATTAGATCCAGCCACCGTCCACAATAAAGTTTTGTGCTGTACATAATTTGCTATCGTCGGAGGCCAGAAACAGCGCCATAGCTGCCACATCTTCCGGCATCAGGCTGTCTTTGACGCATTGATTTTTTTCAATATCCCGTGCTGTTTCTTCGTTCACCCAGTACTTCAGCTGACGTTCTGTCATCACCCAGCCCGGCGTTAAGGTATTGACGCGGATTTTATCCGGCCCTAAATCACGGGCTAAACCACGGGTTAATCCCAAAACTGCGGCTTTAGAACTGGTGTAGCCCGGCATACCGCCCTGACTTTCATACCAGCTCATCGAACCTAAATTGATAATGGAACCACCGCCCAGTTGTTTCATCTGCGGATAGACAGCCTGAATGGCAAAAAACTGATGGCGTAAATTGATATTAACCCGCTGATCCCAATACTCTGGCGTCACCTCAAGGAAGTTATGCCGGGTATCGCTGGCGGCGTTATTTATTAATACGCTGATAGCGCCAAGGTCTTGTTTTACCTGCTCTATCACCTGCTTTAAATCATCGATATTCAGCAAATCACAGGCATAAAACTTCAGCTCTGCTTCTGGATATTTTGTAGTTAAATTAGATACTAAGACCTTAGACTCAACCTCTAAGATATCAACAAAAGCCACTTTAGCGCCCTGAGCGATAAAAGCTTCTACCAGACAAGCACCAATGCCTGAACCACCGCCACTGATAAATACGGTTTTGTGACACAGACTTGGATACTGATTGCTTAACGTCATGTATTGTCCTTTCTAAATAAAATAATCGGCCCAGCTGGCACCACCCACAGGACCGATCCGGCGTAAAGCCTAAACTAATGCGAATGAGCTGGCACTGCAGCACCACGACAACCTACTAAAAAGTCGAAGTCGCAGCCTTCATCGGCCTGTAAAACCCGTTCGCGATAAATTTCCATATAACCACCAGTGCGCATAATCACTTGTGTGGCTTTTAATTTTTCTAAACGTGCGGCAATTTCTTCGTCCGACACTTCCAGATGCAACACACCATTGTGGGCATCCAGCTGAATATAATCCCCTTCCTGCACTGCAGCTAAAGGCCCTAATTCCATAGCCTCAGGTGTGACATGTAACACCACTGTACCAAAAGCTGTACCACTCATACGGGCATCTGAAATACGCACCATATCTTTAATGCCTTTTTGCAGCACCTTAGGAGGTAAGCCCATATTGCCGACTTCGGCCATACCAGGGTAGCCTTTTGGTCCACAGTTTTTCAGCACCATGATGCTATTTTCATCAATATCCAGCTCAGGATCATTAATGCGGGCTTTGTACATATCGAAGTTTTCAAACACCACGGCTTTACCACGGTGTTTTAATAAATGTGGGCTGGCCGCTGAGGGTTTTAACACGGCACCACGAGGCGCTAAGTTGCCGCGTAAAATACAAATACCACCACTGGCCACCAACGGATTATCCATAGGTCGAATGACATCATCGTTGTAGCATTCAGAGTCTTTGACGTTGTCCCAGATACTTTTACCGTTTGCTGTTAAGGCGTCGTTATTTAACATGCCGTTCTCGCCTAAACGGCGCAGCACTGCAGGCAAACCACCTGAGTAATAAAATTCTTCCATCAGGTATTTACCGGACGGTTGCAGGTTCACCAGAGTCGGAACACCTTTGCCATGCGACCAGTCATCCAGAGATAAATCCACACCAATACGACCTGCTATGGCTTTTAAGTGGATCACTGCATTAGTAGAACCGCCTATGGCAGCATTGGTACGAATGGCATTAATAAAGGCATCTTTGGTCAGAATTTTCGATAGCTTTAAATCTTCAAACACCATATCGACAATACGCATACCAGATAAATGCGCCAGCACATAACGGCGTGAATCCACAGCAGGAATGGCCGCATTATGAGGCAAGCTGGTGCCTAAAGACTCGGCCATACAGGCCATAGTAGAAGCAGTGCCCATGGTGTTACAGGTACCGGCAGAACGCGACATGCTGGCCTCCATATCCATAAACTGTTCCAGTGTAATACGGCCAGCCTTATATTCTTCATGCGCTTGCCAAACTAGCGTGCCTGAGCCGACATCTTTGCCATGGTGCTTGCCGTTTAACATAGGCCCACCTGTGACCACTATGGTCGGTAAGTCACAACTGGCAGCGCCCATTAATAAGGCTGGAGTGGTTTTATCACAGCCGACCAGCAGCACCACACCATCTATAGGATTACCACGAATAGCTTCTTCCGTATCCATAGCAGCCAGGTTGCGAGTTAACATAGCAGTTGGACGTAAATTCGATTCACCGTTCGAAAACACCGGAAATTCAACCGGAATACCACCTGCTTCACGGATACCATTTTTGACCCGCTCGGCGATTTGACGAAAATGTGCATTACAAGGCGTCAGCTCGGACCAGGTATTACAAACCCCAATCACCGGCTTGCCCTGAAAGTGATGATCAGGAATACCCTGATTTTTCATCCAGCTGCGATACATAAAGCCATTTTTATCGTTAGTACCAAACCAGCTGGCAGACCGAAGCTGCACTTTTTTCTTTTCGTCTTGGGCCATAGTTGAATCCTAAAGCAATTTGATTTAATAATATTGTATTACTAATACATCAAGCTGAAGCCAAAGTTCAAGCAGTTCGTAAAAAATTTTCACCAAAGCTGTGCAGTTTTATTCACTCTGCTTTGATTTAATTAGAATTTTTTCTCTGCCTCTGACTTGTTCAATTTTTGCACATCCAGCTCAATTAGTAATACTATAAGATAATTATCATTAAATCACGACAGGGGTATTATGAAAAAGGTTCAGATATTTACCATTTTACTGCTGACCGGATTATTAAGTCTGGTCAGTAACAGCCTGTGGGCTGCCAATCCTTTATTTACCGATGTACGTACTGCAGATCCGGCCGCTTTAGTGGTCGGTGATACCGTCTATTTGTACACAGGCCATGATGAAGCCAAAGACAACAAAAGCTTTTTTGTGATGCATGACTGGTTGGTGTTTTCCTCCAAAGACATGAAAAACTGGCAGGCGCATGGCGCTAAACTTAAAGCCAAAGATTTCAGTTGGGCTAAGGGCGATGCCTGGGCGTCACAGGTCATTGAAAAGGACGGTAAGTTTTATTGGTATGTCACAGTGCGTCACGCCACGATCAATGGTTTTGCTATTGGTGTGGCTGTGGGTGACACACCACTTGGGCCTTTTAAAGATGCCCGTGGCACAGCTTTGATCACCAACGATATGACTACTGACACTGAAATCGACTGGGATGATATAGACCCTTCGGTGTTTATTGACGACGACGGTCAGGCCTATTTGTTTTGGGGCAATACCAAAGCCCGCTACGCCAAACTCAAAGCCAATATGACAGAGCTGGATGGCCCTATTCAGAATTTGGATCTGCCGAATTTTACCGAAGCCATTTGGGTGCATAAAAAAGGCGATTTGTATTACCTGTCTTATGCTTCGGGTTTCCCGGAAAAAATTGTTTATGCCACCAGCAAAAAAATCACTGGCCCCTGGATCTATCAGGACATTCTGAATGAAGTAGCGGGCAATTCCCCCACTAACCATCAGGCCATTATTGAATTTAAAGGCAAAGATTATTTTATTTATCACACAGGTGCAGCTCAACCTGATGGTGGCGAATTCCGCCGCTCAGTCGCAGTTGACCGGCTGTATTACAACAAAGATGGCACTCTAAAACGCGTCATTATGACCAGTGAAGGTTTGGATAAAGACTAATCCCCTTTGTACTTGAAGCTGCAGCGTTGTTGCCTGCGCTCCTCGCCCCAGTCACATAGGACAACTATGCTCCTGGGGTCTAGCTCGCTTGCCGCCTGGCTGCAACATCAATTACTTTGGGGATAATTTGGCTATAGACCCGCACGCGATTTTATGGTTCTGCTTGACAATAGTAAGTAGAAAACAGATATTAATCCTATTGTAATACAAATATAAAATTAACGAGGATGTGCGATGCGTTTAATTCAATTTGTGACTAAAGAGCAGCAGCGTGCTGTGGCTTTGGTGTTATCCACTACTGAGGTTCAGCCTTTAGCTGGTGTTCAAACCGTCTATCAGCTGGCAAATCAGGCTTTGGCTGCTAAAAAGCCATTGCAGCAGTTAGTGACAGAACTGATCAGTGACCAGCGGTTTGATTATCAGAGCATCCTGGCTGAAGGCCGTTTACTAGCGCCTTTTGATCATCCGGATCAAGCACATATGCTGGTGACAGGCACAGGCCTGACCCACTTAGGCAGCGCTGATACCCGCGCTACTATGCATGCTCAAACCAGCGGCAAAGCTGTGGCTGAACTGACAGATACCATGAAAATGTTTAAGTTGGGTTTGGATGGCGGTAAACCTGCTGCAGGTGAAACCGGTGTGCAACCTGAATGGTTTTATAAAGGAGATGGCAGCATAGTGGTCCCCCCCGGAGCTGCGCTGCTGTCTCCTTCTTTTGCCTTAGATGGCGGTGAAGAACCTGAAATTGTTGGGCTTTATATCAATGACGCTGAAGGTCAGCCCTGGCGTATTGGTTTTGCTTTAGGCAATGAGTTCTCCGATCACAAAACTGAACGGCTGAATTATTTATACCTGGCGCATTCCAAACTACGGCCTTGCGCTCTAGGCCCTGAATTATTGCTGGGTGATTTGCCAACTCATATTGAAGGCACGTCACGTATCTACCGTGACGGTAAATTACTGTGGCAAAAAGCTTTTGTCAGCGGTGAAGAGAATATGTCGCACAGCATCAGTAATCTGGAACACCACCACTTTAAATACGATTTATTTTGCCGCCCAGGTGATGCCCACCTGCATTATTTTGGCACAGCCACTTTAAGCGTGGGTGATGGTATTGAAACTCGCTCTGGTGATGTTTTTGAAATTGAAGCACCGGTTTTTGGTTTAGCGCTGCGTAATACCTTAGCTGTGGATAGCAAGCAGCCTTTGACAGTAAAAGCGCTGTAAAAGGATAAGCAGGCAAAGTATTTGGCTCTGCCTGCTGTTGATCACTCCGGCTGTTTTGCCAGATTTTTCAGTGCATATTCCAGGTTTTCTTTCGACTTAGCCAGCAACTGGAACATCTCAATTTTAGCTTTGGCGGCATCGCCCGCAGCTATGGCCTGATACACGGCTTTGTGGCCAGGCAATGAATCGACATACTCTTCGGCAATAGAACTGCTTAAGCGGAACAACCCCATTAAGGCCGTTTGTATCGTCATGCCCAGAGAAATCATAAATTCATTGTTGGTGGCATCCAGTACCGCCATATGAAAATCCAGATCGCTTGAAAACACCGCATCAGTGCCAATTTCAGCTTTTTCCATTGCATCGTAAGCCGCACCTAAAGTGGCTGATTGTTCTTCACTGCGGTTTTTTGCCGCCAGTTCAGCTGCTGCAGGTTCAAAAATTTCACGTATTTCAAATAAAGAAATAAAAAACTGCGGCGATGGTTTGGATTCAAAACACCAGCTTAAAATTTCACTGTCGAACATATTCCAGTGTTTGCGGGGGCGAATGCGGGTGCCAAGCTTAGGCCGCGATTCCAGTAAACCTTTGGATGTCAGAATTTTAAAAGCTTCACGCAGCGCAGTACGGGACACGCCTAACTCTTCACCTATAGTGGTTTCGTTAGGAATATATTCACCTGGCGAATAAATGCCACTGACAATACGGGTCCCTAATTCTTCCGCCACCCAGCCATGAATACTTTGAGGCCGGCTTTTTAACTGATTTGCCATGCAGATCCCCTAAACATCGACCTGCAATTCAGGCCAAAATCAAATTCTTACTACAATAGGATTTATGTTAACCGATTTACCGCAAAAAAACCTGACAGCTGTCTGATTTCATTAGTTTTTCATCATAAGTGCGGAAAAATCATAGGCATTGCGGCACTAAATAGCAATATCCCTTCTTCCTTGAAGCCGCAGCTTTGTTGACTACGCTGCTCTCCCCAGTCACATAGGACAACTATGCTCCTGGGGTCTCGTGCACTTGTCGCCTCCCTGCAACTTCAATGACTTTGGGTATACAGCAGGTAAATGAACATCTTGGTGCATATATGCACAAACAAAGCGCAACACCGCAGTTCCCACTGAAAACAAAAACGAACAAAAACAGGCTAACTATATGAAAAACATAAAAATAACAAAGATGGCACAAGAGCTGCTTTATTTTTGTTGTCGCATTCGCTGCGGTTAAATAATCATCTTTTGGCAAAGGCGCCATCTGTCCGTCTCCGATATACGGGGCCAGACAGATGGCGTTTTTTTTTGAGGAAAATCTATGAGACTTTTAACTCTTACTCTATTGCTCGGCAGCTGTTGCCTGAGTCAGGCAGAGGCAGCACAGGCAGAAAAAACCGATCTGCGGTTGGGTTTTGTCAAACTGACCGATATGGCGCCTTTAGCTGTGGCGCTGGAACAAGGTTATTTTGAAGACGAAGGGTTATTTGTCAGCGTTGAAGCTCAGGCCAACTGGAAAGTATTGCAGGACAGAGTGACAGACGGTCAGTTAGATGCAGCTCATATGCTGGCAGGACAAGTGGTCGCGGCCTCTGCAGGTTTAGGCAGTCAGGCCAGATTACAAACCAGCCTGGTGTTGGATTTACATGGCAACGCCTGCACTCTGGACAAAAGCATTTGGCAACAAGTGCCACAAGCGCAAAAATCAGCCATAGGTCAGGCCCAATCCGCAGCTGTTCTGCAAACCGCTTTGAAGTCTTTTGCTGAACAAGGCAAAAGCATGCAGTTTGGTACTGTGTTTCCTTACTCCAGTCATAACTATGAACTGCGTTACTGGCTGGCCGCTGGCGGTATTCATCCGGGTTTTTATGCGCCAGAACAAGGCGATAACTCAGGGCAACTTCAGGCACAGCTACTTATTTCAGTGACTCCGCCACCTCAGATGCCAGCCACTATGGAAGCTGGTACTTTGCAGGGCTTTTGTGTCGGTGAACCCTGGAACCAACAGGCAGTACAAAAAGGTTTAGGTGTGGTTCTGGTGACCAACGAGCAATTGCATGGGGCTATGGCTGAAAAAGTACTGGGGGTTACAGCAGACTGGGCCAAAGCCAATCCAAACACCCATATCAAACTGATCAAAGCTTTATTACGTGCAGGTTATTGGCTGGATCAAAACAACAATGCCAACAGAGTGGCAGCGGCCAAAATGATTTCTCAGCCGCATTATGTCGGCGCTGATGTTGGCATTTTAAGCCGCAGCATGACAGGCACCTTTGAATTTGAACAAGGCAAAACCAGTCAGCAGCAGGATTTTAATGTGTTTTTCCGTTATCACGCCACCTACCCCTTTTATGCAGATGCGATTTGGTACCTGACTCAAATGCGCCGCTGGGGCCAGATAGCCAAAGCTCAGGACGATGCCTGGTATCTGCAGCAAGCTCAGCAAGTATTTCAGCCAGAGCCTTATCAACAAGCAGCGGCTGAACTGATAGCCGAAGGCAAACTGAAGACAACTGACTTTGTTGATTTCACAGCCACCTCTTTAACCAGACCAGGCAAAGCGTCCAGCTTTATCGATGGCAAAGCCTTTGACCCCAGTCAGCCTAACGCCTATTTGCAGCAATTTGCCATTGGGCAACAAAGCGATGCTGCGCCAAATACGGCCACAGCCAAAAACTAACAGGAGTAGTTGATGAATATTCTGAAACACCCGGCCTTAAGCCAATGGCAAAGCCAGTTCAGCTCAACGCTGTTCTGGCGTAAGCAGCTGAAACAAAGCCTGCTGACCTTAAGTGGCCTGCTGGTGTTTGTGTTGTGCTGGCAATTGGCGTCCAGCCAGATCCAAACCTCTTTGGGTCAGTTTCCTGGACCAGCCCAGGCTGCTGCTCAGTGGTCGCAATTAGTCGACGAATACCAGGCTGAAAAACAACGCGAGGATGCCTTTCATCGACGCCAGCTTGAGCGCCATTCCGCTATGTTGGCTGAAGATCCAACCGCGGAATTCACCAGCTTGCCCTACAGAGCCAGACCGACCTTTTTTTCACAAATTCTGACCAGCCTGCACACCGTATTAACAGGTTTTGTGCTCGCCAGTCTGATTGCTATTCCTTTAGGCATGCTGATTGGACTGAGCAACAACCTGTATCAGGTGTTTAACCCGCTGATCCAGCTGTTTAAACCTATTTCACCTTTGGCCTGGCTGCCGCTGGTGACCTTAATTGTCAGCTCAGTGGATTTGAGCTCAGCCTGGGGCAGTCGCTCTTTTGTCGTGTCGGTCTGTACTGTGATGTTGTGTTCACTCTGGCCAACCTTACTAAACACTGCGGTAGGCGTCAGTCAGGTACCCAACGATTTACTGAATGTCAGCAAAGTGCTGCGCTTAAGCTGGTGGCGTCACCTGCGCATCATTGTGCTGCCCTCTGCTGTACCAATGATTTTTACCGGTTTACGTTTGTCTTTGGGCATTGCCTGGATGGTGCTTATTGCCGCCGAAATGCTGGCGCAAAACCCAGGCCTTGGCAAATTTGTCTGGGATGAGTTTCAGAATGGTTCGTCCGATTCGTTAAGCCGCATTTGTGTGGCTGTGCTGGTGATAGGCCTGCTGGGTTTTGCGTTAGACCGGCTGATGTTGATGCTACAGCGCAAAGTGAACTGGGATAAAACTGCGGTCAGCCGCTAGGAGCTTGTTATGCAAAAAACAAATTCGGGGATGCAAAAAACACATTTAGAACTGACGCAGGTAGGTATCAGTTTCCCCACTGAAAAAGGCCCTTTTGTTGCGCTGCAAAACGTCAATTTGCATATCAAAAAAGGCGAGTTTGTCAGCCTGATAGGCCACTCAGGCTGCGGTAAGTCCACAGTACTGAATATTGTCGCAGGTTTACATCAGGCGACAACTGGTGGGGTGATTTTAAATCACAAAGAAGTGACAGAGCCAGGCCCGGAGCGGGCTGTGGTGTTTCAGAACCATTCATTATTGCCCTGGCTGACTGTGTATCAAAACGTTGAGCTTGCGGTAAAACAGCAGTCTGACGGCAAAAAAACCAAAGCGGAAATTCGTGACTGGGTAGAACACAATCTGGAGCTGGTGCATATGAGTCATGCACTGGATAAAAGACCAAACGAAATCTCAGGCGGCATGAAACAACGGGTGGGCATAGCGCGGGCTTTGGCAATGCAACCTGAAGTGCTGTTAATGGATGAGCCTTTTGGTGCTTTGGACGCCTTAACCCGTGCCCACTTGCAGGATTCCTTAATGGAGATCCAGGCTCAGCTCAATACCACAGTGATGATGATCACCCATGACGTGGATGAAGCTGTGTTGTTATCCGACCGCATTGTGATGATGACCAATGGCCCGGCCGCCACTATAGGCGAAATTTTAACAGTCGATTTGCCGCGCCCGCGCCACAGACTGCAACTGGCCGATGACCCCAGCTATAACCATTATCGTCATCAGGTGCTGAGCTTCCTTTATGAAAAACAGCGCAAAGTAGAAGATCTGGGCAGTAAAAGAGAGAAAAAACAACAGAATAAAACTCAGGCCAGCGCTTGAAGGAGCGACAGATGACAGACGCAGATTTAGTCATTATTGGTAACGGTATGGCGTGCCATAAATTACTGGCCGATTTGGTGCAACAACCCAACAGACCTGCCCGTATTCTGGTGTTCGGTGCTGAAACCAAAGCAGCTTATAACAGAGTCTTGTTGTCGTCTTTGCTGGCTGGGGAGCTCGCCGACCAGGCGGCAGAACTTTGTGCCTCTGAGTGGTATCAGCAGCATCAGATTGAACTGGTTTTGGGCGATGCAGTAGTGCATCTGGATAAACACAATAAACAACTGATTAGCCGCAGTGGCCTGGTGGTGCGTTATCAGCAACTGGTGCTGGCCCTTGGCGCAGAAGCCACTACTCCCCCTTATGCAAAAACAGCACTGCCAGGACTTTGCACCTTTCGCAACTGGTCGGATTTAGAACAACTACGCCAAGTCGCAGCAAAAGGCGGTAAAGCGCTGGTGTTAGGCGGTGGTTTTTTAGGTTTGGAAGCCGCTGAGGGTTTACGTAAACAAGGCATGCAGGTCAGTTTGTTGCAGCGCAGCGGTTATCTGCTGAATCGCCAGCTGGACCCGGCCGCAGCGACTTTATTGCAGCAACAGCTGGAGCACAGAGGCCTGACTATTTTCACCCATGCTTCAGTGTCAACATTGCTACAGAGGGATCAAAAATTTAGTGGTGTGCTACTTACTGATGGCAGCCAGCTGGAGGCGGATGTACTGGTGATGGCCCTTGGCATCAGACCGAATATTCAACTGGCGCAACAAGCCGGATTACGGACAGAGCAAGGCATTTGTGTCGATGCGCAACTACGAAGTTCAGACCCTGATATTTTTGCTTTAGGTGAATGTTGTCAGTTTGGTGAACATACTTTTGGTCTGGTGGCCCCTATCGCCACTCAGGCACAAGTGTTAGCCGCGGTGGTATCAGGCCAACATGCCAATTATCAGCTGTCCGACAGCAGCACACAGCTAAAAATCAGCGGTATTCAGCTAAGTTCCTGCGGTGATATTCCCGCCTTATTGCAACAACAGGATTTACAGCAGTTTTGTTATCAGGATCAGCAGCACCACGACTATCGCAGGCTCTGGCTGGATAAAGAGCGCCGTTTGGTCGGAGCTGTTTGTGTAGGCGATACCAGCTTATCCGGTTTTTATGCCGAGCTGATTAATCAGCAAAAAGCTGTCAGTTGTAGTACGGAGCTGCTATTTGGCCCTGCACAGCAAGCAGCGTAGAAAAAAGGATCAGTCATGCAGCATAACCCACTATCCACTTCAGCCAGCAACAACAAAGCTTTAACCGACAGCTTTGGTCGCAGCTTTGGTTATCTGCGTTTATCTGTCACCGATCAATGCAATTTTCGCTGCCTGTATTGCCTGCCGGATGGCAGCAGCTGTGTGGCTAAAACCGATTTAAGTCTGCAGGAAATTAAGCAACTGGTGACCACTTTTGCTGAGCTGGGCACCAGCAAAGTACGGATCACAGGCGGAGAGCCCAGTTTACGCAAAGACTTAACCAGCATTATCTCCACAGTCAAAGCTATTCCCGGCATTCAGACCGTGGCTTTAAGTACCAATGGCTACCGGCTGCAAAAAGACGTCAGGCACTGGCGTGAAGCAGGTTTGGATCAACTGACGGTCAGTGTGGATAGTCTGGACGAAGCCACTTTTGCGCTGGTAACAGGTCAGGATAAATTGCCGCAGATCATGGCAGGGCTGGAGCTTGCTGACAGCCTGGGCTTTGACAGCATTAAACTCAATACTGTGCTGTTGAAACAACACAATGCCGCAGCTTTGGCTGATTTTCAGGCTTTGGTGCGGCAAAAAAACTGGACCTTACGTTTTATCGAACTGATGCAAACCCAAACAGGTTCAGCTTTTTTTCGCCAGCAACATTTATCCGCCCAAGCACTGGAGCAGCAACTGCAACAACAAGGCTGGACAGTGTTAACAAAAACCGCCACTGCAGGACCAGCCCGCGAATATCAGCATCCGGATTATCAGGGCCGTTTAGGTTTTATTACCCCTTATCAGCAGGATTTTTGTGACAGCTGTAACAGATTAAGAGTGTCAAGCACAGGCCTGTTGTTTTTGTGTTTATTTGCCGAACAGCATCAAAACCTACGGCCCTGGCTGAACCAACCCACAGAGCTACTCAAAGGCTGGCTGCAACAGCAAGTACAACAGAAAAAAGCCAGTCATTTTTTACATCAGCAGAACCCGGGCGCTACCCGGAACTTCGCCATGATAGGTGGTTAAGGAGCAATAATGCTTGAGAACTTTGGGGCCATTTTACTTTGTGGTGGCAAGTCCAGCCGGATGGGGCAGGACAAAGCTTTGTTACGCTATCAGGCTTCAGCGTATTGCTGGCAAGGCATAGCGCCAACCTTGCTGGAGCATCAACAACTGGTGCTGATCCAAACCGGTGCCAGCGAAATTTTATTAAGTGGTAACAGGGCCGGAGCCATTGCCGATCACTGGCCTGATAAAGGGCCACTGGCAGGTATTCATGCCTGTTTAAGCCAAAGCAAATATCAGCTGAATCTGGTGATCCCTGTGGATATGCCGGGCCTGAGCCCCAGGTTATTGGAAACTTTAGTACAACGTCATCAGGGCGATGTCAGCACCTTTGCCGAAAGCACTTTGCCTTGTGTGCTGCGCCGATCTGAAGCCCTGCTCGACTATCTGGAGCTGCAACTACAACAAGGTGGCTCGCAGTGTTCACTCCGGCAATTGCAGCAACAATGGCAAGTGCATCAAACACCCTGCCCGGCACCGGAGCAGCTTTTTAACCTCAATACCATCACAGAATGGCGCCAGCATCAAAGCGTCAGGGAGAATTTATGGCCTTTCAGTTCAGCAGCATATTAACCCCTTTATCAGTGGCCGTTCTGACGGTCTCAGATACCAGAACACCGGATAACGACAGTTCAGGTGATTGCCTGGCCGGGCGTTTAACCAAGGCAGGCCACCTGTTGGCAGAGCGGCGTATTGTCAAAGACGACTTGTATCAGATACGGGCTTTGATCTCCCAATGGATTATTTCGCCGGATATTCAGGTGATTTTGCTGACAGGGGGCACTGGATTTACCGCCCGCGACTCGACACCAGAAGCAGTTAAACCTTTGCTGGATAAAGAAATTATTGGTTTTGGTGAGTCTTTTCGCCAATTGAGCTGGCAGCAGGTTGGCAGCTCCACTATTCAATCCCGCGCTTTAGCGGGTTTAGCCAATCAGACACTGATTGTCTGCCTGCCTGGATCGCCGAATGCCTGCGCCACAGGCTGGGATTTGATTCTACAGGACCAGCTCGACTCCCGGCATAAGCCCTGTAATTTAGTGCCCCATTTAAAAGCCTCTACTGCGGCTTTATGTCAACCAAGGAGCGCCTGATGCAAGCTTTTACTCATTTAGACAGCAAGGGTCAGGCCTTTATGGTGGATGTCAGCCAAAAAGCGGTCAGCACCAGGCAAGCCACGGCCACTGCTTTGCTGCAAACCACAAGTCAGGTGATCCAACTGATTGAACAACAACTGGTCATCAAAGGCGATGTGCTGGCAACAGCCCGTCTGGCCGGCATTATGGCGGCCAAACAAACCAGCCAGTTGATCCCTTTGTGCCATCCACTTCCGCTGAGTCAGGTGCAGGTGCATTTTCAGCTGGACCAGAATAAAGGCCAAATCCGTATTCAGTGCTGCTGCAAAGTCACAGCCAACACTGGCGTTGAAATGGAAGCCATGACAGGAGTTTGTGTTGCAGCTTTAACCTTGTACGACATGGTCAAAGCTGTGGATCCTGCTTTGCAGATCAGTGACGTACAGCTGCTGGAAAAACAAGGCGGCAAATCCGGGCTATGGCTGGCGCCGCATTTACAAAAGGAGACGGCAGATGCTTAAGGTGCTGTTTTTTGCCAGTTTGCGTGAAGAGCTGGCAACCCGTGAGCTGGAGTTATCCCTGCATGGTCCTCTGACTGTAGCTGAGCTAAAACAACAACTGGCGTTAACCAGCCCTGTCTGGTTACGCCAGCTTTGTCAGCGGCAAATACTGCAGGCGGTCAATCAACAATTAGTAGGTCTGGATCATCCACTGCAGCAAGGTGATGAAGTGGCTTTTTTTCCTATGGTGACAGGGGGATAGTCAATGATCAGTTGTGCCATTGAAGTGCGGGTACAAACTGCAGATTTTGCGGTAGAGCCTGTTTATCAGCTGTTGTTACAACAAAGCCCGGACTGCGGTGCCATTTGTTTTTTTGTCGGTAAAGTGCGGCAGTTTCAACCGGATGATTCGGGCCAGGACCAACAACAAACCAGCGCTTTATTGCTGGAACATTATCCGGGCATGACAGAGCTGGTGTTACAACAATTGGCCGAACAAGCCGCCAGCCGCTGGCCTTTGCAGCATATTCATCTTGTTCATAGAACAGGGCTGCTGGGGCCTAATGAGCAGATAGTGCTGGTGGCTGTCAGTTCACCACACAGAGCCGATAGTTTTGCCGCCACAGAGTTTTTAATGGATCAGCTGAAAAGTCAGGCGCCCTTTTGGAAAAAACAACAAAACCAGCAACAAAGCCAATGGCTGGAGTCAAAACACAGCGATCTGGCCGCGGCGCGGCGTTGGTATAAACCGGAGCAGTTACCGCAACTGTTAAAACCAGAGGCCCTGGATGCGCGGCCTTAAACTGTTTTTTGCTTGTCTTCTGGTCTGCTGTCATGCCGGAGCAACACAGCTGATTGCTGCTGCCTCAGATTTACGCTTAGTGCTGCCTGTGCTGTTGCGGCAGTATCAGGCGGAAACTGGCGTCAGCATTCAGCCGGTATTTGCCTCCTCCGGCAAGCTCAGTCAACAAATTCAGCATGGTGCGCCTTTTTCTCTGTTTCTGGCGGCTGATCCTCTGTATACCAATACCCTGCTGCAACACTGCAGCGCCGGACAGCAATGTCAGACCGGTGTATATGGCCGTGGCCAGTTGCTGCTTTGGTATCACAGTCGTTTTCAACATGCAGACCAAGCGCTGGCACAAAGCCAGCATATAGCGATAGCAGATCCAAACCACGCGCCTTATGGCAAAGCCGCTTTGGCTTATTTGCAACAGCACCAGCTCTGGCCACAACTGCAGCCCAAAATACGCCGCACTGATAATGCAGCTTTGGTGTTGCATTTATTGCGTACAGGTCAGGCCGAAGTGGGAATTGTCGGTCATGCGCTGTTGCCAGAGAGCAAGCTGCAGCAATTGCTGCCACAAGCCCAACAACAGCAGTTGCAGTTATTACAACAGCTGGGCCGGACAGAAGTTGTGCCTGCACATTTATATCCGCCCATCCGCCATAGCTGGTTTTATCGGGCGGACCAAAAACAACCAGACAGCTCACAACTTAAAATCAAAGCTTTTTTAGACTGGATGCTGGCGCCCGAACAACAGCAGTTCTGGTCCGACGCTGGCTTTAAGCGGGAGCACAACTAATGCTGTATCCGGCTGAATGGCAAGCCTTGTGGCTTACTGTCAAACTGGCGCTTTTAAGCAGTTTTTTCTTACTGCTGCTGACAGCTCCGCTGGCCTGGTGGCTTAGCCGTGGCCAAAGCACAGGACGTAATGCCATCAATGCGCTTTTGACTTTGCCTTTGGTGTTGCCCCCTACCGTATTAGGATTTTATTTAGTTTTGCTGTTAAGTCCGGATTCCTGGTTTAGCCAGTTATTACGCCTTGCTGGTATTGAAGCTTTGGCTTTTCGTTTTGAAGGCCTGGTACTGGCTTCTATGTTGTATTCGCTGCCTTTTGTGGTGCAGCCACTGCAGCAAGGTTTTGCGCAAATAGCACAGGAGCTGTTGGATCAAAACCGGGCTTTAGGTGCCAATAGCTGGCAGTTAATGACTCAGCTGATTTGGCCTTTAAGTCGCCCCGCTCTTTTTAGCGCTTTTATTTTAAGTTTTGCTCATACGCTGGGCGAGTTTGGCATAGTGCTGATGATAGGCGGCAATATTCCGGGTCAGACCCAGCTGCTGTCGATGTTGATTTATGATCAGGTCGAAAGCCTGAACTACGCCCGGGCTCATCTGTTATCCGGCTTGTTATTACTGTTTTCTTTTAGCGTGTTGTTTTGGTTGTATCAGCAACAGAGAGGGCAACAACAGAGAGGCCATAAATGAGTTTAGAACTAAAGCTTAACTGGTCTGTCAGTCGCTTTTGTTTGCAGCTGGACCTGCAACTGACTCACCACTGGATTGGGGTCTATGGCCAGTCCGGCAGTGGCAAAACAACTATGCTCAAAGCCATAGCGGGTTTACAGCCAGATGCCGCTGAACACTGCAGCTTTCGTGGCGAATTATGGCAACAAGGTCAATATCAAAGGTCTTTATCCAGCCGAAAAGCACTGTATCTGGCACCTGAAGCTTTGTTAATGCCACATAAAACCGGGTTGCAGCATCTGCAACTGGCCAGCGACTGGAGCAAGTCGCCTGAAGATCTAAATCAAATTATTCAGGACTTTGAACTGCAGCCCTTATTGGCTTTGTATCCGTCACAATTGTCATCTGGCCAGCAGCAAAAACTGGCGTTAGCCCAGGCTTTGATCACCAGGCCACAGCTTTTATTACTGGATGAGGCCGTCGCCCATCTGGACGGTCAGCAAAAAGCAGCGGTGCTGAAACAACTGAAACATTATCAGCAACAGCAAGGCTTTATGCTGCTGTGGGTCAGCCACCAAATGGAAGACTTATGCCTCTATTGTCAGGAGATTGTCTGGTTAAAACAGGGGCAACTGCAGCAACAACAACAGCTGTGGCCGCTGCAACAAGGCCAGACTTTTTATGCGATTTAACCTAAACAAGAGGCCAATGGTTGCAACAGCACTTGTTCTCCGGCTTTCACCCCTGAACCTTCGGCAGGCAACACCACCAGCGTATCTGCTCTGGCAAGCTCAATTAAAGCGGCCGAGCTTTGGCTGGCTGCTGGCACTACAAAACCAGCTTCAGCGTCCTCACTAAAACGCGCGCGTTGAAATTCCAGCCGCCCTGGCTTTTTACTAAAATCTGCAGCTGCAGTGGTATAAAAATCAGCTGGAGGCAAAGCTACAACTCCAGCTGCTTGTTGCAGCACTGGCAATACCAATTGTTGAAAAGTGATGGCTGCAGAGACCGGATTGCCCGGTAAACCAAAAAACCAGCACTGGCCCAGCTTGCCAAAAGCAAAAGGTTTACCAGGCTTTATTGCCACTTGCCAGAATTGCACCTGACCCAGCTCAGTTAACACCTGACGGGTAAAATCAGCTTGCCCCACAGATACACCACCTGAACAAATCAGCAGGTCGGCCTCTGTACTGGCCTGTAAAAAAGCCTGTTTCAGCAGAGCCGGATCGTCCGGCACTAATCCCAGATCCAGAGTGTCGCAGTCGAGTCGTTTTAAAGCGGCTTGTAATAAATATCTGTTGGCATCGTAACAATGACCTGGCTTTAACGGCTGACCTGGTTCTGTTAACTCATCACCAGTGGAGCAATAGGCCACTTTGAGTTTGTTATACACCTGAGCTCCGGCTAAACCAGAAGCCGCCAACACGGCCATATCCAAAGCCCCCATTCTGTGGCCCACTGCAAATAATAAAGCTCCAGCCGCTAAATCTTCGCCAACCCAGCGTATATGGTCGCCCTTTTTGTAACGTTGCTGTGGATCGGGCTGGAGTTTGCCTTGAGCAACAATGCAATATTCCTGCATCAACACAGTATCAGCACCTTCAGGAATGGCGGCCCCTGTCATCACCGCCATGGCCTGCCCTGCTTGCAGCGGGTCTTGTGCTTGTTGTCCGGCTAATACAGTGCCCACTAACTCTAAAGCAGCACCTGCTTTGATATCTTCATAACGCAGCGCATAACCATCCATAGCAGACTGAGTAAAAGCCGGCATAGCCACAGGGCTATAAACTGCTTCTGCCACTACTCTGTCTAAAAGTTGTGGCAAGGGGCAATACTGGCGTTGAATGGGTGCTGACACTTCGCTTAACATCAGCTGCAACGCCTCTGTCATAGTCAGGCTTTGTTGGTTTAAACAGGCGCTGTGGCTCATATTGTTTCTCCTTGTGTAGTGATTTCCGATGCAATCAGCGCCTTTAACTCAGGGATACAGGAACCACAGTTTGTGCCACATTTTAGCTGTTGCCCCAGTTGTTGATAACTATGGCAACCTTCACGAATAGCCGCACAAATTGACGCTTCCCGCACCTGAAAACAGCTGCAAATCACTGCACTTTGCATCTCACCAGAGCTGCTGCGCCCTGTCAGTAGCTGACGCCTTTCATTCAGACTGAGTTCTTTATTAAATTGCTGGTCCAGATACTCCAAAGCTAAATTCAGTGGTTCAGGGCTGATAAAGACACAACAACTTAACTGCTCTGCCTCAAAAGCTGCAGCTCTGTAATGGCCCAGGCTTAAAGCCTGACTACTCAGTTCGGGTTGGATAGCCAAGGAAGATAACCACAGCTGCAGCTTGGTTGGATCCAGCCCTGCACCAGCAGTAGCAGCCAGATCCATTTCCGCCAGTTCCAGATGGTAAAGCACAGTCTGCGCACTTTTTTGTTTGCTGGCATAGCCACTGCTGCGGCATAAAGGCCAAAGCAGCTCATCCAGTTCTGGTTTTAAAATCAGCCATACCTGCCAGTGCAAGCTTAAAGGCTGAATTTGCACTTGTGCTTGTTTTAACGCTGGCTGGCCTGAGACCGGATCCACCAAAGCGGGCACCAGCACATCACAACGGCCCTTGCTGCTAAATTGATCTGTCCAATGAATAGGCACAAAACATTCACCACTGCGCTGCGCTTCAGTCAGCCGGACGCGAGCGTCCATCTGGCCTAATGAATTCGACAGCCGCGCCAAACCACCATCCGTCAGCCCGAATTGTTGGGCGTCCAGTGGATGCAGTTCCAGAAAAGGTTCGGCTCTGTGTTGCAGT
Source organism: Rheinheimera soli (assembly GCF_031457405.1). Classification (GTDB taxonomy): domain Bacteria; phylum Pseudomonadota; class Gammaproteobacteria; order Enterobacterales; family Alteromonadaceae; genus Pararheinheimera; species Pararheinheimera soli_A. Next base: position 10,604 of record NZ_JAVDWR010000015.1, on the reverse strand, counting down.
AAAGAAGCGGCACGGCCTGTTCTGGTCATGCTGTGCCACTGATCCCGGACTCTTCCCGTGTTCAGCAGCAAATGATCCCTGGCCAGCTCAGCGCTCTGTTGCTGCGATACCGCAATAAATCGTGCCTTACCAGAGGGCGTATAAAACTGACCATCAGCACCTAAACGACTGGCACCCTTTGGGTATTTGTGATTCACCGGCCATTGCACAGGCGCTAAGTCCTGATACTGCTGCGCTGTTAAGTGCATCAAACCGGATAAATCAAAAGCGCGCTGGCCTGTGTTCTGATAGGCAGATAAAGCGGCATGTTCGGCAAAAATGGCGGCAGGCCCTGCATAAGTAAAATGTTCAGCAAATCCCATAGCTTTGGCAACATCACAGATCATCTGCCAGTCATGCCGGGCTAAGCCTGGAGCGGGTAATAAAGTACGCTGCCTGGAAATACGCCGTTCTGAATTGGTGACAGTGCCATCTTTTTCACTCCAGCCTGTGGCAGGTAGAACTATATCAGCACAGGCTATAGTGTCGGTGTGTGTGACAATGTCGGAGACTATCACCAAAGGACAAGCTTCTAAGGCGGCTTTGACCCTGTTGGCTTCCGGCATACTGACTAGCGGGTTAGTCGCCATAATCCAGATGGCTTTAATCTCACCACGCTCCACAGCCTCAAATAAATCCACAGCTTTGTAGCCGGGCTGACGACAGATATTCGGCGCTTGCCAGAATTGCCGCACCAGTTCGATATCGGCGTTTTGGCTGTAATCCATATGAGCCGCCAGTTGATTAGCCAGGCCCCCAACTTCGCGGCCCCCCATCGCATTGGGCTGACCTGTTAATGAAAAAGGCCCACAACCTGCTTTGCCTATACGACCTGTTGCCAGATGGCAGTTGATAATAGCGTTGACTTTATCTGTGCCGTTTTGTGCCTGATTTACCCCTTGCGAAAACAAAGTTAAGGTTAAAGGTTCATCAACAAAACAACGATAAAAAGCGTCCACTTGTGCCGGAGGCAGATCACAGCCCATAGCAACCTGTTCAATAGTGCCCGCTTGTTGTTGTGCACTTAGCAAAGCTTCAGAAAACCCTTCGGTATGGGCATTGATAAAGTTCTGATCCAGCTGCTGCTCTGCGGCTATAAAACTCAGCAAACCATTAAACAACAACAGATCTGTGCCGGGTTTGAGCGCCAGATGCAGATCAGCGCCTTCACAACTGGCTGAGCGACGTGGATCTATCACGATAATTGTCCGGCCTGGGTCTTGTTGTTTACAGGCCTGAATACGCTGAAACAACACAGGATGATTCCAGGCCATATTAGCGCCCACCAGAATATAACAACGGGCCAGCTCAATATCGGCATAACAACCCGGCACTATATCGGCACCAAAAGCTCTTTTGTGGCCAGCCACAGTAGAGGCCATACAGAGCCTGGAATTGGTGTCGACATGAGGGCTGCCAATAAAACCTTTCATCAGTTTATTGGCGACATAATAATCTTCAGTCAGCAGTTGGCCGGATAAATACATAGCCACAGAGGCAGGGCCATGTTCGGCAATAATGGCACTAAGGCGGCTGGACACTGCATCTATAGCTTCAGGCCAGCTCACAGTCTGACCATCCACTTTGGGCGCCAGCAGGCGGCCTTGTTCACCCAAGGTCTGAGCCAAAGCGGAACCTTTGACACATAAACGACCAAAATTGGCCGGATGCCCGCTATCACCTGAGATCTGTAGATCAGTCTGGCCTTCACTACGAATTCCACAACCCACGCCACAATAGGGGCAAGTGCTTAGCCTCTGCATCTATGATCCTCTTTAATAAAAAAAACGCCCGTCTCTGCCTCTGAAAAAGAAACAGTAAGACGAGCGCCTTTGCTCATAATAGTGTAGAGAGATTAAGCAAAGCCGATGCCAACCCCGGTCTGCTGAGTTTTGGCTGGCTCTGGCCTGATCACATGGCTTGATAAAGAGAATAGAGCTTTATTCTGGTGCAGCCTGACCTAAAAAAGTGCAGTGGGATCTGACTTAAAGTGAAACAGCACATACAGGGCAATGCGGTTTTTTAGCAATCTGCAGTTGTTGCCACTGACTAAAAAGCGCATCAAAACACCAGAGTTTTCCGGCCAGCTCTGACCCTAAACCAGCCAGTATTTTTATAGCTTCCAAAGCAGTCAGACTGCCGATGACTCCAACCAGAGGAGATAACACGCCCTGATCCAGACAACTGAATTCCTGCTGGGTCAACGTGCTGCTGTAACAGCAATAACAAGGGCTACTGGCAGACACAGGGAAATAACTGATTTGACCTTCCAACCTCACAGCTGCAGCACTGAGCAAAGGTTTTTGTTGTTGATAACAGGCAGCTTGTAACTGCTGGCGGCTATCCAGGTTGTCGGTGCAATCAAGCACTAAATCAAATTCAGCCAGCCTGCAGCCAAGACTTTCAGCCGTTACTTGTTCAGACCAGCTTTGCAGGCTACAGGCCGGATTCAGCAGCTGCAGTTTTTGCTGTGCCACCTGCACTTTGTCTAAACCCAGATCGGCATCCTGATACAACAGTTGCCTTGGTAAATTACTTAAGCTTACCTGGTCAAAATCAACCAGCGTTAAGTACCCAAGGCCTGAGCTGACCAGATAAGGCGCAGCAGCAGAGCCCACACCACCCAAGCCCACTAATAACACTTTTTTTTCTGCAAGTTGCTGCTGGCGATCCTCGTTCCACTGTGTCAGCAGAAAATGCCTGCTATACCTTAATTGCTCTGTCATCTGAAAGGCTGACCACCAAAACGATAGAAAGGGGTCAAAAATATGAGCATTTATTGTGCCAGCTCACAAAATTGATAAAAACTGCAATCTCGTATTGCCTTTCATTGTATTCTTGATTATAAAGCGGCTCGCATTAAACCTGAATTAAATCCACAGCAGAGGTCACAGCTCAAGTGCCAGTGAAAATAGCGCCAAAAGATATCAAGCTGGGTTATGCCATTAAGCTACCTGTCGGCTGGATGAAACATCCATTTCTGACCAATAAACTGGTGGTGGAGTCTTTGCAGCAGATCCGGATTATTCAGTCACTGGAACTGGACTATGTGTATTTTTATCCGGAGCGTAGCTCTGTTGTAGCAGATACAGCAATGAACACTATGGACAGCCCTATGGCTCAAAACATAGATGATTTGCAACGCCGCACAGAAATGCAACAGGATAAAGAGCAGCGTATAGAACAAGCCAAAGCCCACAGACGCGAGCTGCAAAAAACTGAAAAAGCCTTTGCCCAGTCCATGGCGCAAGTGCGTAATCTGATGACTAAAGTACAAGGCCGTCCACTGAATGCCATTGAAGATGCCAGCCAACTGATTAGCAATCTGGCTGATACCATTTTAAGTGAAGACGCTTTGGTGTTACACCTGATATCACAAGCAGGCAAAGAACAGGAGTCTATGTACTTTCACGTCTTAAACGTCTCCATTCTGGCAATGATGCTGGCAAAAAACTTAAACTACAGTGCAGACGAAGTGAAGTGGACAGGTTTAGGTGCTATGTTCCATGACATAGGAAAACTGAAAATCCCCAGCCAGATTTTACGTAAAACTACAGCTTTAAGCGCTCCTGAGCTGAATTTTCTGAAACTTCATCCCAAACTTGGTCTCGATTTGCTGGGCCTGACCCAACAATTTCCGGCACAAGCCAAAGCTATAGTAGAACAACATCATGAGTATCTGGATGGCAGTGGTTATCCGGCGGCTTTAAAAGCAGGGCAAATTAATAAGCTGGCCCGTATTGTTGCTGTAGTGAATGAATTTGATAACCTCTGCCATCCGCTTGATATGTCACAGGCCCGTTCGCCTCACCATGCTTTATCCCTGATGTATAAAACCATGAAAGGCAAACTTGGCGATCTGGAAATGAAAGTTATGATCAAGATGATGGGAATTTATCCGCCGGGCACAGTGGTACTGCTGTCCGACAAAAGAGTGGGTATAGTGATGGCAGTGAACTCAGACTCTATGCTCTACCCTGATGTGCTGATTTATGATGCCGATGTTCCCCGCCTTGAAGCCGCAATAGTCACTCTGGCAGCCAATAAGCTATCGGTAGAGAAAGTGGTTAAACCTAAAGCCCTGCCACCAGAGGTCTTTGCTTATTTAAATCCACGTGCTCAGGTCAGTTATTTTGTACAACAAAAAAACTGAATAAAGTCATAATCTTCCGCATACTTAGCTGGTCGAGTTGGATATTCAGCTACGATAGTCTGGTATTTACCTCTATAATGTCAGACCAGTTACAAAACCTTGGTTGAGTGGCTGTATACAAACCTCTTCTCAGCTGTCAGGATGTATTAAGCTGAATTTTTAAACTGCCTCGCGCAGATGACGTAAAGCGTTCAATAAAGTGATTTTATTGCCCGCCGGACAGAACTAAAAATTTATGATTGATCATCCACCATCAGAGTTACTGCTGTCATTTATCTGGTTATTGGCATTAGTTGCCGGTATAGCCTGGTGTTTAATGGCCCATCCACTGCGTGTCGCTCCCAAAGCCAGTTTTCGGTTTTTTGCTGCCAATATGGCATTAGGCAGTGGTATTTATTTACTAACCTTACGCACCCCAGACGCCAATTTATTAAACTGGTTTCTTGCTGATATGGCCATACTTAGCAGCTTTATGCTGATTGGCTGGGGTATTCAGCAATTGTTTAAACTGCAATCAAGTGTAAAACGGGATTGCCTGATCCTGCTGCTCACTGCTGTATTGATGCTGGCAGGTCAGTTACAACAACTGCATCCAATTTTTCTGGGCGTGGTGTTTTCCGTCACAGCCACAGTGTTTTCGTTTTCAGCCAGCCGCACTAACTTTCAAGCCATACAAAAGGATTTTGGTTTTCCTGCCGCTTGCCTGATGTCCGCCCCTTTGTTTGTGATGACCATTATTTTTTTCGTCCGCACTCTGATCCTGCTGTGGCCAGACACTCAGGCAGATGCTTTTGTTGCTACTTATACAGATGAAGCTATACCCTTATTATGGTCTTATGTCATCCTGACGCTGGCTATAAATATAGTGATGGTAGGAGGCGCTTTAGCGCGATTGGTTGCTAAAATCCGTCAGTTTGCCGAGCGGGACCAGTTAACAGGTTTATGGAACAGAAGAGCAGCATTAAAAAAATTACAGGAAATGCACGAGCAGTGGCAGAAACAACAACAAAGCTACAGCCTGATTCTGCTGGACTTAGACCATTTTAAACTGATTAATGACAGCTTAGGCCATGACGCTGGTGATGCCGCTTTACGTCGCTGTGCTACCACTTTATCTGCTGTGGTGCGTACTCAGGATCTGGTTAGCCGTTATGGTGGCGAAGAGTTTTTATTGCTGTTCCCAGGAGTATCTGCCACTGAATTGCCTCTGATCGCCGAAAAAATCAGGTTTACTCTGTCAGGCTGCCAGCTGATTTGGCAAAACAACCCCATAGAACTCAGCGCCAGTCTGGGTTATATCACAGTCTATCCTGGGGCTAAAGCCGAACATCTGCTGACATTGGCAGATCAAGCTATGTATCAGGCAAAGGCCGAAGGTCGGAATAAAGCCTGTCTTGCCGTTGTTAGTTAGCAACTTAGCTTCTGTCTGGGTCTGGCTGAGCTGTGCTACTTAAAATCAGCTGCTGAATAATACGATCCGCCTGAGTTTTGTAGAGCGCCCATTGTTGGTAATTGCCTTGGGTCAGTACCAACACCATATCCAGAGTAGGAAACACGGCAATATATTGACCGCCATCCCCTTCGGCAGTGTAATAAGACACGCCATCCTGCTGTCGTAACCAGAAATAGTAACCATAATCTCCGGCTGGGCTTTTGGCCTGACGGCTGGTCATCTGCTGCACCCAGCCGGATGGCAGTAGCTGTTCGCCTTGCCACTGACCTTGCTGTAAATACAAAACACCTAACTTGAGCATATCCCGTGAGGTGAGCCATAAACGGGCCGAACCTTCTGGTACGCCGTCGGGTTGAGTGTCCCAGCGGTAATTCGTAAAACCTAACTTATCAAACAGTTGCTGTTTGGCCCAGGGCCGCAAAGGCTGTTTTAACTGCTGCTGTAGCAGCGTTAACAGCAGATTAGGTAAAGCACTGTTATAAGCCCAGCTTTTGCCAGGTCCGGTATTGGGCTGTTGCAGCAGGTGATCGGTAAAATTTTGGTGCTGCCACAACGTCACCAAATCCTGCCCTGTCCATTCATCCCAGACAAATCCTGCCTGCATCGACAACAGCTGATGCAGGCTAATACTGGCTTTGAGTGGATCCGCTTTGATCACAGGGTGTTGAGGTAACAACTGCGCCAAAGTGGCATCAACAGTCAGACCTGTCTGCTGCAAGGCAATACCGGTTAAAGTGGCTGTCACAGCTTTGGTCACTGAAGCCACATAATGCGGTTTATCCGCAGTCCAGACAAAATCCTGCGACCCTTTCACCAACTTGATCCCTTGTTCAAAGTTGATAAAGTCGTTATTGCCCTTTTGATAAAGCTCCAGTACCAAAGCGCCTGATTTATACAGCAACAGACTATGTACTTGCTGATAACCACTTGTTGTCTTGTCCTGCAGTTGCAAAAGCAACTGATGCAAAACTTGCTCATTCAAGCTTTGAGTTGCAGGCCTTTGCACTGGCAAAGCCGGGTCTGGCGTCTTGTGCTGATGAAACTGGATTTTGTCCTGTGATGGCGTGCTCTGCGCCAAAGCAGGTAAAAAAGCACCACACAAAACAGCACCCATGATCAGCCCTTTGCCCGCAGCAGACAACATCTGTCAGAACGCCACTGTACGGCCAAGCTGCTGACTTTGTTGAGCCAGTTCGATCAGCCGGATCCCTTGCAAAGCTTGTTTTGCAGAAACAGGGCTGGCTTTACCTTGTTGCAGGGCGGCCACCAGTTGCTGATAAAACAGCTGATAATTGCCAGCTAAGGTTGGATAAATTCTTTGTCCGTCCGCTTTAGCCAAGACCCCATACAGAGCTTCAGACTCCAGCCCCCAGCTTACACCTTGCGGTTTTTGTCCAGCCCTTAACGCATCTTCCTGTGGATCTAAGCCTGTTTTATGATAAGAACCTAAATCGCCCTGCAAAATAAATCGAGTAGTCGGCACTGCACAAAAAGGACTGGAATGCAGCACTACTTCTTTATCTGTGTAATGCAGCAATAAGTGGAAATAATCCACTGCCTCACTGCCCTGACGTAAAGCGCGACAACGGGCAGTTAACGCCTCTGGTGCACCAAATAATGCGATGGCCTGGTCAATCAAATGAGGCCCTAAGTCATACAAAATACCGGTTCCAGCGCCTTGTTGCTCACGCCAGCGTGGCCTTGGCACAGGCCGGAAACGGTCAAAATGCGATTCAAAATAACGGATAACCCCAAGCTCCTCAGACTCAAGCAGTTGCTGTAATGTCAGAAAATCCCCATCAAAACGCCTGTTATGGTAAACAAAAAGCTGGCGCTGCAGCTTCTCAGCCAGCTCAAACAGCTCCCTCCCTTGTGTTTCTGTCAGCACAAAAGGTTTTTCCACCAGCAGATGTTTTCCGGCCAACAAAGCTTGTTTTGCCAGCGGATAATGACTGTCATTAGGGGAGGTGATCACGATCAGTTCAGCATCCGATACACGGATCAGCTCTTCGCCATTTTGATAATGCTGTAACTGTGGGTAATCAGATTTGAGTTCAGGCTGACGGCTGCTGATCGCCACCAGTTCCAGCTCTGGTTGCTGAACAATAAAAGGCAAATGAAAGGTTTTGGCAGACAAGCCATAACCAATAACAGCGGTTTTGATCATTAGAACTCCGGCAACATGACAACGACAGGCTTTGCTATCAGACGCATCAAAAAATAAAGCTAAGCTATCAGATACCCGCCTTGTTGCCTACTTTGCTAAGGCAAGACTAAAGTTCTACCGGATAACCTGCGTCCAACCAGGCCTGAAAGCCACCTGCTACAGAATAAACTGTACTAAACCCCATGTTTTGCAGGGAGTCAGCCGCCAATGCAGAACGGGCACCCGATCGACAGATCAAATAAATAGGTTTTGTTGCCAACAATTCCAGTGCAGCCTGACTGTCACAGTGTGAACCAATGCTGGGATGCTGATGGATACGCATTTCCAGCACCCCACGTGGATAATTCACTGAACGATGGATATAACCCTGAACAACCTCATCCTGCTCCCGCACATCAACCAAAATAGTCTTATGATCCTGCAAAGCCAGGGCTAATTCTTGTACTGACACTTCGACAATTCTGTTTTTTGCGTCATTGACCAACTGCTGTGAACTTTTCATAACTTTCCTTTACCAGGTTATAAAACGGATTGAGTAAGAACCAGGCTGGCCATGAGCACTAAAAATACTGAGAAAGATTTTTGCAGCTTTTCTTTGGGTAACAAATGCCCAATCCATACGCCTAAAAAACTGCCTGCCACACCACCAGCGATCATGATAGAAATCACCAACCAATCAAAAGACTGATGCTGCATCGTCAGCACTTCATAGTATTTGGCAAAACCAACAAAAGACTTCAGCGCAATAATCAGCAAACTGGTGCCGACCGCCATCGCCATTGGAACACCGCCCAGCAACACCAGTGCCGGTACAATAAGGAAACCGCCCCCTACACCAACAAAGCCTGTGATCAGCCCAACAACCAATCCATCCAGCACCACTTTAGTTCTATTCATTTTGCCCTGAAGCTGCGGTGTTTGATTGCCACGCCACATCATCACCGCAGCCACAACCATCAGGACCACAAAAACGGACAACTGAACCACGCTGTCCACTAAAGTGCCTAACCAGGCCCCACCATAAGTACCAGCCATGCCCGGAATACCAAACAGCAACACATGGGGCCAGGACACTTTTTTATTTCTTATATTCGGGATACTGCCAAACAAGCTGATGCCAGCGACTATCAATAAGGAAGACGCTATCGCCATAGAAGCGGGCATATCCACCAGATACATCAACACAGGAACTGTCAGAATAGAGCCCCCTGAGCCAAAAACTCCCAGACTGACACCTATAAGTAAAGCACCCAAAATGGCATGGATCATAAGTGACTCCCTCTAATAACCATTAAAAAACCCTAACAACTCAAAGCTGATTCAGAGGGATTTTTAAGTACACTTTTCCGGTCTCGTCAGCAGGCGGCATATGCCCGGCCCTGATATTGATCTGAATCGAAGGCAAAATAAGCCGTGGCATCTCGAGAGTGGCATCACGGGCTTGCCTTTTGGCAACAAACTGCTGCTCTGAGATCCCATCTTGTACATGGATATTCCGCTCACGCTGCTCCCCTACCGTAGTGACATACTCATGTTCACGCCCTTGAGTTGGATAGTCGTGACAGACATAAATTTGTGTAGTTTTGGGTAAGGCGAATAGCTTGTTGATCGACTGAAATAAGCTGGAAGCATCGCCGCCGGGGAAATCACAACGTGCAGTGCCGACATCTGGCATAAACAAGGTATCGCCAACAAAAGCCGCTTTTTCATTAATCAGATAGGTTAAATCCGCAGGTGTATGACCCGGTGTATGTACCACCCGAATCTGCATAGTTCCAAGCTGCAGTACTTCGCCATCTTCAAATAAATGGTCAAATTGGGCACCATTAGGTAAAAACTCTTTTTCCAGATTAAAAACCTCTTTAAAAATGGCCTGCACTTGCCTGATCTTTGCACCTATACCCACTTTTGCACCCAGTTTCTCCCTGAAAAATGGCGCTGCTGACAGATGATCGGCATGGGCATGAGTCTCAAGAACCCAAGCCACTGTCATCTGATTCTGCTGAATATAAGCCAGCATCCGCTCTGCACCTGCAGTGGAGGTTCGTCCGGATTTGTAATCAAAATCCAACACCGGATCGATCACTACCGCTTGTTTAGTGGCAACATCAGATACAACATAACTAAAGGTTTCACTGTCGTTATCCAAAAAAGCCTGAACCTGAAAATCACTCATCATATGCTCCTAAGGGAACGCCTGGCGCTCCGTCATCACTGAACTAAAAGTTCTGAACACTAAGATCCTGATGCTGACACAGCGCATCGACCCGCTGTGTTGCTTAAACCACAGCCATTAATTCGAATTAAGTATAAGCATATACCAAAAAGAGATAAACATATTAGATAAAACTAATTAAATTTGGCAAATCACTCTTTGTTTGATGTGCATCAAACTTCAGTTTTCGAGACTCATTAGATTAGAGATGACTGAACTACAACAACCTTTATAACTGTTTTATTGAATTCATAAGGAAAACAATGATGCAAAAAAATGTGGGTGGTCTGGATAAAATAGTTCGGGTAAGTGCTGGGGTAGTGCTGATCGCATTCGCAGTGCTTGATGTGATTGCCCCTTGGGGTTGGCTGGGTGTCATACCCCTGTTGACCGGAGTTGTAGGAGTTTGCCCGCTGTACAGCCTGCTGGGTATTAATTCCTGCCGAGTCTCGAAATAGAGGTTCTTACGGGCTTCACTAAAAACAGGCCGGCCATGCTTTAATTGAAAGCAACCGACTGAACTGTTGTCGCCAGACAGCTTTGCGGATTTGAAACATAAAAAAACCAGCTCAAGGCT
>NZ_JAVDWR010000014.1:0-93668 GCF_031457405.1 Rheinheimera soli | reverse complement strand
CTTTTGAGCCTTTCGACTCCACCGCGTTGCGAGGCGGCCATTTTAGTGATTTTCAACTGCGTGTCAAGCGATGTTTTGCATCATTTTTCACTTCAGTTTAAAACCACCCCAGAGCTGCTTTCGCATTACCCCGTTGGCATGGCGCGCATTATAGGGAGTTTTTGGCGGCGTGCAATACTCTTTTTAAGAAAACTTATACTTTTGAGTGCGAAAGCCTGAAATTCAATCGAACCGTGCTTTTTTTCAACATTTGTCGCATAATCCTGCAGCAGCAGAGGAAATTCTTATGTCATTAACTTCATATAAAGGTAAAACTCCACAGCTTGCTGATGGAGTTTATGTGCATCCATCGTCTGTTTTGGTCGGCGATATTCAAATTGGCCTTAATAGTAGTATCTGGCCCTTAGTAGCAGCGCGGGGTGATGTGAACATTATCCGTATTGGTGAGCGTACTAATGTACAGGACGGTTCTGTATTGCATGTGTCCCGCCCGACAATAAAGGGCCCAGGCGGTTCTCCTCTTCTTATAGGAGACGATGTCACAGTGGGTCATAAAGTCATGTTGCACGGTTGCCAATTGGGAAACCGTATTCTGGTGGGTATGGGCGCTATAGTGATGGACGACGTCATAGTAGAAGACGATGTCATTATTGGTGCTGGTAGTCTGGTACCACCTGGCAAAAGATTAGAGTCTGGTTATTTGTATGTAGGCAGCCCGGTAAAACAAGCCAGGCCATTGAATGAAGCAGAGCGTAGTTTCCTGACTCAGTCGGCGATTAACTATGTGGTATTAAAAGATGAGTATCTGGCCGAGCCGTTAAGCTGAGCCATCCAGATACAACACACCTTCTGTATTAAAGCGGTCTGCTCTGGCCGCTTCTTCGATTTGTTCTTCCCAATAAAAGCAGTCTTCTTTAATTTGTTCCAGCCAGCTTAGGTTATCCCAACCTTGTGGCTTCTTTATATAGATACGTAACCGCATGCCTGCTGCTAAACAACTACAGCTGACCGAATCTGTGTTTTCATCAAAACTGAAGTCATGATTAAAGATCAGTTGCTGGTTCATGATTTCACCATAGCCGTCAGTTGTTGCAGTACAGGAGTGACATCTGGTTTAACGCCACGCCATATCACAAAACTTTCGGCGGCCTGACTGACTAACATACCTAAACCATCAGCGCACTGAGGCACACCTTGTTGCTGACACCAGATCAGAAAAGCGGTCGGCTTTTTGCCATACAACATATCGTAGGCCAGAGTGCAGTGCTGAAGATGTTGTTCTGCCAAAGCAGGTCTTTGCTGGTCCAACCCACTGGAAGTGGCGTTAATGACTATGTTCCACTTTTCAGCCAGCACTTCGTTATAACCTGAAGCTGTGACTCTGTTATCAAACAGTTCGGCTATGGCTTCAGCCTTTGCTGCCGTTCTGTTGGCTATATGAATATGCTTTACACCAGCAGCTAATAAAGGCCCGACTACACCACGGCAAGCACCACCAGCACCTAAGACTAAAACCGCAGCGTCTTTTAACTCTGCACCCAGTCGGGTTAAATCAGCCACTAAACCTAAACCATCGGTGTTATCACCACAAAGCACACCCTCTTTATCTATATATAAGGTGTTAACTGCTCCCGCCTGTAAAGCGCGTTCACTAAGCTGTTCTGCCAACTGATACGCCTGCTCTTTAAAAGGCACTGTGACATTACCACCACGGCCTCCCGCAGCAACAAAGCTAAACCAGCTGTCGGCAAAGGCGTCGACCGGTGCTAAAATGACTTCGTAACTCAAAGCTTGTGCGGTTTGTTTGGCAAACCAGCTATGGATCAGCGGCGATTTTGAGTGCCCAACAGGATTTCCAAATACAGCGTAACGGTCCACAGGTTCACCATGAAAAAGTTGTTTGACGCGATTTTTAATAAAAGCCAGCCAAATAGCAAGCCACATCCTACTCCGGCGACCACGCCTTACGAGCTGATTGGCGGCGAAGCAGCAACACGACGTCTGGCAAACAGATTCTACGACATTATGTCGACAGCACCAGAAGCCGCCGAATTGTATGCGATTCATCCTCTGCCTCTGGACGCCATAAGGCAAAAGTTTTTTGAGTTTTTATCAGGCTGGCTGGGCGGTCCCTCTTTGTTTGAAGAAAAATACGGCCATCCACGTTTACGGATGCGGCATATGCCTTTTGCTGTTGATCAGCAGATGCGCGATCAGTGGATGTTTTGTATGGATAACGCTTTGGCTGAAGTGGTAGAAGATAAGTTGTTACGGCAAGGGCTAAGTCATTCACTGGCGCAACTGGCCAGCCATATGATCAACAGATAATGATCTACGGATGGTGATTTACAGATAAAACCCAGGCGCCGAAGCGCCTGAAGTGACTTGTACTTATTAGTGATTAAGACCTAACCAGTCCTGTGGTTGCAGATAACGCTCGTATAATTTCATTTCTGCACTGCCAGCTTCCGGCTGATAACCATATTGCCAGCGTACTAAAGGTGGCATCGACATTAGAATAGACTCGGTGCGGCCACCACTTTGCAAGCCAAACAAAGTACCGCGGTCAAATACCAGATTAAACTCGACATAACGACCACGACGATACAGCTGGAACTGGCGTTCTGCTTCTGAATAGGCTTTGTTTTTGTTGCGCTCGACTATAGGCAGATAAGCCTTAGTGAAGGCTTCACCTACAGCAGACATAAAAGCAAAACTCTGCTCAAAACCCGGCTCGTTTAAATCATCAAAAAACAAACCACCTACACCACGGGTTTCGTTGCGGTGCTTTAAGTAGAAGTATTCATCACACCATTTTTTGTACTTAGGGTAGTAAGCGGCGTCAAAACGATCACAACAGTCTTTGGCTACCTGATGCCAATGCAGCACGTCAGCTTCCACCGGATAAAAAGGCGTTAAATCAAAACCACCACCAAACCACCAAACAGGTGCTTCACCTTCTTTTTCGGCGATAAAAAACCGCACATTGGCATGACTGGTAGGGATATGTGGATTAAGCGGGTGGATCACTAAAGACACGCCCATAGCTTCAAACTTACGACCAGCCAGTTCAGGCCGGTGCGCAGTGGCTGAACCAGGCATCTTATCGCCAAACACATGAGAGAAATTAACACCAGCCTGCTCAAATACAGCACCATGAGTTAATACACGGCTACGACCGCCACCGCCTTCGGCTCTGTCCCAGCTTTCTTCGACAAAAACTGATGCGCCATCAGCAGCGGCAAGTTCAGCGCAAATGCTGTCCTGCAGTGCCATTAAAAAAGCTTTTACCTGATGTTTATCGACATTTTGCATTTGCTTATCTCTTGATTCGCAGGCGGCTATTAACCCGCCCGGTAAATATGGCCTGTCGTGATATCCCGTATTTCTGATGGCACAGCGCGCCCACCTGTTGGCGCATCCACTATCACAGCGACTTGATCCGCCAGTTGAAGCTGAACTTCGACTGTGCTGCGACAAGGCTCCAGGCCTGATAAATTTGCACTGGTGGACGTGACAGGTTTACCAAAAGCCAGACATAACTGCTGCACCACAGGGTGATCACAAACCCGAATCGCAATGCTATCAAACTGCCCTGTCAGCCAATCACTGCAACGTGTTGAAGCAGGCACAACCCAGGTCACAGCAGCTTTATCTGTGACACCTGCACTGTTGCGCCATGAGTCCAGCATCAGCTGAGTTTGTTCCATGCTGAGCGTGTCGGCTGCAATATAAGGAATCAACTGAGAAAAGTCTGCAGCTATTAAGATTAAGCCTTTGGATTTTGGCCTTTGTTTGACCTGCAACAAAGTTTCGATGGCCTGAACATTATCCGGGTCGCAGCCGACACCAAACACAGCTTCGGTTGGATAGGCGATCACCTGGCCTTGCCGCAACGCAGTAACGGCAGATGTTATATCAGTCACTTTTCTAAGCCCTGTATCTGAGGTTTTTTAGTCAAAAGTCTTTCTGGTCACGGCCAGAGTCTTAGCAGAAGCTACAGCTTCAATTACTTTGCGTATATAATAGCGGCCTTATTATGCCAGTTCTTAGCAGCTTTAAGGAAACAACGATGAAAGTAGGTATTATCATGGGGTCTAAATCTGATTGGCCCACAATGAAAAACGCGGCCGATATGTTAGATCGTTTTCAAATCGCCTATGAAACTACCGTTGTTTCAGCTCACAGAACTCCTCAACTCTTAGCCGACTATGCCACTAGTGCAGCTGCACGTGGTTTAAAAGTCATTATTGCAGGTGCAGGTGGTGCAGCGCATTTACCTGGTATGGCTGCGGCTTTTACCAGCTTGCCCGTCTTAGGCGTACCAGTTCAGTCTAAAGCCTTAAAAGGTCTGGACTCTTTGTTATCCATAGTGCAGATGCCAAAAGGTGTTGCAGTAGGTACCCTTGCTATAGGCGAAGCTGGCGCGACTAACGCTGGTTTACTTGCTGCACAAATTCTGGCGACCTCTGATGCAGAGCTGATGAGCAAAATTGATGCATTCCGCAAAGAACAAACAGACACAGTGCTTGCCCAGCCTAACCCAGCCGAGGAATAACTGATGAAGGTTCTGGTTTTAGGTGCTGGTCAACTGGCTCGCATGATGAGCCTGGCTGGTACACCGCTGAACTTAAAAGTTTCAGCTTATGATGTGAACAGCGACACTATTGTTGACCCTGTCACTCAGCAAAAACTGGGGACTGGTCTGGCACAAGCTATAGCCAATGCGGATGTGATCACCTCTGAATTTGAGCATATCCCTTACCCGGTTCAGGAGCTTTGCCAGCAAAGCGGTAAGTTTTTACCGAACAGCACAGCGATAAAAGCAGGTGGCGACAGGCGTCAGGAAAAACAATTATTGGATAAAGCAGGTGTAACTAACGCCGCCTACAGAATTGTGGTGACTGAACAGGATTTTTATCAGGCGATTGAACAGCTGGGTTTACCACTGGTGTTGAAAAGCGCTTTGGCCGGTTATGACGGCAAAGGCCAATGGCGTTTAAAAACTCAGTCGGATGCACAAGGAGTTTGGGCTGATATCCAGCAGTTTATGGCAGGGGCCGATCACACATTGCCACAAGCCATAGTCGCTGAGCAGTTTGTCCGCTTTGACCGTGAAGTCAGTTTAGTCGGCGCCCGTAACCAGGCTGGCGATATGGTGGTTTATCCTCTGACAGAAAATCATCATGTCTCTGGTGTACTGGCGGTATCTCTGGCTTTACCTGGTCAACAGGAACTACAGCAACAAGCCAGGCAGATGTTTGAAGCTGTAGCCACGGCTTTGGATTATGTTGGTGTATTGGCGCTGGAGTTTTTTCAGGTTGGCGATCAGTTGCTGGTGAATGAGATAGCGCCAAGAGTGCATAATTCAGGACACTGGACTCAACAAGGCGCGGACACCTGCCAGTTTGAAAATCATTTACGGGCTGTTTGTGGTTTGCCACTCGGCAGCACAGACTTAGTGCGCCCCACTTTGATGGTAAATATTTTGGGTGAAGATCATGTCAGCCCTGCAGTATTAACTTTGCCAAGCTGCCATTTACATTGGTATGGCAAAGGCAAAAGGCCGGGCCGCAAAATGGGCCATATCAATTTAAGTGCAACCAGCACCAGCGAACTGGCACAACGTTTTGATCTGTTGCGTCCGCATTTACCTGAAGATGAGTTTCCTGAGCTGGAGTTAGTGGCGGCGCGTCTGAAACAACTGCAATAACACTACTATTGACTGTAAAGCTGGCAAAGGATCTTCTTTGCCAGCTTTAGTTCCCCTGCACTTTCTGACATTTTTTACTGGCGCACAGTAGTTTCACGCCTGAAGCCGAAGGTTTTTCCATCAACAATGGATAATTACAGAACTGGCATTGCCCTTCGACAGGCTTAAAATTCAGCAGGCATTTGCAGTCCGGGTATCTGCTGCAGCCATAAAAAGCTTTGCCGTATTTACTGGTACGCTCCAGCAATTGGCCTTTTTTGCATTCAGGACAAGGCACATCGCTGGGTTCGGGTTCATCAGCATGCACAATAAAATGACAATGTGGGTAATGGCTACACCCAATAAACATACCGTAGCGACCATTTTTGACCGCCAGTTCGTTTCCGCATTCTGGACAAAATTGATCCTCTAATACTCTTACCACAGTATTTTCATGGGGATGCAGCGCTTTAAGGTAATTACAGACCGGATAGTTGCTACAGCCTAAAAAAGGCCCGTTTTTGCCACTTTTTATCTGCAAAGCATGGCCACACAGAGGACAAGGCTCTGCGGTTTTTTCGTGTTGAAAAAGTGTATCGTCAGACTGGGACATACAAAGGCCATAGAAGAAAACAAGCAAGATTATATACCCAAAGTAATAGTCGTTACAGCGAGGCTTGCAACGAAAAAGGCCGCTTAATGCAGCGGCCCTGTAGGTTCGTCAAAAATAAGGTCTTCCATCTGGGCATAAGCATTTTCACGACCAGGCACATTAAACAGCACCATCAACACCACCCATTTTAAATCGTCCAGACTAACAGAACTTTGATCCAGGTCCATGACTCTGTCCAATACCATCTCGCGGGTGGGCGCATCCAGCACGTTGATTTGTTCCAGAAACAGCAGGAAACCCTGACACTCAGTCTCCAGCTTACGTTGCTCTTCCACAGTATAAATACGAATTGCGGTCGAATTAACTTTGGTTAAATAGGGCTTAACATGACTTTCCTGCAAAGCTGATAAAGAATCCAGCCAACGCAGGGCCTTAAAAATATCATCATCATGGAAACCGGCTTTGCTGAGCTCACGCTGCAGATCGGCATGATTCACATAAATTTCTGACTCGTTATGGATGTAGTTTTCGAACAAATATATGAGGATATCAAACATAGTCAGGCCCTCCTCACTCTGATGTAACCACCAGGTACTGCTGCCACTTCACCGGCCAATTCCAGCTGAAGCAATTCAATTGAGACTTGCGCTACAGACAAACCACTACGTTCTGCTATACGATCAATCGTTGTGGCCTCATCTCCTACGTTAGCCAACAAGCCGTCGTCAAACAAGCCTGTTTGTAACTTTTTTTCTTTGTCCTTTATAGGACTTAGACTGTTATTTTGCAAAAAGCTCCATTCTTCTATGATATCGGCCACACAAGTGGTTAATTTAGCACCTTGCTGAATTAACTGATGACAGCCTGCCGATTGCGGATTGTAGATAGAACCTGGGATCACAAAAAGCTCCCGGCTATACTCTGCCGCATAACCAGCGCTAATCAAAGAACCACTTTTAAGCGCGGCCTCCACCACTAAAGTGCCCAAGCTTAATCCTACAACAATACGATTACGCAGCGGGAAATGCTCCCCTTTAGGCTGCACATCTGGCAAAAACTCCGAGACCAGAGCGCCGCTGTGGGCAATTTCTGCGGCCAACTCTTTATGCTGCGCCGGATACACAGTATCAAAACCATGACCAAGCACTGCTATGGTGTTGCCGAGCACAGACAAAGCCCCTCTATGACTACAACCATCTATGCCCTTGGCCATACCGCTGGTGACAGTTAAACCTAAGCGGCATAAATCGGCGGCAAAGTTAAAGGCCACTTGTTTACCCGTCGCCGTGGGCTGACGACTGCCCACTATCGCAATCTGGGCTTCGTTTAACAAAGCCGGATTACCTTTGATAAACAAGGCAAAAGGCGGCTGCTTAATCTGGCTGAGTAATTCAGGGTAAAGCGGGTCTGTGTAACGAATGAAATGGTGATCAGGGCTGCTTTGTAGCCACTCAAGGCAATGCTCAATGCGTTCTGGCATGATGGCTCTGTGGCACTGGATTTGGCCCGCAGTAAAACCCAGCTGCTGCAGTTGCTGATCATCCAGTTGATGGAAGTCAGCTGAAGAAACCAGCTTTGCCCACTGCTGATGCTTCAGTCTGTCCATAGACGGAATAGCTGCTAAACGGATCCAATGTTCGAGGTCATCCATGCTCCTCTCCTTTGTTAAACCATCAGAGATTACCTATTAAATCTCCCACCCGAACAGGCTGTTCAGTGCGTAAAATCATCGCAAAGCTGCTGTGTTCGTCCACTTTTACAATCATCAGCTGGCCCACTAACTCAGTTGGCATTTCATCAGCAGAGCCCACCACTTCATGCAGAATACGCTGGAGTTTGTCGCTGTCTTCCGGATAAGAAGGTTTATCACCAAAATCGACCACTGCGGGTGACTTGCGGAATATCCCCAGCAAATGACCAGGTTGCAACTGAGCATTCTGGCCTTGATTCAACAGCACAATTTCGCCTTTGGCAAACTCACGCCATTGGGATGCACTGTCCACTATAACCCCTGAAACTTGTGTTTCCGGTGATTGCAGCTGAAAGAAATCCGGATACACCGAATGCTGCGGCATAGGTAATAAGCGGTCACCTTGCCTCACTTCCCGTCTGGAGTTTTGCACTTCAATACGGCTGATCTGTTGTTCATCCACCATAGCTGGCGGCAATACTTTGGCTTCTGCCATCAACACAGCTTCATAGCCCATTAAATCGCCGGTTTGAGGGTCCTTATAAGCTTCGCCCTGGCGGTATATACCATAACGTTGGGTTTGGTCCAGCTCACCTTTGACATAAAGCAGATGGCCGGAGACAGCATTTTTTACATTGTCTTTTCCACCTAAGACATAAGGCAAACTTTCCAATTGCTGTTCTGATACAAGTTGCTCTTCAGATAAAAAAGGCCTTATATCAGCAAGAGCAATAGCAGGTACTGGTTTGTCTGTTTTTGCCAACCGACGGATTTGAGGAGTTAATTTAATAGTACCTGAGCCTGCCGCATGGCCTGTGGTATACGCTGCTGTTGAAGAACTGACCGCCACTCTTTGACTGTTTAACGTCAGTATCGGCTGACCATCGGCATCAAACTGCAAATGCAATTGATCACCCGGATAAATCAGATGGGGATTATTCACCTGAGGATTCAGTTTCCACAAACGTGGCCATAACCAGGGGTGCTGCAGATACAGACCTGCTATATCCCATAAGGTATCGCCAGCCTTGACTAGATACAAGGTTGGCGCATCAACCTTGAGTTTCAGCTCATCAGCCACCAGATCTATACTGAAAAACACAGAAAAGCTGACCAAAAAAGCAAGAAGCTGCTGTCGCATAACACCATCCCCATTCGTACTTATAGTAATTCTTGCACACTAAGCTATTCATACTGTGCATAAATGGCTAAAATTAGACCATAGCACAGCCAATTGAACATAGACGACTTTTGTAGGTTCCATGACAGTATTAACAGTTTTACATTATCCAGACGACCGTTTACGCACCGTCGCAGCAGCAGTGCCTGAAGTTACGGCCGAAATTAAACAATTAACAGCAGATCTGCTGGACACTATGTATGCCGAAAATGGCATAGGCTTAGCCGCCACTCAGGTCAATGTACACAAGCGTGTTGTCGTGATCGACGTATCAGAAAACCGTGACGAGCCGATGATTTTTATCAACCCTGAAATCATTGCCAAAAGTGGTGACACCGAATACGAAGAAGGCTGTTTATCAGTGCCACAAAGCTACGCCAAAGTAGAGCGCGCTGCTGCAGTGACAGTCAAAGCGCAAAACACCAAAGGCGAGTGGTTTGAACTGCAGGCTGAAGGTTTGCTGGCGATTTGTTTACAGCACGAGCTGGATCATTTGATGGGCAAGCTGTTTATCGACTATTTATCGCCGTTAAAGCGTGACCGTATTAAGAAAAAGCTGGAAAAAGAAGCTCGTCTCGCAGCCCGTTAACCAAGCAGGAATTATTTTGACCACTCCGTTACGTATTATTTTTGCGGGCACACCAGATTTTGCTGCCCGCCATCTCGCCGCCCTGCTGAATTCTCCTCATCAGGTGATTGCCGTCTACAGTCAACCCGACAGACCTGCAGGTCGTGGTCATCAACTGCAACAAAGCCCGGTGAAACAACTGGCATTGCAACATGATATTCCGGTGTATCAACCTAAATCATTAAAAAAGGCTGCAGCTCAACAAGAGTTAGCAGCGTTAAATGCCGATCTGATGATAGTAGTGGCTTATGGCCTGATCCTGCCACAAGCTGCGTTAGATGCACCTCGTTTAGGTTGTATCAATGTGCATGGTTCCTTATTACCACGCTGGCGTGGTGCTGCTCCTATTCAACGAGCTATTTGGGCAGGTGATGCCGAATCCGGTGTCACTATTATGCAGATGGATATAGGTCTGGATACAGGCGCTATGTTGAGTAAAGTCAGCACCCCTATAGCAGTGGATGAAACCAGCACCAGCTTATACGACAAACTGGCGCTCACTGGCCCTGTCGCTTTAGTGCAAGCATTAGCCAATCTGGAAGCGCTGCAGGCTCAAGCCCAACCGCAGCAGGATGAATTAGCTAACTACGCCGAAAAATTATCCAAAGAAGAAGCTTTGTTAGATTTCACCAAGCCAGCCGCTGCGCTTGAGCGCGAAATCCGGGCTTTTAATCCCTGGCCTATGAGTTACTTGCAACTGGGTACTCAGCAGCTGAAAATCTGGCGTGCTGTCACAGAACCAGGTTCAGGCCAGCCAGGTCAGGTGCTGCGGGTGGATAAAAAAGGTATCGCCATTCAAACCTCTGATGGCGTTTTAGTGATCACCGAATTACAACCTGCCGGCAAGAAAGCCATGAAAGTGATGGATTTTCTTAATGGCCGTGCCGACTGGTTTCAGCCAGGCCAGATGCTGCCCCCTGTTGATGAGCAAAGCTGATGAGTAAAAATTTACGCGCTCTGGCGGCAACAGCCTGTTATCAGGTGGTGGATCAGGGTAAATCCTTGTCAGAAGTTTTACACAAAGCTCAGATTGAAATGGATTCTCCTTTAGATAAAGCCCTGCTGCAGGAAATTTGTTTTGGTGTGATGCGCTATTTGCCGCAGTTGGAAACTGTCTGTCAGAAGCTGATGGATAAACCACTGGTCAAACACCTGCGCCCTTTGCAGTTTTTAATTTACGTTGGTTTGTATCAGTTGAAGTTTTTGCGGGTGCCAGACCATGCCGCCATAGGCGAAACAGTAGAAGCGGCCCGAGAATTAAAAGGCCAAAGCCTGACAGGTTTAATTAATGCTGTATTACGTTCAGTACAACGTAAACCTGAAGTTTTTGATTTTCAGGACGCGCCTTTACCAGTTCAGTACAACCACCCAAGCTGGATCATTACCCAGTTACAACAAGCTTATCCGGACAACTGGCAGCAAATACTGGATGAAAATCAGCAAAAAGCCCCTTTATGGCTGAGGGTAAATCAGTTACGTACCACACCAGAAGCTTATCTGGCAGCTCTTGCTGCTGAAGGTATAGCCGCCAGTCAGCCTTTTGCTTATTTGCCTTGTGCCTTGTTGCTGGAACAAGCTTCTGATGTGACCTTATTACCTGGTTATGCCGATGGCTGGTTTTCAGTGCAGGATGGTGCAGCTCAGCATGCCGCTTATTTCCTGGGCGCACGTAACAAGGATTCAGTTTTAGATGCCTGCTGTGCTCCGGGTGGCAAAACCTGCCATATTCTGGAACTGGCACCAGAAGCTGATGTATTAGCGCTGGATAAAGACCCACGCCGTTTAGACAGGGTGTACGACAATCTGGACCGCTTAGGTTTAGATGCCCGTGTAATGACCGCTGACGCTGCGGACCCGGACGACTGGGCAGGTTTTCAAACTTTTGATCGTATATTGCTGGATGTGCCCTGTTCTGCCACCGGCGTGATCCGTCGTCACCCTGATATTCGCTGGTTGCGGAAAAAAACCGATATAGCGCCACTGGTTGAATTGCAGCAACAGATTCTGCGTAACATCTGGCCTTTATTAAAACCTGATGCTGAACTGTTGTATGCCACCTGCTCTGTGCTGCCGGAAGAAAACCAGCAACAAATAGAAGCCTTTTTAGCCGACCATGCAGATGCACAACTGATCCCGCTGGCCGATAGCCACCCACAACTGCACTGGCAAATTTTGCCTGGCCAGCAACAGATGGATGGTTTCTTTTATGCCAAACTTCGCAAGACAAAGCGGTAACGCAGAGGCTTTATGAAAATTATCATTTTGGGTGCAGGTCAGGTGGGTGGCACTTTAGCGGAAAACCTGGTCGGTGAACAAAACGACATTACTGTCGTCGACACCAATATTGAAAAACTACGAGCCCTGCAAGACAGATACGATTTGCAGGTGGTGCACGGCCATAGTGCGCACCCGGATATTTTAAAACGTGCCGGCGCTGAAGACGCCGATATGATTATTGCAGTGACCAGTAGCGACGAAGTAAACATTGTCGCTTGTCAGGTGGCCTACAGTATTTTTAATACGCCGCTGAAAATTGCCCGTATCCGTACTAACCAGTATCTGAAATACCGCGAACAGTTATTTCATAAAGACGATATGCCAGTGGATCACTTTATTTCCCCCGAAACTCTGGTGACCGACTATATCAAACGCCTGATCGACTACCCTGGCGCTTTGCAGGTGGTGGAATTTGCCGAAGGCCAGGTTAGTTTAGTAGCGGTAAAAGCCTATTACGGTGGTTTACTGGTAGGGCACGCATTATCGACTTTAAAACAGCATATGCCGCATGTGGATGCCCGTGTTGCAGCTATCTACCGTCGTGGCCACGCAATTAAGCCTTTAGGCACAACTGTGATAGAAGCAGACGACGAAGTATTTTTTGTCGCAGCCACTAAACATATACGCGCTGTGATGAGCGAGCTACAAAAGCTGGAGAAAAGCTACCACCGCATTATGATAGCCGGTGGCGGTAACGTCGGTTATGGTTTGGCTCGTGCTTTAGAAAAAAATCATAGCGTAAAACTGATCGAACGCAGCAAAGAGCGCGCCGAATACCTGTCCAGCGCTTTGGACAATACGGTGGTTTATATTGGTGATGCTTCAGACCCCGAGTTGTTGGAAGAAGAAAACATCGAGCAGGTCGATGTGTTTTTAGCAGTCACCAATGATGATGAAGCCAATATTATGTCGGCCATGCTGGCCAAACGTATGGGCGCACAAAAAACCATGGTGCTGATTAAACGTGGTGCTTATGTGGATTTGCTGCAAGGTGGGGAAGTAGATATAGCCGTATCACCGCAGCAAGCCACTATTTCAGCTTTGCTGACCCATATCCGTCGTGGCGACATAGTGAATGTGTACTCACTGCGCAGAGGCGCTGCTGAAGCCATAGAGGCTGTGGCTCATGGTGATAAGTCGACCTCTAAAGTAGTAGGTCAGGCCATAGGCCAGATTAAACTACCACCAGGTGCGACCATAGGCGCCATAGTGCGTGGCGATGAAGTATTAATAGCCCATGATAACGTAGTGATTGAAACCGACGACCATGTGATTTTATTTTTGGTGGATAAAAAGTACATCACTGAAGTGGAGCGGCTGTTTCAGGTCAGTGCGATATTTATTTGATGTCGATCGGGTATTGCACCCGCCCGTCTAATGGCACCGCGGTGCTGATGGGAAGGGCCGGGACAAGCCGCGGCCCCTACAAACCAACCAGAACATGGATTAACACTTAAGCCCGTTAAAATACCAAGGGGCGGGTCTTGCACCCGCCCGTCTGGAATTCCGAATTGATGTAGAAAATATTGGCCTACAAGAATTAGTCTTTCCAGAAGGCCGCTGTAAACAGCACCAATAAGGTAAAAATCTCTAAACGCCCAAAGATCATAGCCACTACTAAAATCCATTTGCCGGCGTCTGGCACTGAGGCAAAGTTGGCGGCTACTTCACCTAAGCCCGGGCCTAAGTTATTTAAACAGGCCGCTGTGGCGGTAAAGGCGCTGATGTTGTCCATGCCAACCAGCAGCAGCAATAACATAATGACCACAAACACCAGGGTATAAGCCGCAAAAAAGCCCCAAACCGCTTCCACTATCCGATCTGGCACAGGCCGACGCCCGAGTTTGATGGAATACACAGCCCGTGGATGCACTAAGCGGTTTAACTCTCTTTTGCCCTGCAGGAATAACAGCAGTACCCGTACTACTTTTAAACCACCGGCGGTAGAGCCTGCACAACCACCAATAAAGCTGGCGAATATCAGTAAAATAGGCAAAAACAAAGGCCAGCTGGAAAAGCTTGCTGTGGAGAAACCTGCAGTAGTCGACATAGACACAGCCTGAAACAAACCATGATTCAGCGCGCTGAGTAAGTCCGGATAAATTTGTTCTTCCAAAAGCACCAGAAAACAAATCACCATCAACGCCAGTTGGATCACCATAAAAGCTTTTAACTCTGGATCACGCCAGTAGGTTTTGATATTTTTGCCACGCACAGCGGCAAAATGCAGTGGGAAATTCACTGAGCTGATCAGCAAAAACACCAAACAAATCATATTGATACTGACACTGTTAAAGTAACCAATGCTGGCATCGTAAGTAGAGAAACCACCTATAGCCACAGTAGAAAACGCATGACAAATGGCATCAAAAGCACTCATACCTGCGACATAAAAAGATACAGCGCAGGCAATGGTAATGCCCAGATAAATAAACCACAGATGTTTGGCTGTATCGGCAATACGGGGCGTCATTTTGTTGTCTTTGACCGGGCCCGGAGTTTCAGCCCGGTACAACTGCATCCCCCCCACCCCTAACATCGGCAGAATAGCCACAGCTAAAACGATAATCCCCATGCCACCAAACCATTGCAGTTGCTGGCGGTAATATAATATAGCTTTAGGCAGGCTTTCTAAACCTGTCAGCACAGTAGCACCTGTGGTGGTTAAACCTGAAAACGCCTCAAACATACTGGCGGCCAGATTCATATCAGGTTTATCCGCCAGCCAGAACGGCAAAGCACCAACAGCCCCTAACACTGTCCAGAACAACACTACTATTAAAAAGCCCTCCCGAACTTTCAGTTCAGACTTTTCATTGCGGTTTGGATACCAGACGACAAAACCTATCAGTAACGACAGGAAAAAAGACAAAATAAAAGGTACACCAGCGCCATCCTGATACCAGTAGGCGATAAAGGCAGGCGGTAACATGGTGATACTGAAGATAGCAACCAGCAGGCCTAAAATCCGGATAATAGAACGGTATTGCATCAGGAGCCCTGTTCTGCGTTGCGATGCCAGATAATGCTGGCCTGAAGTTCTTTCAGTCTGAGTATGGTCTGCATAAACTGCTGTTCAAATTCCTGTTGATCGCTTTGAGCGATACGCACTGTTAAGCGCACTTGCTGATCAAACTCTTGTTGTTCAATCAGCCAGCGGTTCTGCCATAAACGCTGCATAGTTTCAAAAGCAGCATAAGACAAACACAAATCTGCCTGATGCCTTATGGGTATAAATTCGCGTTGTGCTGACAGCAAAGCCTGTCGTACCGCATCACTGTAAGCACGAACTAAACCGCCAGTGCCCAGTTGAACACCGCCATAATAGCGTACTACGCTGGCACAAAGCCCCACCAAACCAGAGCCCTGCAATACAGCCAGCATAGGTTTACCTGCTGTGCCAGAAGGTTCGCCATCATCACTGAATGCTTGTGGCTGACCTGTAGGGCCAACTGGCAATAGCATGGCACTGCAGACGTGAGCTGCCTGTGGATGTTGCTGTTTTTGCTGACGAATCATCTGCTGACCTTCTGTCAGGCTTTGGATTGGCCATAAAGTACATAAAAACCTGCTGCGTTTGATCTCCGTTTCAGACGAAGCCGTGTTAGCCAATACCCACCAGCCGGACATCAAAACGCCTTAAGCCAGCTTCAGATCACGGGTCATATTTTCATTGCGGTCTTTGTGCACTATGACGTTATCTTCAATACGAATGCCGCCGTATTTACGGAATTGCGCTACCTTTTCCCAGTTCACCGCTTTGCCATGAACTGTGTCTTTTAAATCCGCCAATAAGGAGTCAATAAAATACAAACCAGGCTCAATGGTAAAGACCATATTGGCTTCCACCAGCCGGGTGGTACGCAGGAAAGGATGATCATCCGGAGCGGCAACATGAGTACCACGTTCATCCGCCATAAAACCGCCGACATCATGCACCTGTAAACCTAAGTGATGACCTAAACCATGCGGGAAGAAAGTACGGCTGATGCCCGATTCAACTATGCCTTCAGCCGACATCAGCACAAAGTTAAAGTCGGCCAGAATTTTGGCTATATGTTGGTGCGCTTCGATATGTAAATCCGGGTATTTGATACCAGGTTTTAAACCATCCACCAGCTTCAGTTCCACTTCCGTCATCACATTAATCAACGCAGCGAACTCATCGTCTAAAAAGCTGTAAGTGCGGGTAATATCAGCGGCATAACCATGGAAACTGGCACCAGCGTCTATTAAAAACGAATGAAACTCTGTCGGCTTTTTCCGCTCCAGCGCTGTGTAATGCAAAATGGCCGCGTTCTGATTCAGCGCTATGATATTGCCATAAGGTACTTCGTTTTCGCTTTGACCCACTGCAGCTAAATAGGCCAGCTGAATATCAAACTCTGACCCACCCGCCATAAAAGTGGCTTTGGCAGCATTGTGCCCAGCCACTGCCAGTCTATTGGCCTGACGCATACAAGCCAGCTCATAGTCGGTTTTATAAGCCCTATGGTAATGCAGATAACTGATCACAGCTTCAGGGTTAATTTCACTGAAACCTAAAGCTGTAGCCACTTCAATATGTTCACCCAGATACGCCATACGGCCTTTGTCGTAAGGCAAAATATGCTCAACCTGATTAGCTTTTTCCAGAATTTGAATATCAAAAAAACCAGACCAGAACGAATCAGGAGCATCCGGTACTTTGTGCCAGAAATCTTTGGGCAGATAAAACGCCAGCTTAGGTTTATTCACGCCATCCACAATCAGCCAGCAATTCGGATTATCCACCACAGGGATCCAGGCTTTAAACAATGGATTTACTTTAAAAGGGTAATCCATATCGTCGAGGAACTGGCGTTTTGCCTGGCCTGAGTGGATCACCAAAGCGTCCAGATTCTCGCGGGCTAATACTGCTTTAGTACGTTGCTGTAACGCAAATAAATGAGCGGCGTAAAGTTCTTGATAAGCTGGACGCATAAATTCAAATTCCGTTATTTTTTACTAAAAACCATTAAAATCAACTCAGTGTACCATGAAGGCTTTAGCCCTCCATCCCTATCCTCATCTCGGCCAAGGGTTCAAAAATACGCTGATTTTTCTGCATTTTTAAACTATAGACCTGGTAATACATCATGACGTTTTTGACATAGTCACGGGTTTCTTTAAAAGGAATAGTCTCCACCCAAATATCCAGCGGAACTGAGCCATCTTTGGGGATCCAGGATTTCACTCTGCTAAAACCGGCATTATAGGACGCAGTGGCAAACACCACATTATTGCCGGTATGTTTCATCAGATAATTCAGATAATAAGTACCGTAATCAATATTGGTGACCGGATTATACAACTGCTCCACCGAAACTCTGCGGCCGGTAATATGTTTGGCGGTAGCAGGCATAATTTGCATCAGGCCGAGGGCACCGACAGGCGACTTAGCAGTCGGAATAAAAGTGCTTTCACGTCGTGCTATGGCCATAGCCCAGGCTGGATCCACTTTGGCCTTTTTTGAGTAGGTCTGAATTTCGTTGTTATAAGCCATAGGGAAACGTAAGTCGACATCATCCCAGTATTCAGCTTTAGCCAACGCCACTATAGCGTTTTCATACCAGCCTAATTCATAGGCAAGTTTGGCTGCACTGTATTTTTGTAAATCTGAGCCATATTGCTGCAAATGGGTTAGTTCACGTTTCGCTGCATTGGGTCTGTTGATCGCTTGCCATTCTTTCATCCGTCGTACTGGCGCGCTGCTTTTAAAAGCTAAAAAGTCAGTTTCAGTCACTGGCACTGGCTTGTGTGCCAGACTAGGAGCCTGCCCTACATGCGCCGCGGCCAGATAACCGTAATAACTGCGTTTTTTTGCCAGTTGCTGATAAATATGAGTGGACGACTCTTTCAGGTCTACCTGCTGGTAAGCGCGGGCTAGCCAGTATTGACTGGCATCATCTTTGGCCAGTTCTTCTGGTAACGCCTTTACAGCTTCAATCACAGCGTACCAGTCTTTTTTACGCAGCAAACTCGCCAGTTTCCATTGCACAAAAAGCCTGTCTTTGTATTCAGCCGGTACTATATCGATGAATTTATCAGCCCTGGGATCATTTTTGCTGGCCAAAGCTATAGCTATCTGACGGGCTGTGACAGCGCGGTTTTCATTGCTGAATGCAGGGTCGTGAGCAAATCTGTTCCAGACATCTATGGCCTGGTCCGGCTTTTTCCAGACCAGTTTTTGTATGCCATAAGCGGCTAAATCCCGTTCCAGCGCGCTGCGTAGCGGCAGGAAGTTTTTGCGATCCACCAAAGCAGGGTTATCCATCACTTGCACCCACTTTTCAGCCAGATATTGCTGATCTTTAGGCAATAAAGTACGTAAATAAGGCAACATCCGTTGGTTATCGGCTTTTGCAGCAGCCAGTACCCGCTGCCAGACTGCTTCAGGTGTACGCTGTCCCGCTTTGCGCCACCGGTCAAATATAGGATTACATTCATCAGGCCGTGATTTGCCTACAGCCCATAAGTCACGCACAGCAGGCCATACAACCGCAGGTTTTTCCAGCACCAGCCGCATTTCCAGCGCCTGACAATCCAGCACTACATCAGAGCCATACTGATAGTTTTTCAGAAATAACTGCGCTTGTTTACGATCAGCCAGATAAATCAGCCAGCGTTTACGTAAAGTACGCTCCAGTGGAGTGCCCTGATGCTCTTGCATAAAACGTACAACAGCATTGGTATCATCCAGTGATTTACTCAACCACTCCAGCTCCAGATAAGGCTGCAGCGGGTAAGATTCCATTTCTTTTAATACTTTTTTTGCCTGAGTTTCGGTGAGTTTATGAATGTTTTTTTCGGCCAGTTCAAACCGTTTACGCATGCCCTCATTAATAGCATGAGCAGGAAAAACCACGGACAAGGCGGCGGTTGCCAGCAACCAAGGCGACGGACGGAAAACAGAGGAGAAACGCCACATACAAATATTTACCACCTATAGTTACTGGGACATCTATCGCAAATTCAAACAAGTGTTTAAATAACGGTTGAAATTTTTACTTAACCACGACACACTGAGACTGCAATAGACTCATCTTACCAGTTGCGAATAAAAGCAATAGTCCACCTTATCGGACGAAGGAGAACATTCATGATCTACCAGAGTAACAGCATCACCGTCGCCTATCTGGCGGATGGTATTGCCGAGTTTACCTTTAATGCTGCAGGTTCAGTTAATAAATTTGACCAACAAACCTTAGCAGATTGTCGCGCCGCTTTGAATCTGCTGCATGCAGATAAAAACCTCAAAGGCGTGATTTACACCTCAGGAAAAGACGCATTCATCGTAGGCGCTGATATTACTGAGTTTTTAGGTACATTCCAGCAGCCTGAAGCTGAACTTATCCCCTGGATCAAATCTGCCTCTGATGTATTTGACCTGGCAGAAGACTTACCAGTTCCAACCATAGCTGCTATTCGTGGTTTTGCTTTAGGTGGTGGTTTTGAGTGGACCTTAACAGCAGACTACCGTGTAGCAGACACTACAGCCAAAGTAGGTTTACCTGAAGTAAAACTGGGCTTAATGCCAGGTTTTGGTGGTTCAGTACGTTTACCGCGCATTATTGGTGCTGACGGTGGTATGGAATGGATCACAACAGGTAAAGAACGTGGCGCTGACGCTGCGTTAAAAGAAGGCGCTATTGACGCCGTTGTTGCACCGGAAAAATTAAAAGACGCCGCGTTATCGATGATCAAGGATGCCATAGCTGGCAAACTGAACTGGCAGAAAAAACGCGCCTCCAAATTACAGCCACTCAAGCTGAATAAAATTGAAGCCATGATGAGCTTTAACACCGCCAAAGGCATGGTGTTTGCCAATGCGGGTAAACATTACCCAGCGCCTATGGTCGCAGTAGAAACTATTGAAGCCGCAGCCCGCTTAGACCGTGCAGGTGCTGTGGCCTTAGAAAACGCTTCTTTTGCCAAACTGGCAAAAACTACAGCAGCCGCTGCCCAGATTGGTTTATTCCTGAATGACCAGTTGATTAAAGGCAAAGCAAAAAAAGCCGCCAAAGTAGCAACGAAAGACATCAAAAAAGCAGCCGTATTAGGTGCAGGCATTATGGGTGGCGGTATCGCTTACCAGTCTGCACTGAAAGGCGTGCCAGTCGTGATGAAAGACATAGCCGACAAAGCTTTAGAGCTGGGTATGGGCGAAGCCACCAAGCTGTTGAACAAACAGGTGGAACGCAAACGTCTGGATGCTGTGGGTATGGCGAAAGTCATTGCCAGCATTCAGCCAACTTTGAGCATGGAAGCAGTGAAAACTGTCGACATAGTGGTTGAAGCAGTCGTTGAAAACCCAAAAATCAAAGGCGCAGTACTTAAAGAAGTAGAAGAGTTAGTAGCGGCCGACGCCATTATTACTTCCAACACTTCTACTATCTCTATTGATTCTTTAGCTGCCAACTTAAAAGACCCAAGCCGCTTCTGTGGTATGCACTTCTTTAACCCGGTTCACCAAATGCCATTGGTAGAAGTCATTCGTGGTAAAGACACCAGCGAAGAAACAGTAGCTGCTGTAGTGGCTTACGCTGCCAGAATGGGTAAATCCCCTATTGTGGTCAACGACTGCCCTGGTTTTTACGTCAACCGCGTCTTGTTCCCTTACTTTGCAGGTTTCAGCAAACTGGTATTAGACGGTGCTGACTTTGCCAAAGTAGACAAAGTGATGGAAAAAACCTTCGGCTGGCCTATGGGCCCAGCTTACTTGCTGGATGTGGTTGGTTTAGATACCGCTTTCCACTGCACAGACGTAATGGCTGCTGGTTTCCCAACTCGTATGGGCAAAGTAGAAAACGACCCTGTTGCTCTGATGTATCAGGCGCAGCGTTATGGTCAGAAAAACGGTGTCGGTTTCTATGCCTACAGCAAAGACGCCAAAGGCAAACCGAAAAAAGACTCTGATGCAGTTTCCTACGAATTATTGGCTAAAGCTGGTAGCACAGGTGTGGAATTCAGCGCGGACGATATTATTGCCCGTTGTATGGTGCCAATGATTAACGAAGTGATCCGCTGCTTAGAAGAAGGCATTGTTGCCAGCGCTGCAGAAGCTGATATGGGCTTAATTTATGGTTTAGGTTTCCCTCCGTTCCGTGGTGGCCCGTTGCGTTATGCCGACACCATTGGTCTGGCTAACTTTGTGGCTTTAGCCGACAAATACGCCCACTTAGGTGAAATCTATCAGGTAACAGACAAAACCCGCGCCATGGCAGCTTCTGGTGCCGTGTTCTACCCGGTTTAAGGCGGAGAGAAACAAATGAAACAAGCAGTGATCGTTGATTGTATCCGTACCCCTATGGGTCGTTCTAAAGCAGGTATCTTCCGCAACGTGCGTGCTGAAGAATTATCCGCTTATGTAATGGCCGCTCTGGTTGAACGTAATCCGGCTTTAGATCCGGCCGAGATAGACGACATTATCTGGGGTTGTGTACAACAAACTCTGGAACAAGGTTTTAACGTCGCCCGTAATGCCTCGTTATTGGCAGGCATTCCACATTCAGTGCCGGCTGTGACGGTAAACCGCCTTTGTGGTTCATCGATGCAAGCCTTACACGACGCAGTACGTGCCATTCAAACCGGCATGGGCGAGGTGTATTTAATTGGTGGTGTGGAACATATGGGCCATGTGCCGATGAACCACGGTGTCGATTTCCACCCTGGTTTAGGCAAAAACATCGCCAAAGCTTCTGGCATGATGGGCTTAACCGCTGAACTCTTAGGTAAACTGCATGGCATCAGCCGTCAGCAACAAGACGAGTTTGGCGCCCGCTCACACCGTTTAGCTTATGAAGCCACATTGCAAGGTCGTTTTAAAAACGAAATTATCCCGGTGCAAGGCCATGACGCTGATGGCGTATTAAAAGTATTTGATACAGATGAAGTGATCCGTCCTGAAACCACAGTAGAAGCTCTGGGCGCTTTACGTCCGGTGTTTGACCCGGCCAACGGTACTGTGACTGCTGGTACTTCTTCCGCTTTATCAGACGGTGCTTCTGGCATGCTGGTAATGAGCGAAGAAAAAGCCAAAGCTTTGGGTTTAAAAATCCGCGCTAAAGTCATAGGTATGGGTATAGCTGGTTGTGACCCGTCTATTATGGGTTATGGCCCGGTTCCGGCCAGTCAAAAAGCTTTAAAAGCTGCGGGCATCACTATTGCCGATATCGACTACGCCGAATTAAACGAAGCTTTTGCTGCTCAGGCTCTGCCTGTGATGAAAGACTTAGGTTTGCTGGAATATATGAACACCAAAGTGAACTTAAACGGCGGCGCTATAGCTTTAGGTCATCCGCTGGGTTGCTCAGGTTCACGTATCAGCACAACCTTGATTAACGTAATGGAAGACAAAGGCGGCAAATACGGCTTAGCTACTATGTGTATTGGTTTAGGCCAGGGCATAGCGACAGTGTTTGAGCGTGTTGAGTAAATAAATATCAGCTGTTCGCTTTTGAATAACAGGGTTGGCTTCGGCCAGCCCTTTTTATTTGTACTTTGAAATACAGCTGCGGAGGCTTTAAAACACCACAGCCTGAACTTTTACTTTCTGCTGCTCTATTACAGCCTTGAAATCCGGGCTTGTTGTCGACCAATCCACAATATCTACTTTCCACGGCAAATCAGACTCAGAGAAAACTTCCTGTAAACTGGCCATTAAGGCTAACGACAAAGGCTGCTGCGACATAATCACCAAATCTAAATCAGAAAAAGGTTTAGCAGCACCTTTAACGCGTGAACCAAAAGCCCAGACTTCACAGGAAGGCACCAGTTGTCGCAGGATATGCTGCACTATGGCCAAATGCTCAGAACTGATATCTAACTGACTAATACTCATGCCATTCTCTTTTGTAATTGCTCAGATAAATAGCTGGCTTCAGCTAAAAACTTTGGAATACCAGCTACCACTTCTAAAGCCACAGCTTCATCGTAGCTATGGCTGGTTTTGCCACGCATTTCACGATACAAACGCCAGTCCGGCCAACTTCCCACTAATAAACCCTGCTCATTACCAGTGCGGACTAAGTCCTGAAAAGGCATCTGCTCAAATAGCTCAGGGGTGGCTGATGCCATTTCCAGATAACGCTTCAGCATTTTATGGCTGATTTCATAAGTGATTTTTAGCCTTAGCATTAAGCCATCTCGTATTTGAACGTCGCTGGTATTCTGCTGATACCTTAACCAGCCATGCTGTAACCTGTTGGTCGCATTATCTAAAGGCATTGTTGTAAATAGTAAACGTTTCATTCGCAGGCCTCCTGTCGCATCACCCGAACTATGCATAGGTGAGTGCCGATGCCATGGTAATTTTCTTCCTTTTGCCCAATCTTAGCCTGAAGTTGGAGTTTTCGCCTAAATCCTGCTTTTCAGCACCCATAAGCTAAGTTAGCATAAGCGCCCTTTTAGTGCGGAACCAGCGGAGCCAGAGCTTATGTCGAACCCGGAACAGTTATTTGCAGCAGCGGATCAGCAACTGGATACTTTAGGTTTACGTTGCCCTGAACCTGTCATGCTGACGCGCCTGGCTATTCGCAAAATGGCGGCAGGCCAGACGCTATTAATCACCGCTGACGACCCTGCCACTACCCGCGACATCCCAGCCTTTTGCCGTTTTATGGAACATGAACTGGTAGCCAGCGATACCAGCGTTGAGCCTTATCGTTATTTAGTGAAAAAATCTGGCTAAGGCCGGATCTAAGACTTAGTTTTCAGGCTTAAAGAAGCACAAATGCCCGGCAAGTTTTCAGCTGTCATACCTTCTTGTAAGAAACCATCTGTAGAGCTTAGTTTTGCTCTGGCTGCATCATCCGCAGCCATCACCTGATCTATCCAACTGGCATGGCTGGAAACTCGGGTATACAGCTCTTTGACACCATATTCGCCTACATCCTTAAACCAGGAATCCACTCTGGAGCTCACTCCAAGCAGGTAATAACCATCCTCTTTTTTCAGAAAAGCCGGGCCACCACTGTCGCCATTGCCTGATACACCTTCCAGTTCCAGAGCCTGTTGATCCGATTCAAAAACAAAACGCAGATCGGATTTGGTCACTGCCGTTACTTTATTCTGAGCTTTACGCAGCACGCCGTTGTTTTCTTTATAGCCTACAGTTTCACCTGTTAAGCCAGTGCCTGTGCCGCCACTGCCAATAAACCAAAGCACTTGATCGCGTTCATCCTGCTGTCGATACAATTTGGCAGGTTCCACACTCAGCACAGGTTTTACCAGCTTAATCAGCGCCAAATCGTTGTGTTTACCCAACCGATAAGACGGATAACTGTAGCGCGCCTGTACTTCAACCAGCTCCTCACCCACCTGAATGGGCTGGCCCTGCTCCAAACAAAACACCGTATGAGCAGCAGTAAGCACCCACTCTGGCGCAATCAAAGTACCGTGCACACCAATGTTATAGAAAGTCACCAAAGGAGGGAAATCGGCTTTGCTGGCCAGATACAGCTCTGGCGCTTTGTCGTGACGAATAACAATAGCCGAAGCCGGTATAGCCAGAATACTGGTCGCAATCAGCAAGCCACCACTTAACAGCCTTAGCTTGATCCTGTTCTGCATCAGTCTTTCCTTATTTAGCTTTTAATAAGGATCAGACTGACACAAAAGCAGAGCAGGCTTAAGCTTTTAAATGTAAGGGGTTATGTGGACAAGCTGTTTTGTTTATCTGAATTTATCCACTCTTTAACCTTGGTTTTCTGCCCTTTATAGGTTTGCTCTGTAAGGGCCAATACCAGTGCGCCACACTGCCTGCATCAAGACTTCTGAACACAAACAACTGAGGTAAATACGATGCAACAGACTCATAAAATCTTTAACCAAACCAACTTAAACCTGCTGTTAATCACAACGCTGGCGGCTTTAACTATTAAAACCCAGCTGCTGCCAAGCGACAGCAGCACAGTACGCGAACTGAATGTGTAGCGTATTAATGTAATGGAACCCAGCGGTCATCCACGACTGGTGATAGCCAATACCGGCCATGCACCTAAAGCCATAAAAGATGGCAAAGAGTTTTTTGATCCAGGCCCGCGCCCAGGCATGATTTTTTACAATGACGAAGGCACTGAAAACGGTGGTTTTGTGTTCCGTGGTTTTGAAAAAGACGGCAAGGTAGAGCATGGCCTGCACTTATCTTTTGACCGTTACAATCAGGACCAAAGCCTGGCGCTGCAGCATATAGAGCAGGACGGTATGCTGGTGACAGGCCTGAACGTGATAGACAGGCCGCAGTACCCTATTGATGATTATATGCAACTGATGTTTGCCGCCGAAAAAGGTGATGCGACGGCGGCAGCCAAGATCAAAGAACTGGAACAACTCCACCCAGATATTCATGGTAACAGACGGGCTTTTTATGGCACATTAAACAAAAAGGCAATGCTGCAACTTAATGATCCACAAGGAAATAAACGAATTGAAATGGCGGTGGGCACAGATGGTGAACCTCAATTGGTGTTTTATGCCGAAGATGGCAGCGAACTGATGCGTTTACCAGAAGCAGTACAGGTGAAATGATGAAACAACTAAAAACCTTTTTACTGTTATTGGCGTTTTCCTATGGCTTGATGTTGTATCTGGCGCTGCTGCAAACAGCGCCAGGGCAACAGCTACAATTTCATGCCGATGCCCCTGTCTGGCTGACCTTGCAGGCTGTGTTCTCGCTGTGGTTAAGCCGTAAGTTAGATGCAGTATTTTGGGCTAAAGACGCTGCGGCTTCATTGCTGCAACGTTATAGCCAAAGTTTTGGCCTGAGTTTACTGATTTTTGTTGGCCTGATGACAGGACTACAGCTGGTAATAGACACAGCGATAAGCCAGCCCTTAGCTCTGCAACAGTATCTGCGGGTCAGCCTGATGTATCTGCTGGTGCATAGCTTAATAGCCGGAGCTGACTTGCTCTGGCAAGCATTAAAACGTCAGCAACAACAGCAACTGGAGCTTCTGCAAGCACAGCAGCATAACCAGCAGTTCAAACTGCAATTGTTGCAACAACAGCTGGACCCGCACTTTTTATTTAATAACTTAAATGTGCTTTCTGTGCTTATTCATAAAAGCCCGGACCAGGCCGAACAGTTTCTCGACCATTTTGCTGATATTTACCGCTATCAGTTGCAACAAGGCAGCAAAACGCTGGTGTCACTGGCCGACGAGCGGACTTTTGCAGAGCACTATATGGCGCTATTAGCGCAGCGCTTTCCGGCCAGTTTTCAGTTAAAGATCTGTATAGAATCAGAACAACAAACCAACTATCAACTGGTACCCTGCTGCCTGCAGTTGCTGCTGGAAAACGCTGTAAAACATAACAGCGCTTCAGCCGAACAGCCTTTGTTTATACAGATCGAGCTGCAGCAAAACCAGTTGATAGTTCGCCATTTACTTCGGCCTAAAGCTTTTGCTCAACCTGGCACAGGCACAGGTTTAACAAATTTATCCGAACGTTGTTTAGCCTTGCTTGGCAAGCCCATAACTGTAATACAAAACGACGAATTTATAGTGAAAGTGCCGCTACAACACAGTGTTTAGAATAGGCGGCATAAGCAAGGATTAGCCATGAAAGTACTGATTATTGAAGACGAGCTATTAGCAGCGGAAAAACTGGTCGGTTATCTGAAACGATACCAACCCGATGCCGAAGTGATAGCTCAGCTAAGTTCTGTCGCTCAGGTACTGGAGTTTTTCAGTGCAGATCCAAAAGCTTTACAACTGGATTTAATCTTCTCTGATGTAGAGCTGACAGATGGCCAGGTATTTACTGCATTAGAACAGCTGGATTTGCCTTGCCCTGTGCTTTTCACCACAGCTTACGATCAATACTGGATGCAGGTATTTCAGTACCAGGCGGTGGATTATTTACTGAAGCCCTTCTCCTACCCCAGATTTGCCGAAGCCATGCTGAACTTTGCCCAGCTTAAACATAAGCTGCAACAGCCTGTGGTTGCCGCAGCTCCGGCTTATAAAAAGCGGTTTTTATTACGCAAAGGCCAAAGCTTATCTATTTTACCAGTCGCCGATATTCTGCTTATTCGTGCCGCCAACGGCGTACTATTGGCCACAGATAAACACAACAGCGTACATATTTTGACGGAAGCCAATTTAGGCGATATTGAAGCCCAACTCGATCCCAGCGAATTTTTCAGGCTAAACCGCAGCGATATCCTGCATATCAGCAGTATTTTGCAGGTAGAGCCTTACAACAAAGAGTCAGTGGCTGTAGTGCTAAGCTGCGATAAAGAACCCACCGTCAGCAGTAAAACCAGAACGGCTTTGTTTAGGAAATGGTTGAATCAGTAAGTGGCTAATCTCACACTAAGCCAACACTTCCAAACCTTTTTTAGCGACCAGATTCAGCAGTTTTAGTGACGGGCCATTCGGCTTTTTCTGACCCTGCTCCCATTTTTGTACTGTAGATTTGCTGGTATTCAGATAAGCGGCAAACACACCCTGACTGGCTTTGTTATCTAAGCGGATTTGTTTTATTTGCTCCGCATC
Organism: Rheinheimera soli; assembly: GCF_031457405.1. Lineage (GTDB taxonomy): Bacteria > Pseudomonadota > Gammaproteobacteria > Enterobacterales > Alteromonadaceae > Pararheinheimera > Pararheinheimera soli_A. The sequence goes on along the minus strand of NZ_JAVDWR010000014.1, from coordinate 66,067 downwards.
AAATTCCTCCACAGCAGGCAGGCACAACAGATCGAAGTCCCTTAATGTTTGGTCTTTTAATACTCCGGCTTTATCTAAATCGCGTGCAGTTTCCTGCACCATATCCAGAATAGAGTTACCCATTAATTTTTACCTCTGTAAAACATTGAATATAGCACTTAGGGCTACACTTTTTCACTATAACTTTAGGTTCTGTGTTTAGGTGCGGGAATTAAAAAAGGAGCCGAAGCTCCTTTTTTTAATTACTATCAATCAGTTACTTATCACTGCAATACAGAAATATCCGCTACGCGCAGGAATAATTCACGTAATTGCTGTAACAAAGCCTGACGGTTTAAGCGTACTGCTGCATCGTCGGCGTTGACCATGACTTTGTCGAAGAACTGATCGACTACATCGCGCATGGCGGCCAGATGGCTTAAACCTTCAGCGTAGCTGCTTACAGTGGCCTGATAGGCCTGTTCGGCCACTATGGCCTTATACAGAGCTTGTTCGGCTTCTTCACTCAGCAGAGCGCTGTTGATACTGGCAGGAATAGCTTCTGTGACTTTGGCCAGAATGTTTGCTACCCGCTTATTGGCGGCGGCTAAAGCTAAAGCGGCGTCCAGTTTGCGGAATTCAGCTACGGCTTTAACACGACGGTCGAAGTCGGCCGGATTGGTTGGACGGCGGGCTAATACAGCCTGGATCACGTCTACACCAAAACCTTCGCCTTCATACCATGCACGGAAGCGGCCAAGCATAAAGTCCAGCACTTCATCCGATACGCTTTGCTGAGTCAGCTTGTCACCAAAGGTGGTTTTACTGAATTCAATCAATTCAATCAGATCCAGTGGTAACTGTTTTTCTACCATAATACGCAGCGCACCAATAGCAGCTCGGCGTAAGGCGAACGGGTCTTTGTCGCCTTTTGGCGCCTGACCTATACCAAAAATACCAACCAGCGAATCCATTTTATCGGCAATGGCCACAGCACAAGCTTCAAGCTGGCTTGGCAGGCTGTCACCGGCAAAACGTGGTTTGTATTGCTCGTTCAGCGCTACAGCTACTGCTTCGGCTTCACCGTCCAGACGGGCATAATGCATACCCATCACGCCCTGCACTTCAGGGAACTCGCCAACCATATTGGTCATTAAGTCGGTTTTAGATAACAAACCAGCGCGTTCTGCATGAGTAACATCAGCACCAATTTTGCCAGCAATAAAAGCAGCAACTTTGGCAATACGCTCTGATTTCTCAAGTAAAGTTCCCAGCTTTTGCTGGAACAATACAGTGCTTAAAGCTGGCAGGCGATCAACCAGTTTGGTTTTAGCGTCTGTCACAAAAAAGAACTGAGCATCAGATAAACGTGGACGCACTACTTTTTCGTTACCAGAGATAATCTGGCTTGGGTCTTTGCTGGCGATATTGGCCACAAAAATGAATTTATTCAGTAACTTGCCATTGTTATCAACCAGCGGGAAATACTTCTGGTTGTCTTTCATAGTGGAGATTAACGGCTCAGCCGGAACTTGCAGGAAACGTTCTTCAAAAGAACCTACCAGCACAACAGGCCATTCAACTAAAGAGGCCACTTCTTCCAACAAAGCTTCATCCATCAGCGCCACGCCGTTTAAGGCTTTGGCCTCTGCTGCCACGTTTTCAGCAATAATGGCTTTACGTTTGGCGAAGTCGGCAATGACATAAGATTGTTCCAGCGTGCTTAAGTAGGCATCGGCATTTTTGATTTCGACCAAAGCTGGTGCATGGAAACGGTGGCCATAACTGACACGGCCTGACTCTTTGCCCAGAATAGTTGCAGGTACTACATCGTCCCCTAATAACAAGGTGACAGTGTGCACAGGGCGGATAAATTCGGCCGTTGAATTGCCCCAGCGCATTGGCTTGGCAATTGGCAACTTAGCTAAAGCAGTGCTGATTACAGCTGGTAATAAAGAAGCTGTGCTTTCGCCTTTAATCAGCGCTTTATGAATTAACCAGGCGCCTTTGTCTGTTTCTAAACGTTCAGCCTGATCAGCAGTAATACCGTTTGATGCAGCCCAGGCTGCAGCAGCTTTAGTGGGCTGACCATCAGCATCAAAAGCAGCAGCCAAAGCCGGGCCACGTTTTTCCACTACTTTGTCTTGCTGTTGCAACGCCAGTTGATTGACACGAACGGCTAAACGGCGTGGAGCTGCGTACCAGCTGACTTCGCCATGGCTTAAGTTGTGTTTTGCCAGCTCTTCAACAATATTGTCGCTAAAGGCAGTAGCTAAGGTTTTTAAGGCCTTTGGTGGTAACTCTTCGGTACCAATTTCTACGAAAAAATCTTGCACAGACATTATGCCTCCTGCTTAGACTGGTTACGGCGCTTGCTATCACTACATAGGGGAAAACCTAACTTTTCCCGCGCAGCGAAATAGGCTTCAGCACAGGCTTTGGCCAGGGTGCGAACCCGCAGAATATAACGCTGACGCTCGGTCACAGAAATAGCGTGACGGGCATCCAGTAAGTTAAAAGCGTGCGAGGCTTTCATTACTTTTTCATAAGCCGGTAAAGCTAAACCTGCTTCAATCAGCTTCTGGCTTTCGGCTTCACACTGATCGAAGTAAGTGAACAACGCTGGTACGTCAGCATATTCAAAGTTGTAAGTGGATTGCTCTACTTCGTTCTGGTGGAATACATCACCATAAGTGACACGGCCTAAAGGACCGTCAGCCCATACCAGATCATAAATACTGTCGACGCCCTGGATATACATCGCCAAACGCTCTAAACCATAGGTAATTTCGCCTGTGACAGGACGACACTCTAGGCCACCTACTTGCTGGAAATAAGTGAACTGAGTCACTTCCATGCCGTTTAGCCACACTTCCCAACCCAGACCCCAGGCGCCCAGCGTTGGCGATTCCCAGTTGTCTTCGACAAAACGGATATCGTGCACCAGGGTATCAATACCCAGTTCACGTAAGGAACCTAAATACAGCTCCTGAATATTGGCTGGTGACGGTTTTAAGATCACCTGAAATTGATAGTAGTGCTGCAGACGGTTTGGGTTTTCACCGTAACGGCCATCGGTAGGACGGCGGCAAGGCTGCACATAAGCCACGTTGGTAGGCTCCGGGCCTAAAGAACGTAAAAAAGTCATAGGATGGAAAGTACCGGCCCCTACTTCCATATCCAGCGGCTGAACAATAACGCAGCCCTGGCGTGCCCAATAATCTTGTAATGCCAGGATCAACCCCTGGAAGGTCTTCATATCGTACTTTTGCATTAGCCTGACCTGCTGGTAAAAATGACTGAAAAGTATACCTATTTGCGCCGCTGAACTGTAGCGCTAAGCCGCGTTTTTTATGGGTTTTTTCATGTTACTGGTCTTGAATACTATTCAAAAAAAAAGGCTGCTGTCTAGGCAACCTTAAAATCAAGTATTAGCGGTTTGTGATTTCTTTGATTTCAAAAAGAATGTAAATGTTGGTGTAGTGTCTGTGCCTGACCAAAATTGTTGGGTTTTCGCATAAATGCATTTTTGATGAAGCACTTGAAACACTCTTTTCCATATGAATTTCGCTGATAAATGAACTGCGCAAAAGCCGAAGGTTGGATGTTCCATTCTCCCCCAGAGAACCCGTTACCAGTGATCATGAACCGGTTAAACGGTAATTCATACTGCATTGCATCAGAGCCATCTGGCCAGATGCAATACGGCGAGTGATCCTCTCCAACAGCAAGTGCGGTTACCAAGGCGCATTGGTCCGAGATCATGAGAGTGTTCAAGAACTGCTGGACGGCAGCGAGATCTGTAAAAGGCATGTGATTATTAATACAAGTAATTAACTGCAAAACATGGGTCATACAATATTCCTATCAAAACGATTGCTGAGCAATCCTAAGGGCAGGATACGAGAGCGAACGACGTTTAAACAACGAGGTATAAACACATTTCGACTTTACTTCGTTGTGAGACTAAAGTGCAGTGTTTAAATCAGTGAATCAAGATTACCGTTTTAATCTGTGAGGTCTTTATCTTTACCAAGCAGGTATGAATATCTGCTTGGATATCAAAGTGGGTTGATAATAAAACATCGATTTTTCGCACGACAAAAAAAGTATTTTTTAACTTAATTAAGTAAATGCTCCGTAACCGTCGGAGCATTTTTTATTTTTGGAGGATAACCTAAATGTAACAATTCAATGTTCATCACAATTTACAAACTAACAACTACCAGGTTACATGTTCAAATATCGTTATGGCATCATCAGTTCAATAGATTTTCGGTCAAACAACCTTACTGAATATTTTGCTTACGCCAATTATCGACTGCAACTGAAATGCGGTTTACTTTAGCAGGCACCTGCCATTCGTCCCAAAAATCTACCGTTCCACTGTTTGGTTTCTGCTGTGGTTCATCAACTCGAATTCTACTAGGGAGTAAACTTGCGTCTCCGACAATTAATGCTTCTCCTGTATCCAACGTTGGCAATATATCGGCAAAGCCCCCTAAACTATCGGGAAGCAATCTTTTAATCACGGCTTGGTCTTCTGCATTACTTAATCTCATGGAAATGAAGTTACTACATTGACTCAATACTGTTTTATTTACCTCAGACGGTCTTTGGCTAATGACAACCAAACTAACGCCGTATTTCCGTCCTTCCTTCGCAATTCGTTCAAAAATGTCGAGCGATATATTGTCAGCAGTAGCCCCACTGTTTCGCTGAGGAATGTATAAATGAGCTTCATCACATAGCAGTGCTATTGGATGTCTCAATGTATTGGGAGTCCACTGTTGAACCGAAAAAGCTAGCCGTGCTACTAACGAGACGATAAGAGGCAGTATATCTGACGGTACCTCTGAGAAGTTTATAATTTTGATACCACCAGTTTGATTTTCTTGGCTACTACCAAGTAATGCAGCAGTAAGATGCTCAAGCCAATCAAAATTTACGACATCAGAGCCGCCTTGGAACATGAACCCTAACCGCCTGTCTTGAATCTTATTTTCTAGTCGAGCTATTAGCCGAGCCAGCTTTCCATGAAACTCACCTTGCTTTTCAGTGCCAGCTTTAGCACCAGCTACCATTTCGCTATTTAAGAACTCCAATCGACCCAGAACTTCTTGCAAATCAAATGGTACAGGACTATCAATAGTGAAATTGTCTACAATATCTGGTCTATTAACAGACTCCAAATATAACTTCTTTGCATTATTAATTTCTCTTGATATAACCATAGCTTGGTTAGGAGCGTTCTGATCACTACGGTCAACCAACATTGACACCAATGCCTCATAGGATAGAAGCCAATATGGGAAATATAGAACCCCGTCCGTAATTTGGAGAGCAGCTTCAACGTCCGCAGGACCAGCAACCTTTAGCTGTTGGATACCATGACCTGTCAATGGCGCATATTCACCATGGAGGTCTAGAACGATTGCATTAGAGTGAGGCAGTTGGGCCATTTGTTCAATGATTAAAGCAGTCGTCCAAGACTTACCCGACCCAGTGCTACCACCAACAAACGCGTGGCGTTGGAATAGTTTGTTTCCGTTTAAATAGGCAACAGCATTTTCATCAAGTGTGTACTTTCCGATAGTCAACGGGTTCGCCACATTGGCAATATTTGAAAGCGATCGCATAAAATCAGTGAGGTTTTCACCTTCTAACGAAAAGCAGTTTGCGTCAATCTCTGGCACGGTTTCAAGTGTTCGCCTAAACACGTTTCTTTGAGCGCCATGTCTCACCAATAGAGTACCGATCAACGATAATTTACAAAGATTTTGCTCATTTGGAACTTCCTCTTCTCCATCCATTGAGACTGAAGTGTCAGCTATTTTCTTGCGGGTTACCTGCGTAATCAAACCTATTAGATGCTGACCTGGCCTGCTACTTTGCAACACCGCTAGATGGTTAACTTGAAGCCGCTTAAGTTGTTCGACATCTCCGACTTCTACAATCACATTTCCAGTATCAACAGAAATGACCTTACCAAGCGCCTCATCGTCTTCAAATTCAAACATAAATATCCTTATACAATTAGTGTTAAAAACCCGTCTAAGCTCCAAAGCTTCCTGTCTATTTCAAGAGGCTCGCCAACAGATGACGAATAAATCCTAGAAGACTCGTCTGTGTTACCTCGCTCAATAACAAGGTACTTACTTACTGAGCCTCCCAAAATATATTCTTTAGTCGCAGGAGTAATTGTGTGAGTTATTACTATTATTGGAGCTTCGTCCCTAATGCAACGTTTTAGTAGCTTAGGTTGAATGTGCTCGTCATTGAATCCGTAACCGATACATAGATAAGCACTTGAGCTATTCAGTGCATTGTCAGCATGCTGAATAATTGTTCTATAGGGCTCTAAGTGAGTTCGCTGATATTTTTGAGTTCCTGGAGTAACTATTTGAGGGGAATGATTTGTCGGGATTTGATCTATATTTGAAATGCCGATACTTTCATTCTGGTCGTTCTGAAACCAGTCTATTGACCCATGCACTTTCCAGATGTCGACTCTACGACTGACATTTATTTCCCCAAGCTGAGCCATCCTACGATAATTTCCTGGGTAGAATCCGGTGAAATTGAAATAGCCTTCTTGCTCACAAGAGTACTCAGCAAGTCTGTCATAGTTTGTGGTAATTATGTCCAGCTTGGTTCGCGTTGACCTGAATAAGTGTTTGAGTAATTTACCTAGGGTAAAAACACACTCACCTTCTATAAATCTCTTATAAACAAGTAAGTCCTCGCTCTGAATCAATCGCCAAGTCACGTCAATGACTGTTTGGGTCAAATTGGACGACATCTGGACTCTGTGCAAAGCGGTCTCAAGATCGATACCATCATTCAAAAGCGAGCAAAATTGTTCCCACGCCTTCTGTTCTTCCGGTTGGAGGATTGCCGTATCAATGGTATCCATTAAATGCTTTGCTAACGCCCACATTCCGGGAAGCCCATATGCGGCGGATGCACCACTACCAAGAACAATCAGAGGTACTTTTCCACAGTATTCTTGAGCTTGTTTTTCTATTGTTGTAATCACACTAAACTCCTTTTTCTGCAGTCCACATTACAGGAAATAGTTTTAGCAAACAATATTGTTTCAAGTTCCTTTCGGCAAAGAAAAAGCCGCAAATGCGGCTTTTTCCAACGAAGTAGAGACAAAGGTTTGTCTCCATTAGCAGGTCTAACAAACTTACACGTCCAGGTTTGCAACCCGCAGCGCGTTTTCTTCGATAAAGTTACGGCGTGGTTCTACGTCGTCCCCCATCAGCGTGCTAAACAGCTGGTCGGCACCAATGGCGTCTTCAATAGTCACGCGCAGCATGCGGCGAGTATTTGGATCCATGGTGGTTTCCCATAACTGCTCAGGGTTCATCTCACCCAGTCCTTTATAACGCTGGATATATAAACCACGTTTGGATTCGGCCATCAGCCATTCCAGCCCTTCTACAAAGCTTTCTATTGGCTTGATTTTTTCACCACGACGGACATAACCACCTTCTTCAATCAGGTCAGCTATGGCGCTGCCTAATTCAACAATACGGCCGTAGTCTACTGAAGTGATAAAGTCGTAATGCAGCAGGTATTCGTTGTCGATACCGTGCTGACGGATAATGACTTTTGGTATAAACAGATGACGTTCGCGGTCTTCTACTACTGCGTACGTATAGCTGGAACCATCGCCTTCACGCTCTTGCAAACGGGTGACTATGTTCTTGGCCCAGCCTTCAGCTAAAGCAGCGTCTTTGCACAGCTCAGGCGTAAGAGCCGGCACATACACCAGTTCGTTCAGTAAGTTAGATGGGATCTTACGGCTTAAACGAGTGATAGTGGCTGACACTTTATGATACAGCTGCACTAAAGTTTCCAGCTGCATGCCACCAATGCCAGGAGCGTCTGCATTCACATGCAAAGTCGCTTCATCCAGCGCCAGTGTGGTTAAGTATTCAGTTAAAGCCGGGTCGTCTTTAATATATTGTTCTTGCTTACCTTTTTTCACTTTGTATAAAGGCGGCTGAGCAATATAGATGTAACCACGTTCAATCAGCTCTGGGGTTTGACGGTAGAAGAAGGTCAATAACAGAGTACGGATGTGAGAACCATCGACGTCAGCATCCGTCATCAGGATGATGCTGTGGTAACGGGTTTTATCCGGGTTGTATTCGTCACGGCCAATACCACAACCTAAAGCTGTGATCAGCGTGCCTACTTCCTGAGATGAAATCATCTTGTCGAAACGGGCTTTTTCTACGTTCAGGATTTTACCTTTTAACGGCAGAATAGCCTGATTTTTGCGGTTACGGCCCTGCTTGGCAGAACCACCCGCAGAATCACCCTCTACCAGGTAAAGTTCTGATAATGCTGGATCTTTTTCCTGACAGTCGGCCAATTTACCTGGTAAACCAGCGATATCTAACGCACCTTTACGACGAGTCATTTCACGGGCTTTACGGGCAGCTTCACGGGCACGGGCTGCGTCGACAATTTTGCCAACAATGATACGGGCTTCACCCGGGTTTTCTAACAGGTATTCGTTCAGTTTTTCGTGCATAGCACTTTCAACCGCAGATTTCACTTCACTGGAAACCAGCTTGTCTTTGGTCTGAGAACTGAACTTAGGATCCGGTACTTTAACGCTGATAACAGCAGTTAAACCTTCACGGGCGTCGTCGCCTGTGGCCGAAACTTTCATTTTTTTAGCGTAGCCTTCGTGCTCAATATAAGTGTTTAACACCCGGGTTAACGCCGAGCGGAAACCTGCTAAGTGAGCACCACCATCCCGTTGTGGAATGTTGTTCGTGAAACAGTAAATACCTTCCTGGAAGGAATCGTTCCACTGCATTGCTACTTCTACAGAAATACCATCTTCTTCACGGTGTGAGGTGAAGTAAAAGGCTTTCTGGTGAACCGGAGTTTTAGTGCGGTTTAAGTACTGCACAAAAGCTTCGATACCACCTTCGTATTTGAAATGGTCGGTTTTGTCGTCACGTTCGTCGGTCAGAATAATGCTGACACCAGAGTTCAGGAAGGATAATTCGCGTAAACGTTTGGCCAGAATATCGTAGTGGTAATTGATATCGCTGAAAATAGTTGGGCTTGGCCAAAAACGAATAGAAGTACCAGTGCCTTCAGTTTCACCTACTACAGCTAAAGGCGCGTCTGGCACACCTAAACGGTAGATTTGCGAATGCACTTTTTGCTTACGGCGAATGGTCAGCTCTAACTTGTCAGATAAAGCGTTTACTACAGATACACCTACACCGTGCAAACCACCTGATACTTTGTAGGAGTTATCATCAAATTTACCACCGGCGTGTAATACCGTCATGATGACTTCAGCTGCAGATACGCCCTCTTCGTGCATATCTGTAGGAATACCACGACCGTTGTCGCGTACTGATACTGAGTTATCGGTATGGATAGTTACCCATACATCAGTACAGTGGCCTGCTAAGGCTTCATCGATGGAGTTGTCGACGACTTCGAATACCATGTGGTGTAAGCCTGAACCGTCGTCCGTATCACCGATATACATACCGGGTCTTTTACGTACGGCATCCAGGCCTTTTAATACTTTGATACTCGACGAGTCGTAAATATGTTCTTCGGCCATCTTCATTCTGTCCGTATTGTTATCTGTCCGTGTTCCACGTGAAACAATGCTGGATTCACATCCGGTATTGCTGGCAGAACCTGATCAGTATTAATCGCTGAAATAAAAACCTGCGAGTTAATGGTGTTTAAAAAACTAAATATATGACGCTTGGAATTATCGTCTAATTCCGAGGCCAAATCATCAATTAATAACACTGGCTTTTTATGACCGTAGTTATAAATCACGTTACTTTGCGCAACTTTCAGCGCAAAGAGTAATACTTTAAGTTGTCCACGCGACAACACTTCTTCTACAGCCTGGCCCGCTACTTTCAGCTTTAAATCCGCCTTTTGTGGGCCAAACTGACAATGTCCTAAACGCAAATCCTGCAGAAAATTTTGCTGCAATAATTGCTGCAATTGCTCCGGGGTTTCGATACGTTCGGGCCAGCCTGAATACAACTGCATGGTTAAACCCGAAGCCCAGGGTGCGTCTGTCAACAAAGGATGCACCGCCGCATCTAAAGCCGAAATATAACGCTGGCGCAACGCCTGTAATTCAAATGCCAAACTGGCCAGGTTTTGGTCCCAGTAAGCATATTCATCGTTATAACGCTTTTGTGTTTTTAACAACGCATTGCGATGTTTCAGTACACGCTGCAATTTGCTCCACGAGGAATAGAAACTGTGTTCCACGTGAAACAATCCCATATCGAAAAACTGCCGCCTTTCTTTTGGGCCACCCAATAAAAGCTTAAAGCTCTCTGGGGTAATCAATTGAACCGGCAGCAACTGCGCCAGTTCAGAGACGCGGTTCAGGTCTTCCCCGTTTAACCGCATCCGTAGTTCGCCTTCGCGTTCGCGCTGCAAACCCAGAGTTAATATCTGCTGCGCCATTTCAACTTTGGCATTGAGTAAAAATGCCGGTTGTTCATAGCGGATCAGTTTTTCTGGTCTGCTGCTGCGAAAAGAACGGCCATGCGCCAAATAATAAATGGCCTCGAGCAAACTGGTTTTGCCGCTGCCATTTTCGCCATAAATCAGGTTTATCCCGGAACGAAACTCTAATTGAGCTTCGGCAATGTTGCGAAACTGCTGAATTCTAAGCGTATTTAATGCCATTCACTATAAACGCATTGGCATCACAACATACATGGCGCCAGACTTACCAGCTACACCTTCAATCAGCGCACTGGAATTACCGTCACTTAAATGCAGTACGACCAGGTCGGTTGATAAGGTATTCAGTACGTCGAGCAAGTAGCCTACGTTAAAACCAATTTCCAGCGTATCGCCCTGGTATTCCACTTCAATGCTTTCTTCCGCTTGTTCGTGCTCAGGGTTATTCGCCACAATTTGCAGCTCGCCTGAACTCAAAGTAAAACGTACACCACGGTATTTTTCGTTCGACAAAATAGAAGCTCGAACACAGGAATCTTTTAATACATCACGATGGGCTGTTACCAGCTTAGTGCTGTTGCGTGGCAATACACGGCGATAATCAGGGAAACGGCCGTCAATCAATTTACAGCTGAAGCTGAACTGAGTGTCGGTTAAACGAATATGGTTTTGGCCTAAACTTAAAGTCACCAGCTGATCATCGGCTATTAATAAACGCATTACTTCCAGCACACCTTTGCGCGGAATAATGATTTGTTTTTGATGACCGGCCGTAGCTGCCAGTTCGATAGAACTCATGGCCAGACGGTGACCGTCTGTTGCGACAGAACGTAAAGTGCCGTTATCTACTTCAAATAACAAACCATTCAGGTAATAACGCACATCCTGGTTTGCCATAGAAAATGCAGTGTCGTCTAACAAATGACGCAACTGATTACGTGGCAACTGTAAGTCGACCTCACCTTGCCAGCTTTCTAAATTTGGATAATCGTTGGCGCTTAAGGTCGACAAAGTAAATTTACTTTTGCCTGTGCTGACGACACAGTTATCACCTTGCACTGTGACACTTAATAAAGAGGTGTCGGGCAAGCTGCGGCAAATATCCAGGATCTTTTTCGCCGGCACAGTAATACGGCCAGGGCTGATCAGTTGCTGGATAGGTGACATGGCCACCAGTTCAATTTCAAGGTCTGTACCGGTCAGAATTAATTGACCGTCTTCGCGCGCTTCAATCAACACATTCGACAAAATAGGTAAAGTATGGCGCCGTTCAATAGCACCTGACACCATTTGTAAGGGTTTGAGCAGAGCGTCGCGTTCAATAGTAAATTGCATCACCATTCCCTATTATGAAGACAATGTTCGAATTAAGTTTTGGAAATCTTCTTTAATTTCATGCGTCTCTTCTTTTAACGATTCGATTTTACGACACGCATGCAAGACTGTGGTGTGGTCACGGCCACCAAAAGCATCACCAATTTCCGGCAAGCTGTGGTTGGTCAGTTCTTTCGCCAGAGCCATCGCCATTTGACGAGGACGGGCAACTGAACGACTGCGACGTTTCGACAATAAATCCGCCACCCGTATTTTGTAATACTCGGCCACAGTTTTCTGAATATTTTCAATCGTCACCAACTTGTCTTGTAGCGCCAGCATATCGCGTAATGCTTCGCGCACAAAGTCGATGGTAATAGGACGGCCAGTAAAGTTAGCGTTAGCAGAAATACGGTTTAACGCCCCTTCTAATTCACGCACATTAGAGCGCAAACGTTTAGCGACAAAAAAGGCCACTTCTTCCGGCAGACGAATATTGATCTCCTGTGCTTTACGCATCAGGATCGCAACCCGGGTTTCCAGCTCTGGCGGTTCTATGGCGATAGTTAAACCCCAACCGAAACGACTTTTTAAGCGCTCTTCCACGCCGTCTATTTCTTTTGGATAACGATCGCTGGTTAAAATGATCTGCTGGTTACCTTCAAGCAAGGCGTTAAAGGTATGGAAGAACTCTTCCTGGGAACGATCTTTTTTCGCGAAGAATTGAATATCATCAATAAGCAGCGCATCAACAGAACGATAATAGCGCTTAAATTCTTCTATCGCATTGTTTTGTAAGGCTTTTACCATATCCTGTACAAAACGTTCTGAGTGCATGTAGATGACTTTGGCATTTGGGTTTTTCGCCAGAATGCCGTTACCTACCGCATGCAACAAGTGAGTTTTACCTAAACCTGTACCGCCATATAAAAACAGCGGGTTATAAGCAGTGCCCGGATTATCGGCCACTTGCTTGGCAGCAGCGCGTGCTAACTGGTTCGATTTACCTTCTACAAAGTTATCGAAGTTGTGTTTCGCATTGACGTTGCTATTCACTATAGTTTTTGGCGCAGGCTCAGGCATAGCGGCCACCGGAGCTGCAGTTGGTGCAATGCGTGGCAATTGATTCACAGGGGCGGCCAAAGGCTTTTGGGTTGAACCTACATCAAAGCGCAAACGTGGCGCATGATCGCCACAGTAGCCCTGGATCAGTTCATTGATCCGGTTCAGGTATTTGTCACGCACCCAATCCAACACAAAGCGGTTAGGCGCATACAAAGTCAGTGCGTCATGCGAGCTGTCAGCTTGTAATGGACGGATCCAGGTTCCAAAATCACGAGCTGGTAGCTCGGCCTGGAGCGCTTCGAGGCAATTTTTCCAAACGGACTGATACACCATATCTCCAAAAGCCCCTAATAATTATTATTTAGTTAGGCGGGCGTAAGTGAAAAGAGCAGCATTATCATATGATCTTATCCACAAGTTCAATATTGACTTTTGCAAAAATGGGTCGAGCGGCAAAAACAATATGTAACCACCTGTTTTATATAAGAATAAACATCTTATTCTATTTACTGATATGCAAGCAAAATATAAGACCAAAGTGGTCCAAAAACACAAACTTTTTAAAACAACTCACATTTTATCCCAGCTGAACCACCTGCCTTGTGGACAACTTTTAAAGATCGGTAAAAAATAATGATCAGATCAGCAGAAACACAAGGATCTGCATTGACAACAGCTGCCGACCCGCTTAGAATTCGCGCTCTTTTTTAATCGCTGCGTTTTGGTTTTTACTAAAACACAGACCCTTAGTAAATATCGACCGGACGGACGAAGTTATGAAAAGAACATTTCAACCTAGCGTTTTAAAACGTGCTCGCGTCCACGGCTTCCGTGCTCGCATGGCTACTAAAAATGGCCGCCAAGTGATTGCACGTCGTCGTGCTAAAGGCCGCAAGCGCTTAACAGTCTAGTCAGATTCGTAAGCGCTGCGTGGTCAGCTATACATTCAGCAGGGAGTTACGTCTGTTAACTCCCCGCGAATTCGACAATGTCTTCCAAAATCCCTTCAGGGTTTCTTCTCCTCTCTTTACCATATTGTGTAAGCCTAATCAGTCTTCTCATCCAAGACTTGGTCTGACTATTGCCAAAAAACGTGTTAAATTAGCCACGCATCGAAACCGCATCAAAAGATGTTCACGGGATAGCTTTCGGCTACACCAACATGAACTTCCGCCTGTTGATTTAGTTTTGATGGTAAAAGGTGATATCAGCAACACGCCCAATGAAGAATTGCACAAGCAACTGGATAAGTTATGGGGCAAAATAGCTCGCCAATACAAAATACTGGTGCAAGACTGCTAATTTCCACAGTGCGTGGTTATCAGAAGTTGATCAGTCCGTTATTTGGACCCAGTTGTCGGTTTTATCCAACCTGTTCTCATTACGCTATTGAAGCCATAGAACGCTTTGGTGCCGTAAAAGGTGGTTGGTTAACTACAAAACGTTTATTAAAATGTCACCCCTTACATCCCGGTGGTGAAGACCCGGTTCCACAAAAGCAGAAAGAGACTAACTAACAGATGGATTCTCAACGTAGTTTATTAGTGATAGCCCTCGCCTTCGTTAGCTTATTGTTATGGCAGGCATGGCAAACCGATCACGCGCCTAAACCAGTAACTCCTGTTACTGAACAAAGCACAACCAGTTCTGCTGGTTCAGCGGACTTGCAATTAAGCAGTTCAGGCACATCCGCTCAGCCTGAAGCCCCTGTTGCAACTCAGCAAGTGATTACTGTCAGCACTGATGTATTAAAAGTGCAGATCGACACCAGAGGTGGCGATATTGTTGACTTAACCTTACCTGCTTTTACTTTAACCAAAGGCAGCGATCAGCCTTATCAGTTGATGCGTAAGCTAAATGGTTTTGAATATGTGGCTCAGTCGGGTTTATTAGCAGACGGCCCGGATGACAAACGCAACAGCGGTCGTCCTGTATACAGCGTAGCCCAAAACAGCTATCAGCTGGCAGAAGGTGAACAGCAAGTGGTAGTGCCTTTAACCTTTAGCCACAATGGCTTAGAGATTGAAAAACGCTACACTTTTACCGCTGGCAAATATGATGTCCGGGTAGAATATCTGCTGAAAAATACCACAGCAGGCACTAAGCTGGTTCAGCCTTATCAACATCTGGTGCAAACCATAGATAACGGCGAAGGCAGCAATATGATGATGCCTATTTACCGTGGTGCGGCGTTCTCTACTTCTGAAAAACGTTATGAAAAATACGATTTTGAAGATATGCAGGACACCAACCTGGCTAAATCCACTAAAGGTGGTTGGGTGGCAATGCTGGAGCACTACTTTGTTGCTGCCTGGGTTCCGGAAAAAACTGCAGACAACCAGTTGTACAGCCTGGTAAGCGGTGGCAATGGTGTAGTTGGGGTCAGAGGCCCTGAATTAACTATTGCTGCAGGTGAAAGCCTGACTATCACTTCAACTTTTTATGCCGGTCCAAAAAATCAGGATAACTTAGCAGCTATTGCTAACGGCTTGGATCTGACAGTGGACTACGGCTTCTTATGGTTTATCTCTCAGTCGTTATTCTGGTTACTGACCAAGATCCAACTTGTTGTCGGAAACTGGGGTGTCGCCATTATTATGATCACCTTAATTGTGAAAGGTTTGATGTACCCTCTGACCAAGGTGCAGTACGAATCTATGGCCAAGATGCGTAATCTGAAGCCAAAAATTGACGAACTGCAGGCCCGTTATAAAGACGACCGCTCAAAGATGGGCCCGGCCATGATGGAACTGTACCGCAAAGAAAAAGTAAACCCTATGGGTGGCTGCTTACCTATGCTGGTGCAAATGCCAATCTTCCTGGCGCTGTACTGGGTATTTGTTGAGAGTGTGGAATTACGTCAGGCTCCATTTATGTTATGGATCCAGGATTTGTCCACTCAGGACCCGTACTACGTATTACCAGTGCTGTTTGGTATCAGTATGTTTGTGATGCAAAAACTGACGCCTATGACAGTGACAGATCCAATGCAGCAAAAAATTATGCTGTGGATGCCTGTGGTGTTCTCAGTATTCTTCCTGTGGTTCCCAAGTGGTCTGGTGCTGTACTGGTTAGTCAGCAACCTGATTTCTTTAGCCCAGATGCTGTATATCTACCGTGGCATGGAGAAGAAAGGCTTATACACTAAGGCCTGATGCTCCTGAGCTACACTTTAAAGGCCTGTTCTCAGGCCTTTTTGTTTTTCTACATTTGAACATTTGGTTTCTTAAAACGAGGTTTTATGTACAGCACAGACACTATTGCAGCTCAGGCCACAGCCACAGGTCGTGCCGGTGTAGGAATAATAAGGGTATCAGGCCCTGCCGTATCTGCAGTGGCTTCTGCCATTCTGGGCAAAATACCTAAACCTCGTACTGCTGAATACCTGCCGTTTTTAGATGCAGAGCAACAAACTCTGGATCAGGGCATAGCGCTGTATTTCCCAGGCCCTAATTCCTTTACCGGTGAAGATGTACTGGAATTACAAGGCCACGGTGGCCCCGTGCTTCTGGATATGCTGCTGCGCCGTGTACTGGAGATGAAAGATGTGCGTATAGCCCGTCCAGGCGAGTTTTCCGAACGGGCATTTTTAAACGATAAATTAGATTTAACTCAGGCCGAAGCCATAGCCGACTTAATTGACGCAAGCTCAGAGCAGGCAGCACGTTCAGCTATGCATTCGTTGCAGGGTGAGTTCTCGCGAAAAATTCATGACCTGGTCGAAAAAGTGATTTATCTGCGAATTTATGTCGAAGCTGCTATCGACTTTCCGGATGAAGAAATCGACTTTTTATCTGACGGTAAAGTAGCAGGAGACTTAGCAGCCATTATCTCTGACTTAACCGGCATCCAGAAACAAGCCACACAAGGCAGCATTTTACGTGAAGGCATGCGCGTGGTAATTGCAGGCCGGCCTAATGCCGGTAAATCCAGCCTATTAAACGCTTTGGCAGGCCGTGAAGCCGCCATAGTGACAGAAATAGCAGGCACTACCCGTGATGTACTGCGAGAGCATATTCATATAGACGGTATGCCTTTGCACATTATCGACACTGCAGGTTTACGCGAAGCCACAGACAAAGTGGAACAAATAGGCATAGAACGCGCCTGGCAGGAAATAGAACAAGCAGACCGTGTGCTATTTATGGTTGACGGCACCACAACCAATGCCACCAGCCCGGCTGACATCTGGCCAGACTTTATGTCACGTTTACCTAAAGATTTAGGCTTAACTGTCATTCGTAATAAAGCCGATTTAACAGGCGAAACTACAGGCGCCAGTCAGGACGGTGACTATCCTGTCTTTCATATTTCCGCCAAAACCAATTCCGGTATAGAAGAGTTACGTGATCACTTAAAAGCCTGCATGGGCTTTGACGCCAATACTGAAGGCAGTTTTATCGCCCGCCGCCGCCATTTAGACGCGCTGGAACGTGCTGCAGAGCATTTAGCCATAGGCGACGCTCAGTTGCATAACCACTTAGCGGGCGAGCTGTTAGCAGAAGAACTACGCCTGACTCAGCAACACCTGAATGAAATCACCGGCGAATTTAGTTCGGATGATTTATTGGGCAGGATTTTCTCGAGCTTTTGTATCGGCAAATAACAAAACCATCATTCTCTGCTACCCCGCATGGCCAGATGATCGCTGGCGGTACGGCGGATAAGCAGCGTCAGTACTGCGGCTCCACATAAAGTAATCACACTGGCCAGCAGTAAACCTGAATCAAAACTGCCGCTTTGTTTGGCTAAATAACCACTGATAGCAGGAGCTAGTACCTGCGCAGTGCCATAACAAAGCGTCATCTTCCCCATCAGCTGAGCTGGTTTTTCCGGTAATAAGCGCCCTGCCATCGTCAGCATTAAGCTGACACAGCCAACAAAACTGATACCAAATAAAAAGGCACTGAAGAACAACACCAGGCTCTGACTCCAGAGCACAGGCAATACAATAGCCAGCGCGTTCAGCAGCAAAGCCCAGCGTAAACTCACTAAATAACCAGATAATCGCGCGACACGATCCCAAAGTATCGCTGCTGGTGCCGCTCCAATTCCTAAAGCAAAAAATGCCCAGTTACCAAAACCTGTCAGTTCGGCATTTTGACTCGCCATAGCGACAATAAAAGTGATAGTGACCACATAGCCATAACCGGCGCAAAAATACATTAAAAACAAAGGCCAGAGGAAACTACGGGGCAAAGCTAGAGGTGTTGCAGCTGCATTGTTAGTGGATAACGACAGCTGTGGTGCAGGCAACCAGCGCCAGGCTGGAATCATCAGCACCAGTCCTAGCACGCCTAAAGCCAACCATTGTTGATCCCAGCTTAAAGTGACAACACTAAAGAGTTCCACCAATAAAGCCACCAAGGCGATGCCTAAACCCAGGCCTGCAAAATGCAAACCCAGTTCAGCTTTAGCACCACGCGCAGCCAGCTGCTGCAAAATAAGACCTGAGGCTAATAACATCGAAGCAGCCGAACTTAAACCCGCCAGAAAGCGCCACAAGCCCCAAAACAACGGATCTGAGCTATAAGCAGTGGCTAGTGTACTGATCACAGCAAAAACTAAACCTGTACGGTAAGCATAAAATTTCCATTGCCAGTTTTTCAGGCGCACTGCCAATAAAGCACCGGCAAAATAGCCCAAATAGTTCACTGCGGCTAAATAACCAGCCAAAGCTTCAGTAAGACCAGCACCGGACATTAAAGGAATAAGCGGAGTGTAAGCAAAACGCGCTATGCCCAGACACAATAGCTGACTAAAAAAACCAGCCAACAGGATGCGGCGGGCCACTGGATCAGACATAAACAGGCTTCCTTAGCCAGAATGTTTTAAAAAGACAGCAGCATCTTTAGAGCTATCAAGAGTAATACGCAGGCAAATAATTTTTTCAATAAAGCAGCAGGTACTTTAGTCGCTAGCTGCACTCCAAGCGGAGCAGCCACCACAGAACCTATACTCATTCCGAGCACTGCAGGCCAATAGACAGCGCCTATCAGATCCGGATGATTAACTGGAGCTGTTTGCAGCATATAGGAGATGGCACCAAATACTGTCACAGGAAAACCAACAGCCACTGAACTGGCCACAGCTTTGGGCATCGCCATAAAACGACTTAAAAATGGCACCATTAATACACCACCACCAGCACCGATAAAACTGCCGGTGGCTCCAACTAAAGCAGGAAACCAGCGCAATAGTTGATTTGAGGGTGGCTGTTGCAGCTGTGCCGTTTTTGGTGAAGCAGGTTGAAGCATTGAAAAAGCCACATACAACAAAAAAGCAGCAAAGATAGATTGCAGCCATAAAGCGGGCAAGCGGGTGACCAGCAAGGAACCTGCAACAACGCCAAACAGGCTGGCTGGTAACATCAACCGGATCAACCCCCAGTTGATAGTGCCCTTTTGATGATGTACCCGCAGTGAAGAAACAGAACCTATAGCGGCAATCAGCATCGAACTGCCAAGGGCTATGACAGGGGCAACTTCAGCACTAAAACCTAAAGATGGCAGCATAAAAGTTAAAAAAGGCACAGTCACCAAAGCCATGCCTACACCGATCAGGCCCAACAATAATCCGCCTGCCACACCTGCAAAAATAAATAACGTCAGTACCCACAGATCCATAGTATTTTCGCTCGCAGGCTTAGATCAAAACTCTGATTAACGAGCATAAGTAGCAGTTAAAGTGGCTTTACCAATAGCAGTTGCATTCAGCATAAAACCGACCACAGCAGCGCTGGCACCATCAGGCACAGCTAAAGTGGTTTCCGGTAAAGCCCAGACCGTAAACTGATAACGATGCATACCATGGCCTTCAGGCGGGCAAGCGCCACCAAATTCTTTGCTGCCATAGTCATTATTAAAAGAACGACTGCCTGCTGGTAACTGACCATTACCAGCGCCCTGAGCCAACGAAGTGACAGTGGCCGGGATATCCAGAACCAGCCAGTGCCAGAAGCCTGAACCTGTAGGCGCATCAGGATCAAAGACGGTAATAGCAAAACTTTGAGTACCATCTGGCGCATTCTGCCAGTTTAACGCTGGTGATAAATTAGGGCCGTCACAACCAAAACCATTAAATTCAAAAGTCTTTGCCATAAAATGGCCTTCACGGATATCCGGACTGGTCAGTTGAAATACACTGGATGTCATGGTGTTTCCTTAGATTTGGCTCAATACAAAGCGGGAAATAGAGCATCAGTCTGAACTTTGCTGCCAGGCAAATCCAGACTTTTGCGACCAACTCAGGTTATAACTCTGCAGCCATACTATGTTTAGCTATGTTGCTGTAACCACTGATAAAACATTTGTTTTGGCATAGCACCAGATTGCTGGGCAATCAGTTTGCCTGCTTTAAACAGCATTAAAGTAGGAATGGAACGAATTTGAAACTGTGCCGCCAGCTGTTGTTGCTGTTCAGTATTTACTTTGGCAAACCGAAATTGCAGCTCTAATTCTGCAGCAGCCTGATTAAATACCGGCGCAAAGTTCAGACAAGGTCCACACCAACTGGCCCAAAAATCCACTACTACAGGCAATTCTGACTTTTGGATCTGATTAACAAAGTTCTGCTGGGTTAACTCTATGGGTTTTCCGGCAAAAAGCGAGTCTTTGCACTGACCACATTTGGGATGATCGGCAAACTTTTCCGGCAACACCCGGTTTAAGGTTGAACAGTGAGGACAGGCAATAATCATAACTGGCTCCAGAGTTGGCTATTGAAGCTAAATATGGGCACTGGAGAGGTTTTTATAGGGGCAAAAACAAGAAACCCGACTTTCGTCGGGTCCTTAATTTAATAAGTCAGAGATTAATCTCTTGGCTTACGTGGTGCACGTGGAGCTGCACCTGGACGCGGGCCTGAACCTGATTCAGTGCGTTCACGACGTGGTGCTGAGCCTGGAGCTGAACCTGAGGTTGAACTACCAGCTGTTGAGCCAGTATCCACACTGATGTTCAGTTTTTGCTTACGCACATAAACCTTTTTCAGGTGCTGCATAGTTTCAGCCGGGATATTGGCTGGTAATTCTACAGTACTGAAATGATCAAACAGCTTGATGTTACCGATGAACTGGCTGTCGATGTTGGCTTCGTTGGCTATAGCACCAACTATGTCACCAGCGCGTACGCCATGCTCTTTACCCACTTCAATGCGATAATTGGTGTAATCACCTTTTAATTCACGACGTTGACGTGGTGGACGATCGCCGCCACGTTCAGGGCGGTCTCCTGAACGTTCTGGTCTGTCGCCACGGGCAAACTTGTCACGGCCTGAAGACGGAGCACGATCATCACGGTCACGGCTATGTGGCTCACGGATTTCCGGGAACTGGTTCGCTACGTTTAACGGAGAATCTTTCTGCGCCAGATACAATAAGGCAGCGGCCATATCAGTATCAGTAGTTTCTAACTTTTCACGCCAGTCGTTTACCAGATCCTGGAAGAAGCTTAAGTTTTTCGCTTCAATGGTCTGAGCTAACTGAGCACGGAAAGACTCTATACGACGTTGTTCGATCACCTGACCTGTTGGCAGCGACATTTTTTCAATCGGCTGACGGGTCGCATGTTCGATAGTGCGCAGTAAACGACGCTCACGTGGTGATACAAACAGGATAGCTTTACCATCACGACCAGCACGGCCAGTACGACCTATACGGTGTACATAAGCTTCACTATCGTATGGAATGTCATAGTTAATAACCAGACTGATACGTTCTACGTCCAAACCACGGGCAGCAACGTCTGTTGCTACTATCACGTCCAACTGATCCGATTTTAAACGACGGATAGTCAGTTCGCGGTGAGCCTGGTTCATATCGCCGTTTAAGCAGGCAACTGCATAACCACGGGCACCCAGTTTTTCAGCAATTTCTTCAGTCGCACTTTTGGTACGGACGAAAATGATGCTTGCATCATATTCTTCGCCTTCCAGAATACGGGTCAACGCATCCAGCTTCTGATTATTGTCCAGCATCACATAACGCTGTTGAATACGTTCAACAGTCGAAGTTTTTGATTCGATTTTCACTTCATGAGCATTTTTCAAATGCTTCTGAGCAATAGCGCGGATCTGGTTTGGCATAGTCGCAGAGAACATAGCGACCTGACGGCCTGGCGGAGTAGCATCCATGATAGTTTGCACATCATCGATAAAACCCATACGCAACATTTCGTCGGCTTCGTCCAGTACTATGGCACGCAGTTTATCCAGCACTAAAGTGCCACGGTCCAGGTGATCCATGATACGGCCTGGCGTACCAACAATAACCTGAGAACCACGTTTCAGTGCTTTTAACTGAGTAGTGTAATTTTGACCGCCATATAAAGGCAGAACATGGAAAGCCGGCATATAGCGGGCATAAGCCTGGAACGCTTCAGCAACCTGGATAGCCAGTTCGCGGGTTGGTGCCAACACTAAAATTTGTGGATCATTTTGGGCCGGATCTAAACGGGCTAATAAAGGCAGTGCAAATGCAGCTGTTTTACCTGTACCTGTTTGGGCTTGGCCTAGCAAGTCTTCACCAGCTAATAACTTAGGAATAGCCGCTTCCTGAATTGGAGACGGATGTTCATAACCAAGTTCTAAAACTGCACGAAGAATAGGTTCCGGCAGCGCTAGCTGGGAAAAAGACATGGACTCGGACATATATTGTATAAACCTCAATAACACGCAGGCGAACGGTTTGTGCTATCGTAGATTTACTGAGCCTGCTTTGCAGTAAAAATACCCAAAAAGGTGCAAGAAGCATTCGCTTTGCACGTTTTAATTCCAGTAGTATAGCCAATCATTTCACTGACAATAGGATGCAGTATGATTGAGATCCTTGTGGGCAGCCAAATGGGCGCTGCGGAATATGCAGCAGAACAAGTAGCTGAAACTTTGGAAAAAGCGGGTTATGAAGTAAAACTTCATCTCACCCCTGATTTAACACTGATAACCAGACATAGTATCTGGTTAGTCGTCACTTCGACGTATGGCGCAGGGGATCTGCCCGATAATATCCAACCTTTTGTGGATCAATTAGCACAAGATCGAACAGATCTTACCACAGTTTCCTACGCAGTGATCACTTTAGGTGATTCCAGTTACGATACTTTTTGTCTGGCTGGTAAAAAAATCTCCGACTTATTTGCGTCTTTAGGCGGCAGATTATTATTACCAGGATTGGATATCGATGTTTTGACGGCTGAACTGCCTGAAGATCAAGCTTTAGTCTGGCTGCCTGAATTTATTAAAAGCCTGCCTTAAAGCTGTCTTAGTTATACAGGACAGGATCTTTTACTGTTATTCACTCAAAGGCCCGTCAAGAAAGGGCCTTTGCTCTTTATAAGCCGATCATGATCCACTGCTATATATAGAGGATCATACTTATGATCCAGTTAAACATGGTTATCCACAGTTTTAGTTAAATTTAATACTGAATGTGTATAAGTGTAGTTATAACTTATGTAAAAGCTGAAGTTATCCTCTGCGTAACAAATCAGGTTTTATGCCCTGTGTATAAAAGAGCTAGTTAAACACCGCTTGTTCGACCCAGGATCTTGTGTTGATCACAGGATCCGATCCTTCTTAACTGATTGATCTTCAAAACAGATCAAGGGTTACCCACAGAAAAGTGGCTCTATAGTAGTAAACATAATAAAAAGATCTCTTTAAAGATCCTTATATATTATTAGTGATCCTTCGAGGATCGTGATCGAGTTTTAATCGTTTCCCTATGCCTCAGATCCAGTTACAATACGCGCCCTTTTTACAGAACTGGTTTTGAGTTCGAGGCCTATATGCTTTATCAGGAAACATTTGATGTCATCGTTGTTGGTGGTGGTCACGCCGGCACTGAGGCTGCGCTTGCTGCGGCCCGCATGGGAATGCAAACTTTATTGCTGACTCACAACGTTGAGACTTTGGGTCAGATGTCCTGTAATCCGGCCATTGGTGGCATTGGTAAAGGCCATCTGGTAAAAGAAATTGATGCCCTCGGTGGTGTCATGGCGAAAGCGACGGATCGTGCCGGGATCCAATTCAGAACTTTAAACAGTTCTAAAGGCCCTGCCGTACGTGCAACCCGTGCTCAGGCTGACCGTCAGCTCTATCGTGCAGCTGTGCGTTTAGTCCTTGAAAACCAGCCAAATCTGAAGATCTTTCAGCAAGCCTGTGATGATTTGATCGTTGAAAACGATCAGGTCTGTGGTGTAGTGACCCAAATGGGTTTGAAATTTAAAGCCAAATCAGTGGTGCTGACAGTAGGAACTTTCCTTGGTGGCCAGATCCATATTGGTTTAGAAAATTACAGTGGTGGTCGTGCTGGTGATCCGCCATCCATAGCTCTGGCACGACGTTTACGTGAATTACCTTTCCGTGTCGGCCGTTTAAAAACAGGTACTCCACCTCGTATTGATGCCAGAACTGTTGATTTTTCAGTGATGCAGGCACAGCCAGGTGATAACCCTACTCCGGTATTTTCGTTTATGGGATCGCACAAGGATCAACCGACTCAGATCCCTTGTCATATCACCTACACCAATGAACAAACACACGATATTATTCGTAATGGTTTAGACAGATCCCCCATGTACACTGGCGTGATTGAAGGCATAGGCCCACGTTATTGCCCTTCGATTGAAGACAAGATCACTCGTTTTGCGGACAAAGATAAACATCAGATCTTTATTGAACCAGAAGGTTTAACCACACACGAGCTCTATCCAAACGGGATATCTACCAGCTTGCCTTTTGACGTGCAGTTAAACCTGGTGCGTTCGATTAAAGGTCTGGAAAATGCCCATATCACCCGGCCTGGTTATGCCATTGAATATGACTTTTTTGATCCACGGGACTTAAAAACGTCACTGGAAACCAAATTTATCAAAGGTTTGTTTTTTGCAGGCCAAATTAATGGCACCACAGGCTACGAAGAAGCAGGTGCTCAGGGCTTAATGGCAGGCATGAACGCAGCGCTTTCTGCTCAGGGCAAAGACTCCTGGACACCAAGCCGTGATCAGGCCTATGTCGGTGTTCTGATTGACGATCTGACCACTATGGGTACCAAAGAGCCGTACCGCATGTTCACCAGCCGCGCTGAATATCGTCTGATGTTACGTGAAGACAATGCCGATATTCGTTTAACTGCCAAAGGCCGTGAGTTAGGTTTGGTTGACGATGATCGCTGGGCTGCGTTTAACCTGAAAATAGAACAAATTGAACTGGAACGTCAGCGCTTAAAACAGCAATGGATCCACCCACAACACGCAGCTTTGGCACAAGTGAACCTGTTGGTGAAAACTCCACTGAGCAAAGAAGCCAGTCTGGAAGAGTTGATCCGTCGCCCCGAAGTGAATTATCAGGATCTGATGAAAATTGATCTGGTAGGCCCGGGCTTAGCCGATCCTGCTGCTGCAGAACAGGTTGAAATTCAAATCAAATACGAAGGTTATATCAATCGCCAGCAGGATGAGATTTCCAGGCAGGAACGTAACGAAAATACCCGTTTGCCTGCAGGCTTTGATTACAAAGCGGTGAAAGGTTTATCCAACGAAGTGATACTGAAACTGAATCAGGTACAACCTGAAACTATGGGTCAGGCTTCGCGTATTTCAGGCATCACGCCTGCCGCTATTTCGTTATTGCTGGTCTACCTGAAAAAACAGGGTTTACTGCGCAAATCTGCTTAAGCATTGGGATCATCATGCTGGAAAAATTAAAAAAGCTGGTCGCTCAGACCAGCTTAGTTTTATCTGAACACCAACTGCAGCAACTGGTGGCTTATGTTCAGCTGCTGGATAAATGGAATAGCGCTTACAACCTGACCTCAGTGCGTGATCCGGAAGAAATGCTGGTGAAACACATTATGGACAGCTTAGCTGTGGCTCCTTTTGTCAGCGGAAAACGTATTATTGACGTAGGCACTGGCCCTGGTTTACCTGGTATTCCACTGGCCATAGCTCTGCCAGACAAGCAATTTTACCTGCTGGACAGTCTTGGCAAACGCATTCGCTTTTTAAATCATGTCAAATTGCAGCTGAAACTACAGAACTTTGAAGCTATTCAGAGTCGGGTTGAAGATCATCAACCGGAAACAGGGTATGATGCGGTGCTAAGTCGTGCTTTTGCTTCAATGACAGATATGGTGAACTGGTGTAAGCATTTACCAGCTGCTGATGGCCAGTTTTTAGCCATGAAAGGCGCTTTGGTTCAAGAAGAAATTGCAGCTTTGCCGAATTTTGTTAAAGTTGTCGGCAGTCATCCGTTACAGGTGCCAACACTGAACGCCGAACGTTATCTGGTGGTGTTGGAGAAAGTCTAATTTAATTAAATTCTTATTGGGGTCCTTGTGGGAAAAGTCATAGCTATTGCAAACCAGAAAGGTGGTGTGGGCAAAACAACCACAGCGGTCAATCTGGCTGCCTCTATGGCCGCAACCAAACGCAAGGTGCTGCTGATAGATTTAGACCCGCAAGGCAACGCCACCATGGGCAGTGGCGTCGACAAATACGCCGTGCATGCCAGTGCCTATGAATTGCTGGTAGAAGAAAAACCTTTTGCCGAAGTCGTGGTAAAAGAAACTGCTGGTGGTTACCACCTGATCGCAGCAAATTCTGATGTGACTGCAGCCGAAGTACGTTTACTCAACGTATTTGCCCGTGAACTGCGGTTACGTAATGCGTTAAAAGATGCCCGCCAGCATTATGATTTTATTTTTATTGATTGTCCGCCAGCGCTGAACATGCTGACGGTCAATGCAATGGCCGCCGCCGATTCTGTGCTGGTGCCTATGCAATGTGAATACTATGCGCTGGAAGGCTTAACTGCCCTGATGGACACCATCAACCAGCTGACGTCCGTGGTGAATGCCGATCTGAAAATTGAAGGTATTCTGCGTACTATGTACGACCCGCGAAATCGCCTGGCCAATGATGTGTCTGAACAGCTGAAACAACATTTTGGCGATAAAGTATACCGTGCTGTGATCCCACGTAACGTGCGACTGGCAGAAGCGCCAAGTTTTGGCACCCCGGTGATGTATTACGACAAAGGTTCAACAGGGGCCAAAGCCTATCTGGCATTAGCGGGCGAAATTTTACGTCGCGCTGATAAAAAAACGGTAAAAACATCCACTCCCGCCTAATTGACAAGGAATACAACTGAAGATGTCGGTAAAAAAACGTGGCTTAGGCCGGGGCTTAGACGCTTTACTCACTACTAAACCTGTGTCTGATCAACAGAATGACGCCAACTTTTCTTCAGCCCAACGCAGCGAATTACAAAAACTGCCGATTGAATGGCTCAAACCTGGTAAATACCAACCGCGTAAAGATATGTCACAGGATGCGCTGGAAGACTTAGCCAGTTCCATCCGTTCTCAAGGCATTATTCAGCCCATAGTAGTTCGTCAGGTGGGTGAAGAGTCATATGAAATCATCGCTGGTGAGCGACGCTGGCGTGCAAGCCAACTGGCGCAGCTGGATGTTATTCCTTGCATTATCAAAGATGTACCAGACGAAGCCGCCGTTGCTATTGCCCTGATTGAAAACATTCAGCGTGAAGATCTGAATGCGATGGAAGAAGCTATTGCTTTGCAGCGTTTGTTGTCTGAATTTGAACTGACCCATCAGCAGGTGGCTGATGCAGTGGGTAAATCCCGCGCCAGTGTCACTAACTTATTACGTTTGAACCAGCTGAATGACGATGTGAAGTTATTGCTCGAGCATGGTGATATCGAAATGGGCCATGCCCGTGCTTTATTAGCTTTAGATGGTGTTGCACAATCGGATGCTGCCCGTATAGTGGCTGCAAAACAAATGACTGTGCGGGACACTGAAAATCTGGTGCGTCGACTGCTGGAACCTGCTCCTGAAGCGGCTCCTAAAGTAAAAGATCCGGATGTTAGTTCGCTGGAGCAACGCTTAAGTGAACGTTTTGCTGCCGCTGTTGAGATTAATTACAACAAAAAAGGCAAAGGCAATCTGGTGATTTCATACAGCAGTTTAGATGAGCTGGAAGGCATATTGAGCAAATTGCAGACTCAGGATTCTGAATCCTAGGTTGTAATTTTTCACTATCTCAGACAAAAACTAGAGTAAGCCCGCTTTTTCTTGCAAAAAAAAGGCAGATAAGTATACTTGCGACGGCATTTTAACCGTGGTTTACAGATGGTTCAGACTGAACAAATTACAGTGGCTTCACACGAACAGAACAAGAAGCAAGCCTATAAATTTGTTATTTTTCAGCTGGCTCTGACGTTTTTGATCGCCGCCTGTTTCTTTTATTTTGGCGAGCTTGAAGCGAAATCAGCCTTAAAAGGCGGACTTATTGCTGTTATTGCTAATGTAGTATTTGTTTTTTTATCGTTTAAAGTGGATGCATCACAAAATCAAGAATTGGCCAGGCAGATGATGCAAAAGGCCGTATCTCTGAAAACGATGATCAGTATTTTATTATTTGCAGCTGTTTTAAGCGGTTCGGCCATTGAAGCCGCACCTTTTTTGTTGACCTACTCTATCGTAGTGATGCTGCAGTTTTGTACAGGTTTCTTTTTTAAACATTAACTATTGGGACTAAAAATGGCAGCAGGCGAAGAGATTACTCTCACCGGTCATATTCAGCACCACCTTACTAATGCAAAAATGTGTACTGTCGATGGCAGTGTCGCGTTTAACAAAGCATGTAGTGAGGCTGGCTTCTGGACATGGCACATTGATACCTTGGCATGGTCTATTGGTTTAGGTTTGCTTTTTTTGTTTTTATTCAAAAGAGCAGCGAACAAAGCCACTGTGGGCGTACCAGGTAAATTCCAGTGTTTTATCGAAATGGTTGTTGAATTTGTAGCCAACAACGTGAAAGACACTTACCACGGCAAAAGCAAACTTATTGCTCCTTTGGCCCTGACGATTTTCGTTTGGGTGTTCTTAATGAACCTGATGGACTTAATCCCTGTTGATTTCCTTCCTGCATTTGCCGGTTATGTCGGCGAAGCTGGTTTTGGCGTCAACTCACATGATGTGTACATGAAAATAGTACCAACCACTGATATCAATCTGACAGCAGCTCTGGCTATTGGCGTATTTTTACTGATGATTGGTTACTCGATCAGAATTAAAGGTGTGACAGGTTTTATTAAAGAATTAACTCTGCACCCTTTCCACGCTTCAAATGTGTTCGTGCAAGCCTTATTGGTACCGTTCAACCTGTTATTAGAACTGATTGCATTAGTGGCCAAGCCATTCTCGCTGGCACTGCGTCTGTTCGGTAACCTGTATGCCGGCGAGCTGATCTTTATCCTGATCGGCGCTGTGGGTCTGATGCAGTTACCACTGCACTTTATCTGGGCTGTATTCCACATCCTGGTTATCGTGTTACAAGCTTTTGTATTTATGATGCTGACCATTGTTTATCTGAGCATGGCCAGCGCTGACAATCACTAGAAGATTTCGCTTTAACTTTAACAATTGAAACTTTGGAGAAAAAAATGGAACTAGTATTAGGTTTAAAATATATCGCTGTTGCTCTGTTAATCGGTTTCGGTGCTATCGGCACTGCAATTGGTTTCGGTAACATGGGTGGTAAGTTCTTAGAAGCTTGTGCCCGTCAGCCAGAGTTAGCTCCTTCACTGCAAGTTAAAATGTTTATCCTTGCAGGTCTGATCGATGCGGTAGCGATGATCGGTGTTGGTATTGCGATGGTGTTGTTGTTCGTTCTGTAATTCAAAACACACGTTTTTTAATGAACAACAACTTTAATAGGAGGAGGGGTCATGGATCTTAATGCCACTCTACTCGGGGAATTAATAGCCTTCGCAGTGTTCGTGCTGTTCTGCATGAAGTTTGTATGGCCACCATTGATTGGTGCCATAGAAACTCGTCAGCAAAAAATTGCTGACGGTTTAGCAGCCTCTGACCGCGCTGAACAAGACTTACGTCTGGTTCAGGACAAGGTTAAGCAGCAATTAGCTGAAGCCAAAACACAGGCTTCTGCGTTAATTGATCAAGCTAAAAAGCGTGAACAACAAATTATTGATGAAGCTTCTGTGAAAGCTCAGTCTGAGCGCGAGAAAATCCTTGCTCAGGCTAAAGCCGAAATTGACGCTGAACGTATTAAAGCCAGAGAAGAATTGCGCAAGCAGGTTGCAGTGTTAGCTGTAGCTGGTGCTGAACGAATTCTTCAGCGTTCTATTGATGCAGCTGCACACAGCGACATCCTGGAAAAACTGGTCGCAGAACTTTAATGAGGGTGAGCCATGTCTAAACTGACTATCGTTGCTCGTCCTTATGCTAAAGCAGCCTTTGACGTTGCTGTAGAACAAAAAGCATTGGATTCGTGGGCTACCATGTTGTTTTTCGCAGCTGAAGTTGCAAAAACCACTGAAGTAGCTTCACGCTTACACGCTTTAGGTTCTTCAGAAAAGCAAGCTGACTTTTTTATCAAAGTATGCGCAGAACAGCTGAATAGTTCGGGCCAAAACCTGATCCGGATCATGGCTGAAAACCACCGTTTGTTAGCTTTGCCTGAAGTCTTCGACGCCTTTATTCAGTTAAAAGCTGAATATGAAAAAGAAGCCACTGTAGAAGTGGTTTCCGCGACCGAATTAGACGCAGCTCAGCAAGCCAAACTGGTTGAAGCTTTATCGCAACGTTTAGCACGTAAAGTAAAATTGAACTGCAGTGTAGATCCGGCCGTCGTTGGCGGTATGGTTATCAAATCCGGTGATATGGTTATTGATGGCTCGGTTCGTGGCAAATTACATCGTTTAGCTACTGCACTGCAGTCATAATTGGGGATTAGAGCATGCAACTGAATTCCACTGAAATTTCTGAACTGATCAAAAAACGTATTGAGCAGTTTGAGGTTGTCAGTGAAGCTCGCAACGAAGGTACTATAGTCGCTGTTACAGACGGTATTATTCGTATCAATGGCCTTGCTGATTGTATGCAGGGTGAGATGATTGAGCTTCCAGGCAACCGTTACGCTATCGCATTAAACCTTGAGCGCGACTCAGTAGGTGCTGTAGTTATGGGTCCCTATGCGGACCTGCGTGAAGGTACAAAAGTTAAATCTACTGGCCGTATCCTTGAAGTACCAGTTGGCCCAGGCTTATTAGGCCGTGTGGTGAACACTTTAGGTGAGCCAATCGACGGTAAAGGCCCAATCGATGCTGCTGGTTTTGCACCAGTAGAAAAAATCGCTCCGGGTGTTATCGATCGTCGTTCAGTAGACCAACCTCTGCAAACTGGTTACAAGTCAGTTGACTCCATGATCCCAATCGGTCGTGGTCAGCGTGAATTGTTAATCGGTGACCGTCAGACAGGTAAAACGGCTTTAGCTATTGATGCCATCATCAACCAGAAAACTTCTGGCGTGAAATGTATCTATGTAGCTATAGGCCAAAAAGCTTCTACTATCGCTAACGTAGTACGTAAACTGGAAGAGCATAACGCTCTGGCCCACACTATCGTTGTTGTAGCTTCAGCTTCTGAAGCCGCTGCACTGCAGTTCCTGGCGCCATACTCTGGTTGTACTATGGGTGAATACTTCCGTGACCGCGGTGAAGATGCACTGATCGTATACGATGACTTGTCTAAACAAGCCGTTGCTTACCGTCAAATCTCTCTGTTGTTACGTCGTCCACCAGGCCGTGAAGCTTACCCGGGTGACGTATTCTATCTCCACAGCCGTCTGTTAGAGCGCGCATCTCGTGTAAACGAGCATTATGTTGAGCGTTTAACTAACGGTGAAGTGAAAGGCAAAACTGGTTCTTTAACTGCACTGCCAATTATCGAAACTCAGGCTGGCGACGTTTCTGCGTTCGTTCCAACCAACGTAATTTCGATCACTGACGGTCAGATCTTCTTAGAATCTGGTTTATTCAACGCCGGTATCCGTCCAGCTGTAAACGCTGGTATCTCGGTATCCCGTGTTGGTGGTGCTGCTCAAACAAAAATCATCAAAAAGCTGGGTGGCGGTATCCGTTTAGCCTTAGCTCAGTACTCAGAACTGGCGGCATTCGCTCAGTTCGCATCTGACCTGGATGACGCGACTCGTGCGCAGTTAGACCACGGCCAGAAAGTTACTGAACTGATGAAACAGTTACAATACGCGCCAATGGGCGTTGCTGACATGGGTGTGTCTATTTTCGCTATCGAAAAAGGCTACATGAAAGACATTGAAGTTGCCAAAATCCTTGATTTTGAAGCCGCTTTAACTGCTTACATGCACTCAGAGCACGCTGACTTTATGGCTGATCTGAACAAAACCGGTAACTACAACGACCAAATCGAAGCGACATTAAAAGGCGCTATTGAGAAGTTTAAAGCAACTCAGACTTGGTAAACATATCGGGTGTGGGCAACCGCACCCGGTCGTTGAAACTTTCGGAGATTAGTCATGGCCGGCGCAAAAGAGATAAAAAGTAAGATCGGGAGTATTAATAATACTCGTAAGATCACCAGCGCAATGGAAAAGGTAGCAGTCAGCAAAATGCGCAGAGCGCAAGAGCGGGTTGCACATAGCCGTCCATACGCTGAAGGTATGCGCAAAGTGATCGGCAATATCGCAAACGGCAGCATTGAATACCGTCATCCGTACTTAACGGAACGTCCGGTAAAAAATGTTGGCTACATTGTGATATCGACAGACCGTGGCCTTTGCGGCGGCTTAAATACCAATGAGTTCAAACGTATTGCTCTGGACATGAAAAGCTGGAAAGAGCAGGGAGCCCAGGCTCAGATTGCAGTGATCGGCAACAAAGCTACAGCGTTTTTTAAACGTTTTGGCGGTAAAGTGCTGGCACAACAAGCTGGAGCTGGTGACACCCCACGTTTGGCTGATGTGATTGGTTCGGTCCGCGTAATGCTGAACGCATACGAGGAAGGCCGTATCGACCGCTTGTTCCTGGTGTACAACAAGTTTGTAAATACCATGAAACAAGAGCCAGTGATCGAACAACTCTTACCTTTGCCAAAAGCAGACGTAGCAGCGAAAAGCCATAGCTGGGATTACATTTACGAACCGGATCCAAAGGTGATTTTAGATAAATTACTGGACCGTTACGTAGAGTCTCAGGTGTACCAGGGTGTAGTTGAAAACGGCGCCAGCGAACAAGCTGCCCGTATGGTTGCGATGAAAGCCGCAACAGACAATGCTGGTAGCTTAATGGATGACCTGAAGTTGGTTTACAACAAAGCACGTCAAGCAGCTATTACCCAGGAACTGAGCGAAATCGTTGGTGGGGCCGCTGCTGTTTAAGGCTAAGGTTACAGAAATTAGAGGATTAAACATGAGTCAAGGTAAGGTAGTCCAAATCATTGGCGCCGTTGTGGATATCGACTTTCCACAAGAATCGGTACCTGGTATCTATGACGCGTTAAACGTAACAAGCGGCGACCTGGCTGGTTTAGTACTTGAAGTACAACAGCAATTGGGCGGCGGTACTGTACGTACTATCGCGTTAGGTTCAACCGACGGTTTACGTCGTGGCGCTGAAGTGGCTAACACTGGCAAAGCCATCCACGTACCAGTAGGTAAAGCGACTTTAGGTCGTATCATGAACGTGTTAGGCGAGCCAATCGACGAAGCAGGCCCAATCGGTGAAGAAGAGCGTATGCCTATCCACCGTGCAGCGCCAAGCTACGAAGATCAAGCCGCTTCAAACGCTCTGTTAGAAACAGGCATCAAGGTTATCGACCTGGTATGTCCGTTTGCTAAAGGCGGTAAAGTAGGTCTGTTCGGTGGTGCCGGTGTTGGTAAAACTGTAAACATGATGGAACTGATCCGTAAC
Source organism: Rheinheimera soli (assembly GCF_031457405.1). Taxonomy (GTDB): domain Bacteria; phylum Pseudomonadota; class Gammaproteobacteria; order Enterobacterales; family Alteromonadaceae; genus Pararheinheimera; species Pararheinheimera soli_A. Next base: position 32,442 of record NZ_JAVDWR010000014.1, on the reverse strand, counting down.
ATCGCAATCGAGCACAGTGGTTACTCTGTATTCGCCGGTGTAGGTGAGCGTACTCGTGAAGGTAACGACTTCTATCACGAAATGAACGATTCAAACGTACTGGACAAAGTATCACTGGTGTATGGCCAGATGAACGAGCCGCCAGGCAACCGTTTACGTGTAGCTTTAACAGGTCTGACTATGGCCGAGAAGTTCCGTGACGAAGGCCGTGACGTTCTGTTCTTCGTGGACAACATCTACCGTTACACACTGGCCGGTACTGAAGTATCAGCTCTGTTAGGCCGTATGCCATCTGCAGTAGGTTACCAGCCAACGCTGGCCGAAGAGATGGGTGTACTGCAAGAGCGTATTACTTCAACCAAAACTGGTTCTATCACATCTGTACAAGCGGTTTACGTACCAGCGGACGACTTAACTGACCCGTCACCAGCTACTACGTTCTCTCACTTAGATGCGACAGTGGTATTGTCTCGTAACATCGCTTCTCTGGGTATTTACCCGGCAATCGATCCACTGGACTCTACTTCACGTCAGCTGGACCCGTTAGTGATCGGCAAAGAACACTACGATACAGCCCGTGGCGTACAGTCAGTGCTGCAACGTTACAAAGAATTAAAAGACATCATCGCCATCTTAGGTATGGACGAGTTGTCTGATGAAGACAGAACTGTGGTTTACCGTGCACGTAAAATCCAGCGTTTCCTGTCTCAGCCATTCTTCGTTGCTGAAGTATTCACTGGTTCACCAGGTAAATACGTTCCGTTGAAAGAAACTATCCGTGGTTTCAAAGGTATTCTGGACGGTGAGTTCGATCACATGCCAGAACAAGCCTTCTACATGGTTGGTTCTATCGACGAAGCCATCGAAAAAGCGAAGAAGCTGTAATCAACTGCAGCTTTAGGAGAGCGAAATGGCAATGACAGTACAACTGGATGTGGTAAGCGCCGAAGAACGGATTTTTTCTGGTCTGGTGGAATCCATTCAGGTAACAGGCAGTGAAGGTGAGCTGGGTATTTTACCTGGCCACATTCCGCTTCTTACTGGAATCAAGCCTGGTATGGTTCGTATCGTCAAACAGTTTGGCGAAGAGCATCTGATTTATGTTGCTGGTGGCGTGCTGGAAGTTCAGCCTCACAGCATCACAGTGCTTGCCGACATTGCGGTACGGGCTGAAGATCTGGACGAGCAGGCTGCATTAGCCTCTCAGAAACGTGCGGAAGAAGCGATGCAACACGCAGGCGCTGACTTCAACTACGCAGAAGCTGCAGCTCAATTGGCTGAAGCTATTGCCCAGTTACGTTTAATTCAGAAACTTCGCAAAAAATAAGCGGATTACTGCATGCCAAAAAGCCACCTTCGGGTGGCTTTTTTTATTCGTCCATTCACTGTAATTTCAGCTGTTTTCCGTTAAAATCGCTGCATTGTAATAAAAGGATTGGCTGATATGGCTTTAAACGTTGTGATCCTGGCTGCCGGCAAAGGCACCCGGATGAAATCAGATTTACCTAAAGTATTGCACAAAGTCGCAGAGCGCCCTATGGTGCAGCATGTGATCGACACGGCGCGTTCTTTAGGCGCAGAGTCTGTTAATCTGGTGTATGGCTATGGTGCTGAACAACTGAAATCTGCCTTGGGTGAACAGGATTTACACTGGGTATTACAAGCCGAACAATTAGGGACTGGCCATGCTGTACAGCAGGCTGTGCCTCACATCGCCGATAATGACACTGTGCTGGTGCTGTACGGTGATGTACCTTTAACCCGCAAAGAAACTTTAGAGCAACTGCTGGCAGCGAAATCTGCCGATGGTTTAGCTGTGCTGACTGTGCATCTGGCAAACCCTATGGGTTATGGCCGTATGGTGCGTGAAAACGGCAAAGTGGTGGGTATTATTGAACAAAAAGATGCCAACGCCGAACAGCTGAAAATTACCGAAATAAACAGCGGCATTATGGCTGTGCCTGGCAAACAGCTGAAAAAATGGCTGAGCCAGTTGCAAAATAACAATGCACAAGGCGAGTTTTACCTGACCGATATTATCGCTATGGCGCATAAAGAAGGGGTGGATATCACCACAGCTCATCCTGCGACAGCTATTGAAACCGAAGGCGCTAATAACCGCGTGCAACTGGCTCAGTTAGAGCGTGCTTATCAGGCGCGTAAAGCGGAAGAACTGATGTTAAACGGCGCTAACCTGCGTGACCCTGCCCGTATTGATATTCGTGGTGATGTCACAGTGGGCTGTGACGTGATGATCGACATCAACGTGATTTTTGAAGGCAAAGTGGTGCTGGGTAACGGCGTAGTGATTGGCCCTAACTGTGTGATTAAAGATGCAGTGATAGGCAATAACACCGAAATTAAAGCCAACAGCATGATTGAAAAATCCACTGTTGGAGTTGGCTGCTCTGTCGGCCCTTATGCCCGTATCCGTCCGGATTCAGTATTAGCCGATGACAGCCATGTAGGTAACTTTGTTGAACTGAAAAAAACCACTTTAGGAGTTGGCTCCAAAGCTAACCATTTAACTTATTTAGGCGATGCGGTGATTGGCAGCAAAGTAAACGTAGGTGCAGGTACTATCACTTGTAACTACGATGGCGCCAATAAGTTTGTCACCACCATAGAAGACGGTGTTTTTGTTGGATCCAACAGCTCTTTAGTGGCTCCTGTGACTTTAGGTCAGAACTCCACTGTAGGTGCTGGTTCTGTGGTAACAAGCAGTGTTGCTGCCGATGAACTGGTAGTGGCCCGCTCTAAACAACGCCATATCAGCGGCTGGAAAAGACCGGTGAAGATTAAGAAATAATGACTGGCTGAATACAAACAAAACCCGTCCTTGTTGGCGGGTTTTTTGCTTTTAATACTTTCCCTTTCAGGGCTCAGCGGATGATTTGAATATCAGGGCAATGCTGCTGAAAAAAGGCTTTTACTGTTGGCAGCTCTTTGGCCGGAAAACTGAATTTTAGTTTGCCGTACATAGTGTAAGGGAAATCAATAAAGGCTTTTGTTTCATCCAGTTGATCAATGGCCACCTTATTAACATTAGCCAGCGTCAGCTGATGTTGTTTCACGTGAAGCATTTCGCCTTCCAACCGCAACTGGCTTAACGGATCGTCGAAATATTCCGGGAATAGCTGATAAGTTTGGTTTTTTTGCGTGAAAGGCAGGACGGCAAGCAAGAGTGAATAAATCAGCGGTGTAAACAAGAGTAGATCTTGCTCAGCGTAAAGAAAATACACCAACAGCAGTAGGCTTCCACCCCAACTTAAACAGGCCCAGTGTTTCGCCTTTTTATCGGCCATGATTTCTTTAAATGTCATCCTTTGCTCTCGTCTCTCTCATCCGGTCATAAGGATAATAAAAACAGCACAAATGCAGGTCAAGCCACTTCATTAATAAAAAGTTAAAACAATATCGCCAGCCAGCTCATTGGCAGCAATAACTCCGGAGCTACAAAAGGTTGCTGCTGCAAACTAAAACTTAGCCACTGCAATGCTGAATCAAAAGCCAGCAGGATCAGCACCAGCACAACAAAAGCGCTGAGCAACTGGCGCAGGCCGGGTAACTGAATTTGTTCCGGTGTATTCATCATGGGTCTCCGTCTCCTGAAGTTCTGATACTAAGTCGTATGCAATGGTGAAATAGTTGGAAGCAATACGAAATAAATCAGCAAAGGTTCAGCCGTTCTTGCTAAAGTTCGCGCCACACCAGCGTAAAACGGACAACATTACCTTGAATAAACACCCAATACTGGCGCTTTCACTGTTGCTGTTAGCTTCTTGCACTCAACTGAATCATCTGGATATGTTTAGCCTGAAACAGCAGGAATTACAGCGCTTATTGCTAAGCCAATTAGAGCAACAGCAAGGCAAAGGTAAAATGTTAGGTTTACCTTTGACTCTGACAGTGCAGCAGCTTGAGCTGCAACTGGCACCAGACAATAAACAACAGATCGAATTAAAGCTGGCTTTAGGGGCTGAAGTGGATGCGTTATTTAAACCTCTGCATACGGATCTGAAATTACACTTGTCGGCTTTGCCTTATTTTGACGACGAACGAAATGCAATTTATCTGAAAAACCTGACTATTCTGGATTCCAGTGTCGGCAGCGGTAGCTCTCAGCTAAAACTGGCCCCTTTGAGTAACGAAGCCAAAGCTATCCTGACGCAAGTGCTGAACCGTCAGCCTATCTATAAGCTCGATTGTAACAAAGTGACAGAAAAAGTCTTATGCGGTATGCCTTTAACTTTAGTGTTGCAGCCGGGTGAGTTGCTGTTAAAGCCTAATTATTCAGCCCGGTAATTACTATTTTGCCAGCAAGGCCCCGAATTGAAGGGCCTTTTAGCTTGTTTAATGTAAAGATGAAATGATCTAGTTGCAAACGATTCTCATTTGATCTAAAGTGGCGCCCATTATTTAAATGAGATCTATTCTCATTCATTGGAGCGCTTTATGTGTAAACTCAAACCCCTGCTTTGTTCTGCCTCTTTAGTACTGGCTTTTACTGCTTCTGCTCATACTCCTTATCTGGCTCCTGCTAGTTTTGAACCTTTAGGAGGCTGGGTGACGCTGGATGCTGCGTTTGCGGATAAGTTTTTTGTGCCTGAAGTTCGTTTTGATCAAAGCGAATTTAAAGTGCTGCAACCAGACGGCAAAGCTGTTGAGCCCAAAGAGCTGTTTTTAGGCAAAACCCGTACTGCAGTGGCTCATCAACTTGAGCAAGACGGCACCTACAAATTCAGCACTGGTCAGCGTTATGGCGCTGTATTTCGTAGCTGGCAGCAGGACGGTAAAACCCATAACAGCAGAGATCCAAAAGAACAAATTCCTGCTGGTGCTAAGTTAATGGCGCATTTTCAGTCCGTTACTCTGGCTGAAACTTATGTCAGTAAAGGCGCGCCAAGCCAAACCGCATTAAAGCCAACCAATCAGGGGCTGGAATTGGTGTTCCAAAGCCATCCCAACGATTTGTATATCCAAAGCCCGATCAAAGCCACAGTGCTTTATAACGGCAAAGCTTTGGCTGAACAAAAAGTGCAGGTGTATTCGGCTAACTCTGCCGAAGCCGAAACCAAAGCATCAAAAGAACTCACTACGGATCAACAAGGCCAGCTGAATTTTGAGCTGGATAAAACCGGCACTTATTTGCTGCTGACCCGTTTTCGTACTGATGCCCCAGCTGGTGCCAAAGCCCCAACCTACAGTTACAGCTATAGCGCTGTAGTTGAAGTCACTGAATAACAGGAGTTTATGATGCAACGCAGAAGCACAGCCCTAACTTTATTTTTAGCCATCTCCAGCTGTTATTTAGCTGCGGATGAAAAAGCGCCAAAAAAACCAGCGCATCAGCCAACAGCTCAAGGCAAAGCCAGTTTTATTCAGGACTATGATCAGAATAAAGATGGCATTGTCAGTCAGGCCGAATTTGAGCAGGTACGCCAGCAACGTTACAGCGCTATGGATGAAAATCAGGATGGCCAGGTGTCTGTGGACGAATACGTCAATGAGTACGCGGGTCGTTTAGATAAAAAGCTGGACGCAGAACGCACTGGTCAGATTAAACAAACCCTGGTGCGTATCGAAGCTTTGGATACAAACAAAAGTAAAAGCATAGGTAAAGATGAATACCAGGCCTCTGGTGACAAAGCTTTTGCTTATATCGATACGAATAAAGATGGAGTAATAAGCAAAGCCGATCCGCTGCCAGAGCGCGAGCGTAAACCCGATGCCAAACAACCAGTGCGTGCCCGTCCGGCTTTAGTGATGCCAACGACCCACAGTGTGGCAGGTATGCTGGATATGTACGATCAGAACGGCGACGGCAAGGTCGACAAAGCTGAATACCAACAGCAACGTGATGCCGCTTTTGCCCGTACCGATCTGGATAAAAATGGCGAGCTGAGTAGCGATGAGTACCTGAACGAATTTGTTGACCGTCTGGACCGTCAGATTGCCAAAACCCGCAGCGCCCAGTTAAAACAAGCCGCAGTGCGTTTTAAAGCTTTGGACAAAGACAATAACCAGTACATCAGTGCCGCTGAGTTTCATGCCTCAGGCGAGCGTATGTTCAAACGCTGGGACACAGATCAAAACCAGCAAGTGACTATGGCCGAAGCATTGCCTGTTGTTCATACCGACAAAAACAAAGGTACGGCTGAGTAATGAAAAGTTTTGTCTGGCCATTGACGCTGTTATCGCTTTGTCCTGCGCTGGTGCTGGCTGACACTGTCAGCTATCAGCAGACTATTGCAGGGCAGCAGCTGAAACTGCAACTGGAAGGTGTCAGCCAAAAGGACTGGCAGGCCAGACTCCCTGAATTTCAACACTGGTTATCTGCGGCTAAAGCTAAAGATCCAGAGTTGATTAAGCTGTGTGAATTATGGCGCGCTCAAAGCCAGCAGAGTTATAGCTGCCGTTTAGGTGCTATAGCGCAGCAATGGCAACAAGCTGTTGAGAAGCAAGTGTTGCCAGACAGAGTAGAGCTACGTCGTCAAACCAGAGCTATAGAGCAACTGGTTGTGTCTGAAACTAATGACAAGGCTGTGGTCTGGCAACTCGAAGGTGTGGCCAATGCCCGCTTGTTAGACGAGGCAGCTGTGCTACTCAAAAGCTGGTTTTCAGGGCTGAAGCGGCTGGAACTGCAATCCGGTGTCAGTCGCTTGTTTTGGTCTGACAGGGGCAGCGCTGTGTTAAGTTTGGGAGTGGAACAAGCTTTACTGCAGCAGCTGGAACTGAGTTCAGTCGCTTTAGCTCAGACCGAAACAGCTGATGCTCGTCAGGGCTATAAAGTGTCGTACCGGACCTTTAGCCCTTTGTTAAAGCCATCGGAAGGCTGGCCTGTAGAATATGGGCCAACGGCTACAGTTATTGCTAAAGATGCAGTCACTGCTTATGTGCTGGCGCAAAGTCTGGCGGTTTTGGATCTGAAGCAAGGCCAACAGCTTACGGAGCAACAAGGTGCAGCGGCTTTACTCAAAACGGATTCGGCCGACTGGTATGCGACTGAGTCCTGGTACAACTATCTGGCCGATAAAAGCCAAAGTTCACAGCAGCTACAGATTAGTTATCAGTTGCCTAAATTCAGCGATGGGAATTACAAAAGACCTTATGTTTCGGTATGGCTGACCGATCAGCAGAAAAAACCTGTGCGCCAATTGAGTCTGGTCGGCCAGCAAAGCCGCTGGTATCAGGAGCTGAGTCACTGGTGGCGGCGTCTGGGTCGGAAAAATCCTGAACAAATTGATCAGATTGCCGGTGCTACCCAAAAACCCGGTACTTATCAGTTGAAGTGGGATGGTCGTGATCAGCAGGGTGCTGTAATGCCCTGGGGTCAGTATCAGTTGCACCTGGAAGTGGCTCGTGAACATGGTGGCCATGAACATTTAACTCTGCCGTTGAACTGGCAAGCTGATCTGAAGCCGGTAGAGCTACAAGGTGAAGCTGAACTGGGGCTGGTGCGCCTGCAGCTGCAGAGCAAAGACGGCTAAGTATTTAGTATCAAATTCCTGTTGAGTTGCCTCCCAACTCCTGTTGTTCTCCCTATTCTCTGGATAGGGAGCTTTTTGCGTTTTTTAAATTTAAGCTATTGAAATATATAAAAATAAGTTGAATTTTATTGTTGAGAATGGTTCTCATTTGATCTAGCATAACGCCATCTTGTGGACTCACCACAACTGTATAGCTCGTCAAGGAGAGCGTTATGCCCTGTTCTAAAACCTTAATTGCTGTTGCTATTAGCAGCCTATTTTCCACCTCCCTGTTGGCAGAAGTTGCAGCCGAAGAGGCCACAAAAGATCTGTCGCAACTGGAAGCTGTGACTGTTACTGCAACAGCACTTGAAGATAAAAAGTCCACCACAGCCAATAGCACAGTGATCAAAGCCAAACAGCTGGAACAACAACAGGTGCAGCGTTTAGAAGACATGGTGCGTTATATCCCGGGTGTCAGCTTAACGGACCAGGGCCGTTTTGGTTCAGCTGGTTTTAATATCCGTGGCTTAGAAGGCAATCAGGTTGCTATTACGGTGGACGGTTTAGCTGTAGGTGAAACTTTAAACCCGCCCACTTTTGCGTTTTACGACTTTTTTGCTGCAGGTCGTGGTGGTATTGACCCTGATGCGGTGAAACAAATTGAGATAGTCAAAGGTGCAGATGCCATAGCCGCAGGCAGCGGTTCTTTAGGTGGCGCCGTACTTTTTGTTACCAAAGATGCTGCCGACTATTTAGAGGCCGAAGGTAACGATACTTTGGTCCGGTTAAAAGCGGCGTACAGTGGGGCTAATGATGAAACACAAGGCACTGTGACAGTCGCAAACCGCACTGGCAAACTGGAAGCTCTGGCTGTAGTGACCAAACGTGAAGGTCACGAAATGGAAAACTACAGAGACTCAGCAGAACGCCAGGCTATTACAGGTTCTGGCCGCCCTGTTGCTGATCCACAGGACAACAGCAGCCACAATCTGTTGACCAAATTAAAGTACCAACTGACAGATACTCAGGATATTGGCCTGACGGCAGAGTTATTTAAGGCCGATATTGAAACCAATAACCTGTCGTGGATCAGCCGTAGTTATCTGACCCGTAGCAGTGATGACCAACAGGAACGCAGCCGTATTGGCCTGAAATACGATTGGCTGGCCGGCTACAACTGGTTTGATGCTTTCTCAACCAGCCTGGATTATCAGCAAACCAAAAATGACGCTTTTACCTTAATGTTAGCTCCTGCAAGTGCAGCCCGTTTATGTACCACTGGTCCTTGTTACCGCAGTGAAGACCGTGAATACCAGCAGGACTTGCTGAAATGGGCCTTTGCTTTGGATAAAGAAGTCCAAACTCAGGGCAGCAGTCATCAACTGGTGTACGGTGGTGCTTTGGAGCAAAAATCTGTTGATTTCTCCGCCATAGATACCAGCTATGTCAGTCAGACCATGGAAATTGCCAGACAGGATATAGACCCGGATTTTGTGCCTGCAACAGACGCTGATTTATGGCATTTGTACGTACGCGACAATATAAAGTTTAACAACAGTGCTTTTAGCTTAACCAGTGGCCTGCGTTATGATCATCTGTCGTACAAACCCCAGTTAAATGAAGGTTTTACCGACGTCACTGGCACAGTGCAGGACAGCAGCTTCAGCGCAGTGACAGGTCAGTTAGTGGGGGGTTATCAACTGACAGAGCAGCAAAGTATAGCGCTGCAACTGGGTCGTGGTTTCCGCGCGCCAAGTACAGAAGAAATGTATTTTCAAACCGCTTTAACCAGCCGCACTGAAAAAGCTACAGGTGCGATAGTACGGGGTTTATACAGCTCCTTATCTAACCCAAATCTGGACGCTGAATACAGCACTAATCTGGAACTGGCCTATCAATGGCAAGGGGATAACAGCAGATTCAAAGTGGCGGTATTTAAAGACAATTACCGCGACATGATCACCAATGTCACCAAAGTACAAAATCCGGGCACAGTGTACGAAGACTGCTCCAGCTTTGGTTGTAATACCACACAGGGTAATCCGTACACTGTGAACGAAAACGTCGGTGATGTGGATGTGACAGGTGTCGAGCTGCAAGGGGCCTGGCGCTTTAACCAAAGCTGGAGTGCTCAATTCTCTTACAGCCACCATGAAGGTGAAAAAGACAATGGCGACCCTTTGATCACCATAAGCCCGGACAAACTGGTGGCTGGTGTCAGCTATCGCGCTACCGACTGGTGGAGTCTGGCTGCTAACTTAAGTTACAGCTCAGACGTTAAAGCTAAAGATGCGTACGAAACGGAAGAAGACGGCACTCAAACTCAATTAGTCACCTACCTGCCCAAAAGCGCCACTGTGGTGGATTTAGTCAGCAATATGGAATTTGGTGACAACTGGTTGCTGAATCTGGGGGTGTATAACCTGTTGGATAAAGAATACTACCGCTGGGAGCGTATTCGTTATGCCGCCAGCAGCCGTAACAACATCAGCGCCGACGGTATTCAGCGTTACAGCGAACCGGGCCGTTATGCCAAATTAAGTGTGAGTTATAGTTTTTAAAGGTTTTTATTTGGATTAAACCTAAGGCGGGCGCGGATAAACTGCGCCCTGTATTACCCTGCTTTCTGCTTTACCCTGGTCTTTTGAGAGAATGCTCAACCACCTGCTGGGAAGACAGGTGGTTTTTTTATGTCCAGGGAAGGACGGTATGTCGCAACTGTCTGGGTGATAACGGTCTTTCGAAATGCCAACAGTTTGGCATTTCGCCGTTATCACGCCTTCGCCTCTGGCGAAGGCCGGATGATTGTTGCGACTATGTCGCCACCATCCCTGGCGCATTCCGGCCAGTGGCTCAGTCCACTGGCGCTCATCCGGGCATTGCCAAACTGTTGGCAATGCTATTTCCGGCTTCGCCCTTCCGGCTTCGCCCTTCCGGCTTCGCCCTTCCGGCTTCGCCCTTCGGGCCAATGCTTCGCATTGTTAAAAATCGTTCCTGACGATTTTTTCTTTAAAAAACAAAGGCCACATAGGAGAAAAAACGTTATAATGTCACAGGTTTTTTACCTGGCTTTTGTTGCCTGAACCTGATCATCTTTATCCGCTGTTTTCCCCATAGGACAGGATTGTATATGTTAACTTTGTTTATCCTGTTGGCTGCCTTTCTGGTGATGCTGGTGTCCCTGTCCGGGGCTATTTTATTTTTGCTGCCGCAAGCCAGGTTACAACGCTTTTTACCGCTTATTTTAAGTTTGGCTGTAGGGGTTTTACTGGCAAATGCCTTTTTGCATTTATTGCCGGATGCTTTGCATCATCAGGACTCGCCGCGCGAACTTTTTGGCTGGGTGTTAGCAGGTTTATTGGGCTTTTATTTTCTGGAACGTGCGCTGCAGCATGGCCATCCACAACTGCCGGATCAAAGCATCAATACCGCCAGTTATGGCAAAGTGAATCTGGTGGCCGATGGCATTCATAACTTTATTGACGGTGTGTTGATAGCGGGCAGTTTTCTGGTTGACCCTTTATTGGGCGTCACTACTACAGTCGCTATTCTGATCCATGAAATTCCGCAGGAAATTGCCGATGTCGCCGTATTGCTGCATGCGGGGTTCAGCCGCAAAAAAGCTTTGCTATATAACCTGTTGTCGGCCAGCGCTTGTGTTTTAGGTGCAGTGGCCACTTTAGCCATCAGCCATTGGTTAACCCCTAACCTGAATATTCTGCTGGCTATTACTGCTGGTGCTTTTATTTATCTGGCCAGCGCCGACTTAATGCCATTGCTGCGTAAAAATGTCGAACAACCGCTTTGGTTACATGCCCTGATGATGGGCCTGGGTGTGTTGTTCATGTTATTGCTGCTGGGGCCTGAAGCTTCACATCACCACTAAATAGCCGTCGTACTTGAAGCCGCTGCTTTGTTGACGTCGCTCCTTGCCCCAGTCACATAGGAAAACTATGCTCCTGGGGTCTCGTTCACTTGTCGCCTCGCCGCAACATCAATTACTTAGGCTATAGCCGTCGTACTTGAGGGCTGCGCGCATTCGTTTTTGAGTCACCCATTAGGCGGGCGGGTACAAGACCCGCCCCTACATTTTTTATTTAATATGCCCCTATACCCCCTTCACCAACAATCTAACCCACAATAGCTGAATTTAAGGTTCACTCTTGCCTTTAAGTTTCGTTTCTGTAAAATGCCTTTCGAAACGAAACTTAAGTGGTTGGCAGATGAACAAACGAAACACCCAACAACGTCGCCGCGTTATTCTTGAGCTGCTGAATCAGCAGGGCGAAGTCAGTGTGGACCAGTTGGCTCATCACTTTGAAACTTCTGAAGTGACTATTCGTAAAGACTTATCTGCGCTGGAAGACAACGGTCTGTTATTGCGTCGTTATGGTGGTGCAGTACAGGTGCCGCATGAACTCATTCAGGAAGCTGCAGTCGAAAAGGTTTCGGAACGAAAGCAAATTCTGGCTAAAGCAGCGGCAGAGCTTATTCGTGATCACAACCGCATTATTCTCGATAGCGGCAGCACCACAGCAGCTTTGTTACCTGAACTGTCGCATAAACAAGGTTTAGTGGTGATGACCAATTCCTTGTCTATTGCCAATGCTTTACGTGAACTGGAAAACGAACCTACGCTGTTGATGACAGGTGGCAGTTGGGATCCGCAGTCTGAGGCTTTTCAGGGCCAGCTGGCGGAACAGGTATTACGTGCATACGATTTTGACCAGCTGTTTATTGGTGCCGATGGCATTGATCTGCAGCGTGGTACTACTACTTTTAATGAGCTGACCAGCTTAAGCCGGGTGATGGCCGAAGTGGCGCGTGAAGTGGTGGTGATGGTGGAATCCGACAAAATAGGCCGGAAGATCCACAACTTAGAATTGCCCTGGTCGTCTATCAAAATACTGGTAACAGACGACAAGTTACCCGCCAGCGCAAAACAACAAATAGAACAACAAGGCGTGAAGGTGATTTGCGCCCCCCTTGGATCAGTGGAGTAAGACTTTATGTGTGGAATAGTAGGTGCTGTAGCACAACGTGACGTAGTAGACATTCTGGTGGAAGGCTTACGCCGTCTGGAATACCGTGGTTATGACTCAGCCGGTGTGGCCATCATCAGCCCGGCAGGCGAAGTACAACGTATCCGCCGTTTAGGTAAAGTAAAAGAACTGTCTGACGCGGTGAAATTAACACCTGTTGCTGGCGGCACTGGTATTGCACACACCCGCTGGGCTACACACGGCGAACCTTCAGAGCGTAACGCTCACCCACACGTTTCAGGCAATATTTCTGTGGTGCACAACGGCATTATCGAAAACCACGGCCCACTGCGTGAGATGTTAAAAGCCAAAGGTTATGTGTTTAATTCAGACACTGACACTGAAGTAATAGCGCATTTAGTGGCTGAAGAAATGAAAACTTCTGGTTCTTTGTTAGCTGCAGTACAAACTGCTGTTAAACAATTTAACGGCGCTTACGGCACTGTACTGATGGACCAAAACGACCCAAGTCATTTAGTAGTGGCCCGTTCAGGCAGCCCGCTGGTGATAGGTTTTGGTATTGGCGAAAACTTTATCGCTTCTGATCAGTTAGCTCTGTTACCTGTGACCCGTCGTTTTATGTTCTTAGAAGAAGGCGACGTGGCCGAAATTACCCGCACCAGCGTGACTGTGTATGGTAAAAACGGCGAGCAGGTTGAACGTGCTATTACTGAATCTACTGCCAGCTACGATGCAGGTGACAAAGGTCAGTACCGTCACTTTATGCTGAAAGAAATCTACGAACAGCCACATGCCATCACCAACACTTTAGAGGGCCGTTTAGGTTCAGATTCAGTGCTGGATGAAACCTTTGGTAACGGCGCAGCTGAACTGTTCAAAAAAGTACGTCACGTGCAAATCGTTGCCTGCGGTACCTCGTACCACTCAGGCATGGTGGCCCGTTACTGGCTGGAATCTTTAGCTGGCATTTCCTGTAACGTAGAAATTGCCTCTGAATTTCGTTACCGCAAATCTTTTGTGCAGCCAGGCAGCTTGCTGGTCAGTATTTCCCAGTCAGGTGAAACTGCAGATACTTTAGCAGCCTTACGTTTAGCCAAAGAAGCAGGTTATATCGGCAGCTTAACTATTTGTAACGTAGCGGGTTCTTCGCTGGTGCGTGAATCTGATCTGGCCTTTATGACCCGTGCTGGTGCTGAAATTGGTGTGGCGTCCACTAAAGCTTTCACCACTCAGTTAGTGGGTTTGTCTATGCTGACGCTGGCCATTGGTAAATACAATGGTTTAACTACAGAGCAGCAACTGGACATGGTGCAGGCATTAAAAACTCTGCCAGCCAAACTGGAAGAAACTTTAACTCTGGCGCCAAAAATCGAAGCTTTGGCCACAGAATTTGCCGACAAGCACAACTCTTTGTTCTTAGGCCGTGGCGACCAGTATCCAATAGCTATGGAAGGCGCGCTGAAGTTAAAAGAGATTTCTTACATTCACGCTGAAGCTTATGCCGCAGGCGAGCTGAAACACGGCCCCTTAGCGCTGATTGACGCTGATATGCCAATTATTGTGGTAGCACCAAACAACGAACTGCTGGAAAAACTGCAGTCAAACGTGGAAGAAGTGCGCGCCCGTGGCGGTATCCTGTATGTATTCGCCGACGTGGATGCTCACTTTAAATCAGACGCTACGCAGCGAGTGATCAGCGTGCCACACGTGCACCCGCTAATCGCACCTATTATCTACACCATCCCGCTGCAGTTATTAAGCTACTACGTCGCCATTATTAAAGGCACAGACGTAGACCAGCCACGTAACTTAGCTAAGTCGGTGACTGTAGAGTAATTCTATTTTTATCAGACAATGGTATTGTGGTCTGACATAATAGTTCTAAACAAGACAAAATAGTCTTAAAGCGTGACAGCAAAGAACTAAACAGAACAAAATAGTTGTAAACCATTAAAGTCCGGTTATGCTGTTTAAAAAGCATACTGGACTTTTTTTATGGCTAGAGCGCAGCAATCGCTTTCAGAAACTGAAATTGCCCGTCGCATCAAGAACGGGCGCGGCCAGGGTCATGGACAGCATTATAAACCCTGGTTTCATGTTCAGGATGTCCCTTCAGATGGGCGTTCTCACCGTATTTACTCTCATAAAACGCGGCGGGTTCATCATCTGCTTTCCGATCTGGAATTAGCAGTTTTTCTTGTGCTTGAATGGTCGTCAGACATTACAGATATCAGGGAGCAATTCCCTTTAAAGAGAGATGAAACCCGGGCTCTCGCAGCAGAGCATCAACTGAGGCATCCTTCTGTCCGTGGTGTTGACCAGGTGATGTCGTCAGATTTCCTTGTCGACGCTACGACGGGTCCTGACAGGCAGTTCGCTATTCAGGTGAAACCAGTGAGTGAGTTAGCCAAGCCCGGGACTATCGAGAAGCTTGAGCTGGAAAGGCGCTACTGGCAGTTAAAGCAAATCCCATGGTTTCTTGTCACCGAAGAAGAAATTGATCTGGTGATAAAACAGAACATCGAATGGTTATATCCAACAAAAAATGATGCTGCAGTGGATCCTGCTTTGTTATCTCAGCTGCCATTTTTATCTAAGGCATTTAGCAAAGCTCAGGACTCAAAGGTCATTGATATTTGCAAACATCTGGATACCGCATACGAGCTGGAGCTCGGCCACAGCTTACGAGATGTTCGGACTTTGGTAGCCAATGGCTTTATTAAATTTAATATCAATAAGGCGTTTCGTTCTGTGAAGGCATCAGAGCTCAGGTTCTGTCAGTTTGAAGATATGGAGGCCTTGCTGCATGTGGCAAATCAATGAGGTTCTGAGATTTGACGAACAGCCCTATCGTATATTAGCTGTGCATCCGGGCGAGCTCGTCTGGATCCAAATCGACAGCGATAAGGGGTTCCCTGAATTTATCCTGGAACTGAAGCTTATTTCCTACCTGGATGAAGGCCGGTTGCTCAGAAGCACAGACCCTTACGCATTTCTGCATGATGAAGAGCCAGAAGTTGGGTCTGTTGCATTTAATCGACGTGAAAAAGCACTGACTATTATTCAGCCCATTATTGTTGACGAGCTGTGTTTTGAAACTAAAGCCAGAGCGCGACGGGTGACTGAGGTTGAGATGGCTGGTGTAGCAACCAAAGCGACTATTTATAAGCTACTTCGCAGGTTTTGGCAGCGAGGCCAGAAGCCCAATGCTTTATTGCCTGACTTCAAAAACAGTGGAGCCCCGGGGAAATCCAGAGCGGCATCAGGCACAACAAAAGTTGGCCGTAGCCGTTTATACGGCGATGGTTCAGGGATTAAAGTCACCGTCGATGTTGAACGAATATTTCGGGTCAGTATAGAAAAGCACTTATTAACTCAGAAAAAACTTCAAACAACGGTCGCGTATCGTCGTTTCAGGGATTTGTTTGCACAGTATCACCCTGAAGTCTTGCCTGAAGATTTCCCCACGTTACGGCAGTTCCGGTATTTCTATAACCGTGAGTACAAAAAACCACAGCGATTACTTGAAAGTACGAATCCTGGCATCTACAAAAAGGATATTCGCCCTTTAACCAGCACTGCAACTGCCCATGTGCTGGGCCCTGGCAGCCGATATGAGATTGATGCAACTATTGCTGATATTTATCTGGTTGCAGATGACGATCGTAGCAAAATTATCGGCAGGCCTACCCTTTACATCGTGATTGATGTGTTCAGCCGAATGATAGCAGGCTTTTACATCGGTTTTGACAACCCTTCCTATGTGGTGGCTATGCAGGCTGTAGCAATCGCCTGCACTGAGAAGGTAACCTCCTGTAAGTCTCTTGGTATAGATATCACTCCGGACGAATGGCCATGTGTTGGTTTGCCTGATGTCATTCTGGCAGATCGCGGTGAGATGATGAGCCATCAGGTGGACGCGCTGATTAAGGGGTTTAATCTGCGGGTTGAAAGCGCACCTCCGAGACGTGGTGACGCCAAGGGTATTGTTGAAAGTTGTTTCCGTACTCTTCAAGCCGAATTTAAACCCTATGTGCCCGGTGTTGTTACTGGTAACAGAGTGAAAAAACACGGAGAGCGGGATTATCGTCTTGATGCCGTGATGACGATCACCGATTTTGCCCAAATAATGCTGAAAACTATTCTTTTCCGAAACAACTACCATGTGATGGATAAGTACGATCGTGATGCAGACTTGCCTGCTGATATCCCTTCAATTCCAATTCATTTATGGAACTGGGGCATGCAGCATAGGGTTGGTAGTTTAAGGCAGGTTGATTCTGAGCAGTTAAGAATTGCTTTGTTGCCACGGCAAAAGGTCAGTATTTCTCAATATGGCGCAAATATGTGGGGTATCTACTACAGCTGTCCAGAATTTCTGCGAGAAGGATGGCTACTGCGAAGCCCGGATATTCAGCGTTCTCAGAAACTTGAGGCTGCTTACAACCCGGGCTCTGCAGATACCATTTATCTGTTTCCACAACCAGGTAGCCGGACCTACTGGACTTGTACTCTTACTGACCGCAGTCGCCAATTTAGAGGACTGACATTCTGGCAAGCTTGGGAGCTTCAGGCCCAGCAGAAACATAACATGGCAAATGCCAGGCTGGATGAAGATGCGAAACGGCGGGAACTGGATGCTTTTATAAAAGAAAAAACTACCAGTGCTATCCGCGCAACTCCAGCCACTAAAGAATCAGGCCAAAAGCGTATCACACAGATCAGGGGTAATAAAAAAGAGGCTCGTGAAGCTGAACAGTTACAGCGAGTCAGTCCTGCAAATGAAGTTAAAGACAAAGTGCTTGCACCAGTCATTCCTCTGCGCGAAGCCGAAGAGGATTACAGTCTTCCAAGCTATGTTCCGGACTTGTTTGGCGACCAAGATGGAGAACCTGAATGAGCGCAACAAAAATTGATGCCGTCTATCGGGACGCCGATGTCACAGCTTATAAAGGCAATCCGTTTATTGAGGCTTTGCCACCACTGCAGGAATCTGTAAATAGTGCTGCAGCTCTTCGTTCGACGTCACTTTTTGATGCGTCAGATCTGCAGAAACCAAGAGTTGTTCGCGCCCACAGTATTTGCCGTATCACCAATGACTTTTTCCAGCCGCTGGGCTCGCACCTGCTCCTGAGTGAGCGTGTTTCGCTGATGATTCGTGGTGGCTATGTTGGCCGCAATCCTAAAACAGGCGACCTGCAGCGCCACTTACAAAATGGCTACGAAAGAGTTCAAAGTGGAGATTTGTCTAGCTTTAGATTTGAAGAGGCGAAATCAACTGCTCAGAGTATGCTGCTGATTGGTTGCTCAGGTAGCGGAAAAACAACGTCTTTAGCGCGCATCCTGGACACCTATCCTCAAGTCATTTATCACCCGACTATGAATTTTGAGCAAGTGGTTTATCTGAAAGTTGACTGTTCACACAATGGTTCGCTTAAAGAAATCTGTCTGAACTTTTTCCGGGCGCTGGATAAAGCGTTGGGCTCAAATTATGAGAAAAAATATGGCCTCAAACGTAATGGTATTGAGACTATGCTGGCACTGATGGCTCAGATAGCCAACGCCCATGCGGTAGGTTTGCTCGTTATTGATGAGATCCAGCATTTAAGCCGGGTGAAATCTGGTGGCCCGGAAGCGATGCTGAATTTTTTCGTGACCATGGTGAACACCATTGGTGTGCCAGTCATGCTGATTGGAACACCTAAAGCCAGGGAAATTTTTGAAATTGATCTCAGATCAGCCCGACGCGGCTCAGGTTTAGGTGCGATTTTTTGGGAACCGATGAAACAAGGACCCAACGGTAAGCGTAACCCTGAGTGGGTTGCCTTTACCGATAACCTTTGGAAGCTGCAGTTGTTGCAGAGCAAGGATTTGGTGTTGACCGACGATTTACGGGACCTTTGGTATGACCTGAGCCAGGGCGTTATGGATATCGTTGTTAAGCTCTTTGTGTTATCTCAGTTAAGAGCCTTGGCTTTGGGTAAGGAGCGACTCACTCCAGGCCTAATGAAACAGGTATATAAAGACGAGCTAAAACCCGTTCATCCTATGCTGGAGGCCCTTCGATCTGGCGTTCCGGAAAAAATTGCGCAGTATTCTGATTTGATGCTGCCGGAAATGGACAAGAGACTTATTCAGCTGCAGAGGGATATTGCTGGCATGAAAGTCGAAACCCCAGAGGAATTAGCGCTAAAACAGCTGGCAACCGACGATGAACGCAGAATCTACCTGATGCTCAAAGACGATTATGACTCAAGCCTGCTTGTGGCAACGGTTCGCAAAGCATTTGATGAGAATCCTAAGCTGACTCGCCCTCAATTGTTACCTGTGATTTTGAATTGGCTGTCAGATGCCAACAATTCAGTTGAACCAGAACAACCGAAAATACGTGCTAAGAATACCAAACCTGATCAGTGGGATACTCTGGCTAAGGACGATCTGCGATACATCAGTTCTCAGCAAAAATCAGCAAACGCCTTGCACTCGGCATTGGACGCTAAGGGTATGTTGTTCAACTTGAGATCATGGGTAATTTGATAAGACTTTTTTCAGGTAATTCTGCTTGTTAGGAGGTACGGAAGGGCATATAAATATATTAACTGTTTACGGAGGTAATCATGAGATATGCAAGGATCTGTCCTAATACATTAAGTTGGTGCCAGCCGTCTGGTGGCTCAAAAGGCAAGCCAAACTCGTTCCCTGGTATACATGGATTTGGATTTGATGAATGGTTATTGGGTGCTCCAACAATTAATGGTGGGCACTTAAACGGATTTCGGGCGGGGTTTATTCAAGCCTATAAAAAGCAAATGCCGAATTTTATTGATGATGTAACTCTTTACCTCCTTGGTCCAGGACTAAGTCGAACGTCTGTGATTGAGGTCAGGCAATGTAGACGGATGACCGATGCCGAAGCGGCATATGTTTTTAACCAATATCAGAGCTCTGGCTTTATTTCTTCAATGCAAAATCAACTTAGCCTACATGGTTTATCAATGCCTCAAAATCAGCAACCATTAGATCATTTCAATGTTGTTTTTTTACCATCCTCAGCCTCTCTGCTTCAACATCAACCATGCACATCAGGGTATACACGTTACTCGACTTTATATAGGTAGTTACTGATGTTTATCTTATTGATAAATGGCATTTAACCTACCACCTAATTGCGGCTGGTTCTTATCACTTATTGCAGACATTTTACATTTCTAGCTAAGGGCAGGTTTGTGCAAAAGCAGGCTAATGCCGAACGGTCGTGCTTTAAATCTTCTAAATAAAGCTGCAAAAACTACTTATGAAACATCCAATAAGTAATCATGAGTTAAATTTCGGACAACTTGCGTAAAAAGCCCGAATTTTGTGAGGCATGCCTTTCATCAATCAGAAAAAATGTTTGCAAAATAGGTATTTAAGTCTTAGTGTGGGATAAATAAAAATGGGGATAGAAAGCATAAAAATTTCCGACTTACGGGCGTTTTGCATTCTATTAAAAAGTTATGTTTTTAGTAGGTTGATTTTTCAATCAACATTTGATGAGAAGCGATGAGTTTTTATAAATACACAAATATTAATACTGCAGTCTTGGTGCTTCAAAATAGTTCTCTAAGATGGTCTAGCCCTTTGCTCTTTAATGATTTGGAAGAGTGCCAGTTTACTCCATTTACTAAAGAACAACACTTGAAGTCACATGAAACTTATATTCAAGTATTAGAAGGATGCGCTAGGGGTTGTTTAGTATACAACATCAATAAATTCAGCGAGATAACAATGCGGCTGATTCATGTCATAGCGCTTTCTATGGAGAAAGGTACCTATGACAGAAAGGATTATGCAAATGTTTTGGCTAATATTTCGGGTAACCCTGAGTCTGATTATCGAGATTTCATGAACACTGCACTTATTAGATGTTTTAGAGTCTTATGTGTCACTGAAAAATATGATAATAGCTTAATGTGGGCACACTATGCTGACCAACATTACGGTTGTGTTTTTGAATTGGAAGATCTCTATGATAAAGAACCCAGACTGCTAAGAAAAGGCTATGTTCGATACCACGAAAATGTGGAACCGCGCTCTAATCCCCTTGATATGCTTTTATACGGAGAGACAGATGAAGTAAGAGACTTGATGATACGAGATGTAGCTTTCTCTAAACGGACATTTTGGAGCTATGAACAAGAATATAGGTTCATGTTTAGCGAAACTTTTGGCGAAATTACGACAAAAATTGATATGCAAAATAATACGAAGGATATTATTGTCAACAAACAGTCCGATCAGCTGTTTACTGATGTAAATTTTTCGAAGAAGTCGCTCAAATCTATAATTTTTGGGGTTAGATGTATGTCAAAAGACATACAAAAGATAGTTGATATTTTAGAAAACAGTGATTATCAATGTGACCTTTATCAGATGAAAATGCGGGATGGATGTTTGTTCAAAGAAGAGCTTAGTCTTCAAAATTTTCAGATCTCTGTTGAAGCAGTTCAAAAGCAAACATAACAAAGCCTTGAAGTCGGATTCGTAATAGTCTGTTCCGCTTTGCTGCACATTTTAGCCAACTATTACTCACCGCTTAAGACCGCGTTATTTCAGCAATTCGCTCCTTGCTGATCTGAAAGTAACTGGATGATTGCTGAAACTGATAGTTATTTGAAGGTGCTAAGGGTGGTAAGCAGCCTGTGATTGTAGTGGTAAATTCGGGTGACGTTTTGCATCTGATTGGATAAGTTTACTCAGCTCAGCTTTTTTCCGACGCTTCATTAGGTTCGGAACGCAGTGGCTGTTAACGTGCATTGACGCGATTCAGGCTATACTTTGCTGCTCAAGTGCGTTTCGCGAATGTAATGGCACATGCTCAACTTCCCAGTCCCTTATCCAAGTGAACTCATTTACAGCATAGTAGCCCGATCAGGCACTTATCTGGGTATATCCAGCCCCAAGCGGCTACTGGATGAGGTGTATGGTGATCGCAAGGTGATTGCCACCATGGATCTTCCTTGTCATCTGCAGGCTATTTCTAACCAGCTGAAAAGAACAGGCCGGTATTCTGTTGATGAGTTGGTTTATAAGCACACTCTATTCCCGCTTTATGCCCCCTTTGTTTCTGAAGAACACAGGCTTAGGGCTCTGAAGATGATGGCTGCAAGCTCTCAGGGTGCTGTTCACTTAATGCTTGGTGTTGCTGCTTCCCGAGTTAAATCAGTACATGGGTTCCGCTATTGTGCTGCTTGTGTGCAACAGCAAATAAAAGCCCATGGGGAGTGCTTCTGGTTGCGGGAGTGGTATTTTCCTGGTCTTGGCGTTTGTCCTGATCATGGTCCAGTAACTTTACTATCAGAAAACATAAGCGAGCATCGGCATTTATTTTTGCCCTTGCAGCAAGCTATCGGTAAAACACAAAGCTGTGCAGACGTAGATTCTGAGCAGATGGCACTTGCATGTCTAGCTCGCGAGTTAATGCAATTATCCCAGGGGATATCGTCATCATTTGAACAGTGGACAGCGTTTTATCATGGTCTGGCTGTTGATTTCGGTTTCTCCAGAGGGAAACAAGTTCTGCACGACCGAGTCTATGACCGTATCCGGCAACAATTCTCTGTTCACACCTTATCTGAGTTTCATCTGCAGGGACCTATTAGTGAAAGCTTTTGGCTGAGATCTATGTTTCGGAAGCACCGTAAGTCCTTTAGTTATCTGGAGCATTTAATTGTATGGGCAGCCCTGCTACCAGGAACGAGTCCTGCTGAAATTCTTAACCAGGTTCGGAAATCGGGTGGCAAGATTTGGCCGGCATTGGACCTGACTTGTACTCCTGAGACTCTAGCAGTGGTCGATACGCAAAAACGCGAAACCTGGCAGAGATTGGCTCTGGAACGTGGCACTAAAGCTGCCAGAAAGGTAGGTCTTGGGGGCGCTCTATACGCTTGGTTATACCGAAATGACAAAGCCTGGCTTATGGAATTTAACAAGCAACACAAACTGCCAAGAGATTTGCCGGGACTTAAAGTCGACTGGCATAAGCGTGATATGACAGCGAGTCGTCATCTATTACAGCTGATTTATCAGTCCGACTTACGGCTAGATCTGCCCAGGTTATCCGCTAACTGGTTACTTCAGCAGTTACCCAACAAAGCATCCATTTCAAAGAATATTCGCAAATTACCTCTGGTTAACAAAGTGCTACAAAGATATGCTGAGTCAATCACGGAGTACCAGCTGCGTCGTATTTGTTGCATCTATACGCGATTAAAGGATGAACATATACCTCCTAAAAAGTGGCTCGTTCTTCGTATGTCAGGTTTGAGTAAAGAACGTATTACTCCACAGGCTGCTGCAATACTGCGGATGTTGTAAAGGAGATGGGATGCCAAGGATTGCCGGTTTTGATGACGATGTTCAAATTGTACATATAGGTGAATTGTTCAGAGCTCGTAGCAAGCGAGACTGGTATATCAATGTCTGGTGTCGCCCTTTACAGGATAAAAAGTCGACCCGGATATCAAACCTAGCTTTATTGAGTCGTAGCAAGCGCATCAACAGTAGTAAGCGTGGAGAAAACTCTGCTGAAAGGGTGATCCAACTTCCTTCGGGGTATCAATTGTTTCCGGCAAAACTGGCCGATTTTCCTGACTTAAGTAATTTCGATTCAGTCAGAAAAGCAGAAAGCCGGCAGAATGCTTTCACCTACACTGAGCAAAAGCACGGAAGAACTGTTAAGTACGTTGTGCCGCAGCTTGAACTGGCCAGAGCCATCTTTTTAATCAACTCTTATCTATGCCGCGCTTGTTTATCCAGCACAACATTACAGCTCGAATTTGACGTTCAACGTCCTTACTTCCACAAGCACGTCGACATTCATGTTTTAAAGACCAGTACCTTTCCCCTCAGTGCATTTGATCAAAGTGGTACCACCATGATTCTGGCTTGGCTGCTGACCAACATCGATGCCATGAACTCTTTTCAGAGCATTTATTCGCACTATATGCGGGATCGACAATTCAAAGGAATATGGGAGTTGTGGTGCTTCAGCTTTGATCCCCCTCCAATGGACAATTGGACCCTCCATGTCCGTGGACGTTTTAGCGACGACAAATCGAGCTACCTGGTTGAGGAAATCATAGGTATTGATATCGATGCCGAAATGCCTGTACTGGTTGCTTTTATTCATCCTGATTTTGTCAAAAAGGACAATAAAGATGGCTCCGTCCGTCATGGTTCTGGGTCTGTTGACTGGCGGGACCAGGAAGAAGAGTATGAAATTGACGATGAAGAATCAGCATCCGATCAGAATCAAACCACAGTTATTGAGAGTGGTGCATCTTTTGTTCGTTTTAAAAGTCCTTGTTCTGTTGTTAAGCAAGAACGATTTACGCCAAGTCATAAGCTGATTATTGATGAGGAATCTGAGCGGGAAGGCGGAAAACAGGTCAGTACTGATGAGCCAAATCAGGCAGGTAAACTTCCTTCGGCTGATGTAGGTGGAAAGCAGGATCTCACAGATAGAGAGCGTTACTATGCAGGCCGTTTTATCAGCTTCGACCATATGCTTAAAATTTTAAAATTCGTACATGGCTGTACTATTTTTCACCAAGACACCTTTGCGTTGCCGAAAGTTGGTCGTAGCCAGCAACAAATGTTGGAGAACGGAACACCGCGGGTGATTAAGTCGGTGTGGCTTAGACATGGTGGTCAGCAAGTTGTGTTACTGGAGATTGATACCTCTGATGGCGTCAAAATGCTATCAACCAAAATACTATTTGGTGTCGACCCCGCCAAATGGGATGAACAGTACCTGCAGATTCGGAAAGGAGTTGTGTCTAAGTCCTTGTCCTGGCCAAACGAGTTACTCGACACACTTTACGGCGAATATGGGCACAAAGGGATTAATCACCCAAAACATCAGGGCGCTGAGGCTGGGAATATTCCCCGGGAATCACTGGAAAGTTGGGCGCTGAGATTTTTACAGAACTTAATTTAATTGAATTTAAGGTATTATCGATGTAACAGTAATGCGGCTTCACTCTCAACCTCGATAAGAGAGTTATTCATATCTCTAAGTACATTATCTCTATAGGATACCACTACCTCATCAACCTTTTGAGCATCAATACTTTTGTCCCCTGCTGAGCGGCTAGACACAGAGAATAGTTTTTTTAGCAAGCTTCTAGATATACTGCGACCAATCCAACCTTTAACAATATGGTTTGCCAATCCTGGAGTCATATCTAGGTCTTGCTTATAGGCAATATAAATCAGCCAGTTTAACGCTATATGCGCTTTTAATCGTTTTTTCGCCGCAGAAACTAAAGCTCCTTTCGAATGAGGCTCCATTTCTTCAGTGGCGACAATATCTAAAGCGCACTGACTCACTGAATATGGTACATGTGAGACAACCGCTCTTGAAGACATTTTCATTATTAACAAATCCAAAGCTAATATACATGTATATTAGCTTTGGATAACCAAGAAATCAACCTTCTGGTTAATATTTGAGCTAGTTTTCGATAGGTAACCTTGCGATTTTTGAAAAGAGAGATGTTTTACTCACCTGATTATTTTTCAATATGTCGTCAGTCAAGCTTTCCAAATAAAGCTTAGTTATCGGATCGTTAGCTTGCCTCACTAGATGACCCTCATGATTCCATACCAGAATGTTGTAAACCCTTAGCTGTCGATCAAATGATGATTGCGGATTCCCTTTTGGGGCCACAAAATAAAAGTAATTTGGAGCATCATCGAATATAAATGTTTGATGGTACACTCCCGATTTGCTTGGGTTGATATAATAAGGCAGCGGGTTTTCTTGTTCGGCAGTCAATTTTCTTAAGTTGTCATCTGCCTCTCGGTATCTTTCAGCATTGTCAAACAGCGCATTTCCAATTATCTGCGGAATTGCAGGAGAGGTATATGCTGTCAGCAAGCTTTGCGAAACTTTGTCATATAGATAAAAAGAGTCATTTCTTAAATAACCAACAACGTCCAAATACCCGCAGTTAAATTTTAACTCGTCTTCGTCAGCTATGACTCTCTGCTCAGTAATCGTTATTTGGGTTTCTTTAATTTTGAAGCTTGTAATGCTTGCGTAAAACATACCTTCAGGGCGTCTTATGTAAATAGCTTCGTAGTCACCATTTCGTAAAGGTTCGTTGCATTCAATTAAGCGTTCATTAAAAACTTTTTTCTTTAAAGCTATCTCTGTGATAATTCTGTTGATTACATGCTTGCTGATTGACTTTATATTTCCTGATTCTAGTGGTACCAAGTTTAGGCCTTGGCAAACAATTTTTTTGTTTAGAGAGAAGTTTTCTATTTTTATTTTGGTATACAGATCTAGACCATTAGATCCAGTATTCGAGCGAATAAAGCGATATGCTTGCCAGAAAGTCTGGAATTTTTCTCCTGTTTCGACATTAATGATGCTTCCACCATCTTTACCATCACCCAATTCTTTGTTCAAAAATAGGTATACTGCATCTTCATCCATATCACGAACCGAAGCTGGTGTATTACTAGTTAGCACCTTTAAATGAAAACACTCACCAAGCGTCAGTGCGAAATGTTCATAAATCTCGGAATCAGTAAGGCCTGGACAATTGTTTATTATGTTTAAGTCGTATTTGTTAATGTTTCTTTGTAAAGTAAGAAAGTTACAAACAGAGTCGGATGCTGACAGGTGTGTTGCTTGATAAACAATTTTCAGTTTATTAAATAGCTCTACAAGATATTTATGAATATGTTGTTGGGCATAGTTTATGCAGCCTTTATATTTCCTCTGAAATACAACAAACTTTTTATTTCTGCTCTTTCTGGCGTCTAATGCTCTAGTTCCAAAATACTTATTTGAACCGCGTAGAAATAGAAAACCACCATCATCTGTGCTAGTTAATTTCTGTTTTCCAACATTAGATAAAAAAGATTTAACACTTAGATTGAAGAAAAGCTCGTTGTACTTAGAGAAGAATAAATCAAGCTGCAGGGCCTCAATATAAACCGTTCCTTGATTTTTGGTAGGCATGACGTCGGCAAATAGCAGGAGTTCTGACTGAGCGTCTGTCATTGAAAGTATAAATTCTTCACTAATTTTTGAGAATAAAAAGCAGCTAAACCTAAGTGTCAGCAGGCTTTGAATCACTTGCTGAGGTTCTAGTGGAAGCGATATTATGTCTTCAAATAGATCCGCTCTAGGTTTTGGAGTGTCAGTTATGTAAAAAAAATAGTGACTATTCCCTCGTTTAAGCCAAGAATACCTATTTTTAACTTCTACGACTCCTGTTTCATCCGAAATTAATTTTTGGGCTTCTCTATGTATTCTTTTATAAAAATTTTCCAGATTCTCGGATTTATCTTTTTGGAACGATCGGGTAAAGAAATCTATTGATAAAGGTTTTTCAATATCATTTAGCAATGCTTTGATTATCACGGCCGGCTCAGATGGTAACTTAAATGAGTTAGTCTTTGCTGCTGGAAATTTTGTAATTATTTTATTTGACATGATTATCTTCGACTCCTGCTACGTCAAATAAACTCCATAGTGAAGGGTTCAATGTTATTTTCTCCATTTTCGACATTCCTGCTTTCGCTGAACGTGGGTCGTCATAATAATGCTGTCTTTTTAATAAATTGAAAAAATAAGTATTGCTTCCGTTGTATTCGGCCATAAGATTCAGTGGGTTTTGGTCCAATCGAGCGTTAACATATATAAAGTGAATTTTATGATAAATCCGTCCTAATACTTTATTTATGTGGTTTGCCTTGGCTTCTGCGTTTATAACTGTCTCAGTTGCTTTACCTTTCTGATCAAAAGTGGACGACCAATTTTTTGCATCAATGCAAAAAAGTTCACCATGCAGTTCAATATATCGATCAAAGCTTTCGTAAATTTCATTAGGTAGTTTATCTATAACCTCTTTTATAGAAAGAGCTTGCACACCAATCTGCTCAAGCGCTGCATCAAGAAGATATTCGCCAATGTTTCCTTTTATAAGAGGAATAATCGCGGGGTGAGGGACTTGTTTATCAAAAGCTGTATCACGTAGTGAGCTTAACTCATGGTATTTTTTCCAGAAAAATTCATTTCCTGAATCGAACTCTTGGATTTCTGGAGGGAGAACAATATCAGCTGGTGAGTACAATAATGATGCATTTGATAAATCTGTCAATATGACTTCTTCCATGTCGCTTCTACAGAATATAATGCGTTTATTATTCTGGATTTTATCTATAAAAAATCCATTCACAATGCTGGAAAGGAAACCATTGGTTTTTATCTCCTCAAGGTTCTTTAGATCATTGATCCATTTGCTGGGTTGAAAAACACAGTCTATTGATCGTAAAGCTTCATTGAGTTTTGGCTCAACATTACTGTGTCGGCAGGCTTTTATGTTATCTATAACGGTGTTTTCAAAGAAACTATTAATTAGTCTATTGTTTCTAAATATAACGGACTCAAATTGTTTTCTCTCAGTATCACTTGAAAAAGAATGTTGCTCAGCTAATGTTAAGCATTTGTGCATTAGCGCTGTATTAAGCAGTGACATAGACCCTAAAATTATTTCACTACCTTTATCATTGTTTAGACGAGAGAAATGAAGTATGGCCCAATCCATTAGATCTGATGGTATATGGATTTCCGTATCGATGAGGGTATCTTCTCGCTCGACCCTACCAATCGCCTGCATCATTTTCTTGAAAATAGACATCTGATGCTCTCGCTCTAATACATGGTAGTTTTCACCGTTTACTAAGTTAACATCAAAATCAGCTAAGTATTTACGGGCATCCCCATCTGCGTAAAACTTAAGTAGTGTTAACCAATTGTCTAGGGTATTTAGCCCTTCTTTCTGATCTCTAACCTCACTGTAGTAGGGAGAGTTGACTAAGATTAGGCGAGTAAAATCTTCCTTAAATTTTGTACCTACATACCTTACGAAGAAGTTTAACCCGGTACCTGCACTTTTATAGGCCGCAACCATGACTAAGGTTTCGTTTGGTGACAGATAGGTATATTCGCTGACATCAGCAGTAGTGTTTGCCAGCTTCGCATCAAAACAGATCAAGCGCAGCGTGTTGCCATTATCAAAAGGTTTAAATGTATAAACTGAATGTTCACGACTTCGATAATAAGTTAGTCTTTTGGATGAATTATCGGATAGATCAACGTAATTGCGTAAGATATCAAAGAAGCGTTTGCTGAGAGTGAGAACTAAAGAGCTTTTTTTGTCATAAGCGGCAAGAAGAACAGCATGCAATGTCCGCTGAAATTCTCTTCGTCGATACTTAGATATCATTATATATTTGCCAGGCTGTAATCTTTCTTCCCAAGCTTTCACTACACGAGCAAAGTCTTGTTCTGGTTGTTCAGACGTAACCCATCTTGATGCAGTATCAAAGTTATGTATATTTACAGTCCTTAATTGCTGCCTAGCATCCCTTAAGCTTTGCAATAACGGCATATCACTTTTACTACGTTCTTTCGTACTATATGCAAGGTTGGTGCTACCCTGCTCACCATATAGGCGTAACATTCCATAGTTGAAGTTACCATTGTATATTTTATGAAAACCCGTTGTTGCACTTAGTAGATAAACTGCATTGTGAGAACGGCTGACAACGCGCATTAATGTTGTCTCAGGAAGCTCGGTTAATAATGATAATGTTAAGTCAACATAGATAAAATCTTTCAGCTTTGGGTCTCTGAATTCAGTTTTTTGCTTTGGCTCCAATGAAAAAATTGTTTTGGGTTGGAAATACGTGAAGAAATGATTTACTAATAGATTTTCGTCCTTAGCTCGTTCAAATAAATACTGTATGCTGTCTCTGTTCTCTCTTGCCTTGTCAATGAATCTGCTCAGTGGAGAATTCTGGCTCCATTGAAACTCGTTCCCCAACATTGCATCAACGTCTCTGTTGGAGATTTTGGATGCCGCATCGAGAATAGACATGACTAACAGATACAAATCATATAAGTTAGCTGCATTTTGATCTGTAGTCGAATAATACAATTTACAAAATGTGTTATTCTGTAAGGACGCTATTTTTATATTTTTAAGTGTATTCTCATTGAAGAAATGTTTTGGAGAAAAATTGAATAAGTTTCTAGTAATATTCAGTATTTGTTCTGCCTGTGTTCGATCTATTTGCACGTGACCAATATTAGACTGAAATAATTCAAAAAGTCTTAACATTGATTGATTTTTTGGCAACTCACATAAAGCCAAGGCTCGTTCAATGTTGTTAAAGAAACTTTTGATGTCATCGTATAATGGTGGTTTTTCTGCCGATTCGGATGTTGTGGACTGAATAGCTTTGTAAGCTCGATGTAATCCAGAAATAACATGTGGTAGATTTGTTTCGGAATTGACTAACTCAACAGTTCCGCCTTTTCTCATTCGCTCGTAAGATTCGTGTTCCTCATCAATTATTAAGGTAAATGCAACCCCTTTTTTTACAAATGGGTTGCCCTTGTCTTCTGAAAAGTAATGCTCTCGTAAGTAGTCAACTTGCTCATTGTGATCTCGAGAAACAGTGGTTTCCTCTGCAAGACCTAACTTAGGTCTTCGGCTGCCACCTATCAGTTCGTCGAACTGATATAATTTTTGTCTGTATAAGCCATCTTTCCCTAAATTTAGAATATAGGTTGATTTCTCAAATTTATCAGTCGTTAGTACCAGCACACAGCGTTCAAATAATGCTCTTTGAAATGGGAAGACTCTTGACACAATGTCTAAACGCAACTGCTCTAGCTCAGAGTTTTTTGCTTTATCTAATAAGTCTTCAAAAGCTCTTGGTTGGTCAAATTGATTCAAAACACACAGAGCCAATAAAACTAGAGTTTTATCAATATCATACATGAGATATTGCAATTGTTGCTCGTACAATTTGCCCTCTTGCAGGGACTGGGAGTTTTTTATAATCTGCTGAATTTTCCGTATTTGATAGATTATTTGTTCCAGTTTTAACAGCATATTCTTCATGTAAGGGCATTTTTTCCCCTTACTGATCCAGTCTAAGAAACGTTTTTCGTTCGATATTCCGTCTACCCAGTCTATGAAATCTAAATTGCGCATATCTTGATGCGCCATTACCGGCAATATAGGCAAGTTGGTATTTACTGCATCGCGGATCAGGTTTTCGGTAATATCTATTTGTGACTTTTGCGGAGTGATAAAAACAAAGCATCTGTGGCTGATTCCTGGTTCATACACTGAGTTGTTGATGAACGCGTTGAAAACTGAATAGCTCTTACCAAATCCCGTTCCATCAGATGATCGAATAACCGCGGGAAGCTTGTGTGTAGTTGGGTTGTAGTATTCTCCTAGCTTTGACCGAGAGTTATTTATTTTTATCTTCAAATCAGGTGGAGCAGACTTGCTCTTCCAGCATCCTTTACCACTTGAAACTTTGTCTACATATTCCTGTTTGACTCGCAGTTTCCTAGGTGGGAAGTCAATTTCAATGAGCCCATTATCAAACACAATTTTTTGGATATTTAAAGACGTTTTATCAAACTGTTTACCCAAGACATTACATACCTCGGTTGCATTAAACGAATATTCAGCTAACAGATCGAGGAAAGCGGATATTATATTACCAACAGTTTCTGCATCAACATGTGGCAACTTTGGGCAGATTTTGAAGTTCTGGATACTATAAGCGCTGGTTTGTTTGTAGAATATTTGATCTTGGAGACTATGTTTTTCCGTCTTTAGAAATTTGTGCTCAGCGAGTCGGTATAAAACCGAAGATGGAGTTATCCAATCTGTTTTCAGTTCTTCACATATCTTTTGTATACAGTGGCTTTGCTGAGTGTATGAATCGTGTACTTGAAGCTTTTCGAAATAATCGACTGTAATTAGATACAGCTTTTCTTCTAATGCTGGTGTCCATTTCACTTTTGCCACTACCACATCCATGTTTATCAGAGCAAATATTAATCAAAGCTGACATAAAAGTTGCGATAATT
The DNA here is from genome assembly GCF_031457405.1 of Rheinheimera soli. Taxonomy (GTDB): domain Bacteria; phylum Pseudomonadota; class Gammaproteobacteria; order Enterobacterales; family Alteromonadaceae; genus Pararheinheimera; species Pararheinheimera soli_A. The sequence goes on along the minus strand of NZ_JAVDWR010000014.1, from coordinate 1,003 downwards.
CAAGGCATATCTAACGTTGAATAGCTAATGAACGCGTATATTAGCTGTTTGGTCAAAGCTTTAAAAAAATATTTGACAAATAGGGTGGTTTCTCAGACTCTATTTCATAAAGGTCATCTGATACCTGCTGTGTGCAACTTGGCGAATCAGATCTCTTCAAACTTAATTTTCCACCTTCAGTCGGCTTTGGAAGGCAATGCACACACCTTGATCCAATATGGCCGATGAAAGATTGGAGAATTATCTATGACTCAGGCATTTCACGTTAAATGTGCCAATTTGGCAAAGTCTTTAAATGAATTAGGACATCCTGTATCAGCAAAGTTGCTAAAACCTAGCGCTCGCTCATTAGCCTTTGAAGATGAGCCTACGTTTAAGCGCACACCATTTTACTCTTTGGCATTAGAGTATTATCTTGATGATGGTGAACTGTGGGCATCTAAACTCAACGGGTCAACTAAGGAACCAGAGTGGTACCTTGTCGATGTTGCTGCGGTGACAGATCTGGAAGGGTATGACGAAGATCGTTATTTTGCCGCCAAATCAAAAATGGAAGCTTTAGCATTTGTAATCGATCAGCTTGATTACCGAGGAGTTGTTCCTACGCACATTCATTGTGATGGTGAAAATGTTCGAATTTACCAAAATGAAAACCTTCTCTCAGAAATTCAACCAATCCAGTTCTCTCGAGTTGTGCCAGAATTTGAGCAAAGAATAACCCATCGATTTGAAAAGTTATTTTGGTCAAATAGCACAGAAGATATCCAGTACAAGTTTAGAAAGATTCCTGGGCTAGAAAAACTTGTATGCAACTTGTCAGAGAACCCAATCCGTGGTTGCAATCATCCTCTTTTACATACGACAAAAAGCTTAGCGAACCAAATGGAGGCTTTTTTACCAAAAGTAACTACTAGTGCTCTTTCCACTTAATTCTGACTGATTAAATTGCCATACGCCCGGTTCAATTTTCGCCGGGCTCCATCCACATCAAACATCCAGTTGA
>NZ_JAVDWR010000013.1:0-94735 GCF_031457405.1 Rheinheimera soli | reverse complement strand
ATCAACTGGATGTTTGATGTGGATGGAGCCCGGCGAAAATTGAACCGGGCGTATGGCAATTTAATCAGTCAGAATTAAGTGGAAAGAGCACTAGTCGCCAGACGCGTGGCAGGGAACTGCAAACGCTGGTGGCGAAACAGTCAGTATCTGTTAAACACAGTGCTGACCATCAACTACTTCGACAAACTGGGATTACCGAGGCTCTCATGACCTCAACTTCCCGAACCGCCCTGTGCGGACCCGCATGCAGGGTGGTGTGGCAGGGGTCGATCAACAATATTGATCGCCCCTATGCCGATTATTGGTGGAGCCGGGGGGATTTCAACAGTTAACAAATTCAGTTAATTCAATTAGTTGCTTCATATGTACGATTTTTATGTAGCAGCTTTAGGCGCTGCATGTTTTTCAATTATTGTGACAATTGTATCCAGTATAGGCTTGAAATTGTCAAAGGAGATTGTATTTCTTCTTTCCATAACAATTTTTTGTGAAAAGACATGTTTACCATATTCTGTTTTAGAATCTGTCTCGTTATTACGATTAAACGACTTTCCACCGATCGTTATTGATAAAGTCTTATGGTCAAAAAAATCTTCTAATTCGGTATTTTTTTTGTCTATCTTCGGTATGAATATGATGTAAAGATTATCAAAAATATGAATGTAATTTGATGATCTAATTGTATCTGGAACATCAGGACAGTTTGAGAATTTTTTTTCCTTAAGCATACTTACAATTTCTTTTGGTCCGTCATCATTATCGAGAATTATAATCACAGGCGTATTTGATCCTGAATATGTATACCTGCCTTTATTTTTCAAATACTGCTCAATAAACAGCTTTAAATAGGATGTTCCGCCATAAAGATTCATCAAGTATCTGGTTTTTTTTGAGTTATTGAAAAATTTCACTTTGAGCTCAATGTCTTTTTTCGGATTGCTTTTTTGAGCTAGTTCTGGGTAAGAATCAACCAATCTTTTTATAGCACATGACAGATAAATATTGTCTGTTTTTCCTTCGCATAAAATAGTTGGCGTTTCATTTATGTGGAAGTTTTTAAAGAACAAAAATTTACTGTAGGTTTTCTCTCTTACATTTAGTAACGGTTCGCTATTGGCACCATATTTAATAGGGACATAAGTTGGCTTGAATTGAGCTTTAGGTCGGAAATTGTTATATTTATCAATGGAGTCTATAAATGAAAGCATTCCCTCCAATTTAGGAATATTTCCGTTCACTTTGTTTGCGCCATCCTCAGTATAAAAATTTCCAGTTTCGAATAATTTGTGACACATAGATCTAACTTTTCGCCAGTATTCACTTTTTATACTGACTTTGTTATTAACAACTAGACCTGTTACATCTTGTCTAGAGTTTTTAAAGTTGGTGCGTGTTTTTAAAGGGTTAACTGTAAATCCAGCTCTTTCTATTTCTCTTACAATTTTTGAACCGATAGCTAATTTTCCATCCTCGACTGTGAATAATTTGGCTGGAAACTCCCTCTCTCTCGTAGAGAATGTAATGTCATCTGCATACCTAGAGTAAGCACTATTATATCTTTTCGCTAGATATGCCAAACGAATGTCAAGGCTATGAGTTATAAGATTTGAAATTACAGGAGAACATGGGCTGCCCTGAGGTAAGGCGTTTTGATAGCAAGCAATTTGAGCGATAGTTGTTGCTATAACTGGATCCAGAGCAAAGTTTTCATTTTTAATGAAATAGCCTCTAACTCTGCCAAAATTGAAACTACCAAAAAAATCTTGAAGATCTATGTTAGCGACATTTTTTTTATTTAAATGCCTAGCTGCATTAGTTATTATTGAACGATCTCTTTCAAATCCGTGGCTAAGCTGTTTATGTGAGTGAAATTTTTCATTTATTTCATCTAGACAATCAAGTAAGCAATAGGATAGTTTTGACTGGATTTCTTTTAGCCGTATATCTGGTGCATTAATTACCCTATTACCTCCAGACGCTTTTTTAATCTCAAAGCTTTCATAAAGGTTCTCAACTTTTAAGTGGAAAAGGAGATATGTTAAAGATGAAGGTTTGATATCAAGAAGACGTGCGAGGTCTGATCTTGTTTTTGCGTTTTTCAGGCTCGACAGTCTAGTCATCAGAAACATATAAATCGCTTACTTTATGAGGGAGTAGACTTACAGGCACTCCTATGCTTTTAAAGATTCAGTTCGTCCATGGCTGCACCGCAACGATGCGAGTCTCTCTGACAATTTTGTCACGGGTTGCGAAACACAACCCAATAATCTGCCTGTAAGTCTGATTATGAAACTACTATAGACAGACAATCACTGCAACGAATTTGTATGCTCACTGACCCAGAAAAAACGGTTAAAAGAGCTGCTGTAGGAATCTTAAACAGGATTGGTGACAGGTCTTGCCCTTTGCACCTGTTTTTGTGCTTGGTATTTAATGGCGGCAACTCAATTTCTTGCTGCGACTGATGGCAAATGCCACCTTGCGGTGGCTAGGTAGTTGGGGGGATTTATTCGCGGCTTTGCCGCTCACCTCTCGTTTTCAACGAGAGGCCGCCCTTTGGGCGTTGTCTGCGCTTGCTGCACAAGCTCCGGCTGAAGCCCGAACTGCTGTTCGCGTCCGCCGCGAAACCACAATAAAAGCAAAAGGCCACCTTGCGGTGGCCTTTTGCTTTTATTGGTGGAGCCGGGGGGATTTGAACCCCCGTCCGAAAAACCTAGATCGTCGGTACTACATGCTTATCCAGTTATTTAGTTAACCCTATGAGCGCCAGCTGGCAGGCTATCGTCGGGCGAGTCTGATTGGTTTTAGCATCTTGGCTCCAGACAAAGCCGCCATGCGATCCTATTAGGGGTGATCTTCCAGAGTCTCAGCTTATAGGCATGCGTGAGGGGAAGAGCGCTCTACTGCTTATTAGGCAGCGAGTGCGTATGTTTCGTCGTTTGCGACTACTAGTTTGCGGCTTTTTTACGAGGCCTACCGCACCTCGGCATGCACCTAAGAGTTCGTGAATCCCGTCGAATCCAGTATCGGCCCCGAATTCTTTAGTACTTCTGAACACTTCTGTGTTGAGCGCATTCTACGCTCTGCAGTTCAAAGCGGCAAGGTAAGAACTGGTCTTTTCTTGCTGCGTTTGGCTGTTATTACTCTATATGGTGATGAATTGAACAATCTCAAGGCCTGGTTCATAAGAACTCTGGCGTGATTATCTTTTGCTGTGCTTCATCATGCGTTCTTTTTCACGCGACCAGTCTCTGTCTTTGATATCGTCACGTTTATCAAAGTGCTTTTTACCTTTAGCCAGATGGAACTCTAACTTCACCCAACAGGCTTTCCAGTACATGGACGTGGCTATTAAGGTGTAACCGTCCTGCTCTTTTTTGCCGACCAGTTTGTTCAGTTCACGTTTGTTCAGCAACAGCTTGCGCGAGCGCTCTGGATCACAGACCACGTGAGAGGACGCGCTATGCAGCGCCTGAATTTGTGCACCAATTAAAAAAGCTTCGCCATCTTTGAGAATAACGTACGAGTCGGACAAATTGACTTTGCCTTCGCGGATACTTTTTATTTCCCAGCCTTGCAGACAGAGGCCTGCTTCAAACCGTTCTTCCAGGAAATAATCGTGTCGTGCTTTTCTGTTCTGGGCTATGGTGCCGCCCTGATTTTTGTTGTTTTGTTTTTTGCTCATCTTTGCTAAACGAATTAACTCTGTAAAAGCCAAGGAATTTTATGGCAAAAGGCTTGCGCCTGGGACATTGAGGCTACGGCCAGATCTGTTACAATCGCCGCCTGCATTAAGGGGAGAGAGTATGCCACAAATTGAGCGCAGCGCACTGGTTTTTTACAGCGCGCGCCAGATGTTTGAGCTGGTGAACGACGTGCCACGTTATCCGGAATTTCTACCCGGTTGCGCTAAAGCTGAAATTTTGCAGCAATCTGCACAACAAATGCTGGCTAAGTTAGAGGTGAAAAAAGCCGGGATCAGTCAGGAGTTCACTACACGTAATACGCTGGTGACAGATTCGCAAATTCAGATGCAACTGGAATCCGGCCCTTTTAAAGCTTTATCCGGTGGATGGACTTTTATTCCATTGAGTGATGAAGCCTGTAAAGTAGTGCTGGCATTGGATTTTGAGTTTTCCAACAGAATAGTTGAGTTTGCTTTTGGCAAAATTTTTAACGAGTTAACTGCAGCTATGGTGGGTGCTTTTACCCAAAGGGCCAAACAGGTATACGGAGAGCAACATGGCTGAAACTAAAGCGGTAGAGCTGGCTTACGCCACACCGGCGAAGCAGAGTTTGTTGAGTTTAACTGTGGATGCTGCTGCTAGTGTGGAACAAATTATTCAACAGTCTGGCATTTTATCCAGTCATGCAGAAATTGATTTAAGTCAGAATAAAGTGGGGATCTGGAGCCGCACCTGCAAGTTAAACGAAGTGCCAAAAGCGGGTGACCGAATTGAAATTTACCGGCCTTTAATTGCCGATCCAAAAGATATGCGTCGTCGCCGCGCTGAAAAAGCCAAAGACGAAGGCAGAGCAAATAAAACGACTGGAGGCAGGCCACAACAGGGGCAGAGTACTGACTCTGATCCACAATCTGGCAGTTGATGAATAAGCAGAAAGATTACACTGAAGTAATGATGAGTGGGTCAGAGCTGAAGCTCTGACCCCGCAAAACATTATTGATCCAGCGGTGTATTAAAGTTGGCTGGTTTGGTGAAATCACCTGTAATATCAACCAGCTTGTCGTCTTTAAAGTTGGCGATCAGTTGTTTTTCAAAGTTCTCACCGCGACCACCTTTTAATGCATAAAAATAATGCCAGATGTTGTCGTCAAAAGCGTTTTCAGCAACAGGGTTGCCTAGCACAAAACGAACCTGTTCTTTGGTCATTTGAACACGCAGTTTATCGATGTCTTTTTGTTCCAGAAAGTTGCCTTGTGGCACGTCAATCCGGTATATCCAACTACTGCATGCTCCCAGAGTCAATGCTGTGGCCAACACTAAGGCCGTTTTCACTACTGCTTTCATCTGTCTCTTCATCTGAATAAGTCTGACGGCATCATACCGCAAGCGTGGGCTGAAATTAAAGCCTTAATCAGACCTAAGTCACCTGGCTAAGTTCGGGCTTTCTGAAAATTTTGCTGATAAGCCAGTGATTAAGGTGCACATAGCAGCTCACGGGCGTTGGCAATAGCGTTAGCACTGACATTTTCACCGGCCAGTAAGCGGGCTATTTCCTGAACCCGCTCTTCATCTGCCAGCTCGCGAATACGGGTTTCTGTGGCTATGCCGTCCGTGTATTTTTCAACAAACAACTGATGATGGCCCTGGCTGGCGACTTGCGGCAAATGGGTAACACAAATCACCTGAGTCGATTCTCCCAACTGACGTAATAACCGGCCTACACCTGCGGCAACAGGACCGCTGATGCCGACGTCCACTTCATCAAAAATTAGTGTTGGAGTTGTTACTTTACCAGCCAGTATCACCTGAATAGCCAGGCTGATGCGGGATAATTCGCCGCCTGATGCCACTTTATGCAACGCTTGTAAAGGCTGACCAGGGTTGGTGCTGACCAGAAAATCGACTTGATCCCAGCCTGTTGCATTGGCTTTATCTATGCCTGCACTTTCAACAGCTATATAAAACTTACCGTTAGCCATACTTAAATCGGCCATGCTGCTGGCAATTTTATCGGATAACTCCAAAGCTGCAGATTGACGCAACTCAGACACCACTTCAGCGGCCTGACAATACAGCTGCTGTGCCTGCTGAATTTCCAGCTGCAGTTGCACTATGCGCTCATCATCGCCTGCCAGCTCTGACAGCTGCTGCGACAATTGCTGGTGAAACAAAGCCAGCTGGTCGTGTGGAATTTGATGTTTACGGCTTAAATTCAGCCACAAGCCTAAACGTTGATCTATCTCTGCTAAACGCTCCGGGTCTATATCCACTTTTTCGCTGTAGCGGCGTAATTCGCGGCCTGCTTCTTCAATTTGTACTAAAGCTTCTGTCAGCATTTGATGAATAGGGGCCAAAGCCGGATCTACTTCTTTATAGTCATCCAGTTGCTGGCAAGCATGGCTTAATAAACGATAGCTGTTCGTTTCTTCATCGTCATAAGCCAGTTGTAAGGCTTGTTGGCTGGCCTGAATCAGGCTGTGGCTGTTGCTTAAACGCTGATGTTCGGTTTCGAGTGCGGCAAATTCTTCTGCACCAGGGGCAAACTGATCCAGCTCAGCCACCTGATATTCCAGCAACTGACGTTGTGCTTCACGTTGCTGCTGACTGCTTTGCAGTTCGCCATATTCTTGTTTCAGCTGTTGCCATGCTTTCCAGTATTGGCGGCAATTGGCTAAAGCGGAATGGGTATTGGCATAAGCGTCCAGCAACTGACGCTGGTGATCGGATTTTAATAATAACTGATGGGCATGCTGACCATGAATACTCAGCAGATGATGACCCAAAGCTTTCAGTTGCTGGGCCGGTACTTGTACGCCATTGATATAACCACGGGAGCGGCCTTCGCTGCCCACCACACGGCGCACTATACATTCGTTGCCCATAGCGAGATCTTGTTCGGCCAGCCAATGCCGGGCTGCGGCCAATTGACTGATATCAAAAGTGGCTACTATATCGGCTTTGTCGCAACCGGGTCGTACTACTAAACCATCGGCACGTTCACCTAAACATAAGGATAAGGCATCTAAGGCAATAGATTTACCTGCGCCTGTTTCGCCTGTAATGGTGGTCATGCCGCCGCGCCAGTCGAGTTCCAGTGCGCGCACTATGGCAAAGTTGCTGATATGCAGATGGTTGAGCATGGTCCAACTCCCTTATACTGAATAACTGTTAATTTATACAGTAATTCAGTTTTTAGCAAGGGAGTGTTGCAGAGATTTTTTAGTAGAGTTTACTGCCCCAACCAAGCTTATTACGCAGCACGTTAAAGTAGCTATAGCCTGGCGGGTGCACCAGTTTGAGGGGCTTAGGGTGTTTACGAATACGAATTTCATCGCCCGGCATCACGGCCAGTATCACGTGGCTGTCGCAACTGACTTGCAGATGCGCGTCGTTACTTGGCGATACTTTAAGGACAATTTCACTGGTACCGGACACCACCAAAGGACGGCTGCTTAAAGTATGGGGGAACATGGGCACTAAACTCATCGCATCAAGTTCAGGCGTCAGAATAGGGCCTCCACCTGATAATGAATAAGCTGTAGAACCTGTTGGCGTGCTGACAATGAGGCCGTCGGAGCGTTGGCTGAACACAAATTCGCCATTGATATAAGCTTCAAACTCAATCATATGCGCTACTTTATCTGCGTGTAATACCGCTTCGTTAACGGCGCTGTTACTGCTTTTTACACAGTCATTCCGATACACTTCCACTTCCAGCAGATTGCGTTTTTCGGTAACAAAATTACCTGCTAACACAGCTGCTAAAGGGGTTTCAAAATTTTCCGGCGATAAGTCGGTTAAAAAACCTAAGTTACCGCGGTTTACACCCAGCACAGCTACACCAAAACGTGCCAGTACCCGGGCGGCGCCAAGCATATTGCCGTCACCGCCCACTACTATGGCCAGATCGCAGTTTTTACCCAAGGCCACTAAATCCATCACCTGCACATCAGGCAAAGCCAAAGATTCAGCTACTTTCTCTTCGACGTACACTTTCAGGTGCTGTGCCGTTAAAAACTGGTACAGACTAACAAGAGTAGTGTTAGCTCCCGGATGATTAGGTTTGCCAATTAATCCAATAGTTTGAAATGCGCTGCCAGGGTTTTGACTCATGAGTGTTCCTTTCAAAGTGCGGCCTCAGTATAACCATAGTTTCTGACAGGGAACAGCTTTGTGCGTACAGAGCTTTGGCAAAGGGCAAGGCTTGAATTTTTAAATAATGGCCCCACAATAAACCAGAGTATTTCAGGCGGTATTTTAGTGTCGTTGTCTGAACAGTCTTTTTAACCGGAGTAACAGCTGTAGTGGTTCAGTTAAGCAGACCAGAACTGATATTAAAACTCATTGTTGAGCAGTACCTGACGGACGGCATGCCGGTGTCGTCTAAGCTGCTCTGTGAGCAGTCCGAACTTGGCGTCAGCTCAGCCACAGTGCGTAATACCATGATGTTGCTGGAACAGCAGGGATTTATCCGCTCTCCTCATACATCGGCTGGCCGGGTGCCTACTACGTCGGGTATACGGCTCTTTATCGATAAAATGCTGCAGTTTGAACCTTTGTCCGGGCGTTGGCTCGATGCTATTCAACTGAATTTACCCCCCCAATTGCCCGTGTCTTTGCTGTGTCAGCAAGCCGGACAGCTGTTAGCCAACTTAACGGGTATGGTCAGTATTGTCAGTGCACCTAAGGAACAGGGCCGGGTGATACGGCAGGTTGATTTGGTGCGTTTAGCGGCGCAACGTTTATTGCTGGTGGTGATAGACGAAGACGGTGATATTTTGCACCGGGTGTTGTTTTACGACGATTTAATTGATAACCCAACCTTAAGCCGGGTATTGTGCTTACTGAATGCGGCTTTATGTGGTCAGGACTGGCTGGACGGTATTTCGCGCTTAGCTTTGATAGCTAAGCAGGAATCTGGTGCAGTGCAGTCTTTGGTGAAAACTGCTATGGCGCAACTGAGCCTGGATGAGATGCAGCAACATCAGCCGCTGATTTATGGTCAGCATCAACTGATGCAGGCGAGCGACTATCACCGCGATCCAGAGTTGCAGCAAGTGATTGAGCTTTTGGATAATCCATCTTGTCTGGTGAAATTATTAACGCCAGTCACTCAGGACCATCAGCCAAAATTGATACTGGGACGTGAGTCTGGTATTGAACCTTTAGCCAAGGTGAGTTTGATTTGTGCACGCTACCGTTCTGAGCCACATGGCTTTATTGCCTTGCTTGGACCACGCCGGATGAACTATGGTCGTTTTGTGCCTTTAGTTGAAGCTGTAGCACAACAAATGTTTTTTAACTTGAATCATCTTAATCAATCCCCATAATAAGCCAACCTATGGTGGAGTAGTAACTAATGAGCGAGCAAGATAAAGTGCAAACTGAACAACAACAGGCTGCGGAAGCAGCGGCAGAGCAACAGGTCGTAGAACTGACGCCGGAGCAGGAACTTATTGCAAAGCTGGATGCAGAATTACAGCAGGCAAAAGCCCAGTTGGCAGATCAGCATGATTTAATGCTTAGAATTAAAGCTGAAGCAGACAACAGTCGTCGTCGTTCAGCCATGGACGTTGAAAAAGCCCATAAATTTGCGTTGGAGCGTTTTGCCGGTGATTTATTACCCGTAGTAGATAACCTCGAGCGTGCTTTAACTTTCTTAAATCGTGAAGACGACGGCCAGAAAGCTATTGGTGAAGGTGTAGATTTAACGCTGAAAAGTTTACTGGATACGCTGGCGAAAAACGGTGTACAGCAAATTGACCCACAAGGTCAGCCGTTTAATCCTGAATTCCATCAGGCCATGTCTATTCAGCCAAGTGCTGATGTGGCGCCAAATACCGTCACTTTTGTGATGCAAAAAGGCTACGAGCTGAACGGCCGTTTAGTACGTCCTGCTATGGTGGGTGTATCTAAAGCTGTTGAGTAACAAGTAACGGCTTAAAAATGGAGTCAGATCAGATTATTCTTTAGAAATAATCTGATCTGACTCCATTTTTTTTGCTTACAATAGCGCTATTCGCGGTGTAGGCCTTTGCAAAGGAATATCTTTGTCTGATCTGGAGTCTGGTTTAGAGCATTCTGCGCCACCTGTTGCTGAACTGGTGCTTTGTCGCCACTGCGATCTATTGCAACAACTGCCGCTGTTAGCCATCGGTCAGGAAGCTGCCTGCAGCCGCTGTGGTTATTTACTGGATATGCGGCAGAAAGATCCTGTGTTACGTCCTGTGCTTTATGCCATAAGCTCATTGTTTATGCTGATCCTGGCCAACCTCTTTCCTTTTATTGGTATGGATGTGGCGGGTAACGTTCATATCATGAGTTTTTTTGATACCTCCTCGGTGTTATTCAACGAACATCAGCAGTGGCTGGCTGTGCTGGTCTGGTTATTTATTCAGGCCATACCGGCTTTTTGTATGCTGGCCGTAATTTATATCAAACTGGGTATGATACGCCGGGTGCGGGGCTTAGTCTGGACTGCCCGCGTGCTCTATATGCTCAAACCCTGGAGCATGGTGGATATTTTCCTGATCGGTATTCTGGTCGCTTTTGTCAAACTGGTGGTGTACGCCGATATTTCTGTAGGCATGAGTTTCTGGGCTTTTTGTTTATTTTGCCTGCTGCATTTACGTACTTTTCAGGTGATAGACCGCCACGCCTTGTGGGAGTCTATAGCCCCTGCGCCTCAGCCTGTTTCTGCTGATTTTGCAGGCCGCACCGGAGTTTCGCTGAATTTAGCCAGTTGCAGCTGCTGTACTGCTATAGTGCCGCTGGAGCAAAAATATTGTGATCGTTGTGGTACTAAAGTCACAGCCCGAATTCCGGCCAGTTTACAAAAAACCTTAGCCTGGCTGATCACCGCTTCTTTGCTATATATTCCGGCTAACTTGCTGCCTATTATGGAAACTGTGTCTTTGGGCAGCAGCATTCAGTCGACTATCATCAGCGGTATTATATTGATGTGGCAGGATGGCGCTTATCCTGTCGCTATAGTGATTTTATTAGCCAGTGTGGTGGTGCCAGTGGTGAAAATAGTAGTGATGTTCTGGCTCTGTTATCTGGCCAGTCACAGCGGGCATAAACGACAGCTGCTGTCGACCCGGGTGTATTTGCTGGTCGACTGGATAGGCCGCTGGTCTATGGTGGATGTACTGGTGGTGGCTATATTGGCCGCTTTAGTACGGTTTGATTTATTGATGGGCGTGTACCCTGGTATGGGCGCTATTATTTTTGCGACTGTGGTGATTGCCACTATGCTCGCCGCTATGAGTTTTGATCCACGTTTGTTGTGGGATCAACGGAATAAAAAAGAGGAGCTGCGACGTGGCTAAGATGCAAGGCCGGGTGGCCGCGGTGAAAAAAATCCGACAATTGTCACCTATCTGGATAGTGCCGGTAATGGCTGTTGTGATTGGTATCTGGATGTTGTATTACACCCAAAAAAATCAGGGGCCAGTCATCACGCTGGTGACACTGAACGCTGAAGGTATAGTGGCAGGTAAAACTCAAATCAAAAGCCGCAGTGTGGATATAGGCAGGGTTGAATCTGTGCAGCTGTCGGAAGACTTAAGCAAAGTATTAATCAAAGCCCGAATGGACCCTGGTCTTGAGGCTTTGCTGAATGAAGACTCGCAGTTGTGGGTCGTCAAGCCTACAGTAGGCCGGGGTGGTGTCAGTGGTTTAAATACTTTGTTGTCCGGTGCTTATATTGAACTGCAGCCGGGCAAAGCCTCAGTCCATAAATACTATTATGAATTACTCGACAGCCCGCCTATAGCGCCGGCCGATGCGCCAGGGGTGCGTGTTACTTTGTTAAGTGATGATGCCACAGCTTTGGCTGTAGGCGACCCTGTTTTGTATCATGGTTATGCGGTCGGTACGGTAGAGACCAGCAACTTTGTGGCTGAACAAGGCCATATGACCTACCAGTTGTTTGTCCGGGCACCTTACGATTCCTTAGTCACTGAAAACGTACGTTTCTGGCAAGCCAGCGGTATGGCGCTTGATGTGTCAGCGCAAGGCGTGCGGGTTGAGTTAGCTTCTGTCGCTACTTTACTCAGTGGCGGTGTGCATTTTGCTGTGTTGGATGGCTGGCCTGCAGGCGATAAAGTAGCCAGCAACAGTGAGTTTCAGCTGTTTAAAAACCCAAAGGCGATCAAAGAAGGTTTGTATACCGAATACAACGAATACCTGATGTTTTTTGACGAGTCGATCCGCGGACTGAGTGCTGGTGCGCCTCTGGAATATAAAGGGATACGTATTGGTACTGTGGCGGTAGCCCCTTACTTTTTTAATATGGAAAATCCGCTGGATGTCGCCTTTAAAAAAGGTATTCCAGTGTTAGTGCGGGTGGAAGCTGGTCGTCTGGCAGGTGAAATGAGCCTGAAAAAGCTGGCGCAGGAGCTGGAAACCGCTGTGCAACAGGGTTTAAGAGCTGTACTGAAAACCGGTAGTTTGTTAACCGGAGCTTTGTATATTGAACTGGTGCAAACCGATACACAGATTGGATCCCCTAAAGTGAAAGTGGCTGTTTCGAACCTTGCGGATGCAGAGCCTTCGGAAAAAGTTCAGGTCGCGACAGCGCAAACGCCCGCGTTTTCCAGCGAAGCTTCAGTGCCTGCACCTTTTACCTTAGCGAATTATGCGGGTCTGAAAATTATGCCTACAGCACCCAGTGGTTTAGCCAATATTGAACAAAAAGTATTGCAGGTGCTGGATAAGGTGAACCGTTTACCTGTGGAAGATGTGTTGGCGCAAAGCTCAGCTACTTTGGCACAAAGTGAAACCATGCTGAAAAATGCTGAGCAACTGATCCAGTCCCTGGATCAACTGGTGAAACACAATGCGGTACAACAATTGCCTGCTGATCTGCAGCAAAGTCTGGCTGAATTGCGTAAAACGCTGGCTGGTTTTTCTCCGGGGTCGCCTGCTTATGAGCGCTTAAATGGCAATTTGCAATCGATGGATCAATTGTTACGTGATTTGCAGCCTGTGATCAAAACTATGAATAATCAAAGTAACTCACTGATTTTTAAAGCCGATCTGCCTAAAGATCCAGAACCTGAGAAGGCCAACTAATGCGTTATTTAGCTTTTGTATGCTTAAGTCTGGCTCTGGCCGGTTGTGGCAGTTCTCCATCTGAACTGCAGTATTATCGCTTGCCCGCTGTCGCTGCCAAAGCTCCGGCTGCAGCCAGCATTAAAGTACTGGTGATAGAACCAGTCATGGTTGCCAGTTACTTAAACACTAATGCGCTGGTGTATCAGAATAATGAAGTCAATCTGCAACTGACCCGCAGTCACCATTGGGCTGAAGCTTTGGATCAACAGCTGACCCGCAATTTGCAGGCGCATTTATCAGCGGCTTTAACGGACTGGCGTGTAACTCAACAGGTCAGTAGTCCTGGGGATAGCCGCCTGACAGTACAGGTGACCCAATTTCATACCACTGCACAGGGCCTGATATTGATCAGTGGTCAGGCGCATTTATTGTCAGGTGCAGTGGTGAAGCAGCAGCCTTTTGAGCTGCAGTTGCCTCTTGCCAATGATGGTTATGATGCAGTAGTGAAAACCTTGGGCCAGGGCTGGAGTCAGGTCGCCAGTCAGATAGCAGCTATGATCACAGAAAATCCTGCTTCTTAATTTTGTCGTGAAGAAACTGGCCAAAGCCAGTTTCAGTTGAATAAAAGCCTTACCTTATTGGTGGGCTTTGTTTTTTTACCTGCCCGATCAAGTTCAGCCCCAGCTTACCGTTGTAGTAGAAGTTTAGATTCTTAGCTGTCTAAATGGCTATTTCTTGCCTTTGTCAATAGAGTTACGTATAAGTTGTATAAATAACAGGCATCAATCAAAGTGATTAAGCAATGGCTTATGTTCTTTAGAGAAAACTGCTATTAATCAATGCAAATTATTTATGGAGAGGACATAAGATGGACGCGGAGCAACAAGTCAGTGTTTTACTGTTGGATGCAGCTGTGTTGATGGTCGTGGGCATGGGAGTTGTATTTAGTTTTTTGATGATATTGGTTTTTGCTGTTCAAGGCATGTCCAGATTACTCCGGCATTCGAGCCCGACTTTACCCGCTGCTGTTGGAACAACACCACAGGCAGCTGTTTCTCCTTCTGTTGTTGCTGCTATCAGCGCAGCCATTGAACATCATCAAAAACAAAATAAGGGATAAAAATGAGCCAACCATTATTACTGACTGAGCTGGTGCTCAGAGACGCCCATCAATCCTTATTAGCCACGCGCCTGCGTTTAGAAGATATGTTGCCCATAGCGGCCAAACTTGATCAGGTAGGCTACTGGTCGATGGAATCCTGGGGCGGTGCCACCTTTGATGCCTGTATCCGTTATTTAGGTGAAGACCCATGGCATCGTTTGCGTGAGCTAAAAAAGGCCATGCCCAATACCAAACAACAAATGCTGTTGCGTGGTCAGAATTTATTAGGCTATCGCCATTATGCTGACGATGTAGTGCAAGCCTTTGTTGAGCGCTCCTTTGCCAATGGCATAGACGTATTCCGCATTTTTGATGCCATGAATGATGTGCGTAACCTGCATACAGCAGTAGCGGCTGCGGTCAAAGTAGGGGCTCATGCACAGGGCACTTTGTCTTATACAGTCAGCCCTGTGCATACCATTGATGGCTGGCTGGATATGGCGATGCAGCTGGAAGATATGGGCTGCCATTCTATTTGTATTAAAGATATGGCGGGTTTACTGAAACCTTATGTGGCCGAAGAACTGATCACCCGCTTAAAAGAACGGGTCAAGTTACCTATAGCTATGCAGTGTCATGCTACAACGGGTTTAAGTACGGCCACCTATCAGAAAGCTATTGATGCCGGTATAGATATGCTGGATACCGCTATTTCGTCTATGAGCATGACCTATGGCCACAGCGCAACTGAAACTATGGTGGCGATCACTGAAGGCACAGCGCGGGATACTGGTCTGAATTTAGTCTTACTCGGAGAAATTGCCGCTTATTTTCGTGATGTACGGACTAAATACGCTCAGTTTGAAGGTTCACTCAAAGGGGTTGATGCCCGTATTTTATTGGCTCAGGTACCAGGTGGTATGTTAACCAATATGGAAAGCCAGCTGAAAGAGCAAGGCGCTTTGGACAAAATGGATTTAGTGCTGACTGAAATTCCTAAAGTACGCAAAGAGTTAGGCTATTTACCGCTGGTCACGCCAACCTCACAAATTGTCGGTACTCAGGCTGTGCTGAATGTGCTGTCGGGTGAGCGTTATAAAACCATCACCAAAGAAACTGCTGCAGTGCTCAAAGGTGAATACGGTTCAACACCAGCTCCTGTTGACCTGGCATTGCAACAGCGGGTACTGGCTGGTGCAGCAGCCATTGTCTGTCGTCCGGCCGATTTATTACAGCCTGAACTTGCGGCATTAACCACTGAGCTTGAAAGTAAGACTCAGGAGCTGCAACTGAAACTGGCTGAAGACAAAATTGATGATGTGTTGACCTATGCTTTATTCCCACAGGTTGGCCTGAAGTTTTTACAGCACAGAGGTGATGCATCGAAGTTTGAACCTGCACCCCGCCAACAAAAGCCGGTAAACCAGGCGAATACTCAGGTGGAACAGGTCAATAACACTGCTTCCGGCGTGGGTGTTTACAGTGTCAAAGTGGATGGCAAGCTGTATCAGGTTGAAGTGGGGCCTGCAGGTGCAGTGCAGCAGATCAAAGCCCTGGTGGGTGAAAATATTCCTCAGTCGGCCAGCATTCAGCCTGCCAGCAAGTTAAATTCACCTTTGGCCGGCAATATTCTGGCGCTTAAAGTCAGTGTGGGTCAACAGGTGGAAGCAGGACAGGTGGTGCTGTTAATGGAAGCTATGAAAATGGAGACTGAAATTCGTGCCAGTCAGTCGGGCATTGTCAGTGAAATTCATATCAGTGTTGGATCTGCAGTCACTACCGGCGATCTGCTGGTTAGTTTTGCCTGAGGATAGATCATGGACGTTTTGTTAACACTGATTGATTCTACAGGTCTGGCACATTTAACCTGGCCAGCTCTTGTTATGATGGCTGTCGGCTTTTTGTTATTGTATCTGGCGATAGCTAAAGGCTTTGAGCCGCTGTTGCTTCTTCCTATTGGCTTTGGTGCTATTTTGACTAATATCCCTCTGGCAGGAATGGGCGATCCGGGTGGTCTATTGTATTCCATCTATCAGGTTGGTATTGAAAGTGGGATCTTCCCTCTGCTGATCTTTTTAGGTGTAGGGGCTTTAACCGACTTCAGTGCTTTAATAGCTAACCCTAAAATGTTGTTATTAGGCGCTGCTGCTCAGTTTGGTATTTTTTCTACTTTATTGGGCGCTATTGCGCTGAACTGGGTACCGGGTTTAAGTTTTTCTATGCAGGAAGCAGCAGCTATCGCCATTATTGGCGGGGCTGATGGCCCTACCGCTATTTTCTTAGCTTCAAAACTGGCGCCTGAATTATTGGGGGCTATAGCTGTGGCTGCCTATTCGTATATGGCGCTGGTGCCTATTATTCAGCCGCCTATTATGCGGGCTTTGACGACAGTGGATGAACGCAAAATTAAGATGGCGCAGCTGAGGCAAGTCAGCCAGAAAGAAAAAATCATCTTTCCTCTGCTGGTGTTGATCTTAACTTTCTTGTTTTTACCTACAGCAGCTCCGTTAATTGGTATGTTTTGTCTGGGGAACTTAATACGTGAAGCTGGTGTGGTGGATCGTTTATCTAAAACGGCACAAAATGAGCTGATTAATACAGTGACTATCTTTTTAGGTTTAGCTGTAGGCTCTAAGTTAAGTGCCGATCAGTTCCTGACGACTCAAACCTTAGGTATTTTGTTATTAGGCGCCGTAGCTTTTAGCATAGGCACAGCATCAGGTGTATTGATGGCGAAGCTGATGAATAAATTATCCAAAGATCCGGTGAATCCGTTGATTGGCGCTGCTGGTGTTTCGGCCGTACCTATGTCAGCCCGTGTGGCCAATAAAGTAGGGCTGGAAGCGGATCCACATAACTTCCTGCTGATGCATGCCATGGGGCCTAATGTGGCTGGTGTGATAGGTTCGGCCGTAGCTGCTGGTATTTTGCTGGCGTTGGTTAAATAGCAAAACTGGTGTGGGGTTTAGTCATATTCAGCTAATAGCTAAACTCCGCGCCTAAAACCACAGCTTTGCGGGCACCTGTGACTTCAGGAATATTACCCGGAATTTTTTGATCATAAGCATAGGCCAGCCAGGCAAAAGCCATTGCTTCCACATCATCAGCTTTCACACCTAAACTGGCTGTTTGGTCCAGTTTTACTTTGGGGAATATTTGCTGCAAGTCGCTCATCAGTACCTGGTTATAAGCGCCGCCACCACAGACAAATAACTCATCTATGGCTTCATTTACTAATGCAATTTTGATGCTTTGTGCGGTCAAGCGGGTGAGGGTACGCTGCACATCTGCCGGGGTATAGTTTCCGTTGTGTAATTTTTGCTCTAACCACAGATCATTAAAATACTCTCTGCCTGTGCTTTTCGGGCCTTGTAACTGAAAGTAGGGGTCTGATAAGAGATCTGCCAATAAATCCTGCCGTATTGCACCGGAAGCGGCATACTGACCATCTTTGTCGTATAAACCTAAACCTTGTTGCTGGATCCAGTTATCCATCAGTCCATTGCCCGGGCCTGTATCAAAACCCCGCACTGGATGATCAGGTTGCAGCAAAGTGACATTGGCTATACCACCAATATTTAAAATGGCGCGGTAACTGCTGTTGGCAAAAACTGCCTGATGAAAAGCCGGAACTAAAGGTGCACCCTGCCCACCGTAAGCCATATCTTTACGACGAAAATCAGCAACAACCCGAATTTGTGTTTCAGCAGCAAGGCGGAACATATCGCCAATCTGATAGGTAAAAGGAAATGCTGCGTAAGGGCGATGACGGATGGTTTGGCCATGGCAGCCAATAGCGCTTATCAGTTCAGGGGTAACTTTGGCTCTGGATAATAATTGTTTGACTGCATCGGCATAAGCTAATGCCAGTTGCTGTTCCACTAAGCCCATCAGTTCAAGTTCGTCAGGACCAGACTGAGCCAATTGGCTTAGCTGCAGGCGTAACTGTTCAGGGAAAGGACAAAGCAGGGAGTTTAGTAATTCAGGCTGGGTTTTTTCCCGAGCAGACTGGCTAAAACGAACCAGCACCAGATCGATGCCATCGAGACTGGTGCCGGACATAATACCTATATAAAGGCTGGACATTACTCAGCCGCAGCTACCGTGATCCGTTCATGGCTTTGCATTTGCGCAATCAACTGTTTTGCTTCATTGACAAAAGCGATACGTTCACTGGGTGATAAAGCTTCTGCCTGGGGCAATTTAACAGTACGTGGATCACGATGCACACCACCTACCACAAACTCATAATGCAAGTGAGCGCCAGTCACACGACCAGTAGCGCCTAAGCGACCAATCACCTGACCCTGACGTACGTTTTCACCTTGTTTCACATCACGTTTGGACAAGTGCAGGTATTTAGTCACTATGTTGTTTTTGTGTTTGATAAACACATAGTTACCATTCACCCCATTATTGGTGGAAGCAATGACTTTACCATCACCAGCCGCCATAATAGGAGTGCCGACAGCAGCAACATAGTCCACGCCATTGTGAGGGCGAACTTTCTTTAACACTGGGTGTAAACGGCGAGGATTAAAATTGGAGCTGACGTACTGGAAAGCAACAGGGGCGCGTAAAAATGCTTGTTTAGTGCCTTTCCCGTCCGGCTTATAAAAAGCGCCGTCTTTGTGACGAACTGCCTGATACACCTGACCCTGGTTGGTAAACTGTGCTGCCAGTATATTGCCATTACCGACAAACTGGCCATCGGCATAACGTGTTTCAAATATTACGCTAAAACTGTCACCTGCTTTGATGTCTAAACCAAAGTCGATATCGTAGCTGAAGATATTGTTGGCTAGGGTCAGCATCTGAGCTTCAGTTAAACCTGATTCCAGACCTGCATTCCAGAACGAACCGTTGATCACGCCGCTGACGACTTCAGTACGGGTTTCAACTTCCTTTAAGAGTTCTTCTGCTGCAAATTCGCCGTTGGCGGTACGTTGCACTCGTAAAGTTTTCAGGTTGTTGATTGGGTAACGGATTTCCTGCAATTTGCCCTGATTATCTAAACCAAATTCAATTTGCTCGCCAGGAAAGATGCGGGTTAAAGTTTTCACTGGCTTACCCAGTTCAAGCACTTCCAGCATTGTGGCTTGATCTAATTTAGCTTTGCGAAAAATTGCAGACAGAATGTCGCCTTTTTTCACATCCACTGTCACCCACTCCAGTGAGTTGTCTTCGTGTGGCAGAGTTGCAAGCTGCGAAGCTGCAATTTTCTCTTCCACCAAAGGAATATCAATACTGTATCTTTTTCCAACTTCCAGCTCAGATGTTTCTGTAGTTCTGGAGGCTGAAGCTTGTTCTGACGGGATCAACAGCATAACGGCAACAATGCCGCTTAGAGCGCCGATTAATAACCGATGTTTGATAGGCAAAGAAGAAATCATAGAAAGCGCATCTCTTATTATTATCAGACAAACCAATAAAAAAATGAGCATATAACGATTTTTTGTGCGATGCCACACTTTTGTTGGTTTGATCTAAAGAAATGTTTCAGTAGAATGCAGACTTGGAATTTTACCGAATACAAAAGAAGTAGGAGTAGACCATGGCTCACTGGGAGCAGGCGCTGGCTGAGATAAAACGCGGCTGCGAAGAGATTTTGTTAGAAGAAGAGCTGATTGCCAAGTTAAAGGAAGGAAAACCTTTAAAAATCAAAGCAGGTTTTGATCCCACTGCACCAGATTTGCATTTAGGTCACACGGTTCTCATCAACAAATTACGTACCTTTCAACAGTTGGGCCATGATGTCATTTTCCTTATTGGCGACTTCACCGGCATGATAGGTGATCCAACAGGTAAAAACGTAACGCGTAAGCCGTTAACCCGAGAGGATGTGTTGGCAAACGCACAGACTTATAAAGAGCAGGTATTTAAAATTCTTGATCCGGCAAAAACCCGTGTGGCTTTTAACTCCGAATGGATGGAAAAGTTAGGCGCGGCCGGTATGATCAAATTGGCAGCCCGTCAGACAGTTGCCCGAATGCTGGAACGTGACGACTTCAAAAAACGTTATGCCAATAATCAGTCTATTGCTATCCACGAGTTTTTATACCCGCTGGTGCAAGGCTGGGATTCGGTTGCACTTGAAGCCGATATCGAAATGGGTGGAACCGATCAGCGTTTTAATCTGTTGATGGGGCGTGAGCTGCAAAAAGACGAAGGTCAGCGCCCACAAACCATTATCATGGTGCCATTGCTCGAAGGTCTGGACGGTGTGCAAAAGATGTCCAAGTCGTTGGGCAACTATATTGGCATTACTGACACGCCGTCTGAGATGTTTGGCAAAGTGATGTCCATAAGTGATGAGCTGATGTGGCGTTATTACGATTTGCTGAGTTTCCGTCCTATTGCCGATATTGCTGCATTAAAACAACAAGCTGCAGATGGCCGTAATCCGCGTGATATCAAAATTGAACTAGCGAAGGAAATTATTGCCCGTTTCCACGATGAGGCATCCGCTGATGCTGCAGAACAGGATTTTATCCAGCGTTTTCAGAAAAACGCTTTACCGGACGATATTCCTGAACTGACTTTGACCTTAACTACTGACAGTATTCAGATCGCCAACTTATTAAAAGAAGCGGGCTTAGTTGAGAGTACCTCGGAAGCTTTGCGTATGATTAAGCAAGGCGCTGTGAAACTGGACGGTGAAACTAAAGTGGAAGACAGCAAAATGGAATTTGCCAAAGGCAGTTGCCATATCTTCCAGGTGGGCAAACGTAAATTTGCCAAAGTCAGTTTGGTTTAACTGCTGATTTAACTGACAAAACCGGCTTTGATGCCGGTTTTTTTGACTCTTGGTCTGCTATCGGAGAGTGGTCAGCCAGCTTGTTGCAAACGGGCAAACAATAATTTTTGCAGTTCGGTTTTAAATTGCAGTGGCTCAAATGGCTGGCGTAACCAAATCATTTCCATCGTAAGCCCGGGCTGTGGATCTTCGGCAGATAATAACGCCAGTTTGACCTGATGTTGTACAAGCTCTTGTTGCAGCAAGGTCATATCAATACCTTGCTGTTCAAATGTCATTAACACCAGTTCAGGTTTTTGTTCACCCATCATCAAGAGTGCATCAACAGCGTTGCGGGCTTGTTGTAGTTCAACCGGGAAATGCCACTGCTGACATAAAACCTGTAATAATTTGAAAAAATCTGCATCAAGGTTGACGCAAAGCACATAAGTCAGAGGTTGCAATTTTTGTCTTTTATGGAGCAAACTCAGCAGGGATTCCTGCACTATTCGTCTGTGCCCCCCCGGCGTTTTCCAGGCGCTTAACAAACCTTGTTCAACCCAAAGCTGAATAGTACGGACTGAAACACCTAAAAGTATTGCCGCTTGTCGGGTGGAAAGAAGTTGATTTTGCTCTGACATAAAGACCTTTCTAATTTGATTACTTTTATCATATTTATCAAATGTCATTGTGTCAATGAAGTCACAGCTTTTTGCGGTCGATTGCATGCTTTTTGTACTTATTCCCTTGCATTTATCCTAAGTGAAGCTATTTTGATATTGAATTGATATCAAACTGAGGTGGGGTAATGAAAGAATATCTTGCAACAAGCCGCAGTGGCTTAATGATGTTAGCTGTGTTGCCTGCAGCTTTTGTGGTATCGGGTGTTGCTTTACTGGCGTTTGCCGGGGCACTGAAACTGATCGCTATACTGGCGCTGATTTTAGTGGGAATAGGTTTTTTTGGTTTTTATATGGTGCAACCAAATCAGTGTGCTGTGCTGCAGTTATTTGGTCGTTATGTAGGTTCTGATTTGCAAACCGGCTTACGTTGGGCTAACCCCTTTTACAGTAAACAAAAAGTGTCGCTACGGGTGCGTAACTTTGAAAGTGGCAAACTTAAAGTCAATGATCACAGTGGTAATCCGGTTGAAATAGCGGCTGTGGTGGTATGGAAAGTGGTAGACAGCGCTGAAGCCGTATTTGAAGTGGAAGACTATGAAAACTTTGTCAGCATTCAAAGTGAAGCTGCGTTGCGCTTTTTAGCCTCGAGTTACCCTTATGAAGCTGCAGAAGACACCGAGATCAGCCTGCGCAGCAATGGCCCTGAAGTCACAGATTTATTAAGAGGTGAAATTCAGGCCAGACTTGAAAAAGCCGGTGTTGAAGTACTAGAGGCCCGTATCAGTCATTTGGCTTATGCGCCTGAAATTGCCAGCGCTATGTTACAGCGGCAGCAGGCAAGAGCTGTGGTGATGGCTCGTCAGCAATTGGTTGAAGGCGCCGTAGGCATGGTGGAGCTGGCATTGGCACGTTTATCAGAGAAAAATATGGTGCAGCTGGATGAAGAACGTAAAGCCGCTATGGTCAGCAATTTATTAGTGGTGTTATGTGGTGATCATCAGGTGCAGCCTGTGATCAATACCGGTACCTTGTACTAAGCGGAGGAGCTAGTGTCAAAAAAAGCCTTTGCGTTACGTATGGATGAAACAGTGCTGCAGGCTTTGCAGCACTGGGCCGACGATGAGTTTCGCAGTGTCAATGGCCAAATAGAATATCTGCTGCGGGATGCTTTAATTCAGGCTGGGCGAATGAAAAAAAAACCTCCGACAGAGCCTGGTGCTGAACCTGATTAGCCTAAAGCCGCAAAAGACCATCAGCCTCTGTTTACAGGTAAAGCTGCAGCAGCAGATACCAAAGCGGCAGACTGATAAAACTGAACAGTAAGCCCAACCCCACCAAAGCAGGTACTAAACGCAATGCCAGTCCGGCCCCAATAGCGATGGCGCCGGCCGACACCATAGGCGGCATAGCAGCTTCAAACACTACCACCTGCAGCAATAAAGGATCTGGTTTAAATAAGCTTAAAAATCCTAAAGCCAGCAGAGGCATTAAAAACAGTTTTACGCCCAAGGCAAAAATAAGAGGTTTTGTTTCTTTATTGTCCAGCTGCAATCTGAACTGAAAACCTACCGCTATCATAATGACCGGTACTAAAGTAGCGGCCAGGCTATCCAGTATCAGGCTGAAAAATGCCGGGTAAGGCCAGGGTTTCAGTGCCAACGCCAGAGCTAAGGCGATAAAAGACGGGAAAGTTAAAATTCGGGTAGCGATTTGGCCTGCTGTTGGTGTGGCTGCATTGGGGTTGTACCAGGCGGCTAAAATAGTGGAGTAAGTTGCCAGCGCCACAAAGGAGCCTGCCTGATCGTAAATCATGGCGAAGGGCAGGGCTTTTTCGCCAAAAAAGGCTTCCACCATAGGAAAACCTAAAAAAGAGGTATTGCCCAAAGGTAAAACCACCAGCAAAGCGCCGACTGTGGTTTTTTCCCAGTG
This sequence comes from Rheinheimera soli, assembly GCF_031457405.1. GTDB lineage: Bacteria > Pseudomonadota > Gammaproteobacteria > Enterobacterales > Alteromonadaceae > Pararheinheimera > Pararheinheimera soli_A. The sequence goes on along the minus strand of NZ_JAVDWR010000013.1, from coordinate 71,599 downwards.
CCAGAATTTACCCGCCAGAATAATTAAAGCCGCCACTATCACCAGCAGTACCCAAGGCGTAATAGCTGGTAACCAGAGCTGGCTGGAGAATTCTAACAGCGGAATTTTTTGTAACACTAATGCAGGCAGGGCAACAAAAAGCACAAACTGATTCAGCACTAAACCTGTTTCCTGCGGAAACTGCGGCAGCTTACGCAGCAAAGCACCGATGATCAGATACACCAGAACCAAAGCAAAACTTTCCATCGCTACTCCTTTATACAGAGAACAGTGTAATCTGAAGCGGGTTCTGTGCCTATGCGACTTTCGCCTGATAACTGCTCAAGCCGCTTCAGTTGTTTGTCGGCTTGTTGAAGCAGCAACTCTTTGTCGCTTTTAGCCCATTGTTTCAGTTGATATTCCAGTTTACTGGCTGAGGAGCGACAGGGCATGGGGTAACTGAAGGCTAACTGCAGCGGACCCTTACCCTTCAGCGCCTTGGCACCACCTGTTAATTCGCCGCTATGCTGGCGTAAACGCCGTTCAGGTTGGGTACTGATCCCTGTGTATAAAGCGCCTGTTGCGGTGCGTACCATATAAACAAACCATAGGGTTGATACTGCGGTCATGCCTTGTTCCGTCTGTTCTGCTACACTAGCGCTGTTTTAAAGGCTCAAAGGCCGATACTTTAAAGGAAATTGCATGTCATTTGCCACGCTTGGTTTAGATCCCCGTATTCTTTCTGCTGTGACCAATCAGGGTTACCACACCCCAACCCCTATTCAACAGCAAACCATACCTGTGATCTTAGAAGGCAAAGATGTGCTTGCCGGTGCTCAGACCGGTACAGGGAAAACTGCTGCTTTTACTTTGCCTGTATTACAGTTGCTCAGCAAAAACACCACCAAAGTTAATAATCTGCAGGTGCGTTGTTTGGTGCTGACGCCTACGAGGGAACTGGCACAGCAGGTGGCCGACAGTGTCAAAGCTTATGGCGCTGATTTACCGCTAAAGTATGCGGTGTTTTACGGTGGTGTTTCTATTAACCCTCAATACGATCAGGCCAGCCGTGGTTTAGATATTTTAGTCGCCACACCGGGGCGTTTATTGGATCATTTGCATCAGGGCACAATAAGCTTGTCAGAGCTGCAAATTCTGGTACTGGATGAAGCCGATCGTATGCTGGATATGGGTTTTATTCACGATATCAAACGTATTATGGCGCGTTTACCCAAAGAGCGGCAGACATTGTTTTTCTCCGCAACTTTTGCCAAAGAAATTAAAGAGCTGGCTGATACGTTATTAAAGTCGCCGGTGTTGATTGAAGTGGCTAAACCTAACAGTACTGCAGATAAAATAGAGCAACTGGCGTATAGAGTGGACTCACAGCGCAAACGCGAGATGTTGTCTTATCTGATTGGTTCGCGGCAGTGGAAACAGGTGTTGATTTTCAGCCGTACTAAACATGGCGCTGACCGTTTAGCTAAACAGTTGCGGCTGGATGGCATTGAAGCCGGCGCTATTCACGGTGATAAAAGCCAGGGCGCCCGCACCAAAGCGCTTGATGACTTTAAAAACAACAGATTAAGTGTGTTGGTTGCAACTGACATCGCGGCCCGCGGCTTAGATATTGAAGAGCTGCCAATAGTCGTCAACTACGACTTGCCGCAGGTGGCTGAAGATTATGTGCACCGTATCGGCCGTACAGGCCGGGCGGGAAATTCAGGCCTGGCCTTAAGCTTAATCACGCCAGATGATCTGGTAATGCTGCAAGCTATAGAAAAACTGACCAAACAAGTGATCACACAGCAGGTTTTACCGGGTTACGAACACGACCCAAAAATGAATCACAGCAGCAAAAAAGCTGACGCTGAAGAAGAACGGGTACAAAAAGTGGCAAGCCGCAATAAACAGCTGGCAAAAGAAAAAGCCAAGTTACGTTCGCAACTGACAGGGAAAAAATAAAACAGCCTGAACGGACGGCTTAAACAGAGGGGGTGAGCCCTCTTATCCGTCCGTAGGGTCAGTTGGAGTTTTTAACGTCAACTGATAAAAAGCCAGATCTAACCAGCGGCCAAACTTAAAGCCAGCCTGAGTGATAGTACCGCTGTGGCGAAAACCATGTTTGGTATGCAAAGCAATACTGGCATCGTTAGCTGCATCTATACCACCAATCAACAGGTGATAATTCTCCAGCTGAGCCTGTTCTATGATTTTCTGCAATACCAAAGCACCATAACCTTTGCCTTTTTGATCAGGTGCCACATAGACCGAATGCTCTACTGAATACTTAAAAGCCGGAAAAGCGCGGAAGGTGCCAAAACTGCCAAAAGCCACCAGTTGCTCTTGTTCATTCATCAGCCCCAACACCGGAAAGTTAGCTGTTGCTTTGTTAGCAAACCATTGCTGCATAGTCTCCATAGTGCGGGGCTTGTATTCATATAAAGCAGTAGTATTTAAAATAGCGTGGTTAAAAATGATCAGAATGGCTTCGGCATGTTCTTCATAACTGCAGTGTACAAAACGCATCAGGTTCTCCGCTCACTTCTTCTGTACAGGGTTTTAATCAGATGATAACCAAACTGAGTTTTGATGGGGCCATGCACTTCCAGTACTGCTTTTTTAAACACAACGTCATCAAAAGCCCTGACCATCTGGCCCGGTTTAAACTCACCTAAATCGCCGCCTTTTTTGCCAGAAGGGCAAAGTGAATGCTTTTTAGCTAAATCATGAAAACTAGCGCCTTTGGCCAGCAATTGTTTTAATTTTTCTGCCTCTGCAGCAGTTTTTACCAAAATATGGCAGGCGCAGGCTTTGGCCATGGTGCGTATCCAGTCTGAACTAAATTGTCCCGCTAGTTTAAAGCAGCCGGGCTGCATTGCCCAGATGATACAGAGCTTTCTGAGCAATTTGAGCAGCTCGAATAAATATCCAACCTAAAGTTTGCTCCCCTGTAAATTAGTGCTAACACCGATGCGGGAGCGTGTGACATTCTTGTACTGATGTGTTAATTAATGTAATTGAAGTGTGCGTGATAAAGGTCAAAGAACTGACGTGCATCGAAAATAATAAGATGGTCCAGAGAAATACATAACATCCTAAACGGAGAATACATGAAACATATTGGCAAAACAGCGCTGGCTTCAGCTATAGGCCTGGCATTATCGTGCGGTGCTACGGCTGCAACCTTAGAATAATATAAAATGGGTACGCAGTCAGTTAAAGACTTATTAGCTGGCAAAGAAGCAAAAGGTTCCATAACTAAAAATCAAGCTCAAGGTATCCCGTCTTCTTATTACGTCGTTTTAAAACAAGCAGGTTTGCAGGATTTAAGAAGCGCTGATCCAGCGTCCATCCAGGCCGCCTCTGCAAGTATTTCTGATTCTGTGCAATCAGTAACCTCAGCTTTATTAACTTTAGATCGTGACGCGCAGGTATTGGCAACGACAAAAAATCTGGCATCAGGTTTAGTGGTTCGTGCATCAGCTGATGCTCTGCAAAAGCTGCAGGCAAATCCTGCTGTCGCTTCTATTTACCCTGTTTACGACAGCAAACCAATGGCTGTTGACAGTGCTGTGTATATGAAAGCAGATGCAGTAGTCAAAGCTGGTATTGCTTCAGGTAAAGGTATTACAGTCGCTGTATTGGATACAGGTATAGATTACACCGATAAATCAATGGGCGGTGCCGGCACAGTTGCAGCTTATAATGCTGTAAATCAGCGCGCTCAGCCAACCTGGCCTCAGGGTAAAGTCTTAGGTGGTTACGACTTCGTAAACGATGATCCAAACCCAATTGATCCTCGTAGCGCAGGCCACGGCACTTTTGTCGCCAGTTCAGTCAGTGCTATTGCTCCTGATGTCGAGTTTTATGGGTATACCGTTTGCACTGCAACTTGCCCTGGTGCCGCTCAGATTGGTGCTTTAGATGCCGCCTTGGATCCAAATGACGATGGCGATATTTCTGACCGTGTTGATGTGATCAATATGTCGTTGGGTAGTGACGTTGGCACCACAAAGGCCACCAGTGGTACTCAGTTTTTAATTCAAAAAGCGGCCACTCTGGGTATCAATATGGTGATCTCAGCTGGTAACGATGGCCCGAATCCATTTATTGTCGGTGGTCCAAGTACTACACCAAATGCATTGTCTGTTGGTGCTATGACGCATCCTGCCGGGTCTTCGGTTATTTTTGAGGCGAACGATATTGCCGGCAAAAAAATCGACATGATCCCTTCAGGTTTTAACACAGTCGGTGAATTTAGCTTTAACAGCACAGCGAACCCATTGGTTTTTGTGTCAACCAATGCTCAGGGTTGCACTGCTTTTGCAGCAGGTTCGTTAACAGGCAAAACAGTGTTAATCGACCATGGTACCTGTAACTTTACGGCAAAAGTGATCAATGCTCAAAATGCCGGTGCAGCCTTTGTGCTTATTGCCAATAATGCTAATGGTTTAGGCCCGGTGAATGCCGGTGGTGCAGACCCTGCTGTTGCTATTCCATCTGTGGGTATTTCAAAAGAAGATGGCGATGCAATCAAAGCTGCCTTGACCAACGGTGATGTAGCCTACAGCATAGTGGCTAAATCAATCAGCTCTGCGGGCGGTTTAGCGACTTTCACCTCACGTGGTCCGTCTATTGAAGGTTTGTTAAAACCAGAAATTACTGCTCCAGGCACAAACATTGTGATGGCAGCTGTTGGTACTGGTGATCAAACAGCCTTGAACTCAGGTACTTCATTTTCTGGTCCTATGACGGCCGGTGCCGCAGCTTTATTACGTGAAGCGCTGCCAAACCGCACAGCTCAGGAAGTGAAAGCTACCCTGATGAACACTGCGGATATGGAGGTTTATACCCTGCCAAAAGCGCATCCTGATACTGAATTAGCACCTATTTCTGCTATGGGCGCTGGTTTGGTGAACGTTGAAAAAGCAGTCAAGCTGCCTGTTGCAGCCTGGGTTGAAGATGCGAAATTTAATACTGCTCAGGCAGCATTGTCTTTTGGTCTGAATACTCTGACTGAAACTACAACGCTGACAAAAACTGTGACGCTGAAAAACTTTGGTACAGAGCCAAAAACCTACAGTCTGAGTATTCAGGATCGTTTTGCCGATGACACAGAAACCGGAGCTTTAAGCTGGGTAATTCCAGAAACTGTGACTGTTGCGCCTGGTCAATCGACTAAGTTTGATGTGAAAGTGACCATTGATCCTACGAAGTTGCCTGAGTGGGAACTGGCGAATACCTCTGAACTAACTGAGAAAAACGCTCAGTTGACGACAGTTGAATACGATGGCGCGTTAATTTTTAACGATGCAACCACTGAAGCCTCCAACGATTTACATCTGGTGTATCACATTCTGCCCAGAGCTAATGCAGCGTTGGAATTAAGCAGCAGATTTATTGGTAACGCTTCAGTAAAAGTAGTGAAAAACACCGGCGCTGTAGAAGCAGATATTTTTGCGACTCAGCTGGTTGGCACTTCTCCAAAAGATGCAAGCAACCCTTACGATTTACGTGCAGCTTCACTTGATGTGGTTCAGGTCCCAACAACTTACTGTACTTCGGGTTTATTGTTAGCTCCTACTTTAACTCTGGAAAATGGCTTGAGTCATCTTCAGCAAGTGAACGTGGGTGTGGATTTAGATATTGATAATGATGGTGTATACGACTATCAACTGAACAGCTTATTACTGACTCGTTTGGGTGCTAACTATGCAGCTTTCCCTGCAGTGATGGGTACATTTATCACGCGATACGGTGCCTACAGTGGCTCTGTGTCTGATCTGTTCCATTCAGTGGGTCAACGTAGCGTTACCTTGTCAGCTTGTTTTGAAGACATTGGTTTATTTGCAGGTGATTTAGGTCGCACTATTGGTATGCGTTACCGCACTATTAATGATGGTAATGCTATTGGCGCAGACTGGGGTCCTGAACTGGATGATTCTATTAAAGCTGATGCTGAACTTGTTTCAGCTCCAACTGTGACTTTAACTTCACTGAGTGCAGAGCCTGCTCCTACTGAGGCATCACCATCTGCGATAGGTGATCTGATACATAGTCTGGCGCCAGGTCAGGAAGCCCGTATTGAGATTGATGGTGCAGAGGGTGCCGGCGTTGTTTTGTTGTCTGCTGTAGGTGATGTGGCTTTTGCTGCAGAATCTCCGTCTTCAACAACTGCTCCTGTGATGGCTGAAACTGTTGAATACAGCATTAACGAAAACAGCGTAGCGGGCACTGTGTTAGGCCAACTGACGGCTGAAACAGGTTTACTGGATCCGGCTGTTGCTGAGTTCCTGGTGGCCGGAGCCTCAAGTCTGGCATTTTCAGTGTCTAAAAATGGCACTGTCACAGTGGCTGATGCTTCCTTACTGGATTATGAAGCGGGTTTCACCAGTGCTCAACTCTCTGTTGTGGCAGTGAACCAGGCAGGTAATATCTCTGCACCAGCTACTGTAAATATTGCAGTGGCTAACGTGCCAGATACTCCGCCTGTTATTACTGCTTCAGCAACTGCTGCGACCATAGTTGCAACTGTAGCTACAGCAGGTACTCAGGTGGGTAATGTAGCTATGACTATCAGAGAAGCTGGTGCGACTCTGGATAAAGTGACTGTGACACCAGCTCTGTTTACTTATGCTGATGGTAAGATCAACCTTGCCCGTGTGCCGACTAAAGAGGAAGCAGGCACAGTTGCTGTGACTGTAGTTGCTACAGACAGTGCTGGTTTGATCTCCAACACAGCCACTTTTAATGTCACAGTGAACCCTGCTCCTGCTCCTGCTCCTGCTCCTGTTATGGCCGGAACTGTTCAATACATTGTTAATGAAAACAGTCCGACAGGAACTGTGTTAGGCCAACTGACGGCTGAAACAGGCCTGCTGGATCCGGCTGTTGCAGAGTTCCTGGTGACAAGTGGCTCGAGTCTGGCTTTTACTGTTGAGAAAAATGGTACTGTAGTGGTTGCTGATGCTTCCTTACTGGATTATGAAGCGGGTTTCACTGGTGCTCAACTCTCTGTTGTTGCAGTGAATCAGGCGGGTACTACTTCTGCGCCGGCAGCTGTAAATATTACAGTAGCGAACGTTGCTGATACTCCGCCAGTTATTTCTGCATCAGGCACGGCCGGTACTATAGTGGCAACAGTTGCTGCGGCTGGTACTCAGGTGGGTACTGTGGCTGTGACTATCAACGAAGCAGAGGCGACTCTGGATAAAGTCACAGTGACACCAGCTCTGTTTACTTATGCCGATGGTAAGATCAATCTGGCCCGGGTACCGACTTGGGATGAAGCAGGCGTTGTCGCTGTGACTGTAGTTGCGACTGACAGTGCTGGTTTAACCTCCAACACAGCTACTTTTAATGTAACAGTTGCTCCGGCACCTAAAAAATCAAGTGGTAGCTTCGGCTGGTTATCGCTGCTGTTATTACCTCTGGCTTTCTTACGCCGTCGTCGTAACTAACAGAGGTTTAGCCTTCGTATGAGTACAGCCGTTTATTGGTAACATAGGTTCGATAGCAAGCGCTCAGAAGGATCGAAACAAAAAGCCTGCGACAGCAATGTTGCAGGCTTTTTTTCTCTAATCAGCACAGGCCCGGCTTCGCTCCGGCCTTGTTATATACCCAGGTGACTTGAAGATACAGGGCGGCGACAAGCCTGTGAGACTCCGGGATCATAGATAACCTGTGTGACCTGGGCGAAATGGCGCAGTCAACAAAGCCAGTACCGGGAAATTGCCGGTAGCTTTGTTAGCAAACCATTGCTGCATAGTCAGCATAGTGTGGGGCTTCATAGGCGTCTCTTCCATCGTTTAGATCCTGCAAAGCTTGAGATATTTGTGCCTGAACTGGTTGCCTGAATTTTATACACAGGCATTTTGTATATATTTACATTGATGCCGACCGTTTTTGTGAGTTTGTGAATTAATTAATTTCATCTATCTTTTAATGGTTTTATAATTTAACGGGTGTTTTTATTTGTAACATTTTGATTGTTATATGTTTTATGTGTTTTCGTTCTTTGTCTTCTGCATGTTTTTTAATTTTTTGGTTAACATCTTCTTGTAATCTGTAAGTCAACTGTAATATATATGGATGTGCGCAAGCTCAGTAAAAATAGCAGTGTTAATAATAAAAAACTTAGAAATCTAGGAAGGTTCATAATGCAACGTAAAGGTTATTCACTATTAGCGGTCGCAGTTTCTGCGGCTCTTGCAGGTCCAGTCTTGGCTTCTGCACCAGAAAAGTCTCAATATTCTCCGGAAGTCGAAAATCTAATCAGTTTCGATACTTCTATCAAAAACAAAGTTAAGTTAGAGCAACGTCCAAACTACTTTATTGTAAAACTGGAAAATGCACCTTTAGCTAAGGCTGCTTCAGTATCTGAAAAGTCTGTGCAAGCTAAAGGCAATAGACTGGATATGAGCTCTGCTGCTGCAGTGAAGCATTCAGCTGTATTGGCTGCTGAGCGTCAAAGTTTTGCTCAGAGTCTGAAAAAGTCTATACCGGATGCTCAGGTTGAGCGTCATTACGATACAGTAATGAATGCCGTGGTCGTAACTTCAGAATCCGATATTTTTGAGCAGTTATCAGCGATGCCTGGTGTGGCACAAGTCTATCGTGAAGAAATGTACTATGAACAAATGGACGCTTCACTGGATCTGATTAAAGCAAAACAGGTATGGGAGCAGTTAGGTGGGAACGCCGAAGCGGGTAAAGGCGTTAAGGTTGCAGTAATAGATGGTGGTATCCGTCCAGAAAACCCAATGTTCCGTGACACAGGCTTTACTGCGCCTGAAGTAAGAGCAACAGACGACTACTGTGCAACTACTAAACCTGATTTTTGTAATAACAAGTTAATTGTCGCTCGATACAGCGCTCCAACCTTCGCTACTATTCCGCAAGAATATATGAGTCCTCTGGGTCAGGGTGGTCATGGTACACATGTGGCCGGCACTGTAACCGGTATGCCAACTAAAGTATTTTTTAACGGTAGTGGTAACACTGACGACAAAGGTATTGTAGTCACTGAGGCTAAAGAAGGATTTACAGAAGTTGACGTTTCAGGTGTGGCCCCTGGCGCTTATCTGATGGCTTATAAAGCATTATTTCAGGTATTTCGTGCAGATGGCACTGTCACAGGCAGTGGTTCTAACATCATGTTGTTAGAAGCGTTAGACTGGGCAGTTAAAGATGGCGCTGACGTTATCAATAACTCATGGGGTGGTGGTGCAGGTGGTGATCCGGCAGCCAGTCCTTATCGCGATTCTTTCTTAGCAGCTGAAGCTGCAGGTGTTGTTGTAGTAACTGCGGCTGGTAACGATGGTCCTACAGCTAAAACTATAGGTTGTCCTGCCTGTATTGAAAGCGGTATAACCGTAGCCAGTACTACGCATGGTCGCTACTTTGCCAATAAGGTAACAGCGGGTGGGCAGGATTTTCTGGCTATTGCTGGTTCAGAATTCAAAACTACTGTAAAAGACATGAAGGAAGACATTTCTGCTCCTCTCGTCTTAGCTTCTGTAGTTGCTCCTACTAACGCTTTAGGTTGTACCGCTTTCCCGGCAGATACCTTTCTGGGCAAGATAGCGGTGATCTCCCGTGGTACCTGTGCTTTTAGTGACAAGGCTAATAATGCTGCGGCTGCTGGTGCAGTTGGTTTAATAGTGATCCAAAACAGTGACGGCGAACCGTCTACCATGTCTACTCCTGGTATCACTATACCTGCAGTCATGATTAGTAAGGCGGATGGTGCGAAGTTGGTGGCTGATGCTGTAGCTACTATCAGTATTCAGGCGGACAAAGTCATGTCTGCACAGTTTACAGATATCATGAGTGACTTCTCATCTCGTGGTCCTAATGGTAACAGTAACTTCCTGAAGCCTGATATTGGTGCTCCAGGCAGCAGTATTTTGTCTTCAACCTCACCTGATGCTTTTGCTGATTCACGTACTTTCCAGCTTAACAGTGGTACTTCAATGGCTTCTCCACACGTAGCTGGTGCTGCAGTTGTGATGAAGCAATTGTATCCTGACTGGACAGCTGTTGAAATTAAAACAGCATTAACTTCAACTGCTGTGAATGGATTGAAGAAAGAAGACTCTGTCACTGCAACCACTCCTTTTGATGTTGGTGCCGGCCGTCTTGATTTAGAGCGGGCCATTAAAGCTGGTGTTACTTTTGATAAACCATCTTTTGCACAGGACCCTTGTGTTGCTGAATGTACCTTTACTCGGACTATTCGTAACATGACGGATGAAGAAGTGACCTGGACACCTTCTCTGTCTCTGAGCGATGCCGGAATGACAGGGGAATTCAATGTGTCTTCTGTTACCTTAAAACCTTACGGTACAGAAGGTGATTCTGCTGAATTCAGCCTGAAGTTAAATGGTTCTTTTGCTGCCTTAAACACCTGGAGCTTTGGCAAAGTTGAATGGACAGCAAGTGATGCAAGCATCCCTTCTGCCACTATGCCTATTGCTGTACGTGTTGCTACATCTTCTGACAGTTCAATGATTTCTGCTGTCTCAGTAGGTGAGTTAAGCCCGGATGCTCCAGCTCAGGTTTCTACAACCTTTAACAACAAGGCTTTCACAGGCCAGATCTCTGTTGTATCTAGACTTCCGGCAGGAACTAAACTGGTTGAATCCAGTGGTGTGGCTACAGTAACTGGTGGTACTCAGTTCTTGTTTGATGCCAAAGGTGATACACCGGCAGTGTCCTGGTCTGGTCGTTTGAATGTGCCAGGTATGCGCTTGAACACTGACACGCCAATAAACTATGAACTGGCCACTAATGGCGGTACACGTATAGCATGTACAGGTGGTTGTGATGAGTTCTATCAGGGATTGAACGTTGGCGGTATAGGTATGCCAGTCACATTTAACGGGCAGACCTATAGCCGTGTTTATGTGTCAGACAACGGTATTATTAATTTCTCTAATACTGCAACTACCCCGGCAGCGTCGTTCACTAACCAGCAGTTGCCTAGTCCAACTGCGCCAAATAATCTTATTGCTCCGTTCTGGGCTGATATGGATTTAGCAGGTGGTGGCACGGGCGGCGGTAATCTGTATTACTCTATCCTGACTGTGAGTGGCGTAAATTACCTGGTCGTCGAGTGGAATAAAGTACGTGTTTATGACGATGCCAGCGGCAATGAGTACACTTTCCAGGCATGGATGGCGTTAAATGCTCCAGAAGATATTTTCTTTAACTACTTAGCCATGGGGCCTATGCCAGCTAATGTCACTGTAGGTGCAGAAGATACGGCAGGTACTCTGGGTCTAAGTCGCTACTACAACGGTACTGGTACGGCGCCTGTGTCATCACAAGCTCTGGCACTGACCACTGTAGCTGGTGGCCGGTTGGCGATGAACTACTCTGTTGAAAACACTGGTGAACTTGAGTTAGGTAAGGCTGATGTTATTACTGTAGATGAAGACACTGCAAGTAGTGCGCTTGATGTATTGGCGAACGATGCAACCTCTTTTGAGAAAATAATCAAGGCTCAGGTTTCAAGTAATGGTCAGGTATATGACGCGTTCAACAAGCTGAAAGTGAATGCACAAGGTGCACTAACTAACCCTGTAGTAGTGACAGCACCAGCCAATGGTACTGTTACTGTGACTGATGGTCAGTTTGTGTACACGCCTGCTGCAGACTTTAACGGTACTGATAGCTTTACTTATCAGGCCCAGGATGAGTCAGGTACCAAAACAGCTCCAACTACAGTGGCAGTAACAGTGAATGCTGTTAATGACGCTCCAACTCTGGTTGCAGGAGCTGCTGTGACTGTGAATGAAGGCGCCAGTGCGACCTTGGCTGTGGTTGGTGCAGATGTTGATGGTGATGCTTTAACTTACACCTGGACTCAGGTCTCTGGTCCAGCGATCAGTATCACTGCAAATACAGCATCTGTCACAGTCACAGCGCCAAGTGTTACGGCAAATACAACAGCTGTATTCAGTGTTGTCGCCTCTGATGGAACTTTAAGTTCTAATACAGTTCAGGTCACGCTGAATATCACTGATGTACCAGCTCCGGTGGTTACTCCTCCTAAAAAATCAAGCGGTAGCTTAGGTTGGTTATCGCTGATGTTATTACCTCTGGCTTTCTTACGCCGTCGTCGTAACTAACAGAACTTTGTAGTTCCACGTAAAAACCGCCGTTATCGGCGGTTTTTTTTATCTGTACCAACAGGAGTGATTGTGCTTTCCATAAAAAAACGGAACCTGAAGTTCCGTTTTTCTTTATTCACTTTAAGTTAAAGTGAAATCACGCAGGTTGCTGCTGTGTTATGCAGTGCACATTACCGCCACCTAATAAAATTTCCCTTCCAGGCACAGTGACCACCTGATGTTTTGGAAAGACTTTACTCAGGATCTCTATCGCCACCTGATCATTTGCATCGTCAAACACCGGAACCACCAAACCCCCATTACATAAATAGAAGTTGATGTAAGAACCGGCTAAACGGGCTTCAGACTCACGAGGTACAGCTGCACCTGTTAAATCCACTGTGGCATATTCATCTGCTTTGGCCAGCATAGGAGCAGGCACAGGCAGCTTGTGTACTGTGAATTTACGGCCTTTGGCGTCAGTGCTGTTTTCCAGCACTTCTAAAGCTGCGCGTGAACGTTCGTACTGTGGATCGTTTTTATCGTCAGTCCAGGCCAGTAAGACTTCGGCAGGGCCGACAAAACAGCACATATTATCGACGTGACCATCGGTTTCGTCGTTAAAAATGCCTTCTTTGAGCCAAATCACTTTATCAATACTTAAATAGTCCGACAGCATCTGCTCGATTTGTTCGCGGGATAAATCCGGGTTGCGGTTTTTATTCAGCAAACATTCTTCAGTGGTCAGCAACGTACCTTCGCCATCAACATGAATAGCACCACCTTCCAGCACAAAGCCTTCAGTGCGGTAGCGTGCTGTACCTTCGATATTGGCAATCTTTTGTGCCACCTGATCGTCTTTGTGCCACGGGAAATACAAACCGCCGTTTAAACCACCCCATGCATTAAAGGTCCAATCCACTGCCCGCACTTCTTTGCCATTGGTGACAAAAGTAGGGCCTGTGTCACGACACCAGGCGTCGTCTGTTGAGGTTTCAACCACACGAATTGGGTGAGTGGTTGGCTCTAAGCTCAACTGCGCCTGAGCATTAGCAAACTGAGCGGCAGAAGCCAATACTGTGACAGGCTCAAAACGGGCAATAGCCCGAATCACAGCACAAAACGCCTGTTGAGCTGGCTTGGCGCCTAAACGCCAGTTGTCGGTACGCTCTGGCCATACCATCCAGGTTTGTTTATGCGTTGCCCATTCGGCTGGCATAAAAAAACCATCGGCACGAGGCGTACTGTTCAGAGTCACAGCCATCTTAGTTGTTACCTTCCGTAGGTGTGGTTTTGCCGTCTTTGGTTAAAATAGCACCGTATAAGTCGATACGACGGTCACGGTATACGCCCCAGTTGCGACGGTTTTTCGCGGTTTCGTCTAAATCGAAGGTGTGAACTAACACAGCTTCGCTGACTTCGTCGGCTTCTTCTACTTTGGCACCAAATTCGTTGGCAATAAAAGAGCTGCCGTAGAAGGTAATAGCGTAATCGTCTTCGGTTTCACGGCCAATACGGTTGGACGCAATCAGAGGCACTAAGTTAGCAGCTGCATGACCTTGCTGAGTGCGTTGCCAGTGTTCACGTGAATTGACTGTTTCATCATGAGGTTCAGTGCCGATAGCTGTTGGGTAGAACAGCAGTTCTGCGCCCATTAATGCCATGCTGCGGGCACATTCAGGGAACCATTGATCCCAGCAAATACCTATACCAATTTTGGCATAAGCTGTATCCCAGACTTTAAAGCCTGTGTCACCTGGAGTGAAATAGAACTTTTCGCTGTAGCCCGGGCCATCAGGAATATGGCTTTTGCGGTATAAACCCAGGTTGCTACCGTCGGCGTCAATCACGGCCACAGTGTTGTAAAAGCAGTTGCCAGCTTTTTCATAAAAGCTGATAGGCAGCACCACATTCAACTCTTTGGCAATTTTGCTGAAGTGTTTAATAGCCGCGTTGTCTTCGACACTAGTAGCGAACTCTAAATATTCATACTTTTGTTTCTGGCAGAAGTAGTTACGCTCAAACAGTTCCTGCAGCAGGATAATTTGCGCACCCTGAGCCGCTGCATCACGGACTAAGCGCTCACCACGGGCAATATTTTCGTCAACATTCCAGCCACCAATCATTTGGGTAGCCGCCACAGTTACCTTACGCATGCAAAGTCTCCTCAAGCCAGGGCTATAATTCAAAATTGAATTCAAAACAGAATTCGGATTTAAAGATGCAGCTACTTTAGTCAGTTTTGCCCTTGAGGGCAATCAAACAGGGGCAATCAAAAGCCTGGGCTGCAAGGGCGCGCAAAATGCCGTATTTTTGCGCTGTCGTCAATGAGTTTCAGGCTGTTAAGCCACAGTTTCAGGGCAGTTATCGCTGCCCTGAATTAACTATGGATTAATATGCAAAAATACCGGGTTTTTAGTGAATGTGAACGGGTTATTTGCTTTCTTTGGCTAAACGAGCCGCCAGCAACAACAGTTCCGGCTGCAAGCGGACCTTGTAATTAATATGCTGATAACTGTACTGCACTAAACCCTCTTTATTCAGGATATAAACAGCAGGCACAGGCAGCACCACTTTGCCACTACTTGCTTCCTTATTCAGATTCAGTTTGTAGGTAGTTAAATAGGTAACGCTGGTTTTTTCATCCAGATAATAAGCCACACCAAAAGCTGAGCTTAAATTGAACTGACTGTCCGATAACAGGGTATAAGTAATAGCGGCGCCTTTGGTCTCTTTTAAACTGGCCTGAATAGCAGCAGGGCTGTCTGGTGTCACAGCAATCAGTTGATAACCTAAAGCTTCAAGTTTAGGTTCAATCTCACGTAAAGCGGCCAGTTGCAGGTTGCAATAAGGGCACCAGCCACCACGGTAAAACACCAGTACAGTGTCTTGCTGTTTGAGCACTGAGCTAAGCTCTACGGCTTTGCCTGTCGCATCCTGCAGACTGACCATAGGCGCCTGCATGCCATTTAATAAGGGCTTAATGTCTTCAGGGTTTTGGGCAATACGGGGTTCTGCCAACAGACTAAAACTAAACAGGCTGAGGCTAAGTAACAGAATATGCTGAATTTTCATTTTGGTTTTTCCTTAAGTCATATGGGCTTATATACCGGAATAGCCTGAATAATCTTTCAGCGGGCGACGAATAATTGCTGATATAGCGCAAAGTAAAAACCGAAAAGCAGGGTAGAATGTTCTGAAGTGAGCAGGAGGTTTGAGCAGGAGGTTGTTGTGCTGGATATATTAATTGTAGGTGGTGGTATGGTCGGCGCTTCAGTGGCGCTAAAGTTAAGCCGTGCCGGTTTACAAGTGGGCTTAATTGAAAAGCAGCCTGTCACAGTTTATGACCCACAAAGTACTGTTGATCTTCGTGTATCCGCTATTAACAGACGAAGTGAGCAGTGGCTGACGGATTTGGGCGCCTGGTCTTTATTGCAGCAATGGCGTTTATGCCCTTATAAACGATTACAGGCGTTTGAAGGCGAACAGGCCGGACTCACTTTTCATGCCGATGAAGTGGCGCTGACCCATCTGGGTCATATAGTTGAAAACAACCTGATCCAGCAGGCGCTTTGGGCTAATTTTCCAGCCAACTTGCAACTGTTTTGCCCAGCCACTGTCACTGGTTTTGAGCAGCACGCTGACTATGCCAGTGTCACCACAGCAGAATTTGGTGAACTAAAAGCCAAACTTGTGATAGCAGCTGATGGTGGGCAGTCGCAGCTGCGCCAGTTAGCACAAATTGGCGTGTCGGGTTGGCAATATCAACAAAGCTGTTTAGTGGTTACAGTCAATACAGAATATGAGCAGCAGGACATCACCTGGCAGCAGTTTAACGAATCAGGCCCACGGGCTTTTTTACCTTTGCCAGGCAAGCAAGGCTCTTTAGTGTGGTACGACCATCATCATAAAATTAAACAGCTGGCGGCATTATCTAAAACCGCATTAGCGGAACAAATTCAGCAGGCTTTTCCGGCCAAACTTGGCAAAATTACAGTGGAACAAGCGGCAAGCTTCCCTTTAGCCCGGGTGCATGCGAAGGACTATGTCAAAGGGCGGCTGGTGCTGGTAGGGGATGCAGCTCACAGTATTAATCCGCTGGCAGGTCAGGGCGTGAACTTAGGTTTTGCCGATGCGATGCTATTGTCTGAGCTACTGGAGCAGGCTTTTGCGCAAGGTCAGGATTTAGCAGACCGTACTTTGTTAAAGCAGTACCAAAGCACACGTCAGCGTGAAAATGCGCTGATGATGTCGGCTATGGATCTGTTTTATCAAAGCTTCAGCAGCAGCTTGCCCCCTGTGCGTTTTTTACGTCAGTTGGGTTTAGCTGTGGCAGAAAAGGCTGGCCCGTTAAAGCACTGGGTCAGCCGTTATGCGGTGGGCATCAGTTAAGCGATAACGTCAGCAAACGCACCTGATAGAGTCCACCGGCGATGCTGCCGGGCTTGGCGACAAATTTGATCCTGAAATGATCGGCATTTTTCGGCAGCAAATCATTCGGGATTGGATAATCGACGCTGTACCAGTCCGGCCCCAGGCCGCTTTTCAGCTCCACGTCGGTTAGCTTTTTATCATCCAGCCAGACTTCAAACGCTCGTCCGCCATCCAGACCAAAATACTCCAGCCGTAAGGTCAGATGTTGCTGGCCCTTGTGGCTTAACTGATAACTAAACCAGCTTTTACTGTGCCGCCAATGTCGGCCTAAATTGATACCTGCTTCGCTTTGTTCACCCTGATAAAAATGATCCGACTCAGGCTGCTGTTCACCCGGATAGATTTTATCCAACGTTTGTTGTTCCAGTAAAGCTGCTGCTTCATCTTGCTGCTGTTGCGATGCTTTTTGTTGTTGCCAGCCTTCAAGGCTAGTGTGTTGAAAGTAGATTTGGTATCTGCTGTCATGCAGTCGGAAAAAAGGAATCAGCTCAGGCTGGCCTTGTAAAAAGCCCTGGCCTGTACTGAAGCTCAAGGGGTGATTGGGCAGACGCTTTAAGCTGGTGAGAAAGTTTTTTGTATCGCCAATATAAAGTGGGGCAGCTGAGACAGGGCAGGTTGGGCCCGAAGCTATATGACCCATTCTGCTGTCGTCACCAATAAATTTTAAGCTTTCGTTTTTAAAAGGTGCACTGCGACTGGCTAGCACTATAGGGCCGTACAATACCGCATGATAATCGGGCTTGGCTGGCATAGCTTCCAAACTGAGCTGCATCGGTAGCTCAAGTTTCACTTTGTCGCCTTGCTGCCAGGGGCCAGCGAGCCGAATATGTTCACCGGCTTTCGCTGTTACTTCAACTGCTTTGCCATTACGCCAGACTTTAACGGCTCCGGCCCAGGATGGATAACGCAGCTGCAGGTTCAGTTCGCTTGCTGCGTCAAATACCAATTCAGTGCTGTTTTCATCCGGGAATAGGGTCTGCTGATGCAGTTTTATCTCTGGAGTGTTCATGCTGGATGCTATCCATAAGTTCACTTGCAAAGCGTTGTTATCAAAACTGTAAATAAATTCGCCATGTTTGCTATGGCTTTCTATGCCTGATCCCACACAGCACCACATGCCTTGATCCACTTTGGAATAAACCCGGTAATGTTGGGGCCGCATCGGGGTAAAATAAACAAAGCCGCCATGCTCCGGATGCTGGCTGGCCAGAATATGGTTCCACAAGCTCCGCTCATAATAATCGAGGTATTTGCTTTGGCTAGTCTGGCGGTACAGCAGCATGGAGAGTTTCAGCATATTGTAGGTATTGCAGGTTTCAGGCCCTTCCACTTCATTTAGCATAGGGTTGAAGTCGTCTGTGGGATGAAAATGCTCCCTCACGCTATTACCACCTATAGCGACAGTGCGCTGCTCTACCACTAAAGACCAGAAATATTCAGCCGCTTTTAACCAGTTTTTATCACCGGACAATTCGGCAATACGGGCTATACCCACCACTTTAGGAATTTGGGTATTGGCGTGTAGGCCCGTCAGCTTGTCTTCGCCTTTCAGTAGCGGCTCTAGAATACGTAATTCAGTAAATTCTTTGGCCAATGCCATATAGCTTTTATCGTCATAAATGACCGCCATATCAGCCAGCACTTCGTTCATGCCACCATGTTCGGTCAGCAGCATTTGCTGGATTTGTTGCGGTGATAAGTTTTTGACCAGATTTTTCAGCCAGTTGCCATAATTCAGCAGCAGGGTTTTGGCTCGTTCATCGCCGCTTTGCTGGTAGGTATCCCGCAGGCCAGCGAAGGTTTTATGGATATTGTAAAAAGGCACCCAGTGTTTATTCAGGCTAAATAAATCAGCTTCAATCTGGCCTTGCTGAATTTGTTGCCACAAGGCTTTACTGCCAGGTACTCCGCCTAAATATCCCTGCTGTGCCTGCTGAATTTTCTGAAGTTCAGTCAGTAAATAATCCAGCCGGGCTTTGATCTGTTCATTTGTTGTAGCGCTATGCATAAAGGCCAGAGCTGTTAAATAATGCCCCAGCATATGACCGTCTAAACCGCTATTTTCCCAGTTGCCATAGGACTCTACCTTGTTTTCAATACCTGCTTCACGGCGTAGTGGTGCCAGCAATTTGTCCGTATCCAGCGCCAATAAGTACTTCAGATTGGTTTGCTCTGAATGCAAAAATGGGCCGTCGGTTAAGCGTACTTCTTTGAGTGGCACTGTCGTCAACGCAACAGCGTGCACACAGAAACTGGTGGCCAAAAACAAGGAAAATAATAGTCGCATGGCTTTATATCCTCGAGGGTCAGAGCCAAGGCTCTGACCCGGTATTTATTCCTGCACTTATTCTTGTACTTATTCCTGTACGGAAGGTCGGCCAAATACCGGCATACCCTGATCATCCCAACTCAGCGCTTTAACATAGGTATGGCGGTTTGGATCCCAAAGTGGATCGCCAACTATTTCAGTGTAAGTGCGGGCGTGATACACCAGTAAGTCGGTGTTACCATCAGCCGATACTGTAAAGCTGTTATGTCCCGGGCCATACACCTTATGTTCAAAGCAGCTTTGCAGCACTGGCTCTTTTAACTTATGCCAGCTTTGTGGGTCTATCAGGTTGGCATTTTCATCAGCCCACAATAAGCCCATTGCATAGTTTTCATCTGTGGCACTGGCGGAGTAGCTGATAAAAACTTTGCCATGACGAATAAGCACGCTTGGGCCTTCATTGACCCAAAAACCACGGGTTTCCCAGTCAAATTCCGGTTTACTCAAAAGCACTGGTGCGCTGCTGATTTTGTCCGGTGTGTTCATAGTGGCTATATATAAATTGCTGTTGCCTTCAATCTGGTTCTCTTTTTGCGCCCACAGATAATACAGTTCGCCTTGATGTTCAAAGGTCGTAGCGTCCAGACAAAAAGTATCCATGCCTGTATCCATCTGGCCTAAAAACTGCCATTGCCCTTCAACAGGGTTGGCGTCTTTGCAGCACATCACATACATACGGTGCTGGAACAGTTTGTTTTTAATCTCACGACTTGGAGCTGCAGCAAAGTAGATATACCAGGCGCCCTGACGGAAATGAATTTCCGGCGCCCAAATAAGCTCTGAATATGGCCCTGTATCGGGTTTTAACCAGGCTGTGATTGGTGTTGCCTGAGGCAGCTCTTCAATAGTGCGGGCTCGGCGCAATTCCACTCTGTCGTAGGCAGGCACTGAGGCGGTGAAATAATAATAACCATCGCTGTGGCGGTAAATACAGGGGTCGGCCCGTTGTTCAATTAAAGGCGTTAACAATCGCATAAAAACTCCAGTGCGCTATTTTAAAAAGACTTATTTAGCATTGACCAGTTGGACTGCAGGTGATGCCTGCTCAGGCTTTGGGGGCTCGATTTGGCCTGCCACCATCTGCTGATAAAAGCTGTCAGTAATTTTGTATTTGTACATCAAAAGACCCATGAGCAAATGGAAGAAGCCAGGGATCACAGATAACATCAGGGCTATACCTACTAAGCCAAATTCGCTTTGCACTTGATCGGGCTGATAATCAAAAAAGGTCAGCAAGCTGCCCACCACAAAACCCGCTACGCCCATGCCTGCTTTCTGGCAAAAGGAAATGCCACCAAAAGCTAAACCTGATACGCGCTGACCTGTTTTGTGTTCACCGTAATCTACGGCTTCGGCAATGGCTGACCAGAACACTGGTGCATGCAAATCCACTACAAAAGAGAGTAAAAAATACAACACAAAAGCCAGCCATAAATCACCTGGTTTCACCAGCACAAACAGCAGCGCACTTAACACTGCCACCACAATCTGGCTTAGACGAAAGAGTTTTACCTTGCAGTAATGTTTGGTGATCCAGGTCGAAGCCACCATCGCCAAAATAGCTGCCACCACACCGGTAGATAAAAAGGCCGACAGCATCATTGCATCACCACCCAGATAATATTTGGCGTAATAAGCCGCCACTGAGCCCCGGATCACATAGCCAATAGTGCCTGTGACACAAACAGCACATAAAATCAGCCACTGATCGTTTTTGAGCAAAAGCTTTAGTTGACTGAAAAAAGGTTTGGTTTCCACCTGATGCTGCAAACGTTCAGTGGTATTAAAAAAGCAGAATAAAAACAATAAACTGGCCATAGCGCCCATCAGTCCCATAGCGGCCTGATAACCGGCAGCCAGCTGGCCTTCGCCCCACTGTGCAGCTAACACTGGCACAATAATAGTCACTAAAAAGGCAGCAATTTTGGCGAAAAACAAACGATAGCCATTGGCGGATAAACGCTCCTTTGGGCAGTCGGTCAAAACGCCAATAATGGAAATATAGGGGATAGTGACAGCCGTAAACATCAGGGTGACGAAGATGTAGGTGGCATAAGCCCACACCAGCTTACCGTTGTAATCCAGATCCGGTGTTGAGAAGGTCAAAAATACCGAGATGCCAAAAGGGATAGCCATAAAGAGGAAATAATGCCGGTAGCGGCCCCAGCGGGTGGTGAATTTATCGGTCAGCATACCCATCAAAGGATCTGTGACCGCATCAATCAGCCGTACCACCAGAAATAAAATTGCAACGTCGGCGGCTTTTAAGCCAAAGATATCAGTGTAAAAAAACGTGATGATCAGCATCATGGAAGAAATCACGACATTGACGGCCATATCTCCGGCGCCAAAGCCAATTTTCTCCATGACAGATAGTTTATAACCTGCCATTCGACTCCCCTGTGGTTTACGTCAGTTTTATGCTCAGTTTTTCTCATCCGCCGTTAAAACGCGGTTGGATCCTGATGCTAAAACCTGTTTTATTTGGTTTATAATCTTATAGTATTACTATTAAATTCAGCTGGCAAGCCAGAAAAAAAGCTTCAACTTTTTCTGATATTTAATAGTTATCCATTTGTTTTGTATGGTTATTTTTAGAGTTTTTTTGTTGTCTTCAGCGCAACTTAAAGCAGTGGTGTTTCTGCCCGTTATTGCTTGCTGCGTTGAACTTATGCTATTTGTAATACAAATTCAACTAAAACAGGATAGACGACATGAGCAAGCTTAATTTCAGAGCTGTTGCACTTAGGTTGGCACTTTTTAGTGGCACTATGCTTTTGACAAACCCATTGCAGGCTGAGCAAGTCAGTATTCATGATCCGGTGATGGCGAAAGAAAAGGGGCAGTATTTTTTATACAGCACAGGGCCTGGTATCGCTTTTTATCAATCCAGCGATTTAAAAAACTGGCGTTTAGGTGGTCGGGTTTTTGCGACTGAGCCAGATTGGGCAAAATCGGTATCCCCAAGTTTTGATGGTCATATCTGGGCACCTGATATTTTTCAGTATCAGGGCAAGTTTTATTTGTATTACTCCATCTCAGCTTTTGGTAAAAACACCTCGGCTATCGGAGTCACAGTTAACACTACTTTGGATCCACAAGATCCAAAGTATCAATGGGTTGATCAGGGCATAGTGCTGCAGTCTGTGCCACAACGTGACTTATGGAATGCGATAGACCCTGCCATTATCCTGGATGAACAAGGTGAAGCCTGGATGAGTTTTGGCTCCTTTTGGGGTGGGCTGAAACTGGTGAAGCTGGATCAAAACCTGACCCGCATAGCGCAGCCTGAACAATGGCATACGCTGGCCAAAGCAGAGCGGCCAGCATTGTTAGATGATGCCGAACCTGGCCCGGCTGAGCTGGAAGCGCCTTTTATCTACAAAAAAGATCAGTTTTATTATCTCTTTGTTTCTTATGGAAAATGTTGTCGTGGTAAAGACAGCACTTATCATATGGTGGTCGGGCGCTCTAAAAGCTTAACCGGGCCTTATCTGGATAAAGAGGGCAAAGATTTAGCTGCTGGCGGCGGCTCTGTATTGCTCAAAGGCAACAGCGACTGGCCAGGCTTAGGTCACAACTCAGTATACGGCTTCGACGGCAAAGATTATCTGGTGTTTCATGCCTATGAGATGGCCGATAACGGCCTGCAAAAGTTGAAAATTACCGCCTTAAATTGGGATGAAAACGGCTGGCCGCAGGTTGACGATAAAGACTGGTTGAGTTATCAGAGTCAGCTACTTAAAAACTGATTGCTGCTTTTCTTCAGCAATCAAAAGTTGCATTTGTGAATTTCTGTTCTAGTTTATTTAGTTGTTATTGTATTACCAATGACGATGGCAACTAAAAATAACTATTCCGACAGACAAGGACATACTTATGCAACAAAAAAATACCAGATCGTCAGGCTACTGGCGATCCGGCCTGCAGGGCCTTCTGAGTTTATTCTGCGCTGCTGTACAAGCTGTGACTATAACCGGAGTGCCCAACTCGCACGATCCGGCCGGCCTTATCAAAGACGGCGACACCTACTTTCATTTCACCACAGGGCAAGGGATCTGGTATTCCACTTCCACTAATCTGACCCATTGGTCTGCAACAGCCAGTCCTGTGTTTCCGTCAGGCTGGCCGGCCTGGATCGACAGTGCTGTGCCGGGGTTTAGCGGAGCATTCTGGGCTCCTGATGTCATTCAGATGAAAGGTTATTATTACCTGTACTATTCGGTGTCTACTTTTGGCAGCTCACGTTCTGCTATTGGTGTAGCGCGTAGTGTTTCGCTGAAAAATCCAAACTGGGTGGATTTAGGTATGGTGGTCAGTTCCAGTGGTGCCAGCACTGATATTAATGCGATAGACCCTGCCTTGTTTCGTGATCACGATGGCCGTATTTATATGAGTTATGGCTCCTTTTTTGGCGGTTTAGGGCTGGTCGAAATCAATACAACCACAGGCAAAACCAGCGGTAATGTGCAGCATATTTACGGCGGCAATCATCAGAGCATCGAGGCTCCCTACATCAGTCGTCAGGGCAATTATTATTACCTGTATTTGAACCGTGGCGCTTGTTGTCAGGGCAGTAACAGCAGTTATTACATTCAGGTGGCTCGTTCCACCTCAGTCTGGGGGCCCTATCAGAACGAGCGCAGTTTATTGCCTAATCAAAGTGGCAATTACAAAGGGCCAGGCCATGTCGGAGTATTAAAAGACAGCGGTTGTCAGTATGTGTCCACTCACTATTACGACTTAAACGACGGTGGTAATGCCAAGCTGGATCTGCTGAAAATGAGCTTCAGTTCTGGCTGGCCAACATTAACCCGCAATTTCAGTGTGGGCAGTTGTGGTGGTGTCAGTGAAGGCACATACCGTATTAAAGCCCGTCATAGTGGCAAGTATTTGTCGTTAGACAATGCCTCAACCGGCAATGGCGCTTTGGTGGAACAATACAGTCTGGCTTCGGGCTTACATCAGCAGTGGCAATTAATTAGCCTGGGCGATGGCAGCTATAGTTTGATTAACAGTCACAGTGGTCAGGCGCTGGATGTCTGGGAATTATCTACCGCAGCAGGAGCCAGCATAGCGCAGTGGCCTTACTGGGGAGGCGCAGGACAAAAATGGTTGATTGAAGATGCTGGTGCTGGTTTTAGCCGTATTCGTTCGGTATTAAGTAACCATGTGCTGGACGTGAGCGGTGCCAGCACAGCCAATGATGCCAAAGTGCTGCAATGGACAGTCACCGGTGGCACTAACCAGCAGTGGCTGCTGGAGAGGTTGTAAATCTGGACGGCGGATGGCAAACACAACTGTCCGCCCCTGTTGTTTTCCGCTGCTTTTCGTTTTAGACTCATAAAGTCTTATTGTAGTACAAATATAAAATCAACAGACCAGACAGGGTTAGCTATGACTTTTAAAACCAGGCCTTTATCCGGCTTAACAGGGTATCCCATTCCATTGGCGGCAGGCCTTCTGTGTGTGCTGGCCGCTTGCTCGCCAGAACAAAAAAACAGCAATATAGTTTCAGTCGCTGCCGCGCCAGCTGTTACTATTTCAGCCGCTGTTGAAGATCAAAGTTTTACCAATCCACTCTTTGCCAATGGGGCCGACCCATGGCTGGAATACTGGCAAGGTAATTATTACCTGACCACCACCACCTGGACTTCTCAGTTGGTGATGCGTAAATCGCCTACTCTGGCAGGTTTAGCCACGGCCACCCCGGTGAATGTCTGGTCTGAAACGAACCCAAAAAGCTGCTGCAACTTCTGGGCTTTTGAATTTCATCGCCTACAAGGTCCTGACGGTCCACGCTGGTACATGATGTATACCTCGGGCAAACAGGAAAATTTAGATGGTCAGCATTTGTCTGTGCTGGAAAGTGCCGGTGATGATCCTATGGGGCCTTATCAGTACAAAGGTTCTCCTATGCCGGATAGCTGGAATATTGACGGCAACTATCTGGAGCGCAACGGAAAATTGTATCTGTTGTGGTCGGAGTGGGTTGGGGATGAACAACTGAATTGGATCAGCGAAATGTCTAATCCCTGGACTTTAACCGGAGAGCCTATGGTGTTATCCCGTCCTTCTTTACCCTGGGAGCAATCGGGTCGTAAAGTAAATGAGGGTGCTGAAGTGCTGAAACACAATGGCCGTACCTTTGTGATTTATTCCGCCAGCTACTGTGACACACCGGATTATAAACTGGGCTTGCTGGAACTGGTGGGTGACAATCCTATGGATGCCAGTTCATGGGTGAAAGCAGAGCAACCTGTGTTTGAGCGGGGTAATGGTGTATTTGGTCCTGGTCATAATGGTTTTTTCACCTCACCGGATGGTACAGAAAACTGGCTGGTGTATCACGGTAATAACAAAGCAACCGATGGCTGCGGTGCCAGCCGTTCAGTAAGAGCTCAGCCTTTCAGCTTCAAGGCGGATGGTACACCGGATTTTGGCACTCCGGTGCCTGAAGGCCAGACAGTGGCAGCGCCTTCCGGCGAAAATGGTCCTCTGACCGTGGTACCACAAGGCGTGAAATGGCAGTTAATCAATCGCTCTAGCCAGTTATGTCTGACGCCAGCGGAGCAAGGTTTGACAGAACAAAGTTGTACTGAGCAAGGCCACTGGATTATTGATCCAACCAGCAAAGGCCGTTATCGACTAGCCAACTCGGCTGGTTTATTTATCGGCGCAACGTCTGAGTTGTCTGCCTGGGTCAATCAGCCAACGCAGCAATGGCAGTTGAAAGCGGGCACTGATGGCTACTATCAGTTATTAAATGCCGCAGATCAAAGGGCATTAAGCTCAACTGCCTGCAAAGCAGGGGATGAAGCTGAGTTATGTGACGACTGGTTCATACTGCCGACAGGCAACACTGTACTGAGCAGCAGGCAAAGTGGCAAAGTCTGGAGTACCCAAGGCTGCAGTGCACAGAGCGGTACAGCAGTGACTCAACAAAACTGGGCTGCTCAAAGCTGTCAGCAGTGGAACTGGAAAGCCGGGCAACAAGGTTTTGTTCAGTTACAAAACAACCAAAACCAAGAACTTTGTGTTCAGGTTAAAGAGGATGCTTTAGCCGCTGGAGCTGATCTGGTGTTGGGGAATTGTGCTGCCAGCTCCAGCCAGTGGGCTTTGCAATTGTTAGCCAACGGTGCTTTGTCTTTGTTATCCCAACACACAAAACAAGTGGCTGACTTACCCAGTTGTAGCTTGCAGGATCTGGAAAAATTAAAACAGGCTCCGGCTTTGCCTGATGTTATATGCCAGCAATTTCAGCTGAGGACAGCAAATTAAAGATTTAAAGAGCCTCAAGATTAACTACAGCTGCAGCGGTACGCTCAGCTGTGGTTTTTTCGTCTACAAATAGAACCAAACTATATTCAGCGCTTGTGGAAAAATATCGGATTTGCAGATGCAACCTGTTGTTATCGGGTTGTGGGGAGGGCTGAAAATCCAGGATCAGATTGGAATGTGCCAAATGGCTTTGTCTGTAGCCTGCAGCCAGCTCCGGAGCTGTTTTCATCACTTGATCCAGCAAAGCCAATTGTTGCTCTATGGTCTGAGTGGTATCCGGCGTTGCTTCGGATGAAACCCAGGCCAGAGCGCCAAAAGCTGTGATGAATTGTTGCTGCAGAGCAGAGAATTTTCGTTTGAGTTCTGCATAGTCGGTGCCCTGATAATAAGTCAGCAACACAGCTTGCAGTTTATCTTCCGCCCATTGTGTTTCTACTGTGGCTTGTGCTTCAAACAGGGTCAGGCTGGTTTTGGCCAGAACTTCATCTTTTAACCCGGCTTTTGTACTGCCCAACACAAAATCAGGTAGCTGAAAATCGGCAGCCATTAAAGAGGAACTGAACAAAGTAATGGCAAAAAAAGAAAAAATACGCATAAGGATGACCCTACCTCTTGTTGCGACTATGGCTATAAGATAGCAGCAATAAGGGCATAGACTAAATAATTTATTTTATTCAATGGCTTGTAGTGAAAAATTTATTTTGTGTAAAACAACACCCGTCCCTGGGTTTTGTTCTCTTCGTTTTTTATTGACAGAGTTCTAAATTCGCTGAGTGTTTTACTCTCTGAATTTAGACGACACCGTATTTAATTCCTGAGCCAGGCCACGCAGCTGATCTGATATATCTGCCACTGTATTTTGTACCTGAATAGTCCGGCTGAAGGAGTCAGCCATTTGATGGGTATTGTCCAGTACCAGGCTGGCTACCATGGTTTGTTCTTCAGTGGCTGTAGCAATTTGGGCATTGACCATATTAATTTTGTCAATTTCCTGATTGATCAGTTCGATAGAACTGCCTGCTTCAGCCGTCAGCACAGCACTGTGATTGGCTTTGTTTACGGCCTGATCCATTAAACGTACTGCGCTGTCGACGTTTTGTGTCAGTTTGCCAAGCAAGTCACGAATGGTGGTGACGGACGAAGCTGTGCGCGACGACAATAAACGAACTTCATCTGCAACCACAGCAAAACCACGACCTTGCTCGCCGGCTCGTGCGGCTTCAATAGCTGCGTTTAACGCCAGTAAGTTGGTTTGGTCAGCAATATCATTGATACTTTTTAAAATACCACCCACTTCCTGAGTTTGTTTGGCCAGCTCTGTGATCACGGCGCTGGTGTGCGCTATTTCACCGGCTAAATCTTTGGAGGCCTGCACTGAAGAGGTAGTTTTTTCATACCCCAGCTTGGCTAAACGGCTTGCATCGTTAGCACTGCCAGAAGCCGCATTGGCCGACTGGCTGATGTCCTTGACGCTGCTTTGCATTTCTTCCATTGAATGCGACACAGTGTCCGCATCATTTTTTTGCTGACCCGTCATGCCGTCCAGCTCTTGCATGCCTTTTGCCAAAGCATCGGCTGTGCGACTGACCGGATCAACTAACTGGGCGATGGCAACAAAAGAGCTTTGCAGCAACGAGATAAACTCGTTGAAATTACGGGCCACAGCGCCAAACTCGTCTTCAGAATCTATCGAAAGACGGCTGGACAGGGAACCTTTACCTGAGGCTAACACTTGTAAAGAACTGGCCAGACTATGGGCTGTTTTACTGATGTTTCTGCCTATCACATGGCCGACAACTGCCATTATAATCAACAGGATAGTGCCACATAATACGATAATTAACACTGAGCGCTCAGATGAAGCCGACATATCCACCAGAATTTGCTGGAAGCTGTCATCGGTTTGTTTTTCGTAGGCAACAAAACCACTTTTTGCCGTTTCATACAAGGTAGTTTTGTTTTGAATAATGCTTTGTGCTGCTCCCATATCCAAAGTGCCGTCAATCATGGACTGAGCTATTTCAGCAGCGGCTTTGGCATAGGCACTAAAATTCTGCTCCAGAGTTTCCAACTGCCTCAGGTTGGCAGTGTCCAGTTGTTTTAGTTTGGTCAGATGAGCGACCACTCGTTCTTGTGTGGTTTTAGCTGTACTCAGAATGTCAGGGTCTGACAACGAAACTGACTGAGTAAAAAACTCTTCCACCGCATTAAACTCAACCACCATTCTGGAGGCCAATTTGGAGCTGTCATACATTTTGTCTTTAATCAGCACAATGCTGTCGGCATTACGGGCTGTAAAGTAAATAGATGAAGTCAGTACTATTAAAAAAGCTAAGATTGCGATAGCAATAATAAGCCAGATTTTTTTTAATAAACTCAGGTATTTCAGCATAAGTAGTATCCAGAATATGGCTTACAACAAAGGCAGGTGATGCAATCACCTGCCTGGACAAGCTTTAGTTCAGCGTGAAGGCCACTTTGACACTGCCAGTCACAGCGCCTGCACTAACATAACCAATAGCCGCAGGATTTTTGGCTACTGCATCCAGCACTTCCTGTTCAGACGCCATTTCTTTGGGTGGTGTTCCTTTCCCTGTGAATATCAGTTTAGACCAATAGGCTTTCATTTGGCTGGAAGAACGACCCAAAGCTTTTTGATCAAAATCAGCCCGAACTGCAACTGCTTCGGCCAGATTAACAGGTTCAGCGGCTTTGCCATCGGTAAAACTTTTGGCGCGGCCGGTAAATAGTTTATTAATATCATCCTGCGACAAGGTGGCCGCATTGGATGGGTGAACTATCACTGCAACATTGGCTAAAGCCATAAAGCTCAGCGTCAGGGCTGGAATTAAGATTAATTTTTTTAACATGATTTGATTCCTTAAAACACCAGGTCCACGCCAACAACTAATACGCTGTCTTTACGGTCTGCAGTTTTGTTGTCCGCGTTAGTGTATTGGGCTTTAAATGCAGCTGAAGGGTGGAAGTCATAACGTACACCTAGGTTGATGCTATTACGCTCCATCTCCATTTGGTTCACCAAACCAGCGACCGGAGCAAAAATAGGTGACGCTGCTGGCACGCCAGCATAGAGTTCAGTTTTCGCTTTATTGTCTTCTTTTTCAAAAGACACATAAGGCGTAATGTTGTCAAAACGATGCCCTACGGAGATGTAGTAGGATTCCTGATCAGAGATAAATGAGTTATCTACAGAAGCTTTGGTGATTTCAGAAACGATAAGCCAGTCGTTTTTATCAATATTAAAACCAATACCGGCAAAAGAGCTGGATTCGTCCACTATGTCCAGTTCACCTGCCAGCGCCCCCAGGCCAAAAGCTCTGAGTTGTGCATACAAACCTGTAGTGCCGTTGTCCAGTGGATCCACATAAAAAGTGGTTTTACCGACAAGGTAAGCCATACGGAATGAATAACCATCCTGGCCCAGTTCCCAGGCTACACCTGTCACATTGTCAATTTGGGCATCTGCTGCGGCATCGCCAATAGCTGCATCGCCGTCATAGCTGCCGACAATCAACTGTAATGATGAGTCAAAATTACCCAGGGTGGTGGTGTGGTATAACGAAGCGCCTTCGATATTATCAAAGCCTAAACCATACACACTTTGTGGCACACGAGACCAGTCGTAAGCGTACCCTACATCGCGGAAATCTGAGTATTTATAAAAAGGGGTTCTTAAACGGCCTGCGTTAACACGTAAGCTGTCGGTTAAATCGTAACTTAAAAAAGCCCACTCAAATTTAACGTCCCAGTCGTTAGCGCCACGGCCTAACAGCTGAGCAGTGACAGAAAGTTTGTCGCCTAAATCTGATTTCACCTGCAAAGCAGCCAGACTTTCATTTTTAAAACTGAAATCATCATCGTAGCCATACAAAGTGTCACCGCTACCCAGCGCCATACCGCCTTTAATCGAAGCAAAACCATTAAAGTCTACGGCAGCCTGACTGGCGCCGCACAAGGTAGCGGCAATAGTTGCTGCCAGTAATTTACGTTTTAACATAGGGTATCCTTATCAATTTTATAGTGTTGTACGTCATCAGCGACCAAACAGTCTCAGCCCTTTAAAATATCTGCAGTCAACCTTGACTAAGTTTTGGTTTTCTATAAGGTATGCGGCCCAGCTTCTGCTGAGCTGTTCTTGCCACACTTTGCTGGTATGCGCGGTTGTTTCTTTCTGCAATTGCATTAACTTTTGTCGCACGAATTATACAACCCGTCGAAACGCATTGCTAGTTTTTTCATATTTATCAAATTTTGCATTGTGATTTGAAACAAATACACTGCTTTTATCTGTTAAACATAGTCTAAGGTGCAGATGTAGTTGGTGTTTTTGTTTGATTTACAACACCTTTAGTTGTAACTGATAGCAGTTTGTATCAGCTGCAAACGGCTGATGGCTGGTCATGATCAAAATGTGCTGACGACAACGAAGACGCAGGTTGTGGATTAATTGCTGTGCTGTGGTTGGGTCCAGCCCGACTAAAGGCTCATCAAGTAGCAGAATACCGGCATTTTGCAACAACAAGCGGGCCAAAGCTATACGTCTGGCTTGTCCTCCTGATACGGCAACACCATACTCGCCGAGTTCAGTGTCCAGCCCTTGTGGCAAAGAGCCAACCCATTCGCTCAATTGAGTATCAGCTAAGACCTGCTGTAATTCTTCGTCACTGGCTTCTGCTTTCGCCAGACGCAGGTTGGCTGCCAGCGTCATATTAAATAAGCTGACGTGCTGAGACTGCAGGCTGATATGTTGCCTTTGAGTGCAGGCTGTATAAAGCTGTAAGTCTGTGCCATTAAGCAAAACCCGGCCTGACAGAGGCTGCAGCCAACCCGCCAGCGTGCTGAGAAACGTTGATTTCCCCACTCCTGATGGGCCTTGTAGCCACAATAGATCACCTGCTTTTAAGCTGATACTCAGTGGCAATGTATGTTGCATAGCTCCCGGGTAGCCAACAGACAGCTGTTGCAGCTCTAATTGCAAAGGCTCAGTCACAGTGCTGTAGCTGCCATTTTCGGTCGCTGGCTGAATTTGATTTAAGCGTCGTTTTGCCATCTTGCTGTCGGCCAGATGGCGATACAAAGTGGCCAGCGGTAACCAGATCTCTGGTAAAGCCAGAGCTGACATCAGCATGGCCACCAAAGCTGCAATGCTGATCTGTTGGTTCTGAACTAAAGGCAAAGCCGTTACTAACAAATGAAAACTCATCAGGGCTATGGCGCTGAACAGCAAAAACTGGCAGAACAAATCCAGCAATTGCTGACGCCATAACAACGCTTGGTACTGGTGTTCTGTGTGTTGCCATTGTTGCTCAGCCGCTGACCAGCCCTGATGCAGTTGCAGCATGGTTAAGGCGGATAAAGGTTCAAGCAACTCTTGCCTGCGCTCTGATGCCAGCTCAACTAAAGTACAGGCCCGGCTATAACCCAATGCAACTCCAAGCACTGGTACAAAGAGCAACACCAGCAGATAAACCAAAGCAATCTGAGCCAGTTCTGCCTGCCAAAACCAAAGCGCTGTCAGCCAGCCAGCACTTAGCAGGCAAGCCCAGAATACCGGAGCGACCACACGCAAAGGCCATTGATCCAGTCGGTCTATATCAGTGATTAGCCGTTGTAACAGATCCGCTGATTGGGTATCAGGTTTGAAACTGCTGGCTAAAAAGCGCTGCATAAACCAAAGCCTTAATTGTTGCAGTAATAACAACACGGCCTGATGCGAGCTTAAACGTTCAAAATAACGGCTGGCTGTACGGCTGATGGCAAAAAAGCGGATCAGAGCGCCCGGGCTAAAGTAGTTAAAAGTACCAGCACCTACAAACTGCAAGCCAGCCACTGCAGCTGCTGTAATAAACCAGCCAGACACTGCCAGTAAACCCATCACACTGCCGAGGGTAAGAGCACCCAGTGTCAGGCTGAGTAACCACCAACGCCAGTGCAGACGCATCAAAGCTGAAAGTTTCAGTTGATCCTTCATGTTAATTCCTGTCTGTAGCTGGCTTGATACAGAGGGTGAGCCTGGATCTCTGCTACAAAACCTTTGGCTACAATCTGGCCTTCGTTCATTAGCCACACCTCGTCCAACCACTGCAGGTGCTGCAATTGATGAGTTGCCAGCAGCAAAGTTTTGCCACGGCTTAACAGCTCTAGCTGCTGAAGGTATTGCCTCTGTTGCTCAATGGGCAGCATAGAAGCAGGTTCGTCCAGCAGCCAAAGCCAACTTGGTTTTAATAAGGCTCGGGCGAGCGCCAGGCGCTGGAATTGCCCACCTGAGAGGCCAATTCCGCCCTCAGTCAGTTGTGTGTCCAGACCTTGAGGTAAAGAAAAAACAAAGTCGGCACAAAGCGCCTGCTGTAATACCTGATCGAGTTCCTGTTCAGTAGCCTGAGGTTTAGCCAGCAGTAAATTACTGCGCACAGTGCCACTCAACCACTGACTCTGTTGCGACAAATACAGCAGTTGTTGTCGCCATTGGTCTGGATCCAATTCAGTCAGGCGATGATCTGCAATTCGGATCTGGCCTTGATCCGGCTGCTGAAACCCTAATAAAGCTTCCAGCAGGCTGGTTTTTCCTGCGCCGCTTGGGCCAATAATGCCAATACGTTGTTGGGGTTGGAGCTGTAGCTGAATATCCTTGAGCAGTGCAGCCCTGTGCTCAGACCCCAATAGGCTTAAATGCTGAAACTCAATAACCACAGCTTCTGTGGGGGCCTGAGCATCACCTCCGGTGCAAACTGGTAAAGCCCAGATCGGCTTCAGACTGGCAAAAGCGGCTTCGGCCTGAGCTTTGGCATGATAATCCGCACCCAATTGACGCAGTGGCGCATAAAACTCTGGTGCCATCAGTAAGATAAAAAGTGCAGGTTGATAAGAAACAGGAATTAGCGCTTTGGCCCAAGGCAACTCGCCTAATAACCCCAAACCTAAATACAAAGCCACCAGCGCTATAGCTAAGGAAGCAAAAAACTCCAGTACAGCACCGGATAAAAACGCTTTACTCAGCACTGACATGGTGCGGCTTCTGTACTCTTCGCTGGCATTCTTTAATCTGTTTAACACCAGAGGTTCGGCGCGCAATTGCCGGATCAAAACAGCGCCGCGCAGAAACTCCAGAAAACGTCCGCCCAATAAACCCAGAGCCTGAACTTGCTGCTGGCTGGCTTCTGCGGCTTTTTTGCCCAGTAAAATCATAAACAACGGAATAAGCGGGGCTGTCGCAAGCAACAATAAGGCCGCGAGCATGCTTTGAAAGCCGACAGCTATGGAAATAAATAAAGGGCAGAGCACCACCAGATAAAGCTGCGGGTAATAACGGCTGATATAAGTGTCCAGCGCGTCCACTTGCTCCAGTAAACGGGTAGATAAATCACCGTCTGCAGCAATGCGTTGCCGCAGCGGTCCTGCCTGACTGATGATGCGAAGCAACTGATGCCGGATTGAGGTTCGTAGCTTTTGACTGGCAGCAAGCCCCAACAAATCTTTGGCTGCTAACAGCAGGGGCCGCAGCAGCCACAGCACTAAAATATGTAGCAGCAGATCGGGTGGGATCTGCTGCTGATGTAACGCCAGATCACATAAAGTAGCCAGTAGCCAGCACTGCCAGATCATTAATAAAGAAGCCAGTGCACCCAGCGCTATAGCAAGGTGCAGGCGGCTTTTTTCTGATTTAACTAACTGCCTTAAAGACTGCATGGCTGTTGAATCCGGTTTTATTCTGATGGCTCGTCCTCTTCGCCGGGATAGCCATTAAACTCCAGCCACATCGCATTAATAATGCCAAAAGAGCACGCCAGTAATACGCCTAAAATCCAGGTGAAATACCACATACATCTGCTCCTTAATACAATGAATGGTTATTGCTGCTGATGGTGTTGCGGTTTAACCGCCCCCACATTTTCCAGTAACACCAAAGGGTGTAACCCAGCACTATAGGCACAAAAATACAGGCGACGAACAACATGATTTTTAACGTCAGCTCACTGGATGTAGCATCCCACATCGTCAGGCTATGATTGGGTATGCTGCTGGATGGCAGAATAAATGGGAACATAGACACCCCTGCAGTCATAATAACCCCAGTCATTGCCAGTGACGACGCCACAAAAGACTGCCAGCCTTTGGCCAGTTTGCTGAAAAAGGCTGAGAGCAGGAAGGCCGCTACACCTAACACAGGGAAAATCCACAGCAACGGATAACTTTCATAGTTACTGAACCATGCGCCTGAACTGTGTTCCACAGTTTTAGTCACAGCACTGTTAATCGCATTGCTGTCAATCACACTGGTCACTTTATAGCCCATACCTGCAGCTGCCAGCCAGAAACCAGCTATAACAAACAAGGTTGCGGCCAGAGTTGCGCAGATCATCGATATTGCCTGAGCGCGCTGGCGCAGTGGGGCTTCGGTTTTCATTTGCAGATAACAGGCGCCCTGATTAATAAACATCAACAAACTCAATACACCCACCAACAAGGCAAAGGGGTTTAATAAAGCCCAGAACGAGCCTGTGTAATAAATCCGCAGTAAGTCGTCAAAGTGGAAAGGTACACCTTGCAACAAGTTGCCAAAAGCCACGCCAAAAATAATCGGAGGTATGGCAGAACCTGCGGTTAAAGCCCAGTCCCAGTTACTGCGCCATTTGGCATTGTCGAGCTTAGAGCGGTAATCAAAACCAATAGGGCGTAAGAATAATGCCGCTAGCGTCAGCATCATGGCCAGATAAAAACCACTAAACGCAGTGGCATAGACAGGGGGCCAGGCTGCAAACAAGGCACCACCAGCGGTGATCAGCCACACCTGATTGCCATCCCAGTGCGGCGCTACTGCATTGATCAGAATACGACGTTCAGTATCGTCCCGGCCTATGACTTTTAACAGCGCACCCACACCCATATCAAAACCGTCAGTCACTGCAAAACCAATCAGCAATACACCGACCAGCAACCACCAGACAAAACGTAAAAATTCATAATCCATGTTAAACCTCCCGGGCCTGTTCGCCGTGATACTTGCCGGTATGAATAGACGCAGGGCCTTTACGGGCAAAATGCTGCATCAACCAAACTTCGATGATCAGAAACACTGTATAAAGCGCGGTAATAGCCAATAAGCTGATCCAGATTTCACCTGCTGTCAGTTGAGACGCAGCCATATGAGTAGGCAATATTTCACCTACAGCCCAGGGCTGACGGCCGTATTCAGCGACAAACCAACCTGCTTCACAGGCAATCCATGGTAAAGGCAGGGAAAAAATAGCGGCCTTTAATAACCAGCGTGGTTTTTCCGGTGTACGTTTGGCACTGTGATAAAAGGACAGCGCAAATACCAGCAGCATAATAAAGCCTGCCGCCACCATAATACGGAAGGACCAGAACAGCGGCGCTACTTTGGGAATGCTGTTTTGCACTGCTTGTTCAATCTGTTCAGGTGTGGCATTGACAGGGTCTTCTGTGTAAGCCATCAGCAGCAAGCCATAACCCAAATCATTTTTTACTAAATCAAAAGCAGCGATATTTTCCGGCGTTTTTTCACCGGCCCGCAGTTTTTTCAGCAGGCCATAAGCGAGCTGGCCATTGAGAATTCGTGCACGGTGCAGCTCTTTCAGTTCAGCCAGCCCCATCACTTCTTTATCCAGAGAACGTGTGGCTATCAGGCCCATAGCGCCAGGTATTTTGACGGCGTAGTCTGTGGTTTGAGTTTCTTCATTGGGCAGACCAAACAAGGTAAAGTCTGCTGGTGCCGGATGCGTTTTCCACTCAGCCTCTATAGCGGCCAGTTTTACTTTTTGCACATCACCCAGCTCATAACCAGATTCGTCGCCTAACACAATCACAGATAAAATACTGGCTAAACCAAAAGCTGAAGCAATGGCAAAACTGCGGCGGGCAAAAGCTAAATCACGGCCTTTGAGCATATACCAGGCTGAAATCGCCAGCACAAACATAGCGCCTGTGACATAACCTGCAGAAACCGTATGCACAAATTTCACCTGAGCGACCGGGTTCAATACCACTTCGCTGAAGCTGACCATTTCCATTCTCATGGTTTCAAAATTAAATTCAGAGCCGACCGGGTGCTGCATCCAGCCGTTGGCAACTAAAATCCATAAAGCGGATAAGCTTGAGCCCAGAGCCACCAGCCAGGTCACCGTCAAATGCTGCACTTTCGACAAGCGGTCCCAGCCAAAAAAGAACAAGCCCACTAAAGTGGATTCAAGGAAAAATGCCATCAGGCCTTCAATGGCCAAAGGTGCACCAAAAATGTCGCCGACATAATGCGAATAATAAGACCAGTTGGTACCAAACTGGAATTCCATCGCTATGCCAGTGGTGACCCCCAAAGCGAAGTTAATTCCAAACAGTTTGCCCCAGAACTTCGTCATATCGCGGTAAATTTCTTTACCTGTCATGACATAAACCGACTCCATAATAGCCAGCAAAAAGGCCATGCCTAAAGTTAAGGGCACAAATAAGAAGTGATACATTGCCGTAAAGGCGAATTGTAACCGTGATAGTTCTACAACATCCATTCGGATTGCTCCTCGATCTGGAACTGTGGGCCTGGTCTGGTGCTAAGAATGCAGCACCAATAAGTAGCTAAAACTCATACATCAGCATAAGTGAGCACTAAGCTACGCCTTTTGTCTGCTTGTTATGTTGACGCGGATCAATAAAAATCAGTGCGTTAGTGGAAAATACTTAAAATTTGATAAAAATCGCAGTAAATATTCTGTTACCATCAAATTCATCAGTAAGTTTGGGAAGGTGTCAGAGATGAAAATTTTAGTGATAGGTGCAGGCTGGTTAGGAACTCAACTGGCAACTCAGCTCAAGGCTGACGGGCATGAGTTATGGCTCAGCAGCCGCAATGTCACCAAATCTTCAGTGGTTGCTGAACAGTTTGGTCATTTTGTTTTAGATTTAGCCCAATCAGTGCGGCCTACGGCAGAGCTGGAAAGCTTATTTAAAGATGCCCTTATTATTTGTACTGTACCTGCCAGCCGCACCGACGGCGATGGTTACACCAGAGCTGTTGCTCAGCTTGCTACTCTGATGAAAAATTGCGGAGCTTTGGCCTGCATTCATTTAAGCAGCACCGGGATCTACGAAGGTTTAACCGGAGAAGTGGATGAGCAAACTGAGTTGCTACTGACAGATGCACGTATAGAAGTGTTAGCTGCTGCAGAGCAATTGATAAACAAGGCTGTGCCTTGTTGCACTTTACGCCTGGCAGGTTTAATTGGCCCTGGCCGTCACCCGGCGCGGTTTTTATCCGGTAAACAGGCTGGTTTAGCTGATGTGGCTGTGAATATGGTGCACAGCACTGATATTTGTGCTGCTGTCTCTGCCATAGTTCAGCAAAAGTTATGGCCAGAGTTGTTTAACTTATCCAGCCCGGCTTTTTGTTCAAAAGCCGAGTTTTATCTGACGGCCTGTGAACTGGCATCCTTGCCAGCTCCGGAGTTTGAACCCAAAAACACCGCAGCTGCACCAGGCAGAAGAGTGCTGAGTACAAAATCGCAAAAAATTGCCGGTTTCTCCTATCAGTATGAGTCTGCTTTAGCTGCTTTGCCTTTTTGTAGCTAGAGCACCATTTTTAGTCGTTTACAGTAGCCGGGAAACCGGCTTCATCCAAAGCTGCAATCAGATCTTCAGCTGCTAAAGAGCTTTCTACCTGTACCTGCTGCGAAGCCAAATTCACAGTCACTTTGGCATCTGCCTGCAGTTTTGTGATGGCTTTGTTCACCAGACTAATACAGTGATTACAGCTCATGCCTGTTACTTTCAATTCTGTCTTCATTCACTATTTCCTCTTTGCGCTCTGTGTGAGTTTGCGAACATGATGAACTCTGCTGCTGTGGTAAGGTCAAGGCATGTTGCGAAATTTATTAAGTTGACCTTACCCTAAGGTCAAGTCATGTTACGAAATTTATTAAGTTGACCTTACCCTGAGGGCAAGCTTTAGCCTTATACATATCGGGCCTTCGCCCTTCTTGTCCGGAGTCATGTTATGCCTGAACAAATCCAACTGAGCATCAGTGGAATGAGTTGTGCTTCCTGTGTTGGCCGTATTGAAAAAGCCTTAGCTAAAGTCAGCGGCGTACAACAAGCCAGCGTTAATCTTGCCACTGAAACTGCAACAGTCATAGGGGAAGCGCTCTTACCACAACTGCTGATAGTCGCAGTAGAGCAGGCCGGGTATCACGCCAATGTGCCAGCAGAAACCCCAACAGCTGAAATCACTACAACTGCGTTTTACCAACAAGAGTACTGGCCAGCTGTCGCAAGTATTGCACTGACCTTGCCTTTGGTATTGCCGATGTTTGGTTTGTTGTTCGGAAAGGATTGGATGTTGCCATCTTTATGGCAATGGCTGCTGGCGACACCAGTGCAGTTTTATTTTGGTGCGCGTTTTTACAAAGCAGGCTGGACAGCATTAAAGGCCGGCAGTGGCACTATGGATCTGCTGGTGGCTATTGGCACCAGCGCCGCTTATGGCTTGTCTTTGTATTTATGGTGGAGTTTTGATGCACATCAGGGACAGCACGGCGCGCCCCATTTGTATTTTGAAAGCAGCAGCGCGGTATTAAGTCTGGTTTTACTGGGTAAATACCTGGAGCAGAAGGCAAAACGACGTACCACTGATGCGCTGCGGGCACTGGAGAATTTAAAACCTGCTGTGGCGACTTTGTTTCAGGACGGACTTTGGCTTGAAGTCAAAGCAGAGACTGTGCAGCAAGGTGATTTGGTGTTGGTCAAACCCGGCGAGCGTATTGCGGTAGATGCTTTGGTTGAGCAGGGCCAGAGTCATGTGGATGAAGCGCTGATCAGCGGGGAGTCTGTGCCTGTCAGTAAAAGTCCGGGTGACAAAGTGACAGGTGGTTCAGTGAATCTGGATGGGGTATTGCAACTCAGAGCGACAGCGGTTGGAGCTGAATCGACCTTGTCGCGTATTATTCAACTGGTGGAGCAGGCACAAGGGGCCAAAGCTCCGGTGCAGGCCCTGGTGGATAAAATCAGCGCCATTTTTGTGCCTGTGGTGTTAGTCATTGCTTTGGTGACTTTACTGGGCTGGGGTTGGATCACCTCAGACTGGGTGACGGGGATTTTAAATGCAGTGGCTGTACTGGTGATCGCCTGTCCTTGTGCTTTGGGGTTGGCAACTCCTGCAGCTATTATGGCGGGCACCGGGTCTGCCGCGCGTTCTGGTATTCTGATCAAGGATGCCAAAGCTTTAGAGCAAGCCAAAACAGTCAACTTGGTGGTGTTTGATAAAACCGGCACTTTAACTCAAGGCAAACCCGAACTGCAGCAATTCAGCACTTTTGTCGATGAGCCCAACCTTTTACTTTGGGCAGCCTCCTTGCAGCAACACAGTGAACACCCTTTGGCGAAAGCTTTGCTTCGTTATGCTACTGAACATCAGGTGACTGCTATTGATACTGAGCAATTTCAGGTGGTGGCGGGCAAAGGTGTGTTGGGCAAAGTGGAAGGGCATCAATTAGTGCTTGGCAGCAGTCACTGGATGCAGCAGCTTGGACTGGAATTACCTCTTGATCAGATTGAAATCAGCGCTGCCTCTGTATCCTGGTTGGCAGAGCAGCTGTGCGAAAGTTATCAGTTGTTGGCATTGTTTTGTTTTACTGATCAGTTAAAAGCTGATGCGCTGCATGCCGTCAGCTTATTAAAGCAACAAGGTATCACTGTGGCTATGTTAACAGGCGACAGTAAGGCCAGCGCTGCTTTAATAGCGCAGCAACTGGAACTCAGCGACTGGAAAGCAGAAGTGGTGCCAGCAGAGAAAGCTGCTGCCATTGGGCTCTGGCAGCAACAAGGTTATACAGTGGCTATGGTCGGTGACGGTATTAATGATGCACCTGCTTTGGCGCAGGCAGATTTAGGTGTCGCTATGGCCAGTGGCACTGAAGTGGCCGTCAGCGCTTCAGCTATGACCTTGATGCGCAGTAAGCCAGTTCTTGTCAGCGCAGCTTTGCAGATAGCGCGGCTTAGTTACCGTAAAATTCAGCAGAACCTGTTTTGGGCTTTTATCTTTAATATAGTGGGGATACCTCTTGCAGCTCTGGGCTATTTAAATCCTGTGATTGCCGGTGCAGCTATGGCCAGCAGTAGTTTACTGGTGATTAGTAATGCCTTGTTATTGCAACGCTGGAAAGCAAAGGAATAAAACTAATGGCGAATTTAGTCAAGACTTTGGTGACAATAGGGCAAGCCGCAAAGCAGACAGGTCTTTCTGCCAAAATGATTCGGTATTATGAAGAAGAAGGCCTGTTGCTAAAAGCCAACAGAACAGATGCTGGCTACAGGTTGTATAACAGTCAGCAGTTGCAACAGCTGGGCTTTATCAAACAGGCCAGAGCTCTGGGGTTTTCTATAGCGCAAATCAGCTCTTTGTTAGGCTTATGGCGGGATCCAAACCGCAGCAGCAGAGAAGTAAAACAGCTGGCTGAACTGCATCTGGATGAAATCAAGAAAAAAGTAGCAGAATTACAGCAAATGCAAAGCCTGTTGCAACAATTAGCAGATAGTTGTTGTGGCGACGACCAGCCCCAGTGTGCAATTTTAGATGGCTTGCAAAAGTAAGTTTCTGATGACAAAAAAAGAAGACCCCGGAAAATACCGGGGTCTTCACTTAAAAGCCCAGGGATTAAGGCTGATAAGAGGTTGTTAACGTGATACCAGATGCCGCAGTGTAACCACGGATACCAATATGGTAAGTGGCTGCAACAGGGTTGTTGAAAGTACAGCTTTCCGTATTACCATTGAGGTACGGACGGCAATCATAAGTAGAAGTGGTTGGTTGTGAACCACGACGTACATACAAGTCTGCATCTCCAGTGCCACCAGAGGTATTCACAGTCAGTACACTCATGCCAGCAGGCACGACCACTGTGTAATATTTCCAGCTGTTCACTGCAACACTGATGTTGTTTATGCTGGAAGTTGCACCAGTGCCGCCGCCACCAGAAGCTGCAGCTACAGCTGCCGCTGCATCGACAATACCAGTACCGCAGTTAGTGCAGGTTGCCGGGAAGGAACGGGTGGTGGTTTTCAGAATAGTTTCAATTTCGTCCGGTGTAGCACCAGGTTTTTTCTGGGCAATTAAAGCTGCAACACCAGCGACGTGAGGTGCGGCCATTGACGTACCCTGACTGTAACCATAGCTGTCAGAACCTGGCGTGGTAGTGCCAGTGTTGTAAGTAGACAAAACGCCATTTGGATCGTTGGCTGAGTTCATTGCACCACCAGGTGCTGCCACATCAATGGAAGTACCGTAGTTGGAGTAATAAGCGCGGCCACCGCTGCGATTGGTAGCTGCCACGTTCACCACACCAGCACAGTTACCAGGGTTGAAGTTATTGGCATTGCTGTTGTCGTTGCCTGAAGCTATCACAATGACTGAACCACGTGAACGGGCTGAGTTTATAGCGGCCTGAGTCGTAGAGCTACAAGCACCTGAACCACCTAAGCTCATATTGATCACTTTAGCTGGGTTAGCGTTAGCCGGAACACCAGATACTGTGCCGCCTGAAGCCCAGATAATACCATCTGCTATATCTGAGGTATAACCACCACATTTACCTAAAACACGAACTGGTACTACTTTAGCGCCATAAGCCACACCAGCTACACCTGCACCATTATTGGTGACAGCAGCTACAGTGCCTGCCACGTGAGTACCGTGCCATGAAGAATTCTTTGCTGAGTGGGTGCCACCACATTCGTTGGCTAAAACCCAGTCACCCGGGTCACGCGCGTCTGAATCACGGCCATTGCCATCGTTACCGACAAAACTATCGGAAATCATGTCATAGCCTGGCAGGATATTGGCGTTTAAGTCTGCATGAGGACGATAACCTGTATCTAAAACTGCAACTACTACCCCAGCTCCAGTCGCGTTGTCCCAGGCTGTGTTAGCGCGTAAGCCACCTGTGGCTTCGTAATAATGCCATTGACTGGTGTATTGAGTATCATTGGGGACGGCCGCAATTTGTAACATTTGGTCTTCTTCTACCGACTCAACCATTGGATCCTGAGCTAACAACTCCATGGTGCGCTGAGTTTCAGCTTTAGACAGGCGACGCTCTGCCTTGACTACATGGCGATTTGAAACAGCCACAGCTCGCACATAACTCAGTGGTTCACCGACACGGCTGGATAATTCCGAAGCCGCATGAGTTTTTAACTGATTAACTGAACTCGTTGCTGTGCTGGCCAGGCCCTGAGCGGATAAAGTAGCGGCATTTTTGTATTTAACGATAAAGCGGGTTGGTGGCTCAATAGCTTTAGTTTCGTTCACTTCTAAGCTGGCGCGGGCATTTAACGGAGCAGCCTGTACCGCAGTAGCTAATAAGGACAGTGCGGATAAAGTAAACAAGGAGACTTTGGATAGGTTGAATTTTTTATGTTGCATTTTGTTCTCTCAAATTATTGTTATGTGAATTGCCTCATCCATGGAAACCCCTGTCCCTTATTTAGTTAATATGATGGGCAGGCCGTATGATAATTGGTCAATGTTTTGTTAATGTAAATAGGTGTGTATTTATCAAATTTAATCTTTTGTTTTCATTTTTTCGTATTTAGAGATGTTTTGTGCGATGAGTGGCGTTCTGCGAGCGGCTAAAATGCTGGATTTGATTACATTTGGTAACAAGTGTGTATTTGTTGTTTTGGTTATTAGTTATTTCTAAACGGTATAAGCGGCGCTCGAATAGTTGTCTTAAAGCTGTTTTTTTGTGTTGTTTTTGTACTGAAAAACTCATTCCCCAGTCAAACCTCAGCTCCAACTCATGGAGCTGAGGTTAAAAATCAAGCAATTCATCTGCCGGATCAATGGGGGTGATGTGCTCCGGGTTTTTTGACTTTCAGTTCAACCTTAGTTTCAGGGGACTCGGCTGGAGCGACAGAAAGCTGGGGTACTGCTCCGGTCCATTCCTGCGCTACTGTGCCGGCTGGGTGCTGATACCAGCCCGGATCTTTGTAATCGCCCGGAGCCTGATTGCTACGAACTTTAAAGATGCTGAACATACCGCCCATTTCGACCGAACCAAAAGGACCATCACCGGACATCATCGGCAAGGTATTAGCGGGCAGAGGCATCTGCATTTCGGTCATATCGGCCATACCCCGTTCGCCCATCACCATATAATCCGGCACCAGTTTATTGATTTTTTGCATTAAACCACTGTGATCCACCCCAATCAGCGTCGGCAGATCATGGCCCATTGCATTCATAGTGTGGTGCGATTTATGGCAATGAAAAGCCCAGTCACCTTCTTCATCGGCAATCAGTTCAATCTGGCGCATCTGGCCTACAGCAACATCTGTAGTGACTTCAGGCCAACGTGCTGAAGCAGGCACTGGGCCGCCGTCTGTGCCAGTGACGGTAAACTCATGACCATGAATATGAATAGGGTGGTTGGTCATGGTCAGGTTACCTACCCGGATCCGCACTTTGTCATTTTTGCGTACCACTAAAGGGTCTATGCCAGGGAAAACACGACTGTTCCAGGTCCAGAGATTAAAGTCAGTCATCGTCATAATTTTTGGGGTGGCGCTGCCAGGTTCAATGTCATAGGCGTTTAACAGGAAACAAAAATCTCTGTCCACTTCATCAATATGTGGATGCGCCTCTTTTGGGTGGGTGATCCACATGCCCATCATGCCCATCGCCATCTGCACCATTTCATCGGCATGGGGGTGATACATAAAAGTGCCTGGACGGCGTGCAACAAATTCATACATAAAAGTTTTTCCAGGCTTGATGGCACGCTGATTTAAACCTGCGACCCCATCCATACCATTGGGTAAGCGCTGACCATGCCAATGCACTGAGGTATGTTCCGGAAGCTTGTTGGTGACAAAAATACGCACTCTGTCGCCTTCTACCACTTCAATGGTAGGGCCTGGAGACTGACCGTTGTAGCCCCATAAATGAGCTTTCATACCCGGAGCCAACTCACGTACTACGGGCTCTGCCACCAAGTGAAACTCCTTCACACCATGGTTCATACGCCAGGGTAAAGTCCAGCCGTTTAATGTCACCACCGGATTGTATGGACGGCCTGTGTTTGGAATTAAAG
Organism: Rheinheimera soli; assembly: GCF_031457405.1. GTDB lineage: Bacteria > Pseudomonadota > Gammaproteobacteria > Enterobacterales > Alteromonadaceae > Pararheinheimera > Pararheinheimera soli_A. The sequence goes on along the minus strand of NZ_JAVDWR010000013.1, from coordinate 27,344 downwards.
GGTCCATGGTATCAGCGGATTGCTGCAGTACAGGTTCAGGTAAAGCAGCCATAGTGCTTCGACTGACGGCTGCAACACCCACAGCAGCTGTAATGGCACCGACTTTTTTTAATAAATCACGACGGGTTAACATATGATGCTCCTGTTAATGGCCTGCTGCAGTAGCAGAGCTGTTTGTGGTGTTGGTTTCTGTGGAGACAGGCAAAGAAGGGCTGCCCCATAAAGCTTGTTGCAGGCGTAGCTCTGACAGATAAAAATCCCGTTGTGCCATCATTTGTCCTGTGACTGTTTCTACCTGAGCCTGAGTGTCGGCTATCAGCTCAAATACACCAATTAACATGCCGTTGTAGCGCAACACATTTTGTCGGTTAATTTTTTGCGCCAAAGGCACTAATTGATCCTGATAATGCCGGGCTATCTGATACGAACTTTGCTGTAATGCGTAAGCCTGTCGCACTTCAGAGCGGGCTTTTTGTTCCAGAGATTTGGCTAGCCACCAGGCTTGTTGATATTCTGCTTCTGCTTTACTGACTCGCGCTGCACCTGAATCAAACAAAGGCAGTTCAAAGCCTAAAGCCAGTTCACGTTCTGCACTCTGTTGCATTGAACCTGCAACTTCAGCGGACAAACCCCGGACAAAAAGGCTGTTTTTCTCTAATTCCAGTTGCAGTTCCAGTTGGGCTAACTTTGCTTTGGCTTGTTGCAGATCCAGCCGTTGTGTCAGAGCTTGCTGTTCTGCATCCTTTACGCTGTCCAGGCTTGCAGGGATAGCTGGCAAATAGGCCGGTAATTGCAGCCTTGTTTTTGGATCGGATAAACCTAACAACAGGTAAAGTTGTTCACGGCTTTGTTGCTGTTGTTGCCTGGTTTTTGCCAGCTGCAAGCGAATTTCGGCAGCAAATTTTAGCTGCCTGGCTTGTTGCAGTTCACTGTAATTACCAACCTGATACATACGGTTAGCCAGTTCTGCCGACGCATCTATAGCCTCCTGTACTGTCTGCAGATAGTGAAAGCGCTGCTCTGCAACTACGGCTTCAATAAAAGCGCTGCGGCTTTTTGTCAGTAAATCCATCAGTTGTAAAGCGACCTGCTGCTGTTGCTGCTTTGCTTGTTGTTGGGCAATAGCTTTGTTTTTATTCAGAAAAATCAGGTTAAATAAATTCAGTGAAAAATCGAGCTCTGTGTTGTAACCCTCTTCTGAGCGGCTTCGGATCAGCCGCAAGCCCGGGTTCGGTAATAAACCGGCCTGAGTTAATTGTGCTGTGCTGATGGCCAGCGATGATAAAGCGGCCAGAAAATCCGGGTTATTTAATACCGCAATACGACTGGCACTTTGTTGTGTCAGAGGTTCCGCCAGCAGCAGGGCAATTTCTTGTTCTGCTTCTGCTCTTAAAGCCGGATCTGTTGCTGCCAGTTGCACTTGTTGGTCCGCAGCTTGTTGCTGCACCAGAGCTGTCGTATTAAGTCCTGAAGTTCCGGCACAGGCGCTCAGCAGTACCACAGCCGCAAGCGGGCTCAGTTTAGTGATGATGTTCATGCTCATCTCCTGTCTGGCTTTGTTGTAGCTCTGAGTGCTGTGAATGATCCACTTGATGATGGTGCTTGTGTTTTGAATGATCGACAGGCTTCTTTTGCACTGAATGATCCATGTTCTGATGACCTCCAGCCTCAGTGCCAGGCACAAAGTGATCCATGCCCTGATGAACTCCCGCCTCACTGGCGTAAAATTGCCAGCCGCCGAGTTCAGCGACTTTTTGATTAGCTTGTTTCCAGTCTTTGGTGCGGCTTTGTATGATCACTGAATTCAGTGGCTGTACTTGAGTGTGTTCTTTTTCAGCAGCCGCTGTTGGCACTGTATAAAGCAAGGCCGAGACGCCAAAAAGCGCCGGATAAATGAGCTGAGACATAAAAAATCCTGTTTAGTTAAGCTGAAAAATCACACCAGATAAAAGCACTAAAACGGGCTTTTGATGGTGCAGGGATGCTGATCAGCTGTATAAACGGGGAGGTCGTTCCAGGCCAGAGGCCGTCAGAGGGAAAACTAAAGGGGTAAAACTAAGGATACGTTCGTTTTGTGCAGGTTCAGCCATAAAGTCCGATGGGTTGATCATCAAGACCGCAGCGGCACAACTGACGGCACAACCTGAACAGGATAATTGATGGGTATCCATCATCATCTGGTGATCCATAAGCTGAGGCTCATCCATGACGTGTTGGTCTGAGCCATCCGGCATACTGTTGTGTTCAACTGCAGCAGAGTGATGGCCATGATGCTCCACTATGCTGTGATCTGTATCTGAGGATTGCGAATGACTGGCAGGGTGTTCTGAATGATCAGGGCCACAACACAACATAGCAGCAGCTGCCACTCCTTTAAACAGGAGTAAGCTGATAAGCAGGAGTAAACTCACCCAGGATACGCGACCCCGATTTCTGTTCATGCTGTTTTGCTTGCCAGAGTTGCCCGATAGAATAATGCCGTCACCCTAATACAACAAGCCCGAAAATTCAAGCCAAAGCGGCTCAGCACAAAGCCTTGACTGGGTAACAAAGGCAGGTCATTGTAAAGATTCTTTAGTCCTACCTGAGATTTTTATTCATGTTTTCAGCTACAGAACAGGCCTACAGCCTTGAGATAAAACAAGCGCAGCAGGCGCGTCGCCAGCAGTTGTGGCCACAAGCCTGGTCTCATTTAGAGCGGGCGCATATTCTGGGGCAACAGAATTTCGTATTGCATCTGCAAAGCCACTGGCTGATGCTGAAACTGGCGGCCGATCAAACAAACTGGCCTGAAATTCGGGGCCAGTTACTTCGTCTGTTGCTCACTCCTCTTGGTCATTTAACCGGACGTTTGCCTTTGGGAAATCCGGGTTCCAGTCGTTATCCAGTGCTGCAACCTGTGCCTGTCCCTGAGGATCTCAAACTTCTGTTATCAGGTACAAAAGATCCCCTGCAGTAAGCTGTCGTTCTTTATTTTGTGGTATGTTTTCTGACATCCCTTTTGTTGCCCGCTAAGGAGTGCACGCATGCAGGTTGCCGCAGTTCCCCAAAATGAACAAAACAGATTAAAGGCTTTGCTTAAATTACAGATCCTTGATACTGAACCTGATGCGACTTTTGATGCTGTGACTTCGTTAGCCGCCACTTTGTTTCAGGTGCCCATAGCACTGGTGTCTTTGATTGATGAGCAGCGCCAGTGGTTTAAAAGTAAACAAGGACTGGATGTCTGTCAGACCGATCGTAAACTGGCTTTTTGCGCCCATGCTATTTTACAGCCCGATATTTTTATCGTCGAAGATGCGTCACAAGACGAACGTTTTGCCGACAATCCTTTAGTTTGTACTATCCCAAATATTCGCTTTTATGCAGGTTGCCCGCTGATCAATGAGCAGGGCTATGCCTTGGGGACTTTGTGTATTATTTCTCCAGAGCCACGGCAAATGACGGAGCAGGACAAAGTTGTATTGCGCCAACTGGCCGCTCTGGTGATGGAGAGGTTAAACGAACATAAACAAAAGCTGCACACCGAACACAAATTGCAGTTGTTGGATTTGTTGCTGGATTCTATCCCTGACGCTTTGGTGGCCTGCGACAGCGAAGGCCAACTGGAACAATTTAATAAGGTGGCACGCGACTGGCACGGTGTGGATGTGCGCCAATGTGACTCAGAATTGTGGAGCCATTATTACGACTTATATGAAGAAGATGGGCAGACTGTATTATCAGTTGATCGAATTCCTTTGCTCAGAGCTTTTCACGGCGAACCTATGGTAAGACAAGAGATTTGTATTAAGGCCAAAGGCCAGGCTCCACGTTGGGCGCGTTGCCAGGGAGAGCAACTGAAAAGCCGCTCAGGCCAGCTATTAGGGGCTTTAGTGCTGATGCAGGATATCAGTGAGCAAAAACGCTTGGAGCAGATGAAAACGGATTTTATCTCCACTGTCAGCCATGAGTTGCGTACACCTATTACCGCCATTAGCGGTGCTTTGGATCTGGTGATCCATCAGGTATTGGGTGCTGTGCCTGAAAAAGCGCTGGCTATGCTGAAAGTAGCCAGTCAAAACAGTAAAAGATTGCAGTTGCTGGTGAATGATTTACTGGATATGGAAAAACTCAGTGCAGGGAAAATGGATTTTTATCTGCAGCCTTGTGATTTAGCGCAGGAATGTCAGCAAGCAATCACTCAAAACCAGCCATACGCCGACAGGTTTGCAGTGCAATTGTCTTTACTGAACAACGAACCCTTGATGATGCAACTGGACAGTCACAGACTGCAGCAAGTGCTCAGTAACTTGTTGTCCAATGCTATTAAGTATTCAAAAAGTGGTGCTGAGGTTTTTCTGAGTTATTACTTGCTGGAGAACAAAATCCGCATTCAGGTGGAAGACAAAGGCGAGGGGATCCCGTTGCATTTTCAGGAAAAAATATTCCAGCGTTTTGCCCAGGCTGATGGCTCTGATACCAAAGCCCGTTCAGGTACAGGCCTTGGTCTTGCGATCAGCAGAGCCATTATTGAATCCATGGGCGGTACTATTGATTTCAGTTCTGTACCAGGGCAAGGCTCAGTGTTCTATTGCGATTTTCCTGTCTGCTCTGAGTAAAATCCTCTATCCGGGTCTGGTGCTGGCAGAACATCACAGTATTAAATTCTATGCTTCGTCAGCATCAGCCAAAAGGCCAAACAAGGCTGGGATGGAAGGGGCCTGAATTTTTACCACACAGCTCTGAGCTAAAGCAAAAAAATGTGCATGCACCAGAGCTGTTAATTCCGACAACTCAAACTGCTGAAATAATGAAGGTAAAGCATAACTATCCTGGTTCACCTGATCCAGCAGATAAGCTTGTCCTGTTGCATCAATCAGCAGATCTTCTGGTGTTAAATATGGCTGTTGTAACTGATACTGCTGCCCGAAACTGCTGGAGTCGGCCAGATAAATCAGTTCATCCTGACCTGTGAACTTAAAAATGGCAGGGTATTGGATCATCATCACAACTCTTTAGCGCTTTTGTGTCATTGTATCTGCAAAGTAGCTGAAGTATGAAAGATCACTGCATAAAAAAGCCCCCTGCAAGCAAGGGGCAAAAGGCGCGGATGGCCTATGGGTTACACTGTTACTGTGAAATTCAGCAGGAACTATCACAACGAATCCAGTTATACGCCCTTTACTTTGTAAGTAAAACTCGAATATAACTGCTGATATGTTCGTTAAAAATTGCGTATAAATGACTCCTGTTAATTACAACCAACTCTATTATTTTTATCTGGTGGCTGAACACGGCAGTATTGCCAGAGTCAGCGAGTTGTTGCATATCACACCCCAAACTATCAGTGGCCAAATCAGCGCCTTTGAGCATGGTATAGGTACAGCCTTGTTTTCCCGTCAGGGCAAACGGCTGATCCCCACTGAACTGGGGGTGGTGGTGCAGCGTTATGCCGCTGATATCTTTCAGTTGGGAGATGAGCTGAAAGCTGTTCTGACCCGTCAGCACAGCAGCTGGCAGAGTTTTAGTGTGGGTATTACCGATGTACTGCCAAAAGCTTTTGTCTATGAAATGCTTAAACCTGTTCTGCAGCTGCCTATTAAGCTGATTTGCCGCGAAGGTGAGCAGGCCGGGCTTTTATCGGAGCTTGCTATTAATAAACTGGATATGGTGCTGTCCGATCAGCCCATCCAGCCTGGCAGTCATGTTAAAGCTTACAGCCATCTTGTCACTGAATCTCCTATGGCTGTGTATGCCTGCGAGGCCTTAGCAGAACAGCTCAGTGCAGACTTCCCCCGGTCTTTGCACGATCAGCCTTTTTTGTTGCAAGGTAAAAAATCCATTATTCGCCAGCAGTTGATGGGCTGGTTTAATGAAGTAGAGGTGCAGCCTGATGTAGTGGCTGAATTTGATGACAGTGCCTTAATGCAGGCTTTTGCTCAGCAGGGGCTTGGCGCTTTTGCCGCGCCTTTATTGCTGGAAGCTCAGTTATTAACTAACTATAGGTTATTGAAGGTCGGGGTGATCCACAGGGTGACAGAACGTTTTTATGCCATATCACCTGAACGTAAACTCACTCACCCGGCCGTGCTGCAGCTGGTCAAAGCGCTGCAACAGGATGGCCAGACGAATGGTGAGAAAACAAGTCGTTAAGCTGCAGAAAATGGCTGCAACTGTTGTTGAGTTCGCTTAGTGCCAGACAACAACTGTTCTGTAGCCTGATCAATAGCGGCCATTTGCTGATAGGCCAGATTGGTACCTTGTTCAATCTCGGTCAGGTGATGGTGATTTTGCTCTGAGCTGTGTGCCAGTTGCTGCACATGCTGCTGAATATGGTTCAGCTGTTGCTGGGCATTTTTCAGTTGTTGCTCCAACTGGCTGAAATCACCGCTGGTTTGCTGAATTTGTTGTTGAGCTTCGCCAGCCTGCTGTTGCAATTGCTCCGACTCATTTTTAGTGTCCCGTACCAACACATCCATTTCATTCAGAAAACCTGAGATCTGGCCTGTGGCGCTGTTTACCTTGGCGGCCAAAGTACGGACTTCATCAGCCACTACCGCAAAACCACGGCCAGCTTCACCGGCCCGCGCTGCTTCAATGGCCGCATTCAGTGCCAGCAGGTTGGTTTGATCGGAAAAGTTTTCCACCATTAACAAAATTTGCCGCACGTTTTCAGCGTTTTTCTGCAAACCTGTCACTGTGCCGCCAAAGTTAGCCAACAGCTGCTCAATTTTATGCAGTTGGGTGGTCAGTTGGTTCAATTGTGTGCTGGCCGTTTTGGCGTTGTGGACAGTGCTGCTGGCCACTTCTATCACTTGATCGTTGCTTTGTACTATTTCTGCCAGACGTTGCAATGACTGATCACTTTGAGAACGGATCTGCTGGCTGCTTTGTTCTGCACCCTGCAATTGTTGTCTGGTGCTGTGCACTGCTTCTGCCACTTGCTGGTTGACATGAAAGTTACTGGACGCTTGCTGATGAATATCCCGCAGCATGGTGGATAATTGATCAACAAATAAATTGTATTGCTCAGACAAAGTGCGGAATTCGTCAAAAGTAAAAGCGGGTAAACGGGTTTTTAAATCGCTGCCGGCCTGATTCGCCTGTTGCAGTGCATGCACTAAAGCTTTGACTGGTCGAACTATTAAGTAGACCAGATAACCTATGGTAAAAATAAAAGCAGCAGTGCCTAGTAGTAGGATCCACCACCAGCTTTGTCCGGCACTACCTTGATCCGGATAAGCTGCAAACATGGCCAGCCAGAAAATCAGCGTCAAGAAGCCAATATTGCCCACAATTTTTAATGTCAGGCTGTAAAAAAACTGCCGTTCGACCGCACTGTAAATATCGTTAAATAAGCTCATGTCCTGACTCTCAGTCTAAGTTCCAAACCCAATTGCTGATGTTGAACTATAACCCACTGTTACAGAGGCTTTATTGTTCTGTGTCATACCATAACCAGTTTTTTAACTTTTTTTAAGTGCATCAGGCAGATTGTTTTTATACAATGAATATACGAAACGTATATAAAGTATATCTATGGGCATAGTGAAAATATCGGACGATCTGCATGAAGACTTACGCGAAGCCAGCAGAGTGATGGCCCGATCCATCAATGCGCAGGCTGAATTCTGGATCAGAGTGGGTATGCTTGCTGAATTGCACCCGCAACTGAGCTACCAGCAGTTGTGCCGTAAATTACTGAAAAATAAATCTTCTACTTTGCAGGACTTACTGAATGAACTCGATCCATCTGAAAACCCCGGCTGAACTGGATATACAACACAAAGCCGGGCAGCTGTTGGCGCAGGTATTTCTGATGCTCGATGAGCTGGTCAAACCCGGCCTCAGCACTATGCAAATTAATGATGCAGTCGAAGCTTTTATCCGTGGTCCGCTCGGGTCAAGGCCAGCCAGTAAAGGCCAGTATGATTACCAGTATGTGCTGAACAGCTCGATCAATGAGGTGGTTTGTCATGGCATGCCCAAACAGACGGACATTCTCAAAGAGGGCGATATTGTCAATCTGGATATTACGCTGGAAAAAGATGGCTTTATTGCCGATTCCAGCAAAATGTATTGTATTGGCAAGGTGAGTCCTTTGGCTCAGAAACTGGTGGATGTGACTTATCAGGCGTTGTGGCAGGGTATTTATCAGGTGAAACCCGGCGCTCGTTTAGGAGATATAGCTGCAGCTGTGCAGCAATGCGCTGAACGGCATGGTTATTCGGTGGTACGGGAATACTGTGGTCATGGCATAGGCCGTGAAATGCACGAAGAACCGCAAATTTTGCATTATGGCAAACCAGGCACAGGACTGACGTTAAAACCCGGCATGGTATTTACCATAGAGCCTATGATCAATCAGGGCGACAGAAGGGTGAAACAAAAATCTGATGGCTGGACAGTGGTCACCAAAGATAAAAAATTATCTGCACAGTGGGAACATACCATAGCGGTGACAGAAACTGGTTTTTCTGTACTGACCTTAAGACCTGAAGAGCAACATTTGTTACAGCGGGTTTCTGTATGACTAAAACTATATTCATTACAGGTTGCTCCAGCGGCATAGGTAAAGCTCTGGCTGTGGAGGCTAAACGGCAAGGCTATCGGGTCTTTGCCACAGCGCGAAAAGAAGCAGATTTGGCAACTTTACAGCAGCTTGGATTCGAGACTATTGCACTTGAAATGACTGATCCGGATTCAGTGCAACAAGCCGTAGCACAGCTGCAACAACAAGCTGGTCAGCTCGATATTCTGGTGAACAACGCTGGTTTTGGTGCTATAGGGCCTGTGCTGGATGCCGGGGTCGAAGCTTTACGTCAGCAATTTGAAGTTAATGTATTTGCCGTGATGGATTTAACTCAGGCTTGTTTGCCTTTGCTGCTGCAAAGCAAAGGGCTGGTGGTCAATATTGGCAGTGTGTCTGGTGTATTAACTACACCTTTTGCCGGAGTCTATTGTGCTTCCAAAGCTGCTTTGCATACTTTGTCTGATGCACTTCGAATGGAGCTTGCCCCTTTGGGGGTCAGAGTATTGACAGTGCAACCCGGCGCTATTGATACAGGTTTTGCCAGCAGAGCAACACTCGAAGCAGAGCAGCTGTTAAAACCAGACTCCTTCTGGTGGCCAATGCGGGAAGGTGTGATGTTGCGTGCCAATGCCAGTCAAAATCAGCCGACGTCGGCAGAACATTTTGCCAAAAGCTTAATGAAACAACTGAATAAAACCTATTGCAGCGGTGTAGTGGGTATAGGTCATGGTGCTGTGACTTTGCCTTTATTGGCGCGTTTAATGCCACAAAAGTGGCTGGATAAACTGCTGAGCCGAAAATTTAAGCTCTCCAGATAATCTTTGAACGGGATCAAAGGCTTAGGCTTTATTCGAAAAATTGTGCAAATTTTCGTCGAAAATCGCTTGCCTGCTGGCGGATATTTCACCACTATGACAGTCGCTTTTTCTTCAGGGAGTGACTGCCATGACATCCAACTTTATGCGTACTGTGCATTTAAAAACTGCACAACAATTCAAAGAGCAAGGCCATGATTTGCAGTATGTGGTAAAGCATTTTCACAAAGTGGGCATACCGGAAGATGAAATACCGGAACTGTTGCCTCTGCTGGGTTTTGGACTTACTGCCGACCCTTTAGCTTTACGCAATAAAAGCCATAAAGACTGATATGAAATTATAACGGCGGGTTTTGCTTCTGGCTTTGCTGCTATAAACCAAAACAGGCCCGGGTGGGCCTGTTTTTCAGTTTGTTGCAACAGTAGATATAACTAATGTGCTGGTCTGTTTTTTATCCTGTCGTGAATAAAAGAAGCGACGACATAGAACACCACCACTGGCAGCAGTCCATACAAAATACCTTGTTGTAAGTCTGGCAGATAATCTTCTTTTAATGCCATAGCCACCAGATACCAGGTGTAGGCGATATAAAGCAGCATAAATAACAAACCTTCTATACGGTTCAGCGATGAGCCGATAAAAAACAGTGGTAAACACAATACTGCTACACCCACCATCACCGGAATATCAACCATGGCCATTTGTTCGCCTGCCAGCAGCGGGATAGGGGAGACCACGCCTGCAATTCCTAATACACAAAGGATATTAAAAATGTTACTGCCCACCACGTTGCCTACGGCTATATCACGTTCGCCCCTTAAGGTAGCAACCACAGAGGTCACCACTTCTGGTAGAGAAGTACCTGCTGCAATAATAGTCAGGCCAATAACAGCTTCGTTTACCCCTAAAGCGCGGGCAATTTCCACTGCGCTGTCGACTAAAAAACGTGAACCTAAAACCAGCAATACTAAGCCACCTAACAATAACAACAGGTTTTGCCAGGCCGGAACTTTGGCTTTGAGCATTTCTTCTACTTCTTCGTCTGCTGTGTCCACTCCCTGAGCTTTGCCCTGACGGAACAAAAACCAGGTATAGCTGACTAAACCCAAAGCCAGAATAGCCGCTTCGACCCGTGTAATAGCACCATCAAAGGTCATCCACATCGCAAGCACAGAAACAAACACCATAATAGGCACGTCCTGACGGATCAGCTGACGTGAAATCACTAAAGGTGAAATCATGGCTGCTGCGCCTAAAATAAACAGCACATTAAAGATATTGCTGCCCACTGCATTAGCTATAGCCAGTTCAGCTTGTCCTGAATACGCAGCTTTAACGCTTACAGCCAATTCTGGCGCACTGGTACCAAATGCTACAACTGTTAAACCAATGACCAGAGCCGGAATACCAAAAGATCCAGCCAAACGCGCAGCTCCTTTGACCAGCAAATCTGCGCCAACGACCAATAACACCAGGCCGACCACCAACAAAAACCAGGTCATGCTGTACTCCATCTGATTATTTCAACTGGGCGCTAATTTAGAGGAAAAACAAAGCAGTTGGAAGAGCGAAGCCGGATTAAAGCCTTGCCAATAGTTTGGCAAGGCCCGACTGAGCACCAATGGCTCTGTCCATTGGTCAGACTGAAGTCCGGATTAAAGCCTTGCCAATAGTTTTCCGATAAGTTTTTGCCTGATCAAACAGGTTCAGCTCTTTACCCGGTCTTTACTTTATTTAATCTATCTTCATTTTCGCTTGAACGTGCTTTACTCCGTTTTGGGTTTTGCCTCTTGTTGCTTGGCCCACAACTGTGCATAGAGCCCTTGCTGAGCCAGCAATTGCTGATGAGTGCCAGCTTCCGCCACTTCGCCTTGTTGCAGTACTAAAATGTTGTCTGCATCAGTCACAGTAGACAAACGATGAGCTATGACCACAGAGGTATGGTGTTTTGCCAGTTCACGCAAAGCTTTTAAGATAGCTGCTTCCGAATGAGAATCCAGCGCCGAGGTGGCTTCATCAAAAATCAGAATTGGTGAGCCTTTTAACAGCACCCTGGCTATGGCAATACGTTGTTTTTCACCGCCTGATACTTTTAAACCCCGTTCACCGACCAGAGTTTGATCGCCTTGAGGTAAGCTCTGAATAAAGCTTTCCAGATGAGCCAGTTGGATCACTTGATCCACTTCGGCTTCGCTGGCATCAGGTTTACCGTAGCGAATGTTTTCTCTGATGCTGGTATTAAACAGCACTGTGTCCTGCGGCACTATCGCAATACTTTGGCGTAACGAGCTTTGAGTGACATCACGGATATCCTGGCCATCAATACAAATGCTGCCGTTTTGGATATCGTAAAAGCGGTATAAAAGCCGGGCTATGGTGCTTTTTCCTGCACCAGATGCGCCAACAATAGCCAGTTTTTGGCTGGGTTCGACCACAAAACTTAAGCCGTTCAGAATAGAGCGGCCTGGCTGATAACCAAAATGGACCTGATTAAATTCAATACGGCCTTGCTGTAATTGCAGCTCTGGTGCATCAGTTTTGTCTTTAATTTGCGCTTCTTTTTTCAACAGCCCCAGCATATTTTCCAGATCGGTTAAGGAGCGGCGGATTTCACGGTAAACAAAACCTAAAAAATTCAAAGGAATAAACAGTTGCAACATATAGGCATTCACCATCGCCAAATCGCCCAGCGTCAGCTCTTTATCCAATACACCCTGTGCTGCCATCCACATCATCAGGGTAATAGCGACGGCAATAATCAGCGCCTGACCTGAGTTCAGGGCTAACAGCGACATACGGTTTTTGAGTTTTGCCTGTTCCCAGTTGGCTAAAAACTGATCATAAGTACGTTCTTCATAAGCTTCGTTATTGAAGTATTTGACGGTTTCATAGTTCAGCAGGCTGTCGACTGCTCTGCTATTGGTGGCTGAGTCGGCCTGATTGGCTTCGCGGATATATTTATTGCGCCATTCGGTGACATAAAAAGTAAAAGCTACATACAAAGCGACAGCGACAAAAGTTAAAACGGCGTACCAGTACGAAAACAGCAGCGCAAAAATCACTGCGACCAGCAGTATTTCCAGCAGGGTAGGCACTATATTAAACATTAAAAACCGCATCAGAAAACTGATGCCGTTGGTGCCTCTTTCTATATCGCGGCTTATGCCACCGGTTTGACGGTCTAAATGAAAACTCAGTTCCAACTGATGCAGATGATTAAATACCCGCAAACCTACTTTACGCATTGCATGTTCAGTGACCCGACTGAATAAGGCATCCCGCACTTCACCAAAAAAAACTGCGCCAAAACGTAAGAAACCGTAAAAGAAAAGAAACGCCAGTGGCAAAGTTAACACTGAGTTTAAGCTGGGATCTAAATCGTCGATGATAAGTTTGAGTGCATAAGGCAAATACAAAGTGGCAGCTTTAGCGGCCAACAGCGCAGCCACAGCTAACAACACCCGGCTTTTAAAGGCCCAGATATAGGGCCACATATACAGTACTGTTTGCTTTAGATTAAGAGCTTCAGTTTGTTTAGCCGCATCTGCTCTTTTGGCTGCTGTTCCCATACCACGCATAATTCAGTTTTCCTGAAAAGGCGTGCCGGATGCACACCTTATTGATAAGTGCAAAGATAAGCTGTGTCAGTGTCCACTTTGAGTTGAAACTTAGCCTGGGCCGGCACTTCAAACACTGCGCCGCGCGCGAAGGTTTGCCACTCTGTCTGGCCTGGCAATAATACGGTTAAAGCGCCGCTAATCACAGTTAAAACTTCATGCTGACTGGTACCAAATTCGTAGTCACCCGGTGCCATCACACCTACAGTGGCTGGCAATGTTTCACCCTGAAAAGCGATGGATGTCACCTTACCGTCAAAATAACTATTTACTTTAAACATCTGATTTATACTCCTGAAAAATGAAAGGACCAGTTAACCCGATTTCAGTATTGAAATAAAGAGATTTCTGGGTGTTTAGAAGTCTATATGTGAATTAGGGAAATTGAACAGGACTCGGGCTTTTTTTACAAAGCCTTGCTATACCTTAAAGGCTAGAACCATGAATTCTGTCTAAGTGATTGAATTTAATTCTTAATCAGCATTGGAGTTTTTATGCGGATCTCAAAAAAAATCGGTTTCCCCGCTTTGTTTATGCTGGTACTTAGCCCTGCAGCTCTGGCGAACTTAAGCTCAACAGTAACTCTTACCTCCAACTATTTATTTAACGGCATTACCTTAACCGAAGATGATCCTGCCTTGCAGCCAAGCCTCGACTGGGTATCTGATTCTGGCTGGTATGTCGGGAGCTGGGGCTCTAACGTCAGCTTTGTCGAAAATACCGATCTGGAAGTGGATTTTTATGCTGGTTATTACACTGAGCTTGGTGGCAACTGGGCGTTAGACCTTGGGGTGGCGCATTACACTTATTATGGCAGCAGCGAAAGCAGTGCTTTTGATTATCCTGAGGCGTACATCAAAGTGTCTTATGACAACACCACACTAAGCTACTGGTATGCCAGTGATTACTTTGGTGCTGGTGGCGGGCATTATATTGTGATGCTGACTCATAATATGCAGTTGACGGACAATCTGACGCTGATCCTGTCAGGGGACCGTTCGACGTCAACAGACACAGACAAATTTTTGCGCGATACAGACGGCACTTATCACCATTGGCGGGTCGCTCTCGCTGGTGAATGGTTAGGGGCAAGATGGACTGCCGCTTTTGATGACACAGATTTGGCGCTGGACGATTTAGGCGAACCCACTTTTTCGCTGTCAGTGGCAAAAACCTTTAATTGGCTTTAGGTGAAGATGATGCAGTTGAATTCCTTACGTTTTAAACTCACTTTTGGCGTCGCACTTTTATTGGCTATCAGTATTGGCAGTATGGCCTTTATTGGCTGGTATTCGATGACCAGCAGCAATGATTCTGCTGTCACCCGACTGACTCAGTCGGTTCGCACCTTGGCCGAGCAAATTCTGACCGAAGCTGCACAGCGCACAGCGCTTGAAACAAGTAACGTACTGGATCGCAATTTTGATACGGCGAAAAACTTTGCTGCAGTGTTATCCGGCTCAGCTTCAGGCAGCGGTCAAACACCTTATAGTCGTGATCAGGTAAAAGCGATGGCGGGTCATATTTTGGGCAGTAACCCTGGTATCTCGTCTTTGTATGGTCAGTTTGAACCTAATGGCTATGATGGTGCCGACAGCCAGTATTCCATCGCGAATGATCACAGTTCTAAAACCGGTTCTATGGAGATTTATTGGATCCGTGAGCAAAATCAACTGAAGTTTGTACAAACACCAGATCCAGAGGTGAAGTACAAAGATACAAAAAACGAGTATGGCGTACGTGAAGCCGAATGGTATTTATGCAGCAAGGACAGCAAAAAAGCTTGTCTGATGGAGCCTTATTTATGGGAAATTGCGCCTGGCAATCAGGTGCTGCTGACCTCACTGGTGTATCCGGTGGTGACTCAGGACCAGTTCAGAGGGGTGTCAGGGGTAGATTTAAACCTGCCTGTGTTGCAAACCCTATTACAGGCTCAGGCTGATTTGCTTTATGGTGGCAAAGCTGAACTTTATCTGATTAGTAAATATGGGCTTGTGGTTGCCAGTAACAAGTATCCCGCTCAATTGGGCCAGTCGATTAAAGTGCTGGATGCGGATTTAGCTGCACATTTACAACAGCAACAAGCGGACGTCAGCTTGTACAAAGATTCCATGCTGGTAACACAGCCCATCAAACTCGACAGTACAGAGTCGGGCTGGAAAGTTGTGGTCGCAGTGCCTGAAGCCACGGCTTTGGCTATGGCGATTCAGCTGGCCGATCAGCTGAATGCAGACTCAGCCCAAACCACTCAAAGCATGATTGGTTTAGGTCTGGTGTTATTGTTAGCTTTTGTGGTGTTAATGGCTTTGGGTTTAAAAAGCGCCACAGCGCCCATTTTACATATGAGTGTGCTGATGAAAGAGCTGGCAGGCTCTGAAGGCGATCTGACCCGGCAATTAAAGCAAAGTCAGCATCAGGAACTCAATGATATGGCGGATGGTTTTAACCTGTTCACCGCCAAATTACGATCGATGATCAATAACTTAAAAGAGTCTTCTAAACTGATGCAGTACCAGTCGGAGCAGATGGTACAAACCACAGATCAAACCAATAGCTCTGTCAGTATTCAGGCCAGTGAAATTCAAAACGTGGCTTCAGCTATGCATCAAATGTCAGCCACTGCACATGAAGTTGCTAATCTGGCGGGCAGCACTGCACAGGGGGCACAGGAATCACTGGCAGCCTTAACGGACGCTAATCATTTGTTTCAGAATACGGTGGAAGCTTTTAAAACTGTGTCTGTTGAATTTAGCCACACCAGTCAGGGTGTGAATGAAGTCGCACAAAGCAGCCAAAAAATTAATGGCATTATTGATGTGATCCAGGCCATAGCCGAACAAACTAATTTGTTGGCACTGAATGCAGCTATTGAAGCAGCGCGGGCTGGTGAACAGGGCCGTGGTTTTGCTGTGGTGGCCGATGAAGTGCGGTCACTGGCAGCCCGTACTCATAGTTCAACAGATGAAATTAAAAATCTGATCCATGGGTTGCAACAACAAGTTGCTGCGGCGGTACAACAAATTCATACCAATACCGACAAAGTCACCAGTACTTTGCAGGAAGCCGAAAGCTCTTATGAAAAGCTCTCTTTGGCCACTGCTGGTATTTCCAGCATAGCGGATAATGCTTTCCAGGTGGCTTCAGCTGCGGAGGAGCAAAATCAGGTCAGTGAAGAAATTAACCGCAACATTACAGCCATAGATGATGCCACTAAAGCTTTGCATCAACTGGCTAAACAAAACCTGTTGATCAGCAAAGAAATTGATAGTATTACCGGAGCCATGGACTCTCAACTGGCGCAATTGCGCTGCTGAGGAACATAGTGAAGAACTACCTGGGCTGGCTTTGTCTGTTGCCTCTGTGGGGTCAGGCTGCAGAAGCTGTCAGGCTGGCCAGTTTAGACTGGCCGCCTTACACTGGCTCTCAACTTGAACAGCAGGGTGAAACCACAGTGCTGCTCAGGCAAGTATTCGCCTCTATGCAACTGGACGTACAGACCGAGTTTTTGCCCTGGTCCAGGGCCATAAGGACCAGTGAAAAAACCGACGGCTTGTATGCAGGTTATTTCCCCGAATATCAAACCTATAACCCAAAATTTATTTTGTCGGATAGTCTTGGCAGCAGCGAGCTGGGTTTTGTCGAAGCCACAGCTCAGCCTCTGGGCCAGCTGAGTTTTACTGTTTTGCCTCAATACCAGTTGGGTGTAGTGCAGGACTATATCAATCTGGCTAAAGTGGACCAGATGATAGCCACAGGGCAACTCAAACCACAGGTGGCGATATCTGACAGGCTCAATGTTCTGAAAGTAGCCTTGGGCCGGCTGGATCTGGCGGTCATAGACCGCAGGGTTTTGCTCTATTTGCTGGAGCACGATACTGAGGTAAAACGCTTAGCGTCAGGCAAAGTGCAATTTAACAGCAGCTTAACTGAACTGAAAACTTTACATCTGGCTTTGCGGCGAGAACCAGCGAATCAGCAACTGATAGAAAAATTTAATCAACACTTACAAAAAGTTAAATCTGGATCTGCTGCAATATCACCGCCTTCTGATTAAGTTTTGTTAATTTGTTACAAAGGTTAATCAGCTCTTGCGCTAATACAAACAACTTCTAGACTTGAACCAACTATGGAATTTTCCTTGCGGCTCGCCCGGGTTTCGCCTGTGCCATAGGGTCATCATTCGCCTGAACGGAATCGGAGTCTGTTATGAAAACAAAATTTGGTTTAGCCGCTCGTCTGTCATTCTCTTTTGCCATCCCTTTATTCCTGATGCTGTTGTTAGCAGCTACAGGCTTGCTTGCAATGAACAGCATGAATCAGGGATTGAAGACTGTCTATCTGGACAGGGTAGTACCTCTGAAAGGCTTAAAAAATATCGCGGATTTATATGCGGTTTCGGTGATCGATGCAGTGAATAAGGCCCATTCAGGCTTATTAACCTCAGAGCAGGCGCTGGTTCAGGTGCACACAGCACAACAGCAGATCAATGTTGAGTGGGCAAGTTATATAGCTACAACTCTGACGGCAGAAGAGCAACAGCTTGCTAACCAGGCCTCAGCTTTGTTTAAAGATGCGGATGCTGATATCAAGCAATTGGTGCTGTTTTTACAGCAACAAAGCGGGGATATCAGTGGAACTTTGCAGGATTTTAATGGCCCTTTGTATCGCAGTATCGACCCTATCAGCGAAAAAATTACCGAACTGGTGAACTTGCAGTTGCAGGTGGCGGAAACTGAATTTTTGGCCTCTGAAAAGTTGTATAGCAAGGAAGTCTGGTTGATCAGTATTTTAACTTTGGTGGCTGTGTTGGCGGCTATCACAGCCGCCAGTTGGATAGTGCGTCATACCCTTGGGCATTTAGGTGGAGAACCTGAATATGCGGCCATGATAGTGCGTAAAGTGGCGGCCGGAGAGCTGGATATTCAAATTGAATTAAAGCAGCAGGACAACTCCAGTTTATTGCATCACTTGCGCGCTATGGTGGCGCAGTTATCCGGCATAGTGGGGGAGTTAAAACTGGCGTCCGGCGCTTTGGGTCAGGCTGCTGACGAGTTGGCTGTCAGCAGTGAAAAAACCACAGATCAGTTGATTTTGCAGCACCAGGAAATAGAAATGGTGTCTACCGCTATGAATGAAATGAGTACTTCAGTGGCCGATGTTGCGCAAAATGCAGTGAACGCAGCACAAAAAACCAATGAAACTGAAACTAATCTGAAATTAAGTGACGAGGTGATGGCAAAAACTATTGCCGCCATTGAGGCTCTATCCAAAGACGTCAGCCAGACCACTAGCGTGATAGAGCTGTTATCAGCTCAAAGCGCCGAAATAGGCCAGGTTGTGGAAGTGATACGGGGTGTGGCAGAACAAACGAATTTGCTGGCACTGAATGCTGCCATAGAAGCAGCTCGGGCCGGTGAGCAAGGCCGTGGTTTTGCGGTAGTGGCAGATGAAGTTCGTACTTTGGCCAGCCGTACTCAGGACTCCACTCAAATGATCCAGGCCATGATCAGTCGCCTGCACGAAGGAGTGCAAGCTACTGTCAGTGCCATGGCTGGCAGCCAGAAACAAGCAGGTCATACAGTAGACTTTGCAGCAGGTGCTTTGGAGTCCTTCGGTAAAATCAAAGGTTTTGTGAATCTCTTAAATCAAATGAATGAGCAAATTGCCAGTGCAGCCGAACAACAAAGCATAGTGGCAGAAGACATTAACCGTAATGTAATGCAAATTAAAGGTGCAACAGAGCTGACCGCCAGCGCCGCCGATCAGGTCGCCCGTTCCAGTGTAGAACTAAAGCAGATTGCCAGCAGGCTGGCAGGCCATGTGAATTACTTTCGTTTAGCCTGAAAGTGAAAGCATCATTGTTTGGTTGAACGCTAAAGTGTCCGTACCACAGGGCGCTTTAGTTTTTCAGCAATTCATCCAGCTCTGTGCGCTGGCGTGGCAGCAAAGCTATCTCCAGCCCCATTAACTTAAAGTAACACCTCAGGCTATCCAGTCGTGGATTGCCTGTATCATTTTCAATATCGCTGACCACCTGACGGCTTAATCCCAGCAAGCTGCATACTTCAGTTTGTGACATCTGTAAGCCTTGAGTACGAATGGCTTTCCCCACTTGGCCTAAACTGATATGCCCTGCCAGCATGTCTTTGATCAATTGGTTTTTAAGCTCAAATCTGTCTTTATAAGGCTGAGTTTTAGGTGCTGTATTTGTCATGGTAATAGTCCCCAAGGGTTTAGCTGCATAAAAGCGAGCTGAATGGCTTTTGTCTATTATATTAGTCACAAAGTAGATATTTTGTTGTTTTTTGTCTGATATATCAGACAGTGGTATTAGGCCAGCTGGTTTGTGCAAGCCGGCCGAAGTGCGGCTAAACTCCTTTTCAGCACACCAAAGTGGAGAAGACCATGGATATTGATGAAGATAAAATAGACGAAGCTGCCCTGGCTTTGCTTTATCTGACCTTGCATGAACAGCGCCGGGCATGGAAACAACTGGATTGGGATGTGACAAACCGGCTTTATTAAAAGGGGGTTATCCTCGACCCGATAAGCAAAACAAAATCAGTGGTCTTTACGGATGAAGGGTTGAAAAAGTCAGAAGAGCTTTTTAAAACACTGTTTTGTAAGTAGACATCAGCACAGAGATAGCCTTTTGAGGCTTTGGTGTTATTGTTAAACATCTTTTGGGCCAAGAAACAAGACTGGATCTGAGAGTTGCAATCTGCTCTGGCACTCGAAAGAGCAGATGCGACTGATGCTGCATGTAGTAAAAGCTTTTGTATGTTTAGGTCGCTCACTTATTGGCTTTACTGCGCTTTATTGGGCGTTGTATTTTGGGGACTTAGTGATAGCATTTTTGTTAGACACATTGCGACAGCTGACCTTTCAGTCCGGACATTTTCTATTGAACGAGAAATCCAATGAAGCCAAAGTCTCAAACACTATTTCATTTCACCAAAAATTTAGAGCTCGTTAAAAAAATACTTACAGAAGGTTTTTGGCCAAGGTATTGTTTAGAGGACCTAACCTGGTATATGCAAAGTAATTTTTACACAGCATTTCCTATGGTTTGTTTCTGTGACATTCCGCTATCTAGGATCAAAGACCATGTGGATTTTTACGGCTCATATGGCATAGGCGTCACTAAAGAATGGGCGCTTCTGAGCCGTTTGAATCCTGTTTCTTATTTATCTAACACAAGTAACTATGGCTTCTCGGTCACTAACATGTACAAGAATTTTGATCATACTGCTAAAACAGTTTACTACGAAAAGTTTGGAGCTGATCTGAACGTGATTTTATCGCACTTTAAGCCATTGAACGGAACTATGAATATCGGTGGAAATTTCATCAGTAAAGATTTTTATCAAGAGAATGAATGGCGTTACGTCCCTTACAGTGAAGACATACAACAATGGTTAAGCAAAGAGATTTTTTTTGATGTCTCCCAATTAGAGGTTTATAACCTAAAGATAAAAGACAGGTTTTCTCTCAAACTTACCCCGAAAGATATTAGGTATATTTTTGTTAAGCAAGATGCTGATATCCCTGAAATTATTAACTTTATTCAGAGCAATTTAGACAATTATTCAAATGCTGAATTGAAAATTCTGATGTCAAGAGTTACGTCGTTGCAAAGTATCACTGATGATCTTTAATTTCTAAGAAGAATGCGCAAATCTCAAAACAAAAAGGCGTAAAAACGCCTTTTTGTTTTGCTACAAAAACCAATCAAATCAACCCAATCAAAACTTCAATACCACAGACTCCAGCGGCGCTAAGTCGATTTGCACTGAAGCTGTATCACCTGTCACTTTCAAAGACGCTTTACGTTCAGACAACATATCTTTTAATTCAACATCGCCACCGCTCAGCTGCCATTGTTGCAATAAATCTGCAGGCAGTGTGAGTGCAAAACTGGTGGCTGTAGAAGCAAAGTTGCTGGCCACTATCACTTTGGTTGTATCGTTAAAACGGGTGAAAGCATAGGTTTTATCGGTGTAACCTTGTGTGGTTTTGTTGACCGTATGCAGCTCTTGGTAAGCACCGTTAAATACTGCTTCTGTGGCTGATAAGGTCATTAACTTCACGTAAAACTCACGCAGTTGTTTTTGTTCTTCAGTCAGTTTGCCACCATCAAATTTGCCGTCGTTTAACCAGTTTTGATGAGCGGGCACGCCAGCGTAATCAAAAATAGTAGTACGGCTTGGGTCGCCAAAACCTGAATCCAAAGTGCCTGATTCACCGACTTCCTGACCAAAATACAACATAGTTGGCGAGCTGCTGATTAAAGCTGACACCACCATAGCGGGTTTGGCTTTATTAGCGTCACCTGCAAATTCAGGGGCGGCAATACGCTGCTCGTCGTGGTTTTCTAAAAAGTGCAGCATATGGTGTTCAATATCTGCCATACCTTGTTGTACGCTGGCGATAGCATCAGTGCTGCCTGTGCCTTGCATCACTAATTTCAGGCTGTCGTACATTTCCACTTTGTCGTACAGATAATCCATTTTGCCTAAACGAATGTAGTCACGGTACAAGGCCGGGTTATAGACTTCAGCTAATAAAAAGGCATTGGGGTTCTTTGTTTTAATGCTGGAGTTTAAAAAGCTCCAGAATTCCACCGGCACCATTTCGGCCATATCAAAACGGAAACCGTCTACGCCTTTATCCAGCCAGTAGAAGGTGATATCACGGAATTTCAGCCAGGAGTTGGGTACGTCTTTGCCTTGCCAGAAGGCAGCGTGTTGCTGTACAGATTTAGTGGCGTAGTCGGCAGGCAGGCTATCAAAGTCGTAACTGCCGTCTGGTTTGACGCCGTAGTTTACTTTTACGGTTTCGTACCAATCGTTAAAATCCGGCTGAGCTAAACGAGAGCCGTTGCCTGTCCATTTCGCCGGGGTTTCTTCAAATTTACCGTCAGACAGTGGATGCGCTTCGCCACCCAAAGGTTGATAACCATTTTGTGGTTTTGGCACCTGAAAAGGCTGACCGACCACGTAATAGAAGTTGTTATCGCGTTTGTATTCCACACTGGTGTCGTCATTGGCACCAAAATCTTCAATACCTTCAGGTTTATGCAGTGATTGATAATGACGTGCCACATGGTTGGGCACTATATCAATAATGACTTTTAACCCTTGTGCATGAGTGCGGTTGATCAGGGCCTGAAATTCTTCCAGTCGTTTAGCCGGATCTACTGCTAAATCCGGGTTTACGCTGTAATAGTCTTTGACTGCATAAGGAGAACCAGCGCGGCCTTTCACCACATCAGGGTCATCGTGGCTGATGCCATAAGCGCTGTAATCGCGGATCACGGCATGGTGCAAAATGCCTGTATACCAGACATAGCTTGCGCCCAGTTCTTTAATGCCTTTCAGCGCAGCCTCATTGATATCGTTAAATTTGCCGACACCGTTTTGTTCAATAGTGCCCCAGGGCTGATTTGTGTTGTTGCTATTGCCAAATAAGCGGGTGAATAGCTGATACACCACAACCTTGCCTGTTTGAGCTTCGGCTTGTGCCGGGGCTGGTTTTTCTGCCGCTTTTTTAACTTCTGTAGCTGGTTTCTGGTTTTGCACTGGCGCTTTACCGCAGGAGCCTAATAAAGCGATCGCCAGAGCGCTGAGCAGCCAGGCTTTTTTGCGGCTGGGTTTGGAATAAATAGAAAATTGCATCTTCGTCTGTATCCATGTCGTTTTTCCTTATGCTAACACAGGCAATTGGCACTGAACTCAGGCTGCATACGTTTGCAGTTGTGGTCAGACTTATTTAGCATCTATACGTTTTAAACGCTGGATAAACTGCTCTATATGCTCTTCATCTTTTGCATCTATATGATATTTTTGATGAAAACCTAAAG
The DNA here is from genome assembly GCF_031457405.1 of Rheinheimera soli. Lineage (GTDB taxonomy): Bacteria > Pseudomonadota > Gammaproteobacteria > Enterobacterales > Alteromonadaceae > Pararheinheimera > Pararheinheimera soli_A. The sequence goes on along the minus strand of NZ_JAVDWR010000013.1, from coordinate 4,534 downwards.
TGACAGTCACCTGATCAGCCATAAAATATAAGTCGTAACCATCAAAGCCGCTGGCAACAGTCATACCGTCCAGCTCAAAACCTTTGCCAAAAGGCGTGTCCACTGGCTCGCCCTGTTGTTCTGTTTTGCTGAATACTTTCATCAGCAACTTTGCGTCTATTAAGTTTTGCATCACTTTTCCTGTTGTTGTTGCGCTTTGCGTTTTTGCCTTTAATAAAGGTATAGTGCTGTGACTAAAAAAGGAGTCCACTGATGTACATAACTAAAAAAACATTACTTATCAACACCTTTACCTTAGCTGCTTGCCTTACGTCTTTATCTGTTGCTGCGGCACCAAGTCCGGCACAGCTGCAGTTTTTTGATCAGTTAAAATCGCTTTGTGGTAAAGCTTTTGCCGGTAAAACCACGCTGGATAATCAGCCAAGTGCAGCTTTTAGCGGCGGTATGGTGATGCATGTGCGCGACTGCAGCGACACACAAATTCAGGTGCCTTTTGTGGTGGGTGAAAACCGTTCACGCACCTGGATTATTACTAAAACAGCTGATGGTCTTCAGTTGCAGCATCAGCATAAACATGAAGATGGCAGCGATGACATCTCTACTATGTACGGTGGCCACACTGCGACTCCTGGCTGGACTGAAGCTCAGAGTTTCCCTGCTGATGATTATTCAAAAAATCTGTTTATCAAAACTAAAATGCCACAGTCTATCGGCAATACCTGGCATATGTATTTATACCCAAACGAAAGTTTTAGCTACAGGTTAACCCGCGAAGGCCGTGAATTTCGTGTGGATTTTGATTTAACTAAAGCCGTTGCTTTACCAAAAGCAAACTGGGGCGCGGCTAAATAAGCTGAACGAGCGCCATTTCTCCTTTAACGGGGCAAAAGCTGCGACCACTGATCTGGTGCGTTGCAGCTGTCTTGGTTAGTATCGAAGAGTCCGTTTATATAGATAAACAAAACAATAATAATCCGGGAGTGTTATGAAACCACCATTTTGGTTTTCAGCCACAACGCTGACCATGATGGCCGCTTTAACCTTAACAGCTTGTTCTAAACCAGCTGAACCAGAGCAAAGCGCGACCACAGCAGCAGTTGAACCAACCAAAGCCGCCAGTGCTTTGATGGGGACTGAGTTTAACTCAGCGTACAAAGACTACTTAAAAACTCTGGCTTCTGATGAATTTCAGGGCCGTATGCCTGCCACGCCAGGCGAAGAAAAAACCATAAACTATATCTCTCAACAATTTAAACGCATTGGTTTAAAGGGCATTAATGGCGATAGCTACCTGCAACCTGTGTCTTTAGTGCGTATTGATCCTAAAGAAGTGTCTGGCATGCAACTGTCGGGCGACAAGCTGACTACAGAGCTGAAATACAAAGAACAAATGATGGCCTGGACCACGCAAGTGACGGAACAGGTTGAAGTCAAAGACAGTGAACTGGTGTTTGTCGGTTACGGCATAGTAGCACCAGAATACGACTGGAACGACTATGAAGGCCTGGATGTCAAAGGTAAAACCGTAGTGATGTTTGTTAACGATCCGGGTTTTGCCACCAAAGATCCAAATCTGTTTAGTGGCAATGCCATGACGTATTACGGTCGCTGGACTTATAAGTTTGAAGAAGCCGCCCGTCAGGGGGCTGCTATGGCGCTGGTTATCCATGAAACTGAACCTGCTTCTTATGGCTGGCAGGTTGTAGCAGGTGGTTCACCTACGAAGTTTGATCTGATCAATGCCAATAAAAATATGGACAGATCCAAAGTAGAAGGCTGGCTGACCACTGAATCGGCTCAGCAGCTTTTTGCTGCTATGGGCACTGATATTGACACTATGCGTCAAAAAGCGCTGAGTAAAGACTTTGCAGCTGTGCCTATGGGAGTGAAAGCTTCGGTTTCAGTGAAAAATAATATCAGTGAACTAACGTCCAACAATGTAATGGGTTATATCGAAGGTTCAGAAAAGCCAGACGAAGTGGTGCTTTATATGGCGCACTGGGATCACTTAGGAATGGATTTCTCCAATCCAAAAGACAAAGTTTTTAATGGTGCTCAGGACAACGCCAGTGGTACGGCCGCCATCATGGCCTTAGCTGAACATTTTGCGAAAGCGCCTAAACCAAAACGTTCAGTGGCTTTCCTGGCTGTTACGGCTGAAGAGCGTGGTTTATTAGGTTCTGCCTGGTATGCACAAAACCCTGTGTTCCCGCTGAACAAAACAGTCGCAGGCATCAATATGGACGTGATGAACGTCTATGGTCCGATGAAAGATATGGTGGTGGTTGGCTATAACAACTCAGAGCTGGAAAGCATTCTGACCAAATACACTGAACAGCAAGGCCGTTATGTGGCACCTGAGCCAAGTCCTGAGCATGGTTCTTTCTACCGCTCAGACCACTTCAATCTGGCCAAAGTAGGCGTGCCTATGCTGTACGCTAAAGGTGGCATCGACAGTTTTGAACATGGCAAAGAGTGGGGCGCTGCTCAGAAGAAAGAATACAATGTCTGTTGTTACCACAAAGCCGCTGACGAATTTGACGACAGCTGGGATTTACGCGGTGTGCAGCAGGATATGAATGTGTTCTATCAGGTAGGTAACGAGCTGGCGAACTCTGAACAGTGGCCAAACTGGTTCGAAGGCCGTGAGTTCCGAGCTATACGGGATGTTTCTCTGGCAGAGAAGTAAGGTGAATAAAAGATCATAAGGCAGAGCATCGACTCTGCCTTATTTTTTTAAAAGGAAAGCTATGAATAAGTTAATAAGTACCCTGGCTTTGGGGCTGGTTTTTACCGCCAGTGCCACTGAGCCTGAACTACTGCAAACCGACTTTAACCCGAACTTTTCCGGCTATTTTGAGAAAATAGCGTCGGATGAAATGCAAGGCCGCGCTCCTGCCACTGAAGGTGAAAAGCGCACAGTGGCTTACCTTGAAACTGAATTTAAGCGTATGGGTTTAACGCCTTATAAAAACGGCAGTTACCGTCAGGCTGTGCCTGTGGTGCAAATTGATCCTGTTGCTGTATCTGGCATGACTTTAACAGGGGATAAAACCGCAGCTACTCTGGGTTATAAAACCGATATGATGGCCTGGTCAACCCGTATGCTGCCTGAAATAAAGCTGGAGAACAGCGAGATGGTGTTTGCCGGTTATGGCATAGTGGCGCCTGAATACAACTGGAACGATTACAAAGATTTGGATGTAAAAGGCAAAACAGTAGTAGTGCTGGTGAATGACCCGGGTTTTGCCACTCAGGATGCCAAACTTTTTACCGGTAATGCCATGACCTATTATGGCCGCTGGACTTACAAATACGAAGAAGCGGCCCGTCAGGGCGCTGCTATGGTGCTGATAGTGCACGAAACTGACGCCGCCAGTTACGGCTGGAACGTTGTGGCAGGCACCAGTCCTATCCGTTTTGAACTGGCCAATGCCAATAAAAATATGCACAAAGCCGAAGTGGAAGGCTGGTTATCGCTGGACGCCGCCGAGCGCTTATTTGCCGCCAATGGCAGCAGCTTAAAACAGATGAAAGCTAAAGCCTTAAAGCCTGACTTTAAAGCTATACCACTGCATGCCAAAGCCAGTATCAGTATCAAAAACAACCTGCGTGAAATTGATTCCAATAATGTCATAGGTTTTATTCCTGGCAGTAAAAAGCCGGATGAAGCTGTCATTTATATGGCGCACTGGGACCATTTTGGTCTGGACTTCAGCCGCAGCGACGACAAAATTTTTAACGGCGCACAAGATAACGCCGGTGGTGTGGCTGCCTTATTAGCGCTGGCTGAGAAGTTTAAGCAAGGCCCGGCGCCAGAACGTTCTATCGCTTTTCTTGCGGTCACGGTGGAAGAGCGTGGTTTATTGGGCTCTGCCTGGTATGCAGAACATCCGTTGTTTCCGATGAATAAAACAGTGGCCGGTATCAATATGGATATTATGAATGTCTATGGCCCTATGCGGGATGTGATGGTGTTTGGTTACGGCAGCTCAGAGCTGGAACCCATACTGGATAAATACGCTAAAAAGCAAAACCGTTATATAGCGCCTGAACCTACACCACAGGATGGTTTTTATTACCGCTCAGATCACTTTAATCTGGCGAAAAAAGGTGTGCCTATGTTGTACGCCCGTGGTGGCATCGACAGCGTAGCCCATGGTAAAGACTGGGGCTTACAGCAACGTAAAAACTATGTCACGGATTACTACCATAAAGTGAATGACGAGTTCGATCCCAAATGGGATTTACGCGGCTCGCAGCAGGATTTATTTCTGTTTTATCAGGTCGGCTTAGAAGTAGCGAACAGCCACAACTGGCCCAACTGGTTACCTGGTAAAGAATTTAAAGCAATCAGGGATAAATCGTTGCAGTAGTGATTTGCATCAACCCAAAACAGAACCGGCCTTAGTGCCGGTTTTTTGTTAAGACTAACTAACTAACCTGAGATCGGTTTAACGAGCCATGACTGTAATCGCATTAAACTCCGCGTTTGTGATATTCAGTTGTGGCTTGGCATCCTTCAATTGATAGG